>NZ_JANUEN010000007.1:0-351229 GCF_024809815.1 Pseudomonas sp. BIGb0381
CAGCAGCAGTTTTGGCAGCTGGCTTCGCGGCTGGTTTTGCTGCAGCGGTTTTAGCAACTGGCTTCGCGGCTGGTTTTGCTGCAGCGGTTTTGGCAGCTGGCTTCGCGGCTGGTTTTGCAGCAGCAGTTTTGGCAGCTGGCTTCGCGGCTGGTTTTGCAGCAGCAGTTTTGGCAGCTGGCTTCGCGGCTGGTTTTGCTGCAGCGGTTTTAGCAACTGGCTTCGCGGCTGGTTTTGCTGCAGCGGTTTTGGCAACTGGCTTCGCGGCTGGTTTTGCAGCAGCGGTTTTGGCAGTTGGCTTGGCGGCTGGTTTTGCAGCAGCAGTTTTGGCAACTGGCTTGGCGGCCGCTTTAGCCGGTGCACGAGCACCCAGCACTTTCGCTACGGCTTCCTTCACTCGACCAACGCCCTGGGCCAATTTCAGGCTTTCTTGAGCATCTTTTTTGAGTTGGGAAATGTAGGTGCGGGTTTCAGCTTGACGATCCTTGAGAGCATCCAGCAGGTCTTCGAGTTCTTTTACCGCGTCTTTGGCTTTGGCTTGTGCCTTGGCCTTGCCGGCAGTAGCAGCGTCTTGCAGTTTGGTGCGGGATTTATGCAGCTTTTCTTGCGCTTTACCGCGTTGTTTTTCCAGCTTGGCGAGCAGTTTTTCTGCATCGGCCAACGCTTGGGAACATGCGCTTTCCAGATGTTCGAGCAAGCTGCCCGAAAGTTGTTGGAGTAAATGCAACGGGGTATTTACAGGCTTCTGTTTGGCCGACATGGTTTACCTCCTGGCTGACGTGGGTGCGGCTCATACTAGCCCTCTGCTCTTACCGCCGCTAGGGCATGTTGACAGTATCGTTTGCGTTGCGTTGCAACGTGCGAAAATTCTTATCGATATAACGAAAACAAGCGGCACTTTTTACGCACCGGCACTGGCATAATCCGTCGCACTTTCGGCAGGAGAATGCCCATGTCGCGTTACCTTTTTCTTGTGCTGGGCCTGGCGATTTCTGCGGCCAATGCGAGCGAGCAATCACCGTCAAAAACCACGCCCCAAGACCAGCACGACCTCGCCTACAGCCTGGGCGCCAGCCTCGGTGAGCGTCTGCGCCAGGAAGTCCCGGGCCTGCAGATCCAGGCCTTGATCGACGGCCTCAAACAAGCCTATCAAGGCAAGCCGCTGGTGTTGGATAACGCGCGCATCGAACAGATTCTTGCCCAGCATGAGGCACAGGCCGAAGCCGACGTCCAAACCCCAAAAAGTGAACAGGCGCTCGCCGCCGAGCAGCAGTTTTTAACCAAGGAAAAAGCCGCGAAAGGGGTACGCGAGTTGGCCGATGGAATCCTGCTCACGGAACTGACACCCGGCAGTGGTAACAAGCCTGGCGCGAATGATCAGGTTCAAGTGAACTACGTTGGGCGATTGCCCGATGGCACGGTCTTCGATCAGAGCACACAACCCCAGTGGTTTCGCCTGGACAGTGTGATCAGTGGTTGGAGCAGCGCGTTGCAGCAGATGCCGGTCGGGGCCAAATGGCGCCTGGTGATCCCATCGACCCAAGCCTATGGTGCCGACGGTGCCGGTGAGTTGATCCCGCCCTATACGCCTCTGATATTCGAGATCGAATTGCTCGACACCCGTCACTGACCCAATAAAAAAACGGCGCGCCATGCGCACCGTTTTTTATCTCGCCAGCAATGATCAAGCCTGAGTGGCAGCTTCTTCCTTATGAGCGTTGTGGAGCACTTCGATCAGGCAATCTTCCAGTTCGAAACGCTCATGGAGCAGGCCACCCAACTCCTTGAATTTCTCAGCAACGCACTGGCCGGCATCACACAGGTCGGTGAACGCCAGCAGTTTCTCGGTAATGACATCGATGCGCGGATAAATAGTCTCGGCCAAGTCAAGACCACGCTTATCATCGAAGGCTTCCGCCTCTTTGGTCAGTTGCTCGTAGACACCGAAATGGCCAGCAGACACATAGTCCACCAACACTTCACAGAACTCCTGCAACGGCTTGCGATTCTCAGCCAGCGCCTCGGGCTTGGCGCCAAGAGCATCAAAGGCCCGAACCAGTTCGTGACGTGCCTTCAACCAGCTGTCGATCAGCTTGTGCACCCCACCCCAGCGTTCCTGAGCATTCTGACAACTTTCCAGCATGATGATCTCTCTTCCCTATAGGGGCGCTGCCGCCTGATGCCCACGCAACACTTCAAGGATAAAACAGCAGCGGGACAAGGCCGCGTCTGACAAACGGTTTCAATAACGCGTGCGGGCCAGATTATGCCCCCACGACTATGGCTTCAAGGTACGCAGGAGAGAAAGTTCATACAAGTGTTTAATCCCTTCCTACAAACTGCGGCCTCCGCTCAGCGCCTTGCTGAGCGCAACGGACGACTCAAAAACAGTCGGGAAAACTGCATGACACCGAGGATCAACATGCCCAGGAAGAACAGCAGGCTCCACTCGGGAAGGCTCAGGTCAAACAGCGTCCAGCTTATTTCCATGCAATCGACAGTGCCTTTGACCGTCAATTGCAACGCCTGCCACAGCGACAGGTTTTCGATCATGTGACTGAGACTGGGCCAACAATCGGCGGCTTGATCCGGTGCGGCATTTTGCAGCAGCACCTGCCGTACGGCGGTGATGGCACCCAACAACGCACATGCCATGCTCGTAAACCCATACAGGTAAAAAGTGGAGCGCCTGGGGTTGTGGAGGGCGGCGACCAGATTGATCAGCGTGAAGGCAGCCAGAAAGGCCCGCTGCATCTGACACAGGAAACAAGGGCGTAACGAGGCACCGAACTCAAGATAGAAGGACGCACCCAACGTCAGCGCACCCGCCATGAACGCAAGGAAAAACAAGGAGCGTGAAGGGGCCAAAGACATGCTTTATCCGCATCGCGAGAGGTAGGTCGTTACGTTAGAGGAAAGGCCTGACCCCTTTCAATACGCGCCAGAGCAGACGATTCCGTGAGAACGTAGGGACATCCCGTCAGAGGATGGAAGACTTGAAGCGCATTAGCGTAGGAGTATGCTTCAAAGCCTCTCAGGGCTGGCATATGCGCAGCATTGAAGGGCTGGCTGTCAGACGGATCTGAGCCAGCCCTCGACTTCTTTCCTACATCAAACTCGGGCAGGAACTGGCAGCGGAGACGCCAACAAGCGGTTATCCAATAAGCCCAGGCCTTCCTGGAACAGTTGGTTGCTGCGCTCAGTGTCGCCCAACTGGGCCAACAGCCGCGCCAATTCGGCACAGGCCTCGGGATTACGCTGTACCTGCAGGCTGCTTTCCAGGTAATCCCGCGCCTTGCCCCACAGGCTGTTTTGCAGACACAGACGACCCAACGTCAACAACAGGCTGGCATCGCCCGGATGGTCCTTGAGCCAGCCTTCGGCAAATTTCAATTGCCGGGCCGGGTCACTGCCGCGCAGCAGGCCGTAGAGACGAATCAGGTGGCTGTCGTAGCCGCGCTTGATAGCACCGCGCAACGCCTCCTCCGCCTTGGTATCGGCGCCCAATTGACGCAGTTGTTCGGCATAGGCCAAGACCAGTTGCGGCTCCTGGCGCTGGGCGGAAGTGAGTTGTTGCCAAGCCCGCTCAAGAGATTGCAAGCCGGCTTCGCCCTGCTCTTCGCGCTGGGCCGCCAGGCTCAGGTTCTCCCCCCAGGCACGACGCTCCAGTTCGGCCAATTCGCCGGCAGGCAACACCTTGTCCTTGCGCAGCTCCGGCAACAGACGGATCACCGACGACCAGTCGCCACGCTGCTGGTGCAGGCGCTGCAATTGGCGCAGCACTTGGCCGTTGTGGGGATGACGCTCGTGCATGGCCTGCAAGGTGGTGAGCGCGCCGTCAGTGTCGCCACGGTCCAACTGCAACTGCGCATGGCTCAAGGCAACCGCCAGCTCGGCTTGGGGCTGACGCTCCAGAGCGCGCTCAAGCAAACCGTCCGACTCTTCATAACGGCCCTGCTCATTCGCCGCCCGGGCCGCGCCCAGGTAGTACAGCAATGGCTGGCGCTCGGCTTCGGCGGCACGGTGCAGGTGACGTTCCGCACTGGCCCAACGTCCTTCGGCGAGGTCCATCTGGCCCTGTTCGATGGCAATCTGCACGCGGCGACTGCGGTTACGTCGCGACCACGGGTTAACCACGCCACCCGAGGTGGTGACCAGGCTCAGCAATACGCGGATCAAGTAGATGGCCAGGCCGAAGACAAACACCGCCACCACGGTAGCCCACAGGCTCGACTCGTAGTGCAGCACATGAGGGTAGGTAATCAGCACGTAGCCGGTGTGTTTCGAAATGCCCACAGCCAGTGCCAGGGCGATTGCAATCGCCAGCACCAGGATCACATAGAAACGCTTCATCGGCTCTACTCCTGCTTCGCCGACGTGGCCGCCGGCGTGGACGCTGCCTTGGCTTCGTCAGCAGACAAATGACGACGCTCGAGGTACGCCTGCACTGCGGCCAGGCTCGCCGCCAAATCGGGTGTCACTACCGAGACAGCTTTGGGCTCAAGCTCGGCGATACGCGCCAGCATCGCCTTGCTCTGCGGGTTGTCCTGGTTGAAGTTGTCCTGCAATACGCTGCGTGCTTCACCCAGCGAACGGCTGTACACCGCCGACTCACCATTGAGCGCCGCCCATTGCGCTTGTTCCAGGGCCAGGCTCAGGGCCAGGCGCACTTGGTTCAAGCCCTGGCCGGCAAGCAGCGGCCGGATGTTGTCATCAGGGTTGAAGTCGATGCGGAAGTAGCGGGAGATCTGCTCCCACCACTGGCTCCATCGGTTGTCGGTATCGGTGCTCGGGCGCCCCTGGGATGCGGGCTCGGTCAGTTGATACTCGGGGGCAATGGCCGCCAGTTGCACGACCTGATCACGCAAGGCCGCCAATTGCAGATACAGCCCGGTGCGGTCCGGCTGCTCAGTACTGCGCAACGCGGCAAGGCTCTTGGCCAACTGTTCGCGGGCAGCGTAGGAGCCTGGATCGCTTTGCTCGCGAAGAATCTCGTCGGCACCCTGGACCAGCGCCTGGGCGCTGTTGATGTCCTGCAAGGCAGACAAGCGCAAACTCGCCAGGCGAATCAAGTGTTCGGCCTCAGCCAAGCGCCAATCCTTGCGGCTGGCACCCAGCACGGTTTCCAGGCGCTGGCTCAAGCGCTGCTGGTCACCCTGCAACTGGGCCACCAGGCGACGGCGCTCCTCGAGCTCATCCGCACCCGGCAGCTGCGCCAGGCGTGCAGCCAGTTGCTGCTGGCTTTGCTTGAGGGTCTGGGATTGGTCGTCCAGGGTCTGCACTTGGCCCAGCTGTTGCTGGCTGCTGGCTTGCAGGGCACGGACCTGCCAGATCCCCCAACCGCCGGCGGCAACACCCGCAGCGCCAAGCAGCAGGGCGACAACTGCCAGGCCATTGCCGCGGCGCGGCGCGGTGACCGGTGACTCAACCGGCGCATCAAGTGCGGGTTGGGTTTCATCTTTAGGCAAGGCTGTTTCGCTCACGTATCCGTCCTTTGCGTATCAGAGAGTGGGAACGGCATGACTCCGTAACGCCACTAACAAAGCCGCGGCGCTCGCGCCGCGACAATCCACAACTTTTTCTGCGCCAGCGGCCCGCGCCATCTCGGCGACTCGGGGGCTGGGCACGAACAACGGCAGCTGTGCCACCTGTGGCCAATCGGGTCCGGCCAAGGCTTGCAGGTGCAAAAAACCCTGCCCACTGCTGACCACCAGGCCGTTCAAGCGTTCCAACTGGATGCGCCGGGTCAGTACACCCGTGTCGTAAGTCGGCAGGAAACGGCGATACAACTCCAGGTAGTCGACACTAGCACCTTGCTCGCGCAAACGCTCAGCCAGCAGCTCCCGCCCCCCCTCGCCGCGCAGGATCAAAACCCGCGCACCGGGCCGTGCGATAGCCTCGCGCAACGCAGGCAATTGAAGCAAGGCCTCGCTGTCGTCGCCGGTTTGGGGATAGTGAACGCAGAGGCCGTGATCAGCCAGGACCTGCGCGGTGGCCGCACCGACGCTGAACCACGACAGTTGCGGCCAGGCTTGATCCAACTGTTGCACGGCAAGCCGCGCGGCCGGTTTGCTCACCACGATCACCGCACAATAGCGGCCAAGATCGCCGAAGATGGCCTGTTGTTCGGGGGTAACGGGTAACGGCTCGATGTCCAGCAAAGGCAGGCTGCTGCTGAAGATACCGGCTTCGGACAACGCCGCCGCCAGGGCCGCCGATTCCTCGGCAGGCCGTGTCAGCAGCACTCGCCAGTCGGTCACTGCGGGCCGGCCTCGCCGTAGACCTTTTGCAGAATGGCGCCAGCCCCCTTGTCCAACAGCTCTTCAGCCACCTGGACACCCAGGGCGACGGCATCACGTTGCGGACCACGGACTTCGGCAGTCAGCAGAGTGCCCCCTTCCGGATCCCCAACCAGGCCACGCAGCCACAGGTTTTCACCTTCGAGCACGGCGTAACAGGCGATCGGCACCTGACAGCCACCGTTGAGGTGCTTGTTCAGGGCGCGTTCGGCCGTGACGCGCACTTCAGTATCGTGGTGATCCAGAGGTTTGAGCAGAGCGTGGATTTCACTGTCGGCGGTGCGGCATTCAATGCCCACGGCGCCTTGCCCACCAGCAGGCAGACTGTCTTCGACGCTGATGGCCGAGGTGATGCGGTCTTCGAAGCCCAAACGGATCAGGCCGGCGGCAGCGAGGATGATCGCGTCATACTCACCGGCATCGAGCTTGGCCAGGCGGGTGTTGACGTTGCCACGCAGGAAGCGAATCTGCAGGTCCGGACGACGGGTCAACAATTGTGCCTGGCGACGCAGGCTGGAGGTGCCGACAATGCTGCCCAGAGGCAAGTCATCCAAGGACGCGAAGGTGTTGGAAACGAAGGCATCACGCGGGTCTTCACGTTCACAGATGCAAAACAGGCCCAGGCCTTCGGGGAAGTCCATGGGCACGTCTTTCATTGAATGCACAGCGATGTCGGCTTCGTTTTCCAGCAGCGCTGTTTCCAGTTCCTTGACGAACAGGCCCTTGCCGCCGATCTTCGACAGCGGCGAGTCCAGCAGCTTGTCGCCGCGACTGACCATGGGCACCAGGGTCACCTTGAGGCCGGGATGGGCCTGCTCAAGGCGTGCTTTGACGTATTCGGCCTGCCACAAGGCCAGGGCGCTTTTACGGGTGGCGATGCGGATTTCGCGAGAGGACATGGATCAATCCGTACTGAATAGATACGGCAGATAATAACAGCTCAGGCAAATACGCTTTGATTTGAATCAGCAAGTGCGGGGCCTCCCTGGCCACGTCGCACCGGGATAATGAATACAGTCTCGCCAAAACCCCCGGGCTAAAGCTGCTGCATCATCTTGCGCACGCCGGCGACATGGCGTCGGCTGACAATTAACGCATCCCCGTTAAGCCCTTTGAGGAACAACTGAAAGTGCCCGAGGGGCGTGCGCTGCAGGCGCTCGATCCGCTCGCGGGCCACTAGCGCGTTACGGTGAATACGCACGAAGCGGTCACCGAACTCATCCTCAAGGGCCTTGAGCGGCTCATCTAGCAACACTTCACCGGCCTCATGTCGCAAGGTCACGTACTTGTGATCGGCAATGAAGTAGACCACCTGGTTCAAAGGGATCAGCTCGATGCCTTTGCGTGTGCGGGCACTGATATGGCTGCGCGGCCCGTTACCACTTTGGGCGGCCGGCTGGGTCAGGGCAGCAAGCTGGGTGCGGTTGGGGCGTTCAGCTTTCTTCAGGGCCCTGAGCAAGGCTTCGGCAGTCACCGGCTTGACCACGAAGCTGACACCACTGGCCTCCAGTGTCTGCGCGGCAAACTCTTCCTGCGCCGCAAATAACACCACGGCGGGTGGCGATTCGCGCTCACTCAGTCGGGCGGCAACTTGCAGGCCATCAAGGCCCGGCATGCGGATATCGAGCAACACCACGTCCGGCTTGAGGCTGTCGATCAACGTCAACGCCTCCTCTCCGCTGGTGGCACTCGGTTCAAGGACTGTATAACCCTCGAGATCACTGACCAAACGGCTCAGTCGCTCGCGGGCTTGGGGTTCGTCATCAACGATCAGGACATTCATATAGCGCTGGATTCCTGCGTGAGTCTCGCACAAGGATAGCGTAGACAGGTGCGGTGACTTGCGTCACAGCGATCCACGCTAAGACTAGCGCGAGCGGCAAAAAGTGCCCTGACAGCGGCACCCATATTTACCCGGACCTGTTCAATAGCGCCCAAGACCTGCTGCCTTCGGGCATCGTCGTAGGGTTTGCTGATGCACAATCCGAATACCCCCCTTTTAAATGGATAGTCAGGCTCTGACCGCATTACCCGACTTTGGTGCATTCACACACTATCAGTCCAACTGTAGACGCTCGCCGAGACGATATTGCTCAATCGTCAAATATCGTATCAATAAGCAGCTGCCTCCAGTCTCGTCCTGGACGCGGTCGGCGGCAAGGCACTTAGCCATCCTTTGCACAAATAAAAATGCCGACGACCCGCAGCACCGCCTCCAAGGGCAACCCTGTTATTATCGCCGCCACACTTTCATGCCTCTTAATAAGCAGACCACGAGCGAATCCATGAGCACCGACAAGACCAACCAGTCCTGGGGCGGCCGCTTCAGTGAACCCGTCGACGCCTTCGTCGCCCGCTTCACCGCCTCCGTCACCTTTGACCAGCGCCTGTACCGCCACGACATCATGGGCTCCATCGCCCATGCGACGATGCTGGCCAAGGTCGGCGTGCTGACCGACGCCGAGCGCGACAGCATCATCGATGGCCTGACCACCATCCGCGGTGAGATCGAAGCCGGTACGTTCGACTGGCGTGTCGACCTGGAAGACGTGCACATGAACATCGAGGCCCGCCTCACCGACCGTATCGGTGTGACCGGCAAGAAACTGCACACCGGTCGTAGCCGTAACGACCAGGTGGCCACCGACATCCGCCTGTGGCTGCGCGACGAAATCGACCTGATCCTGGCCGAAATCACCCGCTTGCAGAAAGGTTTGCTGGAGCAGGCTGAGCGTGAGGCGGACACCATCATGCCCGGCTTCACCCACCTGCAAACCGCACAACCGGTGACCTTCGGTCACCACCTGCTGGCCTGGTTCGAAATGCTCAGCCGCGACTACGAGCGCCTGGTGGATTGCCGCAAGCGCGCCAATCGCATGCCGCTCGGCAGCGCCGCCCTGGCCGGCACCACGTACCCGATCGACCGTGAGTACACCGCGCAACTGCTGGGCTTCGACGCCGTCGGCGGCAACTCTCTGGACGGCGTATCGGACCGCGATTTCGCCATCGAATTCTGCGCCGCCGCCAGCATTGCGATGATGCATCTGTCGCGTTTCTCCGAAGAGCTGGTGCTGTGGACCAGTGCGCAATTCCAGTTCATCGACCTGCCAGACCGCTTCTGCACCGGCAGCTCGATCATGCCGCAAAAGAAAAACCCCGACGTGCCCGAGCTGGTGCGTGGCAAGAGCGGCCGTGTATTCGGCGCACTGATGGGCCTGCTGACCCTGATGAAAGGCCAGCCTTTGGCCTACAACAAGGACAACCAGGAAGACAAGGAACCGCTGTTCGACGCCGCCGACACCCTGCGCGATTCGCTGCGCGCGTTTGCCGACATGATCCCGGCGATCAAGCCCAAGCATGCGATCATGCGTGAAGCGGCCCTGCGCGGTTTCTCCACGGCGACTGACCTGGCGGACTACCTGGTACGCCGTGGCCTGCCGTTCCGCGACTGCCACGAGATCGTTGGCCATGCGGTGAAGTACGGCGTGGACACCGGCAAGGACCTGGCGGAAATGAGCCTGGAAGAACTGCGCCAGTTCAGTGACCAGATCGAACAGGACGTGTTTGCCGTGTTGACCCTGGAAGGCTCGGTGAATGCCCGTAACCACGTGGGCGGTACCGCGCCGGCGCAGGTGAAGGCAGCCGTCTTGCGCGGCCAGGCCCTGCTCGCCAGTCGCTAAAAAAAATGTGTGAGGGGGGCAAGCCCCCTCACACACTTGATCACTTTTTGGCCGCATTCATCGCCATGAACGCCGGCATCGCTGCTTCCCTGTCCGCCGCCACCTTCTGCGCATTGGGCATGGCAGGCAGCCTCTCCAGAAACAGCTTCTCGCCCACCGCACAGGCGAGGTTCACGCTGTACATGAAGCCGCTGCAAGCGTTATAGCCCGCCTGGCCAGCAGCATCACCTGCCTGAATGGGGGTAGACTGGCGCCCTTTCCTTGAGGAGCCTGCCATGAGCGAGCCGACCGATATCGACAGCGACGAAGAAGAGTTCACCGAAAACACCTTGATCGAAGCGATCGAAAACCAGATCGAAAGCGACAACCCACCTGCCGCCAAGGCCACTTTCAACAAACTGACTCTGGTGGGTTATGAGCGTGAGGAGATCCTGAATCTCATGGCTCATGTGTTGGCTTTCGAGATCGACGCGATGCTGGATGATGACCGCGCATTCAATACCGAATGGTATGAAACAGCGCTGCGGGCACTGCCTGAGCTGCCTCCCGAAAAGGAATAATCCCGGCACACCGCAACACGCTGGACAGTTCGGCAAAGTGCGTTCACCTTATGGTCTGCTAGCCTCTAATAAATTTTAGAAAGTCTGGAGTCCTTATGTCGTATACCCCTGAGTTGGTTGCCGAACTGGAAATCCTTGCACTCTTCAACCTGGGTAGCTCCCAGGAAGGTCTGAAAGTCCACCAGACCGCCGCTCCCACTGCCATCGCTGCTGCCCGGCGCCTGTATGACAAAGACTTGATCGA
This sequence comes from Pseudomonas sp. BIGb0381, assembly GCF_024809815.1. Lineage (NCBI taxonomy): Bacteria > Pseudomonadati > Pseudomonadota > Gammaproteobacteria > Pseudomonadales > Pseudomonadaceae > Pseudomonas > Pseudomonas sp. BIGb0381. The sequence goes on from NZ_JANUEN010000007.1 coordinate 10,781, forward strand.
CCAGCCAGATGGCGGTTATCTGACCAGCCTTGGCCGGGATGCTGCCGAGCACGCACAAAGCCTGCTGACTATTCTGACGACCGCCGCGACCAAAGAAGCCGCCTGATACTTGATACCGCCCATGGAGTCCGCCCCGTGCGGATTCCGAGGGCGTTGCTGTGGGAACGAGAAAATTCTGACGTCAAAAACCATTTCCCTCTAAACCTCCTGCACTACTGAATGTAAACTCCTACATGGCCGCCCATGTCGGGCCCTGCGAGCCACCGAGTTCGACATGACCCGCACCCATGAAATCCGCCCTGACCTGGACGAAGGCATCGACCGCAAGGTGCTGGCCCAATTGCGCGCGCGCTTCATGGCCCTCAATGAAGGTCGCATGGCTCGTGCCGTCGAAGGGCTGACGCCGCGCCAGCAAAGCGTGCTGACCCTGCTGCCGCTGTTTTTTCACGTCAATCATCCGCTGTTGCCAGGTTACGTATCGGGCAGCACGCCAGCCGGGCTGTCGAACTTCGAGCCCGACGCCCAGGCCCTGACCGAAGCCCAGCGCTTGACCCGCTCGTTCTCTTACAAGCCGCGTCCGGTTAATCAACCCAAACCGATCCATGGCCTGTTCCTGATGGGCAGCCTCGGCACCCTGGCCCAGGCCGATCAGAGTGACATGGATGTGTGGGTGTGCCACGCCCCCGACCTGGGTGAAAACGAGCTCGCGGAGCTGCGCAAAAAATGCCAACTGCTGGAAGCCTGGGCCCTCACGATGGGCGCCGAGGCACACTTCTTCCTGATCGAGCCGACGCGCTTCGTACTCGGCGAGCGCGATACGCAGCTGAGCTCCGACGACTGCGGCACGACCCAGCACTACCTGTTGTTGGACGAGTTCTACCGCACAGCCATCTGGCTGGCCGGGCGCACGCCGATCTGGTGGCTGGTGCCGGTGTATGAAGAAACCCGCTATGCGGAATTCACCCACACACTGATCTCAAAACGTTTTATCCGCGCCGATGAAACCCTCGACCTCGGCCACCTGGCGCGCATCCCTCCCGGTGAATTCATTGGTGCCGGGCTGTGGCAACTGTTCAAGGGCATCGAGTCGCCGTACAAATCGGTACTCAAGCTGCTGCTGACCGAGGTCTACGCCAGCGAGCACCCGAACGTGCATTGCCTGAGCCTGCGCTTTAAGCGCGCGGTGTTCGCCAACCAGATGGACCTGGATGAGCTGGACCCGTACATCGTGGTGTACCGCCGTATCGAGGAATACCTCCGGGCACGCAACGAGCCCGAGCGCCTGGAACTGGTGCGCCGCGCCTTGTACCTGAAGGTCAACCGCAAACTCAGCGCCGGTCAGCGCAATGCCAGCTGGCAACGGCTGTTGCTGGAACGCCTGGCCCATGAGTGGGGCTGGGACCAGCGCCAACTGGCGCTGCTGGACAGCCGCAGCCAGTGGAAAGTACGCCAGGTGGCCTCCGAGCGCCGGGCCCTGGTCAGCGAGCTGAACTACAGCTATCGCTTCCTGACCCAATTCGCCCGTACCGAACAGACCGTCAGCCTGATCAACAAGCGTGACCTCAATGTGCTCGGTCGGCGCCTATACGCAGCCTTTGAACGCAAGGCGGGCAAAGTCGAATTCATCAACCCCGGCATCGCCCCGGACCTGGCCGAAGACACCCTGACCCTGGTGCAATCGCCCAACCGCAAGGAGCCCGGCCAGCACCACTGGGGCCTGTACAACGGCAACCTCACGGCCCTGGAGTGGGAGCACTTCGCGCCGATCAAGCGCAGCCGCGACCTGCTGGAAATGCTCACCTGGTGCCACCGCAACGGCGTCATCGACAGCAGCACCCGCCTGGCGCTGCACCCCGGCACCAGCGACATGACCGAATTCGAGCTGTTCAACCTGCTGGGCAGCCTGCAACAGACGATCGCCCTTCCCCTGGCCAGCGTTGATGAAGCGCGCCTGCTGCGCTCGGCGGTGCCCGAGGAAGTGTTGCTGCTGATCAACGTCGGCGTCGACCCACTCAAGCATCATCGCGACCTGAATATCCTGATGACGACGGAGCGCACCGATTCCCTGAGTTATGCCGGTGTGCGCGACAACCTCGTACTGACCCTGGACCAGGTCACCCTCAACAGTTGGAACGAGGTGATGGTCAGCCGCTACGACGGCCCGCACGCCCTGCTCGATTGCCTGCGCGACTACCTCAATCAACTGCCGTCAGATCACTTGCCACGCCTGCGGGTACGCTGTTTTTGCCATAACCGTGCGCAATTCATTGCCCAGCGCGTGGAAGAAGTCTTCGATACCGCGCAAAACCTGCTGCTGGGTCAAGGCAACCACCGCTACTTGCTCCAAGTGCAGCAGCACTATCACGTGATGGAGTTGATGCCGGGCCAGGCCACCCACGTATCGCTGGCGACCCAGGATGCACTGGTCGCCTATCTCAGCGAGGAGCTGGCCAGCTACAGCCCGCTGCATCTGGATGCCATGGCCCTGGAAGACCACGACCTGGCGCTGTTGCTGCCCATGGGCATGGCCGATTGCGTGCAGGTGTTCTACCGGGTCAATGAAGGCTTCGCCGAGCTGTATGTGCTGGATGAGTTCAACGCGCTCTGGCAGCAGAGCTTGCCGTTTCATGATGAGCAGAGCCTGTTGGCACCGCTGCAGCGCTTTTTGCAGTCGATCATCTATCGCCGGGAAGCGCTGTCGCCTTTGGATACGCAACAACCGTTGGGCGAGGTGCAAACCTTGTACTACCAACTGTTGCCGTCGGGAGGCACGCGCGCGCGCGGCGTCGAGCCGCGGCCGGCCCCGCAAAATCCCGCCAACAAACCGTTTTATGACGTGCAGGCGATTATCGGCAAGGCGGCGCAGGGCCAGGTGGGCATTACCCTGTACTGCAATCAGCGGGAATTTTCAGAACTGGAATTCGGCGACCAGCTCTTTGCCGTGGTCGCCCAGGAGATCGTCGGTCAACGCCGGGAAGCCGAGCGCTACCGCTGCTACATCACCGACCTCGACCTGTCGGGGCTGCTCGGTGATGTGCAAAGCCCAAGCAATTTGTATCTGCGCTACAAGGCCGAGCTGGAGCTCGCGCTGAATGAAGCGCTGAGCCAGATTTAGAGAGGGAAGGCACCGCCATCTTTCGGCTGGCCTTCAACGCTGAGCAGTTCAAGCTTGAGGGTCTTGCCACCCGGTGCCGGCCAATCGATGTGCTGCCCTACCTGCAAGCCAAGCAAGGCACTGCCCACCGGGGCCAGGACCGAAATCTTGCCTGCATCTGCGTTCGCATCTTTCGGGTAGACCAGGGTCAGGTGGTAGTCCTTGCCGCTGCCTTGCTCACGGCAATGAACGCTGGAGTTCATGGTCACGACCGTTGCAGGCACTTCATCGTGGCCAACCACTTCTTCGGCGCGGTCGAGTTCGGCTTGCAGCGCAATAACGCCCGGCTGCGTCTCGTCCATACGGTCGATCAATTGCTCAAGACGCTGCACATCAAGACGGGTGAGGATGATGGAAGGTGCGGTCATGATTCAGGCAGACTCCTTTTTTCTGCACAAAAAAGCAAAACCCCGCCAGGAAAAGGCGGGGTTCTCACGGGCCTCGATGAGTTGAGGCGTACCCGGACACTATCACAGCAGCGCAAATAAACAAGACAGGCTCAAGACGCCGCCTTGCGTTGCTCGGCCTGGGCCACGATCACTCGGCGCCGCTGATCATCGGCGGAGCGCCATTCACGGATGTCTTCCACATGGCGGAAGCAGCCGAGGCAGACTTTTTGCTCGTCCAGGCGACACAAACTGATACAAGGTGACGGCACCGCCGGGCTGACATTACTGAACAGCGGCTTGGGCGGGCGTACGAGTGCAGGCTGGCTCACGATCAGATCTCGTCAAAGTCCAGCTCGGCGCCGGTATATTCGTGGACCAGGCGCGTGAGCATCTCGCCCAACAACTCTTCACTCTTGTCGCACTGCCATTTGCCGCTTTCTTCGTCGTAGTCGAAGTGAACGCCACCGGAGCGCGCCGCCAGCCACAGCTGACGCAGCGGTTCCTGGCGACTGAAGATCAGTTGCTGGCCACTCTCGAACTTGACGGTCAGCACGCCGGCCGAGTTTTCCAGGTCCACATCCAGGCCGCTATCGTCAAAAATATCTTCCAGCGCCTGCTGGGTCGCATCCACCAGGTCGTGAAAACGGGCTTCGGTCAAACTCATTGTGGCAACCTCAAAAGTGTCTGGTTTTGCTCAAGCGCCGCACGATACGGGCGAGCCTCGCCGATTGCAAAGGATACCGATTTCAGCACGATTGACGGCGTGAAATATCCTCAACCAGCGTAGTCCGCTTCCCGACCATCTCGGCAAACCCCCGCCGGACGGGTATTTCAGCGCATAGGCAAGCTGGCGGGTGGTCGGTATACTCGGGCGCAATTAATGCATATTCAAGGATTTCGCCATGAAGCGCCTGATCTCTTCCCTTGCTGCGCTCGTCGCGGTCGCTTGCCTCGTTAGTGCCTGTGGTCAAAAAGGCCCGCTGTACCTGCCCGATGACAGCAAAGACCCGAATGAACAGGCGCAATCGTCGCAAAAGCCATCCAAAGCGCATAAGCACGACACCTACGAATAAGGGAACTCCATGGACGCTTTTAACTACCGGGACGGCGAGCTGTTCGCGGAAGGCGTGGCGTTGTCCGCGATTGCCCAGCGCTTTGGTACCCCGACCTACGTGTACTCCCGTGCGCATATCGAAGCCCAATACCGCTCGTTCACCGACCCTCTCGAGGGCGTACCGCACCTGGTGTGCTACGCAGTCAAGGCCAACTCCAACCTGGGTGTACTGAATGTCCTGGCGCGTCTGGGCGCCGGTTTCGACATCGTCTCCCGTGGCGAGCTGGAACGGGTCCTGGCCGCCGGCGGCCAGCCCGACAAGATCGTGTTCTCCGGCGTCGGCAAGAGCCGCGAGGACATGCGCCGGGCCCTGGAAGTCGGCGTGCATTGCTTCAATGTCGAATCCACCGACGAGCTGGAGCGCCTGCAAGTCGTCGCGGCCGAGGTGGGCGTTCGTGCGCCGATCTCCCTGCGCGTCAACCCGGACGTCGATGCCGGCACCCACCCGTACATTTCCACCGGTCTCAAAGAGAACAAATTCGGCATCGCCATTGCCGACGCCGAAGACGTGTACATCCGCGCCGCCCAGCTGCCGAACCTGGAGGTGCTGGGTGTCGACTGCCATATCGGCTCGCAACTGACCACACTGCCACCGTTCCTGGATGCCCTCGACCGCCTGCTGGCATTGATCGACCGCCTGGGCGAATGCGGCATCTACCTGCACCACATCGACCTCGGCGGTGGCGTGGGCGTGCGTTATCGCGATGAAGAGCCCCCGGCGATCGCCGACTATATCCAGGCCGTGCGTGAGCGCATCGAAGGCCGCGACCTGACGCTGATGTTCGAGCCGGGCCGCTATATCGTCGCCAACGCCGGCGTGTTGCTGACCCAGGTCGAGTACCTCAAGCACACCGAGCACAAGGACTTTGCCATCGTCGACGCGGCGATGAACGACCTGATCCGCCCTGCGCTGTACCAGGCCTGGATGAATGTCACCGCGGTGACGCCTCGCAACAGCGAAGTGCGCGCCTATGACATCGTCGGCCCGATCTGCGAGACCGGTGACTTCCTGGCGAAGGATCGTCAACTGGCCCTGGAAGAAGGCGACCTGCTGGTCGTGCATTCGGCCGGTGCCTACGGGTTTGTCATGAGTTCCAACTACAACACCCGCGGGCGTACCGCCGAGGTGCTGGTGGACGGTGATCAAGCGTTTGAAGTGCGTCGCCGCGAGACGGTAGCCGAGTTGTATGCTGGCGAAAGCCTGCTGCCGGAGTAAGCCATGCTGCTGCGTTTTACCAAGATGCACGGGCTGGGCAACGATTTCATGGTCCTCGACCTGGTCAGCCAGCACGCGCACATCCTGCCCAAGCACGCTAAACAGTGGGGCGACCGGCATACCGGGATTGGTTTCGACCAATTGTTGATCGTCGAGGCGCCAAGCAACCCGGAGGTGGATTTCCGTTATCGGATCTTCAACTCCGACGGCTCCGAAGTGGAACAGTGCGGCAACGGTGCGCGCTGCTTTGCACGCTTTGTGCTGGACAAGCGCCTGACCGCCAAGCGGCAGATTCGCGTCGAGACCAAGAGCGGTGTGATCGAGCTGGATATCCGCAGCGACGGCCAGATCAGCGTCAACATGGGCGCGCCACGCCTGGTGCCGGCGGATATTCCGTTCCAGGCCAGCGAGCAGGCCACCAGCTATGCAGTGGATGTCGACGGCAAGATCGTCGACCTGGCGGCCGTCTCCATGGGCAACCCCCATGCCGTGCTGCGGGTCAACGACATCAACACTGCGCCCGTGCATGAACTGGGGCCGAAGATCGAACACCACCCGCGCTTTCCGGCGCGGGTCAATGTGGGCTTCCTGCAGGTGATCGACCGTTCCCGCGCGCAATTGCGTGTGTGGGAACGCGGCGCCGGCGAAACCCAGGCCTGCGGTACAGGTGCTTGCGCCGCTGCCGTGGCCGCGATCAGCCAGGGGTGGATGGATTCGCCGCTGTTGATCGACCTGCCCGGTGGACGCTTGTCCATCGAATGGGCAGGCCCTGGCCACCCGGTGATGATGACCGGGCCGGCCTCGCGCGTATACGAAGGACAGGTCCGTCTATGAGTGAGCCAAGCCAATGACCGATAAGCCTCAAGTGCCCGCACAAGCAACCCCGAGCGAAAGTCTGGAGGCCGCTGCCGTCGCGGCGTACCTTGAGGCTAATCCGGACTTCTTCGTCGAACACGAAGAACTGCTGCCGGCCCTGCGCATCCCCCACCAGCGTGGCGATACCGTGTCGCTGGTGGAGCGACAGATGAAGATCCTGCGCGAGCGCAATATCGAAATGCGCCACAAGCTCTCGCACCTGATGGATGTCGCCCGCGACAACGACCGTCTGTTCGAGAAAACCCGCCGCCTGATTCTTACCCTGATGGACGCCGGCAGCCTGGAAGAAACGGTGATTGCCGTGGAAGACAGCCTGCGCCAGGACTTCCAGGTGCCTTTTGTCAGCCTGATCCTGTTCAGCGACAACCCGATGCCGGTAGGTCGCTGGGTCAGCGGCAACGACGCACAAACCGCGATCGGCGGCCTGCTTTCCGAAGGCAAGACCATCAGCGGCACCTTGCGCGAGCATGAACTGGACTTCCTGTTCGGCGCCGAACAGCGCAAGCAGATCGGCTCTACCGCCGTAGTCGCCCTCAGCCATCAAGGCCTGCACGGCGTACTGGCCATTGCCAGCCGCGATCCCGCGCACTACAAAAGCTCGGTGGGCACGCTGTTCCTGACCTATATCGCCGAAGTGCTGGGCCGAGTATTGCCGCGCTTCACCACCGCCCTTCGCGCGGTGCGCTAGCCATGGAACGGCAACTGGACGCTTATTGCGCTCACCTGCGCAACGAGCGCCAGGTGTCGCCCCATACGCTGGAAGCTTACCGACGGGACTTGAACAAGGTCCTGGCCTACTGCGAAAAACAGCAGATCGCCAGTTGGAAGGCCCTGGATATCCAGAGCCTGCGCAGCCTGATCGCAAGGTTGCACCAGGCGGGCCAGTCCTCACGCAGCCTGTCGCGCCTGCTGTCGGCGGTGCGTGGCCTCTATCACTACCTCAATCGCGAAGGCCTCTGCGACCACGACCCGGCCAATGGCCTGGCTCCGCCGAAAGGCGAGCGACGCCTGCCCAAGACCCTGGATACCGACCGCGCCTTGCAATTGCTCGATGGCGCCGTGGAGGACGACTTCCTCGCCCACCGCGACCAGGCGATCCTCGAACTGTTCTACTCTTCAGGCCTGCGCCTGTCGGAGCTGACGGGGCTGAACCTCGATCAACTGGACCTGGCCGACGGCCTGGTGCAGGTGCTCGGCAAGGGCAGCAAGACCCGGGTGCTGCCGGTAGGCAGGAAAGCCCGCGAAGCCCTGCAAACCTGGCTGCCGCTGCGCGCCCTGGCCAACCCGGTGGACGACGCGGTGTTTATCAGCCAGCAAGGCCGGCGCCTGGGGCCACGGGCCATCCAGGTTCGGGTCAAGGCCGCGGGCGAGCGCGAGCTGGGGCAGAACCTGCACCCGCATATGCTGCGGCACTCCTTTGCCAGCCATATGCTGGAATCGTCCCAGGATCTGCGCGCCGTGCAGGAACTGCTCGGCCATTCCGACATCAAGACCACGCAGATCTACACCCATCTGGACTTCCAACATCTGGCAACGGTCTACGACAGCGCCCATCCACGGGCCAAACGCATCAAGGGCGGCGACTCATGAGTATCAAGCTGATCACCTTCGACCTGGACGACACGCTCTGGGACAACGTACCCGTCATCATCGGCGCCGAAGCGTCGATGCGCGAATGGCTGGCCACCTACGCCGCCAAAGTTGGCGACCTGCCCCTGGAGCATTTTGCCAGCCTTCGCCAGCAGGTACTGCAACGTCATCCCGAACTCAAACACCGCATCAGCGTCCTGCGCCACCGAGTCTTGATGCATGCGTTTGAAGAGGCCGGTTACCCACAGCCTGAGGCCACGGAAATGGCCGATGTGTGTTTCGAAGCGTTCATTCACGCCCGCCATCAGCTCACGCCATTCCCAGAAGCCGAGCCGATGCTGCAAGCACTGCGCCAGCACTTTCTGCTGGGTGTGATCACCAATGGCAATGCCGATGTGCAGCGTGTTGGCCTGGCGGACTATTTTCACTTTGCGCTGCGCGCTGAAGATATTGGCATCGCCAAGCCGGATGCGCGGCTGTTCCAGGAAGCGCTGCAGCGCGGCGGAGTAGATGCCAGTGCGGCGGTGCATGTTGGCGACCACCCCGGGGACGACATTGCTGGGGCGCAGCAGGCGGGGCTGCGGGCGGTGTGGTTTAACCCGTCGGACAAGGTGTGGGAAGGGGATAAACTCCCGGACGCACAGATTCGCAGCCTGACGGAGTTGCCGGCGTTACTTCGTAGCTGGCAGTAATACGGGTGAGAAAAATGTGGGAGGGGGCTTGCTCCCGATAGCGGTGTATCAGTCTCCCGATGTATTGACTGACCTACTGTAATCGGGAGCAAGCCCCCTCCCACACTTGATTGGGGGGTGACCTGTAGCCGGTTATTACAGGCATGAAAAAACCCGCAGCGACGGCGGGCTTTTTCTTGCAAGCAGGTGGCTGACCTTAGATAGGTCGGCTGCCGTACTTGTTATCCGGCTTCTTGGGCGGGTCTGCAACCACATTGGGCTCGACTTCAACCACTTTGCCGCCTTTGGCAAGAAACTCTTCCATCGCACGGGCCAGCGCATCGCGCTCTTTATTCTTGGCTTCAACGCTCGGCAATTCATCTACCGAAACAGCAGCCTTGGCTTTGCCCTTGGCTTTGGGAGCCGCGTCATCGCCACCACCGTCATCGGCCTCGTCAGCAACGTCGTCAACTGCTGCCGCATCAAGACTATCTTCGGCCTCGTCGTCGTCACCTACTTCGAGGTCGTCGTTTTCCAGATCATCGTCGCTCATGTTCTACCTCATGACTTGCGAAAAGCAGATTAGTTATAGCCCAGCTTCATCCTCTGTCGAGGTCACCGGGGAAAAATCAACATCCACCGGATAACCAGTGGCTTATGCCCCATCACCGTGCAAGGTGGCGAGGACTTTACGAGCACCGCCATGATCACGGTGCTCGCCCAGATAAACACCTTGCCAGGTCCCTATCGCCAAGCGGCCGGCCTTGACCGGCAAACTCAGCTGGCAGCCCAGGAGACTGGCCTTGAAGTGCGCCGGCAGGTCATCCGGACCTTCGTCGTTGTGTTCGAACCCGGCGCGGCCCTGCGGCACCAGCGAGTTGAAAAAACGCTCGAAGTCACGACGAACCGCCGGATCGGCATTCTCGTTGACGGTCAACGAGGCCGAGGTGTGCTGCAGCCACAGGTGCAACAGGCCCACGCGGCAGGCCTTCAGTTCAGGCAAACCGGCAAGCAACTCGTCAGTCACCAGGTGAAAGCCCCGGGGCTTGGCCCGCAGGGTAATCAGGGTCTGTTGCCACATACAGTTCTCCGCCCATCGGCGCGCATTCTAGCGCGCTCTGGGAAAAAACAAAGTGCCGAATACGCCTACATGCCTGTAAGACATTCGCACGGTGGAAAGTGCATGACAAACTCTGCGCAAAAACCGGCACAGCTTGTTATGACTGACAAACGCCAGGCAAAAAAATGCCCGGCAAGCCGGGCATCTTTTTTTCGCGTACTTACAGGTTGTAGCCGCGTTCGTTGTGTTGCGCCAGGTCGAGGCCGACAGCCTCTTCCTCTTCGGTGACACGCAGGCCCATGACCATGTCCAGCACCTTGAGGATGACGTAGGTGACAATGGCCGTGTAGATCACGGTGAAGCCGACACCTTTGCACTGGATCCAGACTTGAGCTGCAATGTCAGTCACGGTGCCGAAGCCGCCCAATGCAGGGGCTGCAAACACACCGGTGAGGATCGCACCGACGATACCGCCGATACCGTGCACGCCGAATGCGTCCAGGGAGTCGTCATAGCCCAGTTTGCGCTTGAGGCTGGTGGCGCAGAAGAAACAGATCACACCGGCCACCAGGCCGATCACCAGAGCGCCCATCGGGCCAACAGTGCCAGCGGCCGGCGTAACGGCTACCAGACCAGCCACGACACCCGAGGCGATGCCCAGTGCGCTTGGCTTACCGTGAGTGATCCACTCGGCGAACATCCAGCCCAGGGCTGCAGCAGCGGTAGCAATCTGAGTCACCAGCATCGCCATACCGGCGGTGCCGTTGGCCGCAGCCGCAGAGCCGGCGTTGAAGCCGAACCAGCCAACCCACAGCATGGCAGCACCCACCAGGGTGTAGCCCAGGTTGTGAGGCGCCATTGGTGTGGTCGGGAAGCCTTTACGCTTGCCGAGCACGATGCACGCCACCAGGCCAGCAACACCGGCATTGATGTGCACCACGGTGCCGCCGGCGAAGTCCAGCACGCCCCAGTCCCATAGCAGGCCACCGTTGCCGCTCCACACCATGTGGGCGATTGGCGCATAGACCAGAGTGAACCAGATAGCCATGAAGATCAGCATGGCGGAGAACTTCATGCGTTCGGCGAACGCACCGACGATCAGTGCCGGGGTGATGATGGCGAAGGTCATCTGGAAGGTGATGAACACTGCTTCCGGGAACAGCGCAGCCGGCCCGGTGATGCTGGCCGGGGTCACACCCGCCAGGAACGCCTTGCCCATGCCGCCGAAGAAGGAGTTGAAGTTGACCACACCCTGTTCCATACCCGTGGTATCGAACGCGATGCTATAGCCGTAGACGACCCACAGGATGCTGATCAGGCCCGTGATGGCGAAGCACTGCATCATTACCGAAAGAATGTTTTTGGAGCGCACCATGCCGCCGTAGAACAGCGCCAGGCCTGGAATGGTCATGAACAGCACCAGCGCAGTGGATGTGAGCATCCAGGCGGTGTCGCCGGAATTGAGGACTGGAGCAGCCACTTCGTCTGCCGCCATGGCCAGGCTTGGCATTACGATGGACAACAGGGCTCCGAGCCCTGCGAATTTACGCAGAGTCATATTGTTTTCTCCTGGGGCGTTGGGGTTTGGCGGCTTAGATTGCGTCGGTATCGGTTTCGCCGGTACGGATGCGAATAGCCTGTTCCAGATTGACCACGAAGATCTTGCCGTCACCGATCTTGCCGGTGTTGGCGGCCTTGGTTATCGCCTCGATAACCCGGTCAAGATCCTTGTCGTCAATAGCGACATCAATCTTCACCTTCGGCAGGAAATCGACTACATATTCCGCGCCGCGATACAGCTCGGTGTGACCCTTCTGCCGACCGAAGCCCTTGACCTCAGTAACGGTAATGCCCTGCACGCCGATCTCGGACAACGACTCGCGTACATCGTCCAACTTGAACGGCTTGATGATGGCAGTGACTAGCTTCATGAAAACTCTCTCCCGAATTGGTGGACTTGCCCCAGGAAAACAAACCCGTCTCAAGTCTAAGCGCAGTGCCTGGCTTTGTAACGCATCGTCGCAGGGCAGTTGCCATTACGACGCCAGCGAACCACTGGTGACGAAACCTGTACCCCTGATCCGTCGGCGCACTGCATTCGTCACAGCGACTGCATCAGTGCATGGGTCATGATCGTCTAAGCAGAAACCTTGCCAGCTCCGTAAAAATCACTGAAATCAGTCCTTTGCCCACTCAAGCCCACCAGCGGGGCTATCTGGCGACGACAATGCGCACTAAAACAGCGCATAGCCGCCCAGCCTGATGCGCGAAAAGCGTGCGACTCAGACCGTAAAAAAGACTATAGACGCTGCGTGATACACTGCCCGCCAACAGTTTTCCGGAATATTCCCCATGCTCGCGCCCAAAGACCTCCTCGACGCCCTGAGCGGCCACGCCTCTCGTCTGTTCAGCGGCGACACCCCGCTGCCCCGCAATGAAATCGAAAGCCAGTTCAAGGCCTTGCTGCAAAGCGGTTTCAGCAAGCTCGACCTGGTGAGCCGGGAAGAGTTTGATAGCCAGATGGTGGTTCTTGCCCGCACCCGTGCGCGGTTGGAGAGCCTGGAGGCGAAAGTTGCAGAGCTGGAAGCGCGGTTGACCCCTCCTGCTGAATAAATGCGATCAGTGTGGGAGGGGGCTTGCTCCCGATGGCGGTGTATCAGCCGGTATCAATGCTGACTGAAACATTGCTATCGGGAGCAAGCCCCCTCCCACATTTGCTCAACCTTTTGTTCTGGATACGTTCTGTAAAACCTCCCCGCCTCGCTCTTCCCCACCTCGTCTACCCTTGAAAAACCGCAGGAAGCGGCCTCCCCTTTTCAAGGAACGAGCATGTCCCTCGCCATCGTCCACAGCCGCGCCCAGATCGGCGTCGAAGCCCCTGCCGTCACCGTCGAGGTGCATATGGCCAATGGTCTGCCGTCCCTGACGCTGGTGGGGCTGCCGGAAACCGCGGTCAAGGAAAGCAAGGACCGCGTACGCAGCGCCATTCTCAACTCCGCGTTGCAATACCCTGCCCGCCGGATCACCCTCAATCTAGCGCCCGCCGACCTGCCCAAGGACGGCGGCCGTTTTGACCTGGCGATTGCCCTGGGAATCCTGGCGGCCAGCGTGCAGGTGCCGGCGCTGATGCTCGATGACGTGGAATGCCTGGGGGAACTGGCGCTGTCCGGCGAGGTGCGCGCCGTGAAAGGGGTGTTGCCGGCGGCGTTGGCGGCACGCAAGGCCGGGCGCACCGTGATAGTGCCGCGGGCGAATGCCGAGGAGGCGTGCCTGGCGTCGGGGTTGAAGGTGATTGCGGTGGACCACCTGCTGCAAGTGGTGGCGCACCTGAATGGGCATGTGCCGATCGAGCCATACAAGTCCGATGGTTTGATGTACTTGAACAAGCCCTATCCGGACCTGAGTGAAGTCCAGGGCCAGCTCGCGGCCAAACGAGCGTTGCTGATTGCGGCAGCGGGCGCGCATAACCTTTTGTTCAGTGGGCCGCCCGGCACCGGCAAGACCTTGCTCGCCAGCCGCCTGCCAGGTTTATTACCGCCGTTGAGCGAACAGGAGGCGCTGGAGGTTGCCGCGATTCAATCGGTTGTAAGCCTGGCACCGCTGAGCCACTGGCCTCACCGGCCGTTTCGCCAACCGCACCATTCGGCATCAGGCCCGGCACTGGTGGGCGGCGGCTCAAAACCACAGCCAGGAGAAATTACCCTGGCTCATCATGGGGTGCTGTTTCTCGATGAGCTGCCGGAATTTGATCGAAAGGTGTTGGAAGTGCTGCGTGAACCGCTGGAGTCGGGGCATATCGTGATTTCCCGCGCTCGCGACCGAGTGAGTTTCCCGGCGCGCTTCCAACTGGTCGCGGCGATGAACCCCTGCCCTTGCGGCTATATGGGCGAACCCAGCGGGCGCTGTCGCTGTACGCCGGAGCAGATTCAGCGGTATCGCAACAAGCTCTCAGGACCGCTGCTGGACCGGATTGACTTGCACCTGACCGTGGCGAGGGAAACGACAGCGCTGAACCCGATCCAACAGATGGGCGAGGATACCGCCCATGCCTCAGCGCGGGTCGCCCAGGCTCGCGAGCATCAGCAAAAGCGCCAGGGCTGTGCGAATGCCTTTCTTGATCTGCCGGGGCTGCGCGAGCACTGCAAGCTCGCGAAGGTGGATGAAAGCTGGCTGGAAACGGCCTGTGAACGACTGACCCTATCGCTGCGCGCGGCCCATCGACTGCTCAAGGTGGCACGCACCCTGGCGGATCTGGATCAGGTAGATACCATTACCCGCGACCACCTGAAAGAGGCCCTGCAATACCGCCCGGCGGCGATCACTTAAGCTTGGCGCAGAGCCAAATGTGGGAGGGGGTAAGCCTCCCACATTTTGTACAGCGGTGGCTCAGCGAAACCGATCCACCTCATGGCGCAGGCTCGCCGCCAATGTCTCCAGTTCCTTGGCGGTAATCGCCAGGTTGGACACCACTTCCCGCTGCTCGCTGTTGGCAAGCGCGATGCTCTGCAGGTTGCTGCTGAGCAAGGTCGCGGTGCTGCTCTGCTCTTGGGTGGCGGTGGTAATCGCGGCGAATTGCTGGCCGGCCGAGCGACTTTGCTCGTCGATACGTGCCAGGGCCGAGGCCACGTCGGCGTTGCGCGACAGGCCTTCCTGCATCAGCGCGTTGCCTTGCTCCATGGTGCTGATAGCGTTGCCGGTTTCCTTCTGAATGCTCTGGATCATGCCGGAAATTTCATCGGTGGCTTCACGGGTACGCGACGCCAGGTTACGTACTTCGTCGGCCACCACAGCAAACCCACGGCCTTGCTCCCCTGCGCGGGCGGCTTCAATGGCGGCGTTGAGCGCCAGCAAGTTGGTCTGTTCGGCAATCGAGGTGATCACGCCGACGATCCCGCCGATTTCCTGGGAGCGCTGGCCGAGGGTGTTGATCACCGTGGCCGTGCTGTTCAGGGCGGTGGCGATGTGTTCCAGCGACGACGACGCTTCCCGCATCGAGGTGCGGCCAATGCGGGTCTGCTGGGCGTTTTCCTGGGCCAGGCGTTCGGTATTGCCCATGTTGTCGGCGATATTCAACGACGTGGCGCTGAACTCCTCTACCGCGCCGGCCATGCTGGTGATTTCGCCGGATTGCTGCTCCATGCCCTCATAGGCACCGCCGGACAAACCGGATAAGGCCTGGGCGCGGCTGTTGACCTCTTCGGCTGCGTTACGGATATGCGAGACCATGGTCGACAGCGCTTCGCCCATCTGGTTGAAGCTGCGCGCCAGTTGGCCGATTTCGTCATGGCTGGACACGTTCAAGCGCGCGCTCAGATCGCCCGCCCCCAGGGACTCGGCCTGACGCACCAGGTCACTCAGGGGCTGCAACTTGCTGCGCAGCAGCCAGACCGTGGCGCCCACCGCCAGCAACATCGCCAGCACGCTGCCGATCACCAGGCGAATACCCACGGCCCAGGTCACAGCGCGGATTTCAGCTTTCGGCATGCTCGCGACTACAGCCCACGGACCACCTTCGAACGGTACCGAAACGCTATAGAAATCTTCGTTCTTGTCGCTCCAGAAGCGGCCTTTGCCTGGGGTCTTGGCCAGGTCCAGCATCACCGCCACCGATTGATCCAGCGCCTGCACACCGGCGGGTGGCACCAGCCAGTGCTTTTGCTCATCCAGCAGCGCAAGGGAACCGGTCTGGCCAATTCGGAAACGCTTGAGGTTTTCGAATTGGGCGTTCTGCGCATCGGTGTAGTCAAAACCGATGAACAGCACGGCGATGACCTTACCGCCGCTGTCACGCACCGGGCTGTACTGGGTCATGTAGGAGCGATCGAACAACACCGCCCTGCCGATGTAGGTCTGCCCACCCACAACGCGCTGATAGGCCGGGCCCTGACGGTCGAGGACGGTGCCGATGGCGCGGTTGCCATCCTGCTTGGTCAGGGACGTGCTGATCCGGATGAAGTCGTCGCCACTGCGCACAAATACGGTGGCCACGCCGCCGGACATTTGCTTGAACTCATCCACTTCATCAAAGTTGTTATTCAGCACCTCGCTGCCCAGGTACAGGCTGGGCGTCTGAACACCGGCTACGGTCACGGGTTGGTCCGCATGCACGCTCAACCCGGCGCCGAAGCGCTTTTCAAACAGCCCGCTCAAACGCTGAGTGCTCTCGCGCAAGGTGCCGTGGAAGGTATTGAGCTGGTCGGCGAGCAGACGCGCCTCACTGGCCAGGTGTTCCTCGCGGGTGTCGAGGTTAGCGGAGTCGAGGGAACGCAAGGCAAACACCGTACTGCCGCTGATAACGACAGCCAGAATCACGGCTAACGCGAGGCCTAACTGGGAGGCAATCCGGGCGCGAGGTTGAGACATGACAGCTCCTGGCCGAGGCCAGGATCATCCTGATCTCATAGCGCTGCTCGGCAAATTATCTGATGGGAAACGTTGGTGCACGATAGTTCCAACACACCTACTTCGGCTGGCCGCAGCAATACTTGAGCGATTCACAGGGGTATGACGCAAACGGTTGCGAACCAACGCTTCCACCCCTTCAGTCGAGGCGCTCTACCGCAGGCAACACCATCGCCTGCACCTCGCCTTGCAGAAAATCCGCCAACCGTCGCAAGCGCTCGCCGCCAGGGCGGGTTTTTGGCCACACAAGGTAGTAATTTTCCCCACTGGCCACCGCCGTCGGCCACGGCAGGCTCAATCGTCCCTGGGCGACGTCTTCAGCCACCATCAGCAAATCGCCCATGGACACGCCGTAGCCCCGCGCAGCAGCGATCATGCCCAGCTCCAGGGTGTCGAACACCTGCCCGCCCTTGAGTGACACTTGGGACGACAGCTGCATGCGCTCCAGCCAGTTGCGCCAGTCTCGCCGGTCGGGCGTGGGGTGCAGCAATTCGGCGGTGGCCAGGCGCGCGGCATCCCAAGGTCCATCCTCCAGCAGGTTCGGCGCACCGACAGGAATCAACAGCTCCGGGAACAGGTAACGGGCCTCCCAATCCGCTGGAAAATGCCCATCGCTCAGCAGCACCGCACAGTCGAAAGGCTCCTGATTGAAGTCCACCTCGTCCACGCTCATCCAGGCGCTGGTCAGTTGCACCTCATTGCCCGGCTGCAGCGCCCGGAAGCGGCTGAGCCGCGCGAGCAGCCAGCGCATGGTCAATGTGGAGGGGGCCTTCATGCGCAGGATGTCATCTTCGGCATTCAAGGTATGGCAGGCCCGCTCCAGCGCCGCAAACCCTTCGCGCACGCCGGGCAACAACAGGCGCGCCGCCTCAGTGAGCTGCAAGGCGCGGCCGTTGCGCTGGAACAGGCGGCAGGCGAAATGCTCTTCGAGCGTGCGGATATGTCGGCTCACCGCACTTTGGGTAATCGACAGCTCCTCCGCAGCGCGGGTGAAGGAGCTGTGCCGGGAGGCCGCTTCAAAGGCACGCAACGCATAAAGAGGAGGAAGACGACGAGACATTGGGAAAGCTCCGACAGCACAGTGCTGAAACCCTACCAGAATCAATCAGACATGAGTTTTAATCATGCAAACCATCGCATTTATCCCTTTGTGCAATGGGCTGGAAGCGCCGAGAATCAACCCCTCCCCAACCCTCTGACTTTTTGAGCGTGATGATCATGCAGCATCCGGCACGTACCGAACTCTGGGCCATTCTGCGGCTGTCAGGGCCGTTGATTGCCTCACAGTTGGCACACATGCTGATGGTGTTGACCGACACCCTGATGATGGCGCGCCTGAGCCCCGAAGCCCTGGCCGGTGGCGGCCTGGGCGCGGCGAGTTATTCTTTCGTCGCGATTTTCTGCATCGGCGTGATTGCCGCCGTGGGCACCTTGGTTGCGATCCGCCACGGCGCGGGTGATATCGAAGGCGCCACCCGCCTGACCCAGGCCGGGCTGTGGCTGGCCTGGCTGATGGCCTTGGCGGCGGCCCTGCTGCTGTGGAACCTCAAGCCGGTGCTGCTGATGTTCGGCCAGACCGAAACCAACGTGCACTCGGCAGGGCAATTTCTGACCATGCTGCCGTTCGCCCTGCCTGGCTACCTGAGCTTCATGGCCCTGCGCGGTTTCACCAGCGCCATCGGCAAGGCCACTCCGGTGATGGTGATCAGCCTCGGCGGCACGGTGGTCAACTACCTGCTCAACCACGCGCTGATCGAAGGCATGTTCGGCCTGCCCAAGCTCGGCTTGATGGGCATTGGTTTAGTCACGGCCATTGTCGCCAACAGCATGGCGCTGGCGTTGATGTGGTACATCCGCAGCAACCGGGCTTATGCAGCCTACCCGCTGGGCACCGGGCTGCTGCGCCTCAACACCCAGTACTTGCGCGAGCTGTGGCGCCTGGGCCTGCCGATTGGCGGTACCTATGCGGTGGAGGTCGGGCTGTTTGCCTTTGCTGCACTGTGCATGGGCACCATGGGCAGCACGCAGTTGGCAGCGCACCAGATCGCCCTGCAAATCGTGTCGGTGGCCTTTATGGTGCCCGCGGGGATGTCCTACGCGGTGACCATGCGCATCGGCCAGCACTACGGCGCCGGGCAATTGCTGCATGCGCGCATGGCCGGGCGCGTCGGCATAGGCTTTGGCGCGGCAATAATGCTGGGATTTGCCGCCGTGCTGTGGCTGTTTTCAGACCCGCTGATTGGACTGCTAATCGACCACGACAACCCGGCGTTCCACGATGTGATCGTCCTGGCCGTCAGCCTGCTCGCCGTCGCCGCCTGGTTCGAGCTGTTCGACGGCGTGCAAACCATTGCGATGGGTTGCATTCGCGGGCTCAAAGACGCCAAGACCACCTTCCTGATCGGTGCAGGCTGCTACTGGTTGATTGGCGCGCCTTCAGCCTGGTTGATGGCCTTCACGTTGGGCTGGGGTCCCACCGGCGTGTGGTGGGGCCTGGCGCTGGGCCTGGCCTGCGCCGCGATTAGCCTGACCTGGGCGTTTGAAGCGAAGATGAAGCGGATGATTCGCCGGGAAGGCCAGGAGCCCGAAGCCGACACCGGCTTTCAGGCTGCACAGGTCGACTAGAGCCCCTCGCTCACGCAGGTGCGCTGGCCATTGCCGAAGGTCAGGTATTCCACCAACTCCGGCAACGGCAGCGGCTTGCTGATCAGGTAACCCTGGGCCTGGTCGCAGCCGAACAGCCGCAACAGCGCCAGTTGCTCGGGGGTTTCCACACCTTCGGCCACCACTTCCAGATTGAGGTTGTGCGCCAGGTTGATCATGGCGTGCACCAGCTTACGGTTTTCCTCACGCTCTTCCATGCCGCCGACGAAGCTCTTGTCGATTTTCAACAACGCAATCGGCAGGCTGTTGAGGTGCACGAACGATGAGAAACCGGTGCCGAAGTCATCCAGGGAAAACCGCACGCCCAAACGGCCAAGGGCGTCCATGGTCTGCTTGACCAGGTCACTGCGGCGCATCACGGCGGTTTCGGTCAGTTCGAATTCCAACCATTGCGCTTCCACGCCGCGCTCGCTGATCAGCCGGCTCAGCGTAGAAAGCAGCTGGCTGTCCTGGAACTGGCGAAACGACAGGTTTACCGCCATATGCAGCGGCGGCAGGCCGCGTTCGCGCAGGTCTTGCATGTCACGCAAGGCCCGGGAAATCACCCAGTAACCCAACGGTACAATCAGCCCACTCTGTTCGGCCAGTGGCACGAATTCACTCGGCGGCAACAGGCCACGCTCGCCGTGGCGCCAACGCACCAGGGCTTCCAGGCCAACGATATGCCCGTCGTCCAGGTCGAGGCGCGGCTGGTAATGCAGCTCCAGCTCATCGCGGCGCAAGGCACGGCGCAGCTCGCTTTCCAGGTCGGCCAGGCTGCGCGCGTTGCGGTTGATGCGTTCGTTGAAGATATGAAAGGTACAGCCCTGGGTGCTCTTGGCTTGCTGCATGGCGATATGGGCGTGCCACATCAGCGGGTCGGCGCCGGCACGCGCCCGGGCATGGGCCACGCCCAGGCTGCAGCCGATCAGCAGGCTTTCGCCATCCACCCAATAAGGCTCGGCCATGGCTTCGGTGATGCGCTCGGCCATCCACTCCGCACGCTGGGGCGCGCGACGCGTATCGATCAGCAGGGCGAATTCGTCGCTGCCCAGGCGCGCCAGTTGATCGCCGGCTTCGAGCTGGCTCTTAAGCCGCGAGACCACTTGCAGGATCAGGCGGTCGCCGGCCTGGTGGCCGAGGGCATCGTTGGCATGGCGGAAATTATCGAGGTCCAGGTGACCGAGGGCCAGGCCGCGACCTTCGTTCTCGGCCAACCGTGCGGCCAGCAGGGTCTGGAAGCCCTGGCGGTTGGCGATGCCGGTGAGCGGGTCCTGTTCGGCCAGGCGCTGCAGAGTGTTTTCCAGCACACCACGCTCACGCACATGGCGCAGGCAACGACGCAGGGTGTCAGCGTCCAACGCATTGCGGATCAGCCAATCACTGACGCCCAGCGGCGAAACCAGCGGTTCCTGCTCCAGCAACAACACGCACGGCAAGCTGCAACGGCCAGGGCCGGGTTGCAGGCTGGGCGTGGTCAACAGCACGGCGCTGTCGTCGTCGTCGAACAGACGACTCACCGAGTCCCAGTTTGGCGCGCTGATCAGCACAGCCCCATCGCCCATCGGCGCCAGGCACTCGCGCAACAACGCTGCCCACTCAGGCGTATCGGCCAGTAGCAGCAAACGCAAGGGTTCGACAGGCGTAGACAAGCTAGCTCCCTAGACTCTGCAAAAATTCGTTGGCGGCGGGCATTATGACGTGCGGCCTGATAATCACCAATGATAGGGGCTATCAAATACGCAGGCTGTAAGCAATTGTCTTAAAAACCCAGACATCCTGCGGCAAAGTATCAAAAGCGGCAAATTTAGATCGAGTGGTACGTCACACCGTCGATCCAGGGCAGCAGAATCTTGCCAGCCTGTTAAAATGCCCGCCCTTTTGAACAACGACTCCCTGAATTCCGTATGTCCCGACTCAATCCCCGGCAGCAAGAAGCCGTGAACTACGTCGGCGGCCCTCTATTGGTGCTCGCCGGTGCAGGCTCCGGCAAGACCAGCGTGATCACCCGCAAGATCGCGCACCTGATCCAGAACTGTGGCATCCGCGCCCAGTACATCGTCGCCATGACCTTTACCAACAAGGCGGCGCGGGAAATGAAAGAGCGCGTCGGCACCCTGCTCAAGGGGGGCGAAGGCCGTGGCCTCACGGTGTGTACCTTCCACAACCTGGGCCTGAACATCATCCGCAAGGAGCATGTGCGGCTGGGCTACAAGCCGGGTTTCTCGATCTTCGACGAGACCGACGTCAAGGCCCTGATGACCGACATCATGCAGAAGGAATACGCGGGCGACGACGGCGTCGACGAGATCAAGAACATGATCGGCGCCTGGAAAAACGACCTGATCCTGCCGCCCGAAGCCCTGGAAAATGCACGCAACCCCAAGGAACAGACCGCCGCCATCGTCTACACCCACTACCAGCGCACACTCAAGGCGTTCAACGCGGTGGACTTCGACGACCTGATCCTGCTGCCGGTGAAGCTGTTCCAGGAACACGCCGACATCCTCGAAAAGTGGCAGAACAAGGTGCGCTACCTGCTGGTGGACGAATACCAGGACACCAACGCCAGCCAATATTTGCTGGTGAAGTTGCTGATCGGCACGCGCAACCAGTTCACCGTGGTGGGCGACGACGACCAGTCGATCTACGCCTGGCGCGGCGCCCGCCCGGAAAACCTGATGCTGCTCAAGGACGACTACCCGTCCCTGAAAGTGGTGATGCTGGAGCAGAACTACCGCTCCACCAGCCGCATCCTGCGTTGCGCCAACGTGCTGATCTCGAACAACCCCCACGAGTTTGAAAAACAACTGTGGAGCGAGATGGGCCACGGCGATGAGATCCGCGTGATCCGCTGCCGCAACGAAGACGCCGAAGCCGAGCGCGTGGCCGTGGAAATCCTCAGCCTGCACCTGCGCACCGACCGGCCCTACAGCGATTTCGCGATCCTCTATCGCGGCAACTACCAGGCCAAGCTGATCGAACTGAAGTTGCAGCACCACCAGGTGCCGTATCGCCTGTCAGGCGGCAACAGCTTTTTCGGACGCCAGGAAGTGAAAGACCTGATGGCCTACTTCCGCCTGATCGTGAACCCGGACGACGACAACGCCTTCCTGCGCGTGATCAACGTGCCGCGCCGCGAGATTGGTTCTACCACCCTGGAAAAGCTCGGCAACTACGCCACCGAACGCAAGATCTCGATGTACGCCGCCACCGACGAAATCGGCCTGGGCGAACACCTGGACACGCGCTTCACCGATCGCCTGTCGCGCTTCAAGCGCTTCATGGACAAGGTGCGCGAGCAGTGCGCCGGCGAAGACCCGATCAGCGCCCTGCGCAGCATGGTCATGGACATCGACTATGAAAACTGGCTGCGCACCAACAGTTCCAGCGACAAGGCCGCGGATTACCGCATGGGCAACGTCTGGTTCCTGATCGAAGCGTTGAAGAACACCCTGGAAAAAGACGAAGACGGCGAAATGACCGTCGAAGACGCCATCGGCAAGCTGGTGCTGCGCGACATGCTCGAGCGCCAGCAGGAAGAGGAAGACGGCGCCGAAGGTGTACAGATGATGACCTTGCATGCGTCCAAGGGCCTGGAATTTCCCTATGTGTTCATCATGGGCATGGAAGAGGAAATCCTCCCGCACCGCTCCAGCATCGAAGCCGACACCATCGAGGAAGAACGGCGTCTGGCCTACGTGGGCATTACCCGCGCACGTCAGACACTGGCCTTCACCTTTGCCGCCAAGCGCAAGCAATACGGCGAAATCATCGATTGTGCCCCCAGCCGTTTCCTGGACGAGCTGCCGCCGGATGACCTGGCCTGGGAAGGCAATGACGACACCCCGACCGAGGTGAAGGCCGTTCGCGGCAACACCGCCCTGGCGGATATACGCGCGATGTTAAAGCGCTAGAATCGACTACTTTTTAATCTACTTTCGGCGCACAACCCGCCATTAGAGGAAGCTTTCCGTGGAAGCACTGCACAAGAAAATTCGCGAAGAAGGCATCGTGCTTTCCGATCAGGTACTCAAGGTCGACGCCTTTCTGAATCACCAGATCGACCCGGCGCTGATGAAACTGATCGGCGACGAATTCGCCGCGCGGTTCAAGGACGCGGGCATCACCAAGATCGTCACCATCGAAGCGTCGGGCATCGCGCCGGCAATCATGACCGGTCTTAACCTTGGCGTACCGGTGATTTTCGCACGCAAGCAGCAGTCCCTGACCCTGACCGAAAACCTGCTGTCGGCGACGGTGTATTCCTTCACCAAGAAAGTCGAAAGCACCGTGGCGATCTCGCCGCGTCACCTGACCAGCAGCGACCGCGTACTGGTGATCGATGACTTCCTGGCCAACGGCAAGGCATCCCAGGCGCTGATTTCGATCATCAAGCAGGCCGGTGCGACCGTTGCCGGTTTGGGGATTGTGATCGAGAAGTCGTTCCAGGGTGGCCGTGCGGAGTTGGATGCGCAGGGTTATCGGGTTGAGTCGCTGGCGCGGGTGAAGTCGCTGGCCGGTGGCGTCGTCACCTTCATCGAGTAATTTGCTACGAGGTGAACACGGATCAAAATGTGGGAGGGGGCTTGCCCCCGATAACAGTGGTTCGGCCAACACATTTGGGACTGATACGCCGCTATCGGGGGCAAGCCCCCTCCCACATTTGGCTTTGTGTTGGTTTTTAGTGTGCGGTTGCTTGTAAGCCAGCGAGCAATAGGCGCTGATAGAGATCCTCTTTCAGCCCCTCCGGTTTATCCAACCGCATCCGCCTCAAATGCGCTGGAAACGCCTCCGGCTCCGGTGCATCCAGTGCCGCCTTGCCCAACTCCAGAATCTCCGTCAGCTTGAATTTGCTCTTGAGCCAGTTCAAGGCGCGCAACAGATCCCGCTCTTCGTCCGTGAAATCGCTGCCCAGCGGATACTCCGGGAACAGCCGCCGATGCCGCGCCTGGATACCCTGGAGCCGCTCCGGGGTGTTGTCGCTGAAGCGAGGATCGAGCTGGAAATCCTTGGGCAACTTGCCAGCCTTTTGCGCTTGTTCGATCAAGTCGGCCTGGAAGCGTGAATCGGTGATGTTGAGCAACGCCTCGATCACCTTGACATCCGTCTGCCCACGCAGGTCGGCAATGCCGTACTCGGTGATGACGATGTCCCGCAGGTGGCGGGGAATGGTGCAATGCCCATACTCCCAGACGATGTTGGAACTGACCTCCCCCGCCGACTCACGCCAACTGCGCAGGATCAGGATTGAGCGCGCGCCCTCCAGCGCATGCCCCTGAGCCACAAAGTTGTATTGCCCACCCACGCCGCTGAGCACGCGACCGTCCTCCAACTGGTCGGCCACGCCTGCGCCCAGCAACGTCACCGTGATCGCGCTGTTGATAAACCGTGCATCCTGGCGCTGCAGTCGCTTGAGCGCTTCCTGGCCGTACAGCTCGTTGATGTAGCTGATGCGGGTCATGTTGAATTCCAGGCGCTTGGCGTGGGTCATCTCCTGCAAGCGCTGGTAAAAACTGCGCGGCCCCAGGAAGAAACCGCCGTGGATCGAAACGCCGTCGGGCTGCGCCGCATCGTCCAGCAAACCGGCGTTGGCTTGTTCCTGAGTGGCCACATCCGGGTAGACCTTGCGCCGGATAATCCCCGCATCCGCCAGCACCAGCAGGCCGTTGACGAACATTTCGCTGCAACCGTAGAGCCCACGAGCGAAGGGATCGACACCACCTTCACGACTGATCAGCGGGGCCCATTGGTACACATCCAGGTCAGTCAGTAGCAGGCGATAAGCTTCGTTATCGGCCTGGCGCGCCAGCAAAGCGGCGGTCAGTGCGTCGCCCATGGAGCCAATACCGATCTGCAAGGTGCCTCCATCGCGCACCAGGGTGCTGGCGTGCAAGCCGATGAAATGGTCCTGGAACCCCACCGGCATGTTCGGCGTGGAGAACAACGTGCTGCTGTCCTTTGCATCGATCAGGTAGTCGAACGCGTCCATGCCCAACTCGGAGTCGCCCGGCATGTACGGCAACTCGGTGTGGACCTGGCCAACGATCAAAACGGTTTCGCCCGCTTCACGGCGCTTGGCGATCATGGGCAGCAGGTCGAGGGTGATGTCGGGGTTGCAGCTCAGGCTCAGACGGTCCGGGTGTTCCGCGCTGCTCGCAACCAGTTGTGCCACCAGGTTCAGGCCAGCGGCGTTGATGTCGCGGGCGGCGTGGCTGTAGTTGCTGCTGACGTAATCCTGCTGGGCCGACGTGCTGTGCAGCAAACTGCCGGGCTGCATGAAGAACTGCTGCACATGGATATTCTTCGGGAGGCTGTCTGAGTGCAGCGCGGCCAGAAACTCCAACTCTGGGTAATCACCAAACACCCGCTCGATAAAGGGTTCGAGAAAGCGCTTCTGCAAGCCATCGCCCAAGGTCGGGCGGCCCAGGCTCAACGCGGTGTAAATCGTCAGCGCCCGCTCCGGCAGCTTGGCGATACGCCGGTACAACGCATTGGCGAACAGGTTGGGCTTGCCCAGCCCCAGGGGCATGCCCATGTGGATATGCGCCGGTAGCCGCGCGAGTACGTCGTCAACTGCTTGCTCGATTGAACACAACTGCACCATCCGACCCTCCTGAACATTCCATGATTAGGGGTTGGACAGAGAGTGGCGGGTCTTTGCTGCAAAGAACAGCCTCGAAACACAAATTACGGGCACAAAAAAGCCGCTCGTAAGCGGCGTTTTTGGCGAAGATCGGCGGTTACAGGCCGGACATCTTCTTGATTGCACCTTTAAGCTCATCATCCGAGCAATCAGCACAGGTGCCTTTTGGCGGCA
Organism: Pseudomonas sp. BIGb0381; assembly: GCF_024809815.1. Lineage (NCBI taxonomy): Bacteria > Pseudomonadati > Pseudomonadota > Gammaproteobacteria > Pseudomonadales > Pseudomonadaceae > Pseudomonas > Pseudomonas sp. BIGb0381. Next base: position 36,716 of record NZ_JANUEN010000007.1, read on the forward strand.
TGGCGTTGATACCGGTGATTGCCTTGGCCAGGATGCCATCGAGGCCGCCCTGGTGGTCGGCGCGCTCTTTCCAGGCCGCGGTGTCGCCAATTTTCGGCGCGTTCAACAGGCCGGTGCCGTGGCACGCGTTGCAGTGTTTGGCGATCACTTCATCTGGCGTTTTCGCTCCGCCGCCGCCGCCCGCTGCCACAGCGACTTCCATCCCCTTGCATTCCTGCCCCTGGACGCACACCTGGCCCACAGGCTCCAGGCGCTTGGCAATGTCGTCATTAGTCGCAGCTTGAGCGCTGACAGCCCATAGGGCCAGTACGGTTGCTGGTGCAGCCAGCATTTTCATAATTAGATTCACGCGTTCACCCTCAATGGTGGCTATTCACGCCTGCGGCCACGGTTTCGCAGGCGGCGAAAGTATAACGGTTAGCCCGTCCGGCCGAAACAACCCTATTAAACAAAGGGAGATTCAGTCTCGCGGAATGCTGCTCGGGTGTCTCTGCAACGCTGGCAGGACGCCTCTTTTGTTAAAAGTTCGCGGGTGTGGCTGCGCTGATTAGTCGCGCCGGCACATCGAACGGATTACGGAAACGATGGGGCTTGGTGCTTTCAAAGTAGTAGCTATCGCCGGCTTCGAGCACAAAAGTTTCAAGACCGACCACCAACTCCAAACGGCCTTCCACCAGAATCCCGGTTTCTTCGCCCTCGTGGGTGAGCATTTCTTCGCCCGTATCGGCGCCCGGCGGGTAGATTTCGTTGAGAAACGCGATCGCCCGGCTCGGGTGAGCACGACCCACCAGTTTCATGGTGACGGCGCCATCAGAGATGTCGATCAGCTCATTGGCTTTATAGACGATCTGCGTCGGTATTTCCTGGAGGATCTCCTCGGAAAAGAACTCGACCATGGACATGGGGATGCCGCCCAGCACCTTGCGCAAGGAACTGATCGAGGGGCTGACACTGTTTTTTTCGATCATCGAAATGGTGCTGTTGGTGACGCCCGCGCGCTTGGCGAGCTCACGCTGGGAAAGACCCTTCAGCTTACGGATGGATTGCAGTCGTTCGCCGACGTCCAATGCGGGAGCCTCCTAGGATTCTGGCTTTGTTGTAATTGAGCGTTATCATGGCGACAGCGTTCAGTATTTACAACACTTGGGCCTAAATCCCAGGGAGCGGTGTTCGTACCTGACGGTCAAGCGCCGGAATAGAGCCTTGGCACACGACGCAGGTTGCAGAAGATCTGGTACGGGATGGTCTCGGCGGCGACGGCGACGTCATTGGCGAGGATGGTTTTGCCCCACAGCTCCACGGTGGAACCAAGACCCGCCTCAGGGACGTCCGTCAGATCGATGCACAGCATGTCCATGGACACGCGACCCAGCAATTGGCTGCGCTGCCCCGCCACCAGCACCGGCGTGCCGGTGGGCGCATGGCGGGGGTAGCCGTCGGCATACCCCATGGCAACCACACCGATACGCATCGGTTTGGGCGTGATGAACCGGGCGCCGTAACCCACCGGCTCGCCGGCTGGCAGTTCACGCACGCAGATCACTTTCGATTCCAGGGTCATCACCGGCTGCAAACGCGCGGCCAAGGCCTGGTCCTCACCAAACGGTGTGGCGCCATAAAGCATGATGCCCGGACGCACCCAGTCGCTGGATACGCTCGGCCAGCCCAGCACCGACGGCGAGTTGCGCAGGCTGACCTCAGCCACCAGCCCTTGGCGCGCCGCATCAAACACCGCCACTTGCTCGTCGCTGCTGACGCAATCGAGCTCATCGGCGCGGGCAAAATGGCTCATCAACACAATCTTTGCGACTTTGCCGCTGGCCAGCAGGCGCTGGTAAGCCTCGTGGTAATCCTTGGGGTGCAGGCCAACGCGGTGCATTCCCGAATCCAGCTTGAGCCAGATGGTCAGCGGCTTGAGCAGGCTGGCCTGTTCGATGGCCTCCAGTTGCCACAGCGAATGCACCACGCACCAGAAATCATGCTCGACGATCAGCGGCAACTCGTCGGCTTCGAAAAAACCTTCCAGCAGCAGCACTGGCTCGCGAATACCGGCGGCGCGCAGCTCCAACGCCTCCTCGATACACGCCACGGCAAACCCATCGGCCTCGGCTTCCAGCGCCTGGGCGACGCGCACGGCACCATGGCCGTAGGCGTCGGCCTTGACCACCGCGAGGGCCTTGGCGCCCGTGACTTCACGGGCCAATTGGTAGTTGTGGCGCAGGGCTTGGAGGTCGATCAGGGCACGGGCAGGACGCATGGCGGCAGGCTTCTAGGCGGCAAAGTGAAGAAAAAACCGGCACCGATCAACAACCTCAGCACCGGAAGAGGGATCGTTGTTTAAGGCAGCGCGGCCACGACGGACAGCTCTACCAGAATTTCCGGTTCGCACAGCTTGGCCTCAACCGTGGCGCGGGCCGGGGCGACACCTTTGGGCAGCCACTTGTCCCACACCGCATTCATACCCGCGAAGTCGGCGTCGATGTCCTTCAGGTAGATCGTCACCGACAGCAGCTTGGTTTTGTCGGTGCCGGCCAGGTCCAGCAAACGCTCGATATTGGCCAGGGTTTCACGGGTCTGCTGTTCGATCCCGGCGTTCATGTCGTCACCGACTTGCCCGGCCAGATACACGGTACCGCTGTGAACAACGATCTGGCTCATGCGCTCATTGGTGAGCTGGCGCTGGATTGACATGCTTTGCGGACTCCTGGTGGTTGCCATAACGGGAAATATCGAGGCCTTCGGCGCTGATCTGCGGCGTTTTCTTCGCCATCAGGTCGGCCAGCAAGCGACCAGAGCCACACGCCATGGTCCAGCCGAGGGTGCCGTGACCAGTATTCAGGAACAGATTCTTGAACGGCGTGGCACCGACAATCGGCGTGCCGTCGGGTGTGGTCGGGCGCAGGCCGGTCCAGAAAGTGGCTTCGGTCAGATCGCCGCCCTGAGGATAAAGGTCGTTGACGATCATCTCCAGGGTTTCACGTCGCCGCGGGTTAAGCGACAGGTCAAAACCGGCTATTTCGGCCATGCCGCCGACGCGGATGCGGTTGTCGAAACGGGTGATCGCGACCTTGTAGGTCTCATCCAGAATGGTCGAGGTCGGGGCCATTGCCGGATTGGTGATGGGCACCGTCAGCGAGTAACCCTTGAGCGGGTACACCGGCGCCTTGATCCCCAGCGGCTTGAGCAGCTTCGGCGAATAACTGCCGAGGGCCAGTACGTAGCGGTCGGCGGTTTCCAGCTTGCCGTCGATCCACACACCGTTGACGCGCTCGCCCGCGTAGTCGAGGCGCTGGATATCCTGTTCGAAGCGGAATTCCACGCCCAGTTGCTTGCACATTTCTGCCAGGCGGGTGGTGAACATCTGGCAATCGCCGGTCTGGTCATTCGGCAGACGTAAAGCACCGGCAAGGATATCGGTGACGCTGGCCAGGGCAGGCTCAACGCGGGCGATACCGGCGCGATCGAGCAGTTCGAACGGCACGCCGGACTCTTTCAAAACGGCAATGTCTTTAGCGGCGCCATCAAGCTGGGCCTGGGTGCGGAACAGCTGCGTAGTCCCCAGGCTGCGGCCTTCGTACCCAATACCGGTTTCCGCACGCAGTTCGTCGAGGCAGTCACGACTGTACTCGGACAGGCGGACCATGCGCTCTTTGTTCACCGCATAACGGCTGGCGGTACAGTTGCGCAGCATCTGCGCCATCCACAGGTATTGGTCGATATCGGCGGTGGCCTTGATCGCCAGCGGCGCGTGGCGTTGCAACAACCACTTGATGGCCTTGAGCGGCACGCCCGGCGCGGCCCATGGCGAAGCGTAGCCTGGGGACACCTGGCCGGCGTTGGCGAAACTGGTTTCCATGGCAGCGGCGGGCTGACGGTCGACTACGACGACTTCAAAGCCGGCCCGCGCCAAATAGTAGGCACTGGTCACACCAATGACGCCGCTACCCAAGACCAGAACGCGCATTTTTATATCCTCATCGCGGGCTTGGCCGCTGACGTGTGTTATTCGAGCAATGATGGGCGCAGTATAAAAAGCAATCGCCAGTGCATTTCACTATATAAATGCCTATATTTGGCGACAATTCTCGGCAATAACCCTTTTCACAGAGGCGTATCCCCTATGCGTACCAACACCCAGACCAAGCGGGAGCTGGACAAGATCGACCGCAACATCCTGCGCATCCTGCAAGCCGACGGGCGAATTTCGTTCACGGAACTGGGGGAAAAGGTCGGGCTGTCCACCACGCCGTGCACCGAGCGGGTGCGGCGGCTGGAGCGCGAGGGGATCATCATGGGTTATAACGCGCGGCTCAATCCGCAGCATTTGAAGGGGAGTTTGCTGGTATTTGTCGAGATCAGCCTCGATTACAAATCCGGTGACACCTTTGAAGAGTTCCGCCGCGCCGTGCTGAAACTGCCCCATGTGCTGGAGTGCCACCTGGTCTCGGGTGACTTCGACTACCTGGTGAAAGCGCGCATTTCCGAGATGGCCTCGTACCGCAAATTACTCGGCGACATCCTGCTCAAGTTGCCCCATGTGCGGGAATCGAAGAGCTACATCGTGATGGAAGAGGTGAAAGAGAGCCTTAACCTGCCTATTCCTGATTAAACCAGCACCTGCCGGGTACTCGCCATGTACTCATGGATCTGCTTCTCCACCCGAGGGTGAATCAGCTCTACGGGCCCGCGCCCATTGGGGCATGGCAAGGTCTTCGTGGTACCGAACAGCCGACAGATCAGCGGCCGTTCGTCATACACGGTGCAGCCGTTGGGCCCCAGGTGCACGCAGTTCAGTTCATCCATCGCCGCGTCCTGCTCGGCAGCGGTCTTGCGCGGCAGGCGCGACATTTCCTCCGGCGAAGTGGTGACCGGCCCACAGCAGTCGTGGCAGCCGGGGACGCACTCGAACGAAGGAATCTGACGGCGCAGCGCGCTGATTTTCTGACTATTGCAACTCATCGAAACACGTACCGAACGGCGAATAGAGGTGGATTCTGAAGCAAAACGCCCTGCGCAGACAGCTTCGTCCGACCGCTGTATCCTGCGTCAAATTTTCCAAACAGGGATGCTCCCCATGACTGCCAGCGCCCGGCACACCGCTTCCTACTACGCCGCCAGCAGCGTACCGCAACCCGATTACCCAGCGTTGACGGGCGAAGTGAGCGCCGATGTGTGCGTGATCGGCGGCGGTTTCTCCGGGCTCAACACGGCCCTGGAGCTGGCGGAGCGCGGCTTCAGCGTGGCGCTGCTGGAGGCGCGCAAGATCGCCTGGGGCGCCAGCGGGCGCAATGGCGGCCAGTTGATTCGCGGTGTCGGTCATGGCCTGGAGCAGTTCACCAACGTGATCGGCACCGATGGCGTGCGCCAGATGAAGCTCATGGGTCTGGAGGCCGTGGAAATCGTGCGTGAACGCGTCGAACGCTACCAGATCCCCTGCGACCTGACCTGGGGCTACTGCGACCTGGCCAACAAGCCTCGCGACCTGCAAGGCCTGGCCGAAGACGCCGAAGAACTGCGCAGCCTGGGCTATCGCCACGAAGTACGTCTGTTACAAGCGAGCGACATGGGCAGCGTCATCGGCTCCGACCGCTATATGGGTGGCATGATCGACATGGGTTCCGGCCACCTGCACCCGTTGAACCTGGCTCTCGGCGAAGCCGCCGCCGCGCAGCAATGGGGTGTGCAGTTGTTCGAACAGTCGGAAGTCACGCGTATCGACTACGGCCCCGAGGTCAAGGTGCACACCACCCAAGGCACTGTGCGCGCCAAGACCCTGGTGCTGGCCTGCAATGCCTACCTGAATGGGCTGAACCCGCAATTGAGCGGCAAGGTGCTGCCCGCCGGCAGCTACATCATCGCCACCGAACCGTTGAGCGAAGCACAAGCCGCCAACCTGCTGCCGCAGAACATGGCGGTGTGTGACCAGCGCGTGACGGTGGATTACTTCCGCCTGTCCGCCGACCGCCGTCTGTTATTCGGCGGCGCCTGCCACTACTCCGGACGCGACCCCAAGGACATCGGCGCCTACATGCGGCCAAAGATGCTGCAGGTGTTCCCACAGCTGGCCGACGTGAACATCGACTACCAATGGGGCGGCATGATCGGCATCGGCGCCAACCGCCTGCCGCAAATCGGCCGCTTGGCGGACCAGCCCAACGTGTATTACGCCCAGGCCTACGCAGGCCATGGCCTCAACGCCACGCACCTGGCGGGCAAGCTGCTGGCCGAAGCCATCAGTGGCCAGCAGCAGGGACGTTTCGACCTGTTCGCCCAGGTGCCGCACATCACCTTCCCCGGCGGCAAGCACCTGCGCTCGCCGCTGCTGGCCTTGGGAATGCTCTGGCACCGCCTCAAAGAGCTGGTCTGATCAATCACGCCAGAAAGGCTTCAGGCCTTCCTGGCGGGCTTGCTCTGGGGTCAACCCGACATCGCGCAATTGCTCGCGGCTCAAGTGCAGCAAGGCCTTGCGCGTATGGCGGCGGTGCCAGAACAGACCCCAGCGGCTGATCTCGCGCGGCGACGTCGCCCGCTCTTGCCCAGCCTGCAATTCCTGACTGTGTAACATCAGCCGCACATCGCTCATGCCGTTCATTTTGCTGCCCCTCATTTGCTTGTTGCCATGAGTGACTAGAATGGGCGAGCAGGCAAAACCATTACAGATTCAACCCACCTTTATTAAATCCATACAGACACTGCCTGTACGCGGCTGAATCCTGTATTTTCCCCTTATCTGTACTGGTCCCCCGGGAGCGACCGCCATGACGCTTTACGTCAACCTCGCCGAATTGCTGGGCACGCGCATCGAACAGGGGTTCTATCGCCCCGGTGATCGACTGCCGTCCGTACGCGCCTTGAGCGTCGAGCACGGGGTCAGCCTGAGCACCGTGCAGCAGGCTTATCGGTTGCTGGAAGACAATGGCCTGGCGATGCCCAAGCCCAAGTCTGGGTACTTTGTACCGGTGGGCCGGGAGTTGCCGGCGCTGCCCGAGGTCGGCCGCCCGGCCCAGCGCCCGGTGGAAATCTCACAGTGGGACCTGGTGCTGGAACTGATTCGCGCCGTTCCGCGCAAGGATGTCATACAGCTGGGTCGCGGCATGCCGGATGTATTGTCACCCACCCTCAAGCCCTTGCTGCGCAGCCTGGCTCGCGTCAGCCGGCGCCAGGATCTGCCGGGGCTGTATTACGACAATATTCTCGGCTGTATGGAACTGCGCGAGCAAATCGCCCGACTGTCACTGGATTCCGGCTGCCAGCTGACTGCCGAGGACATCGTGATTACCACCGGCTGTCACGAGGCGCTATCCGCCAGCATCCACGCCATCTGCGAGCCTGGCGATATCGTCGCGGTGGACTCGCCCAGCTTCCACGGCGCCATGCAGACCCTCAAGGGCCTGGGCATGAAAGCCTTGGAAATCCCCACCGACCCGATCACCGGCATCAGCCTCGAAGCCTTGGAACTGGCGCTGGAACAGTGGCCGATCAAGGTCATCCAGTTGACCCCCAACTGCAATAACCCGCTGGGCTACATCATGCCGGAAGCGCGCAAACGCGCGTTGCTGACCCTGGCCCAGCGCTTTGACGTAGCGATCATCGAAGACGATGTGTATGGCGAACTGGCCTACAGCTACCCGCGCCCGCGCACCATCAAATCCTTTGACGAAGACGGTCGCGTGCTGTTGTGCAGCTCATTCTCCAAGACCCTGGCGCCGGGCCTGCGCATTGGCTGGGTCGCGCCCGGCCGGTACCTGGAGCGGGTACTGCACATGAAGTACATCAGCACCGGCTCCACCGCCACGCAGCCGCAGATCGCCATTGCCGAGTTTCTCAAAGGGGGCCATTTCGAACCCCATTTGCGACGGATGCGCACACAATACCAGCGTAATCGCGACGTGATGCTCGACTGGGTCAACCGCTACTTCCCTGCCGGCACACGCGCCAGCCGCCCACAAGGCAGCTTCATGCTGTGGATAGAACTGCCGGAAGGTTTCGACACCCTCAAGCTCAACCGCGTGCTGGTGGAACAAGGCGTACAGGTGGCGGTGGGAAGCATCTTTTCCGCGTCGGGCAAGTACCGTAACTGCCTGCGCATGAACTACGCTGCCAAGCCAACCGCCCAGATTGAAGAGGCCGTGCGCAAAGTCGGTGCTGCCGCGATCAAGATGCTGGCCGAAGTGGTGGACTGACCTTTCGCGAGAAAACGCCGTCATATGTCGACTACCGCCCTGACCTGGAAGCGACTCCCTTGATGATTCGACGGCTTTTACCGTTTTTCCTGTTGGGAGCCCTGGCCTTGAGCGGCTGCGCCACGGTGAGTACGCCGCGCATATCCAGCGATGCCCTGCCGGCCGCCCAGTCGTCGTTCGGCCGCTCGATCCAGGCCCAGGCCGCGCCGTATCAAGGACGCTCGGGCTTTCGCCTGCTACCCAACAGCAGCGAAGCCTTTATGGCCCGCGCCGAGTTGATCCGCAACGCCCAGACCAGCCTCGACCTGCAGTACTACATCGTGCACGACGGCATCAGCACACGGATGCTGGTGGATGAACTGCTCAAGGCCGCCGACCGAGGCGTGCGCGTGCGCATCCTGCTGGACGACACCACCAGCGACGGCCTTGACCAGATCATCGCCACCCTCGCCGCCCACCCCAAGATCGAGATTCGCCTGTTCAACCCTCTGCATCTGGGGCGCAGCACCGGTGTGACACGGTCAATGGGCCGTCTTTTCAATCTGTCGCTGCAACACCGGCGCATGCACAACAAGCTGTGGCTGGCGGACAACAGCGTGGCCATCGTCGGCGGGCGCAACCTGGGGGATGAGTATTTCGACGCCGAGCCCAACCTGAACTTCACCGATATCGACATGCTCAGCGTCGGGCCGGTGGCAGAACAACTCGGGCACAGTTTCGATCAGTACTGGAACAGCGCCCTGAGCAAACCCATTGATGACTTTGTCTCCAATATGCCCTCCAAAGGTGACCTGGCCGCCGCGCGCCTGGGCCTGGAAGCATCGCTGGCCGAGTCGCGCCAGCAGAAGCACGCGCTGTATGCACGCTTGCGCACCTACCAGACCCAGCCACGCATGGACACCTGGCGCCGCGAACTGATCTGGGCCTGGAACCAGGCACTGTGGGACGCGCCGAGCAAGGTCCTGTCCAAGGCCGACCCGGACCCGCACCTGCTGCTGACCACCCAACTGGCCCCGGAGCTGGAAGGCGTCAACCATGAGCTGATCATGATCTCGGCGTACTTTGTGCCAGGGCAACCTGGGCTGGTGTACCTCACCGGCCGCGCCGATGCGGGTGTGTCGGTAAGCTTGTTGACCAACTCCCTTGAGGCTACCGACGTTCCGGCGGTACATGGCGGCTATGCACCGTACCGCAAGGCGTTGCTGGAGCACGGCGTGAAACTCTACGAATTGCGCCGCCAACCGGGCGATCCGAGCGCAGGCAGCGGGCCGCACCTGTTTCGTCGCGGCACGTTCCGTGGCTCGGACTCGAGCCTGCACAGCAAGGCGATGATCTTTGATCGGACGAAGTCGTTTGTGGGCTCTTTCAATTTCGACCCTCGCTCCGTGCTGTGGAACACCGAAGTCGGCGTGCTGGTGGACAGCCCGGAGCTGGCGGAACACGTGCGCAACCTGGCGCTGCAAGGCATGGCGCCGGCCTTGAGCTACGAGGCGAAGTTGCAGGACGACAACGTGGTGTGGGTGACCGAGGACAACGGCCAACTGCATACCCTAACCCGTGAGCCGGGCAGTTGGTGGCGGCGGTTCAATGCCTGGTTCGCCACCTCGGTCGGCCTGGAGCGCATGCTCTAGGAACAGCGAGGATCAAGCCGGCTGAGCGGCACCAAATGCACCTTGGCGCAGCAACAGCACCACCAAACCCAAGGCCCCGACCGCCATCAGCAACGGCAGCGCGTGCCCGCTGATCCATTGGCTGCCGGCGCCGGCCACCAGCGGACCGATCAGGCAGCCGATTCCCCATAACTGCGCGATGTGGGCATTGGCACGCACCAGCGCATCGTCACGATAACGCTCGCCGATCAGAATCAGCGACAACGTGAACAACCCGCCAGCACTGGCGCCGAACAGCACCCATAGTGGCCAGATGAGCAGCGTGTGCATCAGCAATGGAATCGCCAGGCTCGATGCCAGCAACAGCAGTGCGCAACTCAAAAACAGCGTGCGTCGTGACAGATAATCCGCCAGCGCACCGATGGGCAGTTGCAGCAGGGCGTCACCGACCACCACCGTGCTGACCATCGCCAAGGCAATTTCGGCAGTGAACCCCTGTTGCAGGCAATACACCGGCAGCAGCGTCAGGATCATCGCCTCAAACGCGGCGAACAGCGCCACCGCCCAGGCAATCGCCGGCAGGCTCAGGCAGAAGCGCCACAAATCCGCGAAGGTCACGCTGAACGATTCGGCACTGGGCGCACCGGAGCGACCCAGCAATGCCAGCGGAGCCACCACCAGCAGGCCAACGCCGACCCAGAAACCATAGTCATGGCCGGTACCGATCACGCCCAGCAGCAACGGCCCCGAGAGCTGGCTCAAGGCATAACTGCAGCCATACAGCGCCACCAGCCGGCCACGCCACTGCTCCACCACCAACTGGTTGATCCAGCTTTCACCAAGGATAAACACGATGGTCAGGATCACCCCGATCATCAGGCGCAGCACCAGCCATATCGGGTAGCTGGGCAGAATGGCCAGCAAACCGATGGACACCGCACCGGCCCAAAGGCACAGACGCATGAGGTTCGCGGTGCCGAGCCAGGCGGCCAGGCGGCTGGAGACCTTGGCGCCAAGCAATACGCCAAAGGCCGGCATGGCGGCCATTACGCCAATAGCGAAACTGCCGTAGCCCCAGCCCTCAAGGCGCAGGGAGACCAGAGGCATGCTGACACCCAGGGCCAGGCCGACACTGAGCACCGAGGCCAGGACGGCGAAATAGGTCGCCCAACGCATTGCCACGCTCCTGTGGATAATCATGGGTTCACACAAAACAGTGTGGGAGGGGGCTTGCTCCCGATTGCGGTGGATCATTGAGCACTGTTAGTGCCTGACACACTGCTATCGGGGGCAAGCCCCCTCCCACATTTGCCTGCGGTGTTGCTTACAGCTTGATCCAGGTCGCCTTCAGCTCGGTGTACTTGTCGAACGCATGCAGCGACTTGTCGCGACCATTACCCGACTGCTTGAAGCCGCCAAACGGTGCGGTCATGTCGCCGCCATCGTATTGGTTGACCCACACGCTACCGGCGCGCAGGGCCTTGGCGGTGAGGTGCGCCTTGGAAATGTCCGATGTCCACACCGCAGCGGCGAGGCCGTATTGGGTGTCGTTGGCGATCTTGATCGCTTCTTCGGCACCGTCAAAGGTGATCACCGACAGCACCGGGCCGAAGATCTCTTCCTGGGCGATTCTCATGGCGTTGGTCACACCGTCGAAAATCGTCGGCTCGACGTAGGTGCCGCCCGTCTCTTCCAGGATGCGCTTGCCACCCGCCACCAACTTGGCGCCGTCGGCGTGCCCCGCTTCGATATACGAGAGCACGGTGTTCATCTGCTGGGTGTCCACCAGCGCACCAACGGTGGTCGCCGGATCCAGCGGGTTGCCGGGTTTCCAGCCTTTGAGGGCCTCAATCACCAGCGGCAGGAAGGTGTCCTTGATCGAACGCTCCACCAGCAGGCGCGAGCCGGCCGTGCAGACTTCGCCCTGGTTGAAGGCGATGGCGCTGGCAGCGGATTTGGCGGCAGCCTGCAGGTTCGGAGCATCGGCGAACACGATGTTTGGGCTCTTGCCGCCGGCTTCCAGCCAGACGCGCTTCATGTTCGATTCGCCGGAGCGGATCAACAGTTGCTTGGCGATCTTGGTCGAACCGGTGAACACCAGTGTGTCGACGTCCATGTGCAGCGCCAGCGCATTGCCGACGGTGTGGCCGTAGCCCGGCAGCACGTTGAACACGCCTTTCGGAATACCGGCCTCAACAGCCAGGGCCGCGATGCGAATGGCGGTGAGTGGGGATTTTTCGGACGGTTTGAGGATCACCGAGTTACCGGTGGACAGCGCCGGGCCGAGCTTCCAGCAGGCCATCATCAGCGGGAAGTTCCACGGCACGATGGCCCCCACAACGCCGACCGGCTCGCGGGTCACCAGACCCAACTGATCATGCGGGGTGGCAGCGACTTCGTCGTAGATCTTGTCGATTGCCTCACCGCTCCAGCTCAGGGCATTTGCCGCGCCGGGTACGTCAATGTTCAGGGAATCGCTGATCGGCTTGCCCATGTCCAGGGTTTCGAGCAGCGCCAGCTCTTCGGCATTGGCCTTGAGCAGCGCGGCGAAACGGATCATGGTGGCTTTGCGTTTGGCCGGCGCCAGGCGCGACCACACACCGGAATTGAAGGTGGCGCGGGCGTTTTCTACGGCGCGCTGGGCATCGGCGGCGTCACAACTGGCCACGCTGGCCAGCAGGCGACCATCGACCGGGCTGATGCATTCGAAGGTGTCACCGGAAACAGCAGCGGTGTATTCGCCATTGATGTAGGCGCGGCCTTCGATTTTCAGATCCTTGGCACGTTGTTCCCAGTCGGCACGGGTCAGGGTGGTCATGCGAGTGTCCTCCTCTTATTGAATATAAGGGCCAGGCGATGTCCCCCGGCAGCCTCAAAGAATGCTTGCCCGCCAGCCAGCCAGCTGTTCGGCTCAAAGGCAGCTGCCACCCTAAACCAGCGGCCGGGGATGTTTCAATATATTTGACATAACGCCGGTAAACGCCCTTGCGATGTTCATTTTAATAAACATAGACTTTGGGCTCTCCAACCCCAGGCCAGACGGGACACGCACATGAGCATCCAGGACATCGTCGACTTCAGCCAAGCCAACACCGCCCCAGACCGCTACCGCCCTGCCGCCGAAAAAATCCTCAAGGGCGATCCCGAACAAACGGTGTACAACCATTACAACAGCCCGTGCGGCCAGATGAACGCCGGGGTCTGGGAAGGTGAAGTTGGGCAATGGAAGGTCAACTATACCGAGCATGAGTATTGCGAGATCGTGCAGGGCGTCTCTGTATTGCGCGACACCGAGGGCAATGCGAAGACCTTGCGTGCTGGCGACCGTTTTGTAATCCCCGCCGGCTTCAACGGCACCTGGGAAGTGCTGGAGCCGTGCCGTAAGATCTACGTGGTGTTCGAGCAGAAAGCCTGATCAGTAAATCCGGCGCAAAAAAAAGCCCGTATCGTGAGATACGGGCTTTTTCACAAGGAGGAAAATCAATTACTTGATTTTGCCTTCTTTGTAGATCACGTGCTTGCGAACGCGCGGGTCGAACATTTTCTTTTCGAGCTTGTCCGGGGTAGTACGCTTGTTCTTGTCGGTAGTGTAGAAGTGACCAGTACCGGCGCTAGAGATCATTCGAATCAATTCACGCATGATAGAGCTCCTTAGATCTTGCCAGCGGCGCGGATTTCGGCCAGCACGACAGTGATGCCACGCTTGTCGATAATACGCATGCCTTTGGCAGATACACGCAGGCGAACAAAACGTTTCTCTTCTTCAACCCAGAAGCGGTGATGCTGCAGGTTCGGCAGGAAACGACGACGGGTTTTGTTATTTGCGTGGGAAATGTTATTCCCAGTCACCGGACCCTTACCGGTAACTTGACAGACTCTCGACATGCCTCAGCCCTCTAAAACCACATGCCCAACCCGGCATGGGTTGGCCGCTTAATCTCTCAGTCATTTGGCGCCAGGCGCCGCGTTTCTTTAGGGTCTTACCGGCTACACCTACAAGCGAAGGAACCGGGCCCCTAGAAAAGAGCGCTGCTTTATACCAGAAAGACCCATGTGCAACAACAGCCCGTGTATTTTTACCGGCGTAAATCTCGGCGACAGACGTCCGAACCGTTGCCAGGAGGGGCCGCTGTAACAGCCGACCGCTCGTCGCACAGATTGATTTACAGCGCTCGCGCACGCAGTTAAGCGCACGGCGAAACGCGCTGAGGCACCATCAAAACAGCATTTAGGGCAAAAGCACAGGCAAAAATGGGCTAGTCATTTATCAATCAGACCACTACGGTAGGACTTTTCCAGACTGCACTCGCAGATGGGCCTTCGATCTGCAAAGGAAACCGAACATGCGCCTCGCTGCCCTACCGCTATTGCTAGCCCCTCTATTTATCGCGCCGCTGGCCTCTGCCGCCAGCAACTTGAGCGTCTGCACCGAGGCCAGCCCCGAAGGGTTCGATGTGGTGCAATACAACTCGCTGACCACCACCAACGCCTCGGCAGACGTGCTGATGAACCGCCTGGTGGACTACGACGCGGCCAGCGGCAAACTGGTGCCAAGCCTGGCGGACAGTTGGGACGTCTCGCCGGATGGCCTGACCTATACCTTCAAACTGCACCCGGACGTGAAATTCCATCGCACCGAGTATTTCACCCCAAGCCGCACCCTGACCGCCGAAGACGTGCGCTTCAGCTTTGAACGCATGCTCGACCCGGCCAACCCTTGGCACAAGATCGCTCAGAGCGGCTTCCCCCACGCCCAGTCCCTGCAATTGCCAATACTGGTCAAGAAGATCGATGCCCTCGACCCGCTGACCGTGCGCTTTACCCTCGATCACGCCGACTCCACCTTCCTTGCGGCCCTGAGCATGGGCTTCGCCTCGATCTACCCGGCGGAATACGCCGACAAACTGCTCAAGGCCGGCACGCCGGAGAAGCTCAACAGCCAGCCGATCGGCACCGGGCCGTTCATCTTCAGCCGTTTCCAGAAAGATGCCGTGGTGCGCTACAAGGCCAACCCGGACTACTTCGCCGGCAAACCGGCTGTGGATAACTTGATCTTCGCCATTACCCCGGACGCGAACGTGCGCCTGCAGAAACTGCACCGCAACGAATGCCAGATCGCCCTGTCGCCCAAGCCCCTGGATGTGGGCGAGGCTGAAAAGGACCCCGCACTCAAGGTAGAAAAAACCGCAGCATTCATGACCGCATTCGTGGCCATCAACAGCCAGCACCCTCCACTGGACAAGCCCGAGGTGCGCCAGGCCATTAACCTCGCCTTCGACAAGGGCAGCTACCTCAAGGCCGTGTTCGAAGGCACCGCCGAAGCGGCCAACGGCCCTTACCCGCCCAATACCTGGAGCTACGCCAAGGACTTGCCGGGTTATCCACAGGACCTCGCCAAGGCCAAGGCCTTGCTGGACCGCGCCGGCCTCAAGGACGGCTTCAAGACCACCCTCTGGACGCGCCCCACCGGCAGTCTGCTGAACCCTAACCCGAACCTCGGCGCACAACTGCTGCAGGCGGACCTGGCCAAGATTGGCATCCAGGCCGAGATCCGCGTGATCGAATGGGGCGAGCTGATTCGCCGGGCGAAAGCGGGTGAACACGACCTGCTGTTCATGGGCTGGGCCGGCGACAACGGCGACCCGGATAACTTCCTGACCCCGCAGTTTTCCTGTGCGGCGGTTAAATCCGGCACCAACTTCGCCCGCTACTGTGATCCGGCGCTGGACAAGCTGATCAGCGCCGGCAAGACCACCAGCGAACAAGGCGTACGCAGCAAGCTGTATCAGCAGGCCCAGGCGCAGATCCAACAGCAGGCGCTGTGGTTGCCGCTGGCGCACCCGACGGCGTTCGCCCTGGCGCGCAAGAACGTCGAGGGCTATCAGGTGAGCCCGTTCGGGCGCCAGGACTTCTCGAAGGTCAGCGTCAAGCCCTGAGAACCAGTCCCGCCCCCCAGGGGGCGGGCTTACATCCAGCCATACTCCGCCATCGACAACGGATCACCGTCCCCCACGATGATGTGATCCAGTACCCGCACATCCACCACTTCCAGGGCCTTTTGCAGCAGCTTGGTCAATTTTCGATCAGCCGCGCTGGGCTCCGCGATCCCTGAAGGATGGTTGTGACACAAAATCAACGCCGCTGCGTTATAGGCTAGGGCGCGCTTGACCACTTGCCGGGGGTAGACCACGGCTGTGTCGATGGTCCCTTCGGACAACGCCTCGAACCCCAGCACACGGTGCTTTGAATCAAGAAACAGACAGCCGAAGATCTCGTGAGGCTCATGACGCAACAACGCCTTGAGGTAGTCGCGCACCGCCACCGGGTTTTCCAGCACCGAATCGCTGCGCAGGCGTTCGGCCAGATGGCGCCTGGACATTTCCAGCACCGCCTGCAACTGCGCGAACTTCGCCGGCCCCAAGCCCAATTGCTGGCTGAAAAGCGCCTGGCTGGCTTCCAGCAGCGGGCGCAAACCGCCAAATTGCGCCAGCAGATGGCGCGCCAGGTCCACCGCGCTCCTGCCGGTTACCCCGGTGCGTAGGAAGATCGCCAGCAATTCAGCATCGGACAGACTCGCCGCGCCCCACTCCAAAAGCTTCTCTCGCGGCCGCTCTGCCGCCGGCCAATCACGAATACTCATCCCACCTCCCTGTGCATGTGCGCCGCTGTTGCGGGGCGGACGCTGTGTTATCGTAGGCCCTCTTTTTTGCGTGCGATTTCACCTGGGGAGGGGGCATCGCAGGCGTCACTGAACTGGCTTCACTGAACTGGAAAGGCAAACCAATGCAGCGTCTGTATCGGAAACGCATCGTTCTCGGCGTCGGCGGCGGCATTGCCGCCTACAAGAGCGCAGAGCTGGTCCGCAGGCTTCTCGACCAGGGCGCCGAAGTGCGCGTGATCATGACCCGCGGCGGCAGTGAGTTCATTACCCCGCTGACCATGCAGGCCTTGTCCGGACACCCGGTTCACCTGGACCTGCTGGACCCGGCAGCCGAAGCCGCCATGGGTCATATCGAACTGGCCAAGTGGGCCGACCTGGTGCTGATCGCTCCTGCCACCGCCGACCTGATCGCGCGCCTGGCGCAGGGCATTGCCGATGACCTGCTGACCACCTTGGTACTGGCCACCGACGCCACCGTCGCCATCGCCCCGGCCATGAACCAGGCCATGTGGCGTGACCCTGCGACCCAGGCCAACACCCAACTCCTGCAAAGCCGTGGCCTCAAGGTGTTCGGCCCGGCCTCCGGCAGCCAGGCCTGCGGTGACGTCGGCATGGGCCGCATGCTCGAAGCCACCGACCTGGCACTGTGCGCCGCCGAGTGCTTCCAGCACCTGGCCCTGACCGGCAGGCACGTGCTGATTACGGCAGGCCCAACCCAGGAAAACATCGACCCGGTGCGCTACATCACCAACCATAGTTCAGGAAAAATGGGCTTTGCCTTGGCCGAAGCAGCGGTCGAGGCAGGCGCACGCGTGACCCTGATCACCGGTCCGGTGCACTTGCCGACCCCCGATCGCGTCACGCGAATCGACGTAGTCAGCGCTCGGGACATGCTGGCCGCCTGTGAGGCCGCCATCCCCTGTGACCTGTTTATCGCTTCGGCAGCGGTTGCAGACTACCGCCCGGAAGTCGTCGCCCCGCAAAAGCTCAAGAAAGACCCCACAAGCGGTGACGGCCTGCTCCTGCAAATGGTGCGCAACCCGGATATCCTGGCCACCATCGCCACGCGTCCGGACCGCCCGTTCAGTGTCGGCTTTGCCGCCGAGACCGAGCACCTGCTGGACTACGCCGCACGCAAACTGAAAGACAAAAACCTCGACCTGATCGTTGCCAATGATGTCGCCAACCCGAGCATCGGCTTCAACAGCGAGGAAAACGCCTGCAGCGTGATCGACCGCGAGCTGCACGCCACTCTTTTCGCCCAGACCAGCAAAGGCAAGATTGCCCGCCAACTGATCTCTTTTATCGCCCAACGGCTGAACCAGGTTTAATTTCCATGCACGCTTTGCAAGCCAAGATCCTCGACCCCCGCATCGGCACCGAATTCCCGCTGCCGGCCTACGCCACCCCAGGCTCCGCCGGCCTGGACCTGCGTGCGATGCTCAAGCAAGACACCGTCCTTGAACCGGGCCAGACCCTCCTGATCCCCACCGGACTGTCGATCTACGTCGGCGACCCAGGCCTGGCGGCGCTGATCCTGCCGCGCTCCGGCCTGGGCCACAAACACGGCATCGTGCTGGGCAACCTGGTGGGCCTGATCGATTCGGACTACCAAGGCGAGTTGATGGTGTCGTGCTGGAACCGTGGCCAGACGGCGTTCAACATCGTTGTCGGCGAGCGCATTGCCCAGCTTGTACTGGTGCCGGTGGTGCAGGCGCACTTCGAACTGGTGCAGGATTTCGACGAAACCCAACGCGGCGCAGGCGGTTTTGGGCATTCCGGCAGTCACTGACTAAGCTGAGCCTGGCCGGGCGCTTTTGTCCGGCTCGACGCCCCCCGCAAGGCTTTTCAGGATGAAGAATGCGCGGACTTTATCAGCGAGATTTCCCCATTGAAATCAACGCATTACGCAGAAAAAAAGACAGGAGCCAAGCTCCGATGGCACTTTTGCACCACGAACTCTCTGCCGAAAACACCGTCATACCCTTCAGTTTGAGCCTGCCGGTCAGCCACATTAAGGCCAGCCTTGCCCCCTTGAGATGGAGTTTCCCCCCGCGATGAGTACCGCAGCCCGAGTAGCCCCGACATTCCCCGACAGCATCTTTCGCGCCTATGACATTCGTGGCGTAGTACCCAAGACCCTGACCGCCGAAACCGCCTACTGGATTGGCCGCGCCATTGGTTCCCAGAGCCTGGCCCAGGACGAGCCGAACGTTTCGGTCGGTCGTGACGGTCGCCTGTCCGGTCCGGAACTGGTGGAACAACTGATCCAGGGCCTGGCCGACAGCGGCTGCCATGTCAGCGATGTGGGCCTGGTGCCCACCCCCGCGCTGTACTACGCCGCCAATGTACTGGCCGGCAAATCCGGGGTGATGCTGACCGGCAGCCATAACCCGTCGGACTATAACGGCTTCAAAATCGTCATCGCCGGCGACACCCTGGCCAACGAGCAGATCCAGGCCCTGCACACCCGCCTGAAGACCAACGACCTGACGAGCGGCAAAGGCAGCATCACCAAAGTTGACATCCTGCAGCGCTACTCTGACGAAATCACCCGCGACGTCAAACTCGCACGCCGCCTCAAAGTGGTGGTGGACTGCGGCAACGGCGCGGCCGGCGTGATCGCCCCGCAGCTGCTCGAAGCCCTGAACTGCGAAGTGATCCCGCTGTTCTGCGAGGTCGACGGCAACTTCCCCAACCACCACCCGGACCCGGGCAAGCCAGAAAACCTGGTGGACCTGATCGCCAAGGTCAAGGAAACCGGCGCTGACGTCGGCCTGGCCTTCGACGGTGACGGCGACCGTGTGGGCGTGGTGACCGAAACCGGCGAAATCGTATTCCCGGACCGCCTGCTGATGCTGTTTGCCCGCGATGTGGTGGCGCGCAACCCGGGTGCCGAGATCATTTTCGACGTGAAGTGCACCCGCCGCCTCACCCCGCTGATCAAGGAATATGGCGGCCGTCCGCTAATGTGGAAGACCGGTCACTCGTTGATCAAAAAGAAAATGAAGGAAACCGGCGCGCTGTTGGCCGGCGAAATGAGCGGCCACGTGTTCTTCAAGGAGCGCTGGTTCGGATTTGACGACGGTATTTACAGCGCCGCCCGTCTGCTGGAAATCCTCAGCAAGGAAAAATCCACCGCGGAAGAGCTGTTTCAGACCTTCCCGAATGATATTTCTACGCCAGAGATCAATATCCATGTGACCGAAGAGAGCAAATTCAGCATCATTGACGCACTGCACGATGCGCAATGGGGTGAAGGCGCCAACCTGACCTCCATTGATGGTGTGCGAGTCGATTACGCCAAAGGCTGGGGCCTGGTTCGCGCGTCCAACACCACACCGGTGCTGGTGCTGCGTTTCGAGGCGGATACCGAGGCTGAGTTGCAGCGCATCAAGGACGTGTTCCACGCCCAGTTGAAACGTGTTGCCCCTGATCTCCAATTACCGTTCTGATTTTAACCGGAGCCCTGAATGACCCTCGAACGCGAAGCCGCTGCCAACACCGCCAAGGTCCTGTCCGAAGCGTTGCCTTACATTCGACGCTACGTCGGCAAGACGCTGGTGATCAAGTACGGCGGCAATGCCATGGAAAGCGACGAGCTGAAAACCGGCTTTGCCCGCGACATCGTGTTGATGAAAGCCGTGGGGATAAACCCCGTGGTGGTCCACGGCGGCGGCCCGCAAATCGGCGACCTGCTCAAGCGCTTGTCGATCGAGAGTCACTTCATCGATGGCATGCGCGTCACTGACGCGCAGACCATGGACGTGGTGGAGATGGTCCTCGGCGGCCAGGTGAACAAAGACATCGTCAACCTGATCAACCGTCACGGCGGCAGCGCCATTGGCCTGACCGGCAAGGACGCCGAGCTGATCCGTGCGAAAAAACTGACCGTTACCCGTCAGACGCCGGAAATGACCCAACCGGAAATCATCGACATCGGCCAGGTGGGCGAAGTGATCGGCATCAACACTGACCTGCTGAACCTGCTGGTCAAGGGTGACTTCATCCCAGTGATCGCGCCGATCGGCGTGGGTGCCAACGGCGAGTCCTACAACATCAACGCCGATCTGGTGGCGGGTAAAGTGGCCGAAGCGCTGAAAGCTGAAAAGCTGATGCTGCTGACCAACATTGCTGGCCTGATGGACAAGCAAGGCAAGGTGCTGACCGGCTTGACCACTCAACAAGTGGACGAGCTGATCGCCGACGGCACCATCTACGGTGGCATGCTGCCGAAGATCCGTTGCGCACTGGAAGCAGTGCAAGGCGGCGTCGGCAGCTCGCTGATCCTGGATGGCCGTGTGCCGAATGCGATCCTGCTGGAAATTTTCACCGATACCGGTGTGGGCACGCTGATCAGTAATCGCAAGCGCCCTTAAAGCACTAAAAAGCCCCACCCCTTGTAGGAGCGAGCTTGCTCGCTCCTACAAGGGGTGGGGCTTTTTTATGGTTCAGCGGTTACTGAACGCCGAACTGCTCGCGATACGCCTTAACTGCCGGCAAGTGCTGCTTGAGCTGCGGATCATCCTCCAGGAACTGCAACACCTGGTTCAACGACACGATGCTTACCACTGGAATACCGAAATCACGCTCCACTTCCTGGATCGCCGACAACTCACCGTTGCCTCGCTCCTGGCGGTTCAGTGCGATCAATACACCGGCGGCCTTGGCGCCGTCCTGGGACGCAATGATCTGCATAACTTCACGGATAGCCGTACCGGCCGTGATCACGTCATCGATGATCAATACATCGCCGGTAAGCGGCGCGCCCACCAGGCTACCGCCTTCGCCATGAGCCTTGGCTTCCTTGCGGTTGAAGCACCATGGCAGATCGCGCCCATGATGTTCCGCCAGGGCCACGGCTGTTGCAGCTGCCAGGGGGATACCCTTGTAGGCCGGGCCAAACAGCACGTCGAAGGAAATACCGCTTTCAACAATGGCTGCCGCGTAGAAACGACCCAACTGAGCCAGGGCCGACCCCGAGTTGAACAAGCCTGCATTGAAGAAGTACGGGCTGGTGCGCCCGGACTTGAGGGTGAACTCACCGAAGCGCAAAACCCCGCGATCGATGGCAAAACGAATGAAATCGCGTTGATACGCCTGCATGAAAAAAGCCTCAGATACCACGGATTTAGCTAATTAGGTAGACGGCGTGTATCATACACGCACGCGATTTTTGGGGCCATTTATGCGGATCATCAGTGTGAACGTTAATGGTATTCAGGCTGCAGTCGAGCGTGGTTTGCTCAGTTGGCTGCAAGCTCAGAATGCCGACGTCATCTGCCTGCAGGACACCCGCGCCTCCGCCTTTGAACTGGACGACCCAGCCTTCCAACTGGATGGCTACTTCCTTTATGCCTGCGATGCCGAAGTGCCCACCCAAGGTGGCGTGGCTTTGTACTCGCGGTTGCAACCCAAGGCGGTCATCAGCGGCCTCGGCTTCGAGACAGCCGACCGCTACGGGCGCTACCTGCAAGCCGATTTCGACAAGGTCAGCATCGCGACCTTGCTGCTTCCTTCGGGGCAGAACGGCGATGAAGACTTGAACCAAAAGTTCAAGCTAATGGACGATTTCGCCCGTTACCTGGATAAACAGCGACGCAAACGTCGCGAGTACATTTATTGTGGCTCGCTGTACGTGGCGCAACAGAAGCTGGATATCAAGAACTGGCGCGACAGCCAGCAATCCCCAGGTTTCCTGGCGCCGGAACGGGCCTGGATGGACGAGATTGTCGGCAACATGGGCTATGTGGATGCCCTGCGCGAAGTCAGCCGCGAAGGCGACCAGTACAGCTGGTGGCCAGACAATGAACAGGCTGAGATGCTCAACCTGGGCTGGCGCTTCGACTACCAGTTGCTGACCCCTGGTCTGCGCCGGTTCGTACGCAGTGCACGTTTGCCGCGCCAGCCGCGCTTCTCGCAGCACGCGCCGCTGATCGTGGACTACGACTGGACACTGACCATCTAAGGTCTTTATCCAGGCACAAAAAAACCGACATCGCTGTCGGTTTTTTTGTGGGTGTTCATTATTTGACCAGGCGCCAGGTCCACGGGTAGCGATAGGCAGTGCCGTTGTTGGCCTTGATGCCACCGATGATCGTCAGCACCAGCGCTGCCACCACCAGGATCAACATCAGCAGAAAGCCGATCACCACGAACCCCAGCACCATGCAGACCAGCCAGGCGATGGCCACCGTGATCTGGAAATTCAGGGCTTCCTTGCCCTGATCATCGATAAGCGGGTCCATATCCTTCTTGATCTGCCATACGATCAGCGGCCCCAACAGGCTGCCGAAGGGGAATACCAACCCCAGGAACGCCGCGAAGTGACACAACATCGCCCACTGGCGAACTTCCTTGGTCGGTGCCGGAACCGGCAATTGACTGTCACTCATGGCGCTTCTCCTTGAAGCCGGCTTAGTCAGCCAGTGCGGCGTTCTGCAGTTCGAAGATCTCAGTCATGCCTTTCTGGGCGAGGGCCAGCATGGCGTTCAGCTCGGCCGGCTGGAATGGCGCACCTTCGGCGGTGCCCTGCACTTCGATGAAACCACCGGTGCTGGTCATCACTACGTTCAGGTCGGTCTCGGCAGCCGAGTCTTCCAGGTAGTCCAGGTCCAGCACCGGCTCGCCCTGGTACATGCCCACCGATACGGCGGCGATCATCTGCTTCAGCGGGTCGCCGCCTTTCAGGCCGCCACGCTTCTTGATGACTTTAAGCGCGTCAACCAGCGCCACCATGGCGCCGGTGATGGACGCAGTACGCGTACCGCCATCGGCCTGGATCACGTCGCAGTCGACGTAGAGGGTCACGTCGCCCAGCTTGGTCATATCCAGGGCCGCGCGCAGGGAACGTCCGATCAGGCGCTGGATTTCCAGGGTGCGGCCGCCTTGCTTGCCACGGCTGGCTTCACGCTGGTTACGTTCGCCGGTGGCGCGCGGCAGCATGCCGTATTCGGCGGTCAACCAACCCTGGCCCTGGCCTTTAAGGAAACGCGGCACGCCATTTTCAACGCTGACGGTGCAGATAACCTTGGTATCGCCAAACTCGACCAGTACGGATCCCTCGGCGTGTTTGGTGTAGTTGCGGGTGATGCGGATCGAGCGGAGCTGATCGGCAGCGCGACCACTTGGACGTTTCATAGGGGATACCTGTACAGAGGACGAAAAACTGCCGAGCATTATAGAGCCGCGAGTCGATTCGGGGCACTGCTAAAAATCTGGTTACGAATGGTCAGCCTATCGCCCATTGCTTGGGCGCACTCGCCCCACTGCGCTACAATCCCGCGCCTTCGCAGCCTGTCGGCTTCAATTTACCCATCAGCCCGCTTTCGCGGGACTGCATCGCGAGGTACCTCCATGGTGCACAGCATGACCGCCTTCGCCCGCGTCGAAAAAGCCGGCGCCCAAGGCACCCTGAGCTGGGAGCTGCGCTCGGTCAACAGCCGCTACCTGGAGCCGCACCTGCGCCTGCCGGAATCCTTCCGTGACCTCGAAGGCGCCGTGCGTGAGGCACTGCGCCAGGGTATCTCCCGCGGCAAGCTGGAATGCACCCTGCGTTTTACCGAAGAAACCACCGGCAAGCCGCTGCAGGTGGATCGCGAACGCGCTGCGCAACTGGTCGCTGCCGCCGAAACCATCGCCGGCCTGATCAAGCAACCCGCTGCGCTGAACCCTCTGGAAGTGCTGGCCTGGCCCGGCGTTCTGGTGGCTGACGCCACCGATCCGCAAGCCCTCAATGCCGAAGCCCTCGCCCTGTTCACCCAGGGCCTGAAGGAACTTAAGGCCGGCCGCGAGCGCGAAGGCGCCGAACTGGCCCGCCTGATCAACGAGCGCCTGACCTCGATCGAGGAAGACGTGGTGATCCTGCGCGAGCTGGTGCCGCAGATGCTTGCAACCCAGCGCCAGAAGGTCCTCGACCGCTTCACCGACATGAAGGCCGACCTCGACCCTGTGCGCCTGGAACAGGAAATGGTCCTGCTGGCACAAAAGAGCGACGTCGCCGAAGAGCTCGACCGCCTGAGCACCCACATTCTTGAAGTGCGCCGCGTACTCAAGTCCGGCGGCGCCGCCGGTCGGCGCCTGGACTTCCTGATGCAGGAACTCAACCGCGAAGCCAATACACTGGGCTCCAAGGCTTTCGATCCGCGCAGCACCACGGCTGCGGTCAACCTCAAGGTGTTGATCGAGCAGATGCGCGAACAAGTACAGAATATTGAGTAAGGCAACCTCCATGACCCACAGCACCGGTACCCTTTACATCATTTCCGCCCCTTCGGGCGCGGGCAAAAGCAGCCTGGTCAAGGCGCTGACCGACACCAACGATCAGATCCGTATTTCGGTGTCCCACACCACCCGCGCCATGCGCCCGGGCGAGGTGAACGGCGTGCACTATCACTTCGTCGAGCGCACTGAGTTCGTGAAGATGATCGAACACGGTGACTTCCTGGAGCGCGCCGAGGTGTTCGGCAACCTCTACGGCACCTCGCAAAGCCACCTGCAGCAGACCCTGGACGAAGGCCACGACCTGATCCTGGAAATCGACTGGCAGGGCGCCGAGCAAGTGCGCCAGCTGATGCCCAAGGCGCGCTCGATCTTCATCCTGCCGCCATCGCTCGAAGCCTTGCACCAGCGCCTGACCAACCGTGGCCAGGACAGCGACGAGATCATCGAAGGCCGCATGCGGGAAGCTGTCAGCGAAATGAGCCACTATGTCGACTACGACTACCTGATCATTAACGACGATTTTTCCCACGCGCTGGATGACCTGAAGGCGATTTTCCGCGCCAATCAGCTCCAGCAGAAGCGTCAACAGCAGCGTTTCGGCAAATTACTCGCCGAATTGCTCGGCTGATTGGCCCTTCCCAAAACCGCTGCAAGGGCTTTACATTGGCGCTTGCAGCGGTTTTGCGAGGGCCTGCGAAAAATCAGCGCTTCCCTAAACGCTGGTGATTTTTTAAACTGCTCAGTCCGCTCGCCCAACCGGGCAGCGCGCATCTTGCATTCGCTCCGAGGAATATCATGGCCCGCGTAACCGTTGAAGACTGCCTAGACCACGTGGCAAACCGCTTTGAGCTGGTCATGCTCTCTACCAAGCGTGCCCGTCAACTGGCCACTGGCGGCAAAGAGCCCCTGGTCCAGTGGGAAAACGACAAGCCTACCGTTGTAGCCCTGCGTGAAATCGCTGAAGGCCTGATGAGCTACGAGTTCATCGCCAACGCTGAAATCGTTGAAGACGAACCGCTGTTTGCAGCGTTCGAGGACGAGTCCAACGAGGCCGTCTAAGCCTATGCCTGGTCGACGTAGCACGGCGCGGGGTCACAGCCTTCGGCAGGAGTTCACACTTTGCCGAGCATAGACGCCCTCGCCGATCGCTTATCGACCTACCTCGGCCCCGACCAGGTCAACCTGGTCCGCCGAGCGTATTTCTACGCCGAACAAGCCCACGACGGCCAACGCCGCCGAAGCGGTGAGGCGTACGTCACCCATCCTCTTGCGGTGGCAAATATTCTCGCCGACATGCACATGGACCATCAGAGCCTGATGGCCGCGATGCTGCATGACGTGATCGAAGACACCGGTATTGCCAAGGAAGCGCTCAGTGCGCAATTTGGCGAAACCGTGGCCGAACTGGTCGACGGGGTCAGCAAACTGACCCAGATGAACTTCGAGACCAAGGCCGAAGCCCAGGCGGAAAACTTCCAGAAAATGGCCATGGCCATGGCCCGGGACATCCGGGTGATCCTGGTAAAGCTGGCCGACCGGCTGCACAACATGCGTACGCTGGAAGTGCTGTCCGGCGAAAAACGCCGGCGCATCGCCAAGGAAACCCTGGAAATCTACGCGCCCATCGCCAACCGGCTGGGCATGCACGCCATTCGTATCGAGTTCGAAGACCTCGGCTTCAAGGCCATGCACCCGATGCGCTCGGCGCGTATCTACCAGGCGGTCAAGCGCGCCCGGGGCAATCGCAAGGAAATCGTCAACAAGATCGAAGAATCCCTGAGCCATTGCCTGGCGATCGACGAGATCGAGGGCGAGGTCAGCGGCCGGCAAAAACACATCTACGGCATCTACAAGAAGATGCGCGGCAAGCGCCGGGCCTTCAACGAGATCATGGACGTGTACGCGTTCCGCATCATCGTGGACAAGGTCGATACCTGCTACCGCGTGCTGGGCGCTGTACATAATCTGTACAAACCCCTGCCGGGGCGCTTCAAGGACTACATTGCCATCCCCAAGGCCAACGGCTATCAATCGCTGCATACCACGCTGTTCGGTATGCACGGGGTGCCGATCGAGATCCAGATCCGCACCCGCGAAATGGAAGAGATGGCCAACAACGGCATCGCCGCCCATTGGCTGTACAAATCCAGCGGCGACGAGCAACCCAAAGGCACCCATGCCCGTGCCCGCCAGTGGGTCAAGGGCGTGCTGGAAATGCAGCAACGTGCCGGCAACTCCCTGGAATTTATCGAAAGCGTGAAGATCGACCTGTTCCCGGACGAGGTCTACGTGTTCACGCCCAAAGGCCGGATCATGGAGCTGCCCAAAGGCTCCACCGCGGTCGACTTTGCCTACGCGGTGCACACCGACGTCGGCAACAGTTGCATTGCCTGCCGGATCAACCGTCGTCTCGCGCCGCTGTCCGAACCGCTGCAAAGCGGCTCCACGGTCGAGATCGTCAGTGCACCCGGCGCGCGCCCGAACCCGGCGTGGCTGAACTTCGTAGTTACCGGCAAGGCGCGCACACACATCCGCCACGCGCTGAAACTGCAGCGCCGCTCCGAGTCCATCAGCCTCGGCGAGCGCCTGCTGAACAAAGTACTCAACGGCTTCGACAGTGCCTTGGACAAGATTCCGCAGGAGCGCGTGCAAGCGATGCTCCACGAGTACCGCCAGGAAACCATCGAAGACCTGCTGGAAGATATCGGCCTGGGCAACCGCATGGCCTATGTGGTCGCCCGCCGTCTGCTGGGTGAAGGCGAACAACTGCCAAGCCCGGAAGGCCCGCTGGCGATTCGCGGCACCGAGGGCCTGGTGCTCAGCTACGCCAAATGCTGCACGCCGATCCCTGGCGACCCGATTGTCGGCCACCTGTCGGCTGGCAAGGGCATGGTCGTTCACCTCGACAACTGCCGCAACATCACCGAAATCCGTCACAACCCGGAAAAATGCATCCAGCTCTCGTGGGCCAAGGATGTCACCGGCGAATTCAACGTCGAGCTGCGCGTTGAGCTGGAACACCAGCGCGGTCTGATCGCCCTGCTGGCCAGCAGCGTCAACGCGGCCGACGGCAATATCGAGAAAATCAGCATGGACGAGCGCGATGGTCGCATCAGCGTGGTCCAGCTGGTGGTCAGCGTGCATGACCGCGTGCACCTGGCCCGCGTGATCAAGAAACTGCGCGCCTTGACCGGTGTGATCCGCATTACCCGCATGCGTGCGTAGCCCATCCATTACAAGGAGTCATTCATGACCAAGACCGTTATCACCAGCGACAAGGCCCCAGCCGCCATCGGTACTTACTCCCAGGCTATCAAGGCGGGCAACACCGTCTACATGTCCGGCCAGATCCCGCTGGACCCAAAGACCATGGAACTGGTGGAAGGCTTCGAAGCCCAGACCGTACAGGTCTTCGAAAACCTCAAGTCCGTGGCCGAAGCTGCCGGCGGCTCGTTCAAGGACATCGTCAAGCTGAACATCTTCCTCACCGACCTGAGCCACTTCGCCAAGGTTAACGAGATCATGGGCAAGTACTTCGAACAACCTTACCCAGCCCGTGCCGCCATTGGCGTTGCAGCCCTGCCAAAGGGCGCGCAGGTTGAGATGGACGCAATTCTGGTCATCGAGTAAAACACCCGGCGCAGCCTCCACAGGCTGCGCCGACTTCGTTTTAAAAGGATTTCATGATGCGCAAAGCGCTTGTAGCCTCTTCGTTGCTCGCCCTGCTCCTCGGCGGCTGTGCCAGCAACCCTGCCGATCTGGATGTGAGCGGCACCTGGATCAACCAGGTCGCCATCGATGCGGCAGCCAAAGGCGGCCCTTTGCGTGAATCGTTGCAAAGCTATGGTCCGAACCTCGAATGGGAGGTCAACCCCAAGGCCTCGCAGGCGCGCTACTACAACGGCTTTGAAGTGGCCGAAGGCAAGTTGCTGGGCGAGAAATCCGGTGCCTGGAGCGTGGATTTCTACGGCAGCTCCGCCACCGAACTCAAGCGCAAAGGCAAGCAACTGCTGCAGTCCGCCAACGACAATGAGCCCGAGCAACTGTTCGCCCGCGCCAAGGCCCCTGCACCGGAAGGTGCGCCACTGGGTGCCAACTTCGAACGCGCACTCTACGCAGCCTATATGGGCGGCGACTGGAAGATCACCGACGGCTTCGGCAACGGCGCCACTGTCCAGTTCCAGCCTGACGGCAAGGTCGCCGGTTTGCCCAATGCTGATCGGTACTCACTGTGCCTGGCCGGCGATTGCGCCTCCATGAGCGGTGGCTACGACAGCATGTGGCTGCAACTCAACGGCGTGGGCAACCCCTGGATCTTCGTGCGCAAGGGCAAGCAGCTGGAGATCTTCCAGGCGGTCAACACCGCACAGGCGGACGAAGTGCCTTCGTTTACGCCGGGTCCTCGCCAATGGCTGCTTGAAAAACAATAGCAGTCATCAACCAGCTCCAAATGTGGGAGGGGGTTGGCCCCCTCCCACATTTTTAAACCGCATTTCAGCCTTTAAGAATGGCTGCATACCCTTCGCGGTAGGTCGCATACGTGGGTGTCCACCCCAGCGCCTTTATGCGGGCATTGCTGCATTGCTTGCTGCCGGCACGCCGCACACTGGCGTCCTCGGACCACTCAGTTACGCCCAGGTAATCACGCAACCAGGCCACCACCTCCGCCAAAGGCGCCGGTGCGTCGTCGACGCCGATATAGACCTTATCCAGCGAACCGCCCTGCTCCACGTGGCGTAGCAAAAATGCCAGCAAGCCCGCCGCATCATCGGCGTGTATACGGTTGCCGTATAAAGGTGGATCAAGCGCTACACGGTACCCCTGGCGCACCTGGGTCAGCAGCCATTCGCGACCAGGACCGTAAATACCGGTCAGCCGCACGACGCTCGCGGGAATGCCACTGTTAAGTGCCACCTGCTCGGCCTCCAGCATGACTTGCCCGGAATAACCTTTGGCCTGGGTTTCGGAGGTTTCATCGACCCACTCCCCATTCTGCTGCCCGTATACGCTGCTGCTGGACACAAACAGCAGGTGCTTGGGCTCCTGGCCGTAATCCTTCAGCCACTCCAGCACATGCTGCAACCCTTGCACGTAAGCGGCGCGATAACCGGCCTCATCGTGGTCGGTCGCGGCGGCGCAGTACACCAGGTAATCCACCCCGCCGATCGGCCAGGTGTCAGGACAATCCTTGTTGAACAGGTCGCCGGCAATGCCGATCACCCCATCGGGAAGGCGTGAAATATCGCGCCGCAGGCCATAAACCTCCCATTCCGAGGCGAGCAATTGGCTAGCCAACCGACTACCCACATCGCCACAACCGGCAATCACAACAGAAGGCACAAACATCACAAGACTCCGCTCTTAAAGGTCTAGATTAGCCCTCGCAGATGACCGACGGCCAGAAAAAGGGCAAATAAAGTTACTGTATTACTTCTGTTAACAAGAATTACTTGCAATAATAACCGCCCATTTGTCCTCGACCCCTTGGGTCTGGAAGGACGATCACTCATTTTTTCTCTCAGGTCCGGCCAGCATGACACGTAATACAACCCCCGCTTCGCCAACCAAGCCTCACAGCCCATCCCGCGCCTGGCGTGCGATTGCTGCGCTGCTGTTCAGCGTACTGCTGGCACCGACCGCCGCATTCGCTGACGCCACCGCACCCGCCACTCCGGCTGCCACCGAGCAGAATGCCGCCACCCCGGCCGCTCCCGTCGCAGCCCCAGCCCCTACTGACACTGCCGCTCCTGCCGCGGCCGATGACACCGGTGTAGTGCTGGAAGAAGACAACACCCTGGGCATGGCCCACGACCTGTCGCCGTGGGGCATGTACCAGAATGCTGACGTGGTGGTAAAAGCCGTGATGATCGGCCTGGCCATCGCCTCGATCATTACCTGGACCATCTGGATCGCCAAGGGTTTCGAGCTGCTGGGCGCCAAGCGCCGTCTGCGCACTGAAATCGTCCACCTGAAAAAGGCCACCACCCTCAAGGAAGCCAGCGAAAGCGCGACCAAGAAAGGCACTCTGGCCAACACCCTGGTGCACGACGCGCTGGAAGAAATGCGCCTGTCGGCCAACGCCCGCGAAAAAGAAGGCATCAAGGAGCGCGTGGCTTTCCGCCTGGAGCGTCTTGTTGCAGCCTGCGGCCGTAACATGAGCAGCGGCACCGGCGTACTGGCGACCATCGGTTCCACCGCGCCGTTCGTCGGCCTGTTCGGTACCGTCTGGGGCATCATGAACAGCTTCATCGGCATCGCCAAAACCCAGACCACCAACCTCGCCGTCGTTGCCCCCGGCATCGCCGAAGCCCTGCTGGCAACCGCCCTGGGCCTGGTCGCCGCGATTCCTGCGGTAGTGATCTACAACGTCTTCGCCCGTTCGATTGCCGGCTACAAGGCCCAGGTATCGGACGCGTCGGCAGAAGTCCTGCTGCTGGTCAGCCGCGACCTCGATCACCTGCCTACCGAGCGCAGCTCGCAACCGCACATGGTGAAAGTGGGGTAATCGGCCATGGGCCTGCATTTGAATCAAGGCGACGACGAACTCGTCGAGAACCACGAAATCAACGTCACACCGTTTATCGACGTGATGCTGGTGCTGTTGATCATCTTCATGGTGGCCGCACCGTTGGCCACCGTGGATATCAAGGTTGACCTGCCCGCCTCCAGCGCCAAGCCTGCGCCGCGGCCGGAGAAACCGATCTTCCTCAGCGTCAAGGCGGATCAACGCCTGTTCCTGGGCGAAGAAGAAGTCAAAGCCGAAACCCTGGGGCCGGTGCTCGATGCCAAGACCCAAGGCAAGAAGGACACGACGATCTTCTTCCAGGCCGACAAGGGCGTGGACTACGGTGACCTGATGAGCGTGATGGATGCCCTGCGGGCAGCCGGCTACCTCAAGGTCGGCCTGGTCGGACTTGAGACGGCAGCCAAGAAATGATCACGACGCGCCACAAACTGACGCGTTATGGCACCAGCCTCGCCGTCGTGCTGGGCGTGCATGCCGTCGCGATTGCCATCGCGCTCCACTGGTCGGCGCCGCGCACGGTGCAGTTGCCGCCGGCAGCCATGGTCATCGACCTGGCCCCGATGCCTGCCCCCCCGCCGCCGGCGCCGCCGAAAGTGGTAACGCCACCGCAACCGCCTGCACCGGTGGAAGAGCTGCCCCTGCCAAAACTGGCCGAGGCACCCAAGCCAACGATCCAGGTGCCCAAACCGGTCAAGCCAAAGCCCAAGCCGCAACCGCCAAAGCCGGTGGAGAAAAAGATCGAGCCGCCCAAGGAGAAACCCTCCGAGGAACCGCCGAGCGATGCTCCGCCGACCAAAGCACCGGCTGAAAAATCGGCCCAGCCGGCTCCCGGCCCATCGCCGCAGCAGATCGCCGCCAAAGCGTCCTGGGAAGGCGCCCTGCTGGCACACTTGCAGAAGTACAAGAAGTACCCGCCAGGTGCCCAGGCCCGTGGCAAGGAAGGCCTGAACCGCCTGAAGTTCGTCGTGGATGCCGACGGTAACGTGCTGTCCTACGAGTTGGTGGGCCGTTCCGGCAACGCCGACCTGGACCGCGCCACCCTGGACATGATCCGTCGTGCCCAGCCGCTGCCCAAGCCGCCGGCCGATATGCTCAAAGGCGGCAGCATCGAGATCGTTGCACCGTTCGTGTACAACATCGAAAAACGTCGTCGCTGAAAATGAAGGTGGCGAGGGACACCCCTCGCCACTCTCAGCAAAATCCCGCGCATTCCCCCCTCAATCCCCAGCAAAGTTCTGATAACGTGCGTCTATCGATTGCAGCCGGTATGCTTGGCCCGCAACCTCATGGACGCCCGCTATGACTCTCACAGAATTACGCTACATCGTTACACTCGCCCAAGAGCAACACTTTGGCCACGCAGCCGAGCGTTGCCACGTCAGCCAGCCGACGCTGTCGGTGGGCGTGAAAAAGCTTGAAGACGAACTCGGTGTGCTGATTTTCGAGCGCAGCAAAAGCGCCGTGCGCCTTACCCCGGTGGGCGAAGGCATCGTTGCCCAGGCCCAGAAGGTGCTCGAGCAAGCCCAGAGCATTCGTGAACTGGCCCAGGCGGGCAAGAACCAGCTGACCGCGCCGCTGAAAGTCGGCGCCATCTATACCGTCGGCCCATACCTGTTCCCGCACCTGATCCCGCAACTGCACCGCGTCGCACCGCAGATGCCGTTGTATATCGAAGAAAACTTCACCCACGTGCTGCGCGACAAACTGCGCAACGGCGAGCTGGACGCGATCATCATCGCCCTGCCGTTCAACGAAGCGGATGTGTTGACGCTGCCGCTCTACGACGAGCCGTTCTACGTGCTGATGCCCGCCTCCCACCCGTGGACGCAGAAAGACACCATCGACGCCGGCCTGCTCAACGACAAGAGCCTGCTGCTGCTCGGCGAAGGCCACTGCTTCCGCGACCAGGTGCTGGAAGCCTGCCCGACCCTGACCAAAGGCAACGACGGCGCCAAACACACCACCGTGGAATCCAGCTCCCTGGAAACCATTCGCCATATGGTCGCCTCTGGCCTGGGCATCTCGATCCTGCCGCTTTCGGCAGTGGACAGCCATCACTACGCCCCTGGTGTGATCGAAGTGCGTCCACTCACGCCACCGGTGCCGTTCCGCACCGTGGCGATCGCCTGGCGCGCCAGCTTCCCACGGCCCAAAGCGATTGAGATCCTCGCCGACTCGATCCGCCTGTGTTCGGTGGCCAAGCCGCCTGCTGCGAGCTAAGTAAACGTATGACTGAGCTGTCGCAGGTGTCGGTGACGGCACTCAAGGGTGTCGGTGAAGCCATGGCCGAGAAACTGGCCAAGGTCGGTCTGGAAAACCTCCAGGACGTGCTGTTTCACCTGCCCTTGCGTTATCAGGATCGCACCCGCGTGGTGCCCATCGGCCAACTGCGTCCGGGGCAGGATGCGGTGGTCGAAGGCACCGTCAGCGGCGCCGACGTGGTGATGGGCAAGCGCCGCAGCCTGGTGGTGCGCCTGCAGGACGGCACCGGTGGCCTGAGCCTGCGCTTCTACCATTTCAGCAATGCGCAGAAGGAAGGCCTCAAGCGTGGCACCCGCGTGCGCTGCTACGGCGAAGCGCGGCCCGGCGCCTCGGGCCTGGAGATCTACCATCCGGAGTACCGCGCCATTACCGGCGATGAACCGCCACCGGTGGACACCACCCTCACGCCGATCTACCCGCTCACCGAAGGCCTGACCCAACAGCGCCTGCGCCAGTTGTGCATGCAGACCCTGAGCATGCTTGGCCCACAGAGCCTGCCCGACTGGCTGCCCCTGGAACTGGCCCGCGACTACCAACTGGCGCCGCTGGCCGATGCGATCCGCTACCTGCATCACCCACCCGCGGATGCCGATGTCGACGAGCTGGCCCTCGGTCATCACTGGGCCCAGCACCGCCTGGCGTTCGAAGAACTGCTGACTCACCAACTGTCCCAGCAACGCCTGCGCGAAAGCATGCGCTCCCTGCGTGCGCCGGCCATGCCCAAGGCCACGCGCCTGCCTGCGCAATACCTGGCTAACCTCGGCTTTGCGCCGACGGGTGCCCAGCAGCGTGTGGGCAATGAAATCGCCTACGACCTCAGCCAGCACGAGCCGATGCTGCGCCTGATCCAGGGCGACGTAGGCGCGGGCAAAACCGTAGTCGCGGCCCTCGCCGCCCTGCAAGCCTTGGAAGCCGGTTACCAGGTGGCGCTGATGGCGCCTACCGAGATCCTCGCCGAGCAGCACTTCATCACGTTCAAGCGATGGCTCGAGCCCCTGGGCCTGGAAGTCGCATGGCTGGCCGGCAAGCTCAAGGGCAAGACGCGTGCAGCGGCGCTGGAGCAGATCGCCGGCGGCGCACCGATGGTGGTGGGCACCCATGCGCTGTTCCAGGACGAAGTCCAGTTCAAGAACCTGGCCCTGGTGATCATCGACGAACAGCACCGCTTCGGCGTGCAGCAGCGCCTGGCCCTGCGCCAGAAAGGCGTGGGCGGGCGCATGAACCCGCATCAGCTGATCATGACCGCCACCCCGATCCCGCGCACCCTGGCCATGAGCGCCTACGCCGACCTCGACACCTCGATCCTCGACGAACTGCCCCCCGGCCGCACACCGGTCAACACCGTGCTGGTCACCGATACGCGCCGGGTCGAAGTGATCGAACGGGTACGCGGCGCCTGCGCCGAAGGCCGTCAGGCGTACTGGGTGTGCACGCTGATCGAAGAGTCCGAGGAGCTGACCTGCCAGGCCGCCGAGACCACCTATGAAGACCTCACCAGCGCCTTGGGCGAACTCAAGGTCGGGCTGATCCACGGGCGCATGAAGCCTGTGGAAAAGGCGGCGGTGATGGCTGAATTCAAGGCCGGCAACCTGCAACTGCTGGTCGCTACCACCGTGATTGAAGTGGGCGTGGACGTGCCCAACGCCAGCCTGATGATCATCGAAAACCCCGAGCGCCTGGGCCTGGCGCAATTGCACCAACTGCGCGGTCGCGTCGGCCGGGGCAGCGCCGCCAGCCACTGCGTGCTGCTCTACCACCCGCCGCTGTCGCAGATCGGCCGCCAGCGCCTGGGGATCATGCGCGAAACCAACGACGGTTTTGTCATCGCCGAAAAAGACCTCGAGCTGCGCGGCCCCGGCGAAATGCTCGGCACCCGCCAGACCGGCCTGCTGCAATTCAAGGTCGCCGACCTGATGCGCGACGCCGACCTGCTGCCCGCCGTGCGCGACGCGGCGCAAGCACTGCTGGAGCGTTGGCCGGATCACGTCAGCCCGCTGCTGGATCGCTGGCTTCGTCATGGGCAGCAATACGGCCAAGTGTGACGCTTGGCGCACTTATCCGACCTACAGTTGTATCAAGCTGGTTATACTTCGGTGAATGTAGGAAATTGGATCAGGCCATGTCAGAAGTTGCCCTCGCCACAGCCCCACTGACCGCACCGCCGGTCATTCGGGCTTTGCTCGCAAAACTCGCCATCAGCTACACGGAAGTCATCGAACATCCGGGCCTGAATCCTGCGCAAAAAGTCCAGGTCGTATTGCTGGAAGACGCGGTGGGCGCCCTGATGGTGCTGTTCCCGCAGAGCCAGCTGCTGGACCTCAACCGCCTCACCGAACTCACGGGTCGCCGCCTTACGGCCGTGGCGCCGGATCGCGTCGCGCGCATGCTGGGCAAGCACGACCTGAGCCTGCTGCCGGGGCTGCCGGCACTCACCAGTTCGCCGTGCCTGTACGAAGGCAGCCTGCTCAATGAACCGAGCCTGCTGGTGCATTCGGGTGAAGCCGGGCTGCTGCTGGAAATCGCCAGCGACGCCTTCAAGACCATGCTCACCAAGGCCAGCGCCGCCCAGTTCGGTGAGCCACTGAGCAATATCCGCCCGAACCTCGACCGCCCCAATGATGACCGTGAGGAAATCACCCAGGCGATGCAGGCGTTCACCGCCCGTCGCATCCAGCAACGCCTGGAAGCGACCATCGAGATTCCCCCGCTGGCCGACACCGCACAGAAGATCATCAAGCTGCGCGTCGACCCCAATGCCACCATCGACGACATCACCAGCGTGGTCGAAACCGATCCGGCCCTGGCCGCCCAAGTGGTGAGCTGGGCCGCGTCGCCTTATTACGCATCGCCGGGCAAGATCCGCTCGGTGGAAGACGCCATCGTGCGCGTGCTGGGTTTTGACCTGGTGATCAACCTCGCACTGGGCCTGGCCCTGGGCAAGACCTTGAGCCTGCCCAAGGACCACCCGCACCAGGCCACGCCGTACTGGCACCAGTCCATCTACACCGCCGCCGTGATCGAGGGCCTGACCCGCGCCATGCCCCGCGCCCAGCGCCCGGAAGCCGGCCTGACCTACCTCGCCGGCCTGCTGCACAACTTCGGCTACCTGCTGCTGGCCCATGTGTTCCCGCCGCACTTCTCGCTGATCTGCCGCCACCTGGAGGTCAACCCGCACCTGTGCCACAGCTATGTGGAGCAACACTTGCTGGGCATCAGCCGCGAGCAGATCGGCGCCTGGCTGATGCGCTACTGGGACATGCCGGACGAACTGTCCACCGCCCTGCGCTTCCAGCACGATCCGACCTACGATGGGCAATACGCCGAGTACCCGAACCTGGTGTGTCTGGCCGTGCGCCTGTTGCGCAGCCGGGGGATTGGCTCCGGGCCGGATGAGACCATCCCGGACGAACTGCTCGAGCGTCTGGGGCTGACGCGTGACAAGGCAGAGGAAGTGGTCTCCAAAGTGCTGGATGCCGAGGTGCTGTTGCGCGAATTGGCCTCGCAGTTCAGCTAGGGCTGAATCTGGCGCCTATCAGATAGCTATCGGGGGCTTGCCCCCGATGAATCCAACTCGATCTACCTGAAAGCCCTACTTCTTTTTCTTCGGTTTCAAATACTTGGTCAACCCCTGGAACCAGATCACCAGCGCCGGGTTGCCCTTGATCTGGATCGACTTGTCCTGAATCCCTGTCATGAACGCCAGTTGCTTGTTCTTCGCCTGCATCGTGGCGAAGCCGTAGGCGGCATCCTTGAACGCGATAGCAAACGCCGGCGTCGGATGGACACCCGAGCGGCTGGTGATGCGTTGGTCTTTGACGATGAAGTGACGGGCAACCTTGCCGTCGAGGGTCTGCAACTGGAACGCCAGGTCTTTGTCACCCAACTGTTGCTGGAAGGCAGGATTGGTGCGGCTGGCTTTGCCCATCATCAGGCCCAGCACCCACAGGAGAAGACGAAATTTCATGCACACGGCCTCGGTGTAATTATTGAGTGGCCGCAGCAGTTTAACGAATTGCAAAAAGAACGCTACCGATCTTGCGCATTAGCGGAAGATCGGCTGGCGTTTGACGCTTATAGCAGCATGTTACTTAAACGTTAGGGCAAGGCACCGGCGCCCAGTCGGCCAGGTTTGGATCGCGGCAAGTGCCTTCGATCTGCGCTTTACCGGCGCTGGCGACCTGCTTGCTTTCAGCTTGCTTGGCCTGCACGGTCTGGATGCTCTTCTCGGTAGTCACTGCTTCTTGAGGCACGACTGGCAGCACTTTCTTTTTCGCCGGCTTGACGGCTTTCTTGCCTTTAGCCGGCGGGGTAGCGGGTGCGGTGTCGGCGGTGGCCACGGTGACCACGTCGTTACGCTGCACGCCAACCTGCTGCAGGTCTTTCTCGTAGGCCTGGGTGTAGTTGTTCAGGTCTTCGGCGGCTTTGCCGTTGACCGCAACGATCAGGTCATTGGATTCCTTCAGGCCCGAGACGATTTCCGCCAGGCGCTTGCGGCCTTCGGTGTCGTTGACGGTCTTGGCTTTGCGATCACTCACCAACTTGGTGAATGCGCTCTGGTAGCACTGCTGGGACGCCTTGGCGTACGCGGTGCTGCGGTCGATGTCGGAGGCGCTTTTGTTCACGTCAGCCGCATACGAGGCGATGCGCTGGTTGTCATCGGCGATCTGCTTCTGACGCTCGGTGTAGTAACCCGCTGCGCCGCCGGCCAGGGCACCGCCCGCTGCGCCGATGGCGGCGTTACGGCCGCGTTTTTCCTTGTCGCCGGTCAGGGCGCCGAGCAATGCACCGCCGGCCGCGCCGATGGCTGCACCGGTGACCACCGACTTGGTCATGTTCGAGTCGGTGGCGCGCAAGTGCTGCACCGGCTCGTAGCAGTTGGGGTAGTACTCGACCTTGGTGCTGGACGCGACCTTGGAGGACGGCGACGTGGCGCAGCCTGTCAACACGGTGCTGAAGCCAGCGGCAATCAGCAAAAGATGACGCTTGGAAACCGCCTTACGGGAAAAAAGCATAGGTTGTGTTCTCTTCTAAGTTTGACTTGCCCAGCACGGCCACTGCCGCCTGAGTCCCTTCCAAGCTCGCCATACAGCCAGCGATCAGCGCTGACCGCTCGCTGCGAGCAATTCCTTCAAGATCGTCGCCGGGTCGGCCCGCTGTTGTTTGCGGTAGTTGCCGACATGGCGAACGAACAGTGTTGCGCGCGTCACCAGGCTTTTGCCGAGCACTGGCTTGCGATCCAACTCTTCCTTGATCCGTTGAAACTGCGCCTGGATCACCGCATCGGTGTAGCGCGTGCCGGTGGCCAGGTTGTCAATATAGATCGCCACCGCGCCATCGAGAGCGCTGCGCCCGTTGTCGATGGCCGTGGCAAACAGCGCCGCGCTGGCCTCGTCCTTATTGTCCAGGGCCTGCTGGCGACTCTTCTGCAGGTTGGCCAGGCGGATGTTGTAGTTGCCAATGGTCTCGGCCACCAACGCGGCCGACTGAATCAGGTTGCCCGCGGCCTCTTCGCGTTGCTGGGCGATCAGCGAGACATTGCGCTTGAGCTCTTCATTGACCAGACCCAGCTCGGCTTGCAGCTTGGGGTCGACGCTGGCGGCGATGATGCTGTCCAGGCGCTTGGTCGGGTCCTGGGCGTCGTCGATGGCATCGGTCAGCGAGGCCAGGCGGCCCTCTTTCTGCCATTGCGCGAACAGCTCCTTGTAACGCGAGCGCGGTGCTGACAAGGCACCAATCGCCACGCGGAATCCGGTGGTCTCATTGCTTTGTTCGGTGCCGTCGGCGGCGAACAGCGGGTATTCGCGGCGCATGCCGGTAAACAATGTGCCCTCGCCTTCCAGGTAGTTGCCGCCCTTGACCACAAAGCCGCCGTAAGTGCCCTGGCGACGACCGGCGTGCACCAGCTGGAAGGACTCCTGGACCATTTCCGCGGCGTTGCCAATCACGTCGAACATGCCGATCGGATTGGGCAATTTGGTGCCGATGGGCATCAGGCGCGCGGCCTGGCCGGTGCCGCCTGCGACTTGGTTGAACACCGCGTAATCAGCCAGCGGGCCGTCGCTGTCGCTGCCTTCGACGCGGCGTGGAAACAGGCGCCCTTCGAGATCCTGACGGCTCACCGCCTGGCCGCCACGCGCGGCGAACTCCCATTCCACTTCGGTGGGCAGGCGTACAAAGCCCAGGCCGCCATCTTCTGCCGACGAACCGCGCCCGCTCACC
Organism: Pseudomonas sp. BIGb0381; assembly: GCF_024809815.1. Classification (NCBI taxonomy): domain Bacteria; kingdom Pseudomonadati; phylum Pseudomonadota; class Gammaproteobacteria; order Pseudomonadales; family Pseudomonadaceae; genus Pseudomonas; species Pseudomonas sp. BIGb0381. The sequence continues at coordinate 76,400 of NZ_JANUEN010000007.1, forward strand.
GGCAGCAAGTCGCGGTGGTATTTCATCAGCCAGGCGCTGTACACCGCCGAGAAGCGCTCAGCTTCAAAGCGCGACAGCTTCACCTTGGGCAAACGCCCGGCCATGCCGGTGGGTGCATCGCACGCAGGCGCCGGCTCGCCACTGGCCAGCGACTGCGCCTGGGCCATCACCTGGGCGTACTGGCGTGCGGTCACTTCGTACTTGCCGATGAAGTACAGCATGGGTTTGAGCGGGGTCTTGGCGTCGGTCTTCGGCATCAGGGGCGCGATGACTTTGTTCCAGTCTTTCGGCAAGTCCTTGAGGGTGAACTGGCCGTTGATAAAGTCGCGGCGATAGCCGGAAATGAACGACTGCTGATAACCCGCCTCGCCTTCGGCGAAGGGGTAGCCGAGGCTGATCTCGCGGTCATCCAACGTCCCTTGGGCCAGCACGTAGGCGTAGCGGAACACCATATTGCCTTCGCACGGCAGCGGCAGGCTGACGTCATCGGGCAACGGCTTGGGGTTGTCGAGCTTGTCGCTTGCCTCATCGGCCCAGGCCATCGAGGCCAGGCTCAGCGCCACAACGGCGCCCAGTAACTTATACATCTCTGATTCCTTCAGAAGCCTGGATACGCGCCACTCGCCAACCACCACAGGCTGCCGCCACGGCGCTGACGCCAAGGACTGCAACCAGGGCCAGGCCATAGTGACGCGCCAACAGGTGGCTGGCGTATTCGCCCGGCACCTGCACAAATAGTTTATTCACAGCTGTTTCGGCCAGGCCATACAGCCCGGCACTGAGCAAGGCGGCAAACCCTGCGCTGTACAGCGCTTGCAGCATCACAAACAGCAACAGCGCGCCGGTGGAAAACCCCAACAGGCGCAACACCGACAACTCTCGACGCTTGCGTGCCACAGCCGCCAATGCCCCGGCGAAGATCGCCGCAAACGCGCCCGCCAAGGCCAGCCCGGCGATGATCCAGAAGACGATCGACAGGTTGCGGCTCAGCGACTGCACCTGCGCGATGGTCTGTGCCTGGGTCGATACCAACAGATTCTGCCCGGCGAAAAACACCCGCAACGGCTCCACATCGGTGAGGCTGCGCGCATACAAGCGAAACGCCGGATACACCCGCTGTTCGCTCACCGCGACCTCATCACCCGCCCAACCCAACGCTGGCACCGCGCGGCCATCGCGGTAATCTTCCGCCGCTTCCAGCAATCTCAAATCGGCAAACAATCCGTCCCGAGCGAAGGCTTCCAGCGGCAGCACCGCCAGTACCTGCAAGCGCGTGCGCTGGGCTTCCACGCGCCCGGCCACCTGCCGCGCAAAGATGGTCTCCAGCCAATCCCCCGGCCGCGCCGCAAGCTTCTCGGCAGCGGTATGGCTCAGCACAATCTGGTCCAGGCCCTTGGGCATCGGCAGGCCGTTCAGCAACGGATCACGCGCCGCCGTCGGCAGCATTTCCAGGGTCAGCGTGCCCACCTGTGCCGTCGCCGCAATCTGCCGCGTGCGCGGTAAGGCGAACGCCACATCGCTGCGTTGGCCGAGCTGTTCGACAAATGCGCTGCTGAATCGACCACCGCCCAACGGAATAATTTCACGGGTGGCCGGATCGGTCTCCAAACGTTCGGTCAAACTGCTAACCAGTCCAAATTTCAGGCCGAATAACACCAGCAACGGCGCGATCACCGCCACCAGCGCCAACACCGAACAGGCCGACAGCCAGGCATCGTTGCGGTAATCCTGCCAGGCCAGGGACGCCACCAGGGGGATGCGCATCAGCACGCCTCCCCGAGGGTCGCGGTGACGCCGCCGTCGGTGTCGCGCCGACAACTGATGCGCCGCACCTGCAAGCCACTGGCACGGGCCAGGGGTTCGTCATGGGTGGCGATCACACAGGCGGCGCGGTGCTCGCGGGCCTGGGCCAGCAGGGCCTGCATCACGCGCTCGGCATTCAGCGGGTCAAGGGACGCCGTCGGCTCATCGGCCAGCACCAATTGCGGTGCATGGGCCAGGGCGCGGGCGCAGCTCACCCGTTGGCGCTGGCCCACCGACAACGCGGCCGGCTTCTTGGCCAACTGGTCGCTGATCTCCAGCTGTTCAGCCAGGCGCGTCACGCTGCCATCGTCTTTCAAGCCCAGCAGTTGCCGGGACAGCGCGATATTGCTGCGCACATCCAGAAAACCCAGCAGCCCGCCGGTTTGCAGCACATAGCCCAAGTGCTGGCTGCGCAGCGCGGCCAGGGTGGATTGCTGATCGGCGCGCCACAGCCCGCCAATGTCCTGCTGATTGAAGTCGAACCGGCCCACCTGATCCGGCGCCAGTACCAGCGCCAACAGGTCCAGCAAGGTGCTCTTGCCGCACCCACTCGGCCCGACAATCGCCAACTGCTCCCCGGCACGCAGGTGCAGCGCCGGGATCACCAGGCTGTAACGCTGGCTCCCGATCCCCCGGCTCTTATGCACCGCGCTCAGGTTCAGCATTACGGCAGTGTCGACAAGGGCACGCGGTACAACGCATCGCCCGGCTCGGCATCGCCGAAACGGACCCAGTTGGCCACGTCATTGTGGAAGGTTTCGTAGAGGCGGATTTTCGAATCCAACTCGTCGATAAAGTCTTCCTGCTCGGCCACGCTCAACGACAACCACAGATCCTGGGTCATGTTCAGCGACTTGCTGCGGTACGGCAGGCCTTCCAGGTATTCGCCAAGAAGACCGCCGTCGGCCAGGTTGCCACCCTTGCGCAGGGCCTGCGGATCGCGGCTCATATAGGCCGAGGCGCTGGCGATTTCCTGGAAGAAATCCTTGGGCGAGGTCTGGGTCTTGCGCGCCGCATCGACGATCAGTTTCAGCGACTGTTGCAGGTCGTTGAGCTGCAATTTGGTCAGCATCACGCACACCTGGAACGCCGGCAGCGCGGGGTTGGTCAGGTCGCGGTCGGCGGTCCAGGCACTGACCAGCTGCGGCGCCTGGCTCGCGCTCTTGCGACCGAGGAAGTCCATGTGCATCGCATAGCCGACCGCTGCGGATTTGTCCGCCAGGCTCGGCGCGGCACTCAGCAGCGGCACCGGTTGCGGGGTATTGCTGCGTACCTGATGCACGAGGTTGGCGAACACGCTGCCGATCTCGTCGACGCGCTCGCCCAGCTTGCGTACGTCGCCACCCGGAACCGCGGTGTACAGGTCGCCGATCTGCGGGTTGGCGTCGGCCGTGAGGATGCGGTACTGGCTCTCGGCGCCGGCGTGGGTTTTCTTGCCGGCGTCGGTGCGCAGGTGCAGCGCGTAGATCTTGATCTGCTTGCCCAGCGCGGCCTGGCGCACTTCAGCTTCGTTCATCTGGGTGGCGGCAAACGGGTCGTTCTTGCGCAAGGCACCGGCATCGGTGACCAGCAGGATGATACGCCCGCCATAGCCGGACCAGTCCATGCCGTCCACGGCCTGCATCACGCCGGCAAACGCGTCCTCGTTGAAGGAGTGGCTGGACACGGTAGACGCCTTGACCTGGCGCGCCATGTCGAGGAAGCGTTGCGGGTCGCGGCCCTGGTCGAGGCTGATCAGGGTCTTGGCCACGTATTCCAGGCCCGGGGTTTTCTTGATGCTGCTACGGAAACCGACCATGCCGAAGCTGACACTGTCCAGCTCGCCACGCTCGGCGATGCGGGTTTGCAGCTCGTGCACGACGTCGCGGATCTGGTCGATGTAGGGCTGCATGGAGACCGTGGTGTCCACTACCAGCACCACCGCCGTGCGGAAGGCATCAGCATTGGCGTTGATCACCGGCGTCGCGGGCTTGGCCGCCGCGCTGCTGCCTGGGTCGATGGAGGCGATGTTAAGCAACTGCACCGGCTGGCCGTTCTCGTCGAAGCTCTCCTTGGCGTCGAAAATCGGCAGCAGGTAGAACTGGTTCTGCGGCACCGCGCTGGCGGACGGCTCCAGGGCCAGGACCTGGCCGTTGTCTTCGCGGTTCTTCTGCGCCTTGGCCAACACGCCTTTGGCGGCGGCAGGGTCGGCCAGCAGTTTTTCCACTTCAGCGGATTGACGCAGGAACATCACCGGCGCCCGGCCAGAGCGCTCGGTGAATTTAAGCACGAGGCTTTGCTTCCAATCGCTGACCTGGGCGGCCGGCAACCAGCCATCGCTGCGGCCATCGGTGGCGGCACCGACGCGCACCCACGGGCTGCCGTCGACGTCTTTGCGCTGGTACACATAAAGCACCGAAAACGCCGGCAGGGCCTTGCCCGGCGCGCTGCCGGCGTCATTCGACAGTTTGGCGCCGGGCTTGCTGAGGACGCGCTGGAACAGGGTCTTTTTACCGGCCATCAACAACGGACGTTGGCCGCCGTCCACTTCGGCCACCGCCACGGGTGGCGTTGCCTGGGGCACTTCGGCTGCCGCCGCAGGTGGCTTGGCCGGCTCATCACTGCCGCTCAACCACCAGTAGCTGCCACCACCAATGGCCAATGCGACGGCCACCGCCACGGCGGCCAGTGCCAACACCGGCCCACGCCGCTGCTCGGACACGGCGTTATGCTGGGTCGGCGTCACCACCGGTTGGCGCACCGGTTGCGGTTGGGGTTTATCGGTCGGGATGTCGATCGTGACCGGTGTCATGCCCGCCAGGTCAAAGCTCAGCGGAATCGGCAACGGCCGCACCAGCGTGGCCTCCGGCGAGTCCGTCGGCAGATTGTCCAGCGCCTGCAGCAGCGCCGCCGCATCCGGGAAACGCTCCGCCGGGTCCTTGGCCAACAGCTTGCGCAGCACGCCCTGATAACGGCCGTGGTGCACCGGCAATTCCGGCAAGGGTTCGGTCAGGTGCGCCAGCGCCGTGGACAGCGCATCGTTGCCGTTGTACGGCAGCTTGCCGACGAGGATTTCATACAGCACCACGCCCAGCGCATAGAGGTCGGCACGGCCATCGATCTCCTGGCCCCGCGCCTGCTCCGGGCTCATGTAGCTCGGTGTGCCCACGGCAAAACCGGCCTGGGTGAACTGGGTGCGGTCGTCCAGGGACTTGGCAATACCGAAGTCCGAGAGCACCGCCGTGCCATCGGCGCGGAACAGGATGTTTGCCGGCTTGACGTCGCGGTGCACCAGCCCCTGGGCATGGGCGTAACCCAAGGCCGAGGCGATCTGGCGGATCAACGTAATGCCCTGCTCCGGCGTCAGGCCGGCAGCGATGCGCTCCTTGAGCGTGCCGTTGGGCAGGTATTCCATGGCCATGTAATACAGCTCACCGACATTGCCGATGTCATGGATGGTCACCGTGTGCGGGTGGGACAGCCGCGCCAGGGTCTTGCCCTCGCGCAGGAAACGCTCGCAGAAACTCGGGTCGGCCGCCAGCGCCGCCGCCATCACCTTCAACGCCACCTTGCGCTCCAGGGAGCGCTGGGTCGCCAGGTACACGCTGGCCATGGCGCCTTCGCCGATCTCGCCTTCGATGTCGTAGCCCGGAATCACAATGTTCATGCCGATACCTTCACGACGATGGCGGTGATGTTGTCCGGCGCGCCGCGGTTGAGCCCCAGGTGCACCAGGCTGCGCACGATTTCGTCCGGCGCGTCGTGGCTGAGCACTTCGCGGATTTCACGGTCTTCAACGGTTTTGTTCAGGCCATCGCTGCACAGCAGGTAGCTGTCGCCGGGAGCGATCAGCAGGTCGACCACCGCCAGCTCCAGTTGGGCTTCCACGCCGATGGCGCGGGTGACGATATTGGCGCGCGGGTGCACGCGGGCATCGGCTTCGCTGAGCAGGCCGCTGTCTTGCAGGTCCTGCACGTAGCTGTGGTCGCGCGAGATGCCTTCGAGCACGCCGTCGCGCAGGCGGTACAGGCGGCTGTCGCCGGCCCACAGGCACACACCGCGCAAACCGCGTGCAGCGAGCACCACCACCGTGCTGCCCATCATGGCCACGCCACGGTTGGCGGTTTCTTCACGCACGGCGGCGTTGATGCGGATCAGGTCATTGCGCAAGGCCGCCGAGTACTCATCGAGGGAGCGCCCCATCGGCACACTGCGCAGGCTGTCGACGATCAGGCTACTGACATAATCCCCCGCCGCATGCCCGCCCATGCCGTCGGCCACCACCCACAGGCGATTTTCCGGCAGGTCCAGGCACGCGTCTTCGTTGACCTGCCGGACCATGCCCACATGGCTTTTGCTCGCGGATTTGTACGTCGACCCCATCTACACCACACCTTCTTGTCCGAGCAAAAACTGCGCAAAATCGCCGGCGGCAGGCAGGCCCTGACACCGCAATAAACCAGGGGAAATCGTCTGTGAACCACGTCCCCACCAGAGGCTCGCACCGTCGCAGGCCTGTTCGGCGAGCGCGGTCATGCGCTGGTGCGGCACGCTGGCCGCCACACGTTGCAGGCCGGCGAAACGGCTGTCGACCGCGCGCGGCTCTGTCGCCGGCAAGCCCAGGTCGTCGAGGCCAGCGTTGAAGCGTTCGAATGTGGCGCCGGCATCCAGGGTGCTGAGCAGCAGCTCTTCAGCCTGCTCGAACCAACTGTCCGGCCCGCCCACCAGGGACGCAGGGTTGATGTCGTGATCAAGCAAGGTGACCACCGCCAGCGGGAAATAGCGCCCGACCCGGTCAATGCTCGGCATCACTACGCCCGCCGCCGCGTCCGGCCCACACACGCCGGGCGCCAGCACAAAGCGCCACAGAGGGCTGACCAGGTACGCATTGAGCCAGCCGGCGCCGAGGCTGTTCTGGCTGGCGAGCAACCCCGCCGCCAGCCAGCTGTCCCACGGGCCGATAAAGCTCTGGGGCAAAGCGCGGCTGACGAAGTCACCGCGGCTGGCCAACTTGCCGTAGAAGCCCAGCGTCGTCATAGCCGCTCCGGCAGGCTGAAGCCACTGAGCACGCGGCTCTTGAACGGGTTGAAGGCGCTGTTGGCGCGCAACTCGTAGGCGATGCTTGCACCGTCGACCCGCAGGCGCAGGTTGAAGCGATCCGGCGAGTTACCGGCGGTGAGGTCCGACTGTTCCAGCAAGCGGAACCAGGCCCACGGCCCGTCGAGCGTCACGCCCGAGCGGCCACTGGCCGACGGCGGCATGATCGAGATACGCACCACGCCAATGCTGCCGGGGTTCGGCCATTGCATCGCCACCGGGCGGCTTGGGCCGTGGTCGTAGCTCAATTGCTGGCCGTCGAGGTCGAGCAGGAACTGGGTGATGGTCGGGTCCATCGACACCGGCTTGAGTTCGAAACGCACGATCGGTTGGGTACCCCCGGAGCGGAAAAACGCATCGCGGATCGTTGCGGCACGTTGGAAGGTTTGCAGCACGCCCGGCGCAATCCCGAGCTTCTGCGCCGCGCCCGGCTGCCAGCGCCAGGTCTGTGCCGAGGTGTCCACGTACGGCTGCAGGTATTTGCGGAAGTAGTTGTCCATCACCCCGCCCACGCCGAAGAACTGGCCGAAGTCATCCAGGGTCGCATCCCGCGCGCTGCCCGGCGACATCGGGTAACGGCCGGCCAGGGACTGGCGGTACACATTGACCACTTCGCTGACCCATGCCGCGTTCAGCTGGTTACGCACTCCGCCCATCATGCTGTTGGTGGTGGAGTTGACCACCGACTTGACCATGCCCTGCACCAGCGGCGGTTGGCGCTCAGCGTTCAGGCTGACCCGTGTGGCTGCAGCCGCCGCCTGGTTCTTCGCCTCGCCAAGCAAGGCATCGCCGCTGGCACCGACCATGGCGCTGACCTGCACATACAGCGCGTTCATGTCCGACAACAGGCCGTCGATGGCTGCCGGTTCGCCTTCGTTCTTGCTGACGATGCTGTTGAGTTCGGCAAAGTGCGCGGTCACCGGATCATCCGCTGCCGCCGGCGCATTGGCCGTCGGTTGCTCCTGGCCGAGCAAGTTGCCGAGGCGCTCCTTGAGCTTGTCGACGCCGCCTTCCACCGGCACGCCTTTGGCGGCCAATTGGCGTTCCTCAGCTTGCAGATCGGTTTCCTTGGCCACAGCCACCAGCAGTTTTTTCAGTGGCGAGCTCGGGCCGGAAATCACCCGCAGCACATCGGCCGCCTGGGCCACGCTGGTGATCGGCACAAAGTCGATGTCGGCGAGCAACGCATCCCACTGGCGCTGGTAGTCCTGGAAGTACAGGCGGCGCACATCGGCGGCGAGGCTGACCACGTTCTGCTGATCGGCCTGCTCGCGGCCCAACACCCACTGTTCTTCAGCCAGGGTGCCGGTCTGGTTCAGGCTGCTCAGCAAAAACGCCTGGCGATAGCCCTTGGCGGTGAAAAAGCCACTCAACGGCTCGCCCAACGGCTTGCCGCTTTTACGGCTGAACACCAGCGCGGCATCACGGCCAGCGGCTTCGTTGATACGGAAGTCCGGGATGCCTTCAGGCAGTTTCTGGCGTTTGACCCGGTCGTAGACGCGCTGGGCCACCGGCAGTTGTTGCAACTGGCGACGCAGATCGTCGATCAGGCGTGGGTCAAGGCGCGCACTTGGCGGATGGCGTTCAAACAACGCCTGCAAGTGCCCGGTCAACGCCTGGCGCTGATCGGCCGGTAGGTCGCGCGGCAGGTTGCGGTCCCAGTCGAGGGCGATCCAGGCCTTGATGAAGTCCGGGTCGTAATGCTCGCTGTCGGCGAGCATCAGGTAGGCCTTGAGGCCTTCGTAGAGGAAGTCGGAGTTGCCGCCGCCGTGCAGTTGCTCCTCGATGCGCGTCACCAGGCGCGGCGCAAACACGGCGATCAACAGTTTGCGATAGACACTGGCGGACTCGGCTTCGAGCATATCGCCCTGATACAGCCCCAGGCCTTCGGACCAGCTCGGCGAATCGCCCGCCAGGTGCTTCACCGCATTGAGCAGCGGCAGCACCGCGAGCACTTCACGCTGCGCCGGGCTCAGGTTCTGTACGGTCTGGCCCAGCGGGGCGACCTTCTGGTCGACCTGGGCGATATACGCCTGGTTGGCGCGATAGCTCACCCACCACAGGCTGCTGACCACGATCACCAAGGCCACGGTGGCTGCGAGTACACCGCGTGCAATCCACTTGCGCCGGCGTTCGACTTTCGGGTTCACACCCACCAGTCCACGCTCGGCAAAGGCCACGGCGGTGAAGAGTTTTTCGATGAAATAACTGCGCCCGGTGCCGCTTTGACGCGCCAGGTGCTGGCGGTCCAGGTTCATGCTCTGGGCCATGGCGCCGATCAGGCGGTCAATCGGGCTGCCTTCCTGGGTGCCGCTGGTGAAGTACACGCCGCGCAGCAACACACGTTCTTCAAAGGCATTGGGTTTGAACACGCCTTCGAGGAAGCTTTGCAGGCAGTCCTTCAATGCGCCGAACTGCTGCGGGAAGCCGTAGATCAGGTCGCGCCGCGCCGGGTCGCGCTCCTGTTGCAGGCGCTCCACCAGACGTTCGTTGAGGCGCTGCTCCAGACCGGCGAATTCGCTTTGCAGGTGCGCCAGCGGGCTGTCGCTGTTCTTGCCGTCATCGAGGGCAAAGGTCATGCCCCACACCTGGGCGCGCTCTTCCTTGCTCAGGTTGTCGAAGAACTCCATGAAGCCCGGCACCAGGTCGAGCTTGGTCAGCATCAGGTAGATCGGGAAACGCACGCCCAATTGGGTGTACAGCTCCTGGATACGCAGGCGGATCGCCGCCGCATGGGCCGCGCGTTCGGCATCGGTGCCCAGCAGCAGATCCGACAGGCTGATGGCGATAAAGGCGCCATCGATCGGGCGGCGCGAACGCTGCTTTTTCAGCAGGTCGAGAAAGCCCAGCCACGCGGCCTTATCCACCGTGGAGTTGCTGTCCTGGGTGGTATAGCGGCCGGCGGTGTCGAGCAATACCGCCTGATCGGTAAACCACCAGTCGCAGTTACGCGTACCGCCGACGCCGCGCACCGCCCCGGCGCCCAACTGGGCCGCCAACGGAAAGTGCAGCCCGGAGTTGACCAGCGCCGTGGTCTTGCCCGAACCCGGCGGGCCGATGATCACGTACCACGGCAGCTCGTAGAGGTTGCGGCGTTCGTCGCCACCAAGCTTGGCCTTTTTCAGCAGTGCCAGGGCTTCGTCCATGCGCTGGCGCAGGGTGGTGAGCTCTTCGGCGGTGGCCACGCTGTTGGGGTCGGCCGGGGTTTCGGCAGCCAGGCTGCGCATCACTTCGGCGGCTTGGCGCCGCGCCTGGATGATGCGGAACACGCGGTAGGCGATCCACACCGCGAACACCAGGATGATCAGCGCCCAGCGCCGGCCTTCCGGCACCAGCACATCGAGCAACGGCCCCACAAACCAGATGATCAGGCTCAGGGCGATCAGGCCCAGCACGGGGATCACCCAGCGAATCATGAAACTGAAAAACGCCTTCACTCGACGCCCTCCGCCAATACGGTGATTTCAACCCGACGATTGCGGGCACGGCCTTCGGCAGTCGCGTTGGTCGCCAACGGCTCGGTGTCGCTCCTGCCTTCGGCACTGAAGCGATCGGCCTGGCCGGTCTTGGCCGCGAGGATCTCCAACACCGACTTGGCCCGCGCTTCGGACAGGGCCCAATTGGATGGGAAACGCAGCGTGGCAATCGGGCGGTTGTCGCTGTGCCCGGTGACCCGCACCTGGCCCTTGACCTTGCGGATGGCGTCGGCGATGCGCAGCATCAGCGGTTGGTAGTCATCGACGATGCTTGAGCTGGCGGATGCAAACAGCTCATCGCCTCGAATGGTGACGACAGAACGGTCGACCTGGTCTTCCACCGCGACGCGACCGGCCTTGATGTCTTCCGCCAGGAAGCCGGCCAGGCGCGGACGCTCAATCACTTTGGGCTGCGCCACGGGACGGTCAATGGCCTGCACCGGGATCTCACCCAGTGCATGGATATTTTTGAACACCGGCTCCGCCTGCGCCGCGAGCAGCATGCGCAAGGTGAACAGCAAGGCCAGCAACAACGCCAGGCCAATCGCCACGGCGATCCACGGCGGCATGAACTGCGCCAGCCGATCACGCGCCACGGTGACGCCGCGCCAATGCGGCGACAGCTCGCGCTCGTGGTCACCGCGCGCGCTGCGAATCGCCGCCGCCGTGCGCTCACGCAAGGCTTCCAACTGGCTGCGACCGTCGTTCATCACGCGGTAACGGCCTTCGAAACCCAGGCACATGCACAGGTACAACAGCTCCAGCAGGTACAGGCGCTCACGTGGACTTTGCAGGCAGTGGTCGAGCAACTGGAAGACTTTTTCGCCCCCCCAGGCTTCGTTGTGCACGGTGATCAACAGGCTCTGCTTGCCCCAATCGCTGGTGCTGCCCCACGGCGTGCTCAACACCGCCTCATCGAGGGCGGTGCACAGTGCGTAACGCGCCAGCAGCACTTCGTTGCGTGCCACGCCAGCGGCTTCGGCGCGCTCTTCGAACTGGCGCAGGTAGGCCAGCAACTGCGCGCGCAAGCTGGCCGGCGCCGGGTGCGCGATGGTGTTGCGCAGGCGCGTCAGCAGCGCCAGCAGCGGGCCGGCGGCACTTTCCAGCGGGTTCAGGCCCTGGCTTTTGCCGGTGAGGATCGGCGCGGCCGGCATCGACAGCGGGGCCGGTTCGGCACGCGCGGGTTCCGGCGCACGGCCACCCGGGCGCGGCATGAACTGGGTGCGGTCGTCATCATTGGGATGCATCGCGGATTATCCTCGGATCGCCCAGAAGGCCAGGTTCAAGCCCGGGAACTGCCCGGCGATGTGGAAGGCAAAACCACCGGAATTGCTCAACTGTTGCCAGTGCTCGCTGCCCCGATCCAGCTCGTAGTAGGTCGAGCCTGCGTGGTACGGCAATTGGCGCGGCGCCACCGGCAACGGTACCAGGCCGATACCCGGCAGTTGCAGGTTGACCATGTCGCGGATGTGCTCCACCGCGCCGACCTTGCTCTGCTGGCCGAAGCGCGCACGCAAGGTTTCGCCGGGCACGTCGGCGCGTACCACCAGGATGAAGCTGGCGCTGTCGAGCAGGGTCTTGTCCGCCAGCATCGCCACGTGGATGCCATAGGCTTTTTCCACAATGGGAATCGGCGTGGCCTTGCTGTCGATCAGCATCGACAGCGCCTCACGCAACGCAGCCATCACCGGCGCGAAACTCAGGGCCAGGTCGTCGTGCTGGTATTGCGGGTATTCCTGGGGACGACGGCCCGAGGTGGAGAAAGTCGAGAACTCACCGGCCAGGCTGACCAGTTCGCTGAAGAAGCGCTCCGGGTGCAGCGGGCTCAACTGGCTGAAATGCTGGATCAACGGCTGGGCGCGGTTGACCAGTTGCAGCAGCATGAAGTCGGCGATCTCCGACGCTCCCCCCGCACCCGAGGCAACCACGCGACCGGCCAGGGCTTCGCCGCGCTGGTGCAACAGGCCCAGCAGTTCGCTGCGAAACGCGCTCAGCGGTTTGCTGGCGGCCACGTCCAGCACGGGTGGGATGTAGCTGTCGTCGAGGACCAGCGCACGGTCGGCGCGCTTTTCCTTGATGCGCACCAGGCCCACGGCGGCGTAGTCACTGATGCCATCCTGGGCAGTCAGCAAGCGCAGGGCCCGGGACCCCACGGCCACCGGCGCGCGGTTTTCGAACGGGGCGTTGTCATCGCGCACTTCGCGCACCTGGCTCACGTAACGCGCGGCTTCCAGGGCTTCGCCTTCATCCACGGTGTCGCGGGCACCCGCACGCTTGAGGGGCAAGGCCAGGTAGACCAGGCCATCGCGCAGGTTGTCGTCGATGTTCAGCGGGCTGGGCGCCAGGTCATCCTGGGGGATATTGAACGGCGTGCCGTCGGGCAACAGGCCGCGCGCCGAGACAATGGCCAGCTTGCCCTGGGCCAACAGGCCCTGGTCGATCAGCAACTCGGAGAACCCCCAGGCGCCGGCGGACAACGGGCGGCTGCGGGCGTCGATCAGGTTTTCCAGGTAACGGTCATGCTGCTGGAAGTGCTGCGTTCCGATGAACATGCCTTCCGACCAGACCACGCGATTGTTCCAGGACATGGGGGCTCCGATTGCTTCTTATTGGGCAGGGCTGGATGGGGTGACCACGACGTCGGCGCGCACGGCACGTACATCGAGGCTGATCTGGTATTCGGTGTATTGGCGCGCCGGCACGTTGATCACCGTGCGCCATTGCGCGCGGTCCAGCTCGCGATAACCCACCAGCAAGCCGATCTGGCGTGTGGAGGGGTCGAGGTCGCGCTGGATGCTCAGTTGCTGGCCGGGTTGCACCATGACTTCGTCCTGGTCCAGCAGGTCCAGGCCGAGGGTCGATTGCGCACGGTCGGCCAGGGCGAAGTAATCGGAGCGGGCGAAGGTGGCGGCGTTCTTCAGTTCGAAAATGCGCACCCGCACCGGGGCGGCCTGGCCGTTGGCGCCGGGGTTAAGCCCGGCAATGGCGTGGAAATGCAACTCGACGGCGGCGGTGTCCGCTTCAGCCTCAGCGGCTGCTTCGGGTTTGGCCGCGTCCTTGCTACACGCGGTCAGCAGCAGCGCGGTGGCGGCTGCGAGTAAAAACCTGGGAATCATCCTGCGTCCTCAATGACGTACTGAGCTATCCGTTAATCCATGTGTTGCGTGTCAACGGCGCTGTCGTGCGCTGTGTTCTTCATAGGCCCGGCTGAATTCGCGGCCGAACAGGTCCTGGAAATCTTCCTGGGCCTCGCGGGAAATATTGCTGTAAAGCTCGGTGAACTGCTGCCAGTACTGGGCCTGGCGCGAGCCGGCGAACAGGTTCGACAGCCCGCCGGGCTTGCCCATGCGCTCTTCCAGTTGTGCCGGTTCAAAGCGCGTGAGCAGGTGCTTGATCGCCGCTTCCACGCCGGCCATCACCGCCAGCTGGTGGGCACGCAGATCATCAAAACTGTCGCGCACGGCGAGGTCCGGTGCCATAAACGCCTGGTTGCCGTGGCGAAGCAAAAGCAGTAACGCTTCGTCGGCATTCGGTGCGAATTTCAACGGATTGTTTTCAGCAGGCTGGATCATCGTCTGCTGCATGCGGAACTCACCCTTGAGGCTGGCGCGGGCACGCAACACGTCGATCAGGCCTTCGACCATCAGGCGATAGCTGCGGCCGATGTTTTCCATTTGCGCCTCAGCCTGGGCCTTGTCCAGGCGTAACTGGTCCAGGCCGGCACCGCGCAGGAAGGCTTGCAAGAGGTCGGGTTGTTGGCTGTCTGCCACGGGGAGCGCTGGCTCGACCACGGGTGGCGGCTGGATGATCGGTACGGGTGCAGGGGCAGGTGGCGTTGGCATTGGCGGCGCACTAGCCATCGGCGCCGGCGTGTCGCCAAACAGGTCCCAGTCTTCGGGAATCACCGAGCCCGGGACCACTGGTTTCTCAACCACGGGCACCGCCACTGGCGTGGGCGGGCGGAAGTCGTGTTGTTCGCTGGGAACGTGGTCAGCCACAGTGGGCGGCGGCACGGCGGTGGGGCTGAGGAAGTCGAACAGGTCCGGCAGCGTGTCCATCGACGAAGCGCCTTGGAACTGCGGAGCGATCACCGGCGTTGGCGCGGGTTTGCTCGCCACGGCCCCCATCAGGGCTTCAAAACTGTTCGGTGACTCACCGGCGAATGGCTGGCTGTCGACAGCCTGCATGTTGAAGTCGATACGCGCCTGGATCTCGTAATCGCCGATGCGGATCAGCTCACCGTCTTGCAAGGGTTCGCTGTTACCTCGACGCATACGAATACCGGCGTTAACCAACTCCACACCATTTGTACTGTTATCGGTTAAATAATAACGGCCATCTTTGTATTGAATAACGCAGTGTTGCGAAGAAACCAACCGCTCAGGATCAGGCAATACCCAGTCATTATCCGAGCTGCGGCCGATAGCCATCGAGCCCTGATTCATGGACTTTTCCGAGCACTGCCCGGGGGTAATCTTGTGATAACTAGTGATAGTCAAACACAGCGACATCTTGCCTCCTTGCTGATACTTCGCGCGCAGTCGACCCCAGGGACAACGATTCCCGGGAGATCCCCATCGGGTCGTGTAATCGACCGTCCAAAACCTGCTGATGCCAGCATGATCGCTGATCTTAACTGGGCTCCATGACAAAAATCCTATACCGGTGCGCCGTTCGACCCACCAGTCGCACAGGTTGTTAAGCACCGCACATCTGTCACAGAGAGCGAATAGCTTACCTTGACAAGGCATAAGTACTACACCAAAAATGCACAACTTCTTGAATACCAGTGATGGCGCATTAGTGGCATCTTGCCTATATGACCAAGAAAACATGCAAAGTTCCTTGCGCAACTAATGCATGCATTGCCCGTTATCTAACGGGCTGATAGGGAGATCAATTTCAGTGGATGTGCCGTTGCTGCTCACCGCCGTTTCCGCAACTTCGCCCTGTGGCGAAGACATGGAATATGACGCGGATTTTCTCCAACTGGAGCGTGATGCCAAGGGCCAACCCGAGCGCAGCATGGGCGATTCGATCCTGCCCGCCGAGCCGCCGGAATGGCGCGGCATCCAGCAGCAGAGCCTCGATTTGCTGCAGCGCAGCAAAGACCTGCGCATCACCCATTTCCTGCTGCAAAGTTCCCTCGCCCTCCAGGGTGTGGCCGGGCTGGCAAACGTCCTTACGCTGATCAACGCGCTGCTGCGCGAATACTGGGCCGACCTGCACCCGCGCCTGGATGCCGACGACGATAACGACCCCACCGTCCGTATCAACGCCCTCTCCGGCCTGACCAGCGATGGGACCATTCGTCTGCTGCGCGAGAGCATTCTCACGCGCTCGCGCACCTTCGGCCCTGTGAGCCTGCGCGCCGCGTTGAATGCCAGCGGCCTGATGAGTTTCCCCGACGAACAGCTCGGCGCCCAGCAGCTCAACGCCGCGTTCCTCGACAGCGACCCCGAACAACTGCAAGCCACCCGCGACGCCTTGAGCACCGCGCGCGCTGCCTGCGAAGCCATCGAACAGCAAGTCAGCGACCAAGTGGGCTCCGCCCAAGGCGTGGACCTGAGCCTGTTGAAGCAACCGCTCAAGCAAGCGCTGCAGGTGCTCAGCCAGTGTGTTCCGAACAGCGATACCAGCAGCGAACCCGAGGCCGTCAGTGACGACAATGCCCCCTCGGTCGACTTCGCCGCTGCCCCCGCCGCACCTCGCCCCACCGGCGACATCACCAACCGTGATGACGTGCTGCGCAGCCTCGACAAGATCCTTGCGTATTACACCCGGCACGAGCCTTCGAGCCCGCTGCCGGTGTTGCTGAACCGGGCCAAGCATCTGGTGCACGCCGACTTCGCGGCCATCGTGCGCAACCTGATTCCCGATGGCATGTCCCAATTTGAAAACCTGCGCGGCCCGGACGGCGAGTAAGCCGCCCGACTGTGCAGTAACAACACCGTCGCTCAAGCGACCAGGAGCAGCAACGTGGCGAAGCAAAGTTCTCAGAAATTCATCGCGCGCAACCGCGCGCCTCGAGTGCAGATCGAGTACGACGTCGAGCTCTACGGCGCCGAGAAAAAGGTCCAGCTGCCCTTCGTGATGGGTGTGATGGCCGACCTCGCCGGCAAGCCTGCCGAGCCTCTGGCACCGGTGGCCGACCGCAAGTTCCTTGAAGTGGACGTCGACAACTTCGACTCGCGCCTCAAGGCCATGCAGCCGCGTGTGGCGTTCCACGTACCCAACGAGCTGACCGGCGAAGGCAACCTGAGCCTGGACATCACCTTCGAAAGCATGGACGACTTCAGCCCGGCCGCCGTGGCCCGCAAGGTCGACTCGCTCAAGCAACTGCTCGAAGCCCGCACCCAACTGGCCAACCTGCTGACCTACATGGACGGCAAGACTGGCGCTGAAGAAATCATCATGAAGGCGATCAAGGACCCGGCACTGCTCCAGGCACTTGCCAGCGCGCCTAAGCCTGCAGGGGACCAGTAATCATGACTGACAATACCGCCCGCGAAGGCGCCCAGAGTCTGGGTGCAACCGAGGAAACCAGCGAGTTCGCATCCTTGTTGATGCAGGAATTCAAGCCCAAGACCGAGCGTGCCCGCGAAGCCGTGGAAACCGCCGTGCGCACCTTGGCCGAACAGGCCCTGGCGCAAACCGACCTGGTGTCCAATGACGCGATCAAGTCGATCGAATCGATCATCGCCGCCATCGACGCCAAGCTCACCGCCCAGGTCAACCAGATCATCCATCACAAGGATTTCCAGCAGCTGGAAAGCGCCTGGCGTGGCCTGCACTACCTGGTCAATAACACCGAGAGCGATGAGCAGCTGAAGATTCGCGTGCTCAACATCTCCAAGCCGGACCTGCACAAGACCCTGAAGAAGTTCAAGGGCACCGCGTGGGACCAGAGCCCGATCTTCAAGAAGATGTACGAAGAAGAGTACGGCCAGTTCGGCGGCGAACCGTATGGTTGCCTGGTGGGCGACTACTACTTCGACCAGTCGCCACCGGACGTGGAACTGCTGGGCGAGCTGTCCAAAGTCTGCGCCGCCATGCACGCCCCATTCATTGCTGCGGCGTCGCCGACCGTGATGGGCATGGGCTCGTGGCAGGAACTGTCGAACCCGCGCGACCTGACCAAGATCTTCACTACCCCGGAATACGCCGGCTGGCGCTCGCTGCGTGAATCGGAAGACTCGCGCTACATCGGCCTGACCATGCCTCGCTTCCTGGCGCGCCTGCCCTATGGCGCCAAGACCGACCCGGTGGAAGCCTTCGCCTTC
This sequence comes from Pseudomonas sp. BIGb0381, assembly GCF_024809815.1. Classification (NCBI taxonomy): domain Bacteria; kingdom Pseudomonadati; phylum Pseudomonadota; class Gammaproteobacteria; order Pseudomonadales; family Pseudomonadaceae; genus Pseudomonas; species Pseudomonas sp. BIGb0381. The sequence goes on from NZ_JANUEN010000007.1 coordinate 94,038, forward strand.
GAAGAAAACACCGACGGCGCCGACAGCTCCAAGTACACCTGGGCCAACGCGGCCTATGCAATGGCAGTGAACATCAACCGTTCGTTCAAGCACTACGGCTGGTGCTCACGCATCCGTGGCGTGGAATCCGGCGGTGAAGTGGAAAACCTGCCGGCCCACACGTTCCCTACCGATGACGGTGGCGTGGACATGAAGTGCCCGACCGAAATCGCCATCAGCGACCGCCGTGAAGCGGAGCTGGCGAAGAACGGTTTCATGCCGCTGCTGCACAAGAAAAACACCGACTTCGCCGCGTTCATCGGCGCCCAGTCGTTGCAGAAACCGGCCGAATACGATGACCCGGACGCCACCGCCAACGCCAACCTGGCCGCGCGCCTGCCGTACCTGTTCGCCACCTGCCGTTTCGCTCACTACTTGAAGTGCATCGTGCGCGACAAGATCGGCTCCTTCAAAGAAAAGGACGAGATGCAGCGCTGGTTGCAGGACTGGATCCTCAACTACGTCGACGGTGACCCGGCGCACTCCACCGAAACCACCAAGGCCCAGCACCCGTTGGCCGCCGCCGAGGTGATAGTGGAAGACGTCGAAGGCAACCCGGGGTACTACAACTCCAAGTTCTACCTGCGCCCGCACTACCAGCTCGAAGGGCTGACCGTGTCGCTGCGCCTGGTATCGAAGCTGCCTTCGGCTAAAAGCGCCTAACCCACGGATGAGCTGGCTCTTCTGTGGGAGGGGGCTTGCCCCCGATAGCATCACTGGGGTGTGACGACACACCGAGGTGCCTGCATCGGGGCAAGCCCCCTCCCACACAAAAGCACTGCCCATTTGGAGTCACTCAAATTCAGTGGCAAGAGCCACACAGGGAGAAAACATGGCTGTTGATATTTTCATCAAGATCGGCGACATCAAGGGCGAGTCCATGGACAAGGCCCACAAGGACGAAATCGACGTGCTGAACTGGAGCTGGGGCATGGCCCAGTCCGGCAACATGCACGTGGGCGGCGGCGGCGGCGCGGGCAAGGTGAATATCCAGGACCTGTCGCTGACCAAGTACGTCGACAAGGCCTCGCCGAACCTGATGATGCACTGCGCCAGCGGCAAGCACATCGACAAGGTCAAGCTGACCGTGCGCAAGGCCGGTGGTGAAAGCCAGGTCGAGTACATGGTGATCAACCTGGAAGAAGTGCTGGTAACGTCCCTGAGCACCGGCGGTTCGGGCGGCGATGACCGCCTGACTGAAAACGTCACCCTGAACTTCGCCCAGGTGATGGTCGACTACCAGCCGCAGAAAGCCGACGGCACCAAAGACGGCGGCGCGATCAAGTTTGGCTGGAACATCCGTTCCAACACCAAGCGCTGATAGCCCTGGGGCCGTGGCCCTGCGCCACGGCACTACGGTCTCAAGTGCAGCCTTTTGTTCCTCTCGCAACCCGTCCGTGGAGCTGCTTTGGTGGTAACTGAAATCGCTTCCCGCGACCGTCTGCAACCGTCCCTGCTGGACCGGTTGACCGACGACGACCCGACCAATCCCAAGGAAAGCGCCGATAAACGCGTGCTGTCCCTGACCCAATTGAAAGCCTCGGTGCTGCGCGACCTGGCGTGGCTGCTCAATACCACGTCGTTGCTCGATGCCGATGCCACGCTGCACACACAGGCAGGCACCTCGGTGGTCAATTACGGCCTGCCGGCGCTGGCGGGCAACAGCGTTTCCAGCGTCGACATCAAGGCCCTGGAAGCCCTGATCTACCAGGCGATTGCCACCTTTGAACCGCGCATCCTGCGCCATACCCTGCGGGTGAAGGCCCGCGTCGGCCATGGCGAGATGAACCACAACGCCCTGAGTTTCGAGATCGAAGGCGACCTGTGGGCACAGCCGGTGCCCTTGCGCCTATTGCTGCAAACCGACCTGGACCTGGAGTCCGGCCACGTGCGCGTGGTCAACGCCGACCAGCGGAGACGCCCATGAACCCGCGCCTGCTAGAGCTGTACAACCAGGAACTGCACCACGTGCGCGAAAGCGCCGCCGAGTTCGCCAAGGAATACCCGAAGATTGCCAGTCGGCTGACCCTGTCCGGTATGGACTGCGCCGACCCGTACGTCGAACGCCTGCTCGAAGGCTTTGCCTACCTCACCGCCCGCGTGCAGCTCAAACTCGACGCCGAGTACCCGACCTTCACCCACAACCTGCTGGAAATCGCCTACCCGCACTACCTGGCGCCGACGCCGTCGATGACCGTGGTGCAATTGCACACCGACCCCGACGAAGGTTCCCTGGCCAGCGGCTTCCCGCTGCCGCGCGACACCGTGTTGCGCGCCGCCCTGGGCCGCGAAACCCAGACCTGCTGCGAGTACCGCACCGCGCACCCGGTGACGCTGTGGCCGTTGCAGGTCAGCAACGCCGAGTACTTCGGCAACCCCGCAGCCGTGCTCGGGCGCCTGGCCGCCAGTGAGCCGAAAGCCAAGGCCGGCCTGCGCCTGACCCTGCGCACCGGCGCCGAATTGCCGTTCAACAGCCTCGACCTGGACAACCTGCCGCTGTACCTCAGCGGTGCCGACGAGCAGCCGTTCCGCCTCTACGAACAACTACTGGGCAACGCCTGCGCGGTGTTTGCGCGCAAGCCCGGTGGCGATTGGGTTGAGCGCCTGCCGCAGGATGCGCTGCGCTCGCGGGGTTTCGACGACGCCGATGCGGCCATGCCGGTCGTCGCGCGAGCCTTCCAGGGCTATCGCCTGTTGCAGGAATACTTCGCCCTGCCCCACCGCTTCCTGTTCGTCGAATTCGCCGAGCTGAGCCGTGCGGTCAAGCGTTGCGACGGCCAGGAGCTGGAGCTGATCGTGCTGTTCGACCGTCACGAGCCGAGCCTGGAAGGCAGCGTCGGCGCAGCGCAGTTTTTGCCGTTCTGCACCCCGGCGATCAACCTGTTCCCGAAGCGCGTGGACCGCATCCACTTGTCCGATCGGGTCAACGAACACCATGTGATCGCCGACCGCACACGGCCAATGGATTTCGAGATTCACTCGCTGAGCGGCATCACCGGCCACGGCACCGGGCCAGAGCAGCCATTTTTGCCGTTCTACGCGGTACGCGATCCATCCCGTTATGGCCGCGACCAGGCGTACTACACCGTGCGCCGCGAGCCACGGGTGCTGTCCAGCGACCAGCGCCGCAACGGCCCGCGTTCCACCTATGTGGGCAGCGAAACCTTTGTCAGCCTGGTCGACAGCCGCCAGGCGCCGTATCGCCACGACCTGCGCCAACTCGGCGTGACCGCGCTGTGCACCAACCGCGACCTGCCGTTGTTCATGAGCGTGGGCAACGGCAAGACCGACTTCACCCTGGCCGACAGCGCGCCGGTGTTATCCGTGCGTTGCGTCGCCGGGCCAAGCCGCCCACGCGCCAGCCATGCCCATGACGCCAAGGCCTGGCGCCTGATCAGCCAGTTGTCGCTCAACTATTTGTCCCTGAGTGAACAAGGCCAGGGCGCGGCGGCATTGCGCGAACTGCTGCGTCTGTATGGCGACAGCAATGACGCGGCGCTGCAATTGCAGATCGAAGGCTTGCGCGACGTCAGCAGCAAGGCCGTCACCCGGCGCCTGCCGATGCCCGGCCCGATTGTGTTTGGTCGCGGCCTGGAAATTACCTTGGAGTTCGATGAAAACGCGTTTCGCGGCACCGGCGTGTTCCTGCTTGGTGCGGTGCTGGAACGCTTCCTGGCACGCTACGTGTCGATCAACAGTTTTACCGAGACGGTGATCCGTACCACCGAACGCGGCGAGATCATGCGATGGAAAGCCAAGCCCGGGCGTCGTCCGACCCTGTGAGTACGTTGGATGCGATGCATCAGGAGCCCTGGGAATACGATTTCTTCCAGGCGTTGCGGCGTATCGAGTGCGAATCGCCCGAGCTGCCGCGCCTGGGCCATTCCCTGCGTTTGGCGGATGACCCGTTGCGCCTGGGGCAACAGGCCGATTGCACCTTCGCCCCGGCGACCCTGGCCTCGGTCGATCCCGGTGGCGACGGCAAACCGGCACGGCTGGAACAGTTCTTCTTCGGCCTTGGTGGCCCCAACGGTCCGTTGCCGCTGCATATCACCGAGTACGTACGCGAGCGTCAGCGCAACAACGCCGACAGTACCAGCAAGCAGTTCCTGGACGTGTTCCACCACCGTCTGCTGAGCCTGTTTTACCGGGCCTGGGCCGAGGCGCGGCCGACGGTCAGCCACGACCGCCCGGACGATGACTACTGGTCTGCACGCCTCGCCGCCTTGAGTGGACGGGGCATGCCGAGCCTGCTTAACCAGGGGCTGATCCCCGACACGGCGAAGCTGCACTACAGCGGCCACCTGTCGGCGCAAACCCGCTACCCGGACGGTTTAAAAGCGATCCTCGGCGAGTATTTCGGCCTGCCGGTGGAGATCGAAGAATACGTCGGCCAATGGCTGGAACTGCCCGAGCGCAGCCGCGTGGGCGTGAGCGCCAACCAGCTGGGCGTGGACTTCTGCCTGGGCAGCCACGTGTGGGACCGCCAGCATAAATTCCGCATCCGCCTGGGCCCGCTCAAGCTGGACGACTACATGGGCATGCTGCCCGGCAGCCAGCCGTTCAACGAGCTCGTGGCGTGGGTGGCCGAGTACCTGGGCCATGAATTGGACTGGGACTTGAACCTGGTTCTGCAACAACCCGAAGTACCGGCGCTGCAACTCAATGGCCAGTTCCGCCTGGGCTTTAATACCTGGCTCGGCTGCCCTGCGGTTGATGCCAACGACCTAATCCTGGCCCGGCATTACGCCGATCAAGCCACCACCTCAAGGAATCCAGAGCATGGGTGAAATCAGTCGCGCCGCACTGTTCGGCAAACTCAACAGCGTGGCCTACAAGGCCATCGAAGCCGCCACCGTGTTCTGCAAGCTGCGGGGCAACCCGTACGTGGAACTGGCCCACTGGTTTCACCAGTTGCTCCAACTGCAGGACTCGGACCTGCACCGCATCATCCGCCAGTTCAACGTCGAGCCGGCGCGCCTGGCCCGTGACCTCACCGAAGCCCTGGACCGCCTGCCGCGTGGCTCGACGTCGATCACCGACCTGTCGTCCCACGTGGAAGAAGCCGTGGAACGCGGCTGGGTGTACGGCAGCCTGATGTTCGGCGAAAGCCAGGTGCGCACCGGTTACCTGGTGCTGGGCATCCTCAAGACGCCAAGCCTGCGCCATGCGCTGCTGGGGTTGTCTTCGGAATTCGACAAGATCAAGGCCGAAGCCCTGAGCGAGCGTTTTGACGAATACGTCGGCGACTCGCCGGAAAACGCCCTGACTGCCAGCGACGGTTTCAATGCCGGCGCCGTGCCGGGTGAGGCCAGCGGCGCCATGGCACCGAGTGCGATGGGCAAGCAGGAGGCGCTCAAGCGTTTCACCGTCGATCTGACCGAACAAGCGCGCAGCGGCAAGCTCGACCCGATCGTCGGCCGTGACGAAGAGATCCGCCAGTTGGTCGACATCCTCATGCGCCGCCGCCAGAACAACCCGATCCTCACCGGTGAGGCCGGTGTGGGCAAGACCGCCGTGGTCGAAGGTTTCGCCCTGCGCATCGTCGCCGGTGATGTGCCGCCGGCGCTCAAAGACGTGGAACTGCGCAGCCTTGATGTCGGCCTGCTGCAAGCCGGCGCGAGCATGAAAGGCGAGTTCGAACAGCGCCTGCGCCAGGTCATCGAAGACGTCCAGGCCTCGCCCAAGCCGATCATTCTGTTTATCGACGAAGCCCACACCCTGGTGGGTGCCGGTGGCGCTGCCGGTACCGGTGATGCGGCCAACCTGCTCAAACCTGCCCTGGCCCGTGGCACCCTGCGTACCGTGGCCGCGACTACCTGGGCCGAGTACAAAAAGCACATCGAGAAAGACCCGGCCCTGACCCGCCGCTTCCAGGTGGTACAAGTGGCCGAGCCGTCGGAAGACAAAGCGCTGTTGATGATGCGCGGCGTGGCCTCGACCATGGAGAAACACCACCAGGTGCAGATCCTCGACGAAGCCCTGGAAGCGTCGGTGAAGCTGTCCCATCGCTATATCCCGGCGCGCCAGTTGCCGGATAAATCCGTGAGCCTGCTGGACACCGCCTGTGCCCGCGTCGCCATCAGCCTGCACGCGGTGCCGGCCGAAGTGGACGACAGCCGCCGCCGCATCGAAGCCCTGGAAACCGAGCTGCAAATCATCGCCCGCGAGCATGCGATCGGCATTGCCATTGGCGCACGCCAGAGCAACAGCGAAGCCCTGTTAAGCGCCGAGCGTGAGCGCCTGGCGACCCTGGAAAGCCGTTGGGCCGAAGAGAAAACCCTGGTGGATGAATTGCTCGCCACCCGTGCAACCCTGCGCGAAAAGGCCGGGGTTGTGGACAGCGATGCAGGTAACAACGAGAGCGATGAATTGCGTGCGCAACTGGTCGACCTGCAACAACGCCTCACTGCGCTGCAAGGCGAAACCCCGCTGATCCTGCCGACCGTGGATTATCAGGCCGTGGCCTCGGTGGTCGCCGACTGGACCGGTATCCCGGTGGGCCGCATGGCCCGCAACGAACTGGAAACCGTGCTCAACCTCGACCAGCACCTGAAGAAGCGCATCATCGGCCAGGACCACGCCCTGCAGATGATCGCCAAGCGCATCCAGACCTCCCGCGCCGGCCTCGACAACCCGAGCAAGCCGATTGGCGTGTTCATGCTGGCCGGCACCTCCGGCGTGGGCAAGACCGAAACCGCCCTGGCCCTGGCCGAAGCCATGTACGGCGGTGAGCAGAACGTGATCACCATCAACATGAGCGAATTCCAGGAAGCCCACACGGTGTCCACCCTCAAGGGCGCGCCACCGGGCTATATCGGCTACGGCGAAGGCGGCGTGCTGACCGAAGCGGTGCGGCGCAAACCCTACAGCGTGGTGCTGCTGGACGAGGTGGAAAAAGCCCACCCGGACGTGCATGAGATCTTCTTCCAAGTGTTCGACAAGGGCGTGATGGAAGACGGTGAAGGCCGGGTGATCGACTTCAAGAACACCTTGATCCTGCTGACCACCAACGCCGGTACCGAGCTGATTTCCCGGGTCTGCAAAGACCCGGCGAACATTCCCGAGCCGGAAGAAATCGCCAAGGCCCTGCGCCAGCCATTGCTGGAGATCTTCCCTCCCGCCTTGCTCGGCCGCCTGGTGACCATTCCGTACTACCCGCTGAGCGACGAGATGCTCAAGGCGATCACCCGCCTGCAACTCAACCGCATCAAGAAGCGCGTGGAGAATACGCACAAGGTCGCCTTCGACTACGACGACGCGGTGGTCGACCTGATCGTCTCGCGCTGCACCGAGACCGAAAGCGGCGGACGCATGATCGACACCATTCTCACCAACAGCCTGCTGCCGGACATGAGCCGTGAATTCCTCACGCGCATGCTCGAAGGCAAGGCATTGGCGGGTGTGCGTATCAGCAGCCGGGATAATGAGCTGCACTACCAGTTCAACGATTGACCTGAAGAAACACAATCTAAATGTGGGAGGGGGCTTGCCCCCGATGGCGGTGAATCAGTCGCCTGATACATCACCTGACACACTGCTATCGGGGGCAAGCCCCCTCCCACATTTGCAGCCGGTTTCTTCAGCTATTACGCAATTTACGGGTTAACCGATGCTATTCAACCAAGCCTCACGCCTGGCCAAGATCACCAGCCCCCTCGGGCCGGATGTGCTGCTGCTCAATGAAATGGGCGGCGGCGAAGAGCTGGGCCGCCTGTTCAACTATGAGCTGCAACTGACGTCCCTGGACGCCAACATCGACCTCAACCAGTTGCTGGGCAAGCCGATGAGCGTGGGCCTGCAACTGGCGGACGGCGGTGAGCGGCATTTCCACGGCATCGTCGCGCGGTGCAGCCAGAACATCGACCAGGGCCAGTTCGCCAGCTACCAGGTGACGCTGCGCCCCTGGCTGTGGCTGCTGAGCCGTACGTCCGACTGCCGGATTTTCCAGAACCTGAGCATCCCGCAGATCATCAAGCAGGTGTTCCGCGACCTGGGGTTCTCCGACTTCGAAGACGCCCTGAGCCGGCCGTATCGCGAGTGGGAATACTGCGTGCAGTACCGCGAGACCAGCTTCGATTTCGTCAGCCGCTTGATGGAGCAGGAAGGTATCTACTACTTCTTTCGCCATGAACAGGACCGCCATGTGCTGGTGCTGGCCGACGCCTATGGCGCCCACACCACGGTGCCGGGCTATGCGTCGATCCCGTATTACCCCAAGGACGAGCAGCAGCGCGAACGCGACCACATGCACAACTGGCACCTGGCGCAGGAGGTTCAGCCGGGTTCGCTGGAGCTTAACGACTACGACTTCCAGCGCCCCAGCGCCAGCATCGACGTGCGTTCGGCCATGCCGCGCCCGCACACCGCCGGCGACTACCCGCTATACGACTACCCCGGCACCTACGTGCAAAGCGCCGACGGCGAACACTACGCGCGCACCCGCATTGAAGCCCTGCAAACCCTGCATGAGCAGATCGAGTTCAGCGGCAACGCCCGCGGCCTCGGCTCCGGCCATCTGTTCAGCCTCACCGGCTTCAGCCGCCAGGACCAGAACCGCGAATACCTGATCGTCGGCTGCCGCTACTACATCGTTCAGGAAAGCCTGGAAAGCGGTGGTGGCTCAGGCTCGGCGCAGTTCGAAAGCAGCCTGACCTGCATTGACGCCCAGCAAAGCTTCCGCCCGCTCGCCACCACCCACCGGCCCATCGTCAAAGGCCCGCAAACCGCGCTGGTGGTCGGTCCCAAAGGCGAGGAAATCTGGACCGACCAATACGGCCGCGTGAAGGTGCACTTCTACTGGGACCGCCACGACCAATCCAACGAAAACAGCTCGTGCTGGATCCGCGTGTCGCAATCCTGGGCCGGCAAGAACTGGGGCTCGATGCAGATTCCACGGATCGGCCAGGAAGTGATTGTCAGCTTTCTTGAAGGTGATCCGGACCGTCCGATCATTACCGGGCGGGTGTACAACGCCGAGCAGACGGTGCCGTACGACCTGCCGGAAAACGCGACCCAGAGCGGCATGAAGAGCCGTTCGAGCAAGGGCGGCACGCCGGCCAACTTCAATGAAATCCGCATGGAGGACAAGAAGGGGTTGGAGCAGTTGTATATCCATGCCGAGCGTAACCAGGACGTTGTTGTCGAGGTAGACGAAAGTCATTCCGTCGGGCACGACCGCAATAAAAGTATCGGCCATAACGAGACGGTGACCATCGGCAACAACCGCCTGCGCATCGTCAAGCAGGAAGACATCCTCTCGGTGGGCCAGAGAAAGACCGACAGCATCAGCCAGAGCTACGTCATCGAAGTGGGCGAAAACCTGCGCCTGGTCTGCGGCGAAAGCATCCTGGAGTTGAATGCCAGCGGGCAGATCAACCTCACCGGCGTGAACATCAGCTTCTATGCCAGCGGCGATGCCGAGTTCAATACCAAGGGCGTGCTGCACCTCAATAACGGCGGCGGCCCTGGAGCCACGCCCGATGGACAGGGCCAGAAAGCCAGCATCGACGCCAATATCAAAGCCGCGTTCCCCGCGCCGAAAAGCTCCTGACGAGACCCGTTTGCCATGACGTACCGAATCAACGAATTCCAGTTCCAACTGCCGGCGAGCGAGCTGCAGGACGCGACGATCAATATCCTCAAATTCCCTGAGCTGGGCACATCCCTGATCGTCAGCCGCAGCCTGCTGGCCGACGGCGAAACCTTGCACAGCAACTTCAACGACCAACTCCAGCGCCTGGAAAAACAGGTGCAGGACTTGCGCTACCAACCGGGTGTCGATGTGCGCTTGGGCGCCGCGCAAGAGGTGGAAGGCATCGAGCTGCGCAGCCAGTTCAACAAGGGCAATGACAAGGTGTTCCAGTATCAGCTGGCCTTGGTGATACCGGGCACACGCAAGATGCTCGCGTTGAGTTATGTGAAGGCGGATACGCTGGGGGATGCCGAGGCGGCGCATTGGGCCTTGATCAAAAACTCGCTGTCGTTTGACGCTATTTCCTGATGAGTTGCCTGCATGTCTGACGCGTTATGGGCAGCCCGGATGGGCGATGCGCTCTCCCACACCTCGATGATGGCCGACATCCTTGGCGGTGTGCTGGAGGTAGCGGCCAATATCGCTATCACCGCCGTGGCGACTGCGGCGGTAGTTGCCGCCACCGGAATTACCGTGGCCACCGGCGGGCTCGGCTGTTTCCTGCTGGGCGCGGTGGTGGGCACGATTGTCGGCTTGACCATGAGCAAGACCGGGGCGGACAAAGGCTTATCGAATTTATGCGAGAGCTTCAGCAATGCGCTGTTTCCGCCCACGGTGCAGGCGAACATCCTCACCGGTTCCACCAACACCCTGACCAACAATATTCCGGCCGCGCGCGCCGCCGGGGCGATCAGTTCTCACGTCGCACCCGCCGGCACTGAACTGGAAGAACCCGCACCCGAGCCGGAAGCCAGCTACCTGGACATGGCCGAGAGCTTCTTCTCGCAGATGTGGCGCCCTACGGTAGCCACGCCTGCGCCTGGCGCCGAACCCAAGCCGCTGGATCTGGTCGCGTGCATGAAGCACCCGCCGATGCCGCCGCAGTTTCTGGCCGAGGGCTCGGACAAGGTCACGATCAACGGCCAGCCGGCGGTGCGCAGTGGTGATCGCAGTACGTGCGATGCGACCGTGGTGTCGTCCGGATTGATTTCATCGAACGTGACCATCGGCGGCGGGTCGGTGGTGGTGCGTGAGATTCGCAGCGGCAAGACACCGGGCGTCGGGCTGGCGGTGACGGCGTTGTTGATGCTCAAGGGCGGTAAGGGCAAGTTCTTCAGCAAGCTACCGTGCATGTTGATCGGCGGCGCAACCTCGATGGCCGTGAGCAGTGCGATGGGGGCGATGGCCAATGCGGCCATGGGCTCGTCGAACCCGGTGCATGCGGCCACCGGCGCCAAGGTGTTGGGCGGCGATGATGAGCTGGATTTCGTACTGCCTGGCATCCTGCCGATTGATTGGCAGCGTTTCTACAACAGCCGTGACGAACGCACAGGCAGCCTGCTCGGCGCAGGCTGGAGCGTGCCGTATGAAGTGTGCGTCGACATCCAGCCTCACCCCGACGGCGGTGAAACGCTGGTCTACACCGATGAACAGGGCCGACCCATCGACATGGGCAGCATTCCCCTGGGCGGTGCGGTGTTCAGCGCCGGTGAAGGGCTGGCCGTGCGCCGACACCTCAACGGGCAGTTGCTGATCGAAAGCGATGATGGTCTGTATCGCTTATTTGAGCCTTCCGCCAACCCGGCGTTGCTGCGCCTCAGCCAGCTCGGCGACCGCAACGACAACCGCATCCATCTTGATTACGACGAAGCCGGGCGACTGATCCGGCTGCGCGATACGTTCGACCTGGTGCAAGTGGAGTTGATCCGCGATCAAGGCCACTTGGTGCGGCTCGAACGGCTGTACCCCGATCAGCGCCGCGAAGTACTGGTCAGCTATGACTATGACACCGCCGGCAACCTGGCGCTGGTGCGCGACGCCACCGGCCAGATGCAGCGGCGCTTCAGCTACGATGCCGGCCAGCGCATGGTCGAGCACCAGTTGCCGACCGGTCTGCGCTGTTTCTACGAATGGGCCTTGGTTGAAGACGTGGAATGGCGGGTGGTCCGGCACTGGACCGACGAAGGCGACGCCTACCAGTTCGACTATGACTTGCAGGCCGGTGTCACGCGGATTACCGACGGCTTGCAACGCGTCAGTACTCGCCACTGGAACACCCAGCACCAGATCGTTCGCTACTCCGATAACCTCGGGCAAACCTGGCTGTTCGAGTGGAACGAAGAGCGCCAATTGCTCAGCGCCACCGATCCGCTGGGCGGGCGCTATGCCTACAGCTACGACGACGCCGGTAACCTGATCGGCGAGACCGACCCGCTGGGCCGCAGCGACTCGACCTTGTGGCTTGAGCACTGGGCACTCCCGCTGGTGGAGACCGACGCCGCCGACAATAGCTGGGCGTATCGCTACGATCAGCGCGGCAACTGCATCGCCGAAACCGATCCGCTGGGCTACGTCACCCGCTACCGCTATGACGATCACGGCCAGGTCGTGGAGATCATCGACGCCACCGGCAAAAGCAAAAAGCTGCGCTGGAACCCGTTCGGGCAGTTGGTTGAGCATATTGATTGCTCGGGTTACCCGACGCGGTTCAGTTATGACGAGCGCGGTTATTTGCAGGTCATTACCGACCCGCTAGGGGAACGAACAACCTTCACATACGACACGATGGGCAGGATGCTCAGCCAGCAGTTGCCAGATGGTCGTATCGAGTATTTTCAACGCAACGCCTGCGGACAATTGACGGTCCATACCGACCCGTCAGGCCACTCGACTCATTATCAGTACAACCCCCGCGGGCGCATTCGCCAGCGCACGGATGCGCACGGCCGCAAAGTGCAATTCAGCTATGACAGCTACGCACGGCTGCAAGCACTGACCAATGAGAATGGCGAATGTTATCGTTTCACGTGGAATGCCAATGATCGCCTGGTCGAGCAGCGCGACCTAGATGGCAGCGCCCATCACTATGACTACGATGCATTGAACAGCATCACCAGCGTCACTGCTTTACCAACTCACAACAGCAACGCGTCAGGTATCCCTGAACAGCCTATTGTTCACTATTTGGAGCGTGACGCTGCTGGGCGCCTGGTTGTCAAAATCACCGACGATGGTCGCACGGATTATTTATACGATCTCCTCGATCAATTGATCGCAATCACGTTCATGGACGCCCAGGGCAACGAACAAAAATTAAGTTATCGCTATGACGCCCTCGGCCAGCCACTCGAAGAGCAAAGCTCGGCCGGCAGTTTGAAACATCGCTATGACGAATTGGGCAATCTGACCCAGACCCAATTACCCGATGGTCGCTGGATCAACCGTCTGTACTACGGCAGTGGTCATTTGCACCAGATCAACCTCGACGGCCAAGTCATCAGTGACTTCGAGCGGGACCGCCTGCATCGTGAAGTACTTCGCACACAAGGTCAGATCAGCACCCGCACTGAATATGATCGAGGCGGGCGGTTGCGCGCCCGTGTACGGTATCCAAGTACCCTGCCGCGACCACTGACGGGAATGAGCTCGACATACTTCGACTTTGATCCCAGCGACAACCTGATCGCCCGCCACGAACAAAAAGCAGGAATTGCACACCAACAGTCGTTTCACTACGACGCCACTGATCGCATCATTGCCAGCCAGAATCCAATACATGGAACGCAGGAAAGCTTTGCTTATGACGCAGCGGCCAACCTTCTGGATGGTCCCCTGCCGGGTGTAGGCCTGGTGGTACATAACAAATTAATGACCTACCAAGACAAGCGTTACCGGTATGACAGTTTCGGTCGGCTGGTTGAAAAACGTAGTGCTCGTCGCGCCGTTCAACTATTCAAGTACGACGCTGAAAGCAGAGTGGTCGAAATACGAAATCAGCACGCCGCCAATGAGACTGTCATCACAATGACCTACGACCCTTTAGGTCGTCGGATTACAAAAACCGAACAAAACAGCAACGGTAATACGCTTGGTACCACTCGTTTTGTCTGGGACGGGTTGCAACTGATACAAGAGCACCGTAATAACCAGACCAGCCTTTATCTTTATGACGACGGGAGCTATGAAGCACTGGCACGTGTTGATGGCCTGGGCCCACTGCAAAGAATCAGGTACTACCACAACGATCCTAACGGACTGCCGCACGAATTGACGGACCATGATGGGCACCGCGTATGGCAGGCCAGTTATTACGCTTGGGGTAATACCGCCGAGGAAACCAGAGAATCTTCTTACATCGAAGAACAGAACTTGAGGTTTCAGGGGCAATACTTGGACCGGGAAACCGGTTTGCACTACAACACGTTCAGGTTTTACGACCCCGATATAGGTCGGTTTATCACGCCGGACCCCATAGGACTCGCCGGTGGCTTGAACCTCTATCAGTACGGGCCTAATCCGATGGGCTGGTGTGATGCGTGGGGGCTGGCAGGCAGTCCAACCACAGCGACTCATATCACCTACCTGGGCGTCGACAAAGCGACCGGCAAACCATATGTCGGTTATGCCAGCATGCAAGGCAAACAGGTAGGTTCAGACGTGTTGAACTATCGCTACGGGTCAAATTTCGATCGCTTTGGCGGCCAAGCACCTCAAGTCCTGCATACCGCCTACGGCCAGGATGGCAAGGACACCACCCGAGGGCTGGAACAACGAGTGTATGAAGGCTTGGGAGGAAAAGATGGAACCGCCAACGCACAAAACCCCGTCGGCAAAGGAAATGGCCGAAGGAAAGAATACCTGGCTGCGGCGGATAAACATTTGTCTCAGACAGACTCAGGCAAAGCACTGGATAAACGCATAAAAGCCGCGAATAAAACCAAGGGCAAAGCCCCTGTCAAAGTCGCCGGCAAAAGCAGAGGTGCGAGAGCAGGCCGCTGCTCGTGAATATCATCAATGACTATTGAAAATGGAGTAGGCCCATGGCCAAGCGCATCCTCTGGAAGGAAGGCGATCTAGTCAGCCTCAAATTGCGAGATGACTTATACACCGTAGGCCAGATGATCAAGAACTCCGTCATGCGCTTCTACGATGTGAGAAGCGTGGACGGCGTCTGGACCGATCTTGCGCTGGACAACAGTATGATCCTGTTCAGTGGTTTTGTCGGCAAGGTGGTGACCCAGAGATTGGCAGCGGAAAAACTAATTTCCGTCACGCCATTTAGCCTTTCGGATCATGAGCGTTATTGGCTCAGGCCCCACGTCAGCTTTGAGGGCGGCTTTCCGTTTCGAGATGCTGATCTTGTTGACCTCGGCATCGGCTGCGATGCTGATTACAGCCTGGTACCTGCACTAAAGGAAGATCTGCAACTTTCGGACAGTCGCGACATTATCGAAAAGTATGAGTTGACCAACATGTGGGGAGATGAGGACCTCAGCGACAGACTGTGTCGCTACTTCGATACCGGTGTTAACCGGGATGATTTGAAATATGAAGTCTTTCCGGGGCTCTGGAACGATCGTGAAAGCCTCAGGCCTTTAACCCGACGACTGCCTTTGCCGTTGAGATAGACAAGCAGTGTTTAGGTGGTTTGAAGCATTAAAAAAGGGCACCCGACCCAGTCGGCGTGCCCACTCTTCTTACCGCCCCGCCTCCCTTCGAGACGGTACTGCCATTACGGGTTGACGCTGTCTTTGAGCGACTTGCCCGGCTTGAACGCAACAGTGTTGCTCGCCTTGATTTTCACGGGCTCACCGGTTTGCGGGTTTTTGCCGGTGCGGGCGCCACGGTGGCGTTGCAGGAAGGTGCCGAAACCAACCAGGGTGACGCTGTCCTTGCGGTGCAGGGCGCCGGTGATTTCTTCGAGAACGGCGTTGAGGACGCGGTTGGCCTGTTCTTTGGTGAGATCCGCTTTTTCAGCGATGGCGGCTGCGAGTTCTGGTTTACGCATATATGAAGCCTCTTTGACGGTTTTTTGTTGTTATGTCCGTGCTGCTCTCTAACGGAACAGCGGCCAAGGCGCCGCAGGCTCTACTCTGCGGCAGACGGGAGTGAGGATGGCATGCCCTCGTACGCCGCGCCAGTCTCGCGGCGCCCTTTCTAGGGTAAAAAATGTGCTTATTCCGACAGAACGACCGGTATTTACGCCAGCAACGGCGGAAGTTCTTTGTTGAGGGCGAGTTTTTCCATCACGGCGCTGCCGGTCAGCGCGTAACCCAGCAGGCGGCCGCTGGCGTCGCGGCACAGGGCCTTGATGTCGGCGCCCTGGCCTTCGACGCTCCATACACCTTCTGTGCCCCGTGGCGGCGGCGAGACCACCAGCGGGCAGACCGGCGTTTTCACGGTGACCGGCATTGGGCCGTAGCTGACAGCGGTGGCGTTACCGGCCAGGGTCTGGGCCAAGGCGCGGGCGCAGCTCATCAACGGCATCACGTACAGCAGGTTCAGGCCGTCAACTTCGGCGCAGTCGCCCAGGGCGTAGATATTGGCGTGGGAGGTCTTGAGGTGGCGGTCCACCATGATCCCGCGGTTGGTCTGCAGGCCGGCGGCGGCGGCCAGGTCGACACGCGGGCGCAGGCCGATGGCCGAGACCACCAGGTCGCAGTGGACCACCTCACCGTCCGACAGGTGCGCTTCCAGGCCGTCAGCGGTGCGCTGCAGGCGGTTGAGCACCGGGCCCAGGTGGAAACGCGCCCCCAGCCCTTCCAGACCGGCCTGTACCGCTGCAGCCGCCGCCGGGTGCAGCAGGGTCGGCATGACTTGCTCGCACGGCGCCACCAGGTCGATCTCATAGCCGCCGAGGATCAGGTCGTTGGCGAACTCACAGCCGATCAGGCCGGCGCCGAGCAGCAGCACGCGGCGCTTGCCGGCAGCGGCGGCGCGAAAGCGGGCGTAATCTTCGAGGTCATTGATGGGGAAAACCAGCTCAGCGGCGTCTCCTTCGACTGGTACGCGCACGGTTTCTGCGCCCCAGGCCAGGACCAGATCACGATAGACCACCGCTTCTTCACCGATCCACAGGCGTTTGTGACCGGGATCGATGCCGCTGACGCGGGTGTGGGTGCGCACTTCGGCCTTGAGTTGCTCCGCCATGGCACCGGGTTCGGCCATGCTCAGGCCATCGGCTTCCTTGTTCTTGCCAAAGCCGGTGGAAAGCATGGGTTTGGAGTAGGAGCGCCCGTCATCCGCGGTGATCAGCAGCAATGGGGTTTCGCTGTCGAGCTTGCGAAACTCCCGGGCCACGTTGTAGCCGGCCAATCCTGTGCCGATGATCACGACAGGTGCGTTCATTCCTTTCTCCTTGTAGTACGGTTCTGAAACTGAAAATTAGCCGATTTCGATCATTTCGAAATCCATTTTGCCGACGCCGCAGTCCGGGCACAGCCAGTCTTCCGGTACGTCCTGCCACAGAGTGCCCGGAGCGATACCATCATCCGGCCAGCCGTCTTTTTCGTCATAGATCAGGCCGCAGACTACACATTGCCACTTCTTCATTTACTTGCTTCCTCAGGGTCCAGGCTGGTTGGCCGGCGGTCGATGGATCCAGCATTGCCGCACGGCTCAGGGCGTTTTGTACTGATCGGGGCCGGCAGATGCAAGCACGATCGACGCAAGGCGCCCGCGCAGCCCGGCAAAAGATCAGGACGCCATGGTAAGCTCGCCGCCTCTTTTGCTGCCAATACTGACGCACCGTGCCGCACTCAATCGCCCTTCCCGATGCTTGCCAATGGTTGACCCAGAGCCTCCTGAGCCCTGCGCCCGCGCCCTTGACCCTCAACTGGCTGTTCGACGAAGGCTCGCTGACCCGCCGGCTGACGTGGCTGTCCAACGATGGCTTCAGCGTGACGCCGCTGTTCGAAGGCTGGCAGCCGCTGCGCGATGATGAATGCGCGGCGCTGCATATGCCCCCGGCCAGCATCGGTTGGGTGCGCGAGGTGTATTTGCGTGGGCATGGCCAGCCGTGGGTATTTGCCCGCAGTGTGGCGGCGCGCAGTGCATTGCAGGGCGACGGCTTGCAGATGGACGAATTGGGCAGCCGTTCCCTGGGCGAATTGCTGTTTTGCGACCGCGCGTTCACCCGCCAGGCCATCGAGGTGTGCCATTACCCTCGCCAGTGGCTGCCGACCACGGACCAGTCCGACGGGCTGTGGGCACGCCGCTCACGCTTCGATCGTGGGGCGCTGAGCGTGCTGGTGGCGGAAGTCTTCCTGCCGAGTTTCTGGCACGCGCTGCATGACCATCCGGAGAACTGCTGATGTATCAACGTCTGCTCAAATCCTTGAACCGCCTGAACCCCAGGGCCTGGGATTTCATTCAGTTGACCCGCATGGACAAGCCCATCGGCATCTACCTGCTGCTGTGGCCGACGCTGTGGGCGCTGTGGATCGCCGGCAAGGGTTCGCCGTCCCTGGCCAACATCGTGATTTTCGTGCTGGGCGTTACGCTGACTCGCGCTGCCGGTTGCGTCATCAATGACTGGGCGGACCGCAAGGTCGACGGCCATGTGAAGCGCACCGCGCAACGCCCGCTGGCAAGCGGCAGGATCAGTTCGAAAGAGGCCCTGGTGTTCTTTGCGGTACTGATGCTGATCAGCTTCCTGCTGGTACTGCTGACCAACGCCACAACCATTTGGTTATCGCTGGGCGGCCTGGCACTGGCGGTCAGCTACCCGTTCATGAAGCGCTACACCTATTACCCGCAGGTGGTGTTGGGCGCGGCGTTTTCCTGGGGCATGCCGATGGCGTTCACCGCCGAAACCGGCCACCTGCCCGCCACCGCCTGGCTGCTGTATATAGCCAACCTGCTGTGGACGGTGGGCTACGACACCTATTACGCAATGACCGACCGCGACGACGACTTGAAGATCGGCGTCAAATCCACTGCGATTCTGTTCGGCGATGCCGACCGGGTGATCATCCTCACCCTGCAAGGCCTGGCGCTGCTGTGCCTGTTGCTGGCCGGCGCACGGTTTGAGCTGGGCGGTTGGTTCCACCTGGGGTTGCTGGCGGCGGCAGGCTGCTTTGCCTGGGAGTTCTGGTACACCCGCGACAGGGACCGGATGAAGTGCTTCAAGGCGTTTTTGCACAACCACTGGGCCGGGTTGGCGATTTTTATCGGGATTGTGGCGGATTACGGGTTTCGATGAGGGGCCAGGCCCCTCACCGCTAGCGGGCTGAATCAGGGCTTGGCGACTTTCCAGGCCCCGTCCATTTTGCCGTCGCCGGTCATGTCGCCGGCCTTTTTGTCCATCACAAAGGTATAGAGAGGCTTGCCGTTGTAGGCCCATTGGCCCTTTTGATCGTCACGGGTGATAACGGTCCACTTGCCCATGGGTTTGTCGGTGGACTCGGCCATCAACGGCGGCCAGTTGGTGGCGCACTTGTCGTTACACATGGACTTGCCATCGGCGTCCTTGGCGAAGGTGTAGAGCGTCATGCCCTTATGATCCACCAACATCCCGTCTTTCGTCATCGCCGGGTCTGCGGCAAATGCCAGTGTCGGCAGTGTCAACGCCGCCGTGACCAGAAGGGCCTTCCAGGAAAAAGTACTGTGATTCATCGGAACCTTCCTTTTGTGGTTGTCAGGATTCGGACCCAAAGCGTAGTCCAGAGTGCCGCTAATTGCCCGAGCGACTAAATTACTGTCACACGACTGCAATATTTCCGTTATCTAATGCGGCGCAAGACAGTTAAATGACAAGAGGATTTTAGGCATGGTTGGCAGGAGCATTCTGATTGTTGACGACGAAGCGCCCATCCGCGAGATGATCGCCGTTGCGTTGGAAATGGCCGGCTATGACTGCCTGGAGGCGGAGAACTCCCAGCAGGCCCATGCCATTATCGTCGACCGCAAGCCGGACCTGATCCTGCTGGACTGGATGCTGCCCGGCACCTCCGGCATCGAACTGGCCCGCCGCCTCAAGCGCGATGAGCTGACCGGGGATATCCCGATCATCATGCTCACCGCCAAGGGCGAAGAGGACAACAAGATCCAGGGCCTGGAAGTCGGCGCCGATGACTACATCACCAAGCCGTTTTCCCCACGGGAGCTGGTAGCGCGCCTGAAGGCCGTATTGCGCCGGGCCGGCCCGACCGATGGCGAAGCGCCTATTGAAGTCGGCGGCCTGCTGCTGGACCCGATCAGCCACCGCGTGACCATCGACGGCAAGCCGGCCGAGATGGGCCCGACCGAATACCGCCTGCTGCAATTTTTCATGACCCACCAGGAGCGCGCCTATACCCGTGGCCAGTTGCTGGACCAGGTGTGGGGCGGCAACGTGTATGTGGAGGAGCGCACCGTTGACGTGCATATCCGCCGCCTGCGCAAAGCCTTGGGTGACGCTTACGAGAATCTGGTACAAACCGTGCGCGGCACCGGCTACCGGTTTTCAACCAAAGGCTGAGCCAGCCCTTCCTTAACAGCTGACAAGGACGCATGTTTAAGTGAACCAAAACTGGCATGGCACCCTGATCCGCCACATGCTCCTGTTGATCACCGCCTGCCTGTTGGTAGGCCTGGTCAGCGGCTATTACGGCTGGAGCCTGGCCATTGGTATCGCCCTGTACCTGGGCTGGACCCTCAAACAATTGCTGCGCCTGCATGAATGGCTGCGCCAGCACAAACCCGACGAAGCGCCACCTGACGGCTACGGCCTGTGGGGTGAGGTGTTCGACAGCATCTACCACCTGCAACGCCGCGACCAACGGGTACGCGGGCGCCTGCAAGCGGTGATCGACCGGGTGCAGGAGTCCACCGCCGCGCTCAAAGACGCGGTGATCATGCTCGACAGCGATGGCAACCTGGAATGGTGGAACCGCGCCGCCGAGACCCTGCTGGGCCTCAAGACCCCCCAGGACAGCGGCCAGCCAGTGACCAACCTGGTGCGCCACCCACGCTTCAAAGAGTACTTCGAGCAGGAAAACTACGAGGAAGCGCTGGAAATCCCCTCGCCGACCAACGACCGCGTGCGTATCCAGCTGTACCTGACGCGCTACGGCAACAACGAACACCTGATGCTGGTGCGCGACGTAACCCGCATCCATCAACTGGAACAGATGCGTAAAGACTTCGTCGCCAACGTTTCCCACGAATTGCGTACGCCATTGACGGTGATCTGCGGCTATCTGGAGACGCTGCTGGACAACGTCGACGAGATCAACCCGCGCTGGAGCCGTGCCCTGCAGCAAATGCAGCAGCAGGGTTCACGCATGCAGACCCTGCTCAACGACTTGCTGTTGCTGGCCAAGCTTGAAGCCACGGATTATCCGTCGGACAACCATCCGGTGGCCGTACAAAGCCTGTTGCAGACCATCAAGAATGACGCCCAGGCCCTGTCGGGCGAGCGCGGGCAGCAGATCAGCCTGGATGCCGACCCGCGAGTGTTGCTCAAAGGCAGCGAAGGCGAATTGCGCAGCGCGTTCTCCAACCTGGTGTTCAACGCGGTGAAGTACACCCCGGACAAGGGCACTATCCGCATCCGCTGGTGGGCCGACGAACAAGGCGCACACCTGAGCGTGCAGGACTCCGGCATCGGCATCGACGCCAAGCATCTGCCGCGCCTGACCGAGCGCTTCTACCGCGTCGACTCCAGCCGCAACTCCAACACCGGCGGCACCGGGCTGGGCCTGGCCATCGTCAAGCATGTGCTGCTGCGCCACCGTGCGCGCCTGGAAATCAGCAGTGTGCTGGGGCATGGCAGTACGTTCACCTGCCATTTTCCGCCAGCGCAGATGACCCGTTCGCGGCTCGTCGGAAATGATGAATAACTCGAACACAGCACGAAACCAAATGTGGGAGGGGGCTTGCTCCCGATGGCGGTGCACCAGTATCAGATATGCTGACTGACACACTGCTATCGGGAGCAAGCCCCCTCCCACAATTGGAATTGTGCTGTTTCGAATAAGGCATTCCACACCCCACCCGGCGGCAACCACTAGGCAAGCGCCCCGTCAGCCGCTACATTGGCCGACTTGCGCCTGCCTTCCAGGCCCTTCTGTCCCCCCTTATTGAACACACGGAACCTGCAAAACCCAATCATGGACCCTTCCCCTGGTATCACCCTCGCCACACTCTTCGCCGATTTCGGCATGATTCTTTTTGCTCTGATCCTGGTACTGCTCAACGGTTTTTTCGTTGCGGCGGAATTTGCCATGGTCAAGCTGCGCTCGACCCGGGTCGAGGCCATCGCCCACACCAACGGCTGGCGCGGGCAGATCCTGCGTACCGTACACAGCCAGCTCGATGCTTACCTGTCGGCCTGCCAGCTGGGTATCACCCTCGCCTCCCTGGGCCTGGGCTGGGTCGGTGAGCCGGCCTTTGCGCATATCCTGGAGCCGCTGCTGGGCGCCGCAGGCGTCGAATCGCCGGAAGTGATCAAGGGCGTGTCGTTCTTTGCCGCGTTCTTCGTGATTTCCTACCTGCACATCGTGGTCGGTGAACTGGCACCCAAGTCCTGGGCCATTCGCAAGCCCGAACTGCTGTCACTGTGGACGGCGGTGCCGCTGTACCTGTTCTACTGGGCCATGTACCCGGCGATCTACCTGCTCAACGCCAGCGCCAATGCGATCCTGCGCATTGCCGGCCAAGGCGAGCCTGGCCCGCACCACGAGCACCATTACAGCCGCGAAGAGCTCAAGTTGATCCTGCACTCCAGCCGTGGCCAGGACCCGAGCGACCAAGGCATGCGCGTACTGGCCTCCGCCGTGGAAATGGGCGAGCTGGAAGTGGTGGACTGGGCCAACTCCCGTGAAGACCTGGTGACCCTGGACTTCAACGCCCCGCTCAAGGAAATCCTCGCACTGTTCCGCCGCCATAAGTTCAGCCGTTATCCGGTATATGACGCGGTGCGCAACGAGTTTGTCGGCCTGTTGCACATCAAGGACCTGCTGCTGGAACTGGCGGCCCTGGACCACATCCCAGAATCGTTCAACCTGGCCGAACTGACCCGCCCGCTCGAACGTGTGTCGCGGCACATGCCGTTGTCGCAGTTGCTGGAGCAGTTCCGCAAAGGCGGCGCGCACTTTGCCCTGGTGGAAGAAGCCGACGGCAAGATCATCGGCTACCTGACCATGGAAGACGTGCTGGAAGTGCTGGTAGGCGATATTCAGGACGAACACCGCAAGGCCGAGCGCGGCATCCTCGCCTACCAGCCCGGCAAACTGCTGGTACGGGGCGACACGCCGCTGTTCAAGGTGGAACGCCTGTTGGGTGTCGACCTGGACCACATTGAGGCCGAAACCCTCGCAGGGCTGGTCTACGACACGCTCAAACGGGTACCGGAAGAGGAAGAAGTGCTGGAGGTTGAAGGCTTGCGGATCATCATCAAGAAGATGAAAGGGCCGAAGATCGTACTGGCCAAGGTCCTGCTGCTGGATTGACCCTCAATTGCCCAATGCAAAATTGGGCAATGTCCCCACCGGCTGGTTGAATTCGTAAGGGATCGACACCAGCCCGGCCTCGCTACTCTGCTGCACCACGAAGTGCAGGTGCGGCCCGCTGCTGTTGCCGGTATTGCCCGACAACCCCAGCGCGCTGCCCACTGCTACGCGCTGCCCCGCCCTGACGCTGACCGAACCTTGCTTGAGATGCAGGTACACGCCCTGGGTACCGTCATCATGCTGCACGCGCACGAAATTGCCCGACGCATCGTTGCCGCGTCCGATCTGGCTATTCTCGATTTTCACCACCACACCGCTACGCGCCGCAATGATCGGCGTGCCTTCGGGCATGGCAATGTCCATGGCGTAGCGGCTTTTGGCGTCGGTGTGGCTGAAACTGCCGTTGGGGCCTTGGGTCAGACGGAACGGACCGCCACGCCAGGGCAAGGGGTAGCGGTAGGCTTGTTGTGGGTAACCAGGTTTGGGTCTGTCGAGTGCTGGCCGTTGTACGCGCTCGACCCTGCGTTCTTGAATCACGAACGCCTGGGCACCGGGGGTTTGCCGGTCGCTGAAGAACACCATGCCGTTGGCATCGGTGGATTTGTAGAGGGTCATGGCCTGGGTCGAAGTGGCGACCGCAGCCAACGTGCAGGACAGCAAGAGGCGAAGAACCATGGCGCGAACCTGCCGGAGTGAATGAACAGCAAGCTAACAACGGTTGATGACAATCTTGTAGTGAGCGGGCTCGCCCCGCGCTGGGCTGCGCAGCAGCCCCGAAACCAGGCGCAGAGGAGTGCCTGATACACCGCATTCGTCTTCGTCAGGGGCGCTTCGCACCCCAACGCGGGACAAGCCCGCTCGCCACAGAGGCCCCAGTTTGCTGCGCGCCAGCGCTATGTCGAAGAGGTAGTGGGACCTCCCTCACCACAAGGTCAGGCACCCGGCACAAAATGCTTCTGCGCCGTACCACGCGCAATCAGGCGGGAGATGTAGTCGAGCTTCTGCGCGTCCTGATCAATAAAGCGGAAGGTCAGTTGCAGCCAATCGCTATCGGGCTTGGGCTCGAAGGCGACGATGGCGTGCAGGTAACCGTTGAGACGGGCCACCTCAGCGTTGTCGCCCTGTTCCAGGTCGAGCACGGCACTTTCCAGCACCTGAGGCAGGACCTCACCGCGACGCACCACCAGCAGCGCCTCCTTGATGCTCAGCGCCTTGATCACGCATTGCTGGGTGCCGCTGGACAGGCGCAACTGGCCCTGGCCACGGCCGCCAGTGGGTGCAGCGCCTGGCGCTTGGACCGGCGGGGCGTTGTTAAGCAGGCCTTTGTTTGGCGCAGACGCGGCAGCCGCGACGGGGGCGGCACGTACGGCTTCTGGCTTGCCACCGGTCAGGGCGCTCAGGGAATCATTGCCGAAGGCCGAGTTCATCTTGGTCGGCGCGCTGGCGACCAGGGCATCGAGGCGACCAACCTTGTGCAGGGCCTGTTTGACCTTGTTCAACAGTTGCTCGTTGGTAAACGGTTTGCTGACGTAGCCGGAAACCCCGGCCTGGATCGCCTGGACCACGTTCTCTTTGTCACCACGGCTGGTCACCATCACAAACGGCATGGACTTGAGGTGCGGTTGCTCGCGGCACCAGGTCAACAGCTCCAGGCCGGACATCTCCGGCATTTCCCAGTCGCACAGCACCAGGTCGAAGCTCTCGCGCATCAGGATGGTCTGGGCCTTCTTGCCGTTTACCGCATCTTCAAGCTTGATCCCGGGGAAGTAGTTGCGCAGGCACTTCTTCACCAGGTCGCGGATAAACGAGGCGTCATCCACCACCAATACACTGACTTTACTCATCGACCCTTCATCCTATAAAAACTTCGGCACGCAAAACGCCTGACTGATGGCATTTTGCCAAAACTCTGTAGTCACGTTCGGACTTTCTTTTACCCGACTCGCAAAAAAATCGGGGGCCGCAAACGAAAACGCCCGACCAAAGGCCGGGCGTTAATTTCTCGGGCAACCTTACTTATCGTCAGATTCACCCGAAACATTAGGGATTTGATCGGCTGAACCTTCAACTTCGGCCTTCATGCGCTTGAGGCCCATGTGCCGTACGTCGGTACCGCGCACCAGGTAGATCACCAGTTCCGAGATATTGCGCGCGTGATCACCGATCCGCTCCAGGGAACGCAGCACCCAGATGATGCTCAAGACCCGCGAGATAGAGCGCGGGTCTTCCATCATGTAGGTGGCCAGCTCACGCAGGGCGGTCTTGTATTCACGGTCGATGACCTTGTCGTACTGCGCCACCGACAACGCCAGGTCGGCGTCAAAGCGCGCAAAGGCATCAAGGGCATCACGCACCATGTTGCGCACCTGGTCGCCGATGTGACGCACTTCGACATAACCGCGCGGCGCTTCACCCTCTTCGCACAGCTGGATGGCACGGCGGGCGATCTTGGTGGCTTCGTCGCCGATCCGCTCGAGGTCGATCACCGACTTGGAGATGCTGATGATCAAGCGCAGGTCGGATGCCGCCGGCTGGCGACGGGCGAGAATGCGCAGGCATTCTTCGTCGATGTTGCGTTCCATCTGGTTGATCTGGTCGTCGATCTCGCGCACTTGCTGGGCCAGGCCCGAGTCAGCCTCGATCAGCGCGGTCACGGCGTCGTTGACTTGCTTCTCCACCAGCCCGCCCATCGCCAGGAGGTGGCTGCGCACTTCCTCGAGCTCGGCGTTGAACTGCGCGGAGATGTGGTGGGTAAGGCCTTCTTTACTAATCATGTTGGCGTCCTTGGAGCGTCCGGTAAGGTGCGGAGAACCGCAGCGTCAGTGCAATCAGAACCACAGCTTCCTAGCCGTAGCGACCGGTGATGTAGTCTTCGGTCTGCTTCTTCGCCGGATTGGTGAACAGGGTGTCGGTATCGCCGAACTCCACCAGCTTGCCCATGTACATGAACGCGGTGTAGTCGGAAACCCGCGCCGCCTGTTGCATGTTGTGGGTCACGATGACGATGGTGAACTTGGACTTGAGCTCGTAGATCAGTTCTTCGACTTTCAGCGTCGAGATCGGGTCGAGTGCCGAGCACGGTTCGTCGAGCAACAGCACTTCCGGCTCCACGGCGATGGTGCGCGCGATCACCAGGCGTTGCTGCTGGCCGCCGGACAGGCCGAGTGCCGACTCGTGCAGGCGGTCCTTGACCTCGTCCCACAGCGCCGCGCCTTTAAGGGCCCACTCAACCGCTTCGTCGAGGATGCGCTTCTTGTTGATGCCCTGGATGCGCAGGCCGTAGACCACGTTTTCGTAGATGGTCTTGGGGAACGGGTTAGGCTTCTGGAACACCATGCCCACGCGGCGACGCAGCTCGGCCACGTCTTCGCCCTTGCGGTAGATATTGGTGCCGTAGAGGTTGATGGCCCCGTCCACGCGGCAGCCGTCGACCAGGTCGTTCATGCGGTTGAAGGTACGCAGCAACGTGGACTTGCCGCAGCCGGACGGGCCGATGAAGGCGGTCACGCGCTGCTTGGGGATGTTCATGCTGACGTCGAACAGCGCCTGCTTGTCACCGTAGTACAGGCTCAGGCCCGGCACTTCGATGGCCACAGTTTCCTGGGCCAAGCTCAGGCTCTGTTTGTCGCGACCCAGGGCAGACATGTTGATGCCGTGGGAATGGGTGTCGTGTTGCATGGGATGCTCCCTGTGCTGTTGTGTGGGAGGGGGCTTGCCCCCGATAGCGGTGCATCAGGAACATGTGTGCTGGCTGGCACACCGCAATCGGGAGCAAGCCCCCTCCCACAAATAAGTCCGCGTTCAATTCAGATTAGCTGTCCAGCGCCTTGTACTTCTCGCGCAGGTGGTTACGAATCCACACCGCCGACAGGTTGAGCGTGGCGATCACCAGCACCAGCAGCAAGGCGGTGGCGTACACCAGCGGCCGTGCGGCCTCGACGTTAGGGCTCTGGAAACCGACGTCATAGATATGGAAGCCCAGGTGCATGATCTTCTGGTCCAGGTGCAGGTACGGGTAGTTGCCGTCCAGCGGCAGCGACGGGGCGAGTTTCACCACGCCGACCAGCATCAGCGGCGCCACTTCACCGGCGGCGCGGGCCACGGCGAGGATCATGCCGGTCATCATCGCCGGGCTGGCCATCGGCAGCACGATCTTCCACAGCGTTTCCGCCTTGGTCGCGCCCAGCGCCAGGGAGCCTTCACGCACCGTACGCGGAATCCGCGCCAGGCCTTCTTCGGTGGCCACGATCACCACCGGTACCGCCAGCAGCGCCAGGGTCAGCGAGGCCCAGAGCAGGCCCGGTGTACCGAAGGTCGGTGCCGGCAGCGCTTCGGCGAAGAACAGACGGTCGACCGAGCCACCCAATACATACACGAAGAAACCCAGGCCGAACACGCCGTAGACGATGGCCGGTACACCCGCCAGGTTGTTCACGGCGATGCGGATAATCCGCGTCAGGGTGTTCTGCTTGGCGTATTCACGCAGGTATACCGCCGCCAGCACGCCGAACGGGGTCACGATCATCGCCATGATCAGGGTCATCATCACGGTGCCGAAGATGGCCGGGAAGATCCCGCCTTCGGTGTTGGCTTCCCGCGGGTCATCGCTGAGGAATTCCCACACTTTGCTGAAGTAGAAACCGATCTTGGTCACGGTACCCATGGCGTTCGGCTGGTAGGCGTGCACCACTTTGCCGATGCCGATTTCAATTTCCTTGCCGTTGCCATCGCGAGCGGTCAAAGCGTCGCGGTTGAACTGGGCGTGCAGGTCGGCCAGGCGAGCTTCGATGTCCTGGTAGCGGGCGTTGAGCTCGGCGCGGTCGGCATCCATGTCGGCCTGGGCGGCGGCGTCGAGCTTGCCTTCCAGCTCAAGCTTGCGGCCGTGCAGGCGAATGCGTTCGAGGCCGGCGTTGATCGCGCCGATGTCGGATTTCTCCAGGGTCTTGAGCTGGGCCGCCAGCTTGTTAACGCGGTCCACGCGGGCTTGCAGCTCAGGCCATGCGGCCTCGCCTTCGGCGATGACCTTGCCATCCTGCTTGACGTTGACCAGGGTGCCGTAGAAGTTGCCCCACTCACGACGCTCGATGGTCATCAGGTTTTTCGGCGTGGTCTGGTCCTTCAACCACTCGCCGACGATCCAGGTGAAGTCGTTGCCGTTCAGGTCACGGTTGCCGACCTTGATCAGCTCGCGGGTCATGAATTCAGGGCCCGCATCGGGCACCGGCAGGCCAGCGCTTTTCAGGCGCTCGCGCGGCACTTCTTCTTTCTGCACCACTTCGCCGATGACGATATGGTTTTCCTGGCCCGGCACGTTGTAGTTGGCCTGGATCAGGTCAGCCGGCCAGAAGTGGCCCAGGCCACGCACAGCAATCACCGCCAGCAAACCAATGGTCATGATGACCGCGATGGACACCGCGCCACCGCTGATCCAGACGCCGGGAGCGCCGCTCTTGAACCATCCATTCAGGGAGTTCTGTTTCACAGACTTCTACCTTTCTTAAAGCGACGAGTATTTCTTGCGCAGACGCTGACGAATCAGCTCGGCGAGGGTGTTCATGATGAACGTGAACAGCAGCAGCACCAGCGCCGAGAGGAACAGCACGCGGTAATGACTGCCGCCGACCTCCGACTCGGGCATTTCCACCGCGACGTTGGCCGCCAGGGTGCGCAGGCCTTCGAACAGGTTCATCTCCATCACCGGCGTGTTACCGGTGGCCATCAGCACGATCATGGTCTCGCCCACGGCGCGCCCCATGCCGATCATCAGCGCCGAGAAGATGCCCGGGCTGGCGGTCAGGATCACCACGCGGGTCATGGTCTGCCACGGCGTGGCGCCCAGGGCCAGGGAGCCCAGGGTCAGGCCGCGCGGTACGCTGAACACGGCGTCTTCGGCGATGGAGTAGATGTTCGGGATCACCGCAAAGCCCATGGCCAAGCCGACCACCAGGGCATTGCGCTGGTCGTAGGTAATGCCCAGGTCGTGGGAGATCCACATGCGCATATCGCCGCCGAAGAACCAGGTTTCCAGGTACGGGCTCATGTACAGCGAGAGCCAGCCCACGAACAGGATCACCGGGATCAGGATCGCGCTTTCCCAACCGTCGGGAACCCGCAGGCGGATGGATTCAGGCAGGCGGCTGAAGACAAAGCCGGCCACCAGGATGCCAATCGGCAACAGCATCAGCAGGCTGAAGATCCCCGGCAGATGCCCTTCGACATACGGCGCCAGGAACAGGCCGGCGAAGAAGCCGAGGATCACCGTCGGCATCGCTTCCATCAATTCGATCACCGGCTTGACCTTGCGGCGCAGGCTCGGGGCCATGAAGTAAGCGGTGTAGATCGCCGCGGCAACGGCCAGGGGCGCCGCCAGCAGCATGGCGTAGAACGCCGCCTTCAGCGTACCGAAGGTCAATGGCGCCAGGCTCATCTTGGGTTCGAAGTCGGTGTTGGCGGCGGTCGATTGCCAGACGTACTTAGGCTCGTCGTAGTTTTCGTACCAGACCTTGCTCCACAACGCACTCCAGGACACTTCCGGGTGCGGGTTGTCCAGCAGCAGCGGCTGCAGCTTGCCGCCGGCTTCGACGATCACGCGGTTGGCGCGAGGCGACAGGCCGAACACGCCCTGGCCGTCGACCACCGGATCCACCAGCAGGGTGCGGTGGGCAGTGCTGTGGAACACGCCGAACGTGCCGGAAGCGTCGAGGGCAGTGAAGCCTTTGCGACGCTCTTCGGCGGTGATTTCCACGATGGGCGCGGTGCCCATCTGGAAGGTGCGAATCTGCTTGAAACGCTGCTCGCCATCCGGGTCACGGGCCATGAACCACTGGGCCAGGCCGCCTTTGGAGTTACCGACGATCAGCGAGATACCGCCCACCAGCTGGGTGCTGGCGGTGATTTCGGCGTTGCCGTCTTCGAGCAGTTTGTAGCGACCGTTGAGGCTCTTGTCGCGCAGGCTGAACACATCCGCCAGGGCGCGGCCGTTGATCACATACAACCACTGCTGGCGCGGATCAATGAAGATCGCCTTCACCGGTTCGGTCATTTGCGGCAGCTCGACACGCTTCTGCTCGCTGGTGACTTCACCGGTCATCATGTTTTCTTCGCGGCTCAGGGTCAGCACGTTCAAGTACGAACCGGCCGAGCCTGCCACCACCAGCGACGTATCGGTGGCATTGAGGGCGACGTGCTCCAACGGGCGACCGGCATCGTCGAGCACGATCGGCGTTTCACCGTAGGGGTATTCAATCGCAGGCGTGATGGTTTTCTTGCCGTCCGGGTACGACACCTTATAGGTGTGGCGGAACACCAGGGACTGGCCATTGGACAATCCGAGGATCACCAGCGGGCTGCCCGGCTGATCTTCACCAATGGAAGCAACGCTCACGCCCGGCGCAAGCGGCAGGTCGACACGCTTGAGTTCGGCACCGGTCGTGACATCAAAGAACAGCGCCTGGCCCTTGTCGGATACCCGCATGGCGACCTGGTTCTGCTCTTCCAGGGAGATCAACAAAGGCTTGCCGGCGTCCTGCATCCAGGCGGGCGTCAGTGCGTCTTCCTTGGTCAGCGAGGCGCCTTGGAACAAAGGCGCGACCACATAGGCGAGGAAAAAGAAAATCAGGGTGATGGCACCGAGAACGGCGAGGCCGCCAACCAGCACGTACCAACGGGTCAGACGGTCCTTGAGCGCGCGGATGCGGCGCTTGCGTTGCAGCTCAGGCGTATTGAAATCAATGCGCTTGGGGGGAGAAGTTGTCGTCATGGTGGAATTGGCCAGATCATTCATGCGCACACCCTAGCGATCCTGTATGACAGAAAGATGACAATGCAGTGACGCAGGAAATCCGCCGCGAAGCAGGGCTGGCAGCGGATTGAAAATTAGTGATGCGGGAACCGGCGTACCGGCTCCCGCAGAGGCAATCAGTTGCCTTCTTTCAGGCCCAGGTCAGCCAGTGCCTTGGCGGCAACTTTGGCTGGCAGTGGGATGTAGCCGTCTTTCACTACAACTTCCTGGCCCTGTTTGGACAGAACCAGTTTCACGAACTCGGCTTCCAGCGGGGCCAGAGGCTTGTTCGGGGCTTTGTTGACGTAAACGTAGAGGAAACGCGACAGCGGGTATTTGCCGTTCAGGGCGTTTTCTTCGCTGTCTTCGATGAAGTCAGTGCTGCCTTTCTTGGCCAGGGCCACGGTCTTCACGCTGGCGGTCTTGTAGCCGATGCCCGAGTAACCGATGCCGTTCAGCGAGGAGCTGATCGACTGCACGACCGAAGCCGAGCCGGGTTGTTCGTTCACGTTAGGCTTGTAGTCGCCTTTGCACAGGGCTTCTTCCTTGAAGTAGCCGTAGGTGCCGGATACCGAGTTACGACCGAACAGTTGCACTGGCTTGTTGGCCAGGTCGCCGGTCACACCCAGGTCGCCCCAGGTTTTCACGTCGGCTTTGGCGCCGCACAGACGCGTCGAGGAGAAGATCGCGTCGACTTGCTCCATGGTCAGGTGCTGGATCGGGTTGTCCTTGTGCACGAACACAGCCAGGGCATCCACGGCAACCGGGATAGCGGTTGGCTTGTAGCCGTACTTCTGCTCGAAGGCAGCCAGTTCGGTGTCCTTCATCTTGCGGCTCATCGGGCCCAGGTTGGAGGTGCCTTCAGTCAGCGCAGGTGGCGCGGTGGCGGAGCCGGCAGCTTGAATCTGGATGTTGACGTTCGGGTATTCCTTTTTGTAACCCTCGGCCCACAGGGTCATCAGGTTGGCCAGGGTATCGGAACCGACGCTGGACAAGTTGCCCGACACACCAGTGGTCTTGACGTACGCCGGGATTGCCGGATCAACACCTGCGGCCACCGCGTTGGCGGTCGCAACGCCAGCAGCGACAAAAGTCATTGCCGCCATCAAACGTTTCAGTTTCATGCCTTGCTCCTAGCAGATAGGGATAGTTGGATCGGGGCCAAGTATCGAGAGGCCGTGTGAACACTCTATGTCTGAAATATGACAATTGGATGAAAGGCCAGCATTGGGCGAGCATTCGCAGTCAAGAAGAAAACGGTCGGCAATACAGGCTGGAGCGGCGAGATGAACGTAATGAGTCCCTGGTTTGAAACCTCTCTGCAATTGCTGATCGGAGATTTCCCACAGCTATTTAGGGTTGTTGCTCGGAACTCGCCTTACTAACCTCCCCGCGCCGCTGCAAATTCAGCGGCCGGGACTGCAGTTAAAACCTGACCGCTTCACGGCGCACCTTAGGTTGACAAAACAAAACCAAAGAATAGTCTTGTCAACCTAAGGAGACCTCACATGATCAATGACCGAATTCGCCGCGCAAGGTTATTGCGTGGCCTGTCGCTGGAAGCACTGGCACTGCGTCTCGGCGATATAACCAAGCAAGGCCTGAGCAAATATGAAAAAGGGTTGAGTACCCCAAACTCTCAGCGCCTTCTGCAGTTGGCAAAAGCACTGGAGGTGAGCCCCGAGTATTTTTTTCGTACTCAGGCACTGCCACTCGCGCCGCTGGAGTTCCGCAAGCTTGCGAAGATGCCTAAATACCGTCAGGTCCAGGTCGAGGAACAGATTCGAGAGCATCTGGAACGCTATATATCTCTGGAGGAGTGTTTCGATCCACAAGATATCAAGACTGCCGAAACCCCAGCCCAAATGCTCCCAGTCTCTTCCATAGAGGAAGCGGAACGAGCGGCGGATGAGCTCCGCAAGTATTGGGATATAGGTGAAGATCCTATTGCTCATCTGACTGAACAGTTGGAAGAGCACGGCATTAAAGTGGTGATGCTGGATGGGCCGGACGATTTCGATGGCGCTTGCGCAGCCACCCATGACGGCGAACATGTGTTGATCGCTTTAAATGCTCAGAGAGCAGGTGAACGTATTCGCTTCACCGCTGCTCATGAATTGGGTCACTGGGTGATGAAATTGCCTGATGATATGCCCGAGCGCGATAAAGAAAACTGCTGTCACCGCTTCGCAGGAGCGTTCCTTTATCCCTCTAAAAGCGTTACCGGAGATTTTGGGAATCACCAACGCTCCCGTGTCCACCCTAGAGAACTACTGATTGTTAAGCGCCAATATGGGCTCTCAATGCATGCAGCGCTTCGTCGATTGAAGGACCTCAAACTGTTAGGGGAAAGCGGCTACAAGTCCCTGACCATTCAATTCAGTAGCAATGGCTGGCGCAAAGCAGAACCTGAGCCGTTACCTTGCAAACCACCTCAGCGCTTTGAGTCACTCGTTTTCTGGGGGTTAGCGGAAGGCCTTATCACCAAATCACGAGCGGCCGAATTGCTGCGGCGTCCTGTGAGGGCTCTAGACCCCAATTTTCTGGGCTCACTGGAGAGTGCATGAGCCTGATCTATATCAGCGACACCAACATCTGGATTGATTTCAGGAACGCTGGATTGCTGGAGCATATGTTCAGGCTGCCATTTACCCTCTGCTGCACCGATTTCGTCATGCACGAGCTTGAGGATTTCCCTCATGAAGAACTGCTCGCCCAAGGGCTGGTTGTCGAATCATTTGACGAGGGAGGCGTGCAGAAACTCTTAGGACTTAAGGTCGAACACAACAACAGTTCCTTGGCCGACGTTTCTTGCTACCTACTGGCACATACAACCGGAAGACCCTTACTCACTGGCGATGGGAAGCTACGTCGCCAGGCAATTCGAGATGGACTGCAGGTGCACGGCGCACTTTGGCTACTCGACCTCATGGTCGAACATCAAGTCCTCAATGCTATTGGCGCAGCAACGGCACTCGAACAGATGCTGGCAGGCGGCGCCCGCTTGCCAGCATCAGAATGTCAAATACGGATCTCTGGCTGGAAAGTTATATGAAACTCAACTCGGATATTGAATATCCATCCAGCACTTATAAAAATCACCCTGTCCATCTGGCAAAGTAGACATTTAGCCTCTACATAGCCTGCTGCTGATCTGATATTACCGCCCGCGCTTCCACAGATACCCACCCACAACCATCCCCATCACACACAGGACAGCCACGTAGTAAGCCGGGCCCATAGGGCTTTCCTTCATCAGCAGCGACACCGCCAGCGGCGTCAGCCCGCCGAACACGGCGTAGGCGACGTTGTAGGAAAACGACAAGCCACTGAAGCGCACCACGGGTGGGAAGGCTTTCACCATCACGTAAGGCACCACGCCAATGGTGCCGACGAACAGGCCGGTCAAGGCGTACAGCGGGAACAGCCAGTCCGGGTGGGACATGAGGCTGTGATACAGGGTCCAGGAGGTCGCCAGCAGCAGTGCGCAACCGCTCACCAGTACACGACCGGCACCGAAGCGGTCGGCCAGGGCACCGGAGGCGATGCAGCCCAGGCTCAAGGTCACGATGGCCAGGCTATTGGCTTGCAGCGCAACGGTCGGGCTGAAGTGGTAGAGGGTCTGCAGCACGGTCGGGGTCATCAGGATGACCACCACGACGCCGGCCGACAACAGCCAGGTCAGCAGCATCGACAAGACGATGGCACCACGGTGGTCGCGCAGCACGGCACGCAATGGCAGCTCGGCGGCCAGGGTCTTGCGTTGCTGCATTTCGGCGAAGATCGGCGTTTCATGCAACCAGCGACGCAGGTACACCGACAGCAGGCCGAACACGCCGCCGAGCAGGAACGGAATACGCCAGGCGTAATCCGAGACCTGCTCCGGGCTATAAATAGTGTTGATTGCAGTGGCCACCAGCGAACCCAGCAGGATACCGGCGGTAAGGCCGCTGGTCAGGGTACCGCAGGCGTAGCCGATATGGCGCGGCGGTACGTGTTCGGAGACGAAGACCCAGGCGCCCGGGACTTCGCCGCCAATCGCTGCGCCTTGGATGACACGCATCAGCAGCAGCAGGATCGGCGCCCACAGGCCGATCTGCGCGTAGGTCGGCAGCAGGCCCATGATCAGGGTCGGTACAGCCATCATGAAAATGCTCAGGGTGAACATTTTCTTGCGGCCCAGCAGGTCACCGAAGTGCGCCATGATGATGCCGCCCAGCGGGCGTGCCAGGTAACCGGCGGCGAAGATGCCGAAGGTCTGCATCATCCGCAGCCATTCAGGCATATCGGCGGGGAAAAACAGTTTTCCGACTACGGTGGCGAAAAACACGAAAATGATGAAATCATAAAACTCCAGCGCCCCGCCCAAGGCAGACAGCGACAGGGTTTTGTAGTCGTTGCGGGTCAGCGGGCGCGACGGTTGCGCACTGCTTGCGGGCACGGAGGACATGGCAAGGCTTCTCTTATAGTAGTCAGCTTGATAAGGACGGCACGCCCGGGACTGGCGGCGGGTCTGGCAAGATAGCAAATCGCTTGTAAAAGCACAGCGCCAGGAGAACAGTTGCGCGTAAAAGCCGCGATACAGCGCCTATTTACCGACCAAATGAGCGCCGGGAGGTCGTCGTGGCGCCAGGGTCTCGATATACTCGGCCCTTGCAGGCTCAAGACCCGCATCCTTGAGGGGCTGCTGTGCCAAAACGCCGTTGGGTGCCATCCAGCCGGTTTGGCAGAGTTTCCCTTTAGTACGCCTTACGAGAAACGTATCGAACGGAGTATGTTTGTGCTGAAACGTTTTTCCATCAGTCGGCTATCCACTTTGCAACATCTATAAAAAGCGTCACGGGTCAGAGGCACCCCCGGCATGATCGAACTCGAACAAGAAGATCCTATCCCGCAAGGCGATCTCGCCCTGCAAATCACCGCGCTCCCGCGTGAAACCAACGGTTTTGGCGATATTTTCGGCGGCTGGCTGGTCGCGCAGATGGACCTCGCCGGTACCGCCATGGCCAGCAAGGTCGCAGGCGGGCGTGTGGCCACCGTGGCCATTGATCGCATGGCGTTCCTGGTGCCGGTGGCGGTGGGCGCGCAATTGTCCTTCTATACCCAGGCCCTGGAAATCGGCCGCAGCTCGATCCAGATGATGGTCGAAGTGTGGAGCGACGACCCATTGTCCAGCGAATGGCGCAAGGTGACCGAGGCGGTGTTTGTATTCGTCGCTATCGATGGCAGCGGCCGCACACGTTCGGTGCCTTCGCGCGCGCGTTAAACCTCGCGGGATTTTGACGGTCCATTGCCCCATTGCCCGCCATTGAGAGTGCCTGTTATGCCTACGCCCCACGTTGAGACCATAAAGATCGACGAACTGGACTGCTGGCGCATCCGCCACAACGGCGCCGAGCTGATGATTGCCCAGCAGGGCGCACATATATTCAGTTACGGGCGCGAGGGCGAGCAGCCGCTGATTTGGCCGAACCCCGAGGCGGTGTTCAAGAAAGGCAAAGGCATCCGCACCGGCGTACCGGTGTGCTGGCCATGGTTTGGCGTATTTGACCGCAACCCGCACAGCGTAAAGGCGATGCGCCAAAGTGATCAGCCTGCGGGCGCTCACGGTTTCGCGCGTACCGCGACCTGGGCATTGGCCGGGACCACGCTTGAAGGCCAAGCGCTGCGGGTGGACCTGCAACTACCGGTTCCTGCAGGCGGCTTCCCCGGCTGGCCCCACCAGGTCGACCTGACCCTGAGCCTGCTGCTGGACGATCAACTGCACATCCGCCTGACCAGCCACAACCGTGGCGACGACACTGTCACGCTCAGCCAGGCGCTGCACACCTACTTCGCCGTGAGCGACGTACGCAACGTGCAGGTCGACGGCCTGGACGGCTCGGCATACATCGATACCGCCGATGGCTGGAGCGAGAAGACGCAAACCGGCCTGCTGCACTTCAGCGCCGAGACCGACCGCATCTACCTCGATACGCCCTCATCGCTGAACATCGTCGATAAGGACTGGCAGCGCCGCATACAGCTCACCAGCCAAGGCTCGAAATCGACCGTGATCTGGAACCCCTGGACTGAACGCGCCAAGGCCTTCGACGACATGGCCGACGATGGCTGGCAAGGCATGCTGTGCGTCGAGACGGCGAATGTGCTGGATGATGTGGTGAGCCTGGCCCCAGGTGAAAGCCACATGCTGGGCGTGAGCATTACCGGTATCTCCCTGTAAACCCGCATTGGGTTCTGCGTAAGCTTAGAGATCGGATTCCTTTACGACCCGTACTTTCCCAGCATCCAGCGCATACGCCGCATCCGCCAGGTCGTTATTCACCTTCTCCACCTTCAACGTACCGGTAACCCACAGCGGCGTGTAGATGTCATCCAGCTTCAGCCCCTTGGGATAACGCACCAGCACCAACTGGTTAGGCGGCGGTGGCGGCACGTGGATGCAGGCGCCCGGGTACGGCACCAGGAAGAACAACGTGCTGCGACCCTTGGCGTCGGTTTCCAACGGCACCGGATATCCGCCGATACGGATGTTCTTGCCGTTCATGGCGGCCACGGTCTTGGTGGAATACATCACCGCCGGCAAGCCTTTGCTCTGCTTCAGGCCACCTTTGTCGGTGAACGTGCCTTGGGCTTCGGGGGAGTTGTGGTCGATCTCGGGCATGGCCTCGAGGGCCTTCTGGTCCGACAGCGGCATCAGGTCGAGCCAGTCGGTTTCCGGCAGTTCGCCGGCGTGTGCCAGGCCAGAGCCCAGCAAGAGAAGAGTCAACAGAAAACGGCGCATGGAGAGGCTCGGCAAGTAACAAGTGCCGAGCATTCTAGCCCTCTGCGCCTGCGCAGCGCAGAGGACTTTGTCGGCTGATTACTTCTTTTTGATCAGGCCGTAGATCACCAGCAGCACAATGGCGCCGACCAGTGCGCCGATAAAGCCTGCGCCTTGACCCGCCTGGTAGATGCCCAGTGCCTGACCACCGTAGGTCGCGGCCAGGGAGCCGGCGATACCCAGCAGGATGGTCATGATCCAGCCCATGCTGTCGTCGCCGGGCTTGAGGAAACGCGCCAGCAGGCCGACGATCAAGCCGATAAAGATGGTTCCGATAATACCCATGGCATTTCCCTCTGAATGAAGTGAGCTATGCCAAAGCCTAGACAGGCTTTGGCACCCTGCAATCAGAGGACGGCGATAACCGAATGGTTCCCGCCGACCCCAGGGTTATTGCTCGGCGATCAGCGCTTCGACCTTGAGGATCTGCGCTTGCAGCGTTGCGCGGTCCTTGCAGCGCAGGTTGGCGTGGCCGACCTTGCGCCCGGCCTTGAAGGCCTTGCCGTAGTGATGCAGGTGGCAGTCTTCGATCGTGATCACGCGCTCCACCGGCGGTACCACGCCGATGAAGTTGAGCATCGCGCTCTCACCGACCTTGGCCGTGGAACCCAGCGGCAAGCCCGCGACTGCGCGCAGGTGGTTTTCGAACTGGCTGCACTCGGCGCCTTCGGTGGTCCAGTGCCCGGAGTTGTGCACACGCGGGGCGATTTCGTTGGCCTTGAGACCACCGTCGACTTCAAAGAACTCGAACGCCATCACACCGACGTAATCCAGCTGTTTGAGCACACGGCTGGAATAGTCTTCGGCCAGGGCCTGCAAGGGGTGATCGGTGCTGGCCACGGACAGCTTGAGGATGCCGCTGTCGTGGGTGTTGTGCACCAACGGGTAGAAGCGGGTCTCGCCATCACGGGCACGCACGGCGATCAACGAGACTTCGCCGGTGAAGGGCACGAAGCCTTCCAGCAGGCAGGCCACGCTGCCCAGTTCGGCGAAGGTGCCGACCACATCGGCGGCGGTGCGCAGGACTTTCTGGCCCTTGCCGTCGTAACCCAGGGTGCGGGTTTTCAGCACGGCCGGCAGGCCAATGCTGGCGACGGCGGCGTCCAGGTCCGCCTGGGACTGGATATCGGCGAAGGCTGGGGTCGGAATGCCCAGGTCCTTGAACATGCTCTTCTCGAACCAGCGGTCACGGGCGATGCGCAAGGCTTCAGCGCTCGGGTACACCGGTACGAACTGCGACAGGAAGGCCACGGTTTCGGCCGGCACGCTTTCAAACTCGAACGTCACCAGGTCGACTTCATCGGCCAGTTGGCGCAGGTGGTCCGGGTCGCTGTAGTCAGCGCACAGGTGTTCACCCAAGGCTGCCGCACAAGCGTCCGGCGCCGGGTCCAGGAAAGCAAAGTTCATCCCCAGCGGGGTGCCCGCCAAGGCCAGCATGCGGCCCAGTTGGCCGCCACCGATTACACCGATTTTCATCGTCAACAACCTCAGGCGATACGTGGGTCTGGATTGTCCAGCACGCTGTCTGTCTGTTCAGCACGGAATTTCTTCAGCACCGCGTGGAACTGCGGGTGCTTGGCGCCCAGGATGCTGGCGGACAGCAGGGCTGCGTTGATCGCGCCGGCCTTGCCGATCGCCAGGGTGGCCACCGGGATACCGGCCGGCATCTGCACGATGGACAACAGCGAATCGACGCCCGAGAGCATTGCCGACTGCACCGGTACGCCAAGCACTGGCAGGTGAGTCTTGGCCGCACACATGCCCGGCAGGTGCGCTGCGCCGCCGGCACCGGCGATGATCACCTCGATGCCACGGGATTCTGCTTCATCGGCATACTGGAACAGCAAATCCGGGGTGCGGTGGGCAGAGACCACTTTCACTTCATACGGAATGCCGAGTTTTTCCAGCATATCGGCGGTGTGGCTAAGGGTGGACCAATCGGACTTGGAGCCCATGATCACGCCAACCAATGCACTCATCGTCGTGCCTCTTCTCTCTGGGCGCCCGCAGGCGCGTCAAAAAACAACAAGCCACGCGGGAAATCCGGCGTGGCTTGGTGTACGAATTTTGGCCGGTTGGACCGGCCGAAGGCCGCGCAGTATACCGTAATAATCCAGATAAACAGCCCCTGGAATGACCATCTGTCCAGCGGCGCAAACCGGCGGTTTTATTGACTTAAGAGTCAGCCAAATAACCACAAAACCCTGTGGGAGGGCTCAGGTATTCTGCGCCGCCCCACCTTCCAACTTACGCCACAACAACCGCACATTCGCCTTGCGCACCAAAGCGCAGCGATACAGCCGAATCTCCAGCGGCACATGCCATTGCGGCCCACCGCACACCACCAGTTCGCCTCGAGCCAGTTCGGCACGCACGCTCAACTGCGGCACCCAGGCGATGCCCAGGCCTTCGAGGGCCATGCTTTTGAGGCTGTCGGCCATCGCGGTTTCGTAAACAGTAGTGAAGCGCAGCGCGCGCTGGCGCAGCAATAGGTGCACCGACCGGCCGAGGAACGCGCCAGCGCTGTAGGCCAGCAACGGCACACTGCCCTCGCCTTCCAGATCGAACAACGGCTTGCCATCCGCATCCGCCGCGCACACAGGGAGCATTTCGGTGTTGCCCAGGTGCAGCGAAGGGAAGATTTCGGCGTCCATCTGCATGGCCGCATCCGGGTCGTAGAAGGCCAGCATCAAATCGCAACCGCCTTCGCGCAGGGCGTGCACGGCGTCACCGACGTTGGTGGCAACCAGCCGTGTGGCGATGTTCAGGCCTTCGTTGCGCAGTTGCGCGATCCAGCGCGGGAAGAACCCCAACGCCAGGGAGTGAGCAGCGGCCACTTGCATGACCTCGCCCTGCCCGCCTTCCAGGTGATGCAAATGGCGCAGCACTTCACCGAGCTGTTCGACCACGGTGCGTGCAGTGACCAGGAACAGCTGCCCCGCCGCCGTCAGCTCAACCGGCGTGCGCGAGCGGTTGACCAGGGTCAGGCCCAGTGCGGCCTCAAGACTGCGGATACGTCGACTGAACGCCGGCTGGGTGACAAACCGCCGCTCCGCCGCCTGGGAAAAGCTGCGTGTCGCCGCCAGGGCGCTGAAGTCTTCCAGCCATTTGCTCTCAAGGTTCATCGCTGCCTCCCACGGATACGCACCATCTTGGCACACACGCCCGCCATGATAGCCGGGTCACACGCGCATTATGCCGTTTATGCATAGGCCAGTGTTTAACAGCATTGGCCCAAAATCCCCTACAGGCCTAGCATTCGCAGCGTTCCGGCCTGTTCCGGGTCCATATCGAGATGATTTCCGTCATGTCCTCCGCTGCATCATTCCGCACAGAAAAAGACCTGCTTGGCGTACTCGAAGTACCTGCCCAAGCGTATTACGGCATCCAGACCCTGCGAGCGGTGAATAACTTCCGCCTCTCGGGCGTTCCGATTTCGCATTACCCGAAATTGGTGGTCGGCCTGGCAATGGTCAAGCAAGCCGCCGCTGACGCCAACCGCGAGTTGGGCCAGCTCAGCGAAGCCAAGCACGCTGCCATCAGCGAAGCCTGTGCCCGCCTGATCCGCGGCGATTTCCACGAAGAGTTCGTGGTGGACATGATTCAAGGCGGCGCCGGCACTTCAACCAACATGAATGCCAACGAAGTCATCGCCAACATCGCGTTGGAGGCCATGGGCCACAACAAGGGCGAGTACCAATACCTGCACCCCAACAACGACGTGAACATGGCGCAGTCGACCAACGACGCCTACCCGACCGCGATCCGCCTGGGTCTGCTGTTGGGCCATGACGCGCTGCTGGCCAGCCTCGACAGCCTGATCCAGGCGTTCGCCGCCAAGGGCGTCGAGTTCAGCCACGTGCTGAAAATGGGCCGCACCCAACTGCAAGACGCCGTGCCGATGACCCTCGGCCAGGAATTCCGCGCCTTCGCCACCACCCTCGGTGAAGACTTGGCCCGCCTGAAAACCCTGGCGCCAGAGCTGCTGACCGAAGTGAACCTGGGCGGTACCGCCATCGGTACCGGCATCAACGCCGACCCGCGTTACCAGGCCCTGGCCGTACAACGCCTGGCCGTTATCAGCGGCCAGCCAGTGGTCCCGGCTGCCGACCTGATCGAAGCCACCTCCGACATGGGCGCCTTCGTGCTGTTCTCCGGCATGCTCAAGCGTACCGCCGTGAAGCTGTCGAAGATCTGCAACGACCTGCGCCTGCTGTCCAGCGGCCCACGCACCGGCATCAACGAGATCAACCTGCCGGCGCGCCAGCCAGGCAGCTCGATCATGCCCGGCAAGGTCAACCCGGTGATCCCGGAAGCCGTGAACCAGGTTGCGTTCCAAGTCATCGGTAACGACCTGGCCCTGACCATGGCGGCCGAAGGCGGCCAGCTGCAGTTGAACGTGATGGAGCCACTGATCGCCTTCAAGATCTTCGACTCGATCCGCCTGCTGCAGCGCGCCATGGACATGCTGCGCGAACACTGCATCGTCGGCATCACCGCCAACGAAGCCCGCTGCCGCGAACTGGTGGAACACTCCATCGGCCTGGTCACCGCGCTGAACCCGTACATCGGCTATGAAAACGCCACCCGCATCGCACGTATCGCCCTCGAAAGCGGCCGCGGCGTGCTGGAACTGGTGCGCGAAGAAGGCTTGCTCGACGACGCCATGCTCGACGACATCCTGCGCCCCGAAAACATGATTGCCCCACGCTTGGTCCCGTTGAAGGCCTAAGTGTTTGTTGCACCGCTCACCAGGTTGAGGGACTAGACACCTCTCACCTTTTGAGGGCCTGAAGGCTCGTTCTTCAGGCCCTTTTTTTTGCCTCAAGGTTGTGAAATGACGCCCATAAAAAATCCAATATCGCCCTGCAAACCCTCCTTGCCTGTAACAGCGTGGCTGAAACCTTTAATCAGCCCGAGCAGACGGATCACGTTCGCCTAGGTATAGTGCCGCCCCTCTTCGCGCCTGCGGCCGTCGGTAACGAGGCCCGGATACACGCGATAGCGCATGAATAACAACACCCGCAAAAGGATTGGGGTCGAACCGTCGCGCACTGCCTGGTGCTATGCGAAGGGTAGGACCGTCCTGCGTTTGCCATTAGAAAAATCAGCGAGGAACACTCCATGCTCGAAGTCATCAACGACTTCCTCTCAGGGAAAGTACTGATCGTGCTCATTGTCGGGCTCGGCGGTTATTTCACGATCCGCTCGCGTTTCGTTCAATTGCGTCACTTTTTCCACATGTTTTCGGTGTTTCGCGACAGCCTGAAAAACAGCTCCGACCAACTCAGCTCGTTCCAGGCGCTGATGCTCAGCCTGGCCGGCCGCGTCGGTGCCGGTAACATCGCGGGTGTCGGCATTGCCGTGACCCTGGGTGGCCCGGGTGCCGTGTTCTGGATGTGGGTCACCGCGCTGGTGGGCATGTCTTCGAGCTTTATCGAGTGCTCCCTCGGCCAGTTGTACAAGCGCACTGACGCGGAAGGCACCTACCGTGGCGGCCCGGCCTATTACATCCAGCACGGTTTGCAGAAGCGCTGGCTGGGTATGGTCATGGCGTTCCTGCTGCTGGTGACCTTCGGCTTTGCCTTCAACGGCCTGCAAGCCCATGCCGTGACCCACTCGCTGAACAATGCTTTCGGCCTCGACACCACCTACACCGGCCTGGCCCTGGCGGCATTG
Source organism: Pseudomonas sp. BIGb0381 (assembly GCF_024809815.1). Lineage (NCBI taxonomy): Bacteria > Pseudomonadati > Pseudomonadota > Gammaproteobacteria > Pseudomonadales > Pseudomonadaceae > Pseudomonas > Pseudomonas sp. BIGb0381. Next base: position 137,267 of record NZ_JANUEN010000007.1, read on the forward strand.
CTGGGCCTGGTATTCATCGGCGGGATCAAGCGCATCGCTTCGATCGCCGACCTGCTGGTGCCGGTCAAGACCCTGATCTACATCGCTGTGACCCTCTATGTGATCGTGCTGCAATTCGACCACGTACCGGCCATGCTCGCGACCATCGTCAAAAGCGCCTTCGGCCTGGACCAAGCCTTCGGTGGCCTGGTGGGCAGCGCGATCATCATGGGTGTGAAACGCGGCGTGTTCGCCAACGAAGCCGGTCTGGGCAGTGCGCCTAACGTAGCGGCCGTCGCTTCGGTAGAACACCCGATCGCCCAAGGCGTGGTCCAGGCGTTCAGCGTGTTCCTCGACACCTTCGTGATCTGCACCTGCACCGCGTTGCTGATCCTGCTCTCCGGCTTCTACACCCCAGGCTTTGAAGGCGACGGCATTGCCCTGACCCAGAACTCCCTGGCTGCCGTAGTGGGTGACTGGGGCCGCATGTTTATCTCGGTGGCCCTGGCGTTGTTCGTGTTCACCTCGATCATGTACAACTACTACCTGGGCGAGAGCAACCTGCGCTTCCTGGTGGGCAACAACCGTAAGGTGCTGATGGGCTATCGCGCGCTGGTGCTGGTGCTGATTTTCTGGGGTTCGATCGAGAACCTGAGCACCGTGTTCGCCTTCGCCGACATCACCATGACCATGCTGGCGTTCGTCAACCTGTTCGCCCTGGCGTTCCTGTTCAAGATTGCCATGCGCATCCTGAACGACTACGACAACCAGCGCGCGGCAGGCATCAAGACTCCGGTGTTCGACTCCAGCCAGTTCCCTGACCTGGACCTGGACCGCAAGGCCTGGCCGGCCAATCCGGTAAAACCGCAAGCGGCCCCAGCGGCTGAACTGAACGCTCAAGTGCAACGCTGAGCGTAGACAGATGACACGCCGCCTGGCCTTGGGCATGCTCTGGGCCCGGCGGCGTTTTTCGTTCAGGAGATTCTTTGATGCAACCAGCTAACAACATCATGGTGCTCTACACCGGTGGCACCATCGGCATGCAGGCCAGCGCCAATGGCCTGGCCCCCGCCTCCGGTTTTGAAGCGCGCATGCGCGAACAGCTCGCCAACGCCTCAGTACCCGCCTGGCGCTTCCGGGAAATGTCCCCGCTGATCGACAGCGCCAACATGACCCCCGCCTACTGGCAGCGACTGCGCAGCGCCGTGGTCGAGGCCGTTGACGAGGGCTGCGACGCCGTGCTGATCCTGCACGGCACCGACACCCTGGCCTACAGCGCGGCAGCCATGAGCTTTCAATTGCTGGGTTTGCCGGCACCGGTGGTGTTCACTGGCTCGATGTTGCCGGCCGGCGTACCCGACAGCGATGCCTGGGAAAACGTCAGCGGTGCCCTGCTGGCGTTGGGCGAAGGCCTGGCACCCGGCGTACACCTGTTCTTCCACGGCGCGCTGATGGCACCGACCCGCTGCGCGAAGATCCGCAGCTTTGGTCGTCATCCGTTTGCCGCGTTGCAGCGCAACGGCGGCGTGGCCAAGGCCGAAGCGCTTCCCGCCGCCCTGGATTACCGCCAGTCCAAGGCCCTGGCGAATGTCGGCGTGTTGCCGCTGGTCCCGGGCATCGGCGCAGCGCAACTGGATGCACTGGTCGACAGCGGCATCCAGGCGCTGGTGCTGGAATGCTTCGGCAGTGGCACCGGGCCCAGCGACAACCCTGCGTTTCTCGCCAGCCTCAAGCGAGCAGAAGAAAACGGCATCGTGGTCGTGGCAATCACCCAATGCCATGAAGGTGGCGTGGAGCTGGATGTGTACGAAGCCGGCAGCCGCTTGCGCAGCGTGGGCGTGCTGTCCGGTGGCGGCATGACCCGCGAAGCCGCGTTTGGCAAGCTCAATGCCTTGATCGGTGCGGGCCTGCCCAACGCCGAGATTCGCCGCCTGGTCGAACTGGACCTGTGTGAAGAGCTGCGTTGAGATTCGATACATAGTCACTCTCACCAGCGACCTGTCGGTGCCTAGCATGGAAAACCCGAGCCTCTGCCTCGGGTTGTTTCCATCAACCGGCACGACAGGAACCCCTCATGACCTCTGCAACCCCCACCGCCCAGAAACAGCTCAAGAACAATGACCCGACACTGGAGCTGATTGCTCAATTCTACGCAGGGCCTTCCTTCAGAGAGGCCGCCACCGAATTATTGCGCCAGGCACTGAATGAACAATACGCAACCCTGAACATCGACCCGGGCAGCACCTTGATGGGCGTGCCGACCTGGCACCTCCTCGACGACCAGATCGTTGCCGGGCCGCCCGAGTATCACGCACTCAGTGACCTGCTGGTCCGCCAGGCGGTACTGGCGATACCGACGCTGTGCATCGAGGGAGAGCACTTTCTCACACGGTACCCGCTCACCGATCCGCCTGTGCATTTGCCCGTGCGCACGACCGATGTTGCGAAAATCCTCAACACCAGAGCCCCGGTCATGCTCTGCGCTTTCCAGGAGCACCTGGTCAACTTCTGGAACGATAGCAACGCCAAAGGCCCGCGCTGGCAGGAACTGTCCAACACCCTGCGTAATGGCTGGAACGTCCAGGAAGTTGAAGCATGGGACGAAACCGACTGCGCCCTGGCACGCCGACTGTTTCACCTGCCCGAACGCGCCACTCGACAAATCGATGATCCCTATGCGAGCAAAGCCTGCATGATCGAAATCGAACAGACGGACGGCACACAGAGCAAGGGATTCAAAGCGTTGCAGATCGCGTTACTGTCGGGCCGGCATCAGGAACGCACGATCATCCTCAGCTACTCACTGCTCAAGGGCTACGAGAAATTCGACTCTCTGGAGCAATTGGGCAAATCGCTGCCGGACCATCTCGGACCACAGGCAAACCGCCCTTCACTCAACTGGCGCTTGTTCGAGCCCGAAGGCGATTTTTTTGATCATCTGGCCTGCGCCTACGTCGCTCAGCAAGTTGACGCTGTCGGCGCCATGAGTTTTTCAGAACTGCGCGAAGACAGTCCGAGCAAGGTCAACAACGCTTTGAATTCAACCCCGGGACCGGACACTGCGCCCGCACAAAAAGGGCCTGGGCTTGAGTGGTATCGCGACGCCTTGCCCGATTGGCTGAGCAGCGCCTCGACCAGTGACCTCAACCGCTACGCACGTCTGCTCAAGGACCTGGCGGCGCTTAACAGCGCGCATGCCGGCGCGTCCTACCTGGAGGACATCCCCGGCATCGAGAAGTACGCCCTTGACCAAATCAAGGATCAGATTCTCCTGGACCACCCAACCGCCGGGCACCTGTCTTTTGAAAAAATCCTCGTGCGCGTCAAGAGCCTGGAAACCTGGGGTTCCTTCATTGTTCCGGGCGTCTACAACACAACCACCTTCACACTCGTGGAGCTGGCCCTGCAGAACCTGATTGCGCTGCCCCTGGGCAACAAAACGATTGAGCTGGATAACGCAGTGGCACTGCCCGAATGGATGACCGTCGACTACGTGGAGAACGTTATTCAGCAGGTCAATATCGGCAAGACCTACCCCGAGCTGATCAACACTAAATTGCTGGACCTGCGCCAGGAGTCCGCGCGCCGCAAAGCGCTGTACACCCAACACATGCGCATCCAACTGCCGCTGATGGCGCTACAGAGCAAGCTTCGTCAGCAGGACGGGATTAATGAACTGGGATACCGCTACATCGCCGCGCTGATGGAACTCGACACCCATGAACACAACGTGGATGGCCAGGCTATTGTCATGCGCCAATTGGCCTTTGCCCCTAAACGGCGCAGTGCAGGGACCTACGACGAGGTGGCCAACATGTATGTCATCGGCCCGTCCGATCCTGCTGCCGGTCCCTGCCTGCTCTACCGCCCATTGTTCAACCCGCCGCTGGTTCAATACGCCTCGCCTGCCAACCTTATCTACGCCGTGACGCAGTCGCCCGAATTGCGCAACTCGGTACTGGCCTGGCTGCCCGACGCTGTGCGCGAAGACTACGCCAACTACGTATTCCCAGGGGACCTGCCCTCTCCCTGGGCCGTTGCGGACTATCTGGTGGAGCCTGACAAACTGTGGACCCTGAGCGGCCCGATGGTGCTGGGCAACGCCGTGCTGAACGATGACCTGCTCGCCACGCTGTTCACTGCCAACGCCCAGGCATTAGTGACCCTGGCCGATCGCCAGTCGGTCTCCAACGCCGAAAGCCGCTGGGCAACGCTCAAGCAGGCTGGCTGGAACCTGCTCAATGCAGTGCTGCCATTCCTCAGCCCGACCCTGGGCACCGCCTTGTGGATCTGGCAGGTTCTCGATCAACTGCAACAGTTCGTCGATGCCGAACAGCAACAGGACAAACCCGCGCAATGGGCTGCCATCACCGACGTCCTGCTCAATCTGGGCCTGGCGATCACCCTGCATATCGCCACACGGCATCAGCACACCGGCAAAGCACTCGCCACCCAGCGTGAGACAGAACCGCCGGCTGAAAAAACCGTCGCTAAGGCGATCGTCGTCAAGCAGTTGGCCGACAACGCATCATCCAACCTGCCTGCCGACACTATTTCCCCGCTGAACATCAGTGGCGCGGTCAACCGCCGCACCGAACAACTACGCGCCCTGCTGGAGAGCTTCAAGGTCGAAAAACCCGCGACGCTGAGTAGCCCCATCACCAAGGCAGGTACTCACCAACACCTCTACCGTTCAGGCCAGAAATACTACGTACCCGTCGGCCAACGCTGGTTCGAGGTATCAGCGCAACCGGACGAGCCAGTGTTCATCATTGATCCAACTAAACCAGAACGTATCGGCCCGGCCCTGATCCACAATGCTCTAGGCCAATGGTTTATCGACAGTCGCCTGCGCCTGCGTGGCGGTGGCCCCAAACGCGCGATCAGACGCGCCAGCCTGCAGGCCACGGAAACTGCCAAGCAGTTGCGCGAAAAACTGCAAGCGTTTGAGAACTCAAAAAAAACGTTGTCGCTGGACCTGCAACGAGCCCGCACGGAAATGACCGAAGCGCTCGAGACCTCGGCCGACGAGCAACGCCAGCACTATCTGCAAAAACTCGCCACCCAGCATTCGGACTATGAAACGGCCCTGCAACAACTCAAGCAACTGCACGTATTTGATCCCATCCCAGACTATCAGCCCAGGGCCATCGCCTATTTGAATGCCCAACTGGAATTATCCGAAGTGGGTATCAAGGAGGTCCAAAGCACATTCACTCCAGCCTTTCGCAAGGTACTGGAGCAGATCGAACGCCAGGCCCGCGTCCCTCAGGAACGGCATATCGAAGATGCGCGACAACTCACCAGGTTGAATCAGGACATGATCGAGCGCCTGGATTACGTGCACTCACGCTTTGAACAACTACGCCAACTGTCCTCCGAGGGCTTGCACCAGATCCAGCTGCGGAAAAAGCGAATGCCTTCCTACAGCAGTGATGACCTCAAGGCCTTGCAGGTGACCATGTCGCGCAACCTGTGCCTGGATGAAGCCTCTGTTGATAGCGCGCCTGAGGCCTGGGCCGCATTGGACAAGATCGTCGATACCGCTGACATTGCGGTCCAGGCCCTGCGCGATACCTTGTTTGAGCGCAGCGAAGCACGTCTGGATGAACGTATTGAAGCGCTGGGCAGCCTGATCGAACAATTCGCGGTCATCAATGAACGTCTGGAGGACCTGCCACAAGACTTCGCCGACGCCGTCGTTCCCGAACAGCTGGAATCCCTACGTCAGAAAATGCGCGCCTACTCCCAGGATGCGCAGCAGCAACTGACGCTGTTGCATGTCGACCGCGACGCCCTCAGGAGCCGACCCACACCGCCACCCACACCGCCCAGGGCGCAGAAAAAATTCATCAATACCCGCTACAACGGCGTATTGATCGGCGAGCCGCGAATGACCTCCGTCGGGCTTGAGACCGATCTGGTGGATATCAAGTCGCCCATCACTCAACAAATCATCGCGACCTACCACAAAAAAGATCAGGGGTTGTGGGTCCAGCGCGTTACCACGCCACCGCCATCGCATCCTGCGACACCGCAGATCCAGACAGTCCTTGATAAGGCCCAGGTCTTTCTCGACGGCCTGACGGCGTTCAAGGAGCGTGCCGACGAGCAGGCGAAAAAGACGGCGCGTACCGCCATCGGTATCGAGTACCTGTATCACCAGCACGCCCTGCTGCTGGAAGAAACCGGCCAGGCCATTGAACAAGCCTTGTCACGACCGCAACTCGGCACTCAACAGCAGCGCTCTGCGGCCATCCTCAGCCGAAAACTCAAGGAGGCCGCGGCCGAACTCTACCAAGACGCCGCCCAGCACATACGGCGCATGATCAAGGAACGGCCACCCACTATTGCCGGCGTGGAATGGCTCCAGCAGCGCCGCGAAATCACCCTGAAGAAAACCAAGAGTCGACAGCGGCTCAAGAGCGCCAGACCGAACTACCTGGATGAGTACACCATCACGGACCGTGTTACCCATGACGTACTCTGGTATGCCCACTTTCACTATTCGACGTCCTGGACGCAATCCAAGGCGTTCATCAAGGCCCGCTTGAAAACACCCGCTCAGCGCAACCTGGGCCTGACTACCGACACCCCCAACGGCTTGGACTCGCAGGAACTGCTTAACTATTACCGTAGCGAAATCAACTTGGAACAGGCACGCCGACTATTCTTCGGCCTCTGATCAACGGGTGCCTGCGGCATGGGAATTGCTCCCTCCAAGCAATATTTGCAGGGATCCGCCCTATGCTGCACTCACACCTGACCACCTTGAACGCTGTTTCGCTGGTGCTCGAGACGTTCAACACCGAAGGCATAAGCCACGAGGTGCTACTGGCCGGCAGCGGCATCGCGGTTGTAGACCTGCACCAACCCGATACACGGATCACCACGCGCCAGGAGATGCAGGTCTGCGCAAATGCAGTAGCCCTGCGCCAGGACCTCGGCCTGGAACTGGGGCAACGCATGCACGTGTCGGCCTACGGCATACTGGGCTATGCGCTGCTGACCAGTGCCACCTTCGGTGACGCTTTGCGCTTGGCACTGCGCTATCCGGCGCTCTTGGGAACACTTTTCGAGTTGACCCTTGAGGAAGATGGCCAGTGGGTCTGGTTCAACGCCTGCGATTATCGGGAGGATCCGGCGCTGGCCGCATTCAATATCGAGTTGTGCCTGGCGTCGCTTAAGGTGATCTGCGACGACTTGCTCGGCCATCCGTTGCCGTTGCTGGGGGCTCGTTTCGATTACCCGGCGCCCGCCTACAGCGCTCGCTATGGCGAACGCTTCGCCTGCCCGTTGCAGTTCCAGGCGGGTAGCAATGCTTTTGCCTTCGACCGTCAGTGGCTCGATCAACCGTTGCCTCTGGCCGATGCCATCACCCATCGCGCTATGGCTGAGCGCTGCCGCAAGCAAAACACCGAGTTCACCGGGCGCCAGGCATGGTTGGGCCGCGTACGTCACCTGCTTGCCACGCAACTGCATGCCGCACCAGGGCTGGACAGGCTCGCCGAACAGTTGAAGTGCTCGCCACGCACCTTGCGCCGCCACCTGCATGATCTGGGCAGCAGTTATCAGGAACTGCTCGATGAGCTGCGCTTCGAGCAGGCCAAGCAGTGGCTGGCCGACGATGCGATGCCGATCCACCGCATTGCCGAGCAACTGGGCTTCAGTGAAACCGCGAGCTTCCGGCATGCCTTCGTGCGCTGGAGCGGCGTCGCGCCGAGTCAGTTCCGGCCATAAGCCCCGGCGGGCGAATAACGGACAGTGCCGTTGGCCATATTTATCCCGTTTTGGCCGCTCCTGCCGTTCTCTTGTCGCACCGACGAGGCAACACTGCAAGGCACCTTCCTGAGTCTTCGAGAACAACAACATGCTGACGATCTACTCGGACGATCACCATCTGCACCATGGCCGTTGCGAATTGATGGACGGGCAATTGATGCCCTGTTTCGAAATGCCCTCCCGCGCCGACCACGTGTTGCAACGGGTGAAAGACCGCCAACTGGGGCCCGTGCGCGCACCTCATGATTTCGGCCTGACCCCCTTGGCACGCGTTCACTCCCCGGCCTATCTGGACTTCTTCAAAGGCGCCTGGGAACGCTGGACCGTCTTCGGCCAGGAAGGCGACCTGCTGCCCTACACCTGGCCCGCCCGGACCTTGCGCCGGGTATTGCCCACCAGCCTGCATGGCCAACTGGGTTACTACAGCTTCGACGGCGGCGCGCCCATCACCGCCGGTACCTGGCAGGCGGCCTACAGCGCAGCGCAGGTGGCGCTGACCGCGCAGCAGGCGATCCAGGCCGGTGCGCCGGCGGCGTTTGCCCTGTGCCGCCCACCGGGACACCACGCCGCCAGCGACCTGATGGGCGGTTACTGCTACCTCAACAATGCAGCCATCGCCGCCCAGGCCTTTCTCGATCAGGGCTATAAAAAAGTCGCGATCCTCGATGTGGATTACCACCACGGTAATGGCACCCAATCGATTTTCTATGAGCGTAGCGATGTGCTGTTCACCTCGATCCACGGGCATCCGGAAGCCGAGTTTCCGTTTTTTCTCGGCTATGCCGATGAGCTCGGCGACGGGGCCGGAGAGGGTTTCAACTTCAACTATCCGTTGCCGGCCGGTTCGGGCTGGGACACCTGGAGCGCCGCACTGGAACAGGCTTGCCAGGCCATTGAGGGCTACGGCGCCGACGTGATTGTGGTGTCCCTGGGCGTCGATACTTTCAAGGACGACCCCATCTCGCAGTTCAAACTCGACAGCCCGGATTATCTGGCGATGGGCGCGCGCATCGCCCGCCTGAGCCGGCCGACGCTGTTCGTGATGGAAGGCGGCTACGCGGTAGAAGAAATCGGCATCAATGCCGTCAACGTTCTCGAAGGTTTTGAAGGGGCAGTCGAATGAATCTGTTCAAGTCGCTTGTGCTCTGCACCGCCGTATTAAGCACCGCCGCGCACGCTGAAGAAAAAAACCTGCGGGTCTACAACTGGTTCGACTACATCACTCCCAAGGCTCTGGAAGACTTCAAGGCCCAAAACCCGTCGATCAAACTGGTCTACGACATCTTCGACACCAATGAAGCCCTGGAAGCCAAGCTGCTCACCGGCAATTCCGGCTATGACGTGGTGGTGCCGTCCAATGTGTTCCTGGCCAAGCAGATCGAGGCCGGCGTGTTCCAGCCGCTGGATCGCAGCCAGCTGCCGAACTGGAACCACCTCGATCCCAAGTTGATGAAGCTGATCGAAGCCAACGACCCCGGCAATAAATTTGCCGTGCCCTACATGTACGGCACCATCCTGATCGGCTTCAACCCCGACAAGGTCAAGGCCGCATTGGGCGCCGATGCACCGGTGGACAGCTGGGACCTGATCTTCAAGGAAGAGAACATCAGCAAGCTCAAGCAATGCGGCGTGGCGCTGCTGGATTCACCCTCGGAGATCCTGCCGCTGGCCTTGCAGCACCTGGGCCTGGACCCCAACAGCAGCAACCCCAAGGACTATGAAAAAGCCGAAGCGTTGCTGATGAAAATCCGCCCGTACATCACCTACTTCCACTCCTCCAAATACATGGCCGATATCGCCAACGGCGACATCTGCGTCGCCGTCGGCTACTCCGGCAGCTTCTCCCAGGCCGCCAACCGCGCCAAGGATGCCAAGAACGGCGTGATCGTCGATATGCGCCTGCCCAAGGAAGGCGCACCGATCTGGTTCGACATGCTGGCCATTCCCAAGGGCGCGAAGAACCCGCAGGACGCCTACACCTTCATCAACTACCTGCTGCAACCGCAAGTCATTGCGCCCATCAGTGATTTCGTCGGCTACCCCAACCCGAACAAAGACGCGACCGAGCAGGTGGACCCCGCGATCCGCAACAACCCCAACCTGTACCCAACCGAGGCGGCGATGGCCACGCTCTATACCTTGAAACCCTTGGGACGCGACGCCGAACGCGCCAGGACGCGCGTCTGGACCAAGATCAAGTCCGGGACCTGATCGGCATGTTCAGCGCAGTGTGGACGAGTGCGCACCCGCCGCCGCGCACTCGCTGACTCTGCCGCTGGCCCGCTGCTTGTTTTCCCAACACTGATGGTCAACCGAAGTGCCAGGCCCTGCGCAACGTTGCCAGGGCCTCGGCGACGGCCGCTTCGGGTACGGCAGCAAAGCCCAGCACCAGGCCGGCGCGCTGGTCTTCCGGGGGGGTGGATTGCGCCAGCCAGTAACTGCTTAACCCATTGATTTCGACGTCCACGGCACGGGCCTGCTCAAGCAGCTGTTGCTCGCGGGCCAGGCTGTCCACGCGCACGGTCATGTGCAGCCCTGCGGCAATGACGGGCAACTCGCCGACACCCGGCAAACCGCGCGGCCACCCGGCGAGCAAGGCATTGCGCCGGCTCAATGCCGCACGCCGCATCCGACGGATATGCCGCTGGAAGTGTCCGGCCGCCATGAATTCGGCCATCACGGCTTGGGTGCTGACTTCCGAGTGGCGCATATCCACCGCACGGCGCCGCGAGAAGGCATCGACCAGGCCAGGCGGCAACACCAGATAGCCCAGGCGCAAGGCCGGGAACGCGACTTTGCCGAAGGTGCCGACGTAGAGCACACGCCCACTGCGGTCCAGCGCGGCCAGGGGCGCCAGCGGTGCGCCGCTGTAGCGGTATTCGCCGTCATAGTCGTCCTCCACGATCCAACCGCCGGTGCGCTCGGCCCAGGCCAGCAACTCCAAACGCCGCGCCAGGCTCATCACCACGCCCAGGGGGTATTGATGGGAGGGCGTGACATAGGCCAGGCGGCAATTGACCAAGGTATTCAGGACCTGGCAATCGATGCCGTCGCTGTCCACCGGCACGCCCTGCAGATTGGCACCGGCCAAGGCGAATGCGTGGCCTGCGGCGCGATAGCCCGGGTTTTCCACTGCCACCCCGTCACCTGGCTCTACCAGCAACTGTGCACAAAGGCTGATTGCCTGCTGTGCGCCGCTGGTGATCACTATTTGCTCAGCCGTGCACTGCATGCCCCGCGAACTGCGCAGGTACGCCGCGATCAACCCGCGCAGCCGCGCATCGCCTGCCGGGTCGCCGTAGCACAATTGCTCCATGTCGGGTTTGCGCCAGAACGCCCCATTGAGCTTGGCCCAGACCTCAAACGGGAACAGATCGAAAGCCGGCACGCCCACGCGAAACGCCTTGGGCGGACCCGCTGGCGGTTGTGGCAAATGGTTATTTCGCACGCGCCCCAAGGCCGACCTGTGGATAACTTCGCCAGCGAGATCTTCCGGTAAGTCGGCCCATTTTGTGGATAAGGCTGGGGATAAGTCTGTTGATAACCCTGTGGACACTTTTGTGGATAGTTTTTTCGGGCTGGGCAGTTGGGCGACATAGGTACCGTCACCCACGCGGCCTTCGATAAAACCTTCGGCGTACAGCTGATCGTAGGCACGCACCACGCTGTTACGGGAAATCGCCAGGGCCGCCGCCAAGTCACGGCTGGCGGGCAAGCGCGTACCGCTGACCAGCCGGCCATCCAGCACGCGCTGGCGTAAGGCTTCATAGAGTTGGCGTGTCAGGCCTTGCCGCCGATCCAACTCAATACCGGCAGGGTTGAACGACAGCGGCGGCTCTACGGAAAGCATCGAATTGGACCTATTAAATTGAGGTTAGATGGCTCTTACAACGAACCATTAGCCTGCCTAGGATGCAGGCATTCGCCAAGGAAAATATTGATGTACACACCTCGCGCCTTTGCCCTCGAAGACTTGCCCGAAATACAGCAACTGATCCAGCACACGCGCCTGGCGCAGTTGGTGACCATGGGTGAGCAAGGCCTGCAGGCCAGCCACCTGCCGCTGCTGCTCAATCCCGATGAAGGCCCCAATGGCACGCTGTACGGGCACCTGGCCAAGGCCAATCGGCAGTGGCAAGACCTGCAAAACGGCAGCGAAGCCCTGGTGATCTTTGCCGGCGCCGAGGCCTACGTCAGTCCGGCGTTTTACCCGGCCAAGGCTGAGCACGGCAAAGTGGTGCCCACCTGGAATTACATCGCGGTGCATGCCTATGGCAAGGCCGAGGTGTTTACCGATGCCGAACGGGTGCTCGGCGTGGTCAGCGCCCTCACCGACCGCCACGAGGGCAACCGCGCCCAGCCCTGGAAAGTCAGCGACGCCCCGGCTGATTACATTGACGGCATGCTCAAGGCCATCGTCGGCTTCAGCCTGCCGATCGAGCGCCTGATCGGCAAACGCAAGCTCAGCCAGAACCGCAGCGCGGCGGACATCGCCGGTGTGCGCGACGGGCTGGCCGCCAGCGCCGATATACGCGACCAGACCCTCGCGCGCTTTATTCCCCAAGGAGTTTCAGAATGAGCCAGATCGACATCCGCCAGGTCACCGCGGCCGACCACGCCGCCTGGCTGCCGCTGTGGCAGGCGTACTTGACGTTCTACAACACCGAACTGCCGGACGCCGTCAGCCAGAGCACCTGGCAGCGCCTGATCGATCCCAATGAGCCGACCCACTCCGCGTTGGCCTGGCAGGATGGCAAGGCGGTGGGCATGGTCAATTTCATCTACCACCGTTCCAACTGGAGCATCGAAAACTCCTGCTACCTGCAGGACCTGCTGGTGGACCCGGCTCAGCGCGGCACTGGTGTCGGCCGTAAACTGATCGAGTTCGTCTACGCCACTGCCAAGGCCGACGGCTGCTGCAAGGTCCACTGGCTGACCCACGAGACCAACGCCACCGCGATCCAACTCTACGAGCGCATCGCCGAACGCCCTGGCTTCATTCAATTTCGCAAAGGTCTTTAAGGAGCGCAGCATGTCTACTTCCCTCGCCGACTGGAAAGGCGCCCCGGCGCCCACCGCGCAACTGCTCGAAGGGCGCTTTATCCGCCTGGAAAAACTCGACCCGGCGCGCCACGCCGATCAATTGTGGCAAGCCCTCGAAGGCCCCGGTGCCGACCCCAAGCTGTGGGACTACCTGCCTTACGGCCCGTTTGCCGAGCGCGCCGCGTTCGATGCGTGGTTGAACAACCATGCGGCGAATAGCGATCCGTATTTCTTCAGCGTGGTCGACCGTGCGTCCGGCCAGGTGCAGGGCATCCTCAGCCTGATGTCCATCGTCCCGGCCCAGGGCCGTATCGAAATCGGCCATGTCACCTTCGGCGCGCCGATGCAGCGCTCACCCAAAAGCACCGAGGCGGTGTACCTCTTGGCCAAATACGCCTTCGAGCAGGGCTACCGACGCCTGGAGTGGAAGTGCAACAACGGCAACGCCCGCTCCAAATATGCGGCTGAGCGGTTGGGGTTCAGTTTTGAAGGGGTGTTTCGCCAGCATATGGTGGTGAAGGGGCAGAACCGGGATACGGCCTGGTATTCGATTCTGGATTCGGAGTGGCCGACGGTGGGCGCGGGGTTTGAGGCGTGGTTGTCCGAGGCGAACCAGGCAGGTTCCGGGCAGTTGAAGGGCCTGGCGGAGTGTCGCCGCCAGGCGCTTTAAGGCTTAGACCAGCTTCTGGGCCAGCACCGCAATGTGCTCCGGCCCGATCCCGCAGCAACCGCCCAAGTGGCTGGCACCACGCTTTTGCCAGTCCGCGGCCCACTGCAGGTAGCCCGGTGGGTCGAGATCCTCGCGCAAGGGGTCCAGGCCGTCGTTGGCCGTGGCTTCCTTGGGCTGTGGCGGGAAGGCGTTGGCGTAGGCGCCGATCTGAATCGCCACGCCCAGCCGCTCGAAGGTTTGGCGCGCGGCATCGATCGCCGCGCCGATCACTTCCGGCTGGCTGCAATTGAACAACAACACTTGCACGCCCAGCTGCGCCGCCGCTTCGGCCGCGTCCGCCACCGGTTCGCCGGAACGCAGGCGCGGTACATCGTCGGTGTCTTCATCTTTCAAGGTAAACGACAGCCAGAACGGCTTGCCATCCTTCGGCAGACCCGCATGAATCGCCCGCGCTTCGACGATTGAGCTCTGGGTCTCCGCCAGCCACAGATCGACATGGGGTGCCAGGCCCTGCACCAGCGGTGTCAGCAATTCAGACACGCGCTGCGGCTCGAACAGGTCGGGACGATACGAACCAAACAACGGCGGCAACGAGCCGGCCACACGCACGGCTTTGCCCGAAGCCTGCACCGCCCTTCTGGCCAATTCACCCGCCAGTGCCGCCAGGGCCTGGCCTTCGGCAGCAAACCGCGCCTCACCGATATGAAACGGCACCACCGCGTAGCTGTTGCTGGTAATCACGTTGGCGCCGCTGTCGATATAGGCCGCATGCACCGCCTCCACCGCCTGCGGTGCTTCGCTCAAGGCCAGCGCCGACCACTCCGGCTGCCTGAAGGGCGCACCGCGTCGTTGCAGTTCACGGCCCATGCCGCCGTCCAGAATTACTGTGCTTACTGCGCCCATATGCTTTTTACTCATAAGCTTATGAAAATAACTCACTATGAGAGTCGTTCTTATAACTATTTAATACGTTCAATTCGGTTCATAACAACTCTTTTTTATTCAGGTGCCCACTTTGAAACTTAAACCGCTATTGGCCTTGGGCCTGACGATGCTTGCTGCCTCCACCCAAGCCTTTGGCGGCGCGACCCTGGACCGGATTGAGAAGAAGAAAGAACTGGTGGGCGTGCTGATGGAAAGCTACCCGCCGTTCTCGTTCCTCAACGACCAAAACCAACTCGACGGCTTCGATGTCGATGTGGCCAAGGCCGTCGCGCAAAAGCTCGGTGTGAAACTGCGTCTGGAAACGCCGTCGTGGGACGTGATCGCCGCTGGCCGCTGGAGCGGTCGCTACGACATCTGCATCTGCTCCATGACCCCGAGCAAGGCCCGCGCCGAGGTGTTTGATTTCCCGGTGGAGTACTACGCCTCCCCCGCCGTAATCGTGGTCAATGCCAAGGATGACAGCATCCATGGCGCCAAGGACCTGAGCGGTAAAAAGGTCGGGCTCACCAGCGCCTCCAGCTACGAAAGCTATCTGAACAAGAACCTGGTGATCGAAGGCGCCGAAGACACTCAACTGCAGTACCCGTTCGAGGACGTGCAGATCGCCCCGTACGACACCGATAACGTCGCCTTCCAGGACCTCGGCCTGGGCGCCGGTGTGCGCCTGGATGCAATCCTCACCAACCTGGTCACCGCCCAGCCGCGCCTGAACGAAGACAAACGCTTCAAGCTCGCCGGCGCGCCGCTGTACGCCGAACCCAATTCGGTCGCCATCGAAAAAGGCGACGCCCAGTGGGACGCCAAGGTGCGTGAGGTGTTTGCCCAGTTGAAACAGGACGGCACCCTGAGCAAACTGTCGCAAAAATGGATCGGTGCCGATATCAGCCAATGAGTGTTCCTCCAAAACCTGCGCGCGCCCTGCTGGGCTTTCGCACGCGGCTTTACCTGACCTGGGCGGCCCTGTTCGCCCTGTTTGCCAGTTTCTTCCTGAGCTTTGACCTGAAGTTCTCGATCATCCTCGACAAGCTGCCCAACCTGGTTGGCCTGCACCTGGCCCCCAATGGCTTCCTGCAAGGCGCAGCGCTGACGCTGTTCCTGTGCCTGTGTTCGATTGCCGCTTCGTCGGTGCTGGGCTTTGTCACTGCGCTCGGGCGCTTATCCAAGAGTGCCGTGGCCTTTGGCATAGCCAGCTTTTACGCGTCGTTTTTCCGTGGCACGCCGTTGCTGATCCAGATCCTGCTGATCTACCTCGGCCTGCCGCAGCTGGGCCTGGTGCCGGGTGCCATCGTCGCGGGGATCATCGCGCTGTCGCTGAACTACGGCGCTTACCTGAGCGAAATCTTCCGCGCCGGTATCCTGGGCGTCCCTCATGGGCAACGGGAAGCCGCGCTGGCCCTGGGCATGCGCGACAGCGCGATCTTCTGGCACGTCACCCTGCCCCAGGCCATGCGCACCATCATCCCGCCGGCGACCAACCAGTTCATCTCCATGCTCAAGGACTCGTCACTGATCTCGGTGATGGGCGTGTGGGAAGTGATGTTCCTGGCGCAATCCTACGGGCGCTCCAGTTATCGCTACATCGAGATGCTCAGCACCGCGGCAATCATCTATTGGATCATGTCCCTCGGGCTGGAACTGATCCAGGCGCGGATGGAACGCCATTTTGGCAAGGGGTATGTAAAGCGAGGGTGAGGTCAGTAAAGTAACCATCGACCGCAACCTTACGGTGCCAATCCTGCTGCATTCTTTTTCGCATCAGGCTAGAGACATCTCCCGCAAACGAGCACTGCCTGGCCTGACAGTTATCCTCCGAGTGCCCCGCTAAATTCCCCGCCTCATACATCAAGAGGTGGGTTTACATGCCGCTCATTCAGAAACAACTCGTACTCGCCATCACCCTCGCGCTGGGGGCCACCTGTGCTCAATACGCACAGGCACGGGGCGACATGGAGCCAGACAGCGAATGGTTCGATCCGCTCGCGGAGCACAGTGAGAAAAGCCCTCATGAACCGGCCCTGCCCGCGCCCGAAGACTTCTACTTCGCTGACCATGCCACCAGCCGCAATGGCCTGAGCGTCGCCCGTGTGCTCGACGCCGCGGTGGATGACCTGCTGGCGTCGGACGAACTGAACGAGTGGGAAAAATACCGACTTGAGCAATACGGCGAGTACCTGGGCAGCCTGGAGCCAGGGCGATTGGGCGCGGTACTGGAACAATTGGCGGGTAGCCAGAACGCCAACCTGGGCAGCGCCACCCAAAACAGCATGAAACAATTGAACGCCAGCCTGCTGTCCGCAGTACGTCAGCTGGATAACGACACCGACGAGGGCAGCCGTGTATGGCTCCAAGCCTTGGGCGGCGCCGGCACTCTGGATGCTCAACACGGAAGCTTTGGTTTGAAGCAACGCAGCCAAGGCTTGCTGCTGGGCGCCGACTGGTCGGCCGACAATGCCTGGCGACTCGGCGTGATGGGCGGTAAGTCGGGCAGTGACCTGAGCGCCAAACGTTTCAAAGGCGAACTGGACAGCTGGCATCTGGGCGCTTATGCGGTGCGCCAGGACGGGCCGCTGGCACTGCGCCTGGGCGCGCTCTACAGCAGGCATAGCGGGCAGAACCAACGCAATGTCGATTTCGACTTCATCAATTACCGCGAACACCTCACGGGTAAGTACAAAGCGCGGAGCCAAAACGCCTTCGCCGAACTGGGCTATCAGTTTCATACAGGTGGCTTACGCGCCCAGCCCTTTGCCGCACTGGGTTTCCAGCGTTATCAGCGCGACCGCTTCGTGGAGAAGGGTGGCGATAGCGCGCTGGACGTTGGTGCACAGACCCAGCAAAACTTCAGCAGTACCTTTGGCCTGCGTTTGACCCGCGACTTTGCCTTGGGCAACCAAATCACGCTCAAACCGCACCTGAGCACCAGCTGGAAACACCTGTATGGCGACGTCGGCAGCCATGTGCGCCAGTCCTTCGCCGGGGAAAAACGCGAGGACTTCGACAGCTCGTTCACCATCGGCGGCACCTCACTGGACCGTAACAGCCTGGCGCTGCGTACCGGCCTGGACATGGCGCTGTCGGACACACACAGCGTGGGCCTGGCCTATTCCGCCGAGTTCGGCAGCCACAGCCGCAATCAAGGGGTGATGGGCCAGTGGGCGATAGCGTTCTGAGCCATGACGTAGCCTGATCATCAGGCAAAAAAAAGGGGAGCACCTGCCCCCCCGAGGATTAAACGGTCGTGTCGAAGGCTGGATCAGCCTTCGATTTCAATCAGGATTTCGCCAGGGTTCACCCGGTCGCCTTTGGCCACGTGAACGGCGGTCACCTTGCCGGCAATCGCAGCCTGCACTTCGGTTTCCATCTTCATCGCTTCGGTGATCAGCACGGCCTGGCCGGCCTTGACCACATCGCCTTCCTTGACCAGCACATCGACGATATTGCCCGGCATCGCCGTGCTGACATGCCCCGGCTCGCTGGCCTGCTTGCGCTTGCTGCCGCCACCGCCGACGAATTCGTTGAGCGGTTCGAACACCACTTCTTCCGGCATGCCGTCGATGGACAGGTAGAAGTGGCGTTTGCCTTCGGCTTTCACGCCGACCCCGGTGATGTCCACGCGGTAGCTTTCGCCGTGCACGTCGATGACGAACTCAGTCGGCACGCCTTCACCACCGGCACGGGCCACGCCGCCGGCCTCAGGGATAGGCAGCAGCACCTCTGGCGTCAGGGTGCCGGCGTCGCGTTCCTCGAGGAACTTGCGCCCGATGTCCGGGAACATGGCGTAGGTCAGCACGTCTTCTTCGGACTTGGCCAATGCGCCGATTTCGCCGCGCAGCTTGGTCATCTCCGGCTTGAGCAGGTCGGCTGGGCGCACGTCGATCACTTCTTCGCTGCCGATGGCCTGGCGACGCAACTTCTCGTTCACCGTGCCCGGCGCCTTGCCGTAGCCGCCTTGCAGGTACAGCTTCACTTCGTTGGTGATGGTCTTGTAGCGCTCACCGGCCAGCACGTTGAAGAACGCCTGGGTGCCGACGATCTGCGAAGTCGGGGTCACCAGGGGCGGGAAGCCGAGGTCTTCACGCACCCGTGGAATTTCAGCCAGCACTTCGCTCATGCGGTTGAGAGCGCCCTGCTCTTTCAACTGGTTGGCCAGGTTGGAAATCATCCCGCCCGGTACCTGGTTGACTTGCACACGGGTGTCGACGGCGGTGAATTCGCTTTCGAACTGGTGGTACTTCTTGCGCACGGCATAGAAGTACAGGCCGATCTCTTGCAGCAGCTCCAGGTCGAGGCCGGTGTCGAATTCGCTGCCTTTAAGGGCGGCGACCATCGACTCGGTGCCCGGGTGGCTGGTGCCCCAGGCGAAGCTGGAGATCGCGGTGTCGATATGGTCGGCACCGTTTTCGATGGCCTTGAGTTGGCACATCGCAGCCAAACCGGCGGTGTCGTGAGAGTGGATAAAGATCGGCAGGCTCTGCTCGGTTTTCAGCGCCTTGACCAGCTCACCGGTGGCATACGGAGTCAGCAGGCCGGCCATGTCCTTGATCGCGATCGAGTCGCAACCCATGGATTCCAGCTGCTTGGCCTGGGCCACAAAAGCCTCGACGGTGTGCACCGGGCTGGTGGTGTAGGCGATGGTGCCCTGGGCGTGTTTGCCAGCGGCTTTTACCGCCTCGATGGCCACGCGCAGGTTACGCACGTCGTTCATGGCATCGAAGATGCGGAATACGTCGATACCGTTGACGGCAGCCTTGGCCACGAAGGCCTTGACCACATCGTCGCTGTAATGGCGGTAGCCCAGCAGGTTCTGGCCACGCAGGAGCATTTGCAGGCGCGTGTTAGGCAACGCGGCGCGCAGTTTGCGCAGGCGCTCCCACGGGTCTTCCTTGAGGAAGCGTACGCAGGCGTCAAAGGTGGCGCCGCCCCAGACTTCCAGGGACCAGTAGCCGACTTTGTCGAGCTTGTCACAGATCGGCAGCATGTCGTCGGTGCGCATGCGGGTCGCCAGCAACGATTGGTGGGCGTCGCGCAGGATAGTGTCGGTTACGAAGATTTTCTTGCTCATTATTATGTTCCTCACAGGCCTGCGTGGGCGGCGATGGCGGCGGCGATGGCCAGGGCCAGCTCTTCGGGTTTGCGCTTGATCGAGTAGTTGGTCAGCTCAGGGTGGCTTTCCACAAAACTGGTGTTGAACTGGCCGCTGCGGAATTCCGGGTTACGCAGGATTTCCTGGTAATAGGCGGCAGTGGTCTTCACGCCTTGCAGGCGCATGTCGTCCAGGGCACGCAGGCCGCGGTCCATGGCTTCTTCCCAGGTCAACGCCCAGACCACCAGTTTCAGGCACATGGAGTCGTAGAACGGCGGGATGGTGTAGCCGGTGTAGATCGCTGTGTCGGTACGCACGCCGGGGCCGCCGGGCGCGTAGTAACGGGTGATCTTGCCGAAGCTTGGGAGGAAGTTGTTCTTCGGGTCTTCGGCGTTGATGCGAAACTGCAACGCGAAGCCACGGTGCTGAATGTCTTCCTGCTTTACCGATAACGGCAGGCCTGAGGCGATGCGGATCTGCTCGCGGACAATGTCGATCCCGGTGATTTCTTCGGTGATGGTGTGTTCCACCTGCACCCGGGTGTTCATCTCCATGAAGTACACCTCGCCTTCGGCGAGCAGGAACTCCACGGTGCCGGCATTCTCGTAGCCCACGGCCTTGGCCGCGCGCACCGACAGGTCGCCGATGTAGGCGCGCTGTTCCGGGGTCAGTTGCGGGCTCGGAGCGATTTCGATGAGCTTCTGGTTGCGGCGCTGGATCGAGCAATCGCGCTCGAACAAGTGCACCACGTTGCCGAAGCTGTCACCAAGGATCTGCGCCTCGATGTGCTTGGGATTGACGATGCATTTTTCCAGGAACACTTCCGCCGAGCCGAAGGCCTTGGTGGCTTCGGAGATCACGCGGGGGAAGGCTTGTTCGAGTTCTTCACGGCTGTTGCAGCGACGGATACCGCGACCGCCACCACCGGAGGTGGCCTTGAGCATCACCGGGTAACCAATGCGGTCGCCTTCGGTGAGGGCCTCGGCGATGTCGGCAACGTTGCCTTCGGTACCGGGCGTAACCGGCACGCCGGCCTTGATCATGCTGCGGCGGGCTTCAGTCTTGTCGCCCATGCGGCGAATCACTTCAGCCGAAGGGCCGATGAATTTAATTCCACGTTCGGCGCAGATATCCGCCAGCTCGGCGTTTTCCGACAGGAAGCCGTAACCGGGGTGCAGCGCATCACAACCGGTTTCCACCGCCAGGTTCACCAGCTTGCGCGGGTTCAGGTAGCCGGCCAGCGGCTCGGCGCCAATGCTGTGGGCTTCGTCGGCACGCTTGACGTGCAAGGCATGGCGGTCGGCGTCCGAGTAAACCGCGACCGAGCGAATGCCCATCTCGGCGCATGCACGCACGATTCGTACGGCAATTTCACCACGGTTGGCGATCAGGATCTTTTTTATCACTTGGAAATTCCCTTGAGCCGATTGCTGCGTTCTTCGACCCGCTGGAGCCGGGTCGGCGCGTGACCAAATGTTTCAAGCCAGTCGCAGGCACACACTAAGCCCGTGGAGGGATTAACAAAAATCAATAATTATTGGGTCGTGCATAAGTAAAGACTTATAGTTGGCCGGCCGGCCTGGGGAGAGAGGAATCGAATAATGCGTAAGTCTTTGATGCGTATGACATTGCGTCAATTGCAGATCTTCAATGAAGTGTGTGATTTGCGCTCCTACAGCCGCGCCGCCGAGGAAATGTCTCTCACACAACCGGCCGTTAGCCTGCAAATTCGCCAGCTGGAAGAGCTGATCGGCCAGCCGCTGTTCGATTATGTCGGCAAAAAGCTCTACATGACCGAAGCTGCCGAAGCCTTGCAACGGGCCAGTCGGGATATCTTCGGACGCCTGGAAAACCTCGATATGCAGCTGTCGGACATGCAGGGTTCTTTGCAAGGCCAGCTAAAGCTCGCGATTGAGTCCAGCGCCAAGTACTTCGTGCCGCACCTGTTCGCCGCGTTCAAGCGCCAGCATCCCGAAGTACAGCTGCACCTGACCGTGGTCAACCGCGCCCAGGTGATTCGGCGCCTCTCCGACAACCGCGACGACCTGGTGATCATGTCCATGGTGCCCCAGGACATGGGCCTGGAATTCCTGCCGTTTCTCAACAACCCGATCGTGGCCGTGGCCCCACCCGATCATCCCTTGAGCCTGCAAGGGCCGCTGCGCTTGCAGGACTTGGAACCCTACACGCTGTTGCTGCGCGAACCGGGTTCCGGCACACGGCTGGCTTGCGAGGAGTATTTCAAGGAGAAACGCGTGCACTTCACCCAGACGGTGGAAGTGGCCTCCGCCGAGGCGCAACGTGAATGCGTCTGCGCCGGCCTTGGCGTGGCCTTGCTGACGCGCCACGCGGTCAATATGGAACTGGCCACCGGCGGGCTCAAGGAGCTGCCGGTGGAAGAACTGCCGCTGTACCGCAGTTGGTGCCTGGTGCAGGCCAAAGCCAAGCGCCTGTCACCGGTGGCCCATGCGTTCCTGGGCTTTATCCGCAGCGAACGGGTGCAGATCAGCGCGTTGGCTGAACGTTTCGCTGGGCAGCCGCGGGCGCCTGCCAATGGAGTTCCGGGTAGTCACTGATGCTCTGCTGCAGCTGACGCTGGTCGCAGCGGTCTTCGATTGCGCGACGGAACGCCATGCGGCGCTGGTCTTCCTGCTGACGACGGGTTTTGACGGAGCTGTTGCTGTCTTCGTAGGGCCGGGCCATTTGGAGTCTCCCAATGCGAGTACGGGGAGTACAGGATGGGTTGTAGCGATGACGGTTTAACGGCGTAGGGGTTACAGGACGATGAATCTTCCGAATAGGTAAACAATCCAAATGTGGGAGGGGGCTTGCTCTCGATTACGGTACATCAGCCGATTTCTCTTTGACTGACCCACTGCTATCGGGAGCAAGCCCCCTCCCACATTTTGAGCGTGTATGGCCCTGGATCAGTCGTCGAGGGCTTTGACGGACTTGGGCGACAACCGCAGGCTGCGCAAGCTGCGCTTGACGCTCTTGAGGTGGTTGACCAGGCTCGGGCCCCGCGCCATGGCCACGCCCATCGCCAGCACGTCGATCACCACCAGGTGAGCGATACGCGAGGTCAGCGGGGTGTAGATCTCGGTGTCTTCGTGCACATCGATCGCCAGGTTGACCGTGGACAGCTCCGCCAACGGCGTCTGGCTCGGGCACAAGGTAATCAACGTCGCGCCGCTTTCACGCACCAGGTTGGCGGTGATCAGCAGGTCTTTGGAGCGGCCCGACTGGGAAATGCAGATCGCCACGTCGGTCGGCTTCAAGGTCACCGCCGACATCGCCTGCATGTGCGGGTCGCTGTAGGCCGCCGCGGTCAGCAGCAGGCGGAAAAATTTGTGCTGGGCGTCGGCCGCCACCGCACCGGACGCGCCGAAACCATAGAACTCCACACGCTGGGCCTGGGACATGGCGGTCACCGCCTTTTGCAACTCCACCGGGTCAAGCTTCTCGCGCACCTCCATGAGCGTGTGCAAGGTTGTGTCGAAGATTTTCAGGCTGTAGTCGGCGACGGAATCGTCTTCGTGAATCGCAAATTGGCCGAAGCTCGCGCCGGCGGCCAGGCTCTGGGCCAGCTTGAGCTTCAAGTCCTGGAATCCGGAGCAACCGATGGCGCGGCAGAAGCGCACGATGGTCGGCTCGCTGATGCCCACACTGTGGGCCAGATCGGCCATGGAACTGTGCATCACGGCCGCAGGGTCAAGCAGCACGTGATCGGCAACCTTGAGTTCCGATTTGCGTAACAGGTGGCGCGACTGGGCGATATGTTGCAACAGGTTCAAAGGGCAGGACTCTTGTTATTGGCGGGGCCAGGGATGTAGCAAGCTTGTAGTTATACTACAAGAATTGTCGTTTTGCCCGCCCGATGCATCACTAAATCGCCCTGATGCCCTTTGAATCAGCGGGTAGCTGCCTTGTAGCCATATGGGCGTGAGGACTGTCTTCAGGGAAAATCTGCATTGCTGCGTAACAAATCTGCCAGCCCCTCGGCCTCCATCGGCCGACTGATCAGGTAGCCCTGCACCTCATCGCATCGTTCTGTACGCAGGAAATCCAGCTGCTGCTGATCTTCCACGCCTTCGGCCACCACCTTGAGCGCCAAGCCGTGCGCCATCGCAATGATCGCTCGGGTAATAGCGGCGTCTTCCCGCCCCTGGCCGAGGCCGCGGATAAAGGTCTGGTCGATCTTCACGTAATCCACAGGGATACGCTTGAGGTAACTGAGGGATGAATAGCCGGTGCCAAAGTCGTCGATCGCCAGCTTCACGCCCAGGTCCCGCAGTTGCTGGAAGGTCGCAATGATGTGTTCAACACTGTCGAGCAACTGGCTTTCGGTCAGCTCCAGCTCAAGGTATTGCGGGTCCAGGCCGGTCTCTTCCAATACCTGGCGCACCAGGCTGACCAGCTTGCCCTGGCGCAACTGGTGCACCGAGAGGTTCACCGACACGCGGATCGGTGCCAGACCCTGGCGCTGCCACTCACAGGCCTGCCAGCACGCCTGGCGCAGCACGAATTCGCCCAGCGGTACGATCAGGCCCGTTTCTTCGGCCAGGCCGATAAAGTCGCCTGGCGGCACCATGCCCCATTGCGGGTGCTCCCAGCGGATCAGCGCTTCGGCAGCGTTAAGCTTGCCCGTGGCCAGGCACAGTTTCGGCTGGTAGAACACCGTGAGCTGGCGCTCATCAATGGCCTTGCGCAGATGGTTTTCCAGCTGCAAACGCTCCAGGGTGCTGGCTTGCAGGCTGTCGGTGTAGAACTGGAAGTTATTGCCGCCCAGGTGCTTGGCGTGCTGCATGGCCATGTTCGATTGACTGACCAGCGCAGAAATTTCCCGCGCGTTATCCGGCAACAGACTGATCCCCATCGACGCACTCACCACCAACTCATGCCCTTCTACCGTCACCGGCACCCGCAGCTTGGCCAGCAGCCGCGTGGCCACTCGGGCCAGGCTCGACAGGTTGCCGTAGGCGTCGAACAGCACGGCGAATTCATCGCCGGACAAACGCGCGATGGTGTCGGCCTCGGGCAAGGCATTGATCAACCGACGGGCCATTTTTTGCAGCAACTGGTCGGCCACTTCATGACCCAGGCTGTCATTGAGCAACTTGAAGCGGTCGAGGTTGATATGCAGCAACGCCAGGCTGCGCCCGCCTTGGCGTACACGCTGATGCGCCTCGCGCAGCCGTTCGCGGAACAACGAGCGGTTGGCCAGGCCGGTCAACTCATCGTAGTGGGTGAGGTAGCGCATGCGCTCCTCGGATTCGCGCCGCGCTGACAGATCGGCGAAGAAGCCCACGATATGGCTGACGTTTCCGCGAACATCACGCACTACATTCAGTTGCAGCCACTGTGGATACAGCTCACCGTTCTTGCGTGTTTCCACCAACTCGCCCTGCCAGGTGCCGTGGCTGAGCAAGGCTTGGCGGATCACCGGGAAGTGGCGCCGGGCATCACGGCTGCTGGGCAGCTCGACGACATTGCGACCGAGCATATCGTCGATTTCAAAGCCGGTGACGCGGCTGAAAGCCTGGTTGACCGCGATCAGCGCGTAGTCCGGGTCAAGGATCACGATGCCTTCGCTGGCTGCCTCGAATACGGTCGAGGCCAACCGCTGCTGCTCTTCCAGGGCTTTGCCGGCGCTGATGTCGCGGCGGGTGCCGAGCATTCGAATCACTCGCCCGCTGGGTGCACGCTCCACGGCGCGACCGCGGTCTTCGATCCACACCCAGTGGCCATCGCCGTGGCGCACGCGGTATTCCACCTGGTAATCCTCAGTGCGTCCTTTAAGGTGCTCCACCAGCGCCCGCTTGAGCAGCGGCAGGTCGTCAGGGTGCAGGCGCGGCTTGAGGTGACCGAGCATGGCCGTGACGTGCTCGGGCTCCAGGCCGAACAGCTCCTTGAGCTGGGTGTGATGAACCTCGTCGGTTTGCAGGTTCCAGTCCCACAGGCCCAGTTCACTGGCTTGCAGGGCCATGGCCAGGCGCGCCTCGCTTTTATTCAGGGCAAGGCTGGCGGCGTCCAGTTCCTGGCTGCGTTGCGCCATGCGGTCCTGCAGGCCGACTTGCGCCTCACGCAGCTCCTGCTCAACCTGACGCCGCTGCTCGACTTCGCGCACCAGATCCTGATTCAGTTGCTCGCTGCGCTGCTGCGCCTGCTGCAGATGCTCGATCAATGCCTGGTTCTGGAACCGCCGCAACAGCCCACGCTGGATCAGGCGATTGACCTGCCACGCCACCACACTCAGGGACGCCAGCAGGATCAGGCCAAGCACACCCCAGCCCTGTTGCTGCGGGGCGCCACTCCAGAACAGATAGACGATCGCCGGCACCAGGCAGGGCAAGGCAAAGGACAAGAACGCCGGAAAGCTCACTGCGTAGGCGACGCTGGCTGACAACGTCGCCGCACCGATCAGGCCGAACACCCAGGCCTGCTGGATAAAGCTGTCGACCGGCACCAGGGCGATGGCTGCGGTGGCCAAGGTCAGGCCACTGACCGCCGAGCCGAGCATGAACATGCGCCGCCAGATCGGTTGGGCCTGCCGGCTGGGCATGGCTGAATCAAAGGCTGCCACCTGGATCACGCGCATCGCCACCAGGGCCAGCAGCCAGACCAGCCAGATGCTGTCCAGCAGGTATTGCTTGGGGTTCCATAGCAGCCAGGCGCAGACCAGGCCGTTGACCAGCATTAATAAGGTGGGCAGCAATGAGCCCTGATAGAGCAGGCGTGTGCGCTCGACCGCCATCTCGGTGGCGTAATGTTTGCGGATAACCTGCGCGGGCGCCGCCGAGGGGCCGAGCAGGTCGTTGCTGAGAGTCATAGGCAGTGTTCTTATAATGGTGAGCCCGAAACGTCGACGGAGCATACACAAGCAAGCGCTTGGGCCAAACTGCTCCAGATCATAAAAATCATGCAGTGATTGGCCGCAAACCTTGGTGCCAGACCCCTTGAGCAAGACACCGCGCGGGCTGTGGGCCATGACTTACCGGTCATCAGTCACGCCGGAATGTTTGCCCCGGTGGGATCACGCGTGACGTTTTGCGTCGACCACCCGGCATTGGGATTTGCCCGAGTCTCCTTAGGCCCATAGAATGCGCCGATGCGCGATGATCTCTCTCTTTTGCTGAACTCTCTCAACGATGCCCAACGCCAGGCCGTAGCGGCCCCCGTTGGCCGTCAGTTGGTCCTGGCCGGTGCTGGCTCCGGTAAAACCCGAGTGCTGGTGCACCGTATCGCCTGGTTGATCCAGGTCGAGAACGCGTCCCCGCACTCCATCCTGTCGGTGACCTTCACCAACAAGGCCGCTGCCGAGATGCGCCATCGCATCGAGCAGTTGATGGGCATCAGCCCGGCCGGCATGTGGGTGGGCACCTTCCACGGCCTGGCACACCGCCTGCTGCGGGCACACTGGCAGGAAGCGGGCCTGGCCCAGACCTTCCAGATCCTCGACAGCGATGACCAGCAACGCCTGGTCAAGCGCGTGATCCGCGAGCTGGGTCTCGACGAGCAGCGCTGGCCGGCGCGCCAGGCCCAGTGGTTTATCAACGGCCAGAAAGACGAAGGCCTGCGCCCGCAGCACATCCAGGCCAGCGGCGATTTGTTCCTGGCCACCATGCGCAGCATCTATGAGGCCTACGAGGCGGCCTGCGCACGCGCCGGTGTCATCGACTTCTCCGAGCTGCTGCTGCGCGCCCTCGACCTGTGGCGCGACAACCCGGGCTTGCTGGCCCATTACCAGAAACGCTTCCGTCACATTCTGGTGGACGAATTCCAGGACACCAACGCCGTGCAGTACGCCTGGTTGCGCCTGCTGGCCAAGGGCGGCGACAGCCTGATGGTGGTGGGCGACGACGACCAGTCGATCTACGGCTGGCGTGGCGCGAAAATCGAGAACATCTACCAGTATTCCGAAGACTTCCCGGACGCGGTCACCATCCGCCTGGAGCAGAACTACCGCTCCACCGCCGGCATCCTCAAGGCCGCCAACGCCTTGATCGCCAATAACACCGGGCGCCTGGGCAAAGAGCTGTGGACCGACGGTGGCGAAGGCGAAGCGATCAACCTGTACGCCGCGTTCAACGAGCACGATGAAGCACGCTACGTGGTGGAAACCATCGAAAGCGCACTGAAAACCGGCCTGGCGCGCAGCGACATCGCGATCCTGTACCGCTCCAACGCCCAATCGCGGGTGCTGGAAGAGGCTTTGCTGCGCGAGCGCATCCCGTACCGCATTTATGGCGGCCAGCGCTTCTTCGAGCGTGCGGAAATCAAGAACGCCATGGCTTACCTGCGTTTGCTCGAAGGCCGTGGCAACGATGCGGCGCTGGAGCGGGTCATCAATATCCCGGCGCGCGGCATCGGTGAGAAAACCGTCGAGGCGATTCGCGACCACGCGCGCCATGCCGATGTGTCGATGTGGGAGTCCATGCGCCTGCTCATCGCCAATAAAGGCCTGACGGGGCGTGCTGCTGGCGCGCTGGGGGTATTTGTCGAGCTGATCGAGAACCTCGCCGCCAAATGTTCGGAAATGCCCCTGCACCTGATGACCCAGACGGTGATCGAGCAGTCCGGGCTGATTGCCTATCACGAAGCGGAAAAAGGCGAGAAAGGCCAGGCCCGGGTAGAAAACCTTGAGGAACTGGTCAGCGCCGCCCGCGCGTTCGAAAACACCGAGGAAGACGAAGAGTTGACTCCGCTCGCCGCTTTCCTCGGCCATGCATCCCTGGAAGCCGGCGACACCCAGGCCGATGAGCATGAAGACAGCATCCAGTTGATGACCTTGCACAGCGCCAAGGGCCTGGAGTTCCCGTATGTGTTCCTGGTGGGCATGGAAGAAGGCCTGTTCCCCCACAAGATGAGCCTGGAAGAGCCCGGCCGCCTTGAGGAAGAACGCCGCCTGGCCTACGTAGGCATCACCCGCGCGATGCAGAACCTGGTGATGACCTACGCCGAGACCCGACGCCTCTACGGCAGCGAGACCTACAACAAGGTGTCGCGCTTCGTACGTGAAGTGCCGAAGGGCCTGATCCAGGAAGTGCGCCTGTCCAACAGCGTCAGCCGCCCGTTCGGCGGCGGTCAGCAGCAGAACTCCAGCAGCATGTTCGCCGGTTCCGAGATTCCGGAAACCCCGTTCAGCCTGGGCCAGCAGGTCAAGCATGCGATCTTCGGCGAAGGGGTGATTCTCAACTTCGAAGGCGCCGGTGCCCAGGCACGGGTGCAGGTGAACTTCGCCGAAGGCAGCAAATGGCTGATGATGGGCTACGCGAAGCTCGAAGCGGTCTGAAACATTTGCCAACATGAAGGTTATTGGCCCGCCCTTGTTTTCAACGAGCGCGGGCCAATATCTGTAATAAGTCCTACAGACCATTCTGATTCGGTCTTACGCAAAAGCCCGAAACATTATGTCGCTAGCCACTGTCACTACACCTGTGCAACATGGCGCGCGTGCAATCCACAAATGGGAATTCCCTTTATGAAACGTTTTCTTAGCATCGCCATGGCGTTGTGCATCGGCCTGACGATGAGCCTCGACGCCAACGCCAAACGCTTCGGTGGCGGCAAAAGCTCGGGCGCGGCACCGACTCACCAGACCAGCCAAATGGCTCCATCCGCCGGTGCAGGCGGTGCTGCCGCGACCGCAGGCGCAGCCGGTGCTGCTGGCGCCGCTGCCAAGGCCGGCGGTGCTTCGCGCTGGTTGGGCCCTCTGGCCGGTATCGCGGCCGGTGGCCTGCTCGCTTCCATGTTCATGGGCGACGGCTTCCAGGGCATGCAGATCTTCGACATCCTGATCATGGCGGTCATCGCCTTCCTGGTCTTCCGTTTCATCGCCGCCCGTCGCCGCAAGCAGCAGGAGCAGCTGGCTCCAGCCGGCGCGCCGATGCAGCGTGAAGTGTTCGAACAGAAGCCAGCCATGGGTTCGATCTTCGGTGGTTCGGCAGCGCCTGCCGCAGCCCGCCCGGTGATCAACGCACCGGCCTGGTTCAACGAAGAGCGTTTCATCGAAGCGGCCCGCAGCCACTTCCAGTCCCTGCAGCAGCATTGGGACGCCAACGAAATGGACAAGATCTCCGAGTTCGTGACCCCACAACTGCTGGAGTTCCTCAAGCGCGAACGCGCCGACCTGGGCGACGGCTTCCAGTCGACCTATATCGACGACCTGCGCGTGCAACTGGACGGTGTGGATGATCGTGCCGACAAGACCATCGCAACGTTGACCTTCAGCGGCGTGTCGAAGACTTCGCGTTTCGACCAGGGTGAAGTGTTCAGCGAAAGCTGGAACATGGAACGTGCCCCAGGCGACAACCAGCCATGGCTGGTCGCCGGTATCCGCCAGAACGGCTGATACCCACGCGCTTGAGCAAGCCGTAACAAAAAACCCCGGACCTGTCCGGGGTTTTCTATTTCACGGTTGCACTTATAGCAAGCTACTGTATAAAACCCCCCTATAAACCGCGCCATCAGCAAGAGGATCCCGGACGTGGAAGAAATCATCGAACAATTGCGTGAAGCCAACGAACCGGTCCCGGTTCCCCTGGAACTGCCTGATGAAGATCAGTTGGTGGAAATCGAAGAACAGCTGTTCATCGACATCCCGTTTGTCTTTCGCGAGTTCCTGCTGACCGTCAGCGATGTCGTGTACGGCAGCCTGGAGCCGGTGACCGTCACCGACCCGCAGTCGCACACCTACCTGCCGGACGTGGCCGCCAACGCATGGGATGCCGGCGTTGACCGCAGCATGATCCCGATCTGCCAGGACGGCGACGATTACTACTGCGTCGAAGAAGACGGCACCGTGGTGCTGTGGTCCGGCGAAGAAGAACTCGTCACCGAAGAAACCTGGGAGTCGGTGTGGCACTGGGCGCGGGACGTCTGGCTGGAAAGCTGACACCTGATCCCCCTGGCGAACGGGCTTGCTGTAGTGAGCGGGCTTGTCCCGCGCCGGACCTCGTAGCGGCCCCCACTAGTGCTCCGGCGTATCCTTATGGTTATCCAGCGTCTCCAGCAAGGCGACCTGCATCCGCGTATGCACACGGATGAACCATCGCCAGAGCACGGCCGCCACCGCCGCCGTGACTGCGGCAATCAGCACCAGCAACTTGTTGGTCGGCAGAATACTGGCCGACAAAGCTGCCAATAGCACAAAGATCACCAGCAGCGACAAAATCGGGATCAGCTCCGCAATCACCCGTCGCACCCGCTGGGTATGTCGCCCGGCCATTTCCGGTTTCACGCTCATCTCCGCCAGCAACATCGACAGCGCCTTGAGCTTGCGGTACGCCGCAATCAGGAACGGCAGCGACAACAGCAATGCCCCACCCCAGATCAACGCCTTCTGCCAACTTGGATCACTGATCCAACCCTCCAGATACCCGCCAATGCGCACCGCGAAAAAGCTTCCGGCGAAGAAAATCGCGATCACCAACGCCAGGTTAACGCCCACCTGCAGGATGATCTTGCGGATCATCGACGCCAGCATTGCGCCCTCGCCCTGAGGCTGAATACTGCGCAACCATTCGCCGTACATGCCAAACACCCGGCTCATGCGCTTTGGCATCACGGCGGCGATCTTCAATGACAAAGGGTCGGCAGCGCGAATCAGGTATGGCGTGAGCAGTGTAGTGATCGCCGAAACGGCCACCGCCACCGGATACAGGAAGTCGCTGGTGACCTGCAAGGTCATGCCCAGCGCGGCGATAATGAAGGAAAACTCGCCAATTTGTGACAGCCCCATGCCTACGCGCAATGAGGTACGGCCGTCATTACCGGCGATAAAGGCACCCAGGCCGCAGGACAGCATCTTGCCCAACACCACGGCCACGGTGATCACCGCGATCGGCCAGGCGTATTGCAGGAGAATCTGCGGGTCGATCATCAAGCCGATCGCCACGAAGAAGATCGCGCTGAACATGTCGCGAACCGGCTCGATCAGGCGCTCGATCTTAACCAACTGCCGGGATTCGGCCATGATCGCGCCGATCAGAAACGCCCCCAGCACCATGCTGTACTCCAGCTTGACCACCAGCAGGCAGAAACCGAAACACAGGCCCAGTACGGTGATCAGCAGCATTTCGTTGCTTTCGAACTTGGCCACGTAGGCCAACAGGCGCGGCACCAGCAAAATACCGATGACCAACGCGACGATCATGAACAGCGAGAGCTTGCCGACCGTGGAGAACACCTCGCCGGAACTCACCGTACCGCTGACGGCGATGCTCGAGAGCAAGGCGATGATGCCAATGCCGAGGATGTCTTCCACAATCAGCACACCAAAAATCAGTTGGGCGAAGCGCTGGTTTTTCATCTTCAGGTCATTGAGTGCCTTCACGATGATGGTGGTGGAGGAAATTGCCAGGATCGCGCCGAGGAACAGCGAGTCCATGGTGTTCCAGTCGAACCAGCGGCCAATCTCGTAGCCGATCCAGATCATCAGGATGATTTCCAGGAAGGCCGCGATAAACGCCGTGGCCCCCACCTTGAACAGTTTGCGCAGGCTGAACTCCAGGCCCAGGCAGAACATCAGGAAGATGACCCCCAGCTCGGCGAGGGTCTTGATGGTGTCTTCGTCGTGGATCAGGCCGAACGGCGGTGTGTGCGGGCCAATGATGAAGCCGGCGACGATGTACCCCAGCACCACGGGTTGCTTGAGGCGGTGAAACAGGACGGTGACCACCCCTGCCACCAGCATGATCACGGCCAAGTCCTGAATAAAGCTGATGGCGTGCATGGCGAGGGGCTCCTTGAGGGTACTGGCGCTTTTCCCACTTCCGCACGCGCCTTTGAAAAATCGCAAAGTGCGGAAGGAAAAGTCTGCCTTAATCGTAAGAAATGCCCTGAGATGGGCTTTTGAAGGTTAACACCGCGACTTCCGCCGGAAAGCCGGTGCAATATATGGAAACAGATCGGTGAACGCGTGACGGCAAGCCGCCCACCGGCGTCCCGTAAGGGATGGCGCTGCAAAGATCCCAGCACCCGCAGAGGTGCCCCCCAACCAATGCCTACAACCCGTGAGTGTGCTATGGAACCCGGAAACGCCCAGCTGTCGATGACGGTATTGATGACCCCTGACATGGCCAACTTCTCAGGCAATGTCCACGGCGGCACCTTGCTCAAGTACCTCGACGAAGTGGCCTACGCCTGCGCGAGCCGTTATGCCGGTCGCTATGTGGTGACGTTGTCGGTGGATCAGGTGATTTTTCGCGAGCCGATCCATGTCGGCGAGCTGGTGACATTCCTTGCATCGGTCAACTACACCGGCAATACGTCGATGGAAGTGGGCATCAAGGTGGTGACCGAGAACATCCGCGAGCGCTCGGTACGTCATACCAACAGCTGTTTCTTCACCATGGTGGCCGTGGACGACCAGCGCAAACCCGCTGCCGTACCGCCGCTGCAACCGCACAACAGCGAAGACAAGCGCCGGTTCGTGCAGGCCCAGCAGCGCCGGCAGATCCGCCAGGAGCTGGAGAAGCGCTACCAGGAAATCAAGGCGGACGCGCTGTAAGTCCGGGACTGTAAACCCTCCCGCACTTACAGGCTGATCGGCGTCGCCTCGAAACGTACGCGAGGATGGGCGATGCGGTCCTGGGCGCGTACCAGTTCCAACTCGTAACTGGCGCAGGCCTGGGTTTCCAGCAGCACTTCGTGCACCGCCGCGGCCGTGAACTCAAAAGCCGCCAGCAGACTGTCACCCAGCAACACCCGCGCCAGGAACAGCCCCGACGTCAGGTCGCCCACGCCCACCGGCTGGCGCGGGAACGCCAGCAGCGGCCGACGCAGGTGCCAGCTGCCCTCGGCGGTTACCAGCAGCATCTCGAAACCGTCCGGCAACTTGCCCGGGTAATCCAGGTGCTTGACCAGTACCGCCTTCGGGCCACGGGCCAGCAATGCCTTAGCCATGCCCAGGCAGTCGAACAGCGATTGCGGCTTACGCCCGGCAAAGCTATCCAGTTCCAGTTGGTTGGGGCACAGGAAGTCGGCCATGGCCGCAGCTTCATCCAGCAGGAAATCGCTGACTTCCTGCGGCACGATGCAGCCCTTTTCCGGATGGCCCATCACCGGGTCGCACAGGTACAGGGCCTTGGGGTTGATGGCCTTGATGCGCGCCACACCGGTAAGAATCGCGCGGCCCTGATCCGCACTGCCCAGGTAGCCGGACAGGATCGCATCGCAGTTGCCCAGCTCGCCGATGGCGGCAATGCCTTCCACCAGCGCAGGAATCTGCTGCGGCGCCAACACTTCGCCCGCCCACTGACCATACTGCGTATGGTTGGAGAACTGCACCGTGTTCAGCGGCCAGACATTTACCCCGACCCGCTGCATGGGGAACACGGCGGCGCTGTTTCCGGCGTGGCCAAAGACCACATGAGACTGGATCGCAAGCAGATGAGGTGTGCGTTTCATGCAGGGGATTTCCGTAAAGCCATTGAAATTCTGGCCGCGCAGTATGCGACTAAACGCAGCCTGTACGACAGGCCGACGACACAGTTAAGCTGCTCTCACTTTGTTGGAGTTTTTCGCATGCTCACCCTGGGAAACATCTTCGTGTTGATGCTGCTGGCGACCGGTGCCGCCTGGGTATGGCACAACCACGGCCTGCGAGAGCGGGCGCTCGCGCGGGTCAAGCAGCATTGTGCCAAGCTCGATATCGAATTGCTCGACGGCGCCGTGGCGTTAAAGCGCATCGGTTTTGTGAAGGATGCCAACGGTCGGCGGCGTCTGGCGCGTATCTACAATTTCGAGTTCACCGTCACAGGCGAGACTCGTCACAGCGGGACCATCACACAATTCGGTGCCCACAGCGCGCAGATCGAACTGGCGCCCTACCCGTTCGAGGTCAAGGAAGCGCTGCCCAGCGCCAATGTGATCGAGCTGAGCCAATGGCGCCAGGACCACGCCACCAAGAACCGTCAGTAACGGCAGGCAGCCAGTGCGGCCTGCAATGCGGCCACGTCCTGTGGTGCGCTGAAGATCAGTTCGATACGTGAGTCGCGACGCCATTCGCTGGGTTGCCAGACGAGCGGGCTGTTATCCACAGCGTTGGCCGAGATCCACCCATCACGGCTGTGGATAACCAGTTTGGCGCGGCACCACTCTAGCCCTGTCAGCCACAGGTGCAGACGCTCGGAATCGAATTGCTGGCTCGGGTGCCAGCGCCAACCGATACTCCAACCGCCCTCCTGGGCCTGACTCAGGCAGATCGGCACTGCCGGATCGCTCCAGATAGCCGGCAATTGAGCCAGCCCCTTAGGCACGGCGAAGTTATCCACAGCAGCTTCAGCCTGTGCCTTCAAGCCTGGCAGTTTGCCGAGCGGCACGTGCGCCTGTTGGGTCCAATAAATATCGCGGTCGGGTAGCTGTCGTTCGACCGCCTCGCGTTGCCCAGCATCCAGCCCCTCATCCTTGTTCAGCACCAACAGTCCGGCACTGGCCAACGCTTCCTGCTGCGTTGGCGGTAAGGGTTTGCCCGCTGCCAGCGCCTGGGCATCCAGCACCAGCACACAGGGCTGAACCGCCAGCACCTGCTGCCACGGCGCTTCGCGCAACTGCTTGAGCAACTGCGCAGGATGGCCCAGGCCCGAGGGTTCGATAAACAACCGATCCGGCTTGGCCTTACGCAGCAACCGGCCCAGGCCTACCTGGAACGGTGCGCCATTCACACAGCAGAGGCAGCCACCGGCAACTTCACCGAGGGCAATGCCGTCGTCATCCAGGGTCAGCAGTGCAGCGTCCAGGCCGATCTGGCCGAACTCGTTGATCAACACCGCCCAGCGCTCGTTGGCCGGGCGTTGGGCGAGCAGGTGCTTGATCAGGCTGGTCTTGCCGGCGCCCAAGGGCCCGGCAATTACGTGGGTGGGAATGTTCTGCAGCATGAGAGCCATCGTTCGGACCGTGTAGAGCGTTTGATCCTACGCGGTTACGCGAGCCAATCCAGCGTCAGAATCAATCGGCGCTCATCCGCTTTCAGCGCGGGGGAGCGATGGATCAGGCCGTGGTCTTCGTTGCCATGCCATTTAGTGCCTTTGAGCAGCGCCACTTCACCGCACTGGATCTGTTCGATGCGCTGGCTCGG
Source organism: Pseudomonas sp. BIGb0381 (assembly GCF_024809815.1). NCBI lineage: Bacteria > Pseudomonadati > Pseudomonadota > Gammaproteobacteria > Pseudomonadales > Pseudomonadaceae > Pseudomonas > Pseudomonas sp. BIGb0381. Next base: position 172,847 of record NZ_JANUEN010000007.1, read on the forward strand.
TTCGGCGTCCGGTTGGCTGAGCTTGCGGCGGTCCATCGCCCCTTCGCGCAACCACTGGCTGCCGATGCCGGCATAGGTGGTGATCAGCCGCACCGGCACATGGTCAACGTGAAAACGGGGGCACATGGCTTTATCCAGCAACCGCAGGCGCACACCGATGCGCTTGGCGCCGAGCAGGCACGCAAAGGCGCTGACCAGCCACGACACATCGGCGATAAAACCTTCGTAGCCTTCAAGATCGCGGTAACTGGACGCCAGACCGCGCAAGTTCGGCTCGGCGTCCTCTCTGTTGAGTTCGATCACCAAGGACTCGGCCAACGGCTCATTGAGCGCCACCAGCAAAGTGCCGAATTCGGCGATATGCAACGGCAATTGACGCTGCCACAGCGCCAGGTTCACGCCATCTTCGAGAATATCGGACAGCGCCAGCGGGGTGTCACCACTGGTCTGGCGAACCACGGGGCGCAAGGGGATAACCGGTGCCAACATCAGGCAACCTCTTCGTACCAGGGACCAAACGGATCAGCCAGCAGGCGCCAACCTTCGACGCCCAGGGCCATTTCTTCATCGGTGAGCAAGCACGCGTCCAACTCGGTACGCATCCGCGCGAAGTCGATGTTCTGTCCGATAAACACCAGTTCCTGACGGCAGTCGCCGGTACTGAGCTGCCAGTTACCCATGATTGCCGCGACGCTTTCTTCGTCTTGGGGCCATTGGCTTTTCGGCACAAAGCGCCACCAGCGTCCGGCAAACCCATGGCGCATCAAGCCACCGGCCTGGGACCAACTGCCGGCATCCTGATGCTTGCTGGCCAGCCAGAAAAAGCCCTTGGAACGCAGCAATTTACCGTTGACCCAAGGCCGGTCGATAAAGTCGAAGAAGCGTTGCGGATGGAAGGGGCGCCGTGCGCGATAAGCGGTGGACGCGATGCCGTACTCTTCGGTTTCCGGCACATGTTCACCACGCAACTCCTGCAACCAGCCTGGCGCTTGCGCGGCGCGTTCGAAGTCGAAGCGGCCGGTGTTGAGGATCTTGTTCAGCGGCACTTCGCCCATGACCATCGGGATGATTTCCGCCTGGGCATTGAGGCGCTCAAGGATCGCCATCAGCTCTTCGCGCTCACAGCTGCTGATCAGGTCGATCTTGCTGATCAGGATCACGTCGGCGAATTCGATCTGCTCAATCAACAGGTCGGTGATCGAGCGTTCGTCCTCCTCTCCAAGGGTTTCGCCCCGTGAGGCGAGGCTTTCGGCAGCCTGGTAGTCGAGCAGGAAGTTCATGCCGTCGACCACGGTGACCATGGTGTCCAAGCGCGCGATGTCGGCCAGGCTTTGCTCGTTTTCATCACGGAAGGTGAAGGTTTCAGCCACCGGCAACGGCTCGGAGATACCGGTGGATTCGATCAACAGGTAATCGAAGCGACCTTCCTTGGCGAGTTTTCCGACTTCTTCGAGCAAGTCTTCACGCAAGGTGCAGCAGATACAGCCGTTGCTCATCTCCACCAGTTTTTCTTCGGAACGGTTGAGGGTGACGTCACGCTGCACCTCGCTGCCGTCGATGTTGATTTCGCTCATGTCGTTGACGATCACCGCCACGCGCAGGTTTTCGCGGTTGCGCAGGACGTAGTTGAGCAGCGTGCTTTTACCGGCGCCGAGAAAGCCGGACAACACGGTAACGGGGAGACGATTGGGCATCAGGTAATCCTCATCAGGGTTGGCCGGTCAAATCGCCCGTTTATGGCGTTCGCGCAGCTCTTGACGTTCTTTGGCTTCGATACACAGGGTGGCGGTGGGGCGCAGCAGCAGACGTTGCAGGCCGATGGGCTCACCCGTTTCGCGGCACCAGCCGTACTCGCCACGGGCGAGCAGTTCGAGGGCGTCGTCGATCTTGTCGAGCAGCTTCTTTTCCCGCTCCAGCAAGCGCAGTTGCCACTGGCGCTGTTCTTCGGCGCTGCCCACATCGGCCGGATCGCTGTTGGGCTCCTGCTCGCGCAGTAACAGGAATTCGCCCTCGATGCGCGCTTGCAGTTCATTGCGCTGAGTCAGCAACAGTTCGCGGAAAAAGCCCTGCTGGGCTTCATTCATATAGTCGGCGGGCGGCTGGGCCAGCAGGTCTTGTTCGGTCATAGGGAATGGGTCACGGGTCAGGCTGTGCTTTAATGTTATAGTATAACAATACAAATAAGCCAATCCCCCTTGCTCGTTGCGACGAAGGGCGCAATGCTTGAACACTTCCCAGCCCCCGAGATCCCTTATGAAATACCTGGTGTGCGCCCTGTTACTGGCAGCGGCAGGGCCTGCCTGCGCCCAAGCGCCAAGCTTGCTGGCCAATTGCACGCGCAGCGCCAACCTGTTGGCCTGTGTGGACCCGCTGGGCAATGCCTACAGCGTAGCGACGGTGGGCACCACCACGTATTTGCGCGGTTTCGAGGTGGTCGGTAAACGTTATTGGGCACAAACCAACAGCCGCTACGGGCAACTGACGTTCTTTACCGGCCTGGCGTCGGATGGGGAGGCATGGGTCGGCTACACGCGGCGGGTGGGCTGGACCACGATCAACCGGTTTTCCAGCTCCGGAGGCGCCACTGCCAAGTTCACGTGCAGCCGAATTACCGGCTGTTAGGCCTGAGCGTTCTTCTGTTCCTGCACCCAGGCCATGTAGCTGTTCATCGGCGGGTTCTTCTGGAAGTATTTTTTCAGGCCTTCGAACAAGCCATCCGCAACCGCTTGTTGATGGCGCGCCGTCACCAGGCGCTGGGCGTCCTGGGCGTTGGAGATAAAGCCGGTCTCCACCAGGATCGACGGCACGTCCGGTGACTTGAGCACCGCGAACCCCGCCTGTTCCACACGTTTCTGATGCAGGCTGGTGATGCTTTGCAGGCTCCCCAACACCGAGCTGCCCAGTTGCAGGCTGGACGCGATGGTGGCGTTCATCGACATATCAAGAATCACCCCGGCCAGCATCGGATCCTTATCCTTGAGATTGAGCAACGTGGTGGCGCCCAGCAAATCCGCGCCGTTTTCACGCTGGGCCATAAAGCGCGCCGTGGCCGAGGTCGCGCCGCCCTCCGACAGCGCATACACAGAGGCGCCCGAGGCCGTGAGCCGTGGCGCGGCATCGGCATGCACCGAGATGAACATATCGGCCTTGTGCTGACGGGCGATGTCCACGCGCTTGCGCAGCGGCACAAAGAAGTCGTCGTTACGCACCAGTTTCACGTCAAAACCCTTTTCACGTTTCAAGCGCTTGGCCAGCAGTTGGGCGATCGACAGCACCACATCTTTTTCGCGCTGCCCCTTGGACCCGACAGCACCGGGGTCTTTGCCGCCGTGGCCGGGGTCGACCACCACAATGATGTCGCGCTTGGGGTGCGCCTTGTCCACCGAAGCCACCAAGGGCACGGCTTCAGCAGCGATTTGACGCGGTGCACGGGTGGCGCTGGTCAGGTCCAGCACCAGGCGATGCCCCTGCCCGTCCTGAGGCGGCAATACAAAGCTGTTGAGCTGCATCGGCGCGGCCAGGTCAAGCACGATGCGTGTATCCGCCTTGCCGAAATGCCCCGAGCGAATCGAGGTGATCCCGCTGTTCTTCAGCTCAAGTTGAGAAAAGTCACCACTGAGGCCTGCGCCGCTCAAGTCGATGATCAGGCGTTCCGGGGCAGTCAGGGAGAACGTCTTGTATTGCACTGGGCCGCTTAGGTCGAACACCAGCCGCAGCTTGTCGTCCGAGCGCCACAGGCGTGCATTGCGGATCTGGGTCGCGTGGGCGGCGAACGGCAAAGCAAACAAAGGGCTGGCCAGGAGCAGGTGGAGGAGCTGACGTCTGTGCATGACAAATACCGCGAATAAAGGAGCGTCCGTACTCGACATGACTGAAAAAAGGTCGGGGCAGAAAATTCATCGTCGACTCTATTGTTATACTATAACATGTCGAATTATTTCCAACGATGGACCTGCTTATGAATGCGCTGACTCTGCCGGATATTGCCGCGCAGGCTTCACGCCAAGCCTTGCCACTCGACTGGGTGGGCATGTGCGGCATCGCCCTGCCGATCCTCATCGATGGCCAGCGCCTGACCGCCACCGCCGATGCCGGCGTCAGCCTGGACGACGGCACCGCCCGTGGTATTCATATGTCGCGCCTTTACCTGGCGCTGGAGATGCTCGACCAGCAGCCCATTACACCCGCACTTCTGCGCAATGTACTGCAGCGGTTTCTCGACAGTCATGAAGATTTATCTAAGAACGCCTACCTGCGTCTGCACACGAATTTACTGCTGAAACGCCCCGCGCTGGTCAGCCCACTGGCCGGCTGGAAGGGCTACCCGGTGAGCATCGAGGCGCGCCTGGAAAACCAGATGTTCCACGTGGAACTAAAAATTGACGTTACCTATTCTTCAACCTGCCCCTGTTCCGCTGCCCTCGCCAGGCAGTTGATTCAGCAGCAATTTCTCCAAGACTTCGGCAACACGCCATTGCTGCATGAAGACGTATTGACCTGGCTCGGCAGCGCCAACGGTATCGTCGCCACGCCCCACAGCCAGCGCAGCAGCGCGCAGTTGCACGTGCACCTGCAAGGCGATCACCTGCCACTGACCGAGCTGATCAACGCTGCCGAAGCCGCCCTCGGCACAGCCGTACAAACCGCCGTAAAACGCGCGGACGAACAAGCCTTCGCCCTGGCCAACGGGCAGAACCTGATGTTCTGCGAAGACGCCGCACGCCGCCTTAACCTCGCCTTGAAACGCTCGGATGCCGTCAAAGCCTTCCACCTCAAAGTGATCCACGCCGAAAGCCTGCACGCGCACGATGCCGTGGCTGAAAGCCGCTGGACGAGAAACCCTTCATGATCAGTTGCACCGCCTTGCGCTGGGGCGCCCCCGGCCAACCGCTCACTCCCGCCGTGGATTTCACCCTGGAAAAAGGCAGCCTCACCGGTGTGATCGGCCCCAACGGCTGCGGCAAAAGCAGCCTGCTCAAAGTCATCGCTGGCCTGCAAAAACCGTTGGCGGGCAAAGTGACCGTGGATGTTCCACGCCGAGGTGGCCTGTCGTTCCTGCCCCAGCAACAGCACCTTGACCGTCAGTTCCCCATCAGCCTGCAAGAACTGGTCGCCGCCGGTCTATGGGGCACACGGCTCACCCCGCAACAACGCAGCGAACGCCTGCAAGCGGTACTGGAAGACTGGTGCCTCAGCGGTCTGGAACAGCGCCCGCTGATGGCGTTGTCAGGCGGCCAACTACAACGCGCATTGCTCGCTCGCATGAGCCTTGCCGAGTCGCCAGTGTTACTGCTTGACGAGCCCCATGCCGCTCTGGACGAAGAAGGCCAGGCGCTGTGCTGGAACCACATCCACGCCTGGCACGCCGAAGGCCGAACGTTGGTGGTGGTGTGCCATGACCTCGCCTCCGTACGCCATCACACCCAGCAAGTGGTGCAAATCAAAAGCAGTGGCTGTGTGTTCGGCCCCAGCAAAGAGTTGATCCGCCCGCAGCCTCACATGCAGGTGGCCTGATGCACTTCGCCGCCCACCTGTGGATGCCCTTCCTCGACTTCGTCTTCATGCGTCGCGCCCTGATCGGCGGGCTGGTGCTCGCCTGCAGCACCGCTCCGCTCGGCGTATTTCTGATCCTGCGCCGCATGAGCCTGATCGGTGACGCCGTCGCCCACGGCATATTGCCCGGCGCCGCACTGGGCTTCTGGTTCGCGGGCTTGAGCCTGCCCGCGCTGACCATCGGCGGCCTGGGCGCGGGCCTGAGCATGGCCGGCCTGTCGGCGTGGATCACCCGCCGCACCGGCCTGCGCGAAGACGCCAGCCTCGCCGCTATCTATCCCATCTCCCTCGCCGCCGGCGTATTGATCCTGGGCCTGGCCGGCAAGCGCCTGGACCTGCTGCACCTGCTGTTCGGCTCTGCCCTGGCCGTCGACGAAACCACCCTGACCGGCATGCTCTGGGTCTCCGGGTTCAGCCTGATCGCCATGGCGCTGATCTACAAACCGCTGCTGCTGGACACCCTCGACCCGCTGTTCCTGCAAACCGTCAGCCGCCTTGGCCCCCTGGCCCACGGCTTGTTCCTGACCCTGGTGGTACTGAACCTGGTGATTGGCTTCCAAGCCATCGGCGCCTTGATGGTGGTGGGATTGATGATGTTGCCGGCCATCGCTTCACGCTTCTGGAGCCGGCGCCTGCCGGTGTTGATCGCTGTATCGGCGGTGCTGGGATGCCTGTCGGTGTGGTTGGGTTTATTGCTGTCGTTCTACTTCTCGCTGCCCAGCGGCCCGGCGATTGTGCTGGTGGCTGGCGGTGGGTACCTGCTGTCCGTGGTCTTCGGTCCGGTGCACGGCTTGCTGCGCCGCCCGCCTTTGCTTACATCCCAATGAGGTGTTTCCCGATGCGCGCTCTACTCGTGCTGTTCAGTCTGCTGCTGCCGCTGTCGATGGCCCAGGCCGCCGACAAACTCCAAGTGGTTACCAGCTTCAGTATTCTCGATGACATCACCCACCAGATCGGTGGCGAGCACATCCAGATCAGCAACATGGTCGGCCCCGACGCCGATGCCCATACCTACGAGCCAACCCCGGACGACGCCAAGGCGCTGCTCAAGGCCAAGGTGATCATCAAGAACGGCCTGGGCTTCGAGCCGTGGCTGGATCGCCTGGTCACCAGCACCGAAACCAAGGCCACGGTGGTCACCGCCAGCAAAGGTGTGATCTCCCACACCATGGAGGAAGACGGCGAAACCATCCCCGACCCGCATGCCTGGCACAACCTGGCCAACGCCGAAATCTATGTGAACAACATCACCAAGGCGCTGGTAGCTGCCGACCCGGCCAACAAGGCCGACTACCTGCGCAACAGCCAAGCCTACCTGAAGGAAATCTACCGCCTGCTGGCCGAAGCCAAGACCAAATTCGGCGCGCTGCCGCCGGGTAACCGTCGCATCGTTACCTCCCATGACGCCTTCGGCTACCTGGGCCAGGCCTATGGCATCCAGTTCCTGGCGCCGCAAGGCCTGTCCACCGAACGTGAACCGTCGGCCGCCGAAGTCGCCGCGCTGATCACCCAAATCCGCAAAGACAAGGTCAAGGCCGTGTTCATGGAAAACATCAAGGACTCGCGCCTGCTCAAGCAGATCGCCGATGAAAGCGGCGCGCAGATTGGCGGCACGCTGTACTCCGACGCCCTGGCTGCAGAAGGGCCGGCGAGCACCTTCATCGGGCTGTTCGAGTACAACCTCAACACCCTGTGCGCAGCGTTGAGCAAGCCATGACCCTGAGCATGCTCGAACTGGAAGGGGCTGCCGTCGGCAGCCGCTTTCCACTTGCAGCCGTGCTCGACGCCCTGCCGTGGAACAGCGACGGCCTGATCGCCGCCATCGCCCAGCAACACGGCAGCGGCGAAGTGTTGATGTTGGCCTGGATGAATCGCCAGGCCCTCAACGAAACACTGGCTACCGGGCAGGTCTGCTATTGGTCGCGCTCGCGCCGACAGCTGTGGCGCAAAGGCGAGAGCTCCGGCCACTGGCAACAGTTGGTGGAAGCGCGCCTGGATTGTGACGGCGACGCGGTACTGCTGATCGTCGACCAGCAAGGCCCGGCCTGCCACACCGGCCGCCACACCTGTTTCTACAACGCCATCGACGGCGCCTACGTTCACATCATTACGGAGCCAGTTGCATGATCCGCAAGAACCCTTCCGGCGATCTGCCGGTGATTGCCGAATCGGCCTACGTCGACAAGACCGCGATCATCTGCGGCAAAGTCATCATCGGCGAGAACGTGTTTGTCGGCCCCTACGCCGTGATCCGCGCCGACGAAGTCGACGCCAGCGGCGCCATGGACCCGATCACCATCGGCGCCAATTCCAATATCCAGGACGGCGTGGTCATCCACTCCAAGTCCGGCGCGGCGGTGACGATAGGAGCATTTACATCCATCGCGCATCGCTCCATCGTCCACGGCCCCTGCACCGTCGGCGACCGCGTGTTTATCGGTTTCAACAGCGTGCTGTTCAACTGCGCCGTCGGCGATGGATGCGTGGTGCGCCATAACTCGGTGGTCGACGGCCGTGACTTGCCCGTCGCCTTCTACGTGCCCTCCACTACCCGTATCGGGCCGAATACCGACTTGTCGCAATTCCCGCCGGTGAGTGTCAGCGCCTCGGAGTTTTCCGAAGACGTGGCACGTACCAACGTCGACCTGGTGCGCGGTTACAAAGCCCTGCAAAACGAGTTCTGAGCCATGAGCCGCCTGCTGATCCGCAATGCCCGCCTGGTGAATGAAGGCCAGGAGTTCGATGCCGACGTGCTGGTCGTCAATGGCCGTATCGAGAAGATCGCCAGCAGTATCGAGGGGAACACCGCGCCGGTGGCCATCGACGCCCAAGGCCAGTGGCTGCTGCCGGGCATGATTGACGATCAGGTGCATTTTCGCGATCCGGGCGCGCCGGACAAGGGCAGCTTCTACAGCGAGTCCCGCGCGGCCGTGGCCGGCGGCATTACCAGCGTGATGGACATGCCCAACACCCAGCCCGCCACGCTGAACCTGGAAGCCCTGGCCGATAAAAAGCGCCGCGCGGCCCTGCACTCGGTGGCCAACTATGGCTTTCACTTCGGCGTCAGCAACGACAACCTCGACACCGTCGCCGCCCTCGACCCACGCGAAGTGGCCGGGGTCAAAGTGTTCATGGGCGCCTCTACCGGCAATATGCTGGTGGACGATCCACGGATCCTGGAACGGCTGTTTGCCGAGGTGCCGACCATCCTCCTCGCCCACTGCGAACACACGCCGAGCATCCAAGCCAACGAGCAGCGCATGCGTGAGCGCTTTGGTGACAAGATCCCCGCCGTCGCCCACCCGCTGATCCGCGATGCCGAAGCCTGCTATCGCTCATCCTCCTTCGCCGTGGAATTGGCCAAGCGTCACGGTACACGCCTGCACGTGCTGCACCTGACCAGTGCCCGCGAGCTGGAATTGTTCGAAGACAAACCGCTGGCGCAAAAACGCATTACCGCTGAAGTCTGCGTGCATCACCTGCTGTTCGATGACCACGACTATCACCGCCTCGGCCACCAGATCAAATGCAACCCGGCGATCAAGACCCGCGCCGACCGCGACGCCCTGCGCCTGGCCTTGCTGAGTGATCGTCTGGATGTGATTGGCACTGACCATGCGCCGCATACCTGGGCGCAAAAACAGTTGGGGTATCGTGAAGCGCCCTCGGGTTTGCCCCTGGTGCAACACGCGCTGCCTGCGCTGTTGGAGTTGGTGGCCGATGGGCTGCTGCCCCTGGCCACCCTGGTGGCCAAGACCAGCCACCGTGTCGCCGACCTGTTTGCCATCCCCGACCGGGGTTATCTACGCGAAGGGTATTGGGCCGACCTGGTGCTGATCAAACCGGAGCCCGAGGGAAAGCCGGTCAGGGATGAGCCGATTCTTGCCCGCTGTGGTTGGACGCCGTTCGCCGAACGTCGCTTTCGCCACAGTGTGAGCACCACCTTGGTCTGCGGCCACCTGGCCTGGCACAACGGCCAGGTAGTCGACAGCTGCCAGGGTTTACCCCTGCATTTCCTAAGGTAGGAGCGCGCTTGCTCGCTCCTATTAAGCGCGAGGCTTGACCGTACCGCAATCGGTGCCCAGCCATTGGGCGTGGGTATCCAGGCTGCCCTTCTGCTGAACGCCGGTGGCATTGAAGGTGCCGTTGACGGTGGTGGTGAATTCTTTCTGGCTCTGGAAGGTAGCGACGCCGGTGCCCTGGGCTTTCGGGCAACTGAAACGGAATTTCCACTGGTTACCGGTCTTGTCGGTCACTTCCTGTTTGCAGCCCGATTGCGGGTCGGTCAGGGGGATTGAATCAGAGGCGACCTGTGCCGGGGTGAGGCACACCTGCACGCCTTTGCCGGCCATGGTGATGCCTTGCTTTTCCAGCATGGCGCGCTGTTCGGGGGTCATCTGTTGCTTGAGCTGACCGAGGATCAGCGACAGGTCCGGCAGGTCCTGGTTATCGACTTTCATGTTGCTGGTGGTCAATTCCCACAAGCCCGGCGCCAGCATCTGCGCCTGCGCTGCCACCGGCAACGACAAACCAACAACCATGGCCAAACCAAGCAGACGAGCATTCATCGGGTAACTCCTGGGCAATTGTGGGCGTTAGACGCCACAAAAGTGCCAGTGTTGCACGGCAAATAAAATAGCGACATTCGCAGCCGTTCATGGTCTGTTAGGCATTGGATTGCCTGGAGTACCGTCGTCCATGGATTTCTTTGGCCCGCACCTGCTCGCCTACTTCATCGCCACGCTGCATTTTCTCGGGACTCTCGCCGCGATCCACGCGGTGCTGACCGTCAGGACCGCCCAAGGCTCGATCGCCTGGGCCCTGTCGCTGATGTTCATGCCCTACCTCACGCTGATCCCCTACCTGATTTTTGGCCGCAGCACCTTCGACGCGTACATCCAGGCCCGCCGCCAGGCCAATCAGGAAATGCACACCGCCATCGCCGAGCTGAACTGGCGCCCATGGGTCGAAGAAGCCCTCGCCGCGCGTAATTCCAGCGCCTACGCCTCACTGCGTGCCATGCCCAAACTGGGCCGCATGCCGTGCCTGGCGAACAACGAAGTGCGCTTGCTGATCAATGGCGACGCCACCTTCGGTGCGATCTTCGAGGCCATCCGCAACGCACAAACCGCCGTACTGTTTCAGTTCTTCATCATCCATGACGATGAACTCGGCCGTCAGTTACAGGCTTTGTTGAAGGAAAAGGCCGCCCAAGGCGTGGGCATCTACGTACTGTACGACCGTATCGGCAGCCATGCCCTGCCCCATCGCTACGTGCAATCGCTGCGCGACGCCGGGGTGCAGGTCAAGGCATTCGCCACCCGCAGCGGTTGGCTCAATCGTTTCCAGGTCAACTTCCGCAACCATCGCAAGATCGTGGTGGTGGACGGTGTCACCGGGTTTGTCGGTGGGCACAATGTGGGCGATGAATACCTGGGCAAAAAACCGCCGCTGGCGCCGTGGCGCGATACCCATGTGCAAGTTACCGGCCCAGTAGTGGCGTGCCTGCAGGAGTCGTTTGCCGAGGACTGGTTCTGGGCCGCGCGCGAGCTGCCGCCGCTGATCCTGCCGGACGCCTACCCCGAAGACGGCGTGCTCTGCCAATTGCTCGCCAGCGGCCCGGCCGACCCGTATGAAACCTGTTCGCTGTTTTTCGTCGAGGCTATCCACGCGGCAACCGAGCGCGTGTGGATCACCAGCCCGTATTTCATCCCTGACGAAGCGGTCTTCGCCGCCCTGCGCCTGGCGGTCCTGCGCGGGGTGGATGTACGTCTGCTGCTGCCATCGCGGCCCGACCACCGCATCGTGTACGCCGCGTCCAGCCTGTATGCGATCGAAGCGGTGCGCGCCGGTGTCCGGGTGTTCCGCTACACGCCGGGTTTTCTGCATCAGAAGGTGGTGTTGGTGGACAGCGAGATCAGCGCCATCGGCAGTGCAAACATGGATAACCGTTCGTTCCGGCTGAATTTCGAAGTGATGTTGCTGACGGTCGACGAAGCCTTCGCCAAGCAGGTGGAGCAGATGCTGCTGGACGACTTCGCCCTGGCCCATGAAGTGAGCCAGGAAGAAAGCCGCGAGACCCGCCGCCTGCAACAACTGGGCATGCGGGTGGCGCGCTTGATCTCACCGATTCTCTAACAGCCAATGCGGTAAAAAATGTGGGAGGGAGCAAGCCCCCTCCCACATTTGGATCTCCACCTTTCTGGAACATCAGCTCAGCGATAGATATCCTCCCGCGTCCACGGCAGTTCATGGCTGCCATCCGCGTGAGGCTTCACCGCGAGAATCTGGTGCAGGTTGATCCAGCCCCGCGCAAACGCATAAGCACACCCGGCCAGGTACAGCCGCCAGATGCGCAACGCTTGCTCCGGCACCAGTTTCGCCGCCGCTTCCAGGTTGTCTTCCAGGCGCTCGCTCCAATGGTCCAGGGTGCGCGCGTAATGCAGGCGCAGGCTTTCGACGTCGACCACTTCCAGCCCGACTTCACTGATCTCAGCGGTCATCATCGCCAAATGGGGCAGTTCGCCGTTGGGGAACACATAACGCTCGATAAACTCCCCAGCGCCACGGCCCACGGGCCGGCCGTCGGTGTGCTTGGCGGTAATGCCATGGTTCATCACCAGGCCGCCTTCGCGCACGGCACCAAACAGGGTCTTGCAGTATTGCGCCAGGTTGGCGTGGCCGACGTGTTCGAACATGCCCACGCTCACCACTTTGTCGAAACGACCATCCTGGGGTAGATCGCGGTAGTCGAGCAGTTGCAGGTCGATCCGGTCTTCCAGGCCCTCGGCTTTCACCCGCTCCTTGGCCAACGCCAACTGCTCTTTACTCAGGGTGATGCCAAACACCTTGACCCCGAACTCCCGCGCCGCAAACCGCGCCAGCCCGCCCCAGCCACAGCCTACGTCGAGCAGGTATTCGCCTGGCTGCAAACGCAGTTTGCGGCACAGGTGGCGGAATTTGTCTTGCTGGGCCTGGTCGATGGATTCGCTGCCGGTTTCGAAATAACCGCAGGAGTACGCCATGTCCTGGTCCAGCCATAGCTGGTAGAACCCGTTGGACAGGTCGTAATGGTAGGAAATGGCCGCGGCGTCGGTGGCCTTGTCGTGGATCGAGCGCGCCGGACGACTCCCCTCGTCGTCGTCAATCAGGGCATGACTCAGTTCGTCACACACCCGGATCACTTCAGTGATGGAGCCTTCCAGCTCCAGTTTGCCCTCGACGAAGGCTTCGCCCAACGAGTCGAGCGTGGGGTGGGACAGTTTGGGCACGACCGTGGGGTCCTTCACCACGATGGTCACACTGGGCTCGGGGCCCAAGTTGAATTCATGGCCATCCCAGAGTCGAAGACGCAGCGGCAGCTGTAGATTCTGTAAGGCCGGTGGAAGTTGCGCGAGCATGAGTAGTCCCCCCCTTATTTCAGACGTCTGGAATGAGGGTAGACCATCCCGAGAAAAAGTAGGAGGCTATCGATTTGATAGCGTTCTTCTATGGGGCTCGGCGCTGGAGCAAACCGTCCTGGATCCACTGTTTCAGCCATGTCACCGCTTGCAGTGGTGCACCCTCTCCATAAGTGACTGCCAACTCTGCACACAGTTCTGAAAAATCCCAGCCGGTGGTCACCATCCCCGCCAAGGCGCAGGCCTCGAAGGGTTCCAGGCTGCGGTAACGGCATACATTCTGGTGGCGCCACACCACGCAGATGTGTGCCGGATCAAGCACCTCGCTGCCTGGGAAACTGGATTTATCCTTGCTGGATCGCCAGATCGCCAGCGTGTTGAAGCGGCAGAGTAACTGCTGCACTGAAGGCGCCAGGTTGACCTGTAGACCCGGCCACTCTTCGGCAGGCAACAACGCCATGTCGTCCAGCATCAGCAACCGCCCTTCGGGCGCGTCAAACGCCAGGGTGAACGCCCACTCCAACCGCGCCAGCTCGGCCAGCGGCGCGCTTTGTTCGGCCACCAGATGCTCAAGGATAAACGCCGCAAACCGCTCCCCCAGCCAGCGCAAACTGTAATGCGCAGAGGGATGGCGGCGAACATAGGCTTCGCTCAGCAACGCAAACTCATCATCCCCCAGCCAATACCGGATGGCACCGAAGTCATGTCGCAGCACGTCCTGCAACCGCGAGAGGTAGGCATTGTGATAAATCGCCAGGCCCGTTTCCACATCCAGTGTCGGCCCACCAAGCAACGTGGCGGCGAAATCACTGCTGGCAACCGGCGTCTCGGATAACAGGTGCCGTTCAAAAGCCAACTGCCAATCGGTCAGGCGCATAACGCTCTCCTGGCCAGGGCGGTGGCCCCCAGTTCGCGGGCCTTGCTCAACTCGGTGAGCAGTTCTTCGAGCGGCGGGAAATGGTCATCGCGCTCCAACAATGTCGAGACCGGCCCCACGTGCTCCAGGGTCTGTTGATACAGCGCCCACACCGGATCGCACACCGGATGGTCGTGGGTATCGACCACGTAGTCGCCGTAATCCATATGCCCCGCCAAATGCAGCTGGCGGATGCTGTCGGGCGGCAGGTTGCGGATGAAGGTCCAGGCATCGAAGCCATGGTTGCGTGCACTGACATACACATTGTTAACGTCCAGCAGCAACTGGCAGCCCGACAGGTGGGCCAGGGCATTGAGGAATTCCCATTCGGTGAATTCATCCGCCTTGGCACGCACATAGCTGGAGACGTTTTCCAGCACCAGCGGGCGCTGCAACACATCCTGCACTTGGCGAACGCGAGCAGCCACGTGGTAGAGGCTTTCTTCGGTGTAAGGCAGGGGCAACAGGTCGTGCAACTGGTGCGCGCTGCCACGGCTCCAGCAAAGGTGATCGGAAACCCACGCCGGCTGGATGCGCTCGGCCAGGGATTTGATTTGCTTCAGGTAATCGATATCGAGGGCATGAGGCCCACCAATGGACAGGGACACACCGTGCATCACCAGAGGATAGCGCTCGGCTATTGCGTCCAGGTAGTACAAGGCCTTGCCGCCCTGGACCAGATAATTCTCGGAGATCACTTCGAACCAATCCACCGGCGGCGATTGTTCAAGGATCTGTTGATAGTACTCACTGCGTAAACCCAGGCCGTAACCAAGGCTCGGAAGGGAAACAGGCATAGGACACTCCAGGGAAAAGTGTCCGCAGCGGTGGGTGCAGCCGCTGCGGTTGCACTCGGTGGCCGGTTACTCGCCGACGGTGCCGCCTTTCTGGTCGCACATGGCCTTGCTCATGGACAGGAAGCCCTGGCCCTTGCAAGCTCCCTGGCCTTTGCAGGCGTGGTCTTTGGTCTTGCAATCGTTCTGGCCTTTGCAGGCGTTGACGCCATAGCAGTGAACGGTGGCGTCTGCAGCTTGTACCTGGGTAGCAACACCAGCAAACATGGTGGCGGCAGCCATCGCCAGCGCAGCACCAGCAGCAGCGGATTTAATCTTCATTCTTGTATTCCTCATGATCGGTAGTGGCGTCGGCCTGAACGGATTGCCCAGTCTCGACACTGCACTAGAGTGAGGCCCCACATCGGCGTTACAGCCGTGTGCAAATATTCCCGAAAATTAATCCTCAAGCTTCGACAGCGGTTCCTGAAACCGCAGCAAACGCCCGGCATTGCCCAGTACCAGCAAGGTGCTGAGGTTATGCAACACCGCCGCAATCATTGCCCCCGCAGCACCCAACCAGCCAAAGGCGGCAAACACCACGATGGCCAAGGTCCAGCCCAGGCCGATGACCACGTTAACCTGCAACGTACGCCGGCACTGGCGACTCAAGCGCACACAGGTGCCCAGGCGCCGCAGGTCGCTGCCGATCAACACCACATCCGCCGAGGCCAGCGCAATGTCCGCCCCGCCCGCGCCCATGGCCACGCCGACCACCCCAGCCTTGAGCGCCAGGGAATCGTTGATCCCATCACCGACCACCATGGGCCGGAAGCCGCTGCCGATTTCCCCCAGCACGCGGTTGAGCTTGTCCTCGGGCAATGCCTGGGCTTCGACATCGCTGATGCCCACGTCCAGCGCCAGGCTGTCGGCCACGCTTTGACGGTCGCCAGTGAGCAGCAGTTGGCGACCCAGGCCCAAATCCCGCAACTCTTGCAGGGCTTGGCGCGCCTCCGGCTTGACGCTGTCGGCCAGCAGCAGCCAGGCCAGAAACTGCCCGTTCAGGGCCAGCCCGGCAATCGGGCCGTCATGGTCAGGCACGGCGGTGGTGACAATACCCAATTGCTCGAACAACTCGGGACGGCCCAACGCCGCTTCGCCCTGCTCGGTCTGTGCCACAACGCCCAAGCCCTGGCGCTCGCGAATATCCGTGAGCGCCAGCATTTGCGCCTGAGTCGCCAACCCCGCCAACGCACGGCTGACCGGGTGGCTGCTGGCCGAACCGAGGCTGGCCGCAAGGTTGAGCAGCGCCTGGCGATCGGTCAATGCGCTCTCGATGGACTGCAAACGCAGGGTGCCAAAGGTCAGGGTGCCGGTCTTATCCACCACCAGCGAGGTCAGGTCCGCCAACTCTTCGAGGAACGCCGAGCTGCGAATCAGGATCCCGTGCCGGGCCGCGACGGCGATGCCGGCAATCGCCGTCGCCGGTGCCGACAGCACCAGGGCGCAAGGGCACGCCGCCACCAGCACCGCGAGCATCGCCTGGGCGTCATTGGTCACAAACCAGGTCACTGCCGCCAGCAGCAACACCAGCACCATATAGCTGCCCGCGTAACGCTCCAGCAGCCGCGTGATCGGCGGCTTGGAACGTTCGGCGTTCTGCATCAGCGCGATGACTTTGCCCAGGGTCGACTCATTGCCGGTGCGCGTCACTTGCAGACGGAGCAGGCCATCGAGGTTGATCGCCCCGCCAAACACCTGCACCCCCACACTGGCTTCCAACGGCACCGACTCGCCGGTGATCGGCGCCGTGTCCAGGCTCGCCTGGCCCGACAGCACCACGCCATCGGCAGGCACGCGATCACCGGCCCGCACTTCGACGATATCGCCGGTGCTCAGCGTGCCGTTATCCACTTCGATGATGCTGCCGTCGGCCTGCACCCGCCGCGCATGGCTGCGGGTCAGTTTACCCAGGGCATGAATCGCCTCCTGGGAGCCGATCACGCTGCGCTCTTCCAATACGTGGCCGAAGATCATGATGATCGGCAGCAGCGCGGCGGTCAGCAGATCGCCGGTGGCCCAGGCGCCGAGCATCGCCAGGGCGATCAGTTGGTCGGTAATGCCATGCAGGCTGGGAAAACGCAGGCTGTACCAGGCCGAGCGCATCACCGGCACCGCCACCAGCAACGAGGCCACACCGAGCAGCAACTGGCTGACGCCCGTCTGGTCCGGCGCCAGCCAGCGCCATACCAGGCCCAGCATCAGCAAGCCCAGGGCGAGCATGGCCAGGGTCAATTGCCGGGCAGCGCTGCGCTGTTCGGCGGAGGTCAGCATGGGTGCGCTCATTGTTCGGCTCCCTGGATGATCAAGCGGGAGTCGTCTTTAGGATCGACCGTGGTCACCGAGCCCGCCTGGCCGAGAATCTTCGGCATACGCTCGCGGTACAGGCGCAACAGCAAGCCTGGGTCTTTGACCTGGGCCAGGCTGGCGACCGTAGCGGTTTGCGCCTGGGCATTGGCCAGGCGTTCACTGGCCTGGGCGTGGGCGACCTGCACCAGGCGGTCGGCCTGCTGGTTGGCGGTCTGGGTGAGTTTTTCCGCTTCGGTCCGGGCGTTTGCCACGACTTTGTCGGCTTGTTGACTGGCGGTGAGTACGGCGTTGAACGCGTTCACCGCCGGGCCCGGCAGGCTCGATTGCACATCCACCCGCGTCACCTCGATGCCCAACCCCAGGCCGGTGGCGGCCAACTCGGCCAGGCGCTTGTTGATGCCTTGCACCAAGTCACCCCGCAGCCGCTCGCGACGCTCGGCGGCGCCGTTGTCGGTGCCGATCAATTCGGGGCGCGCCACCAGGATCGTGTCCAGATCGCGCGCGGCCGTCAGGGCCACGGCGCTGCGGGTCACCAGGCGATCCAGGGCAGGCAGCACATGCGCGCCCTGCAACACAAAGGCGTAGGGCTCGGTGACCTTGTAGAACACCCGCACATCCAGCTGCACCACTCCGGCATCGCCGGTCAGCAAATAGCCAGAGCCGGCCAGGGCGTCGCTCAAGGGCGTGGCGAAACTGGCCACGCGATCCGCCTGCACCGCCGCATCGGAACGCAACAGGTTCTCCACCCGACGCTCGATCACCCGGTCGGCCGCCGGCAATAACACCACCTGCTCGAACGGCTGCGGCCAGGCCAGCAGCAGCCCGGCATTCTGGATGCGGTCGAGGGCGCCGAAGTGCAGCACCACGGCGCGGTTCTGCGGGTCGATCTGCCGCACATTGGAAAACGCCCACGCCAACGCCGCCAACACGGTCACCGCGTACAACGCCAGGAACGTCAGGCGCCCGGCCTGGATCCAGGGGCTGTCCGGGCTGTCACGCTCGGTCATGGCTGAACGTCCTTGGGCCCGTCCACCAACGCGCGAAAGGGCGCGGCGTCGGTGCGCAGGATGATCTTGGTGCCGGGGGACACGACCGTGCCCAAGGTGTCCAGGGAGCGCAGCAGGTTATACAGCTGCGGATTGCCGGCATAGGCACGCCCATAAATCTGCGCGGCCTCGACCCGTGACTGGGCTTCGATGTCGGCGGCTTTCACCGTGGCGTCGGCCTGCACGATGCGCGCGTCACGCTCAGCCGCGGAGCGAATCTGCGCGGCCTCGCGCTTGCCCACGGCCGTGCGTTCGGTGGCGATAGTTTCACGCTCGGCACGCATGCGGTCGACGGTGGCGGTCAGCGTGACCGACGGCAACGTCAGGCGCTCGATCCCCACCTGCACCACACGCACGCCATAGGTGGTGAGCAATTGTTGATCAATCTGCTGGCGCAGCTGCGCCTCGAAATCGGCGATGCGCACCTGGCTGGCGTCGGTGTTGATCAAGCTCGACAGGTCAAAGCTGGCCGCCGTGGTTTCCAACGCCGAGCCGACGAAGGTGCGAATCTGCCGCGCCGCCTCATCCGGCTGGTTCTGCACGGCGCGCATAAAGCGCTGCACATTGTCGGCATCGCCCTGCACCTGCCACGCCACATAGGCCTGCACGATAATCCGCAGGCCGTCGCGCGTGCCCACATCCTGCAAGCCGCTGGAGGTGGTGCGCAGGCGCAAGTCCACCGGGATCGCCGCTTCGAACGGCGCCGGCCAGCGCCAGCCCAGGCCCGGTTCCAGCAACACCCGCGACGGGTTGCCAAAGCGGGTAATCACCGTGGCCTCGCCGGAGCGCACCTGCATCAGGCTCGCCGCCGCCACCGCAAACAGCACCAGCAACACCGCCCAGGCCGTGCGACGCCAAGGGAAAGGACCCGCCGCCTGTTCATCACCGTGATGATGGTGATGGTGGCCGTGGTGGTGACCATGATCGTGAGAATGAGCGCTCAACAGACAGACTCCTTATTGAACGGCTTTACGCGGCAGCGAAGGGTCGGCCGGTAAAGTAAAAGAACGCAGATCAATCGTCGGTGCACCTTCGGCGCCCAGGCGGTGATCCAAAATAAGCAGCTTGGCGTGGGCCAGGCCCAGGCTGAGTTGGCCCAGGTACTGTTCCAGCACAAAGGCCCGACCGGCCGTGGCGTAGGCCTTTTGTTCGGCGGTAAAGCGCAGGTCGGCCGCTTGGGCGCCGGCATTCACTTCGCGGGCAGTGGCCAAGGCCTGGTCGCGGGCGGTGCTGGCTTGCAGCAAGGCCTGGTTGGTGTGTTCGCTGGCAGCGCCGCGCTCGCGGGAAATCAGGGCCTGGGCGCCGATCTGCGCGGCTTGCACGCCGTGGTAGGCGTTGGCGGCGCCGGCCGGTGGGTGGATCGCTTCCACGACGGTGGCGAGGATTTCCACACCGCTGTCGAGTGTCTGCAAGTCCGCCTGCACGGCGCGGCCGATTTCGTCGGCCAGGCGGGTGCGTTGTTCGCCGAGCAATTCGTCGAGGGTACGCGAAGCAAAATCGTGCACCAGGATGCGGCTGGCGGTGCTGCGAATCAGGGTCGGCACATCCGCACTGTTATAGGTGGCGGCGAGTGCGGCCTGATCGGTGAGGCCGATGCGGTAAACGAAGCGCACATCCATGTTGACGATCTGGAAGCTCTGTTTATCGCCGCTGCTGCTGGCGATCACCTGGGATTTGTCATTCACATGGCTGGCGTCCCACAACCGATTGGCAATCAGCGGCGCCGGGCCTTCGGCAGGCGCCAGCTCAGGAGTAGAGGCTTCGCTGACGCTGGTGGCCAACTCATGCACCACACCGTTCTCCACGTTGATCACGCGGCCCAAGGGCCACGGCAACCCGGCATGCAGGCCAGGGCCGAACACCTCGACGGGCTTGCCAAAGCGCTCATAAATCCCACGGCCTTGCAGAGGCACTTCATGCACGCCGGTCAGCGCCCAGCCGACCGCCAGCACCACCAGCAACACCGGCAAAAACGCGCGGCGCATGTAGGTAAACGCCCAGATCTGGCGCAGGTCGATGCCGAAGCGGTTATGTAATTCGTGCTGCAACGCCAGCAGCGGTTGTGGCGGCCAGCGCAGCAACCCGGCGATGAAGCTTTGCGCCATCAGGCGTGGTTCAAGGCGCGGCTGGCGCGGGCTGAACAGCGACAGCACGCCTCTTAATAGAAACTCCAGCGCCACCAGCGCCGGCAACAGCCCGACCAGCACCGCCAGGCGCAACGGCCAGACCGACTCATCCCCCGCAAACAGCAGGCAAATGGCGCTGACCACCAGACAGATAATCGCGACCCGACTCAACTGCGCCAGTTGCGCGGCTTCCGGCCACTGGGCCGTGGTTTCCTGAGCCAGGCGCCGTTCGAACACCAGCAAGCCGAACGCCAACGCCAGCGCCAATGCCGCCCCCACGCTGGCCGCTTGGCCGACAGGCGCCGAGGGCAGGGCCAGGTTCCAGAATTCGATGATGCTGACCAGCGCCAGCAGCGACCAGCCGCCCAGCCACAAGACCGGGGCGCCAATCTGCCGGCCAAAGCGCCCCACAAGGCGTGCGTAACGACCCGTTTCTTCAACGGGTAATTCGGCCGTCGGCTCCTCCAGCGCCTGGGCACGCCAATCGGCTACCCACCACGCCGACTGCAGCCCTGCCACCAGCACCAACAGGGCCGATGCGCAGTTGATCAACACCACCGGCCAGATCGACACAGGTGCAAACAGCGCGACAAACAACGCCAGCACCCAACCGACAATGGCCAGCACCGTCAGGCTGATACCGGCTTGCCGCAATCGGCGGGCATGGAACAGCCCCTGCTGAAAACGCGGCAGGCCTTCAACCGAAGCGCCGTCCGCCTCTAGATCCACTTGCATCCACTCACGCCCGCTCGTACACAATTCGTTACGATATAACACGCGGCGTGAAATTTTTGTTCGTTAAACAGCGTTTTGAACATGGCAAAAATCTCTTGTGGGAGGGGGCTTGCTCCCGATGGCGCTGGATCAGCCGGCACATGCATCAACAGGTAGACCGCCATCGGGGGCAAGCCCCCTCCCACATTTGTCCTTCAGTGCTTTCAAGATCGTGACTAAACCCCCATAAACACGAGCCATCACTGGTACAGGCCATGAATAATCGGCACACTCCAGACAGTTTTTCGCGGGCTCTCGGACAAGGAAGCGTCACCCCTCATGATTTCGATCTATCAGCTCAAACCGCGTTTTCAGAACCTGCTGCGCCCACTCGTGCAGCGCCTCTATGACAACGGCACCACCGCCAACCAGATCACCGTGCTGGCCGGGGTCATTTCCCTGTTGGTCGGCCTGTTGATCGCCAGCTTCGCCCAACACCTGTGGCTGTTTGCGCTGATCCCGCTGTGGATGATCCTGCGCATGGCCCTCAACGCCATCGACGGCATGCTCGCCCGGGAATTCGGCCAGCAGTCGCGTTTGGGCGCCTACCTCAATGAACTGTGCGACGTGATTGCCGACAGTGCGCTGATCCTGCCCTTCGCGCTGATCCCCGGCGTGAGCCTGGTGCCGGTGCTGCTGGTGGCGCTGCTGGCGGTGTTCAGTGAATACGCTGGCGTGCTGGGGCCGATGGTCGGTGCGTCACGGCGCTATGACGGGCCGATGGGCAAGAGTGACCGTGCGTTTGTCCTCGGCGTGCTGGCCACCGGTGTGGCGCTCGGCTGGCTCGGCGCCGGCTGGGTCGACACGGTGATGTGGCTGGTCGCCGCCCTGCTCGCCTACACCCTGGTCAACCGGGTGCGCCAGGGCCTGAAAGAAGAACAACACATCTCCCCTTCTGCATAAGGATTTTGCAATGCGCGAACAGCAAGAGCACACCTTCAGTACCCATGACGGCGTCGAGCTTTTCTACCGTCATTGGCCGGCCAGCGCGCCTGCGGACGGCGAGCCGCGCAAGGCGATCCTGCTGTTTCACCGTGGCCATGAGCACTCGGGCCGTATCGCGCACCTGGTGGATGAACTGGACTTGCCGCAGTTCGATTTCTTCGCCTG
Source organism: Pseudomonas sp. BIGb0381 (assembly GCF_024809815.1). Lineage (NCBI taxonomy): Bacteria > Pseudomonadati > Pseudomonadota > Gammaproteobacteria > Pseudomonadales > Pseudomonadaceae > Pseudomonas > Pseudomonas sp. BIGb0381. Next base: position 194,915 of record NZ_JANUEN010000007.1, read on the forward strand.
GGACGCCCGTGGCCACGGCCAATCGCCTGGCGAGCGCGGCGACAGCCCGAGCTTCGCCACCAGCGCCCGCGATGTGCAGACCTTCCGCGACCATATCGGTGCCACCTATGGCATTGAGGAAGAAGAGTGTGCCGTGATCGCCCAAAGTGTCGGCGCGGTGATCGCAGCCACCTGGGTGCATGACTACGCGCCGAAAATCCGCGCCCTGGTGCTCGCGTCCCCGGCGTTCAAGGTCAAGCTGTACGTGCCCTTCGCCCGGCCGGGCCTTGCGCTCATGCGCAGGTTTCGCGGCAACTTCTTCGTCAACAGTTACGTCAAGGCAAAGTTCCTCAGCCATGACCCGGAGCGCGTGGCGTCCTACGACAGCGACCCGCTGATCACCAAGGCCATCTCGGTGAACGTGCTGTTGGGCCTGTACGAAGCCGCCGACCGGGTTGTCGCCGATGCCCAGGCGATTCAGGTGCCGACCCAACTGCTGGTCTCGGGCTCCGACTTTGTGGTGCACCGCAAACCCCAGCAGCAATTCTTCGACCGCCTTGGCAGCCTGAAAAAAGAACTGCATATCCTCCCCGGTTTTTTCCACGACACCCTCGGCGAGCGTGACCGCGCGGTGGCCGTGAGCAGCGCCAGGCGTTTTATCCTGCAGAACTTCGCGCAGCCGCTGGATCGCGCATCCCTGCTGGACGCCGACAAACTGGGCGCCACCTGCGCCGAATCCGAATCCCTCGCAGCCCCCTTGCCACGCAACTCCCTGCGCGACCTGTACTGGCGCCTGACCCGCGCCAGCATGGGCCTGGGCAAGAACCTGTCGGACGGCGTAAAGCTGGGCTTCGACACCGGTTTCGACTCCGGCAGCACCCTGGACTACGTGTACCGCAACACGCCCACCGGCAAAGGCGGGTTGGGCCGCATGATCGACACCAACTACCTCAACTCCATCGGCTGGCGTGGCATTCGCCAGCGCAAGCTGAACGTCGAGGAACTGCTGCGCCTGGCCATGGCGAAGCTGCGCGCAGAAGACCGCGAAGTGCGCATCGTCGACATCGCTGCCGGTCATGGGCGCTACATTCTTGAAGCGTTGCAGGGCGTGTCGCCGCTGCCGGAATCGATCCTGCTGCGCGACTACAGCGACATCAACGTGCGCGACGGTGGCGCGCTGATTCGTGAGAAAGGCCTGGGGGACATCGCGCAGTTCGTCAAAGGCGATGCGTTTGACCGCTTGGATTTGGCGGCACTGCAACCCAAGCCAACGCTGGCGGTGGTGTCCGGGCTGTATGAATTGTTTGCCGAAAACGCCATGGTCGGTGGTTCGTTGGCCGGCCTGTCTGAAGCCGTGGAGCCCGGCGGTTACCTGGTCTACACCGGCCAACCGTGGCACCCGCAGTTGGAACTGATCGCCCGCGCACTGACCAGCCATCGCCAGGGCCAGGCCTGGGTGATGCGCCGTCGCAGCCAGGCGGAAATGGATCAACTGGTGGAAGCGGCAGGCTTTCGCAAGATCACCCAGCGTGTGGATGAGTGGGGCATCTTTACCGTGTCCCTGGCCCAGAAGATCTGACCATGCGCGAACCCGGTTTATTGAAACCAGCGGTCCTGTGGCTGCTGCTGTTGGCGCCGCTGTTTTTCAGCACTTACGGCTTCGCCACCTGGGTCACCAGCCAGCGCAGCGACGTCGGCACCCTGGTGTTCGACTGGGAAACCCATATGCCGTTCTGGGCCTGGACCATCGTGCCCTATTGGTCCATCGACCTGCTTTACGGTTTCTCCCTGCTGCTGCCCACCAGCCGCCATGAGCTGAAGCAACACGCGCTGTGCTTGCTGAGCGCGCAGGTCATCGCCGTGAGTTGCTTCCTGATCTGGCCGCTGCGCTTCACCTTCGAGAGGCCGGAACTGGATGGCGTGTTCGGCTGGCTGTTTGCCGTGCTGGCGGGGTTCGACAAACCGTTCAACCAGGCGCCCTCGCTGCATATCGCGCTGCTGGTGATCCTGTGGGTCATGTATCAGCGCCACACCCAAGGGTTATGGCGCTGGCTGGTGCATGGCTGGTTCGCCTTGATCGGTATTTCGGTGCTGACCACTTATCAACATCACTTTATCGACTTACCCACAGGCGCCCTCGCCGGCTGGATCTGCGTGTGGCTGTGGCCGGTGGAACATCCAAGCCCCCTGCTGAATGCACGGCTTACCCGAGATTCGAAGCGCTGGCGCTTGGGCCTGCGCTACGGCCTGGGGGCGTTGGCACTGGCAGTTCTCGCGTTTTCCCTGGGCGGCGCCTGGTTATGGCTGCTCTGGCCGGCGGTGTCCCTGGGTTTGATCAAGGTGAATTACCTGGTGCTCGGCGCGTCGGGCTTTCAGAAACGCGCCGATGGCCGGCTCACGCCTGCGGCGCGCTGGCTGTATGCACCCTATCTGGCCGGGGCGTGGATAAATTCGCGCCTGTGGACACGCAAACACCCACAGCCGGACCTGATTGTGGATAACGTGTGGCTTGGGCGGATTCCCAGTGCGAAAGAGCAGGATTCATTCAGCGCCATCGTCGACCTCTGTGCCGAGTTGCCGATTAATCCACAGGGCCGCGCGTATCAAAGCATCCCCGTGCTGGACCTGATTGCCCCGACACCCACCGAATGCCAGCAAGCCGCCGAGGCCATCGAGCGCCTGCGTTCAAGCGGCCCGGTGCTGGTGTGCTGCGCCCTTGGCTACTCACGCAGCGCCACCGCGGTCGCCGCCTGGCTGCTGCACAGTGGGCGCGCCGCCACGGTGGACCAGGCGCTGGCTATTATTCGTACAGCGCGGGCCCATGTGGTCCTGCATCCTGCTCATCGTCAAGCGTTGGAGGGTTTGCCTCATGCCCGCTGATATGGAACTCCAGGTGGTCGCCAGCCTGCTGCGCCGTGGCCGTTCACTGGATCAGTTATCCACAGGCCTGACCGTGGCCGGTGTGTTATTTGGTCTCGCCCAGTTGCTGATGGCGAGTGTTTCAACCATCTGCCTGCTGCTCAGCCTGTGGATGATTATCCTGGGGCTGCTGCAAAAGTACTGGGCGCTGCGCGTTGCCTTCGACGCCGACCTGTTCGCCCTGCTGGCCCGCGATACCGAGCGCACCCCGGACCTCGACCAAGCTCTGCAAGCCCTCGGCCTGCAATCGCCCAAGCGTGCCGGCCGGCCCTGGACCGAGCGCCGTCGCGGTGCCCTCAAACTGTTGCGCAAACAAGCCTGGCTGCTGGGCGCGCAAGCGCTGCTGACCCTCGCCGTGATCCTCGCCAGCCCCTGGCTGCCTTTCGCCGGATAAGGAATCCCCATGTTCGAACCCGTCGTCGCCACGCTCATTACCTCCATGGCCCGCACCGTCACCGGCGCCCGCAGCCTGTGGCTGGGTTGCGCGCCAGTGCCGGTGCAACGTATCTATTTCGCCAACCACAGCAGCCACGGCGACTTCGTTCTGCTGTGGGCCTCGCTGCCGCAAAACCTGCGCAAATTCACGCGCCCGGTGGCCGGCAGCGATTACTGGAATAAAAGCGCCCTGCGCCGCTACATCATCAACCGCGTGTTCAATGGTGTGCTGATCGACCGCGAGCGCAAAGTCCCTGTGGATAACCCCTTGCAGCCCATGCTCGCCGCGCTGGAAGGCGGCGACTCGCTGATCATCTTTCCCGAGGGTACGCGCAACCTGGAGGACGGCTTGCTGCCGTTCAAAAGCGGCATCTACCATCTGGCCAACAGTTACCCACAGGCCGAATTGATTCCGGTGTGGATCGCTAACCTCAACCGGGTCATGCCCAAGGGCCGCGTCCTACCGCTGCCTTTGCTGTGCACCACCAGCTTCGGCGCTCCATTGCAATTGGAAGAAGGCGAAGACAAAGCCGCGTTCCTTGCCCGAACCCGCGATGCCCTGCTCGCCCTCGCCCCGGAGCACTCCTGAGATGGATAGCCAAACCCTGATGTTATTTGGCGGCATCGGCGCGATCCTGGTGCTCGCCTCGCTGATCGGCCTGATCCTCAAACTGCGTACCCGTGGCACGCCCAATGCGGTGATCGACAACCTCAACGCCCGCATCAACGCCTGGTGGGTGATGGTGGTGGTCATCGGCATCGCTTTCTGGCTCGGTACCGGTGCGGTGATCCTGCTGTTCTACGCGGTGTCGTTCTATGCCCTGCGCGAATTCCTCACCCTCACACCCACCCGGCGCAGCGACTACCCGGCCCTGGTGGCCGCGTTCTACCTGGCATTGCCGCTGCAATACCTGCTGATCTACTCGGACTGGTACGGGCTGTTCTCGATCTTTATCCCGGTGTATGTGTTCCTGCTGCTGCCGATCCTCGCCTCCCTGGGCGGCGACACCACGCACTTCCTGGAACGCGCCTCCAAGGTGCAATGGGGCCTGATGATCGCGGTGTTCTGCGTGTCGTTCGTGCCCGCACTGCTGACCCTCGACATCCCCGGCTACGAAGGCCGCAACCTGCTGCTGATCGCCTACCTGGTGATCGTGGTGCAACTTTCGGACGTGCTGCAGTACGTGTGCGGCAAGCTGTTCGGCAAACACAAGATCGCGCCCAACCTGTCGCCATCAAAGACTGTGGAAGGCTTTGTCGGCGGGATTCTGTTGTCATCCCTGATCGGCGCGGCGCTATGGTGGACCACGCCGTTCAACCCGTGGCAATCGTTCCTGATCGCCTTGCTGATCAACCTGCTCGGCTTCGCCGGCGGCATCGTCATGTCGGCAATCAAGCGCGACCGGGGGGTGAAGGACTGGGGGCATATGATCGAAGGGCACGGCGGGATGCTGGATCGGCTGGATTCGGTGTGTTTTGCGGCGCCGATTTTCTTCCACCTCGTGCGCTACTGGTGGACCTGACCCACACCCCTCTCAAGCCCAATGAAGATCAAACTGTGGGAGGGGGCAAGCCCCCTCCCACATTGGTTTTCTGGTGTTATCGAGGTTTAAGCAAAGTCTGAAAGCGCTGCTCCTACCTCTCGCTTCTCTTTATTTCGCAGGACATTTCCGAGAGAATCCCAGCCGCTTGTGCCCTGCCTTTTCGGTGGCTAGTCTGCGTTCGTCACTGCCAATTCAGTGACCGGGTTTAGTCGCTCGGGAAAGATTTACATTGGGCGCACAAGCGCCATCTCAAGCATGGCGTTTTTTTCTGCCAACGCTTTATGGTGGCTGTGCGCAGGGCACCTTCGGGTGCGCCGGGTTCCCAATGTTCCGGTCGACTAACCTGCGTACAGCTGCCACCCCATCGTTTAGTCGCGACTCGTGGCAGCTCCAATTACCTACATTGGAGTTACCGCAATGAGCAAAGTAAAACCCGGTCCGCCCCATCCCTTTTTCATCCCCCACCCCGAAATCAGCTTCGAAGACGCACTGGTCTACGCCTCAGACCTGCTCCACTGTGCCGAACAGTTGCGCGACTCGCCCAAAGCCGCAGGACACCTCATGGAAATGGCCAGAGTGATGGTCGACCGCTCATTGGAATGCATGGGGCCCCGCTGACGCGGTAAACATCCCCGCCGTGCGGCGTATCGGCGTCATCTTTTGTATCAAAGACGCGTGTAAGATACGCCGCACTTAGCCAGGGATGCTCACCATGTTCGATTCGCTCAAAGCCGTCAGCCGTCGTGTTGTCGGTGTGTTTCTGACTGTGGTGGGGGCCGTTTTTGGCCAATGGCATCCGCCGCTATGGCTGCGCGCTATCGGCCGTGGCCTGGTGAACCTGGGCAACAAAGCCCGCGCTTATCCGCGCCAGGCCGGTGCCGGCGTATTGGGCCTGGTGCTGCTGGCGGCCGCTGGCTTCTATGGCTGGCACTGGTACTCCAACCTGCCGCAGCCCCACACCGTGGGCTATTCGCTGCACAAACCCAATCTGACTGACTACACCCAGCAACCGCCGGTTGTGGATAACTTGCAAGTGCGTTTTGCCGAATCGGTGGCCCCGCTGGCCGCCATTGGCAAGCCGGTCACCGAGGGCATCACCCTCAAACCTGGCGTGGCCGGTACCTGGCGTTGGTCCGATGACCGTACTCTGCTGTTCGTACCGGAGAAAGACTGGCCCATCGAAGCGGGTTACACCCTTGATCTGGCCAGGAAAGGTTTGCTGGCCGATGGCGTACTGCTCAGCCAGTACAGCAGCCAGTTCTCCACCCAGCCATTCCGCGCCACCCTGGCACACAACGAGTTGTATCAAGACCCGTCGAACCCGACGCTGAAACAACTGGTGGCGACCTTCCATTTTTCCCATCCGGTCGATGAAGACAGCCTGCGCAAGCGCGTCTCCGTAACCCTCGGCAAAGGCCTGGCCTACCGCGACGCCCAATTGCCCAACCGCCCGGAAATCAGCTTCGACGAGACCAAGCTGAACGCCTACGTACGCTCCGCCGCCCTGGCCACGCCGCTGGAAAGCACGCCGGTCAGTGCCAAGCTGGATGAAGGCATCAAGGCCCGCAACGGTGGTAACGCCAGCACCGCGCCACTGGTGGCGGAAGTCACCGTGCCTGGCCGCTATCGCCTGACCTTTACCGGCGCCGAAGTGAGCTTTGTGGATAACGAGCGCGGCGAGCCTGAGCCGGTGCTGATGTTCAGCAGTTCCAGCGCCGTGGCCGATGACACCATTGCCGGTAAGGTCCAGGCCTGGCTGCTGCCGGAAAAAGCCCAGGACGACACCCGTCCCTATAACAGCAACGACATAGATGACGCCCTGCTGGCCCGTAGCACCAAGGTCACGCTGACCCACGTGCCCAGCGTCGAACCGCTGAACACCCTGCACGCCTTCAAGTTCAAGGCCCCGGCCGGCCGTGCGCTGTATGTGCGCGTGCCCGCCAACCTGGAAGCCATCGGTGGCTACCTGGCGAAAAACCCGACGGCCTCGCTGATCAGCATGCCGGCTTATCCGCGCACCTTGCAGTTCCTGTCCGACGGCGCGCTGCTCAGCCTCAATGGCGAAAAACGCCTGGGCTTCATGGCTCGTGGTGTACCTGGCGCCCATGTGGAAATCGCACGCTTGCTGCCCAACCAATTGCAGCACCTGGTGGACCAGAGCAGCGGCAGCTTTGCCCGGCCCAATTTCGGCAACGAGTACTTCGACCGCATGGTTGAACGCCAGTCCCTGGATATTGCGCTGTCGTCCTCGGACCCGGCGAAAACCGTCTATGACAACGTCGATCTGAGCCACTACCTCACCGCCAACGGTGGCCGTCGCGGTATTTTCGTGCTCAAGCTCAGCCCTCAGGATGAGCCGGCCGAGCGCACGTTCGACTATTCGCGCAGCACCACCTCTGACCTGCGCTTTATCGTGGTCACCGACCTCGGCATCATCGCCAAGCGCTCCAGCGATGGCAGCCATGACGTGTATGTGCAGTCCATCGGCAACGGTTCGCCGGTGTCCGACGCCCAGGTCGACATCATTGGCCGCAACGGTCTGCCCGTGAGCAGCGGCCACACCGACGGCGAAGGCCACGTGCATTTCGCCAAGCTGGATGAACTGCGCCGTGAGAAGACACCGCTGATGTATGTGGTCACTCGCGGCAATGACCAGTCGTTCCTGCCGATCGCTCGTCAGTCGCAGCAGCTGGATTTGTCACGCTTCGACGTAGGCGGTTTGGAAGAAGACGGCGCGATTGATCGCCTCAGTGCCTACCTGTTCACCGACCGTGGCCTCTACCGCCCTGGCGAAACCGCGCACCTGGGCATGATCGTGCGCAGCGGCAACTGGAAAGGCGCCCTGCAAGGCCTGCCCGTGGAGTTGCAGATCACCGACCCACGCGGTCTTGAAGTGATTCGCCAGCCGCTGAAGCTGTCTGCCAGCGGTTTTGAAACCTTTGATTTCCCCAGCAGCGAAGTCGCCCCCGCCGGTGACTACACCGCGACCTTGCAGTTGATTGGCCAGAAACAGACCCGCACCGACCTCGGCAGTGTCAGCTTCAAGGTCCGCGATTTCGAACCGGACCGCATGAAGGTCAACCTGAGCCTGCACGACACCCCGGTGCAGGGCTGGATTCCACCGGACCAGGTGGTGGCCAAGGTCACCGCGATGCACCTGTTCGGCGCCCCGGCGGCCGGCCGTCGCGTCACCGCAAAGATGTCCCTGAGCCCGACGCTCGCGGCATTTGAGCGTTATCCCGACTACCGTTTCCGCCTCAACGATTCCCTGGAAGAGGCCAGCACCGAAGACCTGGCCGAGACCACCGCCGACGACAACGGCCAGGCAGTACTCGATCTCAACCTGCAACGCTTTGCCAACAGCACCTATCGCTTGCAGGTGATGACCCAAGTGTTCGAGGCCGAAGGGGGTCGTAACGTGGCGGCACAAAGTGCGTTGCTGGTGTCGTCCTCCCCCTATCTTGTGGGTGTGAAAAGTCAGGACTCGCTGTCGTACGTCGCCAAGGATGCCCCGCGCCAGGTGCAATGGATGGCCGTCGCGCCCGACCTCACCCCGCTGGCGGTGGATGGCCTGACCAGCGAAGTGGTCGAACACCGCTACGTGTCGGTACTGGTGAAACAGTCCAACGGCACCTACAAGTACGAGTCGCGCATCAAGAACATCAGCCAGCCGGCCTCACCGCTGGTGATGACCAAGGACGGCGCCAGGCAGACCCTGAACACCGCCACCCCTGGCGATTTCACCCTGCAAGTGAAGGACGCCAACGGCAACCTGCTCAACCAGATCGACTACAGCGTGGCCGGACGCGGGAATACTTCGCGCTCCCTGGAACGCAACGCCGAGCTGCAACTGCGCCTGGATAAACGCAGCTACGCCACCGGCGATGAGATCGCGATCAGCATCCGCGCGCCTTACACCGGTGCGGGCCTGATCACCATCGAGCGGGACAAGGTCTACACCCAGCAGTGGTTCAAGGCCGACAGTACCAACAGCGTGCAACATATCCGCGTGCCTGCGGGGCTTGAGGGCAATGCCTACGTCAACGTGCAGTTTGTGCGCGACATCGGCTCGTCCGAGGTTTATATGAGCCCGCTGTCCTACGGGGTGGTGCCGTTCAGCATCAACCTGGATGCACGGCGCATGGCGTTGAAGGTCGAGGGCCCGACGAAAATCGAGCCGGGGCAGACCCTCGACATCAAGGTCAACGCCGACCGCCCCGGCCGCGCGGTGGTGTACGCGGTGGACGAAGGCATCTTGCAGGTAGCGCGCTACCAGACGCCGGACCCGCTGGGTTTCTTCTTCCAGAAGCGTGCGCTGGAAGTCGGCACCAGTCAGATCCTGGACCTGATCCTGCCGGAATTCAGCCGCCTGCTCAGTGGGGCTGCGCCCGGTGGCGATACGGAAGGCGCCCTGGCCAACCACCTCAACCCATTTAAGCGTAAACATCAGCCGCCAGTGGCCTGGTGGTCCGGGCTGGTGGACTTGCCCGCCGGTGAAACCGTGCTGCATTACCAGGTGCCCGACAGCTTCAACGGCAAGCTGCACCTGTTCGCGGTGGCAGTGGATGCCGACAGCGTGGGCGTCAGCGAGGCCAATACCGAGGTCCGTGGCCCGATCGTCATCACGCCGAACGTGCCAGCCTTCGTGGCGCCGGGTGATGTGTTCAACGTCAGCGCCGGGGTATTCAGCAACCTCGAGGCTGCGGCGGACGTGAAGTTTGAAGTGCAGACCAGCGACGGCCTGGTGGTGCAGGGCGACAAAGCCAGTACCTTGTCCCTGCAACCGCGTAAGGAGGGCACCGCCGAGTTCAAGATCAAAGTCGGCGAAACCCTCGGTTCGGCGGATTTGCGCTTTGTTGCAGTGTTGCCGGATGGCAAGCGGATCCAGGTGGCGGAAACCACTTCGATTCGCCCTCTGAGCGAGCATCGCGTGGCCCTGAGCCTGGGTCGCTTCGACAGCGCCAGCAAAGAGCTCAAGCCCACCCGTGAACTGTTCAGCCAACTGCGCGACGTGCAACTGGGCGTGGCGGCCTCGCCGCTGGTATGGGCCAACGGCCTCAAGCATTACCTGGATGACTACGGCTATGCCTGCACCGAGCAACTGGTGTCCAAGGCCATGCCGGCGTTGATCTGGGGCGGTACCGCACCCGAAGCCGAACACGCCTTCAGCGCAGCGGTGCGCATGCTGCGTCAGCGCCAGAACCAGGCCGGTGGTTTCGGTTTGTGGGCCGCCAACCCGGATGTGGCGCCCTACGCCAGCCTGTACGCCACCGATTTCCTGATCGAAGCCAAGGAACGCGGGCTGCCGGTGCCCGAAGACCTGCTGGTGCGCGCCAATAGTTATCTGACGGACTTGGCCAACGGCCCGAGCGAAGGCCTGTCTGAATTGCGCAACCGCGCCTACGCCAGTTACCTGTTGAGTCGTCAGGGGATTCTGGTGAGCGGCGCCTTGAGCGATATACGCGAACGCTACGAAAGCTACTTCAAGGACAGCTGGCAGAACGACCTTGGCGCCGCCTACCTGGCGGCCAGCTACAAACTGCTCAAGCAGGATCGCCAAGCCGACACCTTGTTCCGCAAGATCCCTTGGCGTTCGCTTGTGGATAAGTGGGACAGCGATGGCCTGTATTACGACCCGCTGGTCCACGATGCCGAGCACCTGCACCTGCTCGCTCGCCATTTCCCCGAGTTGCTGGACGATGTTCCTACAGCCCTGCTGGATAAACTCGGCAAACGCCTCAACGAACAGCGCTACAACTCGCTGTCGGCGGCGCTGTTGCTGCGCGCCCTGGACAACTACGGCCAGCGCGCGCAAAGCGAGATGACCCTCAAGGCCACCGCCTGGCTGGGCGACAAGCAGCAACAACTGCTGGAAATGGCCGGCCAGCCACCCCGAGCGGCTGTACCGAGCGCCACGCAAAAACTGCTGATGGAAAAATCCGATGGCCCGGCGGCGTTCTACATGCTCAGCGAAGCCGGTTTCGATAAGGGTGCCAAGCTCAAGCCAATCAGCAACGGGCTGGAGATCATCCACGAATACCTCGACCTCAAAGGCGAGCCGGTGAGCACAGTGGCGGTGGGCGATGAGTTCCTGGTGCGCTTGCGCCTGCGTGCCACCGACCGTGACCAGGTGCAGCAAGTGGCCGTGGTCGACCTGCTGCCCGGTGGCGTCGAGCCTGTGTATAACTTGCCGCCGGAGCCGGAAACCGCCAGCAGCGAGGAAAGTGAAGGCGAAGAGTCCGATTACGTCGAAGAAAGCGATCAGGAAGCCGATGCCTGGCAAGCGCCGATCGGCGAAACCGAGCTGAGCAACTGGCAGCCGGACTACGTGGATGTGCGTGATGATCGGGTGGTGTTGTACGGCACGGCGCTGCGCGACGTAGGCACTTTCGTCTATCGCGTACGCGCCACCAACGCCGGCACGTTCAATACGCCACCGGCCTACGCCGAAGGCATGTACGAAACCACCCTGCAAGGGCGCGGCAAAGTAGGCCAGCTTGAAATTACCAAGCCTTAAACACCTGGCGCCGCTGCTGGCAGCGGCGCTGGTGCTGGCGGGGCTGCGGCTGTGGCCCCACGCTCCGCTGGAACAGGCTGTGACGTCGTCACGGGTGGTGTTGGCCGATGACGGTTCGCTGCTGCGCATGACCCTGGCGGATGACGGCCAATACCGTTTATGGCTACCGCTGGAGCGCATCTCGCCGTCACTGGTGGAGGCCTTGCTGCTCAAGGAAGACCGCAATTTCTATTGGCACCCGGGGATCAATCCCCCGGCGTTGCTGCGCGCGGCCCTGGCCACCTACAGCGGCGGCCAGCGTCAGGGCGGCTCGACCTTGAGCATGCAATTGGCGCGGCGCCTGTGGGATCTCAACACCCGCCAGGTACCCGGCAAATTGCAGCAGATGGCCTTGGCCCTGTGGCTGGAGGCGCGCTACAGCAAGCACGACATCCTTGAGGCGTACCTGAACCTGGCGCCCATGGGCGGCAATATCGAAGGCGCCGAAGCGGCCAGTCGCATCTACTTTGGCAAGGCGGCCGCGCAGTTGTCGTTGTCCGAAGCCTTGGCGCTGGCGGTGATTCCCCAGCAGCCGGGGCGGCGCGCACGCTTTGGGCCGTCACTGCAAAACGCGCGACTGCGCTTGATGAATGACTGGCGTGAAACTTATCCACAAGACCCGCGTAACGACAGTTTGCTCGACCTGCCCCTGGAAGCCCGCAACCGCCAGCAGATCCCGTTTCTGGCGCCGCATCTGAGCGAGCAGTTATTGGCATCCCAGTCAGGCAACGAACTCAACAGCACCCTCAACCTGCCCCTGCAGCAATTGCTCGAACGCCTGATCAGCGGCTTTATCGCCGAGCGGCGCAGCACCGGTGTGGAAAATGCCACGGCCATCCTGATCGACAGCCGCGACCAGAGCGTCAAGGCGCTGGTGGGCTCGGCGGACTACTTATCCACAGGCATCCACGGCCAGGTCAACGGCGTGTTGTCACGCCGTTCGCCGGGGTCGACCCTCAAGCCGTTTCTCTACGGGCTGGCGCTGGATCAAGGGGTGATCCACCCCATGAGTATCCTCAAGGATTTGCCCAGTAACTTCGGCTACTTCCAGCCGGAAAATTTCGACGGCAGTTTTGTCGGGCCTCTGACCGCACGGGATGCGTTGATCCGTAGCCGCAATATCCCGGCGGTGTGGCTGGCCAGCCAGGTGAAGTCGCCGTCGTTGTATGGGTTGCTGCAACGCGCCGGGATCAAGGGCCTGCGCGCAGAAAGCCATTACGGCCTGGCCCTGGCCCTCGGTGGCGGTGAGATGACACCGGAAGAGCTGGCGCGGCTGTATGTGATGCTGGCGGGCGACGGCCATCTACGGCCGTTGCGCTATTTACAGGAGCAACCCCAGGCCACCGGCCCGCAGCTCCTCACCCCGCAGGCCGCCTTCATGGTGCGCGACATGCTGCGCCGCAACCCGCGACCGGATGGCCTGCCCGCGCGGCACTGGCGCACCGCCTGGAAAACCGGCACATCCTGGGGTTTCCATGATGCGTGGAGCGCGGGCCTGGTCGGTCCCTACGTGCTGGTGGTGTGGGTGGGCAACTTCGATGGTCGACCCAACCCGGCGTTTATCGGTGCCAAGACCGCTGCACCGCTGTTCTTCCGCATCGCCGACGCCCTGCCCCTGGCCTTGCCCAACGTCGTGATCAAGGCCGACAAACCACCCGCCGGCCTGGTGCGCATCGACGTCTGCGCCGCCTCGGGCGAATTGCCCAACCGCTGGTGCCCACAAACCCGCAAGACCTGGTACATCCCCGGTGTTTCACCGATTCGCGTGTCCAACCTGCACCGCCCGGTACTGATCGACACCCGTACCGGCAAGGCCGCGTGCCCGCCGTTCGAGGCGCAATACACCCGCGAGGAAGTCTTCGAATTCTGGCCCAGCGACATACAACGCCTGTACCGCGCCGCCGGCCTACCCCGCCGCACGCCACCCAACGTGATGAAAAACTGCCAGCCCAACCGCATCAGCGACCAGAGCGAAGCCCCGCAGATCCGCTCGCCGCTGACTCAAGTGAGTTATCAGTTGCGCCTGTCCCAACCCCAGGAAAGCATCCCGCTGAACGCGAATGCGGCCAGCGATGCGGCGACGCTGTACTGGTTTGCGGATCAAACCTTGATCGGCCAGGGCCCGCCGCAAGCCACATTGAACTGGCGGCCGGGTAAGTCGGGGGAGTATCGGCTGCGGGTCAGTGATGATCAGGGGCGTAGTGCGAGCCGGGGGTTGAGGGTGGAGTTTGTGCCTTAGGAGTGGCCATCGCACTCTGCAAGCTCCACGTAGTTCGACTCCCCACCTCCTGTCGCCCCCGACAACCAACCCCACACGAAACTCAGCGTGGTACGCCCGGCAGCATCGACGCCGATGATGCCCCGGGACCAGCCGGCCAGCAGCTCACCCTCCAGCGTCAGGCACTGATACAGCAGCTCGATAGCTTCTGGGCCTGTGACGCGGCCGACCTGCGTACCCAAGCGAATTCGGCCACCTTGGTAGGTGCCGGAAATGGCATCGCCGTCGACAAGGTAATGAAACACCGTGCCCGCGCCGGATAGCCCGTGGGTGTTATTGGCGACGGTGAATCGGCGGTTGTGCAAACGCTCGTGGATTTGCGAGAGGGTGTTCATCGAAGGCGCGTCCTTTCGCGGGTACCTGGAGACCCGGGCGGGCCTCCAGGGTAGAGCGGATTACTCCACCGTCACCGATTTCGCCAGGTTACGCGGCTGGTCAACGTCGGTGCCTTTGAGCACGGCGACGTAGTACGACAGCAGCTGCAGCGGGATGGTGTAGAGGATCGGCGACAAGGTGTCGTGGATGTGCGGCATGTTGATGACGTGGGTGCCTTCGCCGTTGGTCATGCCGGCTTTTTCGTCGGCGAACACGATCAGTTGGCCGCCACGGGCGCGGACTTCCTGCAGGTTGGACTTGAGCTTCTCCAGCAGTTCGTTGTTCGGCGCTACGGTGACCACCGGCATGTCGTCGTCCACGAGGGCCAACGGGCCGTGTTTGAGCTCACCGGCCGGGTAGGCTTCGGCGTGGATGTACGAAATTTCCTTGAGCTTCAGCGAGCCTTCCATCGCCACCGGGTACTGCGCGCCACGGCCGAGGAACAGGGTGTGGTTCTTGTCGGCGAACAGCTCGGCGACTTTTTCCACGGTGCTGTCCATGGCCAAAGCTTCGCCCAGACGGGTCGGCAGGCGGCGCAGTTCTTCCACCAGGGTGGCTTCGACGCCGGCAGCCAAGGTGCCGCGGACCTGGCCCAGGGACAGGGTCAGCAGCAACAGGCCGACCAACTGGGTGGTGAACGCTTTGGTGGATGCCACGCCAATTTCGCGACCGGCTTGGGTCAGCAGGGTCAGGTCGGACTCACGCACCAGGGAGCTGATGCTGACGTTGCAGATCGCCAGGCTGGCAAGGAAGCCCAGCTCTTTGGCGTTGCGCAGCGCGGCCAGGGTGTCGGCGGTTTCGCCGGACTGGGAGATGGTCACGAACAGGGTGTCGGGCTGCACCACCACCTTGCGGTAGCGGAACTCACTGGCGACTTCGACCTGGCACGGGATGCCGGCCAGTTCTTCCAGCCAGTAACGGGCAACCATACCGGCGTGGTAGCTGGTACCACAGGCCACGATCTGCACATTGCGCACTTTGGCGAACAGCTCCGCAGCCTGTGGGCCGAAGGCGTTGACCAGCACTTGCTTGTCGCCAAGGCGGCCTTCCAGGGTGCGCTGTACCACGGCCGGTTGCTCGTGGATTTCCTTGAGCATGAAGTGGCGGAACTCGCCCTTGTCGGCGGCTTCTGCACCGTCGCGGTACTGCACGGCTTCGCGCTCGACGGAATTGCCGTTCACGTCCCAGATCGCCACGCTTTCACGGCGAATGTCGGCAATATCGCCTTCTTCCAGGTACATGAAGCGGTCGGTGACCTGGCGCAGGGCCAGTTGGTCGGAGGCGAGGAAGTTCTCACCCAGGCCCAGGCCGATTACCAGCGGGCTGCCACTGCGGGCGGCAACTACGCGGTCCGGTTGGCTGGCGCTGACCACGGCCAGACCGTAGGCGCCGTGCAGTTCCTTGACCGTGGCCTTGAGGGCGGTGGTCAGGTCACTGTGGTCCTTGAGCTTGTGGTTGAGCAGGTGGGCGATGACTTCGGTGTCGGTGTCCGAGGTGAATACGTAGCCCATGCTCTTGAGCTGTTCGCGCAGCACTTCGTGGTTTTCGATGATGCCGTTGTGCACCACGGCCAAGTCACCGGAGAAGTGCGGGTGGGCGTTACGCTCGCACGGTGCGCCGTGGGTAGCCCAGCGGGTGTGGGCAATCCCCAGGCGACCTACCAGCGGCTCGCCGGCCAATGCCTGCTCCAACTCGCTGACCTTACCTGGGCGGCGCACGCGCTCAAGCTTGCCAGCATTGGTGAAGACGGCCACACCTGCGCTGTCGTAGCCGCGGTATTCCAGGCGCTTGAGGCCTTCGAGCAGGATGGCAGTAACGTTACGTTCGGCAACTGCGCCAACAATTCCACACATGGTGCTTCTCCTAGATGATTGCCGCGCATATCAGCGTAATGCCGCGGGCTTGGATCTGGTCGCGGGCCTCAAGCGGCAGGCGATCATCGGTAATAAGGGTATGGACGCTGCTCCAGGGCAGTTCCAGGTTGGGAATCTTGCGGCCGATCTTGTCGGATTCGACCATCACCACCACTTCACGGGCGACCTCGGCCATCACACGGCTCAGGCCCAGTAATTCGTTGAAGGTGGTGGTGCCACGCTGCAGATCGATGCCGTCGGCGCCGATGAACAGTTGATCAAAGTCGTAGGAACGCAATACCTGCTCGGCGACCTGGCCCTGGAACGAGTCCGAATGCGGGTCCCAGGTGCCGCCGGTCATCAACAGCACCGGCTCGTGTTCCAGTTCGCTCAAGGCGCTGGCCACGTGCAGGGAGTTGGTCATGACCACGAGGCCGGGCTGATGGCCCAGTTCCGGGATCATGGCGGCGGTGGTGCTGCCGCTGTCGATGATGATGCGGGCGTGTTCACGCAGACGCGTCACGGCAGCAAGGGCTATCGCACGCTTGTAGGCCGAGATTGGCTGGGCGGGGTCGCCCACCAGTTCCTGAGGCATGGTGATCGCACCACCGTAGCGGCGCAGCAACAGGCCGTTACTTTCTAGGGCGGCCAAGTCCTTGCGGATAGTGACTTCCGAGGTTTCGAAACGCTTGGCCAATTCGTCCACGCTGACTTCGCCCTGTTCGTTGAGCAAGGTCAGGATGTTGTGGCGCCGTTGGGGTGTATTTCGTTTCGACATGGTGATGATAAGTTTCGTTTCGAAAGATAACGAAAGCAATCAAAACCTATTGGCAAGATATCGTCAAGCGTCGGAACCAGATTTTTCGAACAACACACGACAAATGTGGGAAGGGGCGAGCCCCCGATTGCGGTAGATCGGTCGACTAAAACATTGACTGGAAATCCGCCATCGGGGGCGAGCCCCCTCCCACATTTGGATAGCACTGCTGATGAGGCTGTGGATAACTCAGGTCTTTTTGATTTTGACCGGGCGTTTCCAGCCGTCGATATTGCGTTGGCGGGCGCGGGCCACGGCCAGCTGGGACTTATCCACATCCTGGTTGATGGTTGAGCCCGCTGCCGTATTCGAACCATCGCCGATCGTCACAGGTGCAATCAGCGAGTTGTTGGAACCGATGAATACGTCCTCACCAATCGTCGTCTGGTACTTGTTGGCACCGTCGTAGTTGCAGGTGATTGCGCCAGCGCCGATGTTGCTGCGTGCACCAATCACCGCATCACCGAGGTAGGCCAGGTGGCCGGCCTTTGCGTCGTCGCCCATCCGTGCGTTCTTCAATTCGACAAAATTACCGACGTGCGCCCTGGCGCCCATCACGGTGCCCGGACGCAACCGCGCAAACGGTCCGGCATCGCTGCCCTCGCCCATCACGGCACCGTCGATATGGCTGTTGGCCTTGATCACCACGCCCTTGCGCAGGGTGCTGTCCTTGATCACGCAGTTCGGGCCGATGACCACGTCGTCTTCGATGATCACGCGGCCTTCGAGGACCACGTTGATATCGATCAGTACGTCGCGGCCCACGCTGACCTCACCGCGTACATCGAATCGAGCCGGGTCGCGCAGGGTCACGCCCTGGGCCATCAGGCGGCGGCCTTCACGCAGTTGGTAGTGACGTTCGAGCTCTGCAAGCTGCTTGCGATCATTGGCGCCCTGCACTTCCATTGGGTCGTGAGGCTGTTCGGTGGCGACCAGCAGGCCATCACTCACGGCCATCTCGATCACATCGGTGAGGTAGTACTCGCCCTGGGCGTTGTTGTTGGACAGACGGCTCATCCAGTCGGCGAGCTTATTGGCAGGCACGGCGAGAATACCGGTGTTGCCTTCGGTGATAGCCCGCTGGGCTTCACTGGCGTCCTTGTGCTCGACGATCGCCGCGACCTTGCCGTCGGCACCGCGCACGATGCGCCCGTAACCGGTGGGGTCATCCAGCTCAACGGTGAGCAGGCCCATCTGGCCGGGCACCACATGCTTGAGCAGGCGTTGCAGGGTTTCCACTTCGATCAGCGGCACGTCACCGTAGAGGATCAGCACGGTGTCGGCGGTAATGAACGGCACAGCTTGCGCGGTGGCGTGGCCGGTTCCCAGTTGTTTGTCCTGCAATACGAAATTCAGGTCATCCGCAGCCAGGCGTTCGCGCACCACATCGGCGCCATGGCCGATCACTACGTGGATACGTTGTGGGTCCAACTGGCGAGCGCTGTGGATAACATGCCCAAGCATGGAATTACCCGCGACAGGGTGCAGCACCTTGGGCAGGGCCGAACGCATGCGGGTGCCTTGGCCTGCGGCGAGAATGACGATTTCAAGAGACATGAATGGCTACCAATCCTGGGCGGTCCGGCTTCAGACCAGAGATGTGTTTTGCTAAATAAAGAAAAAGGGTAGCCGAGGCTACCCTTTTTAATCAATCGCGCATAAGCATCACGGCGTGGCCGCTTACTTCTTGCGGATCTGCTGGAGCGTGCGCAGCTGAGCTGCAGCCTCGGCCAGACGTACAGCAGCAGCGCTGTAGTCGAAGTCCGCACCCTTTTCGTTCAGGGCCTTCTCGGCAGCCTTGACGGCTTCCTGAGCGGAGGCTTCATCCAGATCGCCAGCACGTTGCACGGTGTCGGCAAGTACCTTGACCATGTTCGGCTGAACCTCGAGGAAACCACCGGAGATGTAAAACACCTCACGTTCCCCGCCTTGCTTGGTCAGAGTGATCGGACCTGGCTTCAAGCTGGTGATCAGCGGTGCGTGGCCCATGGCGATACCAAGATCACCCAGGTCACCGTGCGCTGTCACAAACTCCACCAGACCGGAGAAGATTTCCCCTTCCGCGCTGACGATATCGCAATGGACTGTCATAGCCATCTGATTGCCTCAACCTGATGAGCGCCCGTTTCCGGGCGCTTGGATTACAGTTTCTTGGCTTTCTCGATCGCTTCTTCGATGCCGCCGACCATGTAGAACGCTTGTTCTGGCAGGTGGTCGTAGTCACCGTTGAGGATGCCTTTGAAGCCAGCAATGGTGTCTTTCAGGGAAACGTATTTACCCGAAGCACCGGTGAAGACTTCAGCCACGAAGAACGGCTGCGACAAGAAGCGCTGGATCTTACGAGCACGGTTTACCAACTGCTTGTCGGCTTCCGACAGCTCGTCCATACCCAGGATCGCAATGATGTCCTTCAGTTCTTTGTAACGCTGCAGCACGTACTGAACGCCGCGAGCGGTGTCGTAGTGCTCCTGGCCGATCACGTTCGGGTCCAGCTGGCGCGAAGTCGAGTCGAGTGGATCGACCGCTGGGTAGATACCCAGGGAAGCGATGTCACGGGACAGAACGACGGTGGCGTCCAAGTGGGCGAAGGTGGTCGCAGGCGATGGGTCGGTCAAGTCATCCGCAGGTACGTATACCGCTTGGATCGAAGTGATCGAACCTTCCTTGGTCGAAGTGATACGTTCTTGCAGAACGCCCATCTCTTCAGCCAGGGTCGGCTGGTAACCTACTGCGGAAGGCATACGGCCCAGCAGTGCGGATACTTCAGTACCGGCCAGGGTGTAACGGTAGATGTTGTCGACGAACAGCAGAACGTCGTTACCTTCGTCACGGAACTTCTCGGCCATGGTCAGGCCAGTCAGTGCTACGCGCAGACGGTTTCCCGGCGGCTCGTTCATCTGACCGTAAACCAGTGCCACTTTGTCCAGAACGTTGGAGTCCTTCATCTCGTGGTAGAAGTCGTTACCCTCACGAGTACGCTCACCCACACCGGCGAACACGGAATAACCGCTGTGCTCGATGGCGATGTTACGGATCAGTTCCATCATGTTTACGGTCTTGCCTACACCGGCACCACCGAACAGACCGACTTTACCGCCCTTGGCGAACGGGCAAACCAGGTCGATAACCTTGATGCCGGTTTCCAGCAGGTCGTTGCCGCCAGCTTGTTCCGCGAACGAAGGTGCTGGACGGTGAATGCCCCAGCGCTCTTCGGTGTCGATCGGGCCAGCTTCGTCAATCGGGTTGCCCAGTACGTCCATGATCCGGCCCAGGGTCGCTTTACCGACCGGTACGGAGATGGCTGCGCCAGAGTCGATTACGTCCAGACCGCGCTTCAAGCCTTCGGTGGAACCCATCGCAATGGTACGAACTACGCCGTCGCCCAGCTGCTGCTGAACTTCCAGAGTAGTTTCCGCGCCTTGTACTTTCAGCGCGTTGTAGATGCTCGGTACGCTGTCGCGTGGAAATTCCACGTCGATAACGGCGCCGATGATTTGAACGATACGTCCGCTACTCATAGCTGGATCCTCTGAATATTTGAACCGTTAAACCGCGGCAGCGCCGCCGACGATTTCCGAGATCTCTTGGGTGATCGCAGCCTGACGCGCCTTGTTGTAGATCAGCTGCAAATCGCTGATCAGATCACCGGCGTTATCGGTAGCGTTTTTCATCGCGATCATCCGCGCCGCTTGTTCAGCTGCGTTGTTCTCGACCACCGCCTGGTACACCTGCGACTCCACGTAGCGCACCATCAAGCCGTCAAGCAGCTCTTTGGCGTCTGGTTCGTAGAGGTAGTCCCAGTGGTGCTTGAGTTCCTGATCCGGAGTCGCCACCAGTGGAATCAATTGCTCCACGGTTGGCTGCTGGGTCATGGTGTTGATGAACTTGTTGGATACCACGGAGAGGCGGTCAATCCGGCCTTCCAGGTACGCATCCAGCATCACCTTCACACTGCCGATCAAATCATTGATCGACGGCTCTTCACCCAGGTGGCTGATAGCTGCAACGACGTTACCGCCGAAGTTGCGGAAAAAGGCCGCACCCTTGCTACCAACAACACACAGATCGATCTCGACGCCGTTTTCGCGGTTTACCGCCATGTCCTTGACCAGGGCCTTGAACAGGTTGGTATTCAAACCACCGCACAAACCACGGTCACTGCTCACTACCACATAACCCACACGCTTGACGGCGCGTTCGATCATGAATGGGTGGCGGTATTCCGGGTTGGCGTTGGCCAGATGCCCAATTACCTGGCGGATACGCTCCGCATAAGGACGGCTAGCAGCCATGCGCATTTGTGCCTTGCGCATTTTGCTGACCGCCACTTTTTCCATGGCGCTGGTAATTTTTTGCGTGCTTTTGATGCTCGCAATCTTACTGCGAATCTCTTTTGCGCCTGCCATGTAACACCTATCAGGTTAGCAAGCGGGAGCCTTGCGGCTCCCGCTGCGGCTTACCAGGTTTGGGTGGCCTTGAACTTCTCGATACCGGCTTTCATGCCAGCGTCGATATCGTCATTGAAGTCACCCTTCACGTTGATCTTCGCCATCAATTCGGCGTGATCGCGGTTGAAGTAAGCAATCAGCGCTTGTTCAAAGCTGCCGACCTTGGCGATTTCAACGTCGGTCAGGAACCCACGCTCAGCGGCATACAGCGACAACGCCATGTCAGCGATCGACATTGGGGCGTATTGCTTCTGCTTCATCAGCTCGGTAACGCGCTGACCATGCTCAAGTTGCTTACGGGTCGCTTCGTCCAGGTCAGAAGCGAACTGGGCGAATGCCGCCAGTTCACGGTACTGAGCCAGAGCGGTACGGATACCACCGGAGAGCTTCTTGATGATCTTGGTCTGAGCGGCACCACCCACACGGGATACCGAAACACCGGCGTTCACTGCAGGGCGGATGCCCGAGTTGAACATGGCCGATTCCAGGAAGATCTGACCGTCGGTGATGGAAATCACGTTGGTCGGAACGAACGCGGAAACGTCGCCAGCCTGGGTTTCGATGATCGGCAGCGCGGTCAGGGAACCGGTTTTGCCGGTCACTGCGCCGTTGGTGAACTTCTCTACGTACTCTTCCGAAACGCGGGATGCGCGCTCCAGCAGACGGGAGTGGAGATAGAACACGTCGCCTGGGTAAGCTTCACGGCCTGGTGGACGGCGCAGCAGCAGGGAAATCTGGCGGTAAGCCACTGCTTGCTTGGACAGATCGTCATAAACGATCAGCGCGTCTTCACCGCGGTCGCGGAAGAATTCACCCATGGTGCAACCGGAGTACGGTGCCAGGAATTGCAGCGCAGGAGATTCCGAAGCACTGGCAGCCACGATGATCGTGTTGGCCAGGGCGCCGTTTTCTTCCAGCTTGCGAACCACGTTGGCGATGGTCGATTGCTTCTGACCGATCGCTACGTAGACGCAGAAAATGCCGCTGTTCTTCTGGTTGATGATCGCGTCGATCGCCAGAGCGGTTTTACCGATCTGACGGTCACCGATGATCAGCTCACGCTGGCCACGGCCGACAGGGATCATGGCATCGACAGCCTTGTAGCCAGTCTGTACAGGCTGGTCTACCGACTTACGCCAGATCACGCCTGGAGCAACTTTCTCGACCGCGTCGGTCTCGGTGTTGCCCAGTGGACCTTTACCGTCAACAGGGTTACCCAGTGCGTCGACTACGCGACCCAGCAGTTCCTTACCAACCGGAACCTCCAGGATGCGGCCTGTGCACTTGGCGCTCATGCCTTCAGCCAGACTGGTGTACGCGCCCAATACAACGGCACCTACGGAGTCTTGCTCCAGGTTGAGGGCCATACCGAAGACGCCGCCCGGAAACTCGATCATCTCGCCGTACATAACGTCGGCCAGACCGTGAATCCGCACGATGCCGTCAGATACGCTGACGACAGTGCCTTCGTTACGGGCTTGGGAGGTCACATCGAGCTTGTCGATGCGGCCCTTGATAATTTCACTTATTTCGGAAGGATTGAGTTGCTGCATTGCTCTGCTGCCCCTTCAAACTCAAGATTTCAATGCTTCGGCAAGATTCGCGAGTTTGCCGCGAATCGAGCCATCGATAACCAGGTCGCCGGCGCGAATGACAACACCCCCAATGAGGGATGGGTCTTCCGCAACTTGCAGGCGCACTTCCCGGTCGAGTCGTGCACTGAGAACCTTGGCGAGTTTGTCTTGCTGTTCTTGGTTCAATGCAAAAGCACTGGTCACTTCAACGTCTACCGATTTCTCTTGCTCGGCCTTGTACAGGTCGAACAGAGCGGCAATCTCCGGCAAAAGCAGGAGACGGTCGTTTTCGGCGATGACGTTGATGAAGTTCTGCACTTTCACATCAAACTTGTCGCCGCACACTTCAATAAAAGTGGCGGCCTTGTCTGCGCTCGTCAGTCGCGGGGCCTTGAGCACGCGCTGCATGGTGTCGTCTTGCGACACTGCTGCAGCCAGGCCGAGCATGGCTGACCAAGAGGCCAGCTGCTGGTGGGCCTGGGCGTGCTCGAAGGCTGCCTTAGCGTAAGGTCGGGCCAACGTGGTCAATTCTGCCATGATCGCCCTCGCTTAAATTTCAGCAGCCAGTTTGTTAACCAGCTCCGCGTGCGCGTTTTGATCAATTGTGGCACCCAGGATCTTCTCAGCACCGCCGACGGCCAGAGCACCCAATTGGGCACGCAGCGCATCTTTGACACCGTTCAGTTCCTGCTCGATCTCGGCTTGAGCCTGAACCTTCACACGGTCAGCGTCGATACGGGCTTTTTCAACAGCCTCTTCAACGATCTGGTTACCGCGTTTCTTGGCTTGCTCAATGATTTCGGCTGCTTGAGCTTTCGCTTCGCGCAGTTGCTGACCCGCTTTATCTTGGGCCAACTCCAGGTCGCGAGCTGCTCGTGCGGCAGCGTCCAGTCCATCCGCGATCTTCTTTTGACGTTCGTGCAAAGCCGCGATGACCGGAGGCCATACGAACTTCATGCAGAAAACGACAAAAATCAAGAACGCTAAGGACTGACCAATAATGGTTGCATTAATGTTCACGCCAATACCTCGCTCATTCGTTGCACAACACACCAATCACTCGAGAAACGAGTGATTAACCGGCGAGTTGACCAACGAAGGGGTTCGCGAAGGTGAAGAACAGAGCGATACCAACGCCGATCATGGTCACGGCGTCGAGCAGGCCGGCAACGATGAACATTTTAACTTGCAGCATTGGAACCATTTCTGGCTGACGCGCTGCGCCTTCCAGGAACTTGCCGCCCAGCAGGCCGAAACCAATGGCAGTACCCAGGGCGCCCAGGCCGATCAACAGTGCAACAGCGATAGCGGTTAGACCAACTACAGTTTCCATCTTTCCTCCCGACTTTTACGTCGTATGGTTTAGGTTTTTTAGATTTTAAAGCGGTAAAACAAATCGTTTCATAGCCCTGGTGGGCCACCTTCCCGTTTCACCGGGAAGGACATCAGACTAGTCGAGACTGGTCTTAATGGTTCTCTTCGTGCGCCATCGACAGGTAGACGATGGTCAGCATCATGAAGATGAAGGCCTGCAGGGTGATGATCAGGATGTGGAACACAGCCCACGCCCACTGCAGAACAATGCCCAGGCCGCTAAGCCAGAGCAGGCCGCTGCCGAACATCACAGCGATCAGAATGAACACCAGCTCGCCGGCATACATGTTGCCGAACAGTCGCAGGGCCAGGGAGATCGGCTTGGCGATCAGGGTGACGAATTCCAGCAGGAAGTTCACCGGGATCAGCAGGGCTTGAACGAAGATGTTCTTGCTGCCGAACGGGTGCAGGGTCAGTTCGCCAATGAAGCCGCCGATGCCCTTGATCTTGATGCTGTAGAAAATAATCAACGCAAATACCGACAGGGCCATGCCCAAGGTAGCGTTCGGGTCAGTGGTCGATACGGCACGGAATGGAATGTGCGGATCGCCGGAAATCGCCATGGCCAGCTGAGGAATCCAGTCAACCGGGATCAGGTCGACGGCGTTCATCAGGAACACCCAGACGAAGATGGTCAGTGCCAGCGGTGCAATCACCGGGCTACGGCCATGGAAGCTGTCTTTCACGCTGCCATCGACGAATTCGACCAATACTTCAACGAAGTTCTGCAAAGCACCTGGCTGACCGGAAGTTGCCTTCTTTGCCGCCATGCGGAAAATCAGGACGAAGATCAGACCCAAAGCGACCGACCAGCCCAGAGTATCCAGGTGGAAAGCCCAGAAGCCCATTTCTTTGGCCTCTGCTGCGGAGTGGGCAAAGCCCCAGCCGCCGTTGGGAAGCTGACCGAAGGTCAGGTTCTGCAAGTGGTGCTGGATATAGCCCGAAGCGGTTGTTTCTGCCATGGTTGCCTCAAACGCCCTAAGGTTTCGAAAGTCTTGTTTTCATTAGCAGGGGAGCGAACCAGCTGACCAGTTGGGTCAACACGAAGACGCCGAATACAGCCAGCGGCGCCAATGGCTTCACACCTGCAAAGGTCAGTGCAAACAGCACTGCCGTCAAAATCAGTTTCCCCGCCTCGCCGGCATAAAAAGACCGGACGATAGCCTGGGCTGCTCGGGCGCCGGAAAACCGAAAGGCCCTGTGAGCAAAATACATATTGGGCAGCAAGGCTATCAGGCCTCCGCAAAGTCCTGAATATCCGGCTACGACTCCATGCCAGTACCAAAGCGCCAATGCGGCGATCAGCAAAATGACAAATTGAGCCAATAAAACCGGAAAAACAGCCAAGCGATGGAAGGGCGACGTGTTTGGCGTGCGGGTTTCCATCACTCTTGCTCCTCAATAGTCGGCTGCCGGAAATCAATAACTTGGCATAATTTGTGCCGACAAAATGCGCGCAGAGTATAGGGGCGGTTCTGCCCCTATTCAACTGCCGGGTAGTGATTTCCGATCACGCGCTACATAAGCAAATGTTTCAGCGGATGTGGGCAAGGACGCCCTGAAGCTCATCAAGGGAGTTATATCCGATGACCAATTGTCCTTTGCCTTTCTTGCCGTGGCGAATTTGTACCGCAGAGCCCAGGCGCTCGGCCAGGCGCTGCTCCAGGCGCGCAATATCCGGATCAGGTTTGGCCGCTTCGACCGGTGCAGGTTTGCCGCTGAGCCACTGGCGAACCAGGGCCTCGGTCTGACGAACGGTGAGCCCTCGTGCGACAACGTGTCGCGCCCCTTCAACCTGTTGATTTTCCGGTAACCCGAGCAAAGCACGGGCGTGACCCATCTCGAGGTCGCCATGGGACAACATGGTCTTGATGACCTCCGGCAGCGCGATCAGGCGCAGCAAGTTGGACACGGTGACACGGGATTTACCCACGGCCTCGGCGACCTGTTGCTGGGTCAGCTGGAACTCCTGCTGCAAACGCTGCAGGGCGATCGCTTCTTCGATCGGGTTGAGGTCTTCACGCTGGATGTTCTCGATCAACGCCATGGCGATGGCGGTTTCATCCGTTACATCGCGCACCATCGCCGGGATGGTGTCCTTGCCGGCCTGCTGGCTGGCCCGCCAGCGGCGTTCACCGGCGATGATTTCAAAGCGGCCGCCGCCGATCGGGCGAACCACAATCGGCTGCATCACGCCCTGAGCCTTGATCGAATTGGCCAGTTCTTCCAGCGCCTGGGGATCCATGTCCCGGCGTGGCTGATATTTGCCGCGCTGGATCAGGTCCAGGGGCAGGTGCTGCAGCTCACGTTCGTCAGCCTGCACCGCCTGTTCTTCAAGCGATGTGACGGTCGGACCACTCAACAGTGCATCCAGTCCACGTCCGAGACCTCGTTTCTTGACGGCCATGGGGATTCCTTAAGTTGGCTGGGCTGCAGCGGTGCGTGAGTTGCGGCGTTGACGACGAACCATCTCGCCGGCCAATGCCAGGTAGGCAATGGCACCACGCGAAGTCTTGTCGTACGCCAACGCCGGCATGCCATAGCTCGGCGCTTCGGCCAAGCGGATGTTACGTGGGATCACGGTGTCGTACAGCTGCTCGCCAAAGTGTTCCTTGAGCTGGGCCGACACATCGTTCATCAGGCTCAGCCGCGGGTCGAACATGGTGCGCAGCAGGCCTTCGATCTGCAGGTTCGGGTTGAGCAACTCGGCGATACGCTTGATGTTATCCACAAGGTCGCTCAACCCTTCCAGCGCGTAGTACTCGCACTGCATGGGAATAATCACCCCATCGGCCGCCACCAGTGCGTTAAGCGTGAGCATCGACAGCGACGGTGGGCAGTCGATCAAAATGTAGTCGTAGTTCTCGCGGATCGGTGCCAAAGCGCTGCGCAGACGGCTCTCCTTCATCTGCATTTCCAGCAGCACCACTTCCGCCGCGGTCAAATCGCGGTTGGCCGGCAGCAGTTGATAACCGCCATGCTCGGAGTAGTGCATGGCCTGGGCCAGGTCGCACTCGCCAATCAGCAAGTCGTAGACCGAGTTTTCCAAGCCGTGTTTATCCACACCGCTACCCATGGTGGCGTTGCCCTGTGGATCGAGATCGATCAACAGCACCCGGCGCTTGGTGGCGACCAGAGATGCTGCGAGGTTGATGCAGGTGGTGGTTTTGCCCACGCCACCTTTCTGGTTCGCTATCGCGAATACCTTAGCCATTCTTGCTCGTGTTCCCAATCATGCCGTGCGGCGCAGTATCAGCAGATGGCGTTGGCCTTGGCAACCGGGTACGGCCAAGGCGTGTTCGCTATCGAGGTGGAAGTCTGCCGGCAATGCTAACAGCTCATCGCTTGGATGGACGCCCTTCATTGCCAGCCAGCGGGTGTCACGGTCGCCCAGGTGACGGGTCCAGTTGCTGAAGTTCTCCATGCTGCTGAACGCCCGGGAAACAATTCCGTTGAAGGGCAGTTCAGGCGTGAAGGCTTCGACGCGACTGTGGATAACTTGCAGGTTATCCAGCTTGAGCTCGAGTTTGACCTGGGTCAGGAAACGAGTTTTCTTGCCGTTGCTGTCCAGGCAGGTCACCTGCGACTCGGGAAACAGGATAGCCAGTGGAATGCCAGGCATACCGCCACCACTGCCCACGTCAAGCCAACGACCGTTTTCGATAAATGGCATCACGCTCAGGCTGTCGAGCAAGTGACGGGAAACCATTTCGTCGGGATCACGCACGGCCGTCAGGTTGTAAGCCTTGTTCCATTTGATCAACAGGGCCAGGTAACCCAACAGCAAATCGTGCTGGGCTTCGGTCAAGTCCACGCCCAACTGGCGCGCACCTGTGGATAACTCTTCGGCGTGTTGCGAGGTGACCAACGAACTCAAGCGCTTTGCTCCAACTGACGGCCCGCGCCGCGTTTTTTCAAGTGAATCATCAACAGCGAAATGGCTGCCGGGGTGACGCCGGGGATACGTGAAGCCTGGCCGAGCGTTTCGGGGCGAGTTATCCCCAGCTTGCTTTGGATTTCTTTCGACAATCCGGAAATGCCGGTGTAGTCGATATCCACAGGCAGCTTGGTGTCTTCACTGGCGCGCAGACGAGCGATCTCGTCCTGCTGGCGGTCAATGTAACCGGCATACTTGGTTTTGATTTCGACCTGCTCGGCAACCTGTGGATCATCTGCGCCGCCGCCGGTCACTTCGACCAGACCCGCGTAATCGATCTCCGGGCGGGACAGCAGGTTCAGCAGGTTGTACTCGTGGGTCAGCGGCGTGCCGAATTTTTCCGCAATCGCGTCGCCCTGCTGGGTGCCCGGGCGAACCCAAGTACTTTTCAGGCGTTGCTCTTCGAGCTCGATGCTTTCGCGTTTTTTGCAGAAGGCGGCCCAACGGGCATCGTCGACCAGGCCCAGTTCACGACCTTTTTCGGTCAGGCGCAGGTCGGCGTTGTCTTCGCGCAGGATCAGGCGATATTCCGCTCGGGAAGTAAACATCCGATACGGTTCCTGGGTTCCCAGGGTAATCAGGTCATCGACCAACACGCCGATATACGCTTCATCGCGACGCGGGCACCAGCTGTCTTTGCCCTGTGCACGCAATGCGGCGTTGGTCCCGGCCAGCAAACCTTGGGCGCCGGCTTCTTCGTAACCGGTGGTGCCGTTGATTTGGCCAGCGAAGAACAGACCGCCGATCACTTTGGTTTCAAGGCTGTACTTCAGGTCACGCGGGTCGAAGTAGTCGTATTCGATGGCGTAGCCCGGTCGCACGATGTGTGCGTTTTCCATGCCGCGAATCGATTGCACGATCTGGATTTGCACATCGAACGGCAGGGAAGTGGAAATCCCGTTTGGGTACAACTCGTGGGTGGTCAGCCCTTCAGGCTCGATGAAGACCTGGTGGCTTTCCTTGTCGGCAAAGCGGTGAATCTTGTCTTCGATCGACGGGCAGTAACGCGGGCCAATCCCTTCGATCACCCCGGAGTACATCGGCGAACGGTCGAGGTTCGCGGCAATGATTTCGTGAGTTCGGGCGTTGGTGTGGGTAATCCAGCAGCTCACCTGTTTGGGGTGTTGCTCTTTGGAACCCATGAACGACATCACCGGAATCGGTGTGTCGCCGGCTTGTTCGGTCATCACCGAAAAATCCACGGAACGTCCGTCAATACGCGGCGGGGTCCCGGTTTTCAGCCGACCGACGCGCAGCGGCAATTCGCGCAGGCGTTTTGCCAGGGCAATCGACGGCGGATCACCGGCGCGGCCACCCGAATAGTTCTGCATACCGATGTGGATAAGTCCGCCGAGGAACGTACCGGTGGTCAACACCACGGATTCTGCGAAGAAACGCAGGCCCATTTGGGTGACAACACCGCGAACCACGTCCTGTTCGACGATCAAGTCATCGGCGGCTTGCTGAAATATCCACAGGTTGGGCTGGTTTTCAAGGGTTTCGCGGACCGCGGCCTTGTACAGGATGCGGTCTGCCTGGGCTCGAGTGGCACGCACGGCCGGGCCTTTGCGGCTGTTGAGCACACGAAATTGAATACCACCCTTGTCGGTGGCCTCGGCCATCACGCCACCAAGGGCATCGATTTCCTTGACCAGATGGCTTTTGCCGATCCCACCAATGGCAGGGTTGCAACTCATGGCACCGAGGGTTTCCACGTTATGCGTCAACAACAGGGTTTTTACGCCCATGCGTGCTGACGCCAGTGCTGCCTCGGTACCGGCATGACCGCCGCCGATGACGATCACTTCAAAACGGGAAGGGAAATCCACCACGCACCTCGTGCCTGCTTATGTAGGTAATCAGGAGTTGTTTGTTGAAAGGGTTTTGGAGCTTTGGCGGCAAGTATAGGGACTTCGCCCTTCCTAAAGAACCCTTTGCACAAAATTTAACCAGCTGTGGATGAATCACAGACAATAGAAATTAAAAGAGAGAAAGTTATTAAATCTTTGTTTTTATGTTTATTTCTACTGAGCACGTTTTCTGTGGATAGATCTCTACAGGCCTTTATTTACAATGTGTACAGCGATTCAAAAGTCTGTGGTCATGTGCCAATGAGGCCCTTGGATAAGTGCTTTAAGCCTGTGGATTAAACAGGTGGTTATCCACAGAGGGGTTTTTACTCAGGTTTCAAGCCCTGTTATCAACTGGGCACAGGGGCGGTTATTCACAGGGCTTAATCCACAGAACTCCGTGCAATGGTGTGAATTTCGCCCACGATGAAGCCCACCGAATCTTTCTATTGGGGGGAAGCACGTCAAAAAAGAGATCTATTGTGAGAAAACAGCGAGGCAGTTAATAATAGCGATTATCATTAACCTACCTTGTCATGCCTATGTCCCCTTCTTCACACACGGCTGCGGTTCAGAACATCTACGAGCAGCACCATTCCTGGTTGCACGGGTGGCTCAAAGGTAAGTTGCATAACGCCTGCGATGCAGCCGATGTGGCGCACGATACGTTCGTGCGCATTTTGGGTGGGCGGCATGCGGCGCAGATTGTTGAACCGCGGGACTACCTGGCGACCATCGCAAGGGGCCTGGTGATTGATCGTTATCGCCGGCATGGCATCGAGCAGGCCTACAAGCAAACCTTGGCCGAACGGCCCGAAACCACGGCCATCAGTGAAGAAGACAAGGCCATCATTATCGAGACGCTGGTGGCTGTGGATAAAGCCCTGTCCGCACTCGGCGAGCGAGCGCGACGGATCTTTCTGTTGTCGCAGATCGAGGGGCTGACTTATCAACAGATCGCCGATCAACTGCAGGTGTCGCTGACCACGGTGAAGAAGCACATGATCCGCGCATTGACTGAATGCTCGCTGATCGTGGCCAGCCTGTAATGGCCGCCCCCGATCGCAAGACCTTCGAGGCCGCTGCTAACTGGTATGTACAGTTTCAATCCCAAACGCCTACGGCTGCTGAACGCCTTGCCTGGCAACAGTGGCTCAACGGCGATCCGTCCCATCAGGCGGCATGGAACCAGATGGAGCAATTGCAGCGCAGTCTCGGCGCCCTGCCCCAGGATTTCACCCGCCGGGCATTGTCGACCACGCAACAACGTCGTCAGGTGTTGAAGTGGATGTTGGTAATGGGCGGTACCGGGTGCCTGGGGTGGAATGTTCAGCAACATACCTCCCTGGGAAATGTATGGGCCGACTACCGGACGTCTGTGGGTGAGCGCCGGCGCGTCGTATTGGCTGACGGCACACGGATTGATCTGAATACCAGCACGGCGATTGACGTGATATTCGATGGGCACCAACGTTTGATCCGGCTGCGTGAAGGCGAAGTACTTATCCACACCGGGAAGTTGGGCGGGCAGACGCCCTTTTATGTCGAAACCCGCCAAGGCAGAGTCCAGGCACTGGGTACACGGTTTACAGTGCGCCAGTTGCCGGATTCCACACGTGTCGGTGTTCTGGAGGATCGCGTAAGTGTGTCCCCTGGTGACCAGCCCGGCCATGCTCGACTGCTCGGTGCCGGTGAAAGCGCTGACTTTGATCGTCAAAACGTGGGGCTTGACCACACGTATAGCGGGTCCCAGGCAGCCTGGGTCGATGGCCAGCTGATCGTATTGGATGCTCGCCTCGGGGATGTGATCGAAGACCTTGCCCGCTACCGTCCCGGTGTCCTGAAATGCGACTTGGCTTGTGCACGTCTACGTGTTTCCGGGACCTTCCGCCTGGATTCCACCGATGCGGTACTGGCGAATCTGCAGGCAACCTTGCCTATTCAGGTGAAATACTTCACTCGCTATTGGGTTTCGGTGAAGCGAATCGCCTGATCGCAAAAAATATCCTCACAAAGGGTTATCTTTTTTTTACCTGACACGGCCCTAAAGGTAATTACGACGCCACCTTCAGGGCTTATCCACCTATGCGCCTTCGCACCAAGCTCCGCCAGCGACTTTCCTACCACGGTATGACGTGCAGCCTGCTGCTCGGCACGGCAGCCACAGCCGGTGTTTTGCTATCCAGTGACGCCATGGCCGCCAGCGCGGTGCAGCATTACGTCATTGCGGCCGGTCCCCTGGACAATGCCTTGAGTCAATTTGCCGCCAGGGCGAATGTGATTCTGTCTTTCTCGCCCCACCAAACCGCGCGCTTGAACACAACCGGGCTGGAAGGTGACTATTCGGTTGAGCAAGGTTTTGCACTGTTGCTGCAGAACTCGGGGTTACAAGCGCTGGTCCAGGCGCCTGGCAGCTATGTCCTGCAGGCCATTCCTACAGGACAACTCACGCTCGCGCCCACCACGGTCAGCACTTATCAACAGGCGGGGTTCAATCAAGAGATTGCCGGGGATGTGGGCTACAAAGCGCAAAACAGCCGTATCGGTACCAAGACCAGCACGCCTTTGTCGGAAACACCGCGTTCGGTATCGGTCGTCACCGGCCAGCGCATCAAAGACCAGAAGTCGCAGACCCTGACTGAAGTATTGGGTTACGTGCCAGGTATCTTCGCACCGCCCTTTGCTGCTGGCGACGGTCTTGCGGGGGACTTGTTCTTTATCCGCGGTTTCAATGCCACGGATTACGGCTACGGCCTGCTGCGAGATGGCCTGCGCGTACAAGGCAATCGGTACGACACCACCAGTGAGCCCTATGGCCTGGAACGGGTCGAAATCTTTCGTGGGCCTTCTTCCCTGCTGTACGGTGAAAACGCGCCTGGCGGTTTAGTGAACCTGGTGAGCAAACATCCGACTGCCACGCCGCAAGGTGAAGTGCAGCTCGGTTATGGCTCGAATAATCGGCGTCAGTTGGGTGTGGATATCTCTGGTCCACTCAACGACAGCGGCAATATCCTTGGCCGGGTTGTGATGCTTGGCCGCAAGTCTGACACGCAGACTGACCATGTTCCTGATGATCGCCTGTATATCGCGCCTTCACTGACCCTGAATTTCGACGATTTCAACACGCTCACTCTGTTGGCCAATTACCAAAAGGACCACACCAATCTCGAACTTGGCCTACCCGCTGCGGGGACCTTGCTTACAAATCCAAACGGAAAGCTGTCCAAGCACACCATGCTCGGCGACCCAGACTGGAATACGTTCGAACGTGAAGCCTGGAGCAGCGGATACGAATTCAGCCACAGCTTCAATGATGAGTGGCAGTTCCGACAGAACTCGCGGTACATGCAATCGCGCATAAACCGTCACGAAACCTGGCCGAGCACATTGAACAATGGCGGTTTCGGCACCCAACTGAACATGACGGCCTACGACCGCTACAACAAGTCGATGGTCTACTCCCTGGATAACCAGTTGGAAGGCAAATTCCAGGTCGGGGGCCTGGAAAATACGGTGCTGTTCGGCGTCAGTTATGACCGCACCTCGTTCAACCAGGATTGGGACGCAGGTTTCGCCGGAACCATCAATATGTATAACCCCGTGTACCTGCGTGAGCCGCTTACCCCGGTGGCTGTGCAAAACACCTTGCTCGAGCAGCAGATGAAGGGTGTTTATGCACAAATCCAGAGCAAGTATGACCACTGGTTGTTCCTGCTGGGCGGCCGCCAGGACTGGGTCGACAGTGATTTCCGCGACAAGGTCAACAAGGCCAGCAACACCGGCTCCGAAGACCGCAAGTTTACCTACCAGGGCGGGGTGATGTACCAGTTCGACAACGGCCTGACGCCGTACGTCAGCTACTCCACCGCATTTGTGCCTGTACAGCAGATCTCCAACGCCGGTTCACCGTTGAAGCCGATCACCAGCAGTCAGTACGAAGTGGGTGTGAAGTACGAGCCGGTCGGCTGGGATACAGCGATGACCCTGTCGGTGTATGACTTGCGCAAGGAAGACGACACCTACCTCGACGCCACCACCAACAGCTACCGCCAGGTGGGCGAAAGCCGGGCCAAAGGTGCCGAGGTCGAGGTGAACAGCAATATCACGCCCAACCTGAATGTGACCGCAGCCTACACCTACACTGACGCTCGTATTACCAAGGACTCGGCTACCTCGCTGGTTGAGGGGCATCAGATGACGGGGGTTCCGCGCAACCAGGCCTCGGCGTGGGGCAAGTACCGCTTTCTCGATGGCCAACTCAAGGGTTTGTCCCTGGGCGGCGGTGTGCGCTATTTCGACAGTACGTTTTCTTACACCCAGCCAAGCCTGTACGGAAAGCTGGATGCTGGGAGCGTCACTCTGGTGGACGCAGCCGTGGGCTATCAGATCGACAAGCACTGGTCAGTGGACGTGAACGCCAAGAATCTGTTCGACAAGGAGTATGTTTCTGGCTGCAACGACGCGGGCCGCTGCTATTGGGGTGACAGTCGTACACTGCTTGGCACTGTTTCGTACAACTGGTGAAGGATGAAGGCCTGAAGAATCAAAATATTCTTCAGGCCTTCATCGCGGGCAAGCCAGCTCCTACTTGCCGATACAGAAGCTGGAGAAGATCCGTCCCAGCAGATCATCCGAGCTGAACGCGCCGGTGATTTCTCCCAACAGCTGCTGCGCCTGACGCAAGTCCTCAGCCAACAGCTCACCAGCCCCCGCCAAGGTCAATTGAGCCCGACCGTGCTCCAACGCTGCACTTGCGTGACGCAGCGCCTCCAGATGCCTGCGACGTGCACTGAAGCTGCTTTCCGAGGTCTGCTCGTACCCCATGCAGGCCTTGAGGTGGTCGCGCAGCAACTCCAGTCCATCACCGGCCGATTTCGCACTCAGGCTGATGGTGACATGGCCATCCTCGCTGGTTTCCATCGCTATGGCTTCACCGGTCAGGTCAGCCTTATTCCGAATCAAGGTGACTTTGGACGGGTCTGGCCGTTGCTCAAGGAATTCCGGCCACAGTGCGAATGGATCTACAGCTTCCGGCGCCGTGGCATCTACCACCAGCAACACACGGTCCGCCTCACTGATAGCCTTGAGCGCACGCTCGACGCCGATCTTTTCCACCTGGTCGTCGGTGTCGCGTAAACCCGCGGTATCGACCACGTGCAACGGCATGCCATCAATGTGGATATGTTCGCGCAAAATGTCCCGGGTAGTACCGGCAATCTCGGTGACGATGGCAGCTTCTCGACCCGCCAGGGCGTTCAGCAGGCTGGATTTGCCGGCATTGGGGCGCCCAGCGATCACCACCGTCATGCCGTCGCGCAGCAACGCGCCCTGCCCGGCTTCACTCAGGACTGTGGATAATTCATCGCGGACCTTATCCAGCATCGCCAATACATGGCCATCGGCAAGGAAGTCGATTTCCTCTTCAGGAAAATCAATCGCCGCCTCGACGTAGATGCGCAGGCTTATCAACTGTTCGGTCAAGTTATGCACACGCAGGGAAAAAGCGCCCTGCAAAGAGCGCAATGCGTTGCGTGCTGCCTGTGCAGAACTGGCCTCGATCAAGTCGGCAATTGCTTCAGCCTGTGCCAGGTCGAGCTTGTCGTTAAGGAATGCCCGCTCACTGAATTCTCCAGGACGGGCCAGGCGGCAACCCAGTTGCAGGCAGCGCTGCAGCAACATATCCAGAACGATCGGGCCGCCATGCCCCTGCAATTCCAGTACGTCTTCACCCGTGAAGGAGTTGGGGCCCGGGAAATACAGGGCCAGGCCTTCGTCCAATACTTCTTCATCAGAGCCCAGGAACGGGCCGTAATGGGCATAGCGCGGCTTTAACTCTCTCCCGCTGATGGCCTTCGCGGCAATGCCGGCGAGCGGTCCGGAAATACGAACGATACCGACGCCGCCGCGACCCTGAGCGGTAGCGACAGCAGCGATGGTTTCACGAGTAGCGCTCATCAGCAGGTTCCAGAATAAAAATGACGGAAAGCAAAACGCCCCACTAGGGGGCGTCTTGAGTGGTTATCCACAGAGTAAATTACGCCTCGGCTTTTTTGGTAGCCGCTTCGATTTTACGTGTGATGTACCACTGTTGAGAGATCGACAACACGTTGTTGACCACCCAGTACAGAACCAGACCAGCTGGGAACCACAGGAAGAAGAAGGTGAAGATGATTGGCATCATTTTCATCACTTTGGCCTGCATCGGATCCGGTGGTGTCGGGTTCAGGCGCTGCTGGATAAACATGGTCGCGCCCATGATGATCGGCAGGATAAAGAACGGGTCTTTGATCGACAGGTCAGTTATCCACAGCATGAACGGTGCCTGACGCATTTCCACGCTTTCCAGGAGTACCCAGTAAAGCGACAGGAATACCGGCATCTGCACCAGAATCGGCAAGCATCCACCCAGCGGGTTGATCTTCTCTTTCTTGTACAGCTCCATCATGGCCTGCGACATTTTCTGCCGGTCATCGCCATGTTGTTCTTTCAGCGCGGCCAGTTTAGGGGCCACGGCACGCATGCGCGCCATCGACTTGTAGCTGGCGGCCGACAGTGGGAAGAAGATCCCCTTGATCAGCATGGTCAGGAAGATGATCGACCAGCCCCAGTTACCGACAATGCTGTGGATATGTTGCAGCAGCCAGAAAATCGGCTGGGCAATGAACCACAGGATGCCGTAATCCACAGTCAGTTCCAGACCTGGGGACAACTCTTTCAACAC
Organism: Pseudomonas sp. BIGb0381; assembly: GCF_024809815.1. Classification (NCBI taxonomy): domain Bacteria; kingdom Pseudomonadati; phylum Pseudomonadota; class Gammaproteobacteria; order Pseudomonadales; family Pseudomonadaceae; genus Pseudomonas; species Pseudomonas sp. BIGb0381. Next base: position 231,575 of record NZ_JANUEN010000007.1, read on the forward strand.
CGCTTGGCTTTTCGGGCCGGCGTACAGGGTTGCGCTGGTTTCAGCCTTGGCACCTGGAGCGACAGTCAACGCCGGGCCGGTGTAGCCAATGATGTAGTTACCTTTGCTGTCCTTGCGCGCCAGTACTGCATTGTTCTGGCCAGGCTGAGGAATCCACGCGGTCACAAAGTAGTGTTGCAGCCAGGCTACCCAACCACCGTTCACGTTATAGGTGATCGGTGCCTTGGTTTTGTCTTCGGCCACCTTATCCATGTCTTTCATGGATACTTTTCTGTACGGCTCCGAACTTGTCCACAGGGCTGCGCCCAGGTAAGTCGCGGTACCGGTCGCAGTGCTGGACGATGGATCGGAGCTGGCGTCACGCTTGAGCTGCGCAAACATTGCGCCGGTCCAAGGCTGAGCGCTCTGGTTGTCGATCAAATAGGTGACAACGATGTCGTACAGCCCGCGCTTGAGTGTGAAACGCTTGATGTAGTTGACGCCGTCCTTGCTGAACTTCAAGTCCACGACCAGTTGGTCTTGGCCATCTGCCAGTTGGTAGCTCTTCTTCTCCGAAGAGAAAATCGGACGACCGGTTGCGCTCGCATCAGGACCGTTGGTGCCGATCAGGCCACTTTGTGCCTGGTAAACACGTTCGCCACCGTTATCGAACAACTGGAATGGAATTTCCGGGTGATCCTGACGACGCGGATACAGCGGAAGTGTCAGTTTGGCAACATCGCCACCTTGCGGGTCGATAGCCAAGTCCAATACATCCGTCTTGATCTGGATGAGGTCGGTGCTTGTGGCAACTGCAACTTCGGCAGGTGCTTTTGTTTCGCCCGCTGCGCGTGGAATGTCATCACTGGCGGCAGTATTGGTGCCACTAACTGTATCGGGAAGTCCCGCTGGAACAGCATTGGCAGCAACATTCTGAGTCGGCAGGGCAGCTTGGCCATAGTCCTGGTTCCACTTAAGGACCATGACGTAGGACACGATTGCCAGGGCGACGATCAGGATCGTGCGTTTAATATCCATGATTACTCGGCCATCGAAGAAGAACGGGAGGTAGGGATAGGTGGAACCGGGTCATAACCACCGGGATTCCACGGATGACAGCGACCTAAACGACGAAAGGTCAGCCAGCCACCGCGCAGAAGACCATGATTTTCTATGGCCTCTAACGCGTAGCAGGAACAACTGGGGTAGAAACGACAGTGGCTGGCCATCAGAGGACTAATGGCATAGCGGTAAAACTGGATCGGAACGAGTGCCAGCTTACGCATCAGTACTGTCTACCCCTACAGTTTCGGTGCTGACTGCTGGTGCTGGCTTGTTGGTACGCGCCAGACGTTTCCAGAGCTTGCCGAAATGCTGAATCAATTCGGGGTTTTCTACATCCCCCAAGCCTTTGCGCGCGACGATAACAATATCCCAACCAACCAGAGTGTCCTGGTGGAGGCGAAACGATTCGCGCATCAGACGCTTGAGGCGATTGCGCTCAACGGAGAGCTTTACGCTCTTCTTGCCGATCACCAACCCGAGACGGGGGTGATCAAGATCGTTGTTACGCGCAAGGAGCAGGAGATTTTTCCCCGGAACCTTGCCGGTGGGGGAGTCAAAGACTGCCTTGAAGTGCCGGGGGGTTAGCAGACGCTTTTCCCGACTGAAGTCCTGACTCACCACCAGTACCGGATTATCAAACTGCCAGACGCGCACGACCTTTGGCGCGGCGACGCGACAGGACAGCACGGCCGTTCTTGGTAGCCATGCGAGCACGGAAGCCGTGGGTACGGGCGCGTTTGATGGTGCTTGGTTGGAAAGTACGTTTCATGGCGTTGTTACCTGGTTCGTCCACAACGGGCCGGAATGGCCCCCGTTTTAAGAGACCGGCGATTCTAGAGAAAGCAAGCCTCTAGGTCAATTTCCAACCAGCTTTTCCTTCAATTAGATCTTTACGGACCTCCAGCCCTTTTCTTTCCGTTCTGCTTCCATGAGCAATGCCATAGATATAAAAATAAAGAAGGAAGTTATTTAAAGCTTTTCTGTAAAGCTTATAAAAGCTAGGCAGGCCATCCTCTGTGGATAACTTCCTTGAGGCCTTATTCCACGTGATGTACAGAGAATGACAACACGGGGGAGAAACGGTGCTCTGCCTGTGCTGCGCTGTCGGATAAGCTGTGTGTGGAATGGCATGTTATCCACAGGCCAGTTACCCACAGACTTTCGCCCCCACTTGTACAACGAGCTCAGGCACGCTTATCCACAGAGCTTATGCACAGACCATCTGTCGCATTTTTTGCGGTTAAGGCATTGATTTTGGCTGGCCTGTGAGCAACCTACATGTGGATAAGTGGGCTGCTGGCCGCTACAATGGCGGCTGTTTTTGCCTCACCGGCTTTCAACTTAGGGGATATCCGTGTCAGTGGAACTTTGGCAGCAGTGCGTTGAGCTTTTGCGCGATGAGCTGCCTGCCCAGCAATTCAACACCTGGATCCGCCCGCTACAGGTCGAAGCCGAAGGCGACGAGTTGCGTGTCTATGCGCCCAATCGTTTTGTTCTCGACTGGGTCAACGAAAAGTACCTGAGCCGCGTTCTCGAATTGCTCGATGAACACGGCAATGGCCTCGCGCCCGTGCTCTCCTTATTGATAGGCAGCAAACGCAGCTCAACACCTCGTGCTGCACCGAATGCTCCGCTCGCAGCGAGTGCCTCGCAGGCTCAAGTCGCCGCGGCGCCTGTTAATAACTCGCCAGCGCCGGTTGCCCAGACGCCTTCGAAATCCTCGTCGCAGAAAAACGCGCCTATAAATGAAGAGCCGTCCCGCGACAGCTTCGATCCGATGGCGGGCGCCAGTTCCCAGCAGGCTCCGGTCCGCGCCGAGCAGCGCACGGTACAGGTCGAAGGCGCGCTCAAGCACACCAGCTACCTGAACCGCACGTTCACCTTTGAGAACTTCGTCGAAGGTAAATCCAACCAGCTGGCCCGCGCGGCCGCCTGGCAGGTCGCAGACAACCCCAAGCACGGTTACAACCCGCTCTTCCTTTATGGCGGCGTTGGCTTGGGTAAGACCCACTTGATGCACGCTGTGGGTAACCACCTATTAAAGAAGAACCCGAATGCCAAGGTTGTATACCTGCACTCGGAGCGCTTCGTGGCTGACATGGTCAAGGCCCTGCAGCTCAATGCGATCAACGAGTTCAAGCGGTTCTACCGCTCCGTTGATGCATTGCTGATCGATGACATTCAATTCTTCGCGCGTAAGGAGCGTTCCCAGGAAGAGTTTTTCCACACGTTCAACGCCCTGCTCGAAGGTGGCCAACAGGTCATCCTGACCAGTGACCGTTACCCGAAGGAAATCGAAGGCCTGGAAGAACGCTTGAAGTCGCGCTTTGGTTGGGGCCTTACCGTTGCGGTAGAGCCGCCGGAGTTGGAAACCCGCGTTGCGATCCTGATGAAAAAGGCCGATCAGGCGAAAGTCGATCTGCCCCACGACGCTGCGTTTTTCATCGCCCAACGCATTCGCTCCAACGTGCGTGAGCTGGAAGGTGCGCTCAAGCGTGTCATCGCGCACTCTCACTTCATGGGCCGCGACATCACCATCGAGCTGATTCGCGAATCCCTGAAAGACTTGCTGGCATTGCAGGACAAACTGGTGAGTGTGGATAACATCCAGCGCACCGTGGCCGAGTACTACAAGATCAAGATTTCCGACCTGTTGTCCAAGCGCCGTTCGCGCTCGGTGGCTCGTCCGCGTCAGGTGGCCATGGCACTCTCCAAGGAGTTGACCAACCATAGCCTGCCGGAAATCGGTGATGTGTTTGGCGGCCGCGACCACACCACGGTCTTGCACGCGTGCCGCAAGATCAACGAGCTTAAGGAATCCGACGCGGATATTCGCGAGGACTACAAGAACCTGCTGCGTACACTGACTACTTGATGACACCAGCGCAGCTTATTAAGGCAAGGGACTAGACCATGCATTTCACCATTCAACGCGAAGCCCTGTTGAAACCCCTGCAACTGGTCGCAGGCGTCGTCGAGCGCCGACAGACCTTGCCGGTGCTCTCCAACGTATTGCTGGTGGTCGAAGGCCAGCAATTGTCCCTGACCGGTACCGACCTGGAAGTCGAGCTGGTCGGTCGCGTGCAACTGGAAGAACCCGCTGAACCTGGCGAGATCACAGTGCCTGCGCGCAAGTTAATGGACATCTGCAAAAGCCTGCCGAACGACGCGCTGATCGACATTAAGGTTGATGAGCAGAAGTTGGTGGTCAAGGCGGGACGCAGCCGTTTCACGCTGTCTACTTTGCCGGCCAATGATTTCCCGACTGTGGAAGAAGGCCCTGGCTCACTGACCTGCAGCCTGGAGCAAAGCAAACTGCGCCGTCTGATTGAGCGTACCAGCTTCGCCATGGCTCAGCAGGACGTGCGTTACTACCTCAACGGCATGCTGCTGGAAGTGTCGGAAGGCATCATCCGCGCCGTGGCCACCGACGGCCACCGTCTGGCGATGTGCTCGATGCGCGCCGATATCGGTCAACCTGATCGTCATCAGGTGATCGTGCCGCGTAAGGGTATTCTCGAACTGGCGCGCCTGCTCACTGAGCCGGATGGCAATGTCAGCATCGTACTGGGTCAGCACCATATCCGCGCGACCACCGGCGAGTTCACCTTCACCTCCAAGCTGGTTGACGGCAAGTTCCCGGATTACGAGCGCGTTCTGCCTAAAGGCGGCGACAAGTTGGTGATCGGTGATCGCCAGGCCCTGCGTGAAGCGTTCAGCCGTACTGCGATTCTGTCCAACGAGAAGTACCGTGGTATTCGTCTGCAACTGGCCAATGGTCAGTTGAAAATCCAGGCCAATAACCCGGAGCAGGAAGAAGCGGAAGAGGAAGTGGGCGTTGATTACAACGGCGGCACTTTGGAAATCGGCTTCAACGTGAGCTACTTGCTGGACGTGCTGGGTGTGATGACCACCGAACAGGTTCGCCTGATCCTGTCCGACTCCAACAGCAGCGCCCTGGTGCAGGAATCCGATAATGACGACTCGGCTTACGTTGTTATGCCGATGCGTCTGTAATCATGCTCAGCAGAAGCTAGATGTCCCTTAGTCGCGTCTCGGTCACCGCGGTGCGCAATTTGCACCCGGTGACCTTCTCCCCCTCCCCCCGCATCAATATCCTTCACGGCGCCAACGGCAGTGGCAAAACCAGCGTGCTGGAAGCCATCCACCTGCTAGGACTCGCCCGTTCCTTTCGCAGTGCCCGCTTGTTGCCGGTGATTCAGTATGAACAACTGGCCTGCACAGTATTTGGCCAGGTTGAACTTGCAGAAGGTGGGCACAGCAGCCTGGGGATTTCTCGTGATCGCGGCGGTGAGTTCCAGATTCGCATCGACGGGCAGAATGCTCGCAGTGCTGCGCAACTGGCAGAGATCCTGCCATTGCAACTGATCAACCCTGACAGCTTTCGCTTGCTGGAAGGCGCGCCAAAAATCCGCAGGCAGTTCCTCGACTGGGGAGTGTTCCACGTGGAACCGCGATTCATGGCCACTTGGCAGCGCCTGCAGAAGGCCCTGCGGCAGCGGAACTCATGGCTGCGGCATGGTACACTTGACGCCGCTTCGCAAGCGGCCTGGGACCGGGAATTGTGCCTGGCCAGCGACGAAATAGATGAATACCGCCGCGCCTATATCAAAGCCTTGAAACCAGTCTTTGAGCAGACCTTGAGCGAGTTGTTGGATCTCGAGGGGCTGACGCTGAGTTACTACCGTGGTTGGGATAAAGAACGTGAGCTGAGTGCAGTGCTCGCGACGTCCCTGCAGCGGGATCAGCAAATTGGCCATACCCAGGCCGGACCCCAACGGGCTGATTTGCGTCTTAGATTAGGCGCACACAATGCTGCGGACATCTTGTCCCGCGGCCAGCAGAAGTTGGTGGTGTGTGCACTGCGTATCGCCCAGGGTCATTTGGTTAGCCAAGCCCGACGTGGTCAGTGTATTTATCTGGTGGATGACTTGCCGTCTGAACTCGACGAGCAACATCGCCGTGCGTTATGCCGCTTGTTGGAAGAATTACGCTGCCAGGTGTTTATCACCTGTGTAGACCACGAATTATTGAGGGAAGGCTGGCAGACGGAAACGCCAGTCGCTTTGTTCCACGTGGAACAAGGCCGTATCACCCAGACCCACGACCATCGGGAGTGAAGGCATGAGCGAAGAAAACACGTACGACTCGACCAGCATTAAAGTGCTGAAAGGTTTGGATGCCGTACGCAAACGTCCCGGTATGTACATTGGCGACACTGATGACGGTAGCGGTCTGCACCACATGGTGTTCGAGGTGGTCGACAACTCCATCGACGAAGCTCTGGCCGGTCACTGCGACGACATCAGCATCATCATCCATCCGGACGAATCCATTACTGTGCGCGACAACGGTCGTGGCATCCCGGTAGATGTGCACAAAGAAGAAGGCGTTTCGGCGGCAGAGGTCATCATGACCGTGCTCCACGCCGGCGGTAAGTTCGACGACAACTCCTATAAAGTCTCCGGTGGTTTGCACGGTGTGGGTGTGTCGGTGGTGAATGCTCTGTCCGAAGAGCTGATCCTGACCGTTCGCCGCAGTGGCAAGATCTGGGAGCAGACCTATGTCCACGGTGTGCCACAGGAGCCGATGAAAATCGTTGGTGACAGTGAAACCACCGGTACCCAGATCCATTTCAAGCCATCGGCTGATACCTTCAAGAACATCCACTTCAGCTGGGACATCCTGGCCAAGCGTATTCGTGAACTGTCCTTTCTTAACTCCGGTGTGGGTATCGTCCTAAAGGACGAGCGCAGCGGCAAGGAAGAACTGTTTAAGTACGAAGGCGGCTTGCGTGCGTTCGTTGAATACCTGAACACCAACAAGACTGCGGTCAACCAGGTATTCCACTTCAACATCCAGCGTGAAGACGGCATTGGCGTGGAAATCGCCCTGCAATGGAACGACAGCTTCAACGAGAACCTGTTGTGCTTTACCAACAACATTCCACAGCGTGACGGTGGTACTCACTTGGTGGGTTTCCGTTCCGCGCTGACGCGTAACTTGAACACCTACATCGAAGCCGAAGGCCTGGCGAAGAAGCATAAAGTTGCCACCACCGGTGACGATGCGCGCGAAGGTCTGACCGCGATTATTTCGGTGAAAGTGCCGGACCCTAAATTCAGCTCCCAGACCAAAGATAAGCTGGTGTCTTCCGAAGTGAAGACAGCGGTTGAACAGGAGATGGGCAAGTACTTCTCCGACTTCCTGCTGGAAAACCCGAACGAAGCCAAACTGGTTGTCGGCAAGATGATCGACGCCGCGCGTGCCCGTGAAGCGGCGCGTAAAGCTCGTGAGATGACTCGTCGTAAAGGCGCGCTGGATATTGCCGGCTTGCCAGGCAAACTGGCTGACTGCCAGGAGAAGGACCCTGCCCTCTCCGAACTGTACCTGGTGGAAGGTGACTCTGCTGGCGGTTCCGCCAAGCAGGGTCGTAATCGTCGCACCCAGGCTATCCTGCCGTTGAAAGGTAAGATCCTCAACGTTGAGAAGGCTCGCTTCGACAAGATGATTTCCTCCCAGGAAGTCGGCACCTTGATCACGGCACTGGGCTGCGGTATTGGCCGTGACGAGTACAACATCGACAAGCTGCGCTATCACAACATCATCATCATGACCGATGCTGACGTCGACGGTTCGCACATCCGTACCCTGCTGCTGACCTTCTTCTTCCGTCAGTTGCCGGAGCTGATTGAGCGTGGCTACATCTACATCGCCCAGCCGCCGTTGTACAAAGTGAAGAAAGGCAAGCAAGAGCAGTACATCAAAGACGACGACGCCATGGAAGAGTACATGACGCAGTCGGCCCTGGAAGATGCAAGCCTGCACTTGAACGACGAAGCCCCGGGCATCTCCGGCGAGGCGCTGGAGCGTCTGGTTAACGACTTCCGTATGGTGATGAAGACGCTCAAGCGCCTGTCGCGCCTGTACCCACAGGAACTGACCGAGCACTTCATCTACCTGCCGTCCGTAAGCCTGGAGCAGTTGGGCGACCACGCCCACATGCAAGAATGGCTGGCCCAGTACGAAGTACGCCTGCGCACTGTCGAAAAATCCGGCCTGGTGTACAAAGCCAGCCTGCGTGAAGACCGTGAGCGTAATGTCTGGCTGCCAGAGGTCGAATTGATCTCCCACGGCCTGTCGAACTACGTCACCTTCAACCGCGACTTCTTCGGCAGCAACGACTACAAGACCGTTGTGACCCTCGGCGCGCAACTGAGCACCCTGCTGGACGACGGTGCTTATATTCAGCGTGGCGAGCGTAAGAAAGCGGTGAAGGAGTTCAAGGAAGCCCTGGACTGGTTGATGGCGGAAAGCACCAAGCGCCACACTATCCAGCGATACAAAGGTCTGGGCGAAATGAACCCGGACCAACTGTGGGAAACCACCATGGACCCAGCCCAGCGCCGTATGCTGCGTGTGACCATCGAAGACGCCATTGGCGCAGACCAGATCTTCAACACCCTGATGGGTGATGCGGTCGAACCTCGTCGTGACTTCATCGAGAGCAATGCCTTGGCGGTGTCTAACCTGGACTTCTGATCCAGGCGCGCCCCCAAAAATAAAAAAGGCCAACGCTATGCGTTGGCCTTTTTTATTGCGAATGGTCTGCAAAATGCTCCACGTGGAACATCATGGTTTTTATCCAGAAGAAGCCGCAGCTACGCTCTCCAACCGATACCCATACCCATAGATCGTCAACAACTGCCAACCCCTATCAGCGGTAAGCCCGAGCTTGTTGCGTAGCCGATAGATATGCGTATCCAGCGGCCGAGAGGACACCATTTCTTCATGGGTCCAGAACCGCTCATAAAGGTACTCGCGCGATAGCGGCCGAGCCAGGTTGGCGAACAAGCAGCTCGCCAGACGGTATTCGCGCTCGGTGAGGTTGATCGGTTTGCCTGCGCGCGTGACGGTCAACTCTGCGTCGTCGAAGGTCAGGTCATTGAAACTCTGCACTTCGGGGGTCGCCGATTTCTGCAGGCCATGCCGACGCAGAACGGCTGTAACTCGCGCCTTCAGTTCGTTAGGGCGAAAGGGCTTGCTGACGTAATCGTCGGCGCCACTGTTCAATGCGGTAACGATATCGCTTTCGGCATCACGGCTGGTGAGCATGATGACAGCGGGTGGTGACTCCATGTGCTCACGGGTCCAGCGTAGCAAAGCAATACCGGTGATGTCGGGCAGTTGCCAGTCGAGTATCAACAGGTCGAAGGTCTCCCGGCGCAATTGACGCAGCAGGTCTTCGCCGCGCTCGAAGCAATGCAGGGTCCAGGATTGTTCGGCGGTGCTGGGGATTTGTCGCAGTGTCTGTTCCACCCGTCGCAATTCTGCGGGTTCGTCATCCAGTATTGCGACACGCATGGGAGGGTCCTTTCTTTTTGAAGAGTACGGCAGTCGTATATTGAGGGGCACGTACTGCGCAGATGCCGGTCATTGAATCTGAAGAATTGTGCTCAGGTTCGTCGACCCCTTGGATCTCTCGGTAGGCTGGGATCAATAAGCGAATACGCCATTGAAAGTCTTCCATACCTATGTGGGAAAGATACCGACTCCAGGCGTTAAGGAAAAGGATCAGCCGACGCATGCGCTGTCGTAAACTCCTGTGCCCTGATAGTGGATGCCCTTTGGAATCCCCGCCGTTATGAACATCAAGCAGGAAATTTTTTCCACCGCGCCGAAAATGAGCTTCACTGGGCTCAAAGCGTCGTTCTATCACGTACGTATGTCGGCTTACGACGTGCAACGCCTGAGGAGGAATCGGGGGCCTATGCCATCATCTACCGCCTGCCAACAACACCGGCGCGTTGATCCATGATGCTCTGGGGAAAGGCCGAAAAGCGCCAACCCACCCATGCCCAGCGCCTGTTCCACGGTCTGGTACGGGAGTGGTTATGGATTGGTTTGCTGCTGTTGCCAATCACTGCCTACCTCTCGATGAGTCCAGGTCTGGCCTTGAACAACCCGCTATACGACAGCCTTCGCCGCCTGGCGCCACTGCCGGTGGACCCGCGCATCCTGCTGGTGACCATCGATGACCCTAGCCTGAAGAAACTCGGCCAGTGGCCTTGGCCGCGTAGTTTGCACGCCGACCTGATCGATCGTCTTAGCGCAGCGCAGCCGGCCGGTATCTTGTTTGATGTGATCTTCAGCGAGCCCGGTGACCCGGTTAATGACAAGCGCTTGGCCGACTCGGTGTGCAACGCCGGCAACGTATTGTTGCCCTTGGCCCGTGACGATTCCACCAGCTACAGCCAGCCCGGGACACAAATGCTGTCACTGCTCAAATGTGCCAAGGGTGTCGGGCATATCAATGTGGAGGCGGATAGCGATGGCGTGGTGCGCAGGCTGTATATGCGTGAGGGGCCAGCCGGCGCCACAGCGCTTCAGTTAGCGTGGCTGGCCTTCGCGATGAGCGGGCAATCGGCCGAGATGCCCGGGCAGGCCCTGACGTCGATCACCCAGGATTGGCACCGGGAGCATGCCGTCCGTATCCCGTTTATTGCTGCCGACACCCATTTCCCGAGCGTGTCTTATGTCAGCGTATTACGCGGTGAGGTCCCTCCCGAGCGGTTGCGGGGCCGTCTGATTCTGGTGGGGGCGACAGCGTCGGGCATGGGCGATCGTTTTGTCACACCGCTCTCTCCTATGGCCGGCACCACCGCGGGTGTGGAGATCCAGGCCAATGTGCTCAATGGCTTGCTGCAAGATCGAAGTATTGTGGACTTGCCCGGATGGCTGGCCGCACTGATCGCAACGTCCCTGGTGGCGATGCTGCTGGGCCTGCTGCTCTACCGCCCGCGCTATGCGCTGTGGATGACCCTGGGGTGCATGTTCATGGCCTTGGTGGGTTCAGCGGCCTTGTTGCGCCTGGGCTACTGGTGGTCGCCTGCGGCCTGCTTGATCGGTTTGCTGCTCAGCTACCTGATCTGGAACTGGCGTCGTTTGAGTGTGATCCTGGCCTACTTCGGCTGGGAATTGGCGCGCCTGGATAACGAACCCAAAGTCTTGCCCGAACGCCGTCGCGCACCCGCCAACAAAGGTGACGTGTTGCAGGGCCGTATCTTTGCCCTGGAGCAAGCCGTAAGTCGTACGCGGGACACCCGACGTTTTATGGCCGATGGGTTGGAATGCTTGCCGGTGGCGACACTGATCACAGACACCCAGGCTAATATCCTGTTGGCCAACCGCATTGCGCGGGAAGTGTTCGGCAATGACTTGATCAACCATAACCTTCTGGAGCAGCTGGCTGACCTCGGTTATCCGCCGCTGCACAATGGCGTACGCCCCACCCTCTCAACGCTGGAACTCGTTGAGTTTCGTGATATCCACCAACGCAGCCTGCGCATGGAGCTTGCCCCCCTGCTGCCGGCGGAAGGGGATGTGACGCTGGGCTGGCTGCTGAGCCTCACCGACCTGAGCAAGGAACGCGAGGCCCAGCAGCATCGGGAAACCATGCTGCGCTTCCTCTCCCACGACTTGCGCGCACCCCACTCGGCGATCCTCGCACTGTTGGATGTGCACAACAGTGAGTCGCCGATTTTTGCCCAGATCGAGCAGCAGGTACGCCGCGCCTTGGGCCTGACCGAATCATTTGTGCAACTGGCTAGGGCTGAGGCCGATGGCTACCAGTTCGAGCCTACGCTGTTCGCCATGTTGGTAATGGATGCCTTTGATCAAGTGGCAGTGATCGCCCACCTCAAAGGTATTCACTTGGTCCACGATCTGGACGAGGCTGACGAAGGGATGGTGTCAGCCGATCAATCATTGCTCACCCGCGCATTGTTCAATGTGCTGGAGAACGCGATCAAATACTCCCGGTCCGGTACCACCGTTCGGCTGCGACACAGCAGCGCGCAAGGCTGGTTGGAATGCCGCATCAGCGACCAGGGCCCCGGGATAGCCGCCGAGGATTTGCCTGAGCTGTTCAGCCAGTACAAGCGCTTTGACTCGGCCCAAGGCAGCGAAGGGTTGGGGTTGGGACTGAGCATGGTCAAGGCGGTCGTTGAGCGTCATGGGGGCCGTATCGGGTGTGAAAGCACCGTGGGCAAAGGCACCACTTTCAGCCTGCAGCTGCCCTTGCTGGACGACTGCTAAAACGTACTTTTCTGCTGTGCATAAAAAACCGGTCTCAAGGACCGGTTTTTAATGCGGAAAAAACTTATGCACGTTTTTTTAGATTTTATCTGTTTTGGAAATATCTAAGTAAATCAACTTATTAGGATCAAAAAAAGCCAATTCGCCAACAAACCGTGCACAGGTTATCCACAGATACTCATACCACCGGCGTCTCCACCACAATCGGCTCCGGCGGCAGAGAGCCCATGGCCCGCTGCTGCGCTTCATTCCATGCCTGGGCACGGTCATTCAGCGCGGCAATCGCGCGTGGGCCTTCCCCTTCTGCGTACATTGGCTCGCCTATCACCACAGTGATAGTGCCTGCGCGTTTTGCCCAACCTGTCTTCGGCCAGAACCTGCCGGCGTTATGCGCAATCGGCAGCACCGGCAGGTTGGCGTTGACCGCCAATGCCGTACCTCCACGGGAGAACTTGCCTACGGTCCCAAAGGGGACTCGTGTACCTTCCGGAAAGATCAGCACCCACACGCCGTCCTTGAGCAGCTCATCGCCCTTCTTGGCGACATGCTTGAGCGCCGCCTTGGGGTTGTCACGGTCGATAGCGATCGGGCGCAACATGGCCATGGCCCAGCCGAAGAACGGCACGTACAGCAGCTCACGCTTGAGCACCTGGCTCAAGGGCGAGAAGTAAGCCGAGAGGAAGAAGGTCTCCCAAGTGCTCTGGTGATTCGACAGAATCACGCACGGCTGGTCCGGTACGTTTTCAGCGCCCTTGATCTCGAAACGAATGTTCAGGAACACCTTGGTCAGCCACAACGCGCAGCGGCACCAATAGACGTTGATAAAGCGATAGCGCGCCTTGAACGGCAGGAACGGCGCAATAAAAAAGCTCAGGGTGCACCAGAGAAACGAACTGGTGCCCAACAGCAGGTAAAAGAAAAAGGTTCTGATGGCCTGCAAAATCGACATGGCGGCATTTACCGTTGCGGGACATGGCCCGCCTGTTAAAAGCGCACTCCCGAACAGTCCTTGGCCAGGAAGTCGAGGGCGGCTAGTTGTTGATAAGTTCTGCGGCAACCGCCGCCAGATCGTCAAAAATCAAGGTGCCTACCGGCAGGTTTTTCGCCTGGGTCTTTTCGCCTTTCCCGGTCTTTACCAAAACTGGCTGAGAGTCGACGGCTTTGGCCGCCTCCAGGTCACCGAGGCTGTCCCCGACGAACCATATCCCAGCTAAAGGCACCTTGTAATGTTCTGCAATGGTTTTCAACATGCCGGGTTTGGGTTTGCGGCAATCGCAGCCCTCATCCGGCCCGTGAGGGCAGTAAACCACCAGCCCCACCTCACCGCCCTGCTCCGCCACCAGCGTGCGCAAGCGCGCGTGCATGGCGTCCAGGGTGGCGATGTCGTAATAGCCACGGGCGATACCGGACTGGTTGGTGGCGATGGCCACCGTCCAGCCGGCTTTGCTCAACTGCGCGATGGCCTCGATCGAACCGGGCAGTGGAATCCATTCCGCCACCGACTTGATGTAAGCGTCGGAGTCGTAGTTGATCACCCCGTCCCGATCGAGAATCAGCAGTTTCAACATGATCAGCTCAGCGTCGAAATGTCAGCGATGTTGACGAACAAGCCACGCAGACGCGCCAGCATGGCGTAGCGGTTTTTCCGCACGCCGGCATCTTCGGCATTGATCATCACCGCTTCGAAGAACGCATCCACCGGCTCACGCAAGGTAGCCAGGCGTGCCAAGGCTTCGGCGTAATTGCGTTCGGCGATCAGCGGCTTCACCGCATTCTCTGCCTTGGCAATGGCCGAGTTCAGCGAGAACTCCTTGGCGTCGGCAAACAGGCCAGGGTCGACATCGGCGTTGCCCAGGCCTTCGGCCTTGCTCAGCAGGTTCGACACTCGCTTGTTCACGGCGGCCAGGGCATCGGCTTCCGGCAGCTTGCGGAAGGCCTGTACGGCTTGTACGCGCTGATCGAAGTCCAGCGCCGAACCCGGTTGCAGGGCACGTACCGACAGGTAGACGGAAACGTCCACGCCTTCGTCTTCATAACGCGCACGCAGGCGGTCGAACACGAACTCCAACACTTGCTCGGCCAGGCCGGCTTGCTTGACCTTGCCACCGAACTGGCCGACCGCGAACACCACGGCCTGGGTCAGGTCGAGGTCCAGCTTCTTGTCGATCAGGATACGCAGCACGCCCAGGGCCGCACGACGCAGGGCATACGGGTCTTTGCTACCGGTGGGCAGCATGCCGATACCGAAGATACCGACCAGGGTATCCAGCTTGTCGGCAATGGCCACGGCCGCACCGGTCAGGGTGGTCGGCAGCTCGGCGCCGGCGCCACGCGGCATGTACTGCTCGTTCAGCGCCAGCGCGACATCGTCCGCCTCGCCATCGTTGAGGGCGTAGTAGTAACCGGCGACGCCCTGCATCTCTGGGAACTCGCCGACCATCTCGGTGGCCAGGTCGCACTTGGACAGCAAGCCTGCACGCGCAGCCCAGGCGGCATCACCGCCAATACGTGGGGCAATGTAGGCCGCCAGCTTGGAAACGCGCACAGCCTTGTCGTAGACGCTGCCGAGTTTTTCCTGGAACACCACGTTCTGCAGGCGCAGGTTGAAGTCTTCCAGCTTCTGCTTCTTGTCTTGCTTGAAGAAGAACTCGGCGTCAGTCAGGCGCGGGCGAACGACTTTCTCGTTACCGGCGATGATCTGCTGCGGGTCCTTGCTGTCGATGTTGGCCACGGTGATAAAGCGCGGCAGCAACTTACCGTCCACGTCCAGCAGGCAGAAATACTTCTGGTTGTCCTGCATGGTGGTGATCAGTGCTTCCTGCGGCACGTCGAGGAAACGCTCTTCGAACGAGCACACCAGCGGCACCGGCCATTCAACCAGCGCGGTCACTTCATCGAGCAGGCTTGGCGGCACGATGGCGGTGCCTTCCTGCAGGCGGGCCAGTTCTTCGGTACGCTTGCTGATCAGCTCGCGACGCTCGTTGGCATCGGCCAGCACGTAAGCAGCCCGCAGATCGGCGGCATAGTTAGCCGGCGAAGTGATGCGCACCGCTTCTGGATGGTGGAAGCGATGGCCGCGGGAATCACGGCCAGCCTTCTGGGCGAGGATGGTGCAGTCGATGACCTGGTCACCGAGCAGCATCACCAGCCACTGGGTCGGGCGCACGAACTCTTCCTTGCGCGCGCCCCAGCGCATGCGCTTGGGGATCGGCAGATCGTTCAGGGAGTCTTCGACGAGGGTCGGCAACAGGCTGGCGGTCGGCTTGCCTTTGATGACCTGGCTGAAACGCAGTTTCGGGCCGCTCTGGTCGATCTCGCTCAGCTCGACGCCACACTTCTTGGCGAAGCCCAGTGCGGCTTGGGTCGGGTTGCCTTCGGCGTCGAAAGCCGCCTGGCGTGGTGGGCCGTCGAGGTTGATGCTGCGGTCCGGCTGCTGGGTTTCCAGCGCGGTCAGCAACACGGCCAGGCGGCGCGGTGCGGCGTAGACTTTTTTCGCTTCAAACTTCAGGCCGGCGCTCTGCAGGCCTTTTTCGATACCGGCCAGGAACGCATCGGCCAGGGTATTGAGTGCCTTGGGTGGCAGCTCTTCGGTGCCCAGTTCAACCAGGAAATCTTGAGCACTCATTGTGCAGCCTCCAGCTTAGCCAACACTTCATCACGCAGGTCCGGGGTGGCCATCGGGAAGCCCAGCTTGGCGCGAGCCAGCAGGTAGGCTTGGGCGACGGAACGTGCCAGGGTGCGTACACGCAGGATGTATTGCTGACGCGCGGTTACCGAGATGGCACGGCGGGCGTCCAGCAGGTTGAAGGTATGGGACGCCTTCAACACCATTTCATAGCTTGGCAACGGCAGCGGCTGGTCGAGTTCGATCAGGCGCTTGGCTTCGCTTTCATAGAAGTCGAACAGTTCGAACAGTTTGTCGACGTTGGCGTGTTCGAAGTTGTAGGTCGATTGCTCCACTTCGTTCTGGTGGAACACATCGCCATAAGTCACTTTGCCGAACGGGCCGTCAGCCCACACCAGGTCGTAGACCGAATCCACGCCCTGCAGGTACATGGCCAGGCGTTCAAGACCGTAGGTGATCTCGCCGGTCACCGGGTAGCACTCGATGCCGCCGGCCTGCTGGAAGTAAGTGAATTGCGTCACTTCCATGCCGTTGAGCCAGACTTCCCAGCCCAGGCCCCAGGCGCCCAGGGTTGGGGATTCCCAGTTGTCTTCGACGAAACGGATGTCGTGCACCAGTGGGTCGAGGCCCACGTGCTTGAGCGAGCCCAGGTACAGTTCCTGGAAGTTGTCCGGGTTCGGCTTCAGGACTACCTGGAATTGATAGTAGTGCTGCAGACGGTTCGGGTTTTCGCCGTAGCGGCCGTCAGTCGGTCGACGACTGGGCTGCACGTAAGCGGCGTTCCAGGTTTCCGGGCCGATGGCCCGCAGGAATGTAGCGGTGTGGAAAGTGCCGGCGCCTACTTCCATATCGTAGGGCTGAAGTACCACACAACCTTGCTCGGCCCAGTATTGCTGGAGGGCGAGGATCAAGTCTTGGAAGGTACGCACGGCTGGCGTAGGCTGGCTCACGAAATTCACCTGTTACTTGGGCTGCGATTTAAAGAGCGGGAGTATACCCGATTCGGCCGCGCCACCATCCCCTGGAGCCTTATGCCACGCTGCTTTTGGTGTTCTGAAGATCCGCTGTACATGGCTTATCACGATCAGGAGTGGGGAACGCCGCTGCGCGATGCGCAGGGTTTGTTCGAGTTGCTTTTGCTCGAAGGGTTCCAGGCGGGCCTGTCCTGGATCACCGTTTTACGCAAACGCGAGCATTATCGAAAGGTCTTGTTTGGTTTTGATGCCCGGCGTTTGGCACAGCTGACCGATGCCGAGATCGAAGCACTGATGCTCGACCCAGGCATTGTGCGTAACCGCCTCAAGCTCAACGCCACCCGGCGCAACGCTGCGGCCTGGCTGGCGCTTGAAGATCCGGTGGGGTTGCTCTGGTCGTTTGTCGGCGGCGTGCCCAAGGTCAATCACTTCAAGGATCGCAGCGAAGTCCCGGCGATTACGCCGGAGGCTGAAGCCATGAGCAAAGCACTCAAGAAAGCCGGCTTCACCTTTGTCGGCCCTACCATCTGTTACGCGTTCATGCAGGCCTCGGGCATGGTCATGGACCACACTCAGGACTGCGACCGTTACGCGGACTTGGCCAACGCCGGTTAGAATGGCGGCTTTGCGCACCACACACGATCAGGAGTGACCTGTGGAAAAGTTTAAAGGCGCCTTGCTGGTAGGCGCTCTTCGGTTGTTTGCCCTGCTGCCATGGCGCGCGGTGCAAGCCGTGGGTTCGGCCATCGGCTGGGTCATGTGGAAAACCCCCAACCGCTCCCGTGAAACGGTGCGGATCAACCTCTCAAAATGCTTCCCCGACATGGACCCCGCCGCGCGCGAGCGCCTGGTCGGCCAGAGCCTGAAGGACATCGGCAAGTCCCTGACCGAAAGCGCCTGCGCCTGGATCTGGCCGGCCCAGCGTTCCATCGACCTGGTGCGCGAAGTCGAAGGCCTTGAGGTGCTGCACGAAGCTCTGGCCTCGGGCAAAGGTGTAGTCGGCATCACCAGCCACCTGGGCAATTGGGAGGTGTTGAACCACTTCTATTGCAGCCAGTGCAAACCGATCATTTTTTACCGCCCGCCCAAGCTCAAGGCGGTGGATGAGTTGCTGCGCAAGCAGCGCGTACAACTGGGTAACCGCGTGGCGGCGTCCACCAAGGAAGGCATCCTCAGTGTGATCAAGGAAGTGCGCAAAGGCGGCCAGGTGGGTATTCCGGCCGACCCGGAGCCGGCCGAATCCGCGGGGATCTTCGTGCCGTTCTTCGCCACCCAGGCGCTCACCAGCAAGTTCGTGCCGAACATGCTCGCCGGCCACAAGGCCGTGGGGGTGTTCCTGCACGCACTGCGGCTGCCGGACGGTTCGGGCTACAAAGTGATCCTGGAAGCGGCGCCGGAAGACATGTACAGCACCGACACCGCCACCTCCTGCGCGGCGATGAGCAAGGTGGTGGAGCGCTACGTCGGCGCTTACCCGAGCCAGTACATGTGGAGCATGAAGCGCTTCAAGAAACGCCCGCCGGGTGAAGAGCGGTGGTATTGACCCAGAGCCAATACCAAACCAAATGTGGGAGGGGGCTTGCCCCGATAGCAGTGTGTCAGCCAATGCATATTTGACTGAACCGCCGCTATCGGGAGCAAGCCCCCTCCCATATTTTCGATCTGCTTAGCTTTGGCGGTCGAGTTTCTTCAGGAACACCGTCATCTCTTTCTCGGCCTGCTTGTCGCCATGGGCCTGGGCCGCTTCGATGCCCTTCTCCCACGCCTGTCGCGCTGCGGCGCTATCACCCTGACCCAACTGCGCCTTGCCCAACAACTTCCACGCCGCCGAATACTTCGGATCGAACTCGACGCACTTGCCTAGATGCTCCGCCGCCTTGGTATTGTCCTTCAAGTCCAGATAACCCTTGCCCAGCCCAAAGCGCAGCAGCGAGTTATCCACCCCCTTGGCGAGCATTTTTTCCAGGGATTCGAGCATGTCGGTCACTCCGGTTGATCAGAAAAAGCTCAATCCCACGTGGAACAACTTCTCCACATCGCGGATATGTTTTTTATCCACCAGGAACAGGATCACGTGGTCACCCGTGGCGATCACCGTGTCGTCGTGGGCGATGATCACTTCCTCATCACGAATAATTGCGCCAATGGTGGTGCCCGGCGGCAGGCCTATATCGCGGATGGCCTTGCCGATCACTTTGCTCGATTTCGAATCACCGTGGGCAATCGCCTCGATGGCCTCCGCCGCCCCCCGGCGCAGGGAGTGCACGCTGACGATATCGCCCCGGCGCACGTGGGCGAGCAAGGTACCGATGGTGGCCAGCTGCGGGCTGATGGCGATGTCGATATCGCCGCCCTGGATCAGGTCGACATAGGCCGGGTTGTTGATGATGGTCATCACCTTCTTCGCCCCCAGCCGCTTGGCCAGCAGCGACGACATGATGTTGGCCTCGTCATCGTTGGTCAGGGCCAGGAAGATGTCGGCGTCGGCGATGTTTTCTTCCATCAGCAGGTCGCGGTCCGAGGCGCTGCCTTGCAGTACGACAGTGCTGTCCAGGGTGTCGGACAAATGCCGGCAGCGTGCCGGGCTCATCTCGATGATCTTCACCTGGTAACGACTCTCGATCGCTTCGGCCAGGCGCTCGCCAATCTGTCCGCCGCCGGCGATGACGATGCGTTTGTAGTTCTCATCGAGCCGACGCATTTCACTCATGACGGCACGAATATTCGCTTTGGCAGCGATGAAGAATACTTCGTCATCGGCCTCGATCACCGTATCGCCCTGGGGCAGGATCGGCCGGTCACGCCGAAAAATCGCGGCTACGCGGGTTTCCACATTCGGCATGTGTTCACGCAGTTGACGCAACTGCTGACCCACCAGCGGCCCACCGTAATAGGCCTTCACAGCCACCAACTGCGCCTTGCCGCCAGCGAAGTCGATCACCTGCAAGGCGCCCGGAATTTCGATCAGGCGCTTGATGTAATGGGTCACCACTTGTTCCGGGCTGATCAACACGTCAACCGGAATAGCGTCGTTATCAAACAGCCCGGCGCGGGTCAGGTAGGCGGCTTCACGCACCCGGGCGATTTTGGTCGGGGTGTGGAACAGGGTATGGGCCACCTGGCACGCGACCATATTGGTCTCATCGCTGTTGGTAACGGCAACCAGCATGTCGGCATCGTCGGCGCCCGCCTGACGCAGCACGGTAGGAAACGATGCACGCCCTTGCACAGTGCGGATGTCCAGGCGGTCGCCCAGGTTGCGCAGGCGCTCGGCATCGGTGTCGACCACGGTGATGTCATTGGCTTCACCGGCCAAATGTTCGGCCAGTGTGCCGCCAACCTGCCCTGCTCCAAGGATGATGATTTTCATCCGGTCACTCCCTTAAACCCGTTCAGCCGCGCGCGGCGGCGATCTTGATCAGTTTGGCGTAGTAGAAACCATCATGCCCGCTTTCCTGCGCAAGTAACTGGCGGCCATGGGGCTGCTTGATACCGGCGGCCGTGGCGAGGTCCAGTTCCCGCGCGCCGCTGGTGCGGGCGAGGAAGGCTTGGATGACTTCGGTGTTTTCGGTCGGCATGGTGGAGCAGGTGGCGTAAAGCAGGATGCCGCCGACTTCGAGGGTCGGCCACAGTGCGTCGAGCAGTTCACCTTGCAGCACCGCCAGGGCGGCGATGTCGTCGGGTTGGCGGGTGAGCTTGATGTCCGGGTGACGGCGGATCACACCGGTGGCGGAACACGGCGCGTCGAGCAGGATGCGTTGGAACGGTTTGCCGTCCCACCAGCTGTCGGTGTCGCGGCCGTCGGCGGCGATCAGCTCGGCGCTGAGGCCCAGGCGTGCGAGGTTCTCCCGTACGCGTACCAGGCGCTTGGCTTCCAGATCGACAGCCACTACACCGGCCAGGTCCTTTTCAACTTCGAGGATATGACACGTCTTACCGCCCGGAGCACAGCAGGCGTCCAGTACACGCTGACCGGGAGCCAGGTCTAGCAGGTCGGCGGCCAGTTGCGCGGCTTCGTCCTGCACACTGATCCAGCCTTCGGCGAAGCCCGGCAGGCTGCGCACGTCGGTGGCCGCTTCCAGCACGATGCCGTCGGTGCTGTACACGCATGGCGTGGCGTTGATACCTGCGTTCGTCAGCAATTGCAGATACGCATCACGGCTGTGATGGCGACGATTGACCCGCAGGATCATCGGCGGGTGCGCATTGTTGGCCGCGCAAATGGCTTCCCATTGCTCGGGCCAGAAGGCCTTCAGGGATTTTTGCAGCCAGCGCGGGTGAGCGGTGCGCACCACCGGGTCATGTTCCAACTCGGCCAGCAGTGCTTCGCTTTCGCGCTGGGCGCGGCGCAGTACCGCGTTGAGCAGGGCCTTGGCCCAGGGCTTTTTCAGCTTGTCGGCGCAACCGACGGTTTCACCGATGGCGGCGTGGGCCGGCACGCGGGTGTAGAGCAGTTGATAGAGACCGACCAGCAGCAGCGCCTCGACATCAGCATCGGCCGCCTTAAACGGCTTTTGCAGCAGCTTGGCTGCCAGTGCCGACAACCGTGGTTGCCAGCGGGCGGTGCCGAAGGCCAGGTCTTGGGTGAAACCGCGATCGCGGTCTTCGACCTTGTCCAACTGCATGGGCAGCGAACTGTTCAGCGAAGCCTTGCCGTTGAGTACGGCGGCCAGAGCCTTGGCGGCGGCCAGACGTGGGTTCATTGGGCTGCCACCCCGAGGATCGTGCCCAGGGAAAATTTCTCACGTCGACTGTTGTACAAATCGCTGAAATTAAGCGCTTTGCCACCGGGCAATTGCAGACGGGTCAGGCACAGCGCCTGTTCGCCGCAAGCGACCAGCAGGCCGTCCTTGCTGGCGCCGATGATTTCACCGGGTGCGCCTTTGCCGTCGGCCAAGGTCGCGGCCAACACTTTCAAGGCTTCGCCATTGAGGGCGCTGTGGCAGATCGGCCACGGGTTGAAGGCACGCACCAGGCGTTCCAGCTCCACCGCCGGGCGGCTCCAGTCGATGCGGGCTTCGTCCTTGTTCAGCTTGTGGGCGTAGGTGGCCAGGTTGTCGTCCTGCACCTCACCGTGCAGGGTTCCGGCAGCGAGACCGGCAATGGCCTGAATCACGGCGGGCGGGCCCATCTCGGCGAGGCGGTCGTGCAGGCTGCCACCCGTGTCTGCGCCCGTGATCGGGGTGGTGACTTTGAGCAGCATCGGGCCGGTGTCCAAACCCGCCTCCATGCGCATCACGGTCACGCCGCTTTCGCTGTCGCCTGCCTCCACGGCACGTTGGATCGGCGCTGCACCGCGCCAGCGTGGCAGCAGTGAGGCGTGGCTGTTGATACAACCCAGGCGGGGAATATCCAGCACGACCTGGGGCAGGATCAAACCGTAGGCCACCACCACCAGCAGGTCCGGTTGCAGCGCCGCCAGTTCAGCCTGGGCCTCGGCGTTGCGCAGGGTCGGCGGTTGCAGCACGGGGATGTTGTGTTCCAGCGCCAACTGCTTGACCGGGCTCGGCATTAGTTTTTGCCCGCGACCGGCCGGGCGGTCCGGCTGGGTGTACACCGCGACGATGTCATAAGGGCTGGCAAGCAGGGCCTTGAGGTGTTCGGCGGCAAATTCAGGCGTGCCGGCAAAAACAATGCGCAATGGCTCGGTCATGGGAAGTCTCGGTTAAAAGCAGTCACAAAAGAAAAAGGCTTGCCGCAGCAAGCCTTTGGAAGGAGGGCATCAAGCTTGCTGGCGATGCTTTTTTTCCAGCTTCTTCTTGATCCGGTCGCGTTTGAGCGTGGACAGGTAATCGACAAACAGCTTGCCGTTGAGGTGGTCGCATTCGTGCTGGATGCACACGGCCAGCAGGCCTTCGGCGATCAGTTCGAACGGCTTGCCGTCGCGGTCCAGGGCCTTGATCTTCACGCGCAATGGCCGTTCGACGTTCTCGTAGAACTCCGGCACCGACAGGCAACCTTCCTGGTATTCGCCCATCTCGTCGGTCAGCGGTTCGAACTCGGGGTTGATGTACACCCGTGGTTCGCTGCGATCTTCCGACAGGTCCATGACCACGACGCGCTGATGCACGTTGACCTGGGTCGCGGCGAGGCCAATACCCGGGGCTTCATACATTGTTTCAAACATGTCATCGACCAGCTGACGAACCTTGTCGTCCACTACGGCCACCGGCTTGGCGATTGTGCGCAGGCGCGAGTCGGGGAATTCGAGGATGTTCAAAATAGCCATAAGCGTAATTGCTGCACATGTGAGGTAGAGGCAAATCGGCGGTGGGAATGGACCCATACGGCCGGTGTGAAACGCCCGAAAGCCGCGAAGGCTGTGGCATTTCACGCGAACGCACATAATAAAGGAGATTCACCCCATGAGGAAATCGCTACTCGTCTTGCTGCTATGGGCCCCGTTCGCCATGGCCCTGCTTCCACAACCCGGCCCGCGGCTGGATCAAGCGACGCAACAGGCCATTCAACGTTTCTTGTTACACAATCGCATTCTCGATACTCCCATGGACTTGGACAACGCGCCCTACGTCGTCGCGGCGGATGCAGGTCGGGTATTGGGCGCCCAGGGTGAGCGTGTATACGCCAGGGGCGTGTTGGACCCGGCCCAGCCAAGCTACGGGATCTTTCGCCGAGGCAAGGTCTACACCGATCCGCAAACCCGGGAGCTGTTGGGGATCAACGCCGACGACATCGGCACCGCACGGTTTGTGACGGCTGGCGACCTGAGCACCCTGGCCCTGCAGCGCGTGACCCAGGAAGTACGCCCCGGCGACCGTTTGCTCCGTGCTCAACCGCCTGTCGCACTGGACCGCGTAGAACGGTCGAAGCCCGTGTCTTTTATAGAAGGACACATCATCGACGTTCCCAAAGGCGTCACCCATATCGGCGTACTGGACGCCGTGATCCTGAATAAAGGTCGTCGCGAGGGGCTGGTCGAAGGCCAGTTGCTGAGCGTTATCAAAACCGGCGGCACCGTACGCGACACCCTCACTGGCGCTCCGGTGAAGCTTCCCGATGAGCGTGCCGGCACCCTGCTGGTGTTTCGCACCTACGAAAAGCTCAGCTACGGCCTGGTCCTCAGTGCCTCGCGCGCACTGGCGATAACGGACCGTTTCGAGACTGCCCCTCCAGCGCAATAAATAGCCTGCTAAATAAGTTACCAACAGAGTTATCCACAGCTTGTTCCGGTCAAGGATGATCAGATGTTTCCGATAAGCAGCAGTGAAATTTCCCCTTCAGAACTGGAAGCCCGCCTACGCTTGCACAGGCTGCCGGAAGTAGGCCCGAAGCGTTTTAGGTTGTTAATCGAAGCGTTCGGTAGTGCCTCAAAGGCCATCAGTGCCCCTGCCAGTGCCTGGCGTTCTCTGGGATTGCCGCCCATCAGCGCCGATGCCCGACGTAGCCATGAAATTCGCGACGGTGCCAGTGAGGCATTGGCATGGTTGGAGCGTCAGGGCCAGCATTTGCTGATGTGGGACCAACCTGAGTACCCGGCACTGCTCGCCCAGATAGACGACGCCCCGCCACTTTTATTCGTCACCGGCGACCCCGGGATCCTGGAAAAACCGCAACTGGCGATGGTCGGCAGCCGCCGTGCGTCCCGCCCCGGCATGGACACGGCCGCTGCATTTTCCCGCAGCCTGGCGAGCGCCGGTTTTGTCATCACCAGTGGCCTTGCGCTGGGTATCGACGGTGCGGCCCATCAAGCAGCGTTGGATGTGGGGGGGCATACAATCGGTGTACTCGGCACGGGCCTGGAAAATCTTTATCCACAGCGCCATCGGCGGCTTGCGGCGGCGATGATTGCCCAGGGCAGCGCCGTGGTTTCTGAGTTTCCGCTGGACGCCGCGCCCCAGGCCGGTAACTTTCCTCGGCGCAACCGCATCATCAGCGGCCTATCCCTGGGCGTGCTGGTGGTGGAAGCCAGCATGGCCAGCGGCTCGCTGATCACTGCCAAGCTTGCGGCCGAGCAAGGGCGAGAGGTGTATGCGATCCCGGGCTCCATCCATCATCCCGGAGCCAAGGGCTGTCACCAGTTGATCCGTGATGGCGCGATGCTGGTGGAGACCATTGAACACATCCTCGAAGGTTTGCGTGGCTGGCAGGCATTGTCGCGCCCGGCGCCGATGCCCGTCATACATCCTTTGGTGGCGCTGTTGCACGCGGCACCCCATACCAGCGAAGCCCTGGCGATTGCCAGCGGGCGCTCGTTGGCCCAGGTGCTGGCGACCCTCACGGAGTTGGAGCTTGAAGGCCAGGTGATCTGCGAAAGCGGGCGCTGGCTTGCGCGTCACCAGCTTTTGTAGCGGCCGGTTTTTTGGAACTAGGTTTTGTAAAGAAGATCGGTAAACTGCCCAGAGCTTTAGTCCGGAGAGTAAACAATGGTCAACAGGTGGCGTGTGCTGGAAGCCGCACGAGAAATTCGCGCAGGCGCGGTGATTGCCTATCCAACCGAAGCGGTCTGGGGCTTGGGCTGTGATCCTTGGAACGAAGAGGCGGTGGATCGGCTGCTGGCGATCAAGAACCGTTCAGTGGACAAGGGCCTGATCCTGGTGGCAGACAATATTCGCCAGTTCGACTTTCTGTTCGAAGACTTCCCGGATACCTGGATCGAACGTATGGCCAGCACCTGGCCTGGGCCGAATACCTGGCTGGTACCGCATCAGGATTTGTTGCCGGAATGGGTCACCGGTGTGCACGACACGGTGGCGCTGCGGGTGAGCGATCATCCACTGGTGCGGGATTTGTGCGCGCTGGTGGGACCGTTGATTTCTACCTCAGCCAACCCCCAGGGCCGCCCGGCGGCACGCACGCGGATTCGTGTGGAGCAGTATTTCCGCGGGCAGGTGGATTTGGTTTTGGGTGGTGCCTTGGGTGGGCGCAAGAACCCGAGCCTGATTCGTGATTTGGCAACGGGTGAGGTGGTGCGGCCTTCCTGAGACCGCGTCGCATCCATCGCGGGCAAGCGACCTCCCACATTGAACCGCGTCCGTCATGACAACACGGTCAAATGTGGGAGGCGCTTGCCCCCGAAGATTCCCTCAAGGCAACAGAATTGTCGACCCAGTGGTACGCCGCCCCGACAACTCCGTCTGTGCCTTCGCCGCGTCTGCCAGCGAATACCGCTGGTTGATATCAATGCGCACCTTGCCGCTCTTGATCATCGAAAACAGATCATCCGCCATCATCTGCAAGTTCGCCGGGTTGTTGGCGTAGGTCGCCAGGGTCG
The DNA here is from genome assembly GCF_024809815.1 of Pseudomonas sp. BIGb0381. Lineage (NCBI taxonomy): Bacteria > Pseudomonadati > Pseudomonadota > Gammaproteobacteria > Pseudomonadales > Pseudomonadaceae > Pseudomonas > Pseudomonas sp. BIGb0381. The sequence goes on from NZ_JANUEN010000007.1 coordinate 257,568, forward strand.
GCCGTGTTACGTACAGCGAGCCTTTGGCCGCGAGTATCCCCAGGTTCACCCCATCCACCGCGCCCGAAGCATTGCCGAAGCTCACCACCAGACCACGTGGTGCCGCGCTGTCCAATGAGGTCAGCCAGGTGTCCTTGCCGACACCGTCGTACACCACGGGCACCTTTTTGCCGTCGGTCAATTCCAGCACGCGTTGTGCGACGTTTTCCTTGCTGTAGTCGATGGTTTCCCACGCGCCGAGGGATTTGGCCAGGGCGGCTTTCTCTGGCGAGCTGACGGTGCCGATCAGCTTCACGCCCAGTGCCTTGGCCCATTGGCAGGCCAGGGAGCCCACGCCACCAGCAGCGGCGTGGAACAGGATGGTCTCGCCAGCTTTCAGCTCATAGGTCTGGCGCAGCAGGTATTGCACGGTGAGGCCCTTGAGCATGGCACCGGCGGCTTGTTCGAAGCTGATGTCGTCCGGCAGGTGCACCAGGTTGGCGGCGGGCAGCACGTGCAATTCGCTGTAGGCCCCGAGTGGGCCACTGCCGTAGGCCACGCGGTCACCGACTTTAAATTGCGTGACTTCGCTGCCCACCGCATCAACCACGCCGGCGCCTTCTGCGCCCAACCCTGATGGCAGGGCCGGCGGCGCGTAAAGGCCGCTGCGGAAATAGGTATCGATGAAGTTCAGGCCAATCGCCTCGTTACGCACTCGAACCTGCTGCGGGCCCGGCTCTGCCGGTGTGTAGTCCACATATTCAAGTACGTCGGGGCCGCCATGGGCGCTGAACTGGATACGTTTGGCCATCTGCACATCTCCTTGGGTCGATCTCGCGTAGCTCCCTATCGGACTCCTAAGCTTGATCTTCGTCAACTGTGGCGACATGGAGTGCAGTGGTATCCTGTGCGCCCATTTGCCGCCGACGCCCCACGGCCTCGCGTAGCTTTGCCCGATTCAAGGTGATGCCATGACTACCCGCACCGAGGCTGTAAAGGCCTACCTGCTCGACCTGCAAGACCGCATTTGCAGCGCCCTGGAAACCTTCGAGACGGACACTCGCTTTATCGAAGACGCCTGGACCCGGCCTGCCGGCGGTGGCGGTCGCACCCGTGTGATCGAAAACGGTTCGGTCATCGAAAAGGGCGGCGTTAACTTTTCCCACGTATTCGGCAGCGGCCTTCCTCCGTCAGCCAGTGCGCATCGCCCTGAACTGGCCGGTCGCGGCTTTGAAGCCCTGGGCGTGTCGCTGGTGATTCATCCGCACAACCCGCACGTGCCGACGTCCCACGCCAACGTGCGTTTTTTCATCGCCGAAAAAGAAGGCGAAGAGCCGGTGTGGTGGTTCGGTGGCGGCTTCGACCTCACGCCCTACTACGGCAACGAAGAAGACTGCATTCACTGGCACCGCGTGGCCGAGCAGGCCTGCGCGCCCTTTGGCCCGGACGTTTACTCGCGCTACAAGGCCTGGTGCGATACCTACTTCCACATCAAGCACCGCAACGAGCCCCGTGGCATCGGCGGCCTGTTCTTCGATGACTTGAACGAGTGGGACTTCGACACCTGCTTCGCGTTTATCCGCGCCATCGGCGATGCCTACATCGACGCCTACCTGCCGATTGTGCAACGCCGCAAAGCCAGCGCTTATACCGAACAGCAACGCCAGTTCCAGGAATTCCGTCGTGGCCGTTACGTGGAATTCAACCTGGTCTATGACCGTGGCACTTTGTTCGGCCTGCAATCGGGCGGCCGTACCGAGTCGATCCTGATGTCGCTGCCGCCCCAAGTGCGCTGGAGCTACGACTGGAAAGCCGAGGCCGGCAGCGAAGAAGCGCGCCTCACCGACTACTTCCTGCAAGACCGCGACTGGCTGGGCGTCGCCGCGCCCAAGGCGGCTGTCTGATGGATCGTTATGTGGTGTTCGGCAACCCTATCGGCCACAGCAAGTCGCCGCTGATTCACCGTATGTTCGCTGAGCAGACCGGCGAGCAACTGGACTACAGCACCTTGCTCGCGCCCCTGGAGGATTTCACCGGCTGTGCCCGTGAGTTTTTCCAACAGGGCCGAGGTGCCAACGTTACCGTGCCGTTCAAGGAAGACGCCTACCGCCTGGCCAACAGCCTCACCGAACGCGCCCAGCGTGCCGGGGCGGTGAATACGTTGAGCAAACTGGCTGACGGCACGTTGCTCGGCGACAACACCGACGGCGCCGGCCTGGTACGTGACCTGACGGTAAACGCCGGCTTGAATCTGCAAGGCAAACGCATCCTGTTGCTGGGCGCGGGTGGCGCGGTAAGGGGCGCGTTGGAGCCGTTGCTGGCTGAACGGCCCGCTTCGTTGATCATCGCCAACCGCACCGTGGAAAAAGCCGAATTGCTCGCCGAGTTGTTCGACGACCTGGGCCCGGTGTCTGCCAGTGGTTTCGACTGGCTGCGTGAGCCGGTGGACGTGATCATCAATGCCACGTCCGCCAGCCTATCAGGTGATGTACCGCCGATTGCCGGCAGCCTGATCGAACCGGGCAACACGTTTTGCTACGACATGATGTACGCCAAGGAACCGACTGCGTTCTGCCGTTGGGCCAGTGAGCAAGGCGCAGCCGTGGCGATGGATGGCCTGGGCATGCTGGTGGAGCAAGCGGCTGAAGCGTTCTTCCTGTGGCGCGGTGTGCGCCCGGATTCGGCGCCGGTGTTGGCTGAACTGCGCCGGCAGTTGGCGCAGTAATCAATCTTCAAACTGGATGGGGCATTTATCGGCCCCCTCCAGTTTTTTCAACTCGTCCACCACCTGCGGCCTGGCTCGGCGCAATGTCAGGCTACGGCCCAGCCCCCTAAGGCGACGCGCCTCCTGGTGCAGCATCTCCACCCCGGAATAGTCGATAAAGTTGATCTGCTGCGCCTCGATCACCACCCGCTCACCCTGCAAGCTTTGCAGGCGCACTTGCAGGTAATGGCTGGCGCCAAAGAAGATCGACCCGCCCACCCGCAGCACATCCTCTTCTCCATCACGCCATTGTTGAACCCGTGGCTGTGAGGTGCGCTTGAGGTAGAAAAACAACGACGCCAACACGCCCGCATAAATCGCCGTTTGCAACTCAAGCAGCAAGGTGGCGACACAGGTCAGGCTCATCACCACGAATTCTGCACGGCTCACGCGGAACAACGCACGAATACCCCGCCGATCCACCAGGCCCCAGGAAATCAGCAAGATGCTGGCGGCCATGCTCGGGATGGGAATATGCGCGATCAGTGCGGCGCCAAACAGCGCAAATAAGGCCACCCATAATGCGGAAAACACCCCTGCCAGCGGCGAACAGGCGCCTGCCTCATAGCTGAGGCCGGAGCGGGTGAAGGACCCTGCCGACAGATACCCGGAGAAAAATCCGCCAACGATGTTGGATAAACCCTGCGCACGAACTTCCTGGTTGGCATCAAGCAATTGTTGCGAGCGTGCCGACAGCGAACGCGCAATCGACAGGCTGGTCACCAGCCCGAGCATGCCCACCGCAACGGCGCTGGGCAGCAGGCGCAGGATCATGTCCAGATCCAGCGGCAACGGGCTGAACGGCGGCAGCTTGCCGATAAACGAACTGACCAGCGCCACATGCCCGAACGCCCCCGGCCACAGCCAGGCTGCCAGGCTGCCCAAGCCCAGGGCGATCAGCAGCGTTGGCCAGCGAGGCACAAGGTATTTGAGCAGTGCGCCCACCAGCAAAGTACCGAGCCCAAGGGCAAGGGATGCGTGGTCCCACTCGCCAGCGTGGTCGATCAGCGCCAGCAGGCTATTGATCGCTGTGGCCTGGCTCGGTAAATCCAGGCCCAGCAGATTAGGCAGCTGCCCCAGGGCAATCACCACGGCGGCGCCCAAGGTGAAACCCAGCACCACCGAATGCGAGACGAAGTTCACCAGCGCGCCAAAGCGCAGCATGCCCAGCAGCCACTGGAACACCCCGGCCAGGAATGTCAGCAACAGGATCAGGGTGATGTAGTCCTGAGACCCCGGCACAGCCAATGGGCTGACGCTGGCGTACAGCACGATGGAAATCGCCGCCGTGGGGCCACAGATCAGGTGCCAGGATGAACCCCACAGGCACGCGATCAGCACCGGGATGATCGCGGCGTACAGACCGTACTCTGGTGGGAGACCGGCGATCAGCGCGTAGGCAATCGATTGGGGCAGCGCGAGCACGGCGCCGCTGAGGCCGACCAGCGCGTCCCGGCCGACGCTGGCGCGCGTCTGGCGCGCAAGCCAACTGAGGAAGGGGAAGAGTGTATGGCGGTTGGGCCGGGGCATTTATAACTCGGCTGAAAAGGTTTGACTCAGGGTATCAGTACACACGGGTCCTTGTGGGAGGGGGCTTGCTCCCGATATAGGTGGACCCGTCTAAATCTCTCTGACTGGCACTCCGCTATCGGGAGCAAGCCCCCTCCCACATTGGAATAGCGCAAGGCCCTAGAGTTTGGCTTTTACTGCCGGCAACGCGTCCTTGCCATCCACGGTTTTCACGCCGTCCAGCCATTTATCCAGCACCGCTGGGTTCGCCTTGATCCACGCCTTCGCCGCCTCGGCATTGCTGACTTTTTTGTTGACCACCTCAGCCATGATGCTGTTCTCCATCTCCTGGGTGAAACTCAGGTTGGTCAGCAGCTTGCCTACGTTGGGGCAGGCCTGTGCATAACCTTTACGGGTCAAGGTATACACGCTGCCGGTGTCACCAAAGTATTTCTCGCCGCCTTTGAGGTAGTGCATTTTCAACTGCACGTTCATCGGGTGCGGTGTCCAGCCGAGGAAGGTGACGAATTTCTGCTTCTTCACCGCCCGTGATACTTCCGCCAGCATCGCCTGTTCACTGGATTCGATCAGCTTCCACTGGCCGAGGTCGAAGTCATTCTTCTTGATGATCTCCTGCAGCGAGATATTCGCCGGCGCGCCCGAGCCGATGCCGTAGATCTTCTTGTCGAACTTGTCGGCAAATTTGTTCAGGTCGGCAAAGTCATGCACCCCGGCATCCCAGACATAATCCGGCACGGCGAGGGTGAACTCGGTGCCGTCGAGGTTCTTCGCCAGTTGCACCACATCGCCGTTGGCCACGAACTTGTCGTAGAAACCTTGCTGCGCCGGCATCCAGTTACCCAGGAACACATCCACCTGGCCGTCCTTGAGCCCGCCGAAGGTAATCGGCACCGCCAGGGTGTCGACCTTGGCCTTGTAGCCCATGCCGTTGAGCAGAAACCCGGTGATGGCATTGGTGGCGGCGATATCGCTCCAGCCTGGGTCGGCCATCTTTACCGTGTCACAGCTGGTGTCCGCATACGCATTGGCGCTACTCAGCACTAACATGCCCACTACCGCAGTTAACTTTTGCATGGCCTTCCCTCAGTGTTATTGGTTTTGGCAGGGTTGTGGATAACGTGCCTTGCGCTCCAGGTCGTCGAGGTCGATATGGTTGCGCATGTATTGCTGACTGGCGTCTACCAGTGGCTGGTGATCCCAGCTCTTCAGCTTGCCTTCGGTCAGCGCCTCGAACACCAGGCGACGACGGCGTTGGCTGGCGAGCACCTGCTGGTGGATCGCCGGGATGTCCCATTTGGCCCGCGCTTCATTCAAAAACGCCTCGAACAGTGGCCGGTGTTCCGGTGACTGGCTAAGGTCTTCCCGCTCGTGCGGGTCGTTGTGCACATCGAACAGTAGACAAGGGTCGTCTTCGCTGTAGATGAATTTGCAGGCGCCGCGGCGAATCATCATCAGTGGGCTGATGGTGCCTTCGGCCATGTATTCGCCAAAGACTTCGTCGTGCCCGCCCTGCCCTTGCAAGTGCGGGACCAGCGAGCGGCCGTCCAGCGGCAGGCGCGGGTCCAGCTCGCCGCCGGCCAGTTCCACCAGGGTGGGCAGCAGGTCGGCGGTGGACACGGCCTTGGTCACCCGGCCCGGCGCAAATTGCCCCGGGGCACTGACCAGCAGCGGCACGCGGGCGGCCATTTCAAACCAGTGCATTTTGTACCAGAGGCCGCGCTCGCCGAGCATGTCGCCGTGGTCGCCGGAGAAGATGATGATGGTGTCGTCGGCCAGGCCGGTGTCTTCCAGGGTTTGCAGCAGCTTGCCGACATTGCTGTCGATGTAGCTGCACGCGCCGAAGTAGGCGCGGCGGGCGTCGCGGATTTTATCCACAGGCAGCGGCTTGTCCCACAGGTCATAGACCTTGAGCAGACGCTGGGAATGCGGGTCGAGATCTTCCTGGTTCGGCGTTGCAGGCAAAGGGATGTCGTTATCGTCGTACAGGTCCCAGAACGGCTTGGGAATGGTGTACGGGTCGTGGGGATGGGTCATCGACACGGTCAGGCAGAACGGCTGGTCGCCGTCTTCGCGGATGTGGTCGAACAGGTATTGCTGGGCCTTGAACACAACCTCTTCGTCGAAATCCAGCTGGTTGGTACGCACGCACGGGCCGGCTTGCAGCACCGAGGACATGTTGTGGTACCAGGTGGGGCGTACGTCCGGCTCATCCCAGTTCACCGCCCAGCCATAGTCAGCGGGATAGATGTCGCTGGTCAGGCGTTCTTCATAGCCGTGCAGTTGGTCGGGGCCGCAGAAGTGCATCTTGCCCGACAGCGCGGTGCGATAACCGAGGCGCCGCAGGTAGTGGGCATAGGTCGGCACATCGGCAGGGAAATCCGCCGCGTTGTCGTAGGCGCCGATCTTGCTCGGCAATTGGCCGCTGACCAGGGTGAAGCGTGACGGTGCACACAGCGGGCTGTTGCAATAGGCCGCGTCGAACACCACGCCCTGTTCGGCGAGGCGACTCAAATTCGGCAGCTTGATAGGGGAAGGTCCGTAGAACGGAAGCATCGGCGCGGCCATTTGATCGGCCATGATGAAAAGAATGTTCTTGCGCTTCATAGGTCTTCGGCATTCCATAGGCGGTGTTTATGCGAATGAGCATGCAGCCCATGAAAAATGGGGTAAAGCCCATGACGAGCAATGTCTAGGATAAGCACAGCTTATGTATGAAGCCCTTGGAGACCTGTCCCTCGACCTGCTGCGTGCGTTCGAGGCGGCCGCGCGCCATCGCAGCTTTACCGCAGCAGCGATGGAGCTGGGCACCACTCAGCCGGCCATCAGCCAGCAGATCAAGCGCCTGGAAGAACAACTGGCGATCCGCCTGTTTGACCGCATCTATCGGGGCATCGAACTGACCGACGCCGGCGCCCTGCTGTTCGAGCATGTGCAAGGCGGTTTGCAGAGCATCAACCAGGGCCTCAGTGTGATTACCCAGCAGGACCAGCACGAAGTGCTGCAAGTGGCCACAGACTTTGCGTTCGCTGCCTACTGGCTGATGCCGCGCCTGCATCGCTTCCACGCCGCCAACCCGCAGGTGGACGTGAGCCTGGTGACCAGCGAGCGCAACCACGCCACCTTGCGCAGCGATATCGATGTGGCGGTGCTGTTTGGCGATGGCCGTTTCAAGCAGGGCGACAGCCTTTGGCTGTTCAACGAGGAAGTGTTTCCGGTGTGCAGCCCGCAGTGGCTCAAGGACCAGGCCACGCCGCTGACCCTGCAGAACTTGCACGACGTTCCTTTGCTGCACCTGCGCCAGGAAAACAACAACCAGTGGTTCGACTGGAGCGGCGTATTCCGCGAACTGGGCATCACCGCCGCGCCCACGCCCGGCCAGCTGCGATTCGACAACTACACCTTATTGATCCAGGCAGCGATTGCCGGCCAAGGGGTGGCGATCGGCTGGCGCCATTTGGTGGATAACCTGCTGGAACAGAATTGGTTGTGCCGACCGATCGGCAACACGGTGGTTTCGCGCTTTGGCTATTACGTGGTGCAGCCCCAGCGCAAGCGGCGTGGGCAGTTGGTCGAACGTTTCGTCGACTGGTTGCAGGCAGAACAGGCCAGCAGCGCGCAGTCCCTGACCGGACTGGCCCTGCCGTCGATTGCGGTCTAGGATTTGCCGCACATTGGATCCGGAGTCCGTCATGCAACGTATCAAGGGCTACCATGCCCATATCTACTTCGATGCCAGCACCCTCGATCAGGCGCGTGCCTTGTGCGAGGACGGCGCGAAACTGTTCCCGCTGCGCATGGGCCGCGTGCATGAGCGGCCCGTAGGCCCGCACCCGGACTGGAGCTGCCAGTTGGCGTTCGACCCCGAATACATTGGGGTGGTGCTGCCGTGGCTGGCGCTGCATCGCAATGGGCTGGTGGTGTTCCTGCACCCTGAAACCGGCGATGACCTGAAGGATCACACCGATTACGCGATCTGGATGGGTGCGATGCGCGAGCTGGACTTGTCGGCTTTTTAACCCCTCCTTATCAGATAGAACCAGTTTCCTCCCGCAGTAAAAAGCGAGGAGCCTGTAGGATTTATCTCGTTTCATCTCAATATGTGGGACAGTTATTTATATATTGAGATATTGCCAGCCGTAGGTTTATATTCGCCCATCTGCTTTTTTCAGCACCCACTCATTTCAGGTGAAGCGATGCAGGCGCAATTGATCGCGCTCGATTGGGGGACCAGCTCCCTTCGTGCTTACAAACTCGGTCCCGCGGGCGTAGTGCTGGAACAGCGCTCGCTGGCGTCGGGCATCATGCATTTGCCCAGCGAGCCCCGGGACATCGGCGGCGTTCGCTGCAGCGATGGCTTCGAGTTGGCGTTTGATGCAGCGTGCGGCGACTGGCTCGACGCCGAGCCAAACCTGGCGGTGATCGCCTGCGGCATGGTCGGCAGCGCCCAGGGTTGGAGCGAGGCGGCGTATCGCAGTACGCCGGTCGACGTCGCCAGCCTGGGCCAGGCGTTGCACAAGGTGCGCAGCCTGCGCGGTGTCGATGTGCATATCGTGCCCGGAGTGATCGAGCAGGTCGGCTTGCCCAATGTGATGCGCGGTGAAGAAACCCAGGTGCTGGGCGTGCTGCAAAGCCTGTCGGCCAGCGGTGAAATGCTGATCGGCCTGCCCGGCAGCCATTCCAAATGGGTCGAGGTGGTGGAAGGCTGCATCACTCATTTCGACACCTTCATGACCGGTGAACTGTTCGCGGTGCTGAGCAAGCACAGCCTGCTTGGTCGTACGCAAAAGGTATCCGAGCAGTTCCAGGCCGAGGCCTTTGACCGCGGTGTTCAAGTGGCGCTGTCGAACGATGGCCAGCGTGGCGTGCTGTCGACCTTGTTCAGTGCGCGCACTCTGGGACTGACCGGCGAACTCACCCCTGAGCAGCAGCCCGACTACCTGTCCGGCCTGCTGATCGGCCATGAACTGGCCGGCTTGCCAGCCAGTGCACGGCACATACCCATCATCCTGGTGGGCGCCGGCCTGCTCTGCGTGCGCTACCAACGCGCCCTCGCCCTCTGCGGTTTCGCCCACGTCAGCCTGGCGCAGGAAGCGACCGAGCGCGGGCTGTGGCAACTGGCAGTGGCCGCCGGACTCACTCAACCTGCAATGGAGGCCTGACATGCTCAAGCAAGCACTCGCACAAAACGGTTTGATCGCCATTCTTCGCGGCATACGCCCGGACGAAGCCCAGGCGGTCGGCCAAGTGCTGTACGACGCCGGGTTTCGCGTGATCGAAGTCCCGCTCAATTCGCCGGACCCTTACACCAGCATTCGCACCCTGCGCGACAGCCTGCCCGCCGATTGCCTGATCGGCGCCGGCACGGTATTGACGCCTGGGCAGGTCGAACAAGTGAAAGCTGCCGGTGGCCAAGTGATCGTCATGCCCCATAGCGATGCCAAGGTCTTGCGCGCCGCGAAAGCCGCCGGCCTGTACCTGTCGCCGGGTGTGGCCACGCCCACCGAAGCGTTCGCGGCGTTGGACGAAGGTGCCGACGTGTTGAAGCTGTTCCCGGCCGAGCAAATGGGCCCTTCTGTGATCAAGGCTTGGCTGGCGGTATTGCCTGCAGGCACGTTGCTGCTGCCGGTGGGCGGCATTACCCCGGACAACATGCAGGTGTTTATCGACGCCGGCGCCAAGGGGTTCGGGCTGGGTTCCGGGTTGTTCAAACCGGGTATGACAGTGGATCAGGTAGCGAGCCGCGCCCAGGCTTATGTCGCCGCCTGGAAAGCCCTGAACTGAGATCAAGTTCCGCGCCCGCAGGCGCTGCATCTATAAGAGAGATAACAGATGAAAATCACCAAACTGACGACCTTTATCGTCCCGCCGCGCTGGTGCTTCCTCAAGGTCGAGACCGACCAGGGCGTGACCGGTTGGGGTGAGCCCGTGGTCGAAGGCCGCGCTCACACCGTGGCCGCTGCTGTCGAGGAACTGTCCGACTACCTGATCGGCAAAGACCCACGCAATATCGAAGACATCTGGACCGTGCTCTACCGCGGTGGCTTCTATCGAGGCGGCGCCGTGCACATGAGCGCCCTCGCCGGCATCGACCAGGCGCTGTGGGACATCAAGGGCAAGGCCCTGGGCGTTTCCGTCAGCGACCTGTTGGGTGGCCAGGTGCGTGACAAGATCCGCGTGTACTCGTGGATCGGCGGCGATCGCCCCGCCGACACCGCCCGCGCCGCCAAAGAGGCCGTGGCCCGTGGTTTTACTGCGGTGAAAATGAACGGCACTGAAGAGTTGCAGTTCGTCGACAGCTTCGAAAAAGTCGACCTGGCCCTGGCCAACGTCGCGGCTGTGCGTGATGCGGTCGGTCCCAACGTAGGCATCGGCGTCGACTTCCATGGTCGTGTGCACAAGCCCATGGCCAAGGTGCTGATGAAAGAACTGGACCCCTACAAGCTGATGTTTATCGAAGAGCCGGTGCTCAGCGAAAACTACGAAGCCCTCAAGGAACTGGCGCCGCTGACCAGCACTCCGATTGCCCTGGGCGAGCGCCTGTTCTCGCGCTGGGACTTCAAGCGCGTGCTCAGCGAAGGCTACGTCGACATCATCCAGCCGGATGCTTCCCACGCGGGCGGTATCACCGAAACCCGCAAGATCGCCAACATGGCCGAAGCCTACGACGTGGCCCTGGCGCTGCACTGCCCGCTGGGCCCGATTGCGTTGGCGGCGTGCCTGCAACTGGATGCGGTTTGCTACAACGCGTTTATCCAGGAGCAAAGCCTGGGCATTCACTACAACGAGAGCAACGACCTGCTCGACTACGTGCGCGACCCGGGCGTGTTCGACTATGACCAGGGCTTTGTGAAGATCCCCAACGGGCCGGGCCTGGGGATCGAGATCAACGAGGAATACGTGATCGAACGTGCAGCCATCGGTCACCGCTGGCGCAACCCGATCTGGCGCCACGCCGACGGCAGTTTCGCCGAGTGGTGATTTCTGCCTGAAAGAACACGGTCAAACATGTGGGAGGGGGCTTGCCCCCTTCCACATTTTGAGCCGGTTTCTTCAGAAGTCCCTTCCTCAACAAACATAAGAATAGGCACCTACCATGCAACCTGAATCCTTGAGCGGGCAGGCTTCTTTAGTCACGCCTACCCGAAAGCGCTACTTCATCATGGTGTTGCTGTTTATCACCGTCGTGATCAACTACCTCGACCGCAGCAACCTGTCGATTGCCGCCCCGGCGCTGACCAGCGAGCTGGGCATCGATCCGGTACATGTCGGGCTGATTTTCTCGGCGTTCGGCTGGACTTACGCCGCCATGCAGATTCCCGGCGGCTGGCTGGTGGACCGGGTGCCGCCGCGCATCCTCTACACCGCCGCCCTGTTGCTCTGGTCCATCGCCACCGTGATGCTCGGCTTTGCCGCCAGCTTCATTGCGCTGTTTGTGCTGCGCATGGCGGTAGGCGCCCTGGAAGCACCGGCCTACCCTATCAACAGCCGCGTGGTCACCAGTTGGTTTCCCGAGCGTGAGCGCGCCACGGCCATTGGCTTTTACACCTCCGGGCAGTTTGTCGGGTTGGCGTTCCTGACGCCGGTCCTGGCCTGGTTGCAGCATCATTACGGCTGGCACATGGTGTTTGTCGTCACTGGCGGAGTGGGCATTCTGTGGGCGGCGATCTGGTATGCCGTGTATCGCGAGCCCCGGGACTTCAAAGGCGTCAACGCAGCCGAAATCGAGTTGATCCGCGAAGGTGGCGGGCTGGTGGACCTCAGTGCACAAGCGGGTAAGACCAAGGCGCCATTCAGCTGGGTCGACCTGGGCATTGTCCTGAGCAAGCGCAAATTGTGGGGCATCTACCTGGGGCAGTTCTGCCTGAACTCCACGTTGTGGTTCTTCCTGACCTGGTTCCCGACCTACCTGGTGAAATACCGCGGCATGGACTTCATCAAGTCCGGCATGCTCGCATCACTGCCCTTCCTCGCGGCCTTCGTCGGCGTGTTGTGCTCGGGGTTGTTTTCCGACTGGCTGATCCGCCGTGGCGCCTCGGTGGGGTTTGCCCGCAAGTTGCCGATCATCAGCGGCCTGCTGATCTCTACGGCGATCATTGGCGCCAACTTCGTCGAATCGACACCGTTGGTCATCGCCTTCCTGGCCTTGGCGTTCTTCGGCAACGGCCTGGCCTCAATCACGTGGTCCCTGGTTTCGACCCTTGCCCCTGCACGTCTGCTGGGACTGACTGGCGGTGTGTTCAACTTCATCGGCAACCTGGCGGCGATTACCACACCAATCGTTATCGGCTTCCTGGCCAGCGGCGATTCGTTTGCGCCGGCGATTACCTATATCGCGGTACTGGCATTGCTTGGGGCGCTTTCTTACATATTGCTCGTAGGTAAAGTTGAACGCATCGAGCTTTAAGCCGGTAGCGGGAAGATTGCTTTCTGGAGACTGACCTCTAATGGCGAGCAGACTTCCCGTGGCGAGCGGGCTTGCCACAGGAAGCTACGTTGCTACAACGTTATTGCGTGGTTTTAGTTGAGTACGCCGTCAAGGATTTCGTAGACGATGCCCGTGCCTACAGCGATCAGTACCACGTCCGGCCCCGAACGGCGCCATTCATAACCTGGATAGACCGGCAGGCGCGCCAGGGCACGGTTGTCCAAGCGCTCGCCGTAGTAGCCATGCGGCAGGGGGCGGCCGCGCACCAGACGCACATTCGGCGGCGGCGGTGCGCCACGGGAGAACTGGCCGTGGTTGTCGCGAATGATCTGGCGTACCGGGCCGAAGTCCTGGGGCGGGCCGCCGCGACGGTCGTCCTGCGGGCCGCGATGGTCGTCGCCACGTTGCTCGTGCTGGCCCTGCGGGCCGCCACGATCGTCACCCCGCGGGTCAGGCGGCGCGGCTTGCACCAGGGCGCTGGCGCCAAGTACCAGCACACCAAGACCTGCAATCACGGATTTAGGCATTTTCATCGGGTATTCCTCAGGGCACACATACAAAAAAGGGATCTCGAACGCGGTTCGAAATCCCTTGGTCTTGCTGTTTAGGCCGTGATTGCGCGCGTTGATTCCTCTGTATCAGGAACTTTACCTCTCGCTACATGGCGCTTACTTACGGGCGTTGCGCACACCTTCCGACAGCGCCGCGCACAGGCTCAATACGCCATCGATCGCTTGTTGATCGTTACTGGCATTGGCGATGTGATCGATCAGGGCCGAGCCGACCACCACGCCATCGGCCAGGCGCGCGATGGCCGCCGCTTGTTCCGGTGTGCGGATACCAAAACCGATGCTGATCGGCAGGTCGGTATGCCGACGCAGGCGGGCCACGGCTTCTTCGACGTGTTCCAGGGTCGCGGCGCCGGCACCGGTCACACCGGCCACGGATACGTAGTACACAAACCCGGAACTGCCGTTGAGCACGGTCGGCAGGCGCACGTCATCGGTGGTCGGCGTGGTCAGGCGGATAAAGTCGATACCTGCGGCCTGGGCCGGGTCGCACAGCTCGCCGTTATGCTCGGGCGGCATGTCGACCACGATCAGGCCGTCGACGCCGGCCTCTTTGGCGTCAGCGATGAACTCAGGCACACCGTATTTGTGGATCGGGTTGAAGTAGCCCATCAACACCAGCGGGGTATCGCTGTTGTCCTCGCGGAACTCACGCACCATCTGCAGGGTTTTCAGCAGGTTCTGCTTGGCTTCCAGCGCACGGATGTTGGCCAGTTGAATGGCCGGGCCGTCGGCCATTGGGTCGGTGAAGGGCATGCCCAACTCGATCACATCGGCGCCAGCAGCAGGCAAGCCCTTGAGGATCGCCAGCGAAGTGTCATAGCCCGGGTCGCCGGCAGTGACGAAGGTCACCAGGGCGGCGCGGTTCTGTTCTTTGAGTTGCGCAAAGCGGGTTTGCAGGCGGCTCATTTAGTGTTTCTCCTGCTGAGACTGTTCCATGTGGTGCATCACGGTCTGCATGTCTTTGTCGCCACGGCCGGACAGGTTGACCACCATCAGGTGATCCTTCGGCAGGGTCGGCGCGCGCTTGAACACTTCGGCCAGGGCGTGGGCGCTTTCCAGGGCAGGAATGATCCCTTCCAGGCGGCAGCACTTGTGGAAGGCATCCAGGGCTTCGTGGTCAGTCACCGAGGTGTACTGGACGCGGCCGATATCGTGCAACCAGGCGTGTTCCGGGCCGATGCCTGGGTAGTCGAGGCCGGCGGAAATCGAGTGGGCGTCGATGATCTGGCCGTCGTCGTCCTGCAGCAGGAAGGTACGGTTGCCGTGCAGCACACCCGGTACGCCGCCGTTGAGGCTGGCGGCGTGCTTGCCGGTCTCGATGCCGTGGCCGGCGGCTTCAACGCCGATGATCTCGACGCTGGTGTCGTCCAGGAACGGATGGAACAGGCCCATGGCGTTGGAACCACCGCCGATGCATGCCACCAGGCTGTCCGGCAGGCGGCCTTCCTGAGCTTGCAGCTGGGTGCGGGTTTCCTTGCCGATCACGGCCTGGAAGTCACGCACCATCGCTGGGTATGGGTGTGGGCCGGCCACGGTGCCGATCAGATAAAAGGTGTCGTCGACGTTGGTCACCCAGTCGCGCAGGGCTTCGTTCATCGCGTCCTTGAGGGTGCCGGTGCCGGCGACCACTGGGATCACTTCAGCGCCCAGCAGCTTCATGCGGAACACGTTGGCCTGTTGGCGCTCGATGTCGGTGGTGCCCATGTAGATCACGCATTGCAGGCCGAAACGCGCGGCCACGGTAGCGGTCGCCACACCGTGCATGCCGGCGCCGGTCTCGGCGATGATGCGTTTCTTGCCCATGCGCCGTGCCAGCAGGATCTGGCCGATGCAGTTGTTGATCTTGTGCGCGCCGGTGTGGTTCAGCTCTTCGCGCTTGAGGTAGATCTTGGCACCGCCGCAGAACTCGGTCAGGCGCTCGGCGAAATACAGCGGGCTTGGGCGGCCGACGTAGTCACGCTGGAAGTAGGCCAATTCTTCGTTGAACGCCGGATCGATCTTGGCCGCTTCGTATTCGCGGGCCAGTTCGAGGATCAACGGCATCAGGGTTTCGGCGACGTAGCGGCCGCCGAACGCGCCAAACAGGCCGTTGGCGTCAGGGCCGTTGCGCAGATCGGTCTGGGACTGAGTCATGGGACGCTCCAGGTAGGAATTTGTGTGAGAAGCAATGACGGCCACTCTACCCCTCACATCCAGCGCTGAAAACCGATAAGATCGCTGCAACCTGTCAGGAAAACTCACAGATGAGCCGAGACCTCCCACCCCTCAATGCCCTGCGCGCCTTTGAAGCCACCGCCCGCCTGAACAGCGTCAGCCAGGCTGCCGAGCAACTGCACGTGACCCACGGCGCGGTCAGCCGCCAATTGAAGGTGCTGGAAGAGCATTTGGGTGTCAGCTTGTTCATCAAGGATGGACGCGGCATTAAACTCACAGATGCAGGTGTGCGGTTGCGAGATGCCAGCGCCGAGGCGTTCGAGCGCTTGCGCGACGTCTGCGCCGAACTCACCCAGGCCAGCGCTGATGCGCCGTTCGTGCTCGGTTGTTCGGGCAGCCTGCTGGCGCGCTGGTTGATCCCGCGCCTGGGTCGCTTGAATGCCGACCTGCCGGACCTGCGCCTGCACCTGTCGGCGGGTGACGGCGACCTCGACCCCCGACGCCCCGGTCTCGATGCCCTGCTGGTCTTCGCCGAACCACCGTGGCCGGCGGATATGCAAGTGTATGAGCTGGCGAGCGAGTGTATCGGGCCGGTGATGAGCCCGCGTTTTGCCGGGTACGAACGCCTGCGCCAGGCGCCGCCGCAAGCCTTGTGTGGCGAAGCCTTATTGCACACCACTTCACGCCCGCAAGCCTGGCCCAGTTGGGCGCAACAGCACGGCATCGAGCCCGGCGCGTTGAAACACGGCCAAGGTTTTGAGCATTTGTATTATTTGCTGGAGGCGGCGGTGGCGGGGTTGGGCGTGGCGATTGCGCCGCAGCCGCTGGTGGCAGAGGACCTGCGCGCGGGTCGCCTGGTGGCGCCGTGGGGTTTCAGTGAAACCCCGGCGCACCTGGCGTTGTGGCTACCCAAGCGCGCCGCAGACGGGCGCGCGAGTCAGTTGGCGCACTGGCTCAAGGCTGAGCTGGCGCGCCAGCCGGTATAGCCGGTCAATCAGTCACCGCGTTTGCACAGCAGGTAAGCCGCCAGCAGGCCCAACGCGCCAACGGCGACGCCGGCGGTAGTCCATGGGTGCTCTTGTGCGTAGTCCCGGGTGGCAACACCGGTTTCACGGATTTTGACTTTGCTTTCTTCGTAGGCGTCGCTGATCAGGTGACGAGAGTGCTTGAGGGCATTCTCGGCATTGCTTTTCAGGGCCTTCAGCGTTTTGCGCGACTCATCGGACGCATCGTCCTTGAGGCTCTCAAGGGACTTGAGCAGGCTCGAAATCTCGGCTTCCATGCTTTCCAGCGACGCTTTGCGTAAAGAAGTGTTGGCCATTTGGAATCTCCTGAAGTGATTGAGTGGCGTGTGTAGATACCGACTGCGGCCGTTTCAGAAAGTGCAGTAAATCTGAACTTTCAGGTAGGAACGGTCGCCAGAAGCAGTATGAACAATGACTGCTAGGCTTTATTGACGACCCTCAGGAGAAACACCATGTCTGATCATCACACCTACAAGAAAGTGGAATTGGTAGGTTCGTCCACCACCAGCATCGAAGACGCAATCAACAATGCCCTGGCCGAAGCCAACAAGAGCATCAAGCACTTGGAATGGTTTGAGGTGACGGAAACCCGTGGTCATATCAAGGACGGCAAGGTCGCGCACTATCAGGTTACGCTCAAGGTGGGGTTCCGAATTGCCAGTAGTTGATCGCGTCGGTTGAACTTGCCGGCTGGCCGATTGCCATAACTTGCGCTACAAACAATGGGTGCCGATGCCAGCAGCGTCGGCACGCTCGTTTCAATCAGCGCAAGGAAAGTGACGGATGAAGAAGCTCCTGTTAGCGGTAGGTTTGTTGAGCATTGCGGGCACGGCCCTGGCGGCGGGCAAGCCTTGTGAAGAGCTGAAAAGCGAAATTGCAGCGAAAATCGACGCCAAGGGCGCTTCGGGTTATTCGCTGGAAGTCGTGGATAAAGGCACCTCGACCGACGCTAAAGTGGTCGGTACCTGTGAAGGTGGTACCAAGGAAATCGTCTACAAGCGCGGTTAATCCCGTGTGGCAGACATAAAAAACCGACGCGGGTGCGTCGGTTTTTTTTCGTCGGGGGTTTAGCCCTTCATCAACTGCGCCAGCAGCTCGTAGGAATGAATCCGGTCGGCGTGCTCGTACAGGTCGCAGGTGAAGATCAATTCGTCCGCGCCGGTCTGTTCGATCAACACTTCCAGCTTGGCGCGGATCTTCGCTGGGCTACCCACCATCGCCAGGCCAAGGAAGCTGCCGACCGCGTCTTTTTCATGGGGCAGCCACAGGCCGTCCATGGTTTTCACCGGTGGGCGCTGCACCAGGCTCTGCCCGCGCATCAAGGCGAGGATGCGTTGGTACACCGAGGTGGCCAGGAAGTCGGCGTGCTCATCGGTGTCGGCCGCCACCAGCGGAATGCCGAGCATCACGTAAGGCTTGTCCAGCACAGCCGAAGGCTTGAAGTGATTGCGGTACACGCGAATCGCCTCGTGCATCAAACGCGGTGCGAAATGGGAGGCGAAGGCGTAGGGCAAACCGCGTTCGCCCGCCAGTTGCGCGCTGAACAGGCTGGAGCCCAGCAGCCACACCGGTACGTTGGTGCCGGTGCCGGGCACCGCAATCACCCGTTGGTCCGGTGTGCGTGGCCCGAGGTAGGCCATCAGCTCGGCCACGTCTTCCGGGAAGTCATCCGCGCTGCCGGAGCGCTCGCGGCGCAGAGCGCGAGCGGTCATCTGGTCGGAGCCGGGCGCGCGGCCCAGGCCCAGGTCGATACGCCCGGGGTAGAGGCTTTCCAGGGTGCCGAACTGCTCAGCGATCACCAGCGGTGCATGGTTGGGCAGCATCACGCCGCCGGAGCCGACGCGAATCGTCGAGGTACCGCCGGCCAGGTAACCCAGCAATACCGAGGTGGCCGAGCTGGCGATGCCATCCATATTGTGGTGTTCCGCCACCCAGAAACGGTGGTAGCCGAACTTTTCCACATGCTGGGCCAAATCCAGGGAATTGCGCAGCGACTGCGCCGGGCTGCCGTTGGCGCGCACCGGCACGAGGTCGAGGGTCGAGAACTTTACGTCGGACAGCGATTTCATAAGCCTGCTTCTCCAAAGGGGGGCGCAGGCTTCTTAGACGAACCAAAACCTGCCGCTTCATGTGCATGTCCTATGCAATGAGGGCATATACCCGAGATTCAATAGCGAGGGTTAAATTTCCTACTTAATCGCTAGGTCTCTCTTACAAATGAACTTTGCCTTGGCGTCTATCCTCAGAACCTTACCGACGCAAAACCACCGTTCGAGGAGAAAGCTATGAGTATCGTTAAAAAGGCATCCGCGCATTGGGAAGGTGATCTGAAGACTGGCCTGGGCTCCATTTCCACCGAAACCGGCGTGCTGCGCGAAGCACCCTACGGCTTCAAGGCCCGTTTCGAAGGCGGCAAGGGCACCAACCCCGAAGAATTGATCGGCGCGGCCCACGCTGGCTGTTTCTCCATGGCCTTTTCCATGATTCTGGGCGACGCTGGGCTCAAGGCTGACAGCATCGACACCCAGGCCGAAGTGACCCTGGACCAGGTCGATGGCGGCTTCGCGATCACCGCCGTGCACTTGGTGCTCAAGGCCAAGATCCCAGGCGCCAGCCAGGCGCAGTTCGATGAATTGAGCAAGAAGGCCAAGGAAGGGTGCCCGGTGTCCAAGGTACTGAATGCGAAGATCAGCCTGGATGCCACGCTGGTTAGCTGACACAGCAGGTCCACTGTGGGAGGGGGCTCGCCCCCGATAGCGGTCTATCAGTAACAGCGATGTTGACTGATGCACTGCTATCGGGAGCAAGCCCCCTCCCACATTTTGTTCTGCGTTAAATCAGAACTCGTGTTTCCCGAATGTGGTCCTATAGCCTATGCAGCCTTAGGCGCACACCCGTGCGCATGCATTCAGGGAGCTTCACACATGAAACGTTTTGCCTTGGCGATCATCTGCGGTGTGTTGGCCACATCGGCTGTGGCCGCACCAAAAGACTGCGAAGAGCTCAGGAAAGAGATTGAGGTCAAGATCCAGGCGAACGCCGTTCCGTCCTACACCTTGGAAATTGTCAGCAAGGAAGAAGCTGACAAGCACGACGTCGCCATGGTCGTCGGCAGCTGTGAGAACGGTACCAAAGCCATCATCTATCAGAAGAACAACGACTGATCAGAGACAGTTGACGCTGCGTTCTTCCGCCAGCAATTGGCGAGCGGCGTTATACAGCCGGATATTCGGCGTGAAGGCCAATGAGCGCCCTTCCAGGCGATAGCGTTGGCCAGCCTCGAAATGGTCGTACTGCAGGGTGATGAAACAGGTGCGGTCGGCGGTTTGCCCAAAGCCATTGAGGCTGCCGCCGGTGGGCACCTCGAAATCAAAGCGCACCATCAGCTCGTGACTGCCCGGTGGCACCTGGAAGTAGCGTCCGTCCGGCAGGTTCTTACCATCCAGGCGCTGCGCCATCACCAGCTTGGCTCCAGGCGTCGGCGTAGCAAAATCGACCCAGGCCTGATGCGGGTCGACCGGCGGCAGGGGGGTCGAAGCGCAGGCGCTGAGGAACAGGGCGACGACGGGAAGCAGAAGCTGGCGCATGGCAGTTACTCAACGCAAGGAGAGCTTTGAGTATAAACACGCCACGCCGTGGAAAAATCCCCTTCAGGCGCGATAGTCTGGCGAACAAATCACCCAGGAGCGATCGGTGCATGGTCAGGCGTTTTCTTTCAGGGTTGGTGGTTGTGCTGCTCAGTGGTTGCTCCAGCGTCAGTTACTACAGCCAATTGGCGGACGGCCAGTGGCAGCTGTTGCGGGCTCGGGAGCCGGTTGCCGAGGTCATCGCCGATCCATCGAGGCCGCAGTTGCTGCGTGATCATCTGGCTCAATCACAAAAAGCTCGAACCTTCGCCAGCGAACACCTGCATCTGCCTGACAACCAAAGTTACCGGCTGTATGCCGATATTGGCCGTCCTTATGTAGTCTGGAATGTCTTCGCTACGCAGGAATTTTCCCTGGCGCCTCAAACCCATTGCTTCCCCATTGCCGGTTGCGTGGCCTATCGCGGCTATTACAGCCAAGGCGCGGCGCGCGGTGAAGCGGCGTTGTTGCGCCAACAAGGCATGGACGTGTCGATTGGCGGCGTGGAAGCCTATTCAACCTTGGGTTGGTTCAACGACCCGATCATGAATTCGATGATGAACTGGGGCGACGAACGCCTGGCCACGCTGATCTTCCATGAGCTGGCGCACCAGCGTTTCTACGTGAAGGACGACACCGAGTTCAACGAGTCATTTGCCAACTTCGTCGAGCAGGAAGGCACCCGCCAGTGGCGCGCGGCCCAGGGTCTGGCGCCGCTTGGCAACGCGGCGCGGCAGCAGCGGGACCAATTTACCCAACTGATCCTCGATACACGTCAGCGCCTGGAAAAACTCTACGCGCAACCGCTGGCTGCCGAGGCGATGCGCCAGGCCAAGGCGGCCGAATTCGAGGATTTGCGTCGTGAGTATCGGCATATGCGCGATAGCCAATGGGGTGGAGACAAGCGTTATGACGCCTGGATGAACCTGCCGATGAACAATGCGCGGTTGTTGCCGTTCGGGCTGTATGACCGGTGGGTACCGGCGTTTGCGGCGTTGTTCAGGCAGGAAGGTGGGGATTGGCCGAAGTTCTACGCGGCGGTGGAGAAGATGGGCGAGTTGCCGTTGGTGCAGCGCAAGGCTGCGTTGAGGCAGTTGGAAGGAGGTTGATCTGTAGGGCCTCATCGGGGCTTGCCCCCGATGGCGGTCTCAGGGCCGCTGCAAAAACGCCTGATGCATCTGCGCCAGCGTCTCAAAGTGCCAGGTCGGCGCCTCAGCATTCAACTCTTCGAAACTACCAAACCCATAACCGACAGCTGCCGAATCCAGCCCATTGCTACGCGCCCCGATCAGGTCGTGCTTACGATCACCAATCATCAAGGTGGTGGCCGGGTCCAGGCCTTCTTCGCTGATCAAATGCGCAATCAACTCGACCTTGTTGGTGCGTGTCCCGTCCAGTTCGCTGCCGTAGATCACTTTGAAGTGCCTGGCAAAATCGAAATGCCGCGCGATCTCGCGGGCAAACACCCAGGGCTTGGATGTGGCGACGTACAACTGGCGGCCCTGTTTGCCCAGGTCTTCAAGTAGCGGCATCACGCCGTCGAATACGCGGTTTTCATACAGCCCGGTGACTTTGAAGCGCTCGCGGTAGAAATTCACTGCCTCCCAGGCCTTGGCCTCATCGAAGTCGTAGAACTGCATGAAGGCTTGCAGCAATGGCGGGCCGATGAAGTATTCGAGTTGGGTCAGGTCGGGTTCGTCGATGCCCAATTTGCCAAGGGCGTACTGGATCGAGCGGGTGATGCCCTCGCGCGGGTCGGTGAGGGTGCCATCCAGGTCGAACAGCACGGTTTGGTAATGGAGGGTCATTGGTCGAATCCTTCAGCCAGGTGCAGGTCTTTGAGCTTCACGTAGTTCGCGGCGCTGTAGGTGAAAAAGGCGCGTTCCTTGTCAGTCAGCGGGCGGATTTGTTTAACCGGGCTGCCGACATACAAAAAACCGCTGTCGAGCTTCTTGCCCGGTGGCACCAGGCTGCCGGCGCCGATGATGACGTCGCCCTCCACCACGGCGCCGTCCATCACGATGCTGCCCATGCCGATCAAAATCCGGTTGCCCACCGTGCAGCCGTGCAGCATGACTTTGTGTGCGATGGTCACGTCATCGCCGATCAGCAAGGGAAAACCGTCCGGATTGAAGGGGCCTGCGTGAGTGATGTGCAGCACGCAGCCGTCCTGCACGCTGGTGCGCGCGCCGATACGGATGCGGTGCATGTCGCCGCGAATCACGGTCAGCGGCCAGACCGAGCTGTCGGTGCCGATTTCGACATCGCCGATCACCACCGCCGAAATATCGACAAAAGCCCCGGCGCCCAGGGTTGGCGTGTGGTTCTGATAGGTGCGAAGGGTCACGATAGCCTCTCTCTTATGTGCTGATAGCTGCGGTGGACGTTGATTGTAATTAAGATGGCCCCATCTTTGTTCTTACATGTTTCTTCAGCCAAGGTGCCAACCGTGAGCGCGAACAACCCTCTTCTGCAGTCCTACGACCTGCCGCCGTTCTCGGCGATCCGTGCCGAGCACGTGCAGCCGGCCATCGAACAGATCCTCGCCGACAACCGTGTTGCCATCGAAGGCATCCTGCAAAGCCAGGGTAAAAATCCGACATGGGCCGGTCTGGTGCTGGCCATGGACGAACTGAATGATCGCCTGGGCGCCGCCTGGAGCCCGGTCAGCCATCTCAATGCTGTGTGCAACAGCGCCGAGCTGCGCGAAGCCTACGAGGCGTGCCTGCCGGCATTGAGCGCCTATTCCACCGAGATGGGCCAGAACCGCGCGCTGTTCCAAGCCTTCGAAGCCCTGGCCAACAGCCCGGAAGCCGCCGGTTTCGACGTGGCGCAAAAAACCATCCTTGAACACTCCCTGCGCGACTTCCGCCTCTCGGGTATCGACTTGCCGCCTGAGCAGCAAAAACGTTACGCCGAAGTGCAGAGCAAGCTTTCCGAGCTGGGCAGCAAATTCTCCAACCAACTGCTGGACGCCACCCAGGCGTGGACCAAGCACGTCACCGAGGAAGCCACCCTCGCCGGCCTGACCGATTCGGCCAAGGCGCAGATGGCCGCTGCCGCGCAGGCCAAAGGCCTCGACGGCTGGCTGATCACCCTGGAGTTTCCGAGCTACTACGCGGTCATGACCTACGCCCAGGACCGCGCCCTGCGAGAAGAAATCTACGCGGCCTACTGCACCCGTGCGTCAGACCAGGGCCCGAATGCCGGTCAGAACGATAACGGCCCGATGATGGAACAGATCCTCGACTTGCGTCAGGAACTGGCCAAGCTCCTGGGTTACGCCTCGTTCTCCGAGCTGAGCCTGGCCACCAAGATGGCCGAGTCCAGCGACCAGGTGCTGAGCTTCCTGCGGGACCTGGCCAAGCGCAGCAAGCCGTTCGCTGCCCAGGACCTGCAACAGCTCAAGGCCTACGCCGCCGAACAAGGCTGCGCCGACCTGCAAAGCTGGGACAGCGGTTTCTACGGCGAAAAGCTGCGTGAGCAGCGCTACAGCGTGTCCCAGGAAGCCCTGCGCGCCTACTTCCCGATCGACAAGGTGCTGGGCGGCCTGTTCGCCATTGTGCAGCGTTTGTACGGCATCGAGATTGCCGAGCAAAAAGGCTTCGACACCTGGCACCCGGATGTTCGCCTATTTGAAATCAAGGAAAACGGCCAGCACGTCGGGCGCTTCTTCTTCGACCTGTACGCCCGCGCCAATAAGCGTGGCGGTGCCTGGATGGACGGCGCACGCGACCGCCGCCGCACCATCGACGGCGTGCTGCAAAGCCCGGTGGCGAACCTGGTGTGCAACTTCACCCCGGCCGACAGCGGCAAGCCTGCCCTGCTGACCCACGATGAAGTGACCACCCTGTTCCACGAATTCGGCCATGGCCTGCATCACCTGCTGACCCGCGTCGAGCATGCCGGCGTGTCCGGTATCAATGGTGTGGCGTGGGATGCGGTGGAATTGCCGAGCCAGTTCATGGAGAACTGGTGCTGGGAGCCGGAAGGCCTGGCGCTGATCTCCGGCCACTATGAAAGCGGCGAGCCACTGCCCCAGGACCTGCTGGAAAAAATGCTCGCGGCGAAGAACTTCCAGTCCGGCCTGATGATGGTGCGCCAGCTGGAGTTCTCGCTGTTCGACTTCGAGTTGCATGCCACCCATGGCGATGGCCGCAGCGTGGCCCAGGTGCTCGAAGGCGTGCGCGATGAGGTGTCGGTGATGCGTCCTCCTGCCTACAACCGTTTCCCCAACAGCTTTGCGCACATCTTTGCCGGCGGTTATGCCGCGGGTTACTACAGCTACAAATGGGCCGAAGTGCTGTCGGCGGATGCCTTCTCCAAATTCGAAGAAGACGGCGTGCTCAACGCCGAGACCGGTCGTGCCTTCCGTGAGGCAATCCTGGCGCGTGGCGGTTCCCAGGCGCCGATGGTGCTGTTCGTCGACTTCCGCGGACGTGCACCGTCGATTGACGCACTCTTGCGCCACAGCGGCCTGAGTGAGGACGCAGCAGCATGAGCGAAGGGCCTGTGACTACCAAAAAGCAATTTATCGCCGGGGCGGTGTGCCCGGCGTGCAGCGAACCGGACAAGTTGAAGATGTGGACCGAGGACAGCGTGCCGCATCGCGAATGCGTGGCCTGCGGGTATACCGATACGCTCAATGACCAAGGGCTGTCGGTGCCCAAGGAGTTGGGGACGCGGGTGAATACGTCTGCGCTTAAAGCGCCAGCCGATCCCAAGGTTCAGGCAGTGCAATTCTTCCCGAATCCGAAATTGAAAAAAGACTAACGGCCCTACGCGGGCCAATGTGGGAGGGGGCTTGCCCCCGATAGCGCAAGGTCAGTCAGCCTCTGGATTGGCTGACCCGCCGCTATCGGGAGCAAGCCCCCCTCCCACATTTTTTTGCCTGCAATTATTCGACTTAGGTCGCTGAACCCATAATCTACATCCTTAGCCTGCTATCATTTGTAACTATTGATTGCCCAAATACCGACGAGCCGCTCCCCAGAAGTGGCCGAATAAACCCGTGACCACATGATGAGGTGCACCCATGTCTGATCAAGATCAAGACAACCCCCGGCGTGATTTTTTGCGCAAATCCTTGACCTTGATCCCGGTGGTCACGGTTGCGAGTACCGGCCTTGGTGGCTCGATACTGATGGCCACGCCTGAGCCTGCCCACGCGGCGCCGGCCAAACCTGCGAAGAACGACAAGGCCTACGAGCCGAGCTATTTCACCGCTGAGGAATGGGTGTTCATCAACGCCGCCGTCGAGCGTTTGATCCCCGCAGATGCCCAAGGCCCCGGTGCCCTGGAAGCCGGCGTGCCGGAGTACATCGACCGTCAGATGAACACGCCTTACGCCAGCGGCGCGCTGTGGTACATGCAAGGTCCGTTCAACGCCGACGCCCCGCCGGAGATGGGCTGGCAGAGCAAGTTGGTGCCCAAAGAAATTTATCGCCTGGGCATTGCCGCGACGGATGCTTGGTCGAAAGCTTTCAACGGTAAAGCTTTTGCTGCGCAAGACAGCGCTACCCGAGATGATATGTTGCGGCGTCTGGAGGCGGGTGGCAGTGAAGTCACGGCACATTTCGACGCGGTGCCGCCGAAGATGTTCTTCAACTTGCTGCTGCAAAACACCAAGGAAGGGTTCTTCTGCGACCCGATCCACGGTGGCAACAAAGGCATGGTCGGCTGGACCATGATCGGCTTCCCCGGCGCCCGCGCCGACTTCATGGATTGGGTGGAACGCAACGAGCAGTACCCCTTCCCGGCAGTTTCCATCCGCGGCGAGAGGGCATAAACGTGGCGACCATCATGAAGAAAGTGGATGCGGTGATTGTCGGCTTCGGCTGGACCGGCGCGATCATGGCCAAGGAGCTGACGGAAGCAGGCCTCAACGTGCTGGCGCTGGAGCGCGGGCCGATGCAGGACACTTACCCGGACGGCAACTATCCCCAGGTCATCGACGAACTGACCTACAGCGTGCGTAAAAAACTCTTCCAGGACATCTCCAAGGAGACGGTGACGATTCGTCATAGC
Organism: Pseudomonas sp. BIGb0381; assembly: GCF_024809815.1. Classification (NCBI taxonomy): domain Bacteria; kingdom Pseudomonadati; phylum Pseudomonadota; class Gammaproteobacteria; order Pseudomonadales; family Pseudomonadaceae; genus Pseudomonas; species Pseudomonas sp. BIGb0381. Next base: position 283,670 of record NZ_JANUEN010000007.1, read on the forward strand.
GTGAATGACGTTGCCCTGCCTAACCGTCAGCTCGGCGCGTTTTTGCCGGGTAACGGCGTGGGCGGTGCGGGCCTGCACTGGTCGGGTGTGCATTTCCGTGTCGATCCGATTGAACTGCGCATGCGCAGCCATTACGAAGAACGTTACGGCAAGCACTTTATTCCCAAGGACATGACCATCCAGGACTTCGGCGTGAGCTACGAAGAGCTGGAGCCGTTTTTCGACTATGCAGAAAAAGTCTTCGGCACCTCAGGCCAGGCCTGGACCGTGAAAGGTCAGTTGGTGGGCGAAGGCCGTGGCGGCAACCCTTATGCGCCGGATCGTTCCAACCCGTTTCCGCTGGAGGCGCAGAAGAACACAGTCTCCGCACAGCTGTTTCAGAAAGCGGCCGCCAGCGTCGGGTATAAGCCCTACAACCTGCCGTCAGCCAATACTTCGGGGCCTTACACCAACCCCTATGGCGCGCAGATGGGCCCATGCAACTTCTGCGGTTTTTGCAGCGGTTACGTGTGCTACATGTACTCCAAGGCCTCGCCGAACGTGAACATCCTGCCGGCGCTGCGCCAGGTGCCGAATTTCGAGCTGCGGCCTAACTCCCACGTGCTCAAGGTCAATCTGGACAGCACCAAGAGCAAGGCCACCGGCGTGACCTACATCGACGCCCAAGGCCGAGAGTGCGAACAACCGGCAGACCTGGTGATCCTCGGCGCGTTCCAGTTCCACAACGTGCGGCTGATGCTGCTGTCGGGCATCGGCAAACCCTACGACCCGATTACCAATGAAGGCGTGGTGGGCAGAAACTTCGCTTACCAGAACATGGCCACCATCAAGGCGTTCTTCGACAAGGACACCCACACCAACAACTTTATCGGTGCGGGCGGCAATGGCGTGGCCATCGATGACTTCAACGCCGACAACTTCGACCACGGCCCTCACGGCTTTGTTGGGGGCTCGCCGATGTGGGTCAACCAGGCGGGCAGCCGCCCGATTGCCGGTACGTCCAACCCGCCCGGCACACCGGCCTGGGGCAGCGCGTGGAAGCGCGCCACCGCCGATTACTACACCCACCAGGTGTCGATGGATGCTCATGGTGCCCATCAATCCTACCGGGGTAACTACCTCGATCTGGACCCGGTCTACCGCGATGCCTACGGCCTGCCGTTGCTGCGCATGACGTTCGACTGGCAGGAAAACGACATCAAGATGAACCGCTTCATGGTCGAGAAAATGGGCAAGGTCGCCGAAGCGATGAACCCCAAGGCGATTGCCGTGCTCGGCAAAAAAGTCGGTGAGCACTTCAACACCGCGTCCTACCAGACCACCCACCTCAACGGTGGCGCGATCATGGGCACCGACCCGAAGACCAGTGCGTTGAACCGCTATCTGCAATGCTGGGATGTACACAACGTGTTTGTTCCGGGTGCATCTGCTTTCCCACAGGGCTTGGGCTACAACCCTACTGGCCTGGTGGCGGCATTGACCTACTGGTCGGCTCGCGCGATCCGCGAGCAGTACCTGAAAAATCCCGGCCCACTGGTTCAGGCATAAGGAGCGATGACCATGAAAGCATTTGTTATCGCGACGTTTGCCCTGCTCAGCAGCTGCTCCATCAGTGCCGCCGAAACCGACCTGATCAAGCAGGGCGAATACCTGGCGCGCGCCGGCGACTGCGTGGCCTGCCACACCGCCAAGGGCGGCAAACCGTTCGCCGGTGGCCTACCGATGGAAACCCCCATCGGTGTGATCTATTCCACCAACATCACCCCGGACAAGACCGGTCTGGGCGACTACAGTTTCGAGGACTTCGACAAGGCCGTGCGTCACGGCGTCGCCAAGAGTGGTAGTACGCTTTACCCGGCGATGCCTTACCCGTCTTATGCGCGCGTCAGCGAAAGCGACATGCAGGCGTTGTATGCGTACTTCATGAAGGGCGTGGAACCGGTCGCCCAGGAGAACAAGGCCAGCGACATTCCGTGGCCGCTGAGCATGCGTTGGCCGTTGGCGGCGTGGCGCTGGATGTTTGCACCTGAGGTGGCGGATAAACCGGCCGTGGCGAGCGCGGACCCAGTGATCAGCCGCGGCGCTTACCTGGTGGAAGGCCTTGGCCACTGTGGCGCATGCCATACACCACGCGCTCTGACCATGCAGGAAAAAGCCCTGAGCGCGACTGACGGCAAGGACTTCCTGTCCGGCAGTGCGCCACTGGAAGGCTGGATCGCCAAGAGCCTGCGCGGCGACCACAAGGACGGTCTCGGCGGTTGGAGCGAGGAGCAACTGGTGCAATTCCTCAAGACCGGTCGCAGTGACCGCAGCGCGGTATTTGGCGGTATGAGCGATGTGGTCGTGCATAGCATGCAGTACATGTCGCAAGACGACCTGACCGCTATAGCCCGTTACCTCAAGAGCCTGCCGGCGGTGGACCCAAAAGACCAGCCGCACCAGTATGACAAGCAGGTGGCCGAGGCGCTGTGGAAAGGCGATGACAGCAAGCCCGGCGCGTCGGTGTATATCGACAACTGCGCGGCCTGCCACCGTACCGATGGCCATGGCTATACGCGGGTATTCCCGGCGTTGGCGGGCAACCCGGTGTTGCAGACGGCGGATGCCACGTCGTTGATCAACATCGTGTTGAACGGCGGCACGTTGCCGGCCACTCACACGGCGCCGTCGACCTTTACCATGCCGGCGTTCGCCTGGCGCCTGTCGGACCAGGAAGTGGCGGATGTGGTCAGTTTCATCCGTGGCAGTTGGGGTAACCAGGGCGCCCCGGTGAACGCCAGTGACGTGGCCGACCTGCGCAAGAACGACATGCGCACCACCTCGGGCGATGACCTGGGGCAGGTCACACAAAAGCACTGACCGCCCAACGGCACTGGTCAGGAACCTCGTGCCTCGATACTGTATATAAAACCAGTATTGAGGCGCCTTCATGTCTACTCCGCTGCCGCCCCGTGGTCGGGGCACGGCCACCAACCTGCATAACCGCTTTGCGCCCACCGCCAGCGTGGCCGAGGACGACGGCTGGTACCAGGAAGTGCCGCCGACCCAGGGCACCGAAGTACGCATCGAGACGGCCAAGACCATCATCACCCGCAACAACTCTCCGGACCTGCCGTTCGACCGCTCCATCAACCCCTACCGTGGCTGCGAGCATGGCTGTATCTACTGCTATGCACGGCCCAGCCACGCCTATTGGGATATGTCGCCGGGGCTGGATTTCGAAACCAGGCTGATCGCCAAGAGCAACGCGGCCGACGTGCTGGAGCAGCAACTGTCGAAGCCGGGCTATGTGTGTGCGCCGATCAATCTGGGCTCCAACACCGACCCTTACCAGCCTATCGAGCGTGAGTACAAGATCACCCGGCAAACCCTCGAAGTGCTGCTGCGCTATCGGCATCCGGTGACCATCATTACCAAGGGCTCTCTGATCCTGCGCGACCTGGACCTGCTGGCGGAGCTGGCCAGGCAACGCCTTGTGGCGGTGATGATCAGCCTCACCAGCCTCGATGATGAACTCAAGCGCATCCTGGAACCGCGTACAGCGGCGCCCAAGGCGCGGTTGCGGGCCATCCGGGTGATGCGCGAGGCGGGCATCCCGGTGGGTGTGTTGTGCTCACCGATGATCCCGATGATCAACGACAGCGAGCTGGAAAGCCTGCTCACCGAAGCCCATGCCGCCGGTGCGCAGAGTGCGGCCTACATGATGTTGCGACTGCCGCTGGAGGTGGCGCCCCTGTTCGAGGAGTGGCTGGCGGCGCATTACCCGCAGCGGGCGGCCCATGTGATGAGCCTGGTGCGCCAGGTGCGCGGTGGTGAGGTGTACGACAGTCGGTTCGGCGTACGCATGCGGGGTGAGGGGCCATTTGCCGACCTGCTGGCCCAGCGTTTCAGCAAGGCAATCAAACGCTTGGGGCTCGATCGCAGAGAAGGCTTCAATCTGGATTGCACAGCGTTCTGTCCACCGGGCAGACAGATGACATTGTTGTAGACTGAAAAGGAAGAATGCACCATGCCTGTAGGAATAGTCGCGTTTTGATATCACTGAAACCCGCGATCTAGAGCGGTTCATTCAGTTTGAGTTAAGTTTCGGTGGTTACCTTGTTCAGCGAGTGACTGATGAGTCGGCAGCCTGGTTTTTGGCTTTTACAACTATTCCACTGGCCTGGCGTCGAACTGACCTGAAAACTCCCCTGCATTAATCAAGAGGATGAATCATGAGTGACAAGGATAAACAGCCGTTGGCTGCGTCGGCTTCAGCCCCTCAGGTGGCAGAGTCTGCTGATGCAGCGCTAAAACACATCGTTGACGGCTTTTTGCATTTCCATCACGACGTCTTCCCCCAGCAGGAAGAACTCTTCAAGAAACTCGCCACGGCCCAGAGCCCACGGGCGATGTTCATTACCTGCGCCGACTCGCGCATCGTGCCTGAGCTGATTACCCAAAGCTCTCCCGGCGACCTGTTCGTGACCCGCAACGTCGGCAACGTCGTGCCGCCTTATGGGCAGATGAACGGCGGCGTTTCCACTGCCATCGAGTACGCCGTACTGGCCTTGGGCGTGCAGCACATCATCGTGTGCGGGCACTCCGATTGTGGCGCCATGCGTGCGGTCCTCAACCCCGCCAGCCTGGAGAAGATGCCGACGGTAAGGGCCTGGCTGCGACACGCCGAAGTCGCCAAGTCCATGGTCGAGGACAACTGCGACTGTGCCAACGAAGGCGAGAGCATGAAAGTGCTCACCGAAGAAAACGTCATCGCCCAACTGCAGCATTTGCGTACCCATCCCTCGGTGGCGTCGCGCATGGCCAATGGTCAGCTGTTTATCCACGGCTGGATCTACAACATCGAAACCAGTGAAATTCGAGCCTACGATGCTGATCAGTCGGCATTCCGACCGTTGAGCGGCGAAGGGCCGATTCCTTCCGCGACGCCTAAAGCGCGCTTCTAAAACACTTCCCTGCCGGGTAAAGCGGTGGCTGCCATGGATGCAGCCAGGCTTTGCCGCGCCCGGCGAATGCCTCGGGAGAGCCATCATGCGTGCTGCTCAATTGAAAGCTGTATTGCCACGGGAGCTGCTCGCCTCCGTGGTTGTGTTTCTGGTCGCCCTGCCCCTGTGCATGGGGATCGCCATCGCGTCCGGCATGCCGCCGGCCAAGGGCCTGATCACCGGGATTATCGGTGGCCTGGTAGTGGGCTGGTTGGCGGGTTCGCCGCTGCAGGTCAGCGGCCCGGCAGCGGGTCTGGCGGTATTGGTGTTCGAGCTGGTGCGCCAGCACGGGATGATGATGCTCGGGCCGATCCTGCTGCTGGCCGGTTTCCTGCAGCTGGTGGCCGGGCGTCTGCGCCTGGGCTGCTGGTTCCGCGTCACGGCGCCAGCAGTGGTGTACGGGATGCTGGCGGGGATCGGTGTATTGATTGTGCTATCGCAGATCCATGTGATGCTCGACGGTGCGCCCAAGCCCTCAGGGCTGGATAACCTGGCGGGCTTCCCCGCCGCGCTGGTGGAGGCGATTCCAACCTTGGGCGGCGGCCTGGGTTGGCAGGCCGGATTGCTCGGTTTGTCGACGATGCTGGTGATGTACCTGTGGGATAAATTCCGTCCGCAAACCCTGCGTTTCGTGCCCGGAGCCCTGTTGGGCGTGGGCCTGGCAACGGTGACCAGCCTGGTGCTGGCGTTGCAGGTCAAGCGTGTGGAAGTGCCGGAGAACCTCGCCGACGCCATCGATTGGCTGCGTCCCAGCGACCTGTTGAACCTGGCCGACCCTCAGTTGCTGATCGCCGCGTTTGCAGTGGCATTTATCGCCAGTGCCGAAACCCTGCTCTCTGCTGCAGCGGTAGACCGCATGCACAGTGGTCAGCGTTCTGATTTCGATAAGGAATTGTCCGCCCAAGGTGTGGGCAACATGCTGTGCGGCCTGGTGGGTGCCCTGCCGATGACCGGTGTGATCGTGCGCAGCTCGGCCAACGTGCAGGCCGGGGCCACCACGCGGTTGTCAGCGATGTTCCATGGCGTATGGCTGTTGGGGTTCGTACTGTTGTTGTCGAGCGTGCTGCAAAGCATTCCCGTGGCGAGCCTGGCGGGTGTGTTGGTGTACACCGGGATCAAGCTGGTGGATATCAAGGCCTTCAAGGCTCTAGGTCGTTATGGGCGTATGCCGATGTTTACCTACGCGGCCACGGCGTTGGCGATCATTTTCACCGACCTGCTGACCGGCGTGCTGGTGGGCTTCGGGCTCACATTGGTCAAGTTGGCGCTCAAGGCCTCGCGCCTGAAAGTCAGTCTGATCGACCTGCCCCAAGAGGGGGAAATGGAGCTGCGTTTGACCGGTGCGGCGACCTTCCTGAAAGTGCCGGCGTTGACCCAGGTGCTGGCGACGGTGCCTGCGGGCACGACTGTGCACGTACCGCTGAGTAACCTGAGTTATATCGACCATTCCTGCCTGGAGTTGCTGGAGGAATGGGGCCGGGCGAATGCGGCCAAGGGCTCGAAGCTGGTGATCGAGGCGCGTGGGTTGAAGCGCCGGTTGGAGGGCCGCGTCAGGACGACAACGGGGATCGGCTCGGCGCCATCAATCGGCTGAGGGAGCCGGATCAACATGTGAGAAGGGGCCAGCCCCCTCTCACATTCGTTTTATGTCTAAATTCAAGATTTAAGCTGGCTGATCCAGCTCCAGCTCAACACCCAGCTGGCGGGACAGGCACGGCCAGCGCTTCCACGCGGCTTCCGTTTCCGGGCTTTTCAGCTGCTCGCGATACGCCTCGACAGACTCCAGTGCAAAGCTGTCTTCGTTGAGCATTTCATCCACTGCATGATGAACGGCTTCATCCAGCTGGTTGGCGAATGCTTCGCCGATCAACTGATGGGCAATCACGTTGGCCACGGTGGTGTCTGCCGGAATCAACGGCTGGCCAAAGTGTTTGATATACAAGTCGTTGACCTCTTCCACCAGGCGATGGGCCAGGTAAGCCTCGTCCAGCAGGCCGTCGAGCCCTTCATGTCCGACCAGGATCGCGGGGGGCTGGAGGAAGAAATGTTCGGCAATCTTCAGCACCGGTTTGATCTGGCTTTCGATACCGGCCTCGCGGGCCACGTCGTTGGCCGCGTCCAGCAGGTCTGGCACGAGGTCGATGTAGGCGGTGACAAAACGGGTCATGACAATGTTGCGGTCACCGTCAGCCAGGGAAATGGCCGAATGCAGGTGCGGCAATTGCTCTTCCAGCTGCTTGGCTAGCTGGCCAGTGCTGGATTCGTGTTGATGGGCACGGGAAATCTGCTCGCGCAATGCGGCGGTGTTCATGAAGGCTCCAGTGAAGCAGGCGTAGGAATAGGGACAGCATAAGGTAGCTCGTTTATACGAGCGCTTAAGACGCATTTGTCATAATTATTTCATGGTTATGCACAGGCGTTATATCGAATTGCCATCGTTCGTCGGATAAACGATTCCGCCCCCGGTTTTATTGGGCCTGATCACTCATTTTTGCTCATTTGCCCCTACACATTGCGGGGTTGCAGTGCGTGTCTATACTCGGGTTTGTACGCGATTAGCTGATGACGCCAGACTGCATAAGCAGGTAAGGCTAAGCGGTTGTAAGCAGTATGGAAGCCGCTCCCTTCGACGCAGGTGCAAACCGGCGGGATAACAAGAACGATAAGGGGAACCCGCAATGACGCGACATCCACATGTTTGGATGGGCCTCCTGTTGTGGTCAGTATTCGGCCAGGCGCACGCCGCCTGGACAACGAATATGGCGCCAGGGGCAACTGAAGTCAGTCACGCTGTGTTCGACCTGCACATGACCATTTTCTGGATCTGTGTGGTAATCGGCATTGTCGTGTTTGGCGCGATGTTCTGGTCGATGATCGTCCACCGCCGCTCCACGGGCCAGGTTGCGGCCAAATTCCACGAGAGCACCACCGTGGAAATCCTCTGGACCGTGGTGCCCTTGCTGATTCTGGTCGCGATGGCCATTCCGGCGACCAAGACCTTGATCAATATCTACGACAGCACCGAGTCGGATATCGATATCCAGGTCACCGGCTATCAGTGGAAGTGGCATTACAAATACCTGGGCCAGGATGTGGAGTTCTTCAGCAACCTGGCCACGCCTGCCGAGCAGATCCATAACCAGGCCACCAAGGGCGAACATTACCTGCTGGAAGTCGACCAGCCGCTGGTGTTGCCGGTGGGCGCCAAGGTGCGCTTCCTGGTGACCGCCGCCGACGTGATCCACTCCTGGTGGGTGCCGGCTTTTGCGGTCAAGCGTGACGCCATTCCAGGGTTCGTCAACGAGGCCTGGACCCGCGTCGAGAAGCCCGGCATCTACCGTGGCCAGTGCGCCGAACTGTGTGGCAAGGACCACGGTTTCATGCCCATCGTGGTCGAGGTCAAGTCCAAGGCCGACTACGACACCTGGCTCGGCGAGCGCAAGGCAGAGGCCGCCAAGCTCAAGGAGTTGACCTCCAAGGAGTGGACGCTGGAAGAGCTGGTTGCGCGCGGCGACAAGGTCTACCACACCACCTGCGTCGCCTGTCACCAGGCCGAAGGCCAGGGCCTGCCACCGATGTTCCCGGCGCTCAAGGGCTCGAAGATCGCCACCGGGCCCGCTGCAGACCACTTGAGCATCGTCTATCACGGCAAGCCCGGTACCGCGATGGCGGCCTTCGGCAAACAGCTCTCGGAAGTCGATATCGCCGCAGTGGTGACCTACGAGCGCAACGCGTGGGGCAACAACAAAGGCGACATGGTCACGCCTAAAGACGTGCTGGCCATCAAGCAGGCGGAAAGCAAATGACCGACTTCATCGCTTTTACCTCGACCCGCCCCGCCCACTCGCTTGCAGGAGAACGGCCATGAGCACTGTGATCGATGACCATGGCCACGCCGGTGACCATGCCCACGGCCCCGCCAAGGGTTTGATGCGCTGGGTGCTGACCACCAACCATAAAGACATCGGCACGATGTACCTGTGGTTCGCGTTCATCATGTTCCTGCTCGGCGGCTCGTTCGCCATGGTGATCCGTGCCGAACTGTTCCAGCCTGGCCTGCAGATCGTCGAGCCGGCGTTTTTCAACCAAATGACCACCATGCACGGCCTGATCATGGTGTTCGGTGCGGTGATGCCGGCGTTTGTCGGCCTGGCCAACTGGATGATCCCGCTGATGATCGGCGCACCGGACATGGCCTTGCCGCGCATGAATAACTTCAGCTTCTGGCTGTTGCCGGCGGCGTTCCTGCTGCTGGTCTCGACCCTGTTCTCGCCCGGTGGCGGTCCGAATTTCGGCTGGACGTTCTACGCCCCGCTCTCCACCACCTACGCGCCGGAAAGCGTGACGTTCTTCATCTTCGCCATCCACTTGATGGGCATCAGCTCGATCATGGGCGCGATCAACGTGGTCGCCACCATCCTCAACCTGCGTGCGCCCGGCATGACCTTGATGAAAATGCCGCTGTTCGTCTGGACCTGGCTGATTACCGCCTTCCTGCTGATCGCGGTGATGCCGGTGCTGGCCGGCTGCGTGACCATGATGCTGATGGACATCCACTTTGGCACCAGCTTCTTCAGTGCGGCCGGTGGCGGTGATCCGGTGCTGTTCCAGCATGTGTTCTGGTTCTTCGGCCACCCCGAGGTGTACATCATGATCCTGCCGGCGTTTGGCGCCGTCAGTTCGATTATCCCGACCTTCTCGCGCAAGCCGTTGTTCGGCTATACGTCGATGGTGTACGCCACGGCGAGCATCGCGTTCCTGTCGTTTATCGTGTGGGCGCACCACATGTTTGTGGTGGGCATTCCGTTGGTCGGCGAGTTGTTCTTCATGTACGCCACGTTGCTAATTGCGGTGCCGACCGGCGTGAAGGTGTTCAACTGGGTCAGCACCATGTGGCAAGGCTCGCTGACCTTCGAGACGCCGATGCTGTTTGCCGTGGCCTTTGTGATCCTGTTCACCATCGGCGGTTTCTCCGGATTGATGCTGGCGATTGCCCCTGCGGACTTCCAGTACCACGACACCTACTTTGTGGTGGCGCACTTCCATTACGTACTGGTGCCTGGTGCGATCTTCGGCATCTTCGCCTCGGCCTACTACTGGCTGCCGAAATGGACCGGCCACATGTACGACGAAACCCTGGGCAAGCTGCATTTCTGGTTGTCTTTCGTGGGCATGAACATGGCGTTCTTCCCGATGCACTTCGTGGGGCTGGCCGGCATGCCGCGCCGGGTGCCGGACTACAACCTGCAGTTCGCCGACTTCAACATGGTCTCGTCCATTGGGGCCTTCATGTTTGGCGCCACGCAGATATTCTTCCTGTTTATCGTGATCAAGTGCATCCGAGGTGGCCCGCCCGCGCCGGCAAAGCCGTGGGACGGCGCCGAGGGGCTGGAGTGGAGCGTGCCTTCGCCCGCGCCGTACCACACCTTCACCACGCCACCGGAGGTCAAGTGAACACGCTGATTGCATTCGCTTCAGGGGGATGTCATGGCTGACTCCGTGCCCCTCAAGCGCCTGGTCACCCGCCTGCTGATCCTGGTGGTGGCGATGTTCGCCTTCGGCTTTGCCCTGGTGCCGATCTACGACGTGATGTGCAAGGCGTTCGGCATCAACGGCAAGACGGCCGGGCAGTACGAGGGCGAGCAGGTCGTCGACCTCACGCGGCAGGTACGGGTGCAGTTCCTCTCCACCAATGCCATCGACATGGTCTGGGAGTTTCATTCCAAGGCTGACGAGGTGGTGGTCAACCCCGGCGCAGTCACCGAGATGCTGTTCGTGGCCTACAACCCCACCGACAAACCGATGACCGCCCAAGCGGTGCCGAGCATTTCCCCCGCAGAGGCGGCGATGTATTTCCACAAGACCGAATGCTTTTGCTTCACCCAGCAAGTGCTGCAGCCAGGCCAGCGCATTGAGATGCCGGTGCGTTTTATTGTCGACCGCGACATGCCCAAGGATGTGAAGCATTTGACCCTGGCGTACACGCTGTTTGATATCACTGCGCGCCAACCGCCGGTGGCTGTCCGTACCGGCGGCTAGCTACTGTTTGCCCGCTCAATCAGGAGAGCGAATACATGTCGACTCATGATACGTACTACGTACCAGCGCAAAGCAAATGGCCGATAATTGCCACGATTGGCATGCTGGTCACCGTGTATGGCCTGGCCGTGTGGTTCAACGACCTGAAGGCGGCACGCCCGGAATCCCACGGGCCGTGGATCTTTTTCGTCGGTGGGCTGTTGCTGGCCTACATGCTGTTTGGCTGGTTCGGTGCGGTGATCAAGGAAAGCCGTGCCGGTTTATACAGCGCGCAGATGGACCGCTCGTTTCGCTGGGGCATGACCTGGTTCATTTTTTCCGAGGTGATGTTCTTTATCGCGTTCTTCGGTGCGCTGTTCTACGTGCGCCACCTGTCCGGTCCCGCGTTGGGCGGCGAAGGCCCCAAAGGCATTGCTCACATGCTGTGGCCGAACTTCGAGTTTGCCTGGCCGTTGCTCAACAACCCGGACCCGAAACTTTATCCCGCGCCGGAGGGCACTATCAGCCCGTGGGGCTTGCCGTTGGTCAACACCATCCTGCTGGTGAGTTCCAGCGTGACCATCACCATTGCCCACCACGCCTTACGCAAGGGGTATCGCGGCGCGCTGAAGATCTGGCTGGCGATCACCGTCTTGCTGGGCCTTGCATTCCTCGGGTTCCAGGCCGAGGAGTACATCCACGCCTACAAAGAGCTGGGCCTGACCCTCGGCTCAGGTGTGTATGGCGCAACCTTCTTCATGCTTACGGGCTTTCACGGCGCCCACGTGACCATCGGCACCATCATTTTGTTTGTGATGCTGATGCGCATCCTGCGCGGGCATTTCAACGCCGAGCACCAGTTCGGCTTCGAGGCGGCCAGTTGGTATTGGCACTTCGTGGATGTGGTGTGGATCGGGCTGTTTTTCTTCGTATACGTGCTGTGAGGCGACTTACCAGGGCGCGTGAGATACCAGCTGGCCGCTGAAAAAGCCCCAGGCAATCAAGGCCACGGTGATCACGGCCAGTACGACACGCACGGTCAAGGCAGTGACGAGGCGGTTGGAGTTGCCCTCGTCCTTGACCAGAAAGAACAAGCCACTGAACAGGCTCACGACGGTCGCGATCAGCATCAGGGCAATGGCTGCTTTGAGCATGGTCTGGTTCCTGGCTTTGGTGGGCATTGAGGGGATGGGCGGGCAATGAAAACAAGTATAGCCAGCGCCATGAAACGCTTTCGTCCAGGTATCGCACCGACGTTGGTGGTGATGATTCTGCTGCCTTTGATGGTGGGCTTGGGCGTCTGGCAACTGTCGCGCGGCCATGAGAAGCAGCTGCTGGTGGACAGCTATGCCGAACGCCGCGCCGCTGAGCCGATCAGTAGTGTGCAGCTCAGCGACATGGCGGACCCGGCCTTCCGCCGCGTGCATCTGCGCGGGCAATTCGATGCCGAGCACAGCGTATTGCTGGATAACCGCATGCGTGACGGCAAGGCGGGCGTCGAGTTACTGCAACCCTTTCATGACCAGGCCAGCGGCCTGTGGCTATTGCTCAATCGGGGCTGGTTGCCGTGGCCGGATCGGCGCACCCCGCCCGTCTTCACCACTCCGGACCAGCCTTTGAATCTTGACGCCTGGGTGTATGTCGCGCCCGGCGAAACCTTCCAGCTGCATGCGGACCCCACGACCGCGCACTGGCCGCGCCTGTTGACCGCGCTGCACCCCGCCGCGCTGTGGGCTGAGCTGGGCCGCAACGGTTTTGCCTACGAACTGCGTACCGAAGCCGGCCCCGGTACGTACGAAACCACCTGGCCCATCGTTGCGATGGGCCCGGAAAAACACCTGGCCTACGCGGTGCAGTGGTTCGCCATGTCCCTGGCGCTACTGGCTCTTTACCTCTACCTCGGATGGCACACCACAAAGGAGAAGCCCCATGGGAACGGCCACGAATCCACTCAACATGTCTGAGGTAGCTGATCGGCGCAAAGGCCGCTGGCAGCTGATGCTGATCCTGCTGATGGTGGTCGGCCCGATGGCGCTGGCCACCTTTATGTACAAGCTGCAGTTCTGGGTGCCCGACAGTCGCAGCTACCACGGAGAAATGATCGGCAACGGTCAGACCCGCGCCGATATCGGCGTGCAGGCCGATGAACAGCGCTGGCAGTTGCTGGTCACCGCGCCTGCCGCCTGCGCCGCCGATTGCCAGCAACTGGTGTACCTCGCGCGCCAGTTGCAGATCGGCCTGGGGCGCGACGCCTCGCGCGCCAGCCATGCCCTGGCCAGTGCGCAACCGGTCGGTGCCGACTATGACGCCAAGTTGAAGGTCGAATACCCGCAATTGCAGCGCTACTCACTGGACCTCTCGACTTTCACCAAAAACGCCGCTGCGCCGGGCGATGCGCAACTGTGGATCGTCGACCCCCACGGCAACCTGGTGCTGCGCTACGACGCCAAGATCAAGGGCAAAGACTTGCTCAATGACCTGCGCCACCTGTTGAAACTGTCGAACATCGGATAAGGGCATCGTCATGGCCAAACCTGGATTTCGCCTCGCGTTGTTTGCCACCTTGCTGGCGCTGATCGTCGTGCTGCTTGGCGCCTACACCCGCCTGACCCACGCCGGCCTCGGTTGCCCGGACTGGCCGGGCTGCTACGGCTTTATCAGCGTGCCGCAAAGCGAGGCCCAGCTGGCCCATGCCCAATTGCATTTTCCCGATACGCCGGTGGAGGCTGACAAGGGCTGGGCCGAGATGACTCATCGCTATTTCGCCGGCACCCTGGGCCTGTTGATTGTGCTGTTGGCGGCGCGCTCGTGGAGCCATCGGCGTGATCCGGGCCAGCCGGTGAAGTTGCCATTGTTTCTGCTGGCGGTGGTGTTCGCCCAGGCGGCATTTGGCATGTGGACAGTGACGTTGAAGCTCTGGCCTCAGGTTGTGACGGGCCACCTGCTGGGCGGCTTTGCGACCTTGAGCCTGCTGTTTTTGCTGACCTTGCGCTTGTCCGGCGTGTTGCCCGCGTTGATTGTGCCCAAGCGCCTGCAATATTGGGCGACGGCGGGACTGGTGCTGGTGATCGGGCAAATCGCGTTGGGCGGTTGGGTGAGTTCCAACTACGCCGCCGTGGCCTGCGTCGACTTGCCCACCTGCCATGGCGCGTGGTGGCCGGCGGCTGACTTCGCCAACGGCTTTCACCTGACCCAGCACATCGGGCCCAATTACCTTGGCGGCCAACTCGACAGCGAAGCGCGTACCGCCATTCACCTGACTCACCGCATGGGCGCGGTGCTGGTCACCCTGGTGCTGCTCGGCCTGGCCTGGCAGTTGCGCGCCGTAGGCATGACGCGGCTTGCAGGCCTGCTGTTGATCGCCCTGTTCGCGCAAATCAGCCTGGGCCTGAGCAATGTGTATTTCGGCTTGCCGCTGCCGGTGGCGGTCGCTCATAACGCCGGCGGTGCTGCGCTGCTGCTGACGTTGGTGCTGGTTAATTACCACGCCCGCACCAGCCTGGTCCGGGTGCGTGATCAGTTGCTCTTCGGCTGGCGCTTCAGCCCGCGCAAACACGTATCGGGCCTCATCACCCTTAAAGGAGAGATGCCATGGCGACCTTGATCGGCGCGCGTCAAGGCCGGGCGGTCTGGCGCGATTACCTGGAGCTGACCAAGCCGAAAGTGGTGGTGCTGATGCTCATCACTTCTCTGGTGGGTATGTTCCTCGCCACACGCGCAGGCGTGCCGTGGACGGTGCTGGTGTTCGGCAATCTCGGCATTGCCCTGTGTGCGGGCGGCGCGGCGGCGGTGAACCATGTGGTGGACCGGCGGATTGATGCGGTGATGGCTCGCACCCATAAGCGGCCGTTGGCGGAGGGGCGTGTGTCGCCGGTGGCGGCGCTGGCCTTTGCTTTGTTTCTAGCCGTTGCAGGATTGGCCTTGTTGCTGGCGTTCACCAACCCCCTGGCGGCATGGCTGACGCTGGCTTCGCTGCTCGGTTACGCGGTGGTCTACACCGGTTTTCTCAAGCGTGCGACGCCACAAAATATTGTCATCGGAGGCCTGGCCGGTGCCGCGCCACCGCTGTTGGGCTGGGTCGCCGTCACCGGCCACGTCAGCGCCGAGCCCTTGTTGCTGGTGCTGATTATCTTCGCCTGGACCCCGCCGCACTTCTGGGCGCTGGCCATTCACCGCAAGGAGGAATACGCCAAGGCCGATATCCCGATGCTGCCGGTCACCCACGGCGAGCATTACACCAAGGTGCATATCCTGCTCTATACCTTTGCGCTGCTGGCGGTGAGCCTGATGCCCTACGTGATCCACATGAGCGGCCCGCTGTACCTGGTATGCGCACTGTTGTTGGGCGGACGCTTTCTGCAATGGGCCTGGGTGCTGTACCGTGGCGCTCAGCCGCACGCGGCGATCAACACCTTCAGGTACTCTATCTGGTACCTGTTCCTGCTGTTTATCGCCCTGCTCGTAGACCACTACTTACTGTTGAACCTATGACTCGAACTCAAAAAACCGTCTTTATCCTGGTGGCCATCGTCGCGTTGATCATGGGCCTGACCGTTAACAAAGTACTGTCTGGCAAGGGCCAGGGCGACCCTACCGCGTTGATCGACGCCGGCATCATCCTGCTGCCGCAAAGCCGTCAGCTGCCACCAGTGACCATGACCAACCAGGACGGCCAGCCGGTGCTGGTCAACGAGTTGAAAGGCAAGTGGAGCCTGCTGTTCTTCGGCTACACCTTCTGCCCCGACATCTGCCCGACCACCCTCGCCCAGCTGCGCCAGATCAAGAGCGAGTTGCCTAAAGAGGCTGTGGATAAGTTGCAGGTGATTCTGGTCAGCGTCGACCCGAACCGCGACACCCCGACCCAGCTCAAGCAGTACCTGGGCTACTTCGACCCGCAATTCCAAGGCGTCACCGGCGCGAACGTGGAGGATGTGCAGAAGGTCTCGAATGCCGTGAGCATCCCGTTCATACCGGCAGACACCAGCAAGCCCAACTACACCGTCGACCACAGCGGCAACCTCGCGCTGATCGGCCCGGATGGTACCCAGCGCGGGTTTATCCGTGCGCCGTTGAACAACCAGAAGCTGGTGGCGCAACTGCCAGGGTTGTTGCAGCGCAAGTAACAGGCAACGCAAAACACATGTGGGAGGGGGCTTGCCCCCGATGGCGGCAGATCAGTCAGCTCATGCAGCGACTGATACTCCGCAATCGGGGGCAAGCCCCCTCCCACATTTTTTGATCTCCAGCGTGTTGGAGACCGAGTCGGATCAGAACGCCGGCAGGATCGCGCCTTTGTACTTCTCTTGGATGAATTGCTTCACCTCAGGGGTGTGCAGGGCTGCAATCAGCTTCTTCATCGCGTCCGAATCCTTGTTGTCTTCGCGGCTCACCAGGATGTTCACGTAAGGCGAGTCATTGCCTTCGATCACCAGGGCGTCCTTGGACGGGTCCAGCTTGGCTTCCAGCGCATAGTTGGTGTTGATCAGCGCCAGGTCGACCTGGGTCAGCACGCGCGGCAGGGTGGCGGCTTCGAGCTCGCGGAACTTCAGGTTTTTGCTGTTACCGGTGATGTCCTTGATGGTCGACAGGATGTTGGTCGGGTCCTTCAGGGTGATCAGGCCGTTGTTGGCCAGCAGCAACAGGGCACGGCCGCCGTTGGTGGCGTCGTTCGGGATCACCACGTTGGCACCGTTTGGCAGGTCTTCCAGCTTCTTGTACTTGCTGGAGTAAGCCCCCAGGGGCTCCAGGTGCACAGCGCCGACACTCACCAGGTGAGTGCCTTTGGCTTTGTTGAATTCATCCAGGTATGGCTGGTGCTGGAAGAAGTTCGCGTCCAGGCGCTTTTCGGCCACTTGTACGTTGGGCTGTACGTAGTCGGTGAAGACTTTGATCTGCAGGTCCACGCCTTCTTTGGCGAGGGCAGGCTTCACGAATTCGAGGATTTGCGCATGAGGCACCGGCGAAGCCGCGACCTTGATGGTCTCGGCGTGGGCGGAAAACGCGGCAACGGCGGCGAAAGCAACCAGTAGTTTTTTCATCCAGCAAGCTCCTTGTTCGGGCATCTGCCGGCACCAGGCCGGCCATGGCCGTTATTTTCGAGAAAAGTGCACCACCAGCTTGTCGCCGACGGTTTGCAGAATTTGCACCAGGATCATCAGCATCACCACGGTAACCACCATTACATTGTCCTGGAAACGCTGGTAACCGAAACGGATCGCCAGGTCGCCCAGCCCACCGGCACCGACCACGCCGGCCATCGCCGTGTAGGAAACCAGTGTAATCGCGGTCACGGTAATTGCCGCGAAAATGCCGGGGCGTGCTTCGGGCAGCAAGGCGTTGGTGATGATCTGGCGCGTGCTGGCACCCATCGACTGCGTGGCCTCGATGATTCCGCGGTCCACTTCACGTACGGCGGTTTCCACCAGGCGTGCAAAGAATGGTGTGGCGCCGATAACCAGCGGCGGAATCGCGCCCGCAACGCCCAACGTGGTGGCCTCATCCATATATATGCCAGTGATCAGTTTGGTTAATGGAAGCATCACGATCAGCAGGATGATGAACGGCAGCGAACGCAGCATGTTCACGATCAGCGACAGAAAGGCGTACAAGCCTTTCTGCTCGAACAGCTGACGTGGGCTGGTCAAGAACAGCAGCACGCCCAGGGGCAGGCCCAGCACGACCGTGAAGAACAGCGAGCCGAACAGCATGGTCATGGTATCGCCGGTGGCGAGCCAGATTTCGGACCAGTCGATGTCGGCGAAGAAATTCAGGAACAGGTCCATTAGCGCAGCACCTCCATATGGACGTCGGCGGCGGTGAAGCGCGCAAACGCGGCTTCCATGTCACCGCCAGTGACGGCGAGGGTCAGTTGCCCGTAGGGGATGTCTTTGATGCGGTCGATTCGACCGGCCAGGATGCTGTAGTCCACCCCCGTTTCGCGGGCGACGGTACCCAGCAATGGCGCGTAGGTCGCTTCGCCTTGGAACGTGAGCCGCACGATGCGGCCCGGTACGTGGGCGAAGTCATCGCGCTGTTCGCCTTCGTCGACCTGCTCGGCTTCCTGTACGAAGCGCTTGGTGGTCGGGTGCTTGGGGTGCAGGAACACGTCGGCCACCGAGCCTTGCTCGACGATCACGCCGGCATCCATCACGGCTACCTGGTCACACACGCGGCGGATCACATCCATTTCATGGGTGATCAGCACGATGGTCAGTTTCAACTCGCGATTGATCTCGGCCAGCAGTTGCAGGACCGAGGCGGTGGTTTGCGGGTCGAGGGCGCTGGTGGCTTCGTCGCACAGCAGGATTTTCGGCTTGGTCGCCAGGGCGCGGGCAATACCGACGCGTTGCTTCTGGCCGCCAGACAACTGCGCCGGGTACTTCTTGGCGTGGTCCGACAGGCCGACGCGGGCGAGTAGCTCGGCGACACGTTGGTCGATCTCCTTGCGCGACAATTCGCCGGCCAGGGTCAGTGGCAGCGCCACATTGTCGGCAACGGTCTTCGACGCCAGGAGGTTGAAGTGCTGGAAGATCATCCCGACCTGTTGACGGAAACGGCGCAGGCCGTTGGCATCCAGGGCGGTGACTTCTTCGCCGTCCACCGTGATCTGGCCGCCGCTGGGCTCTTCCAGGCGGTTGATCAGGCGCAGCAGTGTGCTTTTACCTGCACCCGAGTGGCCGATCAAGCCAAACACCTGGCCGTTCTCGACGCGCAGGCTGGTGGGGTGCAGCGCGGGAATATCCTTACCGGCGACGCGGTAGGTTTTATGGACGTTTTGAAACTCGATCACGTAGCGAACCTTGTGGGGCGCATTGAAAAGGGATCAGCGGTTAGCCGGGCGCGCATTTTAGCCTGTCCGAATAGCGTTTCTTAGCATTTATTTCGCATTCAACCAGTGATTTGGCAATAACGCGATCAAAGGTCACAAAAAAGGAACGGTGCAAAACCGTGTCAGTCACTACTTAAGCAACTCGATTTCCCAGGTGCCGTGCCTGGGGTTTTGCTCAAACGAGCCGGGGACCGCTCTGGCCACTTTGAATAAGGAGTTTTGACTGATGAGTACCAAGAAGCCAGCCACCCCGTCGAAGAGTGAGCTCGCGGGCACCGATACCCTGGACCGTGGCAACACCAACGCCAAGCTGCAGGCCCTGGAGGAATTCCGTTCCGATGCGACCGGCCAGGCCCTGCGTACCAACCAAGGCGTGAAGATTTCCGACAACCAGAACACCTTGAAAGTCGGTGCCCGCGGCCCTTCGCTGCTGGAAGACTTCATCATGCGTGAAAAAATCACGCACTTTGACCATGAGCGCATCCCCGAGCGCATCGTGCATGCCCGGGGCACCGGTGCCCATGGCTATTTCCAGACCTATGAAAACCATTCTGCGCTGAGCAAGGCGGGTTTCCTGCGCGATCCCGGCCATAAAACCCCGGTGTTCGTGCGTTTCTCCACGGTGCAGGGCCCGCGTGGTTCCGGCGATACGGTGCGTGACGTGCGCGGTTTCGCGGTGAAGTTCTTCACCGATGAAGGCAACTTCGACCTGGTCGGCAACAACATGCCGGTGTTTTTCATTCAGGATGCGATCAAGTTTCCCGACTTCGTACACGCGGTAAAACCTGAGCCGCACAACGAAATTCCTACAGGCGGCTCGGCCCACGATACGTTCTGGGATTTTGTTTCGTTGCAGCCGGAATCGGCGCACATGGTGATTTGGGCGATGTCTGACCGTGCCATTCCAAAAAGCCTGCGTGCCATGCAGGGTTTTGGCATTCACACCTTCCGCTTCATCAATACCGAAGGTAAGTCGAGCTTTGTGAAGTTTCATTGGCACCCGAAGGTCGGCACCTGCTCCCTGGTGTGGGACGAAGCGCAAAAGCTTGCCGGTAAAGATACCGATTACCACCGTCGTGACCTGTGGGAAGCGATTGAAAGCGGCGACTACCCTGAGTGGGAGCTGGGTGTGCAGATCGTTGCGGAGGAAGACGAGCATAAGTTCGACTTCGACCTGCTCGACCCGACCAAGATCATCCCCGAGGAACTGGTGCCGATCACGCCGCTGGGCAAGATGGTGCTTAACCGCAACCCGGATAACTTCTTTGCCGAAGTCGAGCAGGTCGCGTTTTGCCCGGGTCATATCGTGCCGGGCATCGACTTCACCAACGACCCTTTGCTGCAAGGCCGTCTGTTTTCCTACACGGATACGCAGATCAGCCGTCTCGGTGGGCCGAACTTCCATGAGCTGCCGATCAACCGACCTGTGGTGCCTTTCCACAACGGTCAGCGCGACGCCCAGCATCGCACCGTGATCGACAAGGGCCGTGCGGCGTACGAGCCGAATTCTATTGATGGTGGTTGGCCGAAGGAAACGCCACCGGCTGCCCAGGATGGCGGTTTCGAGACCTATTACGAGCGCGTCGACGCCAATAAGGTGCGTGAGCGCAGTGAGTCGTTTGGCGATCACTTCTCGCAAGCCGCGCTGTTTTTCCACAGCATGAGCCATCACGAGAAAGAGCACATCATCGCGGCCTACAGCTTCGAGTTGGGCAAGGTGGAGCGTGAGTTCATTCGCGCACGTCAGGTCAACGAGATTCTGGCCAATATCGATCTGGAACTGGCCAAGCGCGTTGCGCAGAACCTCGGTTTGCCTGCACCGACCAAAGGCACGGTTGCGCCGCGTGAGACTTCGCTGAAAGAGTCGCCGGCGTTGAGCCAGGTGAACTTGCTGTCGGGTGATATCAAGACGCGCAAAGTCGCGATTCTTGCGGCTGACGGTGTGGATGGCGCGGCGATTGATGCGCTGAAAAAAGCACTGGAGGCAGAAGGTGCCCATGCGAAGTTGCTTGGGCCGACCTCGGCGCCGGTGAAGACGGCCGATGGCAAGAGCCTGCCGGTAGATGCGTCGATGGAAGGCATGCCGTCCATTGCGTTTGATGCCGTGTTTATCCCGGGTGGAAAAGAGTCGGTGAAAGCACTGAGCGGCGATGGTGTGGCGTTGCATTACGTTCTGGAAGCCTACAAACACCTGAAGGCGATTGCAGTTGCCAGTGACGTGAAGCCACTGCTGGATCTGCTGAAGCTAGAGGCGGATGCGGGGCTTATCGTTGGCGCGGATGCGAAAGCGTTCAAGGCGTTTTTTGCCGCGATTGCACAACATCGGGTTTGGGATCGTGAGCCGAAGGCTAAGGCGATTCCAGCTTAAGTTATTGGTTGCTTGTTAGACCGCTATCGGGGGCAAGCCCCTCCCACATTTGAATTGTGAATAAATTCAATTGTGGGAGGGGCTTGCCCCCGATGCGTTATTCCGCCTTGCGCGGAATCAAAACCACCTGCGCCGGAATATGTTTCAAAATCTGCCGGTGAATCTTCAGCTCATACTCCGAATCAATGCGCTTCACCCGTTTGGTCAGCAACGTGGCCAGCCATGGGTAATCCTGGGTACGCGGCGCCTGGATCGTCACATCACACTGGTAATTCACCACATCGGTGGCGATTGCATCCAGTTGATGGCGCAGCTCTTCGATGTCGGTGAGGTTCAGCGCCACGGTGGTGCTTGGCGCCGCCGGGTCGATGACCTTGGCTGCAGGCTTGGCTTCGGCGGCCTTGAGGGCCTCTTCGGCCTTATCCAACTCGGCCTTGCGGGCGTGGGTGATGGCGCTGTTTACGCCGCCGGTCAGCGCCGGCGCCTTGGGCATCAGCGCGCGGGCACGGCTCAGGGCGGTGGCGGCGGCGTTTACGTCGCCTTTTTGCAGCACGATCTGGCTGCGCTGCAGGTAAGCCTCGGCCAATTGACGTTGGTAGGGTTCCAGCGTCGGGTCATTGGGCGACTGGGCCTGCATCGCGGCCAGTTGGTCTTCGGCGGTGGCCAGCTCACTGCTGGCCAGGTTTTGCTCCAGCTGCGCGATGGCCGCAGCACGCGGATCCGTAGCCTCTGGGGCGGCGGGCGGTGTGCTTTGACAGGCGCCCAGCAGCAGGGAAAACGCGGCAAGGAGCAGATAACGGGAGGTGAACAGCTTCATTCCTGCGACTCTCTATTTGCGCAAAAAGCGAGCAAGTCTACACCCCTCGACGGGGCAGGACAAAACTCAGCAGAAACAGGGCGGCGGCCGTCACCACAATGGACGGCCCTGCCGGTGTGTCCTTGAACCACGACAACGCCAGGCCCCCGCACACTGCCAGCATGCCCAACAGGCTGGCACCGATCGCCATCTGCTCCGGTGAGCGGGCATGGCGCTGGGCGGCGGCGGCGGGGATGATCAACAGCGACGTGATCAACAATACGCCGACAATCTTCATCGCGACAGCAATCACCACCGCGATCAACAACATGAGCGCCATGCGCAGGGCGGGCACCGGCAAGCCTTCTACGGTTGCCAGTTCTTCGTGCACGGTGATTGCCAGCAATGGGCGCCACAGGGTCACCAGCAGCGCCAGTACGGCAGCGCTGCCGCCGAGGATCCATGCGAGGTCGGTGGGGCTGATCGCCAACAGGTCGCCAAACAGGTAGGCCATCAAGTCGATGCGCACTTCATGCATAAAGCTCAGCACCACCAGGCCCAGGGACAGCGTGCTCGGCGCCAGGATGCCGAGCAGGGTGTCGGAGGCCAGCGGTTGGCGTTGCTGCAGGGTCACCAGCAATACCGCCAGGAGCAGGCAGCCCACGGTTACCGCGATGGTCGGGCTGACATCCAGCAGGAAGCCCAGGGCCACCCCCAGCAGTGCGGCGTGGGACAACGTGTCGCCAAAGTACGCCATGCGTCGCCAGACCACGAACGAGCCCAGTGGGCCCGCCACCAACGCCAGAGCCAAGCCTGCCAGCAGGGCGTAAAGCAGAAAATCAGCCATGCTTGCAGCTATCTCCATGAACGTGGGTGTGGGGCGCCGCGGGATCGTCAACGACAGCGCCATGCAGGTCATGGGCATGGTCGTGATGGTGGTGATAGATCGCCAGGCTCTGGGCGTTCTTGCCGAACAGCTCGACGAACGCCGGGTCGCTGCTGACTTGTTCCGGGTGGCCGGAGCAGCACACGTGGCGATTGAGGCATACCACCTGGTCGGTGGTGCTCATCACCAGGTGCAGGTCGTGGGAGACCATCAGCACGCCGCAGCCATGGCGGTCGCGCAGGCGGGTGATCAGGCTGTACAGCTCGGCCTGGCCGGCGACGTCGACGCCCTGCACGGGTTCATCCAGCACCAGCAACTCGGGCTCGCGCAACAGGGCGCGGGCCAGCAGTACCCGCTGCATTTCGCCGCCGGAGATGCTTTGCACCGGGCTGTCGATGACCTGTTCGGCCCCGACTTCCTTGAGGGCGGCCTGCGCGCGGGCGCGGTCCACACCGGGCACCAGGCGCAAAAAACGCAGTACGGATAAGGGCAGAGTCGGATCAACGTGCAGCTTTTGCGGCATATAGCCCACACGCAGCCTGGGCTTGCGCCACACGCTGCCGGTGTCGGGTTTGAGCAGGCCGAGTACGGCGCGCACCAGGGTGGTCTTGCCGGCGCCATTGGGGCCGATCAGGGTGACGATCTGCCCCGGCTCGACGCTCAATGCGATGTTATCCAGCACGTTTTGCCCGGCGAACGTGACGCCGACCTGCTCCAGGCGGATTAACGCGTTGCTCATCAAGCCCCCTGGCAGCCCGAGCACAGGCCGACCACTTCGACCGTTTGCCCTTCGACCCGGAAGCCCACGTCGGCGGAGCTCTTGATGATGGCGTCGCTGATGCTTTTTTGTTCAAGTTCGATGGCGGCGTGGCACTCGCGGCAGATCAGGAACTGGCCCTGATGCGCGTGTTCCGGGTGGTTGCAGCCGACAAACGCGTTGAGCGAGGCAATGCGGTGCACCAGGCCATTTTCCAGCAGGAAATCCAGCGCGCGATACACCGTAGGCGGCGCGGCGCGGCGGCCGTCCTGCTCGCTGAGCACACCCAGGATGTCGTAGGCGCCCAGGGGTTTGTGGCTCTGCCAGACCAGTTCCAGCACCCGGCGGCGCAGAGCAGTCAGGCGCAAGCCCTTCTGTGCGCAGAGGGTGTCGGCCTCCGACAGCGCGGTATGCACGCAGTGAGAGTGGTCGTGTGGACGGCTGGCAAGCGGTGTTTTAGGCATGAGCGGCGACAGATATTTGATAGAGACGTTATTATGTTACCCGTTCCTACGCCATTGAGTGGTCATCGTGTCCCGACTTTTTCCCGTTTTTGTCGTATTTGTCACCAGTTTGTTCATGACTGGCGCCGCTCAGGCTGAGGTCAAGGTGCTGACCAGCATCAAGCCGTTGCAGTTGATTGCCGCTGCTGTGCAAGACGGTGTGGCCGTTCCGGAGGTGTTGTTGCCGCCGGGTGCGTCGCCGCATAACTATGCGTTGCGCCCATCCGACGTACGGCGCGTGCAGTCAGTCGATCTGCTGTATTGGATCGGGCCGGATATGGAGAGCTTCCTTCCTCGCGTGCTCAAAGGTCGTACAGCCGCGACCGTTGCTGTCCAAGACCTGCCAGGCATGAAGCTCCGCCGCTTCGCCGAAGATAGCCATTCCCACGCCGACGATGCCGACGAACATGACCATGATCATCGCCCAGGCAGCGTGGATGCGCACTTATGGTTGTCGACGGTCAATGCTCGTGTGATCGCCGCGCGCATGGCGTCTGACCTCAGCGCTGCCGACCCGAGCAATGCCGCGCGTTACCAGAGCAACGTGAAGGCATTCGACGAGCGCCTGGATGCCCTTGATGCGCGCCTTAAAAAGCGCATGGCGAGCATCGGTGACAAACCTTACTTCGTGTTCCACGAAGCCTTTGATTACTTCGAAGACGCTTACGGGCTCAAGCACACCGGTGTGTTCAGTGTTGCTGCCGAAGTGCAGCCTGGCGCCCAGCATGTGGCGGCGATGCGTACGCGTTTGGAGGAAGTGGGCAAGACCTGCGTGTTCAGCGAGCCGCCTTTGCGTCCGCGCCTGGCTGAAACCCTGGTGGCTGGCCTTCCGGTGAAGTTGGCGGAATTGGATGCGCTGGGCGGCTACACCCCGGCCACAGCCCAGGGTTACGAACAGGTGCTGGAGAAATTGGGGAACGACTTGGCAGGGTGCCTGGAGTCGTTATAAGCCGCAGCGCAGATCAAATGTAGGAGGGGGCTTGCTCCCGATGACGGCGTTTCAGTCGATGATAAGTTGACTGGTCCACCGCCATCGGGAGCAAGCCCCCTCCCACATTTTGACCGGGTTGGTCCTTAGAGCGCGAATGGCAGGTGGACGGTGACCTGCTGACGCTGCGTCAACCGATGCTCGAACTCGGCGGGATCGTGAATCAGCACATCCTGCCCGGCAAACGACTCGGCAGCGATCAGGCGCGACAACCAGAACCGCACGCACGCCACCCGCAACATGATCGGCCACAACTCGGCCTCCTTGGCGGTAAACGGACGCAGCCCGGCGTAGGCACCCAGCAGCGCACGGGCGCGCGGGCCATCGATGACGCCATCGGCGTCCGAACACCAGTCATTCAGGGCGATTGCCACGTCGTAGAGCATCGGACCCGAGCAGGCGTTGTAGAAGTCGATCAGGCCCGTCAGGTGCGTGCCCTCGAACATCGCGTTGTCGCGGAACAGGTCGGCGTGAACGTTCGCGCGTGGCAGAGCGAGGATGTCGGCCTTGTGGGCTTCGATCTCGGTCAATGCAGCGTGCAGCAGGCTTTGCTGTGCATCGTTCAAGTGCGAAATCAGCTGCGCACCCTCGTTGAGCATCCAGTCCAGGCCGCGATCGGTCTTGCGCTCCAGCACTTTCTCGCCTTGCGTCGCCAGGTGCAGATGACCGAGAAGGTCGCCTACCTGGGCGCAATGCTGTGCGTTGGCGTCCTTGATGTGTTTGCCGGCCAGGCGTGGTTGCAGCAGGGCCGGTTTGCCTTTCAGTTCGCGCAATGCCACGCCATCGGTGGTGCGCAGGGCATAGGGCACCGGCAGGTCGGCGTCGTGGAGCACGTCGAGCAGTTCGATGAAGAACGGCATTTCCGCGACGGGGCCGCGCTCAACCAGGGTCAGGACGAATTCGCCCTGTTCCAGGCTGATAAAGAAATTGGTGTTTTCGCTACCAGCGGCAATCCCCTGGAAGTCAAGCAGGCGGCCGAGCCCGTAGGGGGCAAGAAAGGTTTCCAGCTCGGGCCGAGCCAGGGGGGTGAACACAGACATGGTTAAAACTGCCAGTACGGGCGCCGCGGTGCGCGGCGCCAATTGAAGTTAAGAAATCATTTCCATTCGAAGATCTTCCATGACGGAATCAGCATATCCGGCTGGTCAGAGCGGATGAAGTTCGCGTCGGTTCCGTCCGCGCGCACGAGGAAATACGGCGGAAAGCCTTTCTTCGTTATCTTGATTGCGTACAGGAAACCGTTTTGGCGGTACTCCTGAATGGTTCTGTCGCCCTCCGTGCGAATGGTAACTTCCGGATCACCCGAAGGGGCACTGTCTGCTGCGATGGCAACCATCGGAGCGAGTGCAATCAGGCCGGTCAACAGCAGGCGATTGAATGTACGCATGATAACCTTGTCCCTTTGTTTTCATTGGTCCGGCTATTCTAGCGCCTGACCCGCCGAAAAGGTTGATCCTGCTCATGAGCCAAGCACCCCTCGTCCTGGTGGACGGTTCTTCATATCTGTACCGCGCCTTCCACGCGCTGCCACCGCTGACCACCTCCAAAGGCCTGCCGACCGGTGCGGTCAAGGGCGTGTTGAACATGCTCAAAAGCTTGCGCAAACAGTATCCGGACAGCCCGTTCGCAGTCGTGTTCGACGCAAAGGGTGGAACCTTTCGCGATGACATGTACGCCGAATACAAGGCCAATCGCCCGAGCATGCCCGATGACATGCGTCTGCAGATCGAGCCACTGCACCAGAGCGTGATAGCCCTCGGTTTCCCGTTGCTGTGCGTCGAAGGCGTCGAGGCCGATGACGTGATCGGCACCCTGGCCCGCAGCAGTGCGGCCGCTGACCGTCCGGTGGTGATCTCCACCGGCGACAAGGACATGGCGCAGTTGGTCGACGGGCACATTACCTTGGTCAACACCATGACCGGTAGCTCAATGGACATTGAGGGCGTAAAGGAGAAATTTGGTGTCGCTCCGGAGCAGATCATCGACTATCTGGCGTTGATGGGGGATTCGTCCGACAACATCCCTGGCGTCCCGGGCATTGGTCCTAAGACGGCTTCCGGCTTGCTGGTAGGTGTGAATGGCGGTCTGAAAGAGCTTTATGAGCAGTTGGATATCGTGCCGACCTTGCCGATCAGGGGTGCCAAAACGTTACCCGCCAAGCTCGAAGAGCACCGGGAGATGGCGTTCCTCTCGTATCAGTTGGCGACGATCAAGATCGATGTGCCGCTGGATGTGGGCCTGGATGACTTGCACTTGATCGAACCGGACCGCGAGAAACTCCTGGAGCTGTATACCCTGCTGGAGTTCAAGAGCTGGTTTGATGAGATTCAGCGTGATGCCAAGCGCGTGGAGCTCAAGGCCGCGCCTGTTGCCGAGGACATTGTTGAGGTTGCCCCCGCAGCACCCGCAGAGACGATCTACACCACCATTCTCGACCAAGGCACATTCGATGTCTGGATGAAGAAGCTCAACGACGCGACGTTGTTCGCTTTCGACACCGAAACCACCGGGATCGACGCCCAGCAGGCGCAGTTGGTCGGGGTGTCCTTTGCCGTGAAGCCCCATGAAGCTGCCTACATCCCGCTGACCCACTCCTACATCGGTGCGCCGCCGCAGTTGGATCGCGACACCGTGTTGCTGGCCTTGAAGCCATTGCTGGAAGACCCGAGCAAGCTCAAGGTCGGCCAGCACGCCAAGTTCGACATGAATATCCTGGTCAACTGTGCCATCGGCGGCGACCCGGCGAATGGCATCAGCGTGCGCGGCATCGCTTTCGACACCATGCTTGAATCCTATGTGTTGAATTCCACTGCGACCCGCCATGACATGGACAGCCTGGCCAAGAAGTACCTGGACTACGACACCGTCAGTTTCCAGGACATCGCCGGCAGAGGCGCCAAGCAGCTGACGTTCGACCAGATCCCGCTCGAACAGGCTGGCCCTTATGCCGCCGAGGATGCCGACGTGACGCTGCGCCTGCATCAGGCATTGCACGCACAACTCACGGCCATACCAAGCCTGGCGAGTGTGCTGACGGACATCGAAATTCCCTTGGTACCGGTGCTGGCACGTATCGAACGCCAGGGCGCCCTGGTGGATGCGCAGCTGCTCGGTGTCCAGAGCATCGAGCTGGGCAATAAGATGGTTGAGCTGGAGCGCCAGGCGTTCGAGATCGCCGGCGAAGCATTCAACCTGGGTTCGCCCAAGCAGCTCGGGGCGATTCTCTACGAGAAACTCGGCCTGCCGGTGCTGAAAAAGACGGGCAAGGGACAGGCGTCCACGGCAGAGGAAGTGCTGGCCAAGCTGGCCGAAGATGACTATCCGCTGCCCAAGGTACTGATGCAGTACCGCAGCATGAGCAAGCTGAAAAGCACTTACACCGACCGCTTGCCGGAGCAGATCAACCCGCGTACCGGGCGTGTTCACACCTCTTACCATCAGGCGGTGGCCGCGACCGGGCGACTGTCTTCCAGCGACCCGAACCTGCAGAACATCCCGGTGCGCACCGCCGAAGGGCGGCGCATCCGCCAGGCATTCGTGGCGCCGAAGGGCTACAAACTGCTGGCGGCGGACTATTCGCAGATCGAACTGCGGATCATGGCGCACCTGTCCAAGGACGAGGGGCTGATGAATGCGTTCCGCAACGACCTGGACGTGCACACCGCCACGGCGGCCGAGGTGTTCAAGGTTGAATTGGCTGAGGTCACGTCCAATCAGCGTCGCAGTGCCAAGGCGATCAACTTTGGCCTGATCTACGGTATGGGGGCACAGAAGCTC
This sequence comes from Pseudomonas sp. BIGb0381, assembly GCF_024809815.1. NCBI lineage: Bacteria > Pseudomonadati > Pseudomonadota > Gammaproteobacteria > Pseudomonadales > Pseudomonadaceae > Pseudomonas > Pseudomonas sp. BIGb0381. The sequence goes on from NZ_JANUEN010000007.1 coordinate 312,576, forward strand.
GGCAAGGACATCGGTGTCGATACCAAGACCGCAAAGGCTTACATCGATGTGTACTTCGCCCGCTACCCAGGGGTTCGCGAGTACATGGAGCGCACCCGTGCCCAGGCTGCCGATCAAGGCTACGTGGAAACGTTCTTCGGGCGTCGGCTGTATTTGCCGGACATCAATTCCAACAAACCTCAGGAGCGCGCGGCCGCAGAACGCACGGCGATCAATGCGCCGATGCAGGGCACGGCGGCGGATATCATCAAGAAAGCCATGGTGCTGGTGGATAACTGGCTGACCGAGTCGGGCCTGGATGCCAAGGTGATCCTGCAGGTACACGATGAACTGGTGCTGGAAGTGCGTGAGGATCTGGTGGCAGAGGTCAGCGAGAAGATTCGCGAGCACATGAGTGCGGCCGCGCAGTTGGATGTGCCGTTGGTGGTGGACGTTGGTGTAGGCGATAACTGGGACGAAGCGCACTGATTTCGCGGCGCCGCCATCACCGGGCGTGATGGCGGAGTGCTTTAGACCGGAAATCCGTTTCAGTTATTACCAATAGTTTTTTGAACCTGCCGGAACTTAACCCGTGAATTGCTACTCAGAGTTACTGAATGGGTGGTGAAGCCCTTCAATGCTCCTATGTTGTGTTAAGTGTTGGCAGATATCCGGACCCCGCCCTAGCGGTCCGGTACTTGAACCCCGAACTTCCCCTCCCCATACGAAGTCCGGGGTTTTTTTTGCCCGCAGAAAAGTTATTCGGCGAGTTCCGCACCTTTGTCTGCCAGTTCCATCCAGCTGGCCAGTACGGTATAGGCATCTTCCAGGCCCATGCGCTTGGGGGCCGAGAACAGCTGGATAGTGATTGTGTCGCCCCAGCCCTTACGAATTTCGGACTGCACTTTGAGCAGGGTGTTCTTGGCGGCGCCGTAGGTGAGCTTGTCGGCCTTGGTCAGCAGGATATGCATCGGCATGCCGCTGGCGACGGCCCAGTCGAGCATCAGCAGGTCGAAGTCGGTCATTGGATGACGGATGTCCATCATCAGGATCAACCCCTTCAAACTCTCCCGGCCGCCCAGGTAAGCCTCCAGGTGACGCTGCCAGTGCAGCTTCAGCGGGATAGGTACTTTTGCATAACCGTAGCCCGGCAGGTCGACCAGACGCCGATCATCGTCTAGCTTGAAGAAGTTGAGTAACTGCGTGCGGCCTGGTGTTTTCGAGGTGCGCGCCAGGCTGGCGTGGGTCAGTGTGTTCAGTGCGCTGGATTTACCGGCGTTGGAGCGACCGGCAAAGGCGACTTCAAAGCCTTCGTCATCGGGGCATTGGTCAACTTTGGCGGCGCTGAGCATGAAGGTGGACTGTTGGCACAGGCCGAGGATGGGGTTCTTGAGTTGCATGAGATTTCCGATGTGGGCGGTGCCGAAAAAGGGTGCGGCAAGCGGTGTCGTTTCCGTTTCAGTAGCGCCAGTATATAATGCCGCAGATTTTGTGTGTGCTTTGTCCCAGCGAAGGATGAAGTTCACGGGAGCGATAGACCTTTATTGCGCATTAGAACGCAAAACGCTCTCAAACCCTGAAAAGGTCGATGTATGACCCGATGGTTGCTCGCTTTCGGTGCCCTGATTCCGCTTTCTGGCGCTCAGGCTACAGAGGATCCGGAAGTGGTGTACAACCGAGTTTGCGTGGCTTGCCATGCTGGCCAACTGCCGAATGCCCCGAGGCGGGGTGACCAGGCAGCCTGGGCGCCAAGACTGGCGCAGGGCATGGACACGCTGGTGCAACACGTGACCCAGGGTTTCAAGGCAATGCCGCCGCGTGGTTTGTGCATGGACTGCAGTACCGAGGATTACCAGGCCATCATTGAGTTGATGGTGAGTAAACCCGGTAGATAACTCTTAAACCCTTAGCCGTAGTTGGATTAGCTGATGAACAAACTGATCGTGAGTCTGCTGTTGACCTTGGGCATCACCGGTGTTGCCTTTGCTGCAGAGGGCCCCCCTAAAGGTGTTGCCACTGCCGGCCAAGCGAAAGCCGCCGTATGTGGTGCCTGCCATGGGCCGGATGGTAACAGTCCGGCGCCGAACTTCCCCAAATTGGCCGGCCAGGGTGAACGTTACCTGACCAAGCAGATGCACGACATCAAGGACGGCAAGCGCACGGTCCTGGAAATGACCGGCTTGCTGACCAACCTCAGTGATCAGGACTTGGCGGATATCGCGGCGTATTTTGCCAGCCAGAAGGGCAGTGTGGGAGCTGCTGATCCGAAACTGGTGGCTCGTGGCGAAAAACTGTTCCGCGGCGGAGACTTGGATAAAGGCCTGCCTGCCTGCACGGGTTGCCACTCGCCCAATGGCGCGGGCATAGCCGCCGCCGGCTTCCCGCACCTGAGCGGCCAGCACGCTACCTACATTGCCAAGCAGCTGACCGATTTCCGTAAGGAAGAGGCAGGGCGAGCCAATGATGGCGACGCGGCAATCATGCGCACCATCGCTCGCAAGCTGAGTGATGAAGACATCGCCGCCGTCTCCAGCTACATCCAGGGCCTGCACTAAGGTGCACGCAACGTTAACGCTCGATTAATCCATCGATGCAAGCATAAAAAGGGTGGCTTAGGCCGCCCTTTTTTGTGGCCGCTGCCGTTACACTAACGAACTCATGTCCGCGTAGACCTGTCACAACAAAGGTCGCGTGAGGCGACTTTATTTGTCCAGGAGTAAAGCATGCGTAATCTGATCCTCAGCGCCGCTCTCGTCACTGCCAGCCTCTTCGGCATGACCGCGCAAGCTGCCGATGTGCCGCTTGAAGCCGGTAAAACCTACGTTGAATTGGCCAACCCAGTGCCGGTTTCGGTACCGGGCAAGATCGAAGTGGTGGAGTTGTTCTGGTACGGCTGCCCGCATTGCTACGCTTTTGAGCCGGTCATCAACCCTTGGGTCGAGAAGCTGCCTAAGGACGTGAACTTCAAGCGTATCCCCGCCATGTTCGGCGGCCCATGGGATGCCCACGGCCAACTGTTCCTGACTCTGGAAGCCATGGGTGTGGAGCACAAAGTTCACAATGCAGTATTCGACGCAATCCAGAAACAAGGCAAGCGCCTGACCAAGCCTGACGAAATGGCTGACTTCGTTGCCACCCAAGGTGTCGACAAGGACAAGTTCCTGGCCACCTTCAACTCCTTCGCCATCCAGGGCCAGATCAAACAGGCCAAGGAACTGGCGCAGAAGTACGGCGTGCAAGGCGTACCGACCATGATCGTCAACGGCAAGTACCGTTTCGACCTGGGCACCACCGGTGGTCCTGAAGCGACCCTCAATGTTGCTGACCAGTTGATCGCCAAAGAACGCGCAGCCAAGTAAGGGGCTTCTCATGCGCCGCTGGGGTACTCAACGTGTGGTTGGCCTGCATGAACCGCAGGTCAACGAACATCACCTGGATTCCACGGGCCTGCCGGCGGACAGCCGCCTGCGCCTGCTCAGCTTCAATATCCAAGTGGGCATCAGTACCGAGAAGTACCGGCACTACCTCACCCGTGGCTGGCAGCACTTGCTGCCCCACAACGGCCGGGCCGGTAACCTGCAGAAGATCGGCGACCTGTTGAATGATTTCGACCTGGTCGCCTTGCAGGAAGCCGACGGCGGCAGCATGCGTTCCGGCTATATCAATCAGGTCGAACACCTGGCGCACCTCGGGGCCTTCCCCTACTGGTATCAGCAACTCAATCGCAACCTCGGGCGCCTGGCGCAGCACAGTAATGGTGTGCTCAGCCGTTTGAAGCCAACGGCCATCGAAGATCACCCGTTGCCGGGCCCCAAGGGGCGCGGGGCGATTCTCGTGCGTTTTGGCGAAGGGCCTGAGGCCTTGGTGGTGGTGATGATGCACCTGGCGCTCGGAGGGCGTACGCGCAACCTGCAGTTGGCCTACGTGCGCGACCTGATTGGCAACTACAAACATCAAGTGTTGATGGGTGACATGAACACCCATGCGAACGACCTCCTGCTGAATTCCCCGTTGCGTGACCTCGGGTTACTGGCGCCGCAAGTCGAAGCCACGTTCCCCAGCTGGCGCCCGCAACGCTGTCTTGACCATATTCTGCTCAGTCCGACTCTCACACTTGAGAGTGTGCAGGTGCTGGCGCAGCCCATCTCCGATCACCTGCCGGTCGCGGTAGAGATTCGTCTGCCGGGTTCGCTCACGGCTGATGCATTGCCCGCGTTGAGCCCCGGCCCTCGCGGACCCCTTGCATGAGCGACGACGCACAGCGCTGGAAAGAAAAATACCTGTTAAGCATTGAGCAACAAGAAAAGCTCGAACGCCGCTGGGCCGCCCGCCTCGACCTGCTGCGTCGTGGGCTGGTGCGCAGCACGCTGGCGGCGGAAGGCACCGACCGCGCAGTTGACCAATGCATGAAGGAAATGCGCGACGTTGTGCGTACCGACGACATGGACGCCGCCCTCGCCGCCTTGCTGCCGCGCCTGGAAAAGGCGGTACTGGATTCGGAGCAGCGCCGCGAAACCCGGATCGACCAGATGAGCACCGCACTGACGTCCCTGGTTACGCAGTTGCAAAAGCTGCCGCTGCCCCGTGAAGTAGCCCGACCGCTGAAAACCTTCGCCAAGCAGTTGGATGGCCGCGTCAGCCAGGCACGTGAGATTCCCTTGTTGCTCAGCGAGTTGAGCAGCCTGCAAGGGCAGGCACTGAATAACCTGGAGCCGGACGGTGAAACCGTGCGTCCTGGGCCGGGTTTGCTGCAACGTCTGTTTGGTGCCAAGGACGTTTCGAACGAGGCCGCGCCCAGCGAGCCTGTCCCCAGCCCGCCCCCGGTACCTGCTGCGCCTGTTGCGCCCAAGCCCGCCGCCGAGCCTCAGGAGCCCGAACAGTCCGACGCGTTGACGCAAGCGTTGCGGGCCTTTGCGTCGCCGCCTCAGGCGCCGGTTGCCGCGCAGCCTGAAGCCACAGCGCCCGCCAAGGCTGTCGATATCGCCAGTGAAAAGTTTGTGTACGAGGCGCCTGCTCAAAGGGTCACAGTGGCTGCGCCTGTCGGCGTATCTCCAGCGCCTGACGAGCTCAGGGAGCCTGAGCCTCAGGTGGAAGAGCCCGCCTCCGAAAGCGCTCTCGCTGCCTTTATCGAAACGCCGCAGGTTGCCGTCGAGGCGCCAGAGGAGACGGTGATCGGCAGCCTCTCGCTCCCTCCGGTTTTTGACGCCGAAGAACTGGACCCCGATGAACTTCAATCGGATGGCCTCTACTCCTTGCCGGATTCACCGGAGCCGTCCTACAGCTCCGTGGCCAAGCATATCGAAGATACCCTGATCGGCCTGTTGGAGGAGCTGGCCCTACCCGAGCGCCATCGTCCCCAGGCCGAAGCCATGCGCGAGCGCCTGGCCCACGGTTTGAACTGGTACGAATTGCTGCCGATCCTCGATGACCTGGCGGTGCTGATGCTGGCGATCACCGACAGCGGCCAGCACGAGTTTGAGGCTTACCTCAAACAGCTCAACGAACGCCTCGAAGCCTTCCAGGGCCATCTGCAAGTGGCCAGCGACGGTCATGCTGACAGCCGCTCCGCTGCCAGGGAGCTGGACACGCAGATTCGTGAACAGGTCGACGGCCTGCAAAGCAGCGTCCAGGACGCGGCCGACCTGGACAGCCTCAAGCAGGTGCTGGAAAGCCACCTTGAGGGTTTGCTCGGTACCATGGACGAGCACCAGCAACAACGTGACCAGCGCGAGCAGGAAGTGGCGGCGCGCCTGAAAGGGCTGGCCGAGCGGGTCGCCAATATGGAGCAGGAAGCCCAAGGATACCGTGAGCACCTCGAGGTGCAGCGCCAGAAGGCCCTGATCGATCCGCTCACCGGCTTGCCTAACCGCGCGGCCTGGAGCGAGCGCCTGGACCACGAGGTCAATATCTGGCACCAGCGTGGCAATAGCCTGTCGCTCGCGATGCTGGACCTGGATCACTTCAAGCGCATCAACGATGGCTATGGCCATCTGGCGGGCGACAAGGTGCTGAAAATCATCGCCAACGTCCTGCGCAAGCGCCTGCGGCCCAACGACTTTATCGCGCGGTTTGGCGGTGAGGAGTTTGTGTTGCTGATGCCCGACTCATCCCTGTCGGATGCCCTGGCGGTGGGTGAAGTACTGCGTGCCGCGATTGCGGCCTGCCCGTTTCACTTCAAGGGCGAACCGGTGACGATTACCGTGTCCATGGGCGTGGCGCAGTTGCAGCCGAGTGAGCGCAGCGAGCTGGCACTCAAGCGGGCCGACGAGGCGTTGTATCGGGCCAAGGCGGCTGGGCGTAATCAGGTGCAGGCGGCGTAAAAGATGTTCCATTGTGTAATTTGACCGCCGGGCCACAAACGGTACGTTACACTGTTGCATTATCGTCTTCAGCGTACCGTCTTCCGCCATGAAATCCTTGTACTTTGCCTGTGTATTTCTTCTGCTCGCCGGCTGCGCCAGTGGTCCGCGCCTGGACACCAGCCATCCCTCGGCGAACCACGACAACCGCGTGCAGTTCGTGGTCGTCCACTACACCTCCACCAATCTTGAACGTTCCCTTGCCCTGTTGACCCACGGCCAGGTCAGCGCTCATTACCTGATCGGCGACGACGCCGGCGCCACCATCTACAAGCTGGTGGATGAAAGCCAGCGTGCCTGGCATGCCGGGGAAAGCGAGTGGATGGGGCGTACCTGGCTCAATTCCAGTTCCATCGGTATCGAGATCGTAAACCCCGGCTACAAGGACACACCCACAGGCCGTTTGTGGTACCCGTATTCCGAGGCCCAAGTGAAATCGCTGGTGGTGTTGCTCAAGGACATCAGCAAGCGCAATGGCATCGACCCCAGGAACATCATTGGCCATAGCGATATCGCGCCCCTGCGCAAGCTCGATCCGGGGCCGCTGTTCCCCTGGAAGCGCCTGGCCGATGAAGGCCTGAGTGTGTGGCCGGATGCCCAGGCCGTCGCCCGCTTCCAGGTGCAGTACGCCGCTGAATTGCCGAGCATCACCTGGTTCCAGGAAGAATTGGCGCTCCTCGGTTACCCGACACCCCAGACGGGGGAGTTGGATGTCGCCACGCGACATGTGATCGCGGCGTTCCAGATGCGGTTCCGGCCATCGCTGTTCGATGGCATGCCGGACGCCGAAAGTGCTGCCATCCTGCGTGCCCTGAACCGGCGTTAAGCTCCCTTCTACAAGGGCAGCGCCATATAGAACTGGGTGCCCTGCCCCGGTCGCGAATACACACCCATGCGGCCGCCGTGCAATTGCACGATCTCCTTGCACAGCGCCAGCCCCAGGCCGGCGCCACCCTTCTTGCGGCCAACCTGGACAAAGGGTTCGAAGATGCGCCCTTGTTGGCCATAAGCGATACCTTCGCCGTTGTCTTCGACGCTGATAATCACCCGTTCGCCATGTCTTCGCGCCTGCAGGCGAATTTGCCCACCGTCGGCGGTATGACGCAGGGCATTGCCCAGCAGGTTGTCGAGTACCCTTTCCAGCTGCGCCTGGTCGGCATACAGCCGTGGCAGATCTGATTGGACTTCGACCAGCAGTTCGATGTGTTGCGCATTGGCGGGCTCCACGAAGCGCGCGCGCGCGTGTTCGAGCAGATCGGTCACGTCGCACGGTCCCAAGGTGAGTTTCTGCAGGCCGTTCTGGTAGCGCGAGAAGTTGAGCAGGTCGTTGATCAACTGCATCAGGCGCTGCATTTCTTCATTGACCGTATCCAGCAGGTCCGCTTCACGGGATTCCGGCGGGAACTTCGCGCGTTCACGGAACAGGCCGAACGCCATATGCATGCCGGTCACCGGCGTGCGCAGTTCATGGGAGGCGCGCAAGACGAATTCGCTGCGTACCCGCTCGAAGGCGCGCTGTTCGGTGACGTCGTGCAGCACCATCACCGCCCCAAGAATGTGTCCCTGGGTATGGCTGACAGGGGTGAGGCTGTAGGTCAGCAGACGAAGTTCGCCCTCGACTTCGACTTCCAGATCTTCCGGCGCGCGCTCCAGATTGCCGCCGCGCAACACCAGTTGCAGTTGTTCATCCAGCTCCGGGCGCACCAGCGCTTCGCCAAGGCCTTGGCCGAGGCGCTCCTCGTCCCAGCCCAATTGGCGTTGCGCAACGGGGTTGAGATGCTCCAGACGGCCTTGGCGGTCAATCATCAGCAGGCCGTCGTCGATGCTGTCGAGCACTGCTTGCAGGCGCTGCTGGCCCGCCAGCAGTTCGTCAACATTCGTCGCCTGATGCTGGCGCACCGCCTCGGCCATAAGGCCGAAGCGACGGGTCAACAGGTTCATTTCCGCTGCCGAAGAGATCGGTAGCGTCACTTCAAAATCGCCCTGACCGATCTTGTCCGCCGCTTTTGCCAGCGCTTCGATCGGCGCGCCAAATCGCCGGGCGATGCCATGGGCCGTGACAAATCCGATGATCAGCACTGCAAGGCCCACCAACCCCAGCAAGCCGGCGATCAGCAAGGCGCGCGCGCGGGATTTGTGCTCGCTGTTGCTGATGTTTTGCAGGGCCTGCTTATGTTGATCAATCAGCCCATTGCGCAGCGCATTGAAGGCTTCGGTGAGTTTTTCCTTGCTGCCCGGCGGTGGCGACGCTTGCTGGGATTGCTCGAATGCGTCCAGCAGGTTCTGGTATTGGGCTCGCGCCTGGCTGAAACCGTGGCTATGACCGTCGCGTTGCTCATGGGCGATGCCTTGGTCCAGCAGGTCGAAGTACCGCTGCTTGGCGCGTTGCAATGCCTGCGGATCGGGACGATGTTCCAGCATCATGATCAATTGGTCGCCAAGGCTTTGGCGCAGTTTGAGCCCCAGGTCCAGCGTGACGAAGTTGCTGCGAATCAGGGACTCCTGGGTCTTGGCCATTTGCATGACGCTGACCAGACCCAGGATCAGACCCAACAGGGCGACGGTGATCAGCGCTGAGATACTCAGAAACAACCGAGTGCGCAGTGTCATCGCGAGCTTCATAGGGTGCAGCTCACAGGTTGTACTGTTTGCGTTTGCGGTACAGGGTCGACGCGTCGATGCCGAGGGTACGGGCCGCCTGGTCCAGGGTGTCGCTGGTGGCGAGCACGGCGCCGATATGCGCTTTCTCCAGCTCGTCCAGGCTCAGCGCCGCGCCAATCCGTGGGGCGTTATTGGTGGGTTGCTCAGCCATGCCGAGGTGGATGATTTCGACCTTCTCCTGCGGGCAGATAATGCTGGCGCGCTCCACCACGTTGCGCAGCTCACGGATATTGCCGGGCCAGCGATAGTTGAGCAGGGCTTCGCGTGCCTGATCACTGAAGCCTCGCGCCGGGCGGGCATACTCCTTGACGAAGCGCGCCAGGAAGCGGTCTGCGAGGGTGAGGATGTCTTCACTGCGCTCGCGCAGCGGTGGCAGGTGCAAGGTGATGACATTGAGGCGATACAACAAGTCTTCGCGGAAACGACCGTCGCGCACCATGTCTTCCAGGTTCAGGTTGGTGGCGGCAAGGATGCGCACATCGGCGCGCCGGGTGACCGGGTCGCCCACCCGCTCATATTCCTTGTCCTGGATAAATCGCAGCAACTTGGGTTGCAGCGTGAGGGGAAAGTCGCCGATCTCGTCGAGAAACAGCGTACCGCCGTCCGCCTGGTTGACCCGGCCCAACGTGCTCTCACTGGCACCGGTAAAAGCGCCACGGCTATGGCCGAACAGTTCGCTCTCCATCAGCTCTGCCGTCAGCGACGGACAGTTGATGGTCACGCAGGATTTTTTCGAGCGCTTGCTCCAGCCGTGAATGGCCCGGGCCAGCTCGCCTTTACCGGTACCGGATTCGCCGAGGATCAGGATGTTGGCATCCGTCCCGGCTACCTGGCGTGCGGTTTCCAGCACCACCATCATCGACGGGCTGTGGGAGTCGAGGCCGTCTTTCTGCTGGCGTACGGCGCCTTCCAATGCTTCCAGGCGTGCGGAAAGCTGGCGCACTTCCAACTGCTTGGCGGTAGCCAGGCGCAACTGATCGGGGCTGCAAGGCTTGACCAGGTAGTCGGCAGCACCGGCCTGGATCGCATCCACGGCGGTATCGACGGCGGAATGGGCGGTGACGATCACCACACGCATCCACGGCGCCTGGACCCGCATCTGGGCCAGCACATCCAGGCCATTGTCTTCACCCAGGCGCAGGTCCAGGAAGCACAGATCGAACACCTGGCGTTGCATCAGGGCATCGGCCTGGGCGGCGCTGTTGGCGGTGGCGACGGTGTAGCCTTCATCTTCCAGGCAATAACGGAAGGTGCGGAGGATCGCGGACTCGTCATCCACTAAAAGAATGCGGCCTTGAAGTTCCTTGGCTGATTCCATCTGTCCCGCGCTCCTTAAACTATGAATGATGGTGTTTAGTCCCGGAATAATCGGGCAAGTTGCATGGTTTATTCTGATCGATAAAAGGCAGCGTCGTGCGGGTATCTGCATTGCTTCCTACAAAGCCCCGCCTGATGGCGTTTTCATGCTGTCTTGCCAGTTCGGCAACATCCCATCCGCTTTCTATCCCTTCACCCGACCATTGACCATCGTGCATTTCGCACGGCGTACGGGGGGGCATCGTGCAGGATGCTGGGCGATTGCCCTAGCACGTATATTTAACCTATTGATTTTATTGAATTTTATTTTGTAAAAAAGCTGGCATGCGCTCTGCAATAGCTATCCCAACGAATAATCAGAATGCGGGAGAACAGCAGCATGACTCGCCAAAGCCTCAGCCAACTGCGTGTATCGCCGCTGCGCTTGCAACAAGGGCTGTTTGCCAGCCTGGCCCTGATGGTCACGCTGATCGCAGGCCAGCAGTTGCAGCAATGGCAGCAGAGTCCGCAGCAAGTCCCGTCGTTCGACCGTCCGGTAACGGCCCAGACCCATTTCAGTTCCATTGGCAGCCGTACCGCTGATGTAACCGCCCCGCAACTGCGTGTGGCCGATCAGGATTCCACCCTGGGCGAGCTGCCGACCCAAGAGCGTTGGGTGTTTTAGGCAACAAAGTCGGTCGCTTGATGTCGAGCGACCGTCCGGCACTACCGCTGTTACCTCTTAAAGAAGCGTAAGGAGAATCACCATGTTGAGTTGGGCAATCACATTTCTGATCATCGCCATTGTGGCTGCAGTCCTGGGCTTCGGTGGTATCGCGGGCACCGCCACGGGTATCGCCAAGATTCTCTTTGTCGTCTTCCTGGTGATGTTCATTGCTTCGTTCTTCTTTGGTCGTCGCGGCCGAGGCTGAATATGACCACTTTGTCCCTCAAAGCTATTGCTGCCGCCTTGCTCTTGGGCGGCAGTGGCTTGGCGATGGCCGCCAATGATGGCCAATCCCGGGCCAACGAATTGCTCAGTGCGGATCCGCAGTACCGCGAGACTTGGCAAGACGTAGTGAAGAAAGAAGAGCGCCTGCCGGAATGGGTGTTGAACTTGTCCGGCACGGCCGAGCAAATGAATGCCGTGGAAGAAGATGGCGACAAGTATCTTGTGGGGCCGCTCTGCGAAACCGCGGACACATGCCTCAATAAGCGCCTGATCGTCGCCTTCAGCCTCGACAAGGAAGATGCCTACGCCATGTTGGTGGAAGTCCCGGCGGGTTTGCCGGCTGATAAGTCCCCGACGCGGCACGCCGATTACCGTTTTATCGGTAAACCGGACGAAGGCATGCAAAAGCTGCTGATGGAGCAGCTGAAGAAAGATCCGAATTGGTACTAGGTTGCGTCTGACGCGTCTGTCGTCTGCGCAATCAGCGTCCATAGAAAGAAGCCCCCCGCTTCTTTCTGTTTGCATCGCCCGCCAAGGGCGATGCATGACCAGGGGGCCGGGTTGTTCTGATCAATTGGGATCGGCGTGACCTACGGGCACAGGGAGTGCCTGCGCAAGGGCCGGGTCAGGCGAAAAGCTGCGACGCAGGTTCACAAGCCCACGGCTTGCTGAACTTGCGGCGGGCTTGTGACCCTCATATGCCGCCCATAGCCGCAAATCTTGGTTCTGTTTTTTACCAACCATTACTTGATGTGTCGGGGCGACCATCTATCGAGAAAGTTTTGCTCGCGCTATAGGACGTTTCCGACGTTCGACGGCAGACTTCTCGGGCATTTCTGCCAACCTCGTCATGACGTGCAGAATCTCTGCGCGAGCCTGAACTGGCCGGTTCACGGCATATTCACTGGACAAAATGTCACATTTGAACTGACCGTTCGGACAGTTATTATGAAAAAAAGTCATGCCGATTCGGCATAGGGTAGGCGTTTACGGCATTAGACGTCGTCCCCTTGCATGGGAATAGTTGCGCCTTTTTTCGCCTGCCAGTAAGCCATTTCGGCCACGCTGCGGTGACCTTTCATGGAGGCAGATGCACACACTTTTTCGCTCTCGAGCGTTCCAGCTGGCGCATTTGCCTTAAGTTCACTTGAAGTAAGGGTAATGACATGAAGAAGGCAAAGCTAAGCCTCGCCTGGCAGATCCTCATCGGTTTGGTATTGGGGATTGCAATCGGTGCAGTGCTCAACCATTTCAGTGCTGAAAAGGCCTGGTGGATCAGCAATGTGCTGCAGCCGGCGGGCGATATCTTTATCCGCCTGATCAAGATGATCGTGATCCCGATTGTGATTTCCTCGCTGATCGTCGGCATTGCCGGTGTGGGTGATGCGAAGAAGCTCGGGCGCATTGGTGTCAAGACTATCCTCTACTTCGAAGTGGTTACGACCATCGCCATCGTGGTCGGTCTGCTGTTGGCCAACCTGTTCCACCCGGGCGCGGGCATCGACATGAGCACCCTGGGGACTGTGGATATCTCCAAATACCAGGCGACCGCCGCCGAGGTGCAGCATGAGCATGCGTTCATCCAGACCATCCTCAACCTGATTCCATCGAACATCTTCGCCGCTGTCGCCCGTGGTGAAATGCTGCCGATCATCTTCTTCTCCGTGCTGTTTGGCCTGGGCTTGTCGAGCCTCAAGCCTGAACTGCGGGAGCCGTTGGTGACCATGTTCCAGGGCGTGTCCGAGAGCATGTTCAAAGTCACCCACATGATCATGAAGTACGCCCCCATTGGTGTATTCGCGCTGATCGCGGTGACCGTCGCCAACTTCGGCTTCGCTTCGTTGCTGCCACTGGCCAAGCTGGTGATCCTGGTTTACGTCGCCATCCTGTTCTTCGCCTTTGCGGTGCTGGGCTTGATCGCTCGCCTGTTTGGCTTCTCGATCCTCAAGCTGATCCGCATCTTCAAGGACGAGCTGGTGCTGGCCTACTCCACTGCCAGCTCCGAAACCGTGCTGCCGCGCGTGATCGAGAAGATGGAAGCCTACGGCGCACCGAAAGCGATCTGCAGCTTCGTGGTTCCTACCGGCTACTCGTTCAACCTTGACGGTTCGACCCTGTACCAGAGCATCGCGGCGATCTTTATCGCCCAGCTCTATGGCATCGACCTGTCGATCGGCCAGCAACTGATGCTGGTATTGACCCTGATGGTCACCTCCAAAGGCATCGCCGGTGTGCCGGGCGTGTCCTTCGTGGTGCTGCTGGCCACCTTGGGCAGCGTTGGCATTCCGCTGGAAGGCCTGGCGTTCATCGCCGGTGTCGACCGCGTCATGGACATGGCCCGTACCGCACTGAACGTGATCGGTAACGCCCTGGCCGTGCTGGTCATCTCCCGTTGGGAAGGCATGTACGACGACGCCAAGGGCGAGCGCTACTGGAACTCCCTACCGCACTGGCGCACCAAGCAGGCGCTGCCGGTCGGTGAGGTCAGCCGCGGCTGATAACCCGCTGAACAAAACAAACCCCGGGAAATCCGGGGTTTGTCGTTTCTGTCAGCCCCGCTATCATTCGCCCCATCTTTCGGGGGATTCAACTGATGCTCAATGGCCTGTGGCTTGGCTTCTTTGTCGTGGCAATGGTGTCAGCACTGGCGCAATGGCTGGTGGGCGGTAACGCCGGGATTTTTGCGGCGATGGTCGAAAGCATTTTCGCCATGGCCAAATTGTCGGTGGAAGTGATGGTGCTGTTGTTCGGCACCCTGACGTTATGGCTGGGCTTTTTGCGTATCGCCGAAAAAGCCGGGATTGTCGAATGGCTGGCCAAGGCCCTTGGCCCGCTGTTCCTGCGCTTGATGCCGGAAGTGCCAGCCGGTCACCCGGCCATTGGCCTGATCACCCTCAACTTTGCCGCCAACGGCTTGGGCCTGGATAACGCAGCAACACCTATCGGCCTGAAGGCCATGAAGGCGCTGCAAGAGCTCAATCCCATCCCTAACACGGCGACTAACGCGCAGATCCTGTTCCTGGTGCTCAATGCATCCTCCCTGACCCTGTTGCCGGTGACGATCTTCATGTATCGCGCCCAGCAAGGTGCGCCAGATCCGACACTGGTATTCCTGCCGATCCTGCTGGCCACCAGTGCATCCACATTGGTCGGCCTGCTGTCGGTAGCGGTGATGCAGCGACTGCGGCTGTGGGACCCGGTGGTGCTGGCCTATCTGATTCCAGGCGCGTTGGTACTGGGTGGGTTCATGGCCCTGCTGGCGACCCTCTCGGCCACCGCATTGGCCGGGCTGTCGTCGATCCTCGGCAACCTGACGTTGTTCGGCCTGATCATGCTGTTCCTGCTGATCGGCGCGTTGCGCAAGGTGAAGGTGTACGAGGCGTTTGTCGAAGGGGCCAAAGAAGGCTTCAATGTCGCCAAGAACCTGTTGCCGTACCTGGTGGCGATGCTGTGTGCGGTGGGCGTGTTACGGGCCTCCGGCGCGCTGGATCTGGGCCTCGAAGGTATTCGCCATGTGGTGGCCTGGACGGGCATGGACACACGCTTTGTCGACGCCTTGCCGACCGCGATGGTCAAGCCATTCTCCGGCAGCGCGGCGCGGGCGATGTTGATCGAGACCATGCAGACCCAGGGGGTGGACAGCTTCCCGGCGTTGGTGGCGGCGACGATTCAGGGCAGTACGGAAACCACCTTTTATGTGTTGGCGGTGTACTTCGGCTCGGTGGGCATCCAGCGGGCGCGGCATGCCGTAGGGTGCGCGTTGCTGGCTGAGTTTGCCGGTGTGGTGGCGGCGATTGCGGTGTGCTACTGGTTCTTTGGCTGAGTCTTAAATAGCTATCGGGAGCAAGCCCCCTCCCACATTTGAATGTGTTCGCAGATCAACCTGTGGGAGGGGCTTGCCCCCGACGAGGCCCTCAGCGTTTCACCGCCCCGTTGCCCTGCTGAACAACCCACTCCATCACCTGCCTGTTCAACTGATCTCCCGCCAACCCAAACCCGGCCACCACGGCCGGCACTTTGGTGTCGGTCACCGCCTGGTGCACTTCAAACCGCCGGCTGGCAATAATCCGCTGATCACTCCCACGCACCAGGCGTGCGTCGAGGCGGATCACTACCTCCACCGCACTCCCCCGGTACTCACTCTGAAACGCCTGCAACTGCCCGCCCAGCTCATAGTCGGCCTGCAGGTTGGTGTCGTCGGTGCTCAACAGCGTCACTCGCCCATCGCGCTGGAACCCGTCCATCAAGCGATTACGCAACAGCACGGGTGCCGGGTCGCTCCAGCGTGAGTTCGCATAGCTGCTGATTAAATCGCCATTGGGCACCACAGCGATGCGCGAGCTGTCGAGAAACTCACTGGTCTGCGGCTTGGCCAGGCGCAGCGACCAACTGACCGGCGTGCCTTGGGCCGTGCCCTGAGCCGCAGGCAGTCGGTAGACGTCCGACGGATCAGCCTTGGGCAGGATCGAGCACGCGCTGATCAGCGCCAAGGCCACAGGGGCGATCATTTGGTAAGCACGCTTCATGGCGTGAACTCCTTGTTCTTGTCGCTGCCCAGCAGGTAACCGCTGGGGTTGGCTTCCAGGCGGCGGGAAATGGCGCGCAGTGAACCGAGGGTTTCGCGTAGTTCACGTACGGCCGGCGCCAGTTCGTTGAGGCCCTGCATGCCACTGTTCACCGAGTCCTTGTTGTTGGTCAGCAAGGTGTTGATGGTGGCGGTGCTTTGTTCAAGGGATTTCATGGCCTGTTCGGCGCTGCCGAACACCTGTTTGCCTTGATCGCTGAGCAGGCCGTTGGCGTTGCGCATCAGCGCGGTAGTCTGCTCCAGGGCGGCCCCGGCCTGTTTGCTCACCTGCATCAATTGCTGCATCACTACCTTGATATCTCCACGCTGATCGGCAATCGCGCCGGTGGTTTGTTCCAGATGGTCCAAGGTGTTGCTGAGGCGCTCGACATTCTGCGCAGAGAACATGTCGTTGGCGTTGTGCAGCAGCAGGTTGATGCTGGTCATCAGGTCGTTGCTGTTATTCAGCAACCGCGCGATCGGCGATGGCGAGGCGATGATTTCCGGCAGGTTGCCGTCCTTGCCCTTGAGCTCCGGGCTTTGCGGCGTGCCGCCGCTGAGTTGGATGATCGAGGTGCCGGTGATGCCGGTCAGTGCGAGTTTGGCCTGGGTGTCTTCCTTGATCGGTGTCTGGCCGGCCAGGCGAATGCGCGCGAGTACGCGGCGCGGGTCCTTGGGGTCCAGGCGCAGGCTGATGACGTCGCCCACCTTGATCCCGCTGTATTGCACTGAGCTGCCCTGGGACAGGCCGCTGACCGCTTCGTTGAAGATCACTTCGTAATCCTGAAAGGCGCTGTCGACGCTGGATTTGGCCAGCCACAGGCCAAACAGCATCGCGCCGACCACCACGATCACGCTGAACAGACCGATCATCACATGATGGGCTCGGGTTTCCATGTCATACCTCGTTGAGCGGTTGAGCGGCATCCAATGCCGCGCGGCCTCGGGGGCCGTGGAAGTATTCGTGAATCCAGGCGTCGTTCGTTTCCGAGACGATATCGATGGCATCTGCCACCAGCACCTTCTTCTGCGCCAGCACCGCCACGCGGTCGGTGATGGTGTAGAGCGTGTCCAGGTCATGGGTGACCAGGAACACGCTCAGGCCCAACGCATCGCGCAGGGTGAGGATCAGTTGATCGAATTGCGCCGCGCCGATCGGGTCGAGGCCGGCGGTGGGCTCGTCGAGAAACAGGATGTCCGGGTCCAGCGCCAACGCCCGCGCCAGGGCAGCGCGCTTGATCATGCCGCCGGACAGCGACGCGGGGTATTTATCGGCCGCCGACAGCGGCAGCCCGGCCAAGGCCAGCTTGACCGCAGCCAAGTGCTCGGCATCACGGCGGCTGAGCCCGGCATGTTCGATCAGCGGCAGCGCCACGTTCTCGGTCACCGTCAGCGAGGAAAACAGCGCGCCCTTCTGGAACAGTACGCCAAAGCGCCGTTCCACCAGCGAGCGTTCATGTTCCGGCAAGCTCGGCAGGTTCTTACCGAACACCCGCACTTCGCCTTCACTGGGCCGGCGCAGGCCGACGATGCTGCGCAACAGCACCGACTTGCCGCTGCCTGAGCCGCCGACCACCGCAAGGATCTCGCCCTTGTACAAATCCAGGTCGAGATTCTCGTGCACGCTCTGGCTGCCAAAGCGATTGCACAGGCCACGCACTTCAATCACCGCCTCGGTGGGCGCACGGTGTAGACGACTCACCAGCCCATCTCCATGAAGAACAACGCGGCAACCGCATCCAGCACGATCACCACAAAGATCGATTGCACCACGCTGGAGGTGGTGTGGGCGCCGACCGATTCGGCGCTGCCGCTGACCTTGAAGCCTTCCAGGCAGCCGATGGCGGCGATCAGAAAGGCGAAGAACGGGGCTTTTACCATGCCGACCAGGAAGTGCTGTACGCCAATGTCCGATTGCAGCAGCGAGAGGAACATCGCTGGCGAGATGTCCAGAGCCACGGCGCACACCACGCCGCCGCCGACGATCCCCGCCAGCATTGCCATAAATGTCAGCATCGGCAGTGCAACCAGCAACGCCAGCACGCGCGGCAACACCAGCAACTCCATCGGGTCCAGGCCCAAGGTGCGGATGGCGTCGATTTCTTCATTGGCCTTCATTGAGCCGATTTGCGCGGTAAAGGCGCTGGCGGTGCGACCGGCAATCAGGATGGCGGTGAGCAATACGCCGAACTCCCGCAAGAAAGAGAACGCCACCAGGTCCACGGTAAAAATAGTCGCGCCGAAGCTCTTGAGCACTGTAGCGCCGAGGAACGCCACCACGGCGCCCACCAGAAAGGTCAGCAACGCGACGATGGGCGCGGCGTCGAGGCCGACCTGCTCAAGATGGGCGACCATCGGCGTCAGGCGCCAGCGCTTGGGCCGGAAAATACCCCGGGCGAAGGTTTCGAGGATCAGGCCGATAAAGCCCAGCAGTTGCTTGCTGTCTTGCCAGACCTTGTCTACGGCGCCGCCGATACGCGCCAGCACCTGAATGCCGGTGGCTTCTTCCGGCGCTTTGTCCGGCACGCAAAAATCGTTGAGGGAGCGGTAGACGGTCTTGAGCAGCGCGCGGTCGGCGGCGGACAGGTTGCAGTCGGTCTGTTCGGCGGATTGCTCGATACGGGTGGGCCCCAGCAGCTCCACCAGCAGCGAGGCACCCGCGGTATCCAGGGCGCCAAGGCCATTGAGGTCGATGCGCGCGCCGGCGTCGTATTGGCCGTCGAGCTCGTCCGACAGCTTCTTCAGGTTTGCGTAGTGGGCAAGCGTCCAGTCCCCTGTAATCCGCAGTAAGGGGGGAGCGGTGGACGTATCGAGGTGGGCTGCGCCGGCCGTGGTACTACTGGTCATAAGCTCCGAGCTTGTCTGGCTATCCACAATTCCTACGTAATAGCACGATCCTGCCTACTTTGGGTTGTCGGTTTGTGCTGTGTCCGTCACTTTAAAACGCAGCACGCCGATCACCTGACCGTCCTCCGTCAACACCTGGACTTGCCAGCGCCCTACCGCTTCGGGCGGGAAGTTCTGCTTGTGGGTCCAGGCGCGGTAGCCCTCCTTGCGTCCGCCGTGGATGTCCAGGGCGATGCGGTCGACCTCTTTGCCGTTGAATTTCCACACGTGGTAGATGCGCTCATCCAGGCCGCGCGGCGCGTTGATCGCGGTGTAGGCGTAGAGCCCGGTGCCGCGCAGTTGGCTGGCGTTGACTTCCTTGAGGTCGTCGCCGGGCGTGCGGTCCTGCAATTGGGTACTGATCGCCACTTCGGTCATCCACAACGTGGCCGGCGGCACCCAACTGCGCAGGAACCAACCCGCACAGCCAATGGCGGCCGTCACTCCGAGCAACATCGCCCAGCCTTTGAGGCTGCGCAGCGGCAGGCTGACCGCCAGGCTTGGAATCGACAAGGCCATGGCCACGCCGAGGGCGAGTTTGTAACTTTCGGCGGTGGTCAGGTGCAAAATGATCGGCAGCGCAGTAAGCAGTGCGGCGAACAAGGTCAGGGTGTGCAGCGCGAGGAACAACGAGCGCTTGGGCGCCAGCCACTTGTAGTACAGCGGGTCGACGATCGACACCAAGGCGGCCGCGCCGAGCAGGCCGGTGAACACGGATTGGCCGCTGTTCCAGGCCGTGGTGACGAAAAAGAACGGCAATACGAAAAACAGACTCTCCTGATGGATCATCTGGGTCGCGTAGCGCAGTAGGGGTTCGGGGATTTCGCGCTTGAAGACCTTGGTGAACAGCTGGGTAAAGCTGTTTTCCAACATCAGCCACAGCCAGCTCACCAGCATGATCACCGCGATCCAACTGGCCATGCCCTGCTGGCGATCCACCAGGATGAAGCTGCACACACCCGAGACAAAACCGCCGAGTGCAATCACCCCTGGGTAGCGCTTCATCAGTTCGAGGATGCGGGTGATTAAGCGGGTCAGGTTTTGCATTCGGCGGTTCGCATTCTTTGTAGGAAAAAATCCCAGACAGAATAACGTCTTAGGCCAGGGTTCGGTGCCTCATTACGTGATCCGTTTGCGATAACGGCGCACGCCGATCAACACAATGGCAATCAGCACGAGGACGCCGGCGCCGATCCAGTTGAGCATGTCGTAACTCAGCAGCGGCTTTTCGATGCGCCAGTAACCTGGTTGCTTGAGCAACTCGCGCATGGCCTGGCTGGTCTGCTCCAGGTTCACGGCCTTGATGCGTTTGACCGGGTCGCTGAAGTGGCCGTTGTCATAATCGCCCGAGGCGCTCCAATAATAGTCGGCCAGCGCGCTGTTGCCCTGCACGGCCCAGGCCTGGCGGGCGATGGCGGCCTGTTTGAGGCGCGCGAATACCGTCGGGTCAAGGCCATCCTTGAGCAGTTGAGTCTTGAGATCCAGCAGCACCTGCTCGGCCTCGGGGAGGTTGTCCCGCTCGAGGTCGGCATTCAGGCTGAGGAAGCCAACGCCACCGAGCACTTCGCGCTCGCTCCAGGGGCCGTAGGACAACCCATGCTTGAGGCGCAGTTGGCGGTACAGCGCCCAGTCCAGGTAATCCTTGAGCAGGTCGTAGGTTTCATCATGCTGGTCGTCCAGCACCGGCTCGGGGAACAGCCAGTGCAGTTTGGCACTGTCACCCACCCAGCCGTGGATCAGGTCGCGGTGGCTGGCGGCGGCGTGCTGGATTTGCGGCAGCGCCGGGTGCTCGCTGGGTTCGACCGGGTCCAGTCGGCCGTAGGTGCGTTCCAGATAGGCGGGCAGCAGTTTGTCGAGGTCACCGACGATGATCAAGGTCATGTTGTTGGGGGCGTACCAATTTTTGCGCAGCGTCTGCAGTTGATCGCGGGTCAGGTGATCGACCTGGGCGCGTTCGGCGCATTTGAGCCCCAGCTCAACCGCCAACTGATTGCTGGCGGTGTGGCCCAGGTCCTGGCGGTCAAGCAGGCGTTGCAGGTGGGAGTAATGACCGCCGTCTTCGCGCTCGACCACCTGCTTGGCCGCGTTGATATTGGCGTCGGTCAACTCGGTGCGGGTGATGATCGCCAGCAGCAGGTCCAGCACCTTGCGCTGGTTTTGTGCTGGCGCCTCGATCACAAAAGTGGTGTCGGCGTTGCTGGTGTAGGCGTTCCACTCACCGCCCAGGGCTTGCATGCGGTCTTCCAGCTCGCCTTCGCCGCCACCGTCGATGCCGCTGAACAGCAAGTGTTCGAGCAGGTGCGGCAGTTCCTTGTCTTCGCAGCTGAAATCGTCCAGGCCCACGCCGACCACCAGGCGAATCGCCACATGGCCACGCTCGGTGCCCGGTTTAAGCAACAATTGCAGGCCGTTGGGCAAGGTGTAACCCTCGACCTGCAGGCGGTCAAAGGCGAAGACGTGGGCAGAACCCATGAGCAGGCAAGCGAACAACAGGCGACGCATAACAAGCTTCCTGGCGAGTGAGGTCAGCTTTAACTGACTTCACGGGCCATCGTACGTTCAGGGCGAATGTGTGATGTCGGCAATATCTTCGGCGGAGAGTGCGCCGGTGTCGGACGTTTCCAAGACTACATAAGCACTGCTGCAAAACAACGAGTTCAAGCGCTTCATGTCGGCAATCAGCTCCAAGTGCAGGGAGCTGGTCTCCAGGCTCTGCACGATCTTGCGTTGCAGGCGGCTGACGTGAGCGTGGGCCAGGCGGCGCTCCTGGGCGCGGAAGCGGCGCTTTTCACGCAGCAGTTGGCGGGCGCTTTCCGGGTCGGCACTGAGGAATACCGACAGCCCCAGGCGCAGGTTGGCGATCAACTGGCTGTGCAGGCCGGTGAGTTCTTCCAGGCCCACTTCGGAGAATTGGCGACGCTGCGAGGTTTTCTGCTGCTGGACTTTACGCAGCATGCGTTCGATCAGGTCACCGGCCAGTTTCAGGTTGATCGACAGCTCGATGATTTCCGCCCAGCGCCGACTGTCTTGCTCGCTGAGGTCTTCGCGGGGCATCTGCGCCAGGTAGAGCTTGATCGCGCTGTAGAGTGCCTCAACGTCATCGCTGAGGCTGCGTATTTCCTGGGTAATGGCAGTCTGTTTGCCGCGCAGTACTTCCTGCATGGCGGTGAGCATGTTGTCGATCAGGTCGCCCAGGCGCAGGGTTTCGCGCGCGGCATTGGCCAGCGCCAGGCTCGGCGTGGCCAGGGCTGTGGGGTCCAGGTGGCGCGGTTTGGCCTTGCCGTTGACCTCGTCCCGCTCCGGCAGCAACCCGGCGCACAGCTTGGCCATCGGACCGATGGTGGGCAGCAGGATCAGGCAGCGGCTGACGTTGTAGAGCAGGTGGAAGGTGATGACCATGCCTTGTGCGCTGTAGTCCAGGCCGTCCATCCACAGCACCAGCGGGTCGAGCACCGGGATAATCAGCAGCAGGCCGATCAGTTTGTACAGCAAGCTGCCCAACGCGACCTGGCGACCGGCAGCGTTCTGCATGCTGGTGCTGAGGAAGGCCAGCACGCCGCTGCCGATGTTCGCCCCGATCACCAGACCGATGGCCACGTGCAAGCCGATCACCCCGGCGCCGGCCAGAGTGGCGGTCAGTAGGACGGCGGCGAGGCTGGAGTAGGAAATCATCGCGAACAACGCGCCGATCAGTGCATCGAGCAAAATATCGCCGGTCAGTGAGGCGAACAGCACCTTCACACCCTGGGCATGGGTAATCGGCCCGGCGGCTTCGACGATCAATTGCAGCGCGAGGATGATCAGCCCGAGGCCTATTCCGACCCGACCCAACTGCCCTGCCCGCGTCTGTTTGCGCGACAGGAAGAAAATCACCCCGAGAAAGATCAGCAACGGCGACAGCCAGGACAGGTCGAACGTCAGCACCCGTGCCATCAGTGCGGTACCGACGTCGGCCCCGAGCATGGTCGCCAGGGCGGGCACCAACCCCATCAGGCCTTGGCCGACAAAGGACGTCACCAGCATCGCCGTGGCGTTGCTGCTCTGCACCATGGCGGTCACCAGGATACCGGCGACAAATGCCAGCCAGCGCTTGGACATGTTCTGCCCGATGACTTGACGCAGGTTGGAGCCGTAGACTCGCAAGATGCCGGTACGGACGATGTGCGTGCCCCAGATAAGCAGGGTCACGGCGGAAAGCAGATTGAGCAAGGTCAGCATGCTCGGCCCCCCGTGTGGGTGTGCGCCATTTGGCGCAAATGAGAATTGCCGCGTGCCGTTCTACGTCTTGTAGTTAAGCTGTAGTTGGCGAATGGGCTCGGCGCCAGCATCGCATAGCTAAAGTTGGGATTGAAACAAAACTGTCATGAAATCAGCTTTTTATGGATGAAAAAAAGGGGCTTATAAAAGCCCCTTTTTTGTCTGGCTCGGGTTTATTGACCCGGAATGTCCTTGCGCAGTTTCACAGGATCCTGCTGTTTCTTCTTTTTCGCGATCGCGGTACGCATCTTGATATTGACCGCTTCCACCGCCAGCGAGAACGCCATAGCGAAGTAGACGTAGCCTTTTGGCACGTGCACGTCGAAGGATTCGGCGATCAGCACGGTACCCACCACCAGCAGAAATGACAGCGCCAGCATCTTCAGCGACGGGTGCTTGTCGATGAAGTCGCTGATGGTGCCGGCAGCCAGCATCATCACCAATACCGCAACGATGATCGCGGCAACCATGACGGGTACATGGGAGACCATGCCCACGGCGGTGATCACCGAGTCCAGGGAGAACACGATGTCGATGATCGCGATCTGGATGATGGTGTAGATGAACTTGCCACCGGCGCCCTTGGGTTCGTCGTGGGTTTCGTCTTCACCTTCCAGGGCGTGGTACATCTCCTGGGAGCTTTTCCACAGCAGGAACAGGCCACCGAAGAACAGGATCAGGTCGCGACCCGAAATACCCTCGCCGAAGACCACGAACAGGTCGTCGGTCAAGCGCATGACCCAGGTGATCGACAACAGCAGCAGAATACGCGTGACCATGGCCAGGGCCAGGCCGAAGATCCGGGTGCGTGCCTGCATATGCTTGGGCATGCGGCTGACCAGGATCGAAATCATGATGATGTTATCGATGCCCAGGACGATCTCGAGGGCCGTCAGGGTGAAGAAGGCAATCCAGATTTCCGGATTGGTCAGCCATTCCATGTGTATTCCTTTGAGCAAGTGTTAAACCGCGCCAGCAGTGGGGCCGGCGCAGTGGGTTGTACGATTATAGAGTGCTGAACAGCGGAAAAATCCCCATCAGCAATGCGGCGAACATTATGCACAGGCATACCAGTACTGCCCACTTCAGGGTGAAGCGCTGGTGATCGCCAAATTCGATACCGGCCAAGGCCACCAGCAGGTAGGTCGACGGTACCAGGGGGCTGAGCAAGTGCACGGGCTGGCCAACGATGGAAGCGCGGGCCATTTCCACGGCGGTGATGCCGTAGTGGCTGGCGGCTTCAGCCAGTACCGGCAGTACGCCGTAGTAGAACGCATCGTTGGACATGAAGAAAGTGAACGGCATGCTCACCAGCGCGGTGATCACCGCCAGGTAAGGGCCCATGGCTTCCGGAATCACGGCCAGCAGGCTCTTGGACATGGCATCGACCATGCCGGTGCCCGACAGGATGCCGGTGAAGATCCCAGCGGCGAAGATCAGTCCCACCACGGCCAATACGCTGCCGGCGTGGGCGGCGACGCGGTCTTTCTGCTGTTGCAGGCACGGGTAGTTGACGATCATCGCGATACTGAACGCCACCATGAACAGCACCGGCAGCGGCAACAGGCCGGCGATCAGGGTGCACATCAGAGCCAGGGTCAGGGCGCCGTTGAACCAGATCAGCTTCGGACGGCGGGCATCCGGGTATTGCGACACGCTGATCTCGCTGTGGTCGATCTCGTCGACTTGCAGGTGCAGTTCACCCAGGCGCGCACGTTCGCGCTTGCCGTACATGTAGGCAATCACCAGGATCGCGACTACACCGGCGGCCATTGCCGGGATCATCGGTACGAAAATATCCGAGGGGTCCACGTGCAGCGCACTGGCGGCACGGGCGGTCGGGCCACCCCAAGGCGTCATGTTCATCACGCCACCGGCGAGGATGATCAGGCCGGCCATGATCCGCGGGCTCATGCCGATGCGCTGGTACAGCGGCAGCATGGCGGCCACGCAGATCATGTAAGTGGTGGCGCCGTCACCGTCGAGGGACACCACCAGGGCCAGCACGGCGGTGCCGACCGATACCTTCAGCGGGTCGCCCTTGACCATCTTGAGGATCTTGCGCACGGCCGGGTCGAACAGGCCGGAGTCGATCATCAGGGCAAAGTAGAGGATGGCGAACATCAGCATCACGCCGGTCGGCGCGAGCTTGGTGATGCCTTCGAGCATCATCGGGCCGATCTTCGGTGCGAAACCGCCGAACAGCGCGAACAGGATAGGCACGATGATCAGGGCGATCAGCGCGGACAGGCGCTTGGTCATGATCAGGAACATGAACGTGATGACCATGGCAAAGCCAAGGAAAGTCAGCATAGGAATACTCCAGGCGTAGCGCGGCTAGGGAATGGCGAACCGGGGTGGGGTCAGCGCAGAACGAAGGGCACGAGGCTTACGTGTGGAGTTGGGGCGAACAGGCGGGTACGGACGGACATCGGGGATCACCATTGTTGTTGTGTACAGCCGGTCTGTTGCCGGCAGTTGGGGGCGATCCTAGACGCGTAAGCTTTCAGCCAGCTTTCGTTGGCAAAACAGTTGGTGGTGGGAAGATGCACGGTCTTCAGACGTACACATTTCAAATGTGGTGGGGCTTGCTCCCGATAGCGGCGTGTCAGTCAGCTTATTTGCTGCGGAGACACCGTAATCCGGGGCAAGCCCCCTCCCACATTGGAATGTGTTTATCTCAGGTACTTCAGGGCAGCTCGAGGCCGCCCGCTGCTTTGTGCAGTTTGCGCAGGTGTTCACCCACCTGCTTGAGGTTGGCTTCACACGCGGCAATCTCGGCGGCGCGGGACGGGTCCAGCAGCGCCCTCACCTCTTTATCCAGCTCACCGGTGAGTGATTGCAACTGCTTCTGGCG
Source organism: Pseudomonas sp. BIGb0381 (assembly GCF_024809815.1). Classification (NCBI taxonomy): domain Bacteria; kingdom Pseudomonadati; phylum Pseudomonadota; class Gammaproteobacteria; order Pseudomonadales; family Pseudomonadaceae; genus Pseudomonas; species Pseudomonas sp. BIGb0381. Next base: position 338,387 of record NZ_JANUEN010000007.1, read on the forward strand.
CTCGGCGCTTTCCGACTCCAGGCGCTTTGCTTCCGACGGTTGCGGCAGGCCATAGCCACCGCTGCCGAGCAGTTCCGCCGGGCGGCTGAGGAAGCCACTGTTGGCGAGGATCTGCTGCAGTGTGGCGTTGGCTTTTTCCATGCCGCCGTTCTTCAGTTCACGGGCGCCGAGGTAGCGTTGCTTGACTTCGTCTTGGGCCAGCATCAGCTGTTTGCGAAAGCTCGCCTGTTCCAGCAGCAGCAGTGCGGCGCTGGTGCGCAGGTCTGCCTGGTCGAACCACTGGCGGCGCTCTTCGGCGCTGAGGGACAGCCAGTCTTCAACCTGGGTCTGCTTGATCGGCAGGTGTTTGCGCAGAACGTCGAACATGGCCTGGTAGCGTTCGCGGAAGGAGTCGAAGTGATACCCCAGACGCATGGCCTCGCGTTTGTCGTTGAGTACGCTGGTATCCGCCAGGCCACGGGCTTGCAGCACTTCCAGCAGGCCATTAGGCGTGATGTTGTCCAGGCCGGTCAGCTGCGGGTTGGCGCTGCCGCTGCGCAGAAGCTTCAGGCTTTCGACCGCGCAGTTGTTGGAAAGGAAGTAATAGTTGCCGTCATAGCTCCAGTGCATTTCAGCAGCGTGCTCGACGGTGTCGTTGATCTCTTGGCGTGACAGTTTCAGGGGCACGGACGCCAGGCCGCGCAGTTCGGTCTTGGTGTATTCGTCGATCACCTGAGCCAATGGCAACACGAACAGCCGTGACGGGTACTTGCCCACCAGGCCATCCCAGCTGGACAACTGCACGTCACCGACGAACGCCCGATAGGACAGCACCAGGTGCTGGTCCAAATCGAGCCGGCAGTCCGGCCCACGGGGGCGGCCCGGCGCGCAGATCACCAGGCGCAACATGCTGTGGCCCCAGCGGCTGACCAGGTTCTGGTTGGCTTCGGCCAGCAGGTAGTCGATTTCGTAGACCCGCTCCGGGTCGACGTGGCCCAACGGTGTCTTGGCGAAATCATTGCCGGCGTTGAGGAACGCGTAGGTCTTGGCGCAGGTGTCTTGTTCCGGTGGGGCCCAGCCGAAGTGTTCCTTGTAATAGCGGAACAGCGCGGGGCGTCGGCAGGCATAGCTTGGGTCGAGGAGGAAGTACTCCATATTGACCGCTACGAACTCCAGCGGGCTGGTGGTTTCGTAGATGTCCGGGCTGCGCGCGACCTGACGGTTATGTTGTTCGCGTTCACCGCGACGGCCGACATATTGCGGCCAGCCCGCCAGGTCCAGCAGGCGCGGGTCATCGCTGAGGGTGAAGCGCCGGTCATTCTGGCCACGGCATTGATCGGGCAGGCCGATCAGGCCGGTGATGTTGTTCTGGCGGCTGCAACGCTGTATCAGCGCGCGTTCGTCTTTGGACCACAGGCGTGCGCGGTCATAGATGTGGGTCAATTCATGCAGCACAGTGGCGAGCATTTCCCGGCGCACGGTGCCGTGGGGACGATTGGTTTTCTGGGTGGCGGCGCTGCCGTCGGTCAGGCTGGCCAGGAGGTTGCGGTTGAGGTCCAGTTCGGACACCAGGGAGGCCTGGCCGTAAGCGTTTTGGGGCATCTTGTCGGTCCAGCCGACATCGATGCGCCGGTCCAACTGCTCGATAAAGCGTGGCGGCAATGCGCGCATCGCCTCATCAAGCAATGCCTGGCTGGCCTGCTGTTCGGCCGGGCTCAAGCCTTCTGGCTTGAGCCGCAGTTGCAGGCTGGCCTGGGCTGCGCTGGCACACAGCAGCACAGTCCCGGCCAGGAGCCAGGCGACAAGGCGCCTCACAGAGCGAGAATAGCTTCGGCGAGGGTCTGGTCACTGGCGTCGCGCGCTTCCGGCAGGCGGGTGCGCAGGGTGTCGAAGGCCGCTTCCAACTGTGCGCCACGAATCTCGCCGTTGGTGGCGACGAAACTGGCCGCGTCATCGTGGGCTTCGCGCACGACTTTGGAGTCGCGGATGGAGGTGGTGGTGTCCGAGGTGAAATCAATGGTGCGGCCAGAGGCGCGAACAATGATGTTACTGGTGGCCACCAGGGTTTGTGCCTGGGCAACGTCGGCCAACAACAGCAGGCCAAGGGTGGCGGCGATCAGCGGGCTACGCATGGAATGACTCCGAAATACAAAGATGATTATTGGACGAGAATTGCTTGCGCCAGTTCAAGGTCGCTGGCGTTAAGTTTTGGTTGGGTGCGGCGCAGATAATCCAGCGCGGACTCCAGCCGTGCACCCCGCCATTGGCCGTCAGTGGCGATAAATGCAGCGGCATCATCCTGGGCAGCCACGACCACTTTCCGGTCGAAAGGCGCGGAAGTCACCTTGCTGGTGGCATACGCACTCGCGACGGTACCTTGGATGGTCAGGTCAAAGGCCGAAGCCAATGGCGACCAACTGGCACACAACAACACAGGGACTATTAGCAGACGGTATGAAAAAGCCATGGGACTCGACAACTGAAAGCGAGCGCCAAGGCTAGCGTAATGCCCGGGAGAGAGCCAGTGCGGCGGCATCAGGGAGCGACGGGCGCTCCCTTTGTCAGCTCCCTCAAATAGCCAGGATGGCTTGGGCCAGTTGTGCGTCAGTCGCGGTGTTCAGTTGCGGTGCTTGTTGGCGGATCTGGGCCAAGGCGCTTTCCAGCTTCACACCACGAATGGCACCTTCGCTGGCGACGAAGCTGGCTGCGTCGTCACGGGCGGCGCGCACGACTTTGTTATCCCGCAGGGACGAAGTGGCATCGGAGGTGGCGTCGGAAGTAGCCTTCAATGCGCCGACGATGGAGTCGGTGGTCACGATGAAGCTGGTCGCGCTGGCGTTGGTGGCCAGGGCCAACAGGGCTGCAGCACTCAGCAGGCGAATAAGGGGCATGGGGTGACTCCTGTAGGTGAACGAATAAGGTGGCGCAGGGCAGCCATTGGGGATCAGACGCCTGTTCTAACGGTTCGCCACGTTGTGGCTGGATATTAAGCCGCTGTTTATCCGTTCGGAAAGCTTATTGACTGCCTAGTCTCGCCAGAACGGCTTTGACAGCTCGGCCATTCGGTCTCCCGGGCTGATGCCGACATCGGAGAGTTCTCGAAGATCAAGCTGCGCCAGTTGGCGTCGTTCGTAGGCGTGGCGTACCCATTTGGCCAGCGTGGAAACGGTCCTGTGTAACAGCCGTTTATAGAGAGAGGGTTGGGTGTCCATGGTGAGCGCCTTTCGTGAGGTCCTGGAACACCATGGTGGGCGAGTTGCTTTGACCGTTACAGATACACCAATGCTTAATTGTACTGCTTAACTGTTATATTTTTTAAACTGTACCTGTCCGGACTAACGGCTTCTGTTTGGCCTGGAAAAAGGCAGGTTCGGAAACAACAAAGCCCGCCTCCGGTTTCCCGGGGCGGGCTTTGTTTTGACAAATCAGTGCTGGCAGTGGACCCGGTGGGTCAGGGCCAGCGGGCGCCAATTAGCGCCAGAACGGCTTGCTCAGCTCTTCGTAGCGTTGAGCTTCGCTGATACCGGCGTCAGCCAGCAGACGCGAATCCAGACGAGCCAGTTGATGGCGGCTGGAGATGCGGCGCTGCCACAGCATCAGGTTGGCGAGAACGCGCAAAGGCAGGGAAGCCTGGGTGTTTACAGCTTTTTCTTCGAAGAACAGTTCGGAACTGAGTGTACGTTCCATGATGACATCCTTCCGCTTGTGGCGGGATTAGGTAGTGGTTTAACTGATGCCAATGATCCTCTTCCGGCGCAAGACTCTCTAGATACAGTTCACCTGTATTGTGAGGGGCCAGTTAACTGTTTAAAGGTGCTGTACTGTACGGAAATGGGGCAACTGTACCTGTCCGCACTTAAATGGTGCGAAATGGGCATTTTACAACGCTGGTGTGGGAATTTTCGGTAGGAAATGACCGGTACAGCAGTACAGTTTTTTCAAGAAGCGAGGGTTATGCAATCGAGCTGACGAAACTGTGTTTGCATCAGCTCGAATCTGTACCAATCAAGCCTTGAGCATATGCCCGGTTTCTTCCAGGTTAATGTGCCAACTCAGTGCTTCGCGCAGGATGTGTGGGGTGTGTCCGCCGATGGCGCAGGCAGCAGTGAAATAATTGTTCAGCGCATCGCGGTACGCCGGGTGCACACAGTTGTCGATGATCACCCGGGCTCGCTCCCGCGGCGCCAGGCCACGCAAGTCGGCGAGGCCTACTTCGGTGACCAGGATGTCGACGTCATGCTCAGTGTGGTCCACATGGCTGACCATCGGCACCACGCTGGAAATCGCGCCGCCCTTGGCAATCGACTTGGTGACGAAGATCGCCAGGTGCGCGTTGCGCGCGAAGTCGCCGGAACCGCCAATACCGTTCATCATCCGCGTGCCGCAGATGTGGGTGGAGTTGACGTTGCCGTAGATGTCGAATTCCAGCGCGGTGTTGATGCCGATAATGCCCAGGCGACGCACCACTTCAGGGTGATTGGAGATTTCCTGCGGGCGCAGCACCAGCTTGTCTTTGTAGTGCTCCAGGTTGCCGAACACGTCGGCATTGCGCCGCTCCGACAAGGTGATCGAGCTGCCCGAGGCGAAGCTCAGCTTGCCGGCGTCGATCAGGTCGAACGTCGAGTCCTGCAACACTTCCGAATACATGGTCAGGTCTTCGAACGGCGAATCGATCAGGCCGCACATCACTGCGTTGGCAATGTTGCCGATCCCGGCCTGCAGCGGGCCGAGCTTGTTGGTCATGCGCCCGGCGTCCACTTCCTGCTTGAGGAAGTTGATCAGGTGGTTGGCGATGCCCTGGGTGTCGATGTCGGGTGGTGTCACGGTGGAGGCTGAGTCGGCCTGATTGGTGATCACGATGGCGACGATCTTCTCCGGCGGGATCGGGATCGCAGTGCTGCCGATACGGTCGTCGACCTTTACCAGCGGGATCGGCGTCCGGGTTGGCCGGTACGTCGGGATATAGATGTCGTGCAGCCCTTCCAGGTTCGGGTTGTGCGCCAGGTTGATCTCGACGATCACTTGCTTGGCGAAAATCGCGAAACTGGCCGAGTTGCCCACGGACGTGGTGGGCACGATGTGCCCTTGTTCAGTGATCGCGACCGCTTCAATCACCGCGATGTCTGGCAGCTTGAGCTGGTTGTTGCGCAGTTGCTCGACGGTTTCCGACAGGTGCTGATCGATAAACATCACTTCGCCGGCGTTGATTGCCTTGCGCAAGGTGCTATCGACCTGGAACGGCATGCGTCGGGACAGCACGCCGGCTTCGGTCAGTTGCTTGTCCAGGTCGTTACCCAGGCTGGCACCGGTCATCAGGGTGATTTTCAGCGGGGACGTCTTGGCGCGCTCGGCCAGGGCGTGGGGGACGGCCTTGGCTTCACCGGCTCGGGTGAAGCCGCTCATGCCGACGGTCATGCCGTCCTCGATCAGTGCGGCGGCGTCTGCCGCGCTCATGACCTTGTTCAACAACGAAGGCAAGCGGATACGATCACGGTACATGAATTGTTATCTCAGGCTACGGAAGCAAGGTGGGCAGTGTAGTGATTTCAAAAAATTTCGGCCCGCTACCATGGTCGAATGCGGGGCAGCGATTTAGAGCCTTTGGTCGGGTTTCATGGGGTAATAAAAAACCCCAGCCTACAGGAGGCCGGGGTTTGGAGTATTGCGCTGAAGCAGTGTTACTCGACGGCCTTGACCATGTCTTCAATGACCTTCTTCGCGTCACCAAAGACCATCATGGTCTTGTCCAGGTAGAACAGTTCGTTATCCAGCCCGGCATAACCACTGGCCATTGAGCGCTTGTTGACAATGATGGTCTTGGCCTTGAACGCTTCCAGGATCGGCATGCCGGCAATCGGCGAGTTGGGGTCGTTCTTCGCGGCCGGGTTGACCACGTCGTTCGCGCCCAGCACCAGTACCACGTCGGCCTGGCCGAATTCGGAGTTGATGTCCTCCATCTCGAACACCTGGTCGTAAGGCACTTCCGCCTCGGCGAGTAGGACGTTCATATGCCCAGGCATACGGCCGGCTACTGGGTGGATCGCGTATTTCACGGTCACGCCACGGTGGGTCAGCTTTTCGGTCAGTTCCTTCAGCGCATGCTGTGCCCGTGCCACTGCCAAGCCATAGCCTGGAACGATGATCACGGTGTCGGCGTTGGTCAGCAGGAAGGTGGCGTCGTCGGCCGAACCGGACTTCACTGGGCGTGCTTCTTTAGAACCCGCTGCAGCACCGGCATCCGGCGCATTGCCGAAACCGCCGAGCAGTACATTAAAGAAGGAACGGTTCATCGCCTTGCACATGATGTACGACAGGATCGCGCCGCTGGAGCCCACCAGGGAGCCGGCGATGATCAGCATCGAGTTGTTCAGCGAGAAGCCGATCCCTGCCGCTGCCCAGCCGGAGTAGCTGTTGAGCATCGAAACGACGACCGGCATATCGGCGCCGCCAATCGGGATGATGATCAGCACGCCCAGCACGAACGCCAGGGCCAGCATCAGCGCGAAGGCGCTGAGGTTGCCGGTGAACATGAAGGCCAGGCCCAGGCCCAGCGTCAGCAGGCCGAGCACCAGATTCAGCTTGTGCTGGCCGCCGAACTGTACCGGTGCGCCTTGGAACAGGCGGAACTTGTACTTGCCCGACAACTTGCCGAACGCGATCACCGAACCGGAGAAGGTAATCGCACCAATAGCCGCACCGAGGAACAGCTCCAGGCGGTTGCCCGCCGGGATCGCGTCGCCCAGGTGTTTGACGATGCCCAGGGACTGCGGCTCGACCACGGCGGCAATGGCGATAAACACCGCGGCCAGGCCGATCATGCTGTGCATGAATGCCACAAGCTCCGGCATCTTGGTCATTTCTACGCGCTTGGCCATGACCGAACCGGCGGTGCCGCCAACCAGCAGGCCTACGATCACATAGCCGATGCCGGCAGTGGCCAGTTCAGCGCCGAGCTTATAGATGAGGCCCACCGTAGTGAGTACCGCCAGCGCCATGCCGAGCATGCCGAACAGGTTGCCGCGCCGCGACGTGGTTGGGTGTGACAGGCCTTTAAGGGCCTGGATAAAGCAGATCGACGCGATCAGGTAGAGCGTCGTCACGAGATTCATGCTCATTACTTCGGCGCCTCTTCTTTTGCTTTCGGGGCTTTCTTCTTGAACATCTCAAGCATTCGGCGCGTTACCAGGAAGCCGCCGAACACGTTGACCGCCGCCAGGGCCACGGCCAGGGTACCCATGGTCTTACCCAGTGGAGTAACAGTCAGTGCTGCGGCGAGCATTGCGCCGACAATCACAATCGCCGAAATGGCGTTGGTCACTGCCATCAACGGTGTGTGCAGTGCGGGCGTGACGTTCCAGACCACGTGGTAACCGACATAAATCGCCAGCACAAAGATGATCAGGTTGTAGATACCGGGGGAGATAAGCTCTTCCATCGTCTGAATCCCTGCTTAGGCGTTTTTGCGGATGACTTGGCCGTCGCGGCACATGAGGCACGCGGCGACGATGTCGTCTTCGAGGTTGATTTCAAACTGCCCTTCCTTGTTGAAGACCAGCTTCAGGAAGTCCAGCAGGTTGCGCGCATACAAGGCCGAGGCATCGGCGGCGACTGCACCGGCAAGGTTGGTCGGGCCGCAGATGATCACGCCGTTCTCCACCACCACCTGGTCGGCGACGGTCAGCGGGCAGTTGCCACCCTGAGCGGCCGCGAGGTCGATGACCACCGAGCCGGGCTTCATCTGCGCGACGGTATCGGCGCTGAGCAAGGTCGGTGCCTTGCGGCCGGGGATCAGGGCGGTGGTGATGACAATGTCGGCCTGCTTCGCACGTTCGTGCACGGCCAGGGCCTGGCGCTGCATCCAGCTGGTGGGCATCGGACGCGCGTAACCGCCGACGCCGACGGCGCATTCACGTTCTTCGTCGGTTTCGTAGGGCACGTCGACGAACTTGGCGCCAAGGGATTCAATTTGCTCTTTTACGGCTGGACGTACATCAGATGCTTCGATCACTGCACCCAAGCGTTTCGCCGTGGCGATTGCCTGCAAGCCGGCGACGCCGGCGCCGAGGATCAGCACACGTGCGGCCTTCACCGTGCCGGCGGCGGTCATCAGCATCGGCATGAAGCGCGGATAATGGTGGGCGGCGAGCAGCACGGCTTTATAGCCGGCAATGTTGGCCTGGGAAGACAGCACGTCGAGGCTCTGGGCCCGCGAGGTGCGTGGCGCAGCTTCCAGCGCAAAGGCGGTGATGCCCTGCTCGGCCAGCTTGGCAATGGTTTCATTGCTGAACGGATTGAGCATGCCCACCAACACGGTGCCGCTTTTGATCAGCGCCAGCTCGCTGTCGCTCGGGGCGACCACCTTGAGAATCAGCTCGGCGCCTAACGCATCGCCGGCGCTGCCAATGGTCGCGCCTGCCGCCTCATAGGCACTGTCGACGATGCTGGCATTGATGCCTGCGCCGCTTTGAACAGTGACCTTATGGCCCTGGCCGATCAGCTTCTTGATGGTTTCCGGGGTGGCAGCCACCCGCGTTTCACCGGTCTGGGTTTCGAGAGGAACACCAATGTGCACGTCAAATCTCCTGCATGATCTTTTTGCTTTTGATCTTTTTGTAAAAAGGCCAGTGCACCGTGAGTGGCGCAGCTGGGGCGGCCGATCAGCACGATCCCGCTGAAATGACAGCGGGGCGCGGCATTTTGCAGGCGAACTTTACGGCCTTCAAGGGATTATGACGGGTGACGAAAAATTAACTACAAGTCACCCTGTGACTGATTGTCGCAATAGTTTGAAATAACCTCTTTAAATACAGGTGTTTAAAAGGCTACAGCTGATTCGTATGTGTTTTTCCATCGTTGGTGTGAATAGTCGGGAATTGACCGATAGGAGTCGCTACAAGCCATGAAAATCATGGTCTTAAGCCTTTTTTCAGGTTGACAGGTACAGTCTGTTTAAATGCGACATATACGTACATCTGTAGGTTTTAAATTTAGCTGACTACAAAGTCAGTATGTGGGGTTTGTCCTTTAAATGCTGGGGCTGTAGCGCTGCGATTGGTCGATCAACCAGTCTCTGAACGCGTGCAGTGAGGCTGATTCGACTTTTCTGTCAGGAATCATCAGGTAATAAGCCTTTGAGCTGGGCAGCGCCTCTGGGCTTGCGATCACCAGTCGATGTTCGTCCAGTTCTCGCTGGATAAGGAACGGCGGGATCAGCGCAATACCCATCTCGTGCATGGCGGCTTGAGACAACATCGAGAATAGCTCGTAACGTGGGCCTGTCATGTCGCGGGGCACGTTCAGTTGTTGGGCGTTGAACCATTGGCGCCAGGCGTAAGGGCGGGTGGTCTGCTGCAGCAATGGCAGTTCTGCAATCTTCTGGGGGGTGAATCGCTCAAGTTCGCCCAATAGTCGCGGGCTGCACACGGGGACAGGATTTTCTCCCATAAGCCTGTGGGATTCGGTCCCGGACCAATCTGCGTCGCCGAAGTAAATTGCCGCGTCGAATTCCGTATCCGCAAACAGAAAAGGGCGTGTGCGGTTAGTCAGGTTTACCGTCACCTCCGGATGCTGTAGTTGAAAGTCCTTGAGGCGAGGGATCAACCATTGCGTACCAAAAGTGGGAACTACGGCCAGCTCAATGGTATTTGCGCCCTGCTGCCCCATGACGGACAGGGTGTCGCGCTCCACGGCGTCCAGCTGGGTGGCGACGCGGCGGCTGTACGAAAGCCCCGCCTCCGTCAGCTTTACGCCGCGCCGTGAGCGCCGAAACAGCTCGACACTTAAAAATTCCTCCAGGCTGGCGATCTGTCGGCAAATGGCGCCTTGGGTGATGGAAAGCTCATGCGCCGCTTTGGTAAAGCTCTCGTGGCGGGCTGCCGCTTCAAAACTGACAAGAGCGGTGGTGCTGGGGATTTTTCTGCGCATGTACCTTGTCCTCACATAAAAAGTGCTGATGTGCCATTTTCTTGTGTTACGAAGTGAGAAATTAGCACAAGCCTATGCAAAAACCTCGTTTGCTCTCCCCGCCTGGCGGGCCTAGGCTCCATCCACGACTTCTGATTTTTCTTTGCGAGGACTTATTCATGGCTGGCAAGGCAAGCTTCAACTGGATCGATCCGCTGCTGCTGGATCAACAGCTCACCGAAGAGGAGCGCATGGTGCGCGACAGCGCCGAGCAATTCGCCCAGGACAAGCTGGCGCCGCGTGTGCTCGAAGCCTTTCGTCATGAAAAGACCGACCCGGCGATTTTTCGCGAAATGGGTGAGACCGGTTTGCTGGGGGCAATGATTCCTGAGCAGTACGGCGGCAGTGGTTTGAGCTACGTGAGCTACGGCTTGATTGCACGTGAGGTTGAGCGCGTTGACTCCGGTTATCGCTCTATGATGAGTGTGCAGTCGTCACTGGTGATGGTGCCTATCAATGAGTTCGGTACCGAAGCGCAAAAGCAGAAGTACTTGCCGAAATTGGCCTCGGGTGAATGGATTGGCTGTTTTGGTTTGACCGAGCCTGACCACGGTTCCGATCCCGGCGCGATGATCACTCGTGCACGCAAAGTGGATGGCGGCTACAGCCTGACGGGCGCAAAAATGTGGATAACCAATAGCCCGATTGCTGACGTGTTTGTGGTGTGGGCCAAGGACGACGCTGGCGATATTCGTGGGTTTGTCCTGGAGAAAGGCTGGAAAGGCCTGAGTGCGCCGGCGATTCACGGCAAGGTCGGCCTGCGCGCCTCCATCACCGGGGAGATCGTGATGGATAACGTGTTTGTGCCGGAAGAGAACATTTTTCCGGATGTGCGCGGCTTGAAGGGCCCTTTCACCTGCCTTAACTCGGCGCGCTATGGCATCTCCTGGGGGGCTTTGGGTGCTGCCGAGTTCTGTTGGCACACCGCACGCCAGTACACCCTGGATCGCCATCAGTTCGGCCGTCCATTGGCAGCAACTCAATTGATCCAGAAGAAGCTGGCCGATATGCAGACCGAGATCACGCTGGCGCTGCAGGGCTGCCTGCGTCTGGGGCGTATGAAAGACGAGGGAACGGCGGCGGTTGAGATCACATCGATCATGAAGCGCAACTCCTGCGGCAAGTCCTTGGACATTGCGCGTATGGCGCGGGACATGTTGGGTGGCAACGGTATCTCCGATGAGTTCGGGGTGGCACGTCATTTGGTGAACCTGGAGGTGGTTAACACTTATGAGGGTACTCATGACGTGCACGCCTTGATTCTGGGGCGCGCGCAAACCGGTCTTCAGGCGTTCTATTAATAGGGGAACGGCATGGGCGCGCTTTCGCATCTGCGGGTATTGGATTTATCGCGAGTGTTGGCAGGCCCCTGGTCCGGGCAGATCCTTGCGGACCTTGGGGCTGAGGTGATCAAGGTCGAGCGACCTGGTAGCGGTGACGACACACGCGCCTGGGGCCCCCCCTTCCTTAAGGACGCTGATGGCGAGAACACGAGTGAGGCGGCGTACTACTTGTCTGCTAATCGCAACAAAGAGTCGGTGACTATCGACTTTACGCGCCCGGAGGGACAGCAACTGGTGCGAGATCTGGCGGCCAAGTCCGACATCTTGATCGAGAACTTCAAGGTGGGCGGCCTGGCGGCGTATGGGTTGGACTACGAGTCGCTCAAGAAGGTGAATCCGGAGTTGATCTACTGCTCGATCACTGGCTTCGGTCAGACGGGCCCGTATGCCGCTCGCGCGGGGTATGACTTCATGATCCAGGGGTTGGGTGGGCTGATGAGTCTTACCGGCCGGCCGGAAGGTGATGAGGGGGCCGGGCCGGTGAAGGTGGGGGTGGCGTTGACTGACATTCTCACTGGGCTCTACTCGACGGTGGCGATCCTTGCTGCACTGGCGCATCGGGATCATGACGGTGGTGGGCAGCATATCGATATGGCGTTGCTTGATGTGCAGGTGGCCTGCCTGGCGAACCAGGCGATGAACTACCTGACGACGGGGGTGGCGCCAAAGCGACTGGGTAATGCTCATCCGAATATCGTGCCTTATCAGGATTTCCCTACGGCAGATGGCGATTTCATCCTGACGGTGGGTAATGACGGGCAATTTCGTAAGTTCGCCGAAGTGGCTGGACAGCCGCAGTGGGCGGATGACCCGCGGTTCTCTACTAATAAGGTGCGGGTAGCCAACCGCGCTGAGCTGATTCCATTGATACGCCAGGCTACAGTCTTCAAGACAACGGCTGAGTGGGTGTCACAGCTGGGGCGGGTTGGTGTGCCTTGTGGGCCGATCAATGACGTGGCCCAGGTGTTTGCCGATCCTCAGGTGAAGGCGCGGGGGCTGGCGATACAGTTGCCGCATGCGTTGGCAGGAATGGTGCCGCTGGTGGCCAGTCCGATGCGGTTATCCAAGACGCCTGTGGAGTACCGTACTGCGCCTCCTTTGTTGGGGCAGCACACGGCTCAGGTGCTGCAGGATGTGTTGGGGTTGGGCTCGGCGAGTGTGAAGGCTCTAAAAGAAGCGGGAGTTATCTAGCGGTGCTCCTATATATAGAGGGCGTTTTTGGTGGTTTTTTAATCAATTTCGGTAAGTTGATAGGAAAACCAAATTAAGTGTTGACGGCAGATTCTGGAAGTCTATAATTCGCCCCACTTCCGGCGCAGTCGAAACGTAAAACTCCTTGGTAAACAAAGAGTTATGCAGGATTAGACGGCGAATTGCTTCAGTTCATCGAAGCCCAGAAGGAGTTGATAGAGTCGTGTTGTTTGGCGCTATTAACGATTCGATCTTCTCGGTCGAAAGCGGATAAAAAGAGGTGTTGACAGCAGCGTGTAACGCTGTAGAATTCGCCTCCCGCTGACGAGAGATCGGAAGCGCAAGTGGTTGAAGTTGTTGAAGAAAT
>NZ_JANUEN010000008.1:0-348007 GCF_024809815.1 Pseudomonas sp. BIGb0381
ACAGCGTTACACGCTGCTGTCAACACCTCTTTTTCTCCGCTTTCGACCGAGAAGATCGAATCGTTAATAGCGCCAAACAACACGACTCTATCAACGCCTTCTGGGCTTCGATGAACTGAAGCAACTCGCTGCCTAATCCTGCATAACTCTTTGTTTACCAAGGAGTTTTACGTTTCGACTGCGCCGGAAGTGGGGCGAATTATAGACAGATACAATTCGCCGTCAACACTTAATTTCAGGTTTATTCGGATTTGAGCGTAATACGCGCAAATGCCTTCTTCCCTGCCTGACAAACGTGGGTAGCACCCAGCTCGTACATAAAGGTGCGATCCACCACTTCACCATCTATACGCACACCGCCAGACCCCAGAAGGTCACGCGCAACCGCCGAGTTCTTCACTAGGCCCGCCTTATTAAGGACAGCAGCAATCGGCATGGCTTCAGCAGCAGTCAATTCAATCTCGGGAAGATCATCCGGCAGCTCGCCATCCTTCATGCGGTTACCCGCCGCACGGTGAGCACTGGCCGCAGCCTCTTCACCATGGAAACGCGCCACGATCTCTTCCGCCAGTTTGATCTTCACGTCCCGCGGATTGGCGCCCGCCTCTACATCCGCACGCAGCGCGCTGATCTCATCCATCGAGCGAAAGCTCAACAGCTCGAAGTAGCGCCACATCAGGGCATCCGGGATAGAGACCAGCTTGCCGTACATCACACCCGGAGCTTCCTGAATGCCGACATAGTTGCCCAGGGACTTGGACATCTTCTTGACACCATCCAATCCTTCCAACAACGGCATGGTCAGGATGCATTGAGCTTCCTGACCATAAGCACGCTGCAACTCACGCCCCATCAGCAGGTTGAATTTCTGGTCGGTACCACCCAACTCAACATCCGCGCGCAGCGCTACCGAGTCATAACCCTGAACCAGCGGATACAGGAATTCATGAATCGCGATCGGTTGATTGGTTGAATAGCGCTTGTCGAAGTCATCACGCTCAAGCATGCGCGCCACGGTGTACTGGGAAGTGAGGCGAATGAAGTCCGCCGGCCCCATCTGATCCATCCAGGTGGAGTTAAACGCCACCTCGGTCTTGGCCGGATCAAGAATCTTGAATACCTGGGTCTTATAGGTCTCGGCATTATCCAAAACCTGCTCACGGGTCAGCGGCGGGCGCGTAGCACTCTTACCGCTCGGATCGCCGATCATCCCGGTGAAATCACCGATAAGGAAGACCACCTGATGCCCCAGCTCCTGGAACTGACGCAGCTTATTAATAAGCACGGTATGCCCCAGGTGCAGGTCCGGCGCGGTCGGATCGAAACCAGCCTTAATACGCAGGGGTTGGCCACGCTTGAGCTTTTCGATCAGCTCGGCCTCGACCAACAGTTCTTCCGCACCACGTTTTATCAGCGCTAGCTGCTCTTCAACCGACTTCATAACAGACCCGCAAGGCTCAGATTCAAAAGGGAACCAACCATACAAGATCAGGGACTAATTACAAGTTTTGCCCTGCGCACGGACACCGTTCAGCAAGCCCAGCGTTCGCGAGCTTGCGTCACAGATGATTTGGTTATATTTTATACAGTTATTTCATCTTCATCATGTCATTCATCTTTTCCATTTCATCTTCAAAGTCAAAATTACCTATGACCACTGAACCGTCTAAAGCGCCGCCGCTTTACCCGAAGACCCACCTGCTCGCTGCAAGTGGTATCGCCGCCCTTCTCAGCCTGGCACTCCTGGTATTCCCTTCCAGTGACGTAGAAGCCAAACGAACATCCCTGAGCCTTGACTTGGAGAGTCCGGTTGAACAACTGACACAAGATCAAGACGCTTCCGACGCACAACAAGCCACAAATGCTCCAACTGAATCGCCGTTTGCCCAGATCGAAAACACGCCGGAAGATACCCAGCAAGCCGCTCAAGAGCAGCAAAAGCTCGTAGCAGAAACCGCCAAGAACCCTCAACACCGCGAAGTGATCGTGGCGAAAGGCGATACGCTTTCTACCCTGTTCGAGAAGGTAGGCCTTCCCGCAGCCACCGTTAACGACGTGCTGGCCAGCGATAAACAGGCCAAGCAATTCATCCAACTCAAACACGGCCAGAAACTTGAGTTCGAACTGACACCAGACGGTCAGTTGAACAACCTGCACACTAAGCTCAGCGATCTCGAAAGCATCTCCCTGACCAAGGGCGCCAAAGGCTTTGCCTTCAACCGCATCACCACCAAGCCAGTCATGCGTTCCGCCTACGCTCACGGCGTGATCAACAGCTCACTGTCACAATCTGCCGCGCGCGCCGGCTTGTCCCATAGCATGACTATGGACATGGCCAGTGTGTTTGGTTACGACATCGACTTCGCCCAGGACATCCGCCAGGGCGATGAGTTCGACGTGATCTACGAGCAGAAAGTCGCCAACGGCAAAGTGGTCGGCACCGGCAACATTCTCTCCGCACGCTTCACCAACCGCGGCAAAACCTACACTGCCGTCCGCTACACCAACAAGCAAGGCAACAGCAGCTACTACACCGCCGACGGCAACAGCATGCGCAAGGCCTTCATCCGCACCCCGGTGGATTTCGCTCGTATTAGCTCGCGTTTCTCCATGGGTCGCAAGCATCCAATTCTGAACAAAATCCGCGCCCATAAAGGCGTCGACTATGCCGCCCCACGCGGCACGCCTATCAAGGCGGCCGGCGACGGCAAGGTCCTGCTCGCAGGGCGACGCGGTGGCTACGGCAACACGGTGATCATCCAGCACGGCAACACCTACCGCACCCTGTACGGCCATATGCAAGGTTTCGCCAAGGGCGTGAAAACTGGCGGCAACGTGAAGCAGGGCCAGGTGATCGGTTATATCGGCACCACTGGCCTGTCCACCGGCCCGCACCTGCACTATGAATTCCAGGTCAATGGTGTGCACGTTGACCCATTGGGCCAGAAGCTGCCGATGGCCGACCCGATAGCCAAGGCCGAGCGCGCGCGCTTTATGCAACAGAGCCAGCCGCTGATGGCGCGCATGGACCAGGAGCGCTCCACCCTGCTTGCTTCGGCGAAGCGTTAAGGTATGCCGCTCTATATAGGCGTGATGTCCGGGACCAGTCTCGATGGCCTGGATATCGCCCTGATCGAACAGGACTCGGCGGTCAATCTGATCGCCACCCACTACACACCCATGCCGGACACCCTGCGCGCAGAGCTGTTAAGCCTGTGCGCCAGCGGCCCGGATGAGATTGCCCGCTCAGCGATTGCCCAGCAGCACTGGGTCACCCTCGCCGCCCACGGCATCCACACGTTGCTCGACCAGCAAAACCTCAAGCCTCGAGACATACGTGCGATCGGCAGCCATGGCCAGACCATCCGTCATGAACCCGCCCGCGGGTTTACCGTGCAGATCGGCAACCCGGCATTGCTTGCGGAGCTGACGGGCATCACCGTAATCAGCGACTTCCGCAGCCGCGATGTTGCCGCTGGCGGCCAGGGCGCGCCTCTGGTGCCCGCATTTCATGAAGCGTTGTTTGGCGAAAGCACCGGCAACCGTGCGGTGTTGAATATTGGGGGCTTCAGCAATCTTAGCCTGATCGAAACCGGCAAGCCCGTAGCTGGCTTCGACTGCGGCCCAGGCAATGTGCTGCTGGACGCCTGGATTCAACAGCAGCGCGGCGAACACTTTGACCGTGACGGGCAGTGGGCGGGTAGTGGCAAGGTCGAGCCTCAACTACTCGCGGCACTACTCAGCGATCCATTCTTCCTGACCAAAGGCCCGAAAAGCACCGGCCGTGAAGTGTTCAACCTCGGTTGGCTGCACCAGCACCTTAGCCGCCTGCCCGCCTTTACCCCTCAGGACGTACAGGCCAGCCTGTTGGAACTGACCGCACTGACCATCGTCGAGGCCCTGCAAACCGCACAACCCCAGACAGAAACGCTACTCGTCTGTGGCGGCGGCACCCATAACACCACAATGATGAACCGTCTGGCAGCGTTGTTGCCGTCCACTCAAGTCAGCAGCACCGCCACCCACGGCGTAGACCCGGACTGGGTCGAAGCCATGGCCTTCGCCTGGCTGGCTCACTGCTGCCTCGAAGGCATTACCGCCAACCGGCCCAGTGTCACCGGCGCACGCGGGCAGAGGGTACTTGGCGCGATCTATCCCGCCTGACGACCACCTCGCCAGAATCGCAGACAGCAAAACGCCGCTTGGCCGATCAAAGCCAAGCGGCGTTTTTTATTCGTTGAGGATCAGGCTGTCGATCAGATCGAGAACGAAGAGCCGCAACCACAGGTGGTGGTAGCGTTAGGGTTCTTGATCACAAAACGCGAACCCTCCAGACCTTCCTGGTAATCCACCTCAGCGCCTGCCAAGTATTGGAAGCTCATCGGGTCCACGACCAGGCTTACGCCCTCGCGCTCAACGATGGTGTCATCGTCGGCCACATCTTCATCAAAGGTGAAACCGTACTGAAACCCTGAACAACCGCCGCCCGTAACGAATACGCGCAGCTTCAAACGATCATTACCCTCTTCATCGACCAGGCTCTTCACCTTGTGCGCAGCACCGTGGGTGAATTGCAAAGCCGTGGGGGTGAAGGATTCAACGCTCATGCTGATAATCTCCCGGCGTAGCGCCGCCATATGCGTAATGACGGGCATTATCCGCTTCTCCTAGAAAAGCGGTCAACTATTGTTACGGTATATCAATCTGCATCGCCGCCATTAGAAACACAAAAGGCCCGATCAACGGGCCTTTTGCACACTCTACCAATCTTCTTAAGGCAACATGCCGGCGTGGGACAGACCGAGTTTTTCGTCCAGACCAAACAGGATGTTCATATTCTGCACAGCCTGGCCCGACGCGCCCTTGACGAGATTATCGATCACCGACAACACCACCACCAGATCACCATCCTGCGGGCGGTGCACAGCAATCCTGCACACATTAGCGCCGCGCACGCTACGGGTTTCCGGATGGCTGCCCGCAGGCATTACATCGACGAACGGCTCGTTGGCATAACGTTTTTCAAACAACGCCTGCAGATCTACCGAACGATCGACCACGGTGGCATACAACGTGGAATGAATGCCACGAATCATCGGCGTCAGGTGTGGCACGAAGGTCAGGCCCACGTCCCTGCCCGCGGCGCGACGCAGCCCCTGGCGGATTTCCGGCAGGTGGCGATGCCCTTTTACTGCGTAGGCCTTCATGCTTTCCGACGTCTCAGAGTACAGCGAACCTACCGCTGCACCACGGCCCGCGCCGCTGACACCCGACTTGCAGTCTGCGATAAGGCGCGAAGCATCCGCCAGCCTGGCTTCGAGCAACGGCAGAAAGCCCAGTTGCGTCGCCGTCGGATAGCAACCCGGCACCGCGATCAGGCGCGCCTGCTTGATCTGCTCACGATTGACTTCCGGCAGGCCGTACACCGCCTCTTCCAACAGATCCGGTGCACCGTGAGGCTGGCCGTACCACTTGGCCCATTCGTCGGCGTCTTGCAGGCGGAAGTCAGCCGATAGGTCGATGACCTTGGTGCCAGCCGCCAGCAGTTCGCCAGCCAACGCATGGGCAACGCCATGCGGGGTGGCAAAAAACACCACATCGCAGGCGCCAAGGGTGTTGATGTCCGGAACGCTGAACGCGAGGCCGTCGTAGTGGCCTCGCAGGTTCGGGTACATATCGGCCACGGCCAGGCCGGCCTCGGATCGAGAGGTAATGACCACCACCTCAGCTTGCGGATGCTGAGCCAACAGACGCAGCAATTCGACACCGGTGTAACCCGTGCCGCCGACGATACCGACCTTGACCATAAACCTGCCCTCAACGAACCCACTGGAAAGCCGTCGATAATAGGGGCCGTATCGTCCTGCGACAACCGTCAGCGTGACGTATGGCTGCATGAGCCACTACTATCTTCGCTACCGTGAACCTGGGAATAACTAAAAATGCTTTATCTATGGGTCAAAGCCTTCCATATCGTCAGCATCGTCTGCTGGTTTGCCGGGCTGTTCTACCTGCCGCGCCTGTTCGTCTACCACGCTCAAAGCGAGGACACCGTCAGCAAGGAACGCTTCAGCGTCATGGAGCGCAAGCTGTACCGCGGCATCATGGGCCCGGCAATGCTGGCCAGCCTGGTGTTCGGTATCTGGCTGATCGCCCTTAACCCCGGCATCTTTCAATCGGGCGCCTGGATCCACGCCAAGTTGACCCTGGTAGTGTTCCTGATTGGTTACCACCACATGTGCGGCGCGCAGGTAAAACGTTTCGCCCGTGGCGAAAACACCCGCAGCCATGTCTTTTATCGCTGGTTCAATGAAGTCCCGGTTCTGATATTGCTGGCTATCGTAATTTTGGTCGTGGTCAAACCGTTCTAACTTCAATTACTCGGGGTACCTCCAATGTCGCTGCCCGCTCTGCTTGAACAACGTCTGCGCCTGCCCGTGGTGGCTGCGCCGATGTTCCTGATTTCCAATCCGCAATTGGTGCTGGCCTGCTGCCGCAATGGGGTAGTCGGGAGTTTCCCGGCGCTCAACCAGCGCGAGAGCAGTGGCTTCAAGGCCTGGCTGGAGGAAATCGAAGCGGGCCTGGCGCAGTTGGACAATCCCGCGCCCTACGCCGTCAACCTGATCGTGCACAACAGCAACCCTCGTTTGCAGGCGGACCTGGCGATCTGCGTCGAGCACAAGGTGCCAATCGTGATCACCAGCCTGGGCGCGGTGAAAGAACTGGTGGATGCCGTGCACAGCTACGGCGGCCTGGTATTTCATGATGTCACTACTCGGCGCCACGCCGAAAAAGCCGCCGAAGCCGGCGTGGATGGCCTGATCGCCGTGGCCGCAGGCGCCGGCGGCCATGCCGGTACCTGGAGCCCATTCTCGCTGATCGCGGAGATTCGCCAATTCTTCGACAAGACCCTGCTGCTGGCCGGCTGCCTTAACCACGGCCATGAGATACTCGCCGCCCAGTTGATGGGGGCAGACCTGGCCTATTTCGGCACACGTTTTATCGGTACCACTGAAAGCCACGCCCCGGATGCGTATAAAGAGATGCTGCTCACATCGCGCGCTGCCGACATCGTGCACACTCCCGCTGTCTCCGGCGTACCAGCAAGCTTTATGCGCCAGAGCCTGGAAAATGCCGGTTTCGACCTCGCTGCCCTGCAAGGCAAAGGCGAAGTAAACTTCGGTTCCAAGCTCAAGCCGCTGAGCGACGAAGCCAAGGCCTGGAAGACCGTATGGTCCGCCGGCCAAGGTGTCGGTGAAATTAATGATTTACCCAGCGTCGATGAACTCGTTGCCCGCCTGGATGCCGAATACCGCAAGGCGCGCGAGCGGGCGACACAGTTGCGCTGGCCACGTTGACCCAACCGCAAGGTCTGCCGATCGAGCAGTCCTGCATTACCCCCACTGATTCAGTGACAAGGATGCCCGCATGAGCGACAACCGTTTCAAGATTGTGTTTGATGGGGCCTTGCTCCCGGGTGTCGAAAGCACCACGGCCAAGCTGAACCTGGCTGAACTGTTCAAGAGCACAGTCGAGGACATCGAGAAACTCTTCACTGGCCGCCCGGTCGCACTGAAGCGCGACCTGTCGCGCCCCGACGCCGAAACCTACCTCACCGCGCTGAAAAAGGCCGGGGTCGATGCCCGCATCGAAGCAGAACAACCCGTGGCCTTCAGCCTCGCCGAAACCCACGAGACAGATTCCGACGCTGCGGACCTCTCCCGCCCTGTCGCTTCACCGTACGCACCACCGCGTGCTGCCGTAGGTGAAAGCCTGCCGGAATACGCCACCCTCAAGGTCTTCACCATCAATGGCCGTATTGGTCGTCTGCGGTACCTGGCATGGACGCTGGTACTGACCGTCGCCATGCTCGTCGCAGCAGGTATCCTCAGTACTGTGGGCTTTGCCATCGCGACCGCGTCGCCGACGATAGCCATCATCCTCGGCTCGCTGCTGGGCTTCGCGCTGTTCGTCGCGGTTGTGGTCGTGAGCGTGCAGATCGGCGTGCAGCGTCTGCACGATCTGGGCTGGTCCGGCTGGTTGTACCTGCTGAACCTGGTCCCGCTGGTGAACAGTATTTTCCCGCTGCTGCTGTTGGTAGTGCCAGGTAACACCGGTGCCAACCAGTACGGCGCACCGCCACCGCGCAACTCCACCGCGGTGAAGGTCCTGGCCTCACTGTGGCTGGCATTCATTCCGCTGATGCTCATCATCGTGGTGTCGCTGGGGATGAACGGCTATCTGGATCAGCTCGAGGCCAATGTGGATAGCAGCTACGAAAGCAGCTCCATCACCTCTGACGAAGACGCGGATCAAGGCGCCACCGTCGAGGAAGACGAAGCGCAAAGTGCTGACGAAGCGGCCGAACCTGTAGACTCTCCAGAACAGTAAAAAACGCCCGCCGCCTGTGATGCCTCCGTCACAGGCCCGGCGGCGTTGTGATGGAGAAAGGCATGACCCGTTACGCTCTGATCACCGGCGCCTCCAGCGGCATCGGCCTCGCTTTGGCCGAAGCCCTGGCACGTCGCGGCCGCAGCTTGATTCTGGTGGCCCGCCAGCGTGATCAGTTGGAAAGCATTGCAATCGAATTGACCCAGCGCTTCGGCGTCGAAGTGCTGTTTCGAGCGTGCGACCTGGGCGAGCCATTGCGCTTGTCCGGGTTCCTGCTGGAGCTTGAAGAAGGCGAACGGCAGATAGATTTACTGGTGAACTGCGCCGGCATTGGCACCAGCGGGCCATTCCTGGCCCAGGACTGGATGACCGAGCAGGACCTCATCGAAGTCAACATCCTCGCCCTCACCCGCATGTGTCACGCCCTGGGCAATAGCATGGCGCTGCACGGCGGCGGGCAGATTCTCAACGTCGCCTCGGTCGCCGCGTTCCAACCCGGTCCCTGGATGAGCAGCTACTACGCCAGCAAAGCCTATGTACTGCACTTCTCCGAAGGCTTGCGCGAAGAACTGAAGACCTGTGGTATCAAGGTCTCGGTGCTTTGCCCCGGCCCTACGCGCACCGCCTTCTTCGGTACAGCGCAAATGGACACAGCCAAACTCGACCGCAGCGAGCAATTGATGAGCCCGGAAGAAGTGGCGCTCTATACCGTGCGCGCACTGGAAAAGAACAAAGCCATCATCATTCCTGGACGACGTAATCGCTGGCTGGCCTTCAGCCCGCGTTTCAGCCCGCGCTGGCTGACCCGCAAGATCGCCGGCGCCATCAACAAGGCCTATTGCCCACGCTGATCGCCTGAGTACACTCACCTTGCACTTTCATAATGGAGAAACAGCTGTGGATACTCTGTTCACCAAGATCATCAACAGAGAAATACCCGCGAAGATTATCTACGAAGATGATCAAGTCCTCGCCTTCCACGATATTGCCCCACAGGCGCCGGTACATTTTCTGGTTATCCCGAAGAAGCCCATCCGCACATTGAATGACTTGACCGAGGACGATAAGGCCCTGGCCGGCCATATTCTGTTCACCGCCCAGCGTTTGGCGGTGGAGCAAGGCTGTGAGAAAGGTTTCCGTGTGGTGATGAACTGCAATGAAGACGGCGGGCAGACTGTTTACCACATCCATATGCATGTACTGGGTCAGCGCCAGATGAATTGGCCACCGGGCTGAACTAGCCCGCAACAAGGGGCGCAGTCCGAGGCTGCGACCCCATGCCCTTGACTCGGGGCAAACGCGTTCCTCTCTCTTGCGGTAAACTGGCCGCCGAGATTCCTCCCGGAGGTCAGCATGACTACCCAACGTCACTACTCGCCGATAGACCGTCTGTTGCTGCAAGCCGACACGGCCATGCGCACGTTGCTGCCCTTCAGCGGCCAACCTTACCGTCCATCACCCGCCATCGTGCAGCCTGATGCGCAGATGAGCGTGACCGAAACCCGTCATGTGGCCGGCCTCATGCGCATCAACCATACCGGCGAAGTCTGCGCCCAGGCGCTGTACCAGGGCCAGGCCCTGACCGCCAAGCTGCCACAGGTACGTGCAGCCATGGAGCACGCGGCCGAAGAAGAAATCGACCATCTTGCCTGGTGTGAACAACGTATTCGGCAGTTGGGTAGCCATCCCAGCGTGCTCAACCCGCTGTTTTACGGTTTGTCATTCGGCATCGGCGCGGCTGCCGGCCTGATCAGCGACAAGGTCAGCCTCGGTTTTGTCGCCGCGACTGAACATCAAGTGTGCAAGCACCTGGATGAACACCTGGAACAATTGCCGGCCGACGACGAAAAGTCCCGGGCAATTCTTGAGCAGATGCGTATCGATGAAGCGCACCACGCCGAGAGTGCATTGGATGCCGGCGGTTTCCGCTTCCCGGCGCCAGTGCGATTTGGCATGAGCCTGCTGGCCAAGGTCATGACCAAAAGCACCTACCGCATCTGACGAAACCTGCAGCTGCAAAAAAGGGCGCTATCGAAGCGCCCTTTTCTTTTGCCGATTGGCGGTCAACCCAACTCGATGATCTCGTAGTCATGGGTGATGGCCACACCCGCCGCGCCGAGCATGATTGACGCCGAGCAGTATTTCTCGGCCGACAACTCGATAGCCCGCTTAACCTGAGCTTCTTTCAACGCCCGGCCCTTCACCACGAAATGCATGTGGATCTTGGTAAACACCTTGGGATCTTCAGTGGCGCGCTCGGCTTCCAGGAAGGCTTCGCAGCTTTCCACGGCCTGGCGAGATTTTTTCAGGATGCTGACCACGTCGAAATTGCTGCAACCGCCCACGCCAAGCAGGAGCATTTCCATCGGGCGTACGCCCAGGTTACGGCCACCGGCTTCCGGCGGGCCATCCATGACCACCACATGGCCGCTGCCCGATTCACCGAGGAACATGGCTTCGCCCGCCCATTGGATGCGTGCCTTCATCGCCCAGACTCCACTGCTAAAAAAGGGTCGCCAGCTTAGCACAGGGCCCGGGCGCAACCGCGCTTCTCATCAAAGCGATCAATAACCGGGCTGACTCGGTAAATTCGCTAATCGAGTCAGAATGTGTCTGTTAAGCTGGCGCCAAATGAGTGGCGTATTGCCACCCTTTATACAACGTGTATCAATGCCGATACCGCTGAGTACAACAAATCCAACCACCTCGCGCTGCCTTTCGGGATACAACCATGGTTGCTCTTACGCCCATACCCAAGATCAAGAATCTCGACAAGTTGCTGATGCACTGCCAGCGCCGGCGTCATCCCGCCAAGCACAACATCATCTGCGCCGGTGAGCGCTCCGAAACCCTGTTTTTCATTATCAAGGGGTCAGTCACCATCCTGATCGAGGATGAAGACGGTCGCGAAATGATCATCGCCTACCTGAACACAGGGGATTTTTTCGGCGAGCTGGGACTGTTTGAACAAGCAGGGAAGGAGCAGGAGCGCAGCGCCTGGGTGCGGACCAAGGTCGAGTGCGAAGTGGCCGAGATCAGTTACGCAAAGTTTCGCGAACTTGCCCAGCAGGACCCCGACATCCTCTACGCCCTCAGCGGTCAAATCGCTCAGCGCCTGCGGGATACCACCCGCAAAGTCGGCGACCTGGCGTTCTTCGACGTCACCGGGCGTGTGGCCCGTTGCCTGCTGGAACTGTGCAAGCAGCCCGATGCAATGACTCACCCCGACGGCATGCAGATCAAGATCACCCGCCAGGAAATCGGGCGCATTGTCGGCTGTTCACGGGAGATGGTCGGCCGCGTGCTCAAGGATCTGGAAGAGCGCAACCTGGTGCACGTCAAAGGCAAGACGATGGTGGTGTTCGGTACCCGTTAACCCGGCAGGAAGCTGGCCAGCATCTGACGGTACAAGGTGTCCAGCCGGCTGATTGCATCCGACGCGGGGAAAGCTTCGTGCAGCGCGATATGGCTGTCGGCACGAACCCGCTGCTCCAGGCAGCAGGCTTCGTTGAACCGATTGACCGCCGCGATCAGTTCTTCGCGATCGTTATCCAGCAACAACGCACCGTGCACCAACCCAACCGGGCGGCCCCCGCTTTGCCGCCAGCGCTGGGCAGTGCCGACCATTTTGCGCCCGTTGAGGTTGACGTTGTAACGACCGTCGCAGAATGCACCTTCGATTTCCCCGACAGAGGCATCGCCGCCCAACTCGATCAGCAAGTCGCAGATGGGTTGGCACAAGCGCAAGTAGCCAGTTTCGATACGATTGTGATCACCTTCACTGCGCGGCGGTGCGTAGACCAAGGCGATATTGACCGTAGCGCTGGACTGCGGCACTGGTTCGCCGCCAGTTTCGCGCAAGAGCACCGGCCAGCCGGCATCCGCAGACACGCGGCTGGCGACATCGAAAGCAGGCAATCGGCTCAAGCGGCGTGGCATCACCAATGCCTGATCGCTGGGCTGCCAGAACAACAACCCAAACACCTGCTCACCCGCGCAAACGGCGGCCAACAAGGCTTGCTCGGCGGCAAGGCCTGCTTCAACACGCATCGATACTGGCTGGATCAATCGGCACCTACCTATCTGAATAAACACAAACCCAAATGTGGAAGGGGGCTTGCCCCCGATAGCGGTGTGTCAGTCAAGGATGCTCCAACTGAACCGCCGCCATCGGGGGCAAGCCCCCCACATTTTGATCGCATTTCAAATCAATCGAGAGTGGAACCGCTGACCGCCACGCCACGCTCCGGGAAGAACAGACGCTGCAGTTCCGCCCCTGGGTTCTCGGCGCGCATGAAGGTCTCCCCCACCAGGAACGAATAAACGTCACTGATTTCCATCAGTTCCACATCGGCACGGTTGACGATGCCACTTTCGGTAATCACCAGGCGGTCGCGCGGAATACGCGGCAGCAGGTCGAGGGTGTTTTCCAGGCTGACTTCGAAGGTGTGCAGGTTACGGTTATTGACCCCCACCAACGGTGTATCGAGGGTTTTCAGTGCGCGCTCCAGTTCATCGCCGTCGTGCACCTCCACCAGCACATCCAGGCCGACACTTTTGGCAACGGCCGCCAGCTCAGCCATCTTCACATCATCCAGTGCGGAGACGATCAACAACACACAATCGGCGCCCAAAGCACGGGCTTCAACGATCTGGTACGGATCGACCATGAAATCCTTGCGGATCACCGGCAACTTGCACGCCGCACGGGCCTGCTGCAGGAACAGGTCGGAACCCTGGAAAAAATCGATATCGGTGAGTACCGACAGGCAAGTCGCCCCACCCTTCTCGTAACTGACAGCGATTTCCGCCGGTACAAAGTTTTCGCGAATCACGCCCTTGCTCGGCGAAGCTTTCTTGATCTCGGCAATCACGGCCGGCTGCTTGAGCTTAGCCTGTGCAATCAGTGCCTTGGCAAATCCACGCGGTGCGTCAGCGGCTTTCGCTTGGGCTTCCAATTCAGCCAGGCTCACACGGGCACGGCGTTCGGCAACTTCTTCAGCCTTGCGGGCCAGGATTTTTTCCAGAACGGTCGGCACACTCATCCTTCATTCTCCATCTTGAATACAGCGGTGAATGCTCCCAGCTCTTCGAGCTTTTCACGAGCCAGACCGGTGTGCAGTGCATCGTGGGCCAATTCGACACCTTCCTTAAGACTATAGGCATGATCGGCTGCGTAAAGTGCCGCGCCAGCATTCAGAACAATCATTTCTGCAGCTTTTTGACCGTTCTCAGTCTTGCGACGCCCCAGGGCATCGCGAATCAGTTCCAGCGACGCCGCCGGGCTTTCCACCGCCAGGCCGTGCAGGCTCTGGCTCTTCATGCCGAGGTCTTCCGGCTCGACCCAGTATTCGGTGATCTGGTCATTCTTCAGCTCAGCCACAAACGTTGGCGCCGCCAGGCTGAACTCGTCCAGGCCGTCTTTGGAATGCACCACCAGCACATGCTTGCTGCCCATGCGTTGCAGCACTTCAGCCAATGGCCGGCACAGCGCCTGGCTGAACACGCCCACCACCTGATGCTTCACACCGGCCGGATTCGTAAGCGGGCCGAGCATGTTGAACAGGGTACGCAGGCCAAGGTCTTTGCGCGGGCCGGCGGCGTGCTTCATCGCACCATGATGGGACTGGGCAAACATAAAGCCGATGCCGACGTTGTCGATGCAGCGCGCCACTTGTACCGGTGTCAGGTTCAGGTAGATGCCGGCCGCTTCCAGCAGGTCGGCACTGCCGCTCTTGCCGGATACCGCACGGTTACCGTGCTTGGCCACGGTGCAACCCGCCGCCGCGACCACAAAGGAAGAGGCCGTCGAGACGTTGAAGATGTTCGCACCGTCACCGCCGGTGCCGACCACGTCGACCACGCCGTCGAGAGTCTTGAGCTCGACCTTGTCCGCCAGCTCACGCATCACCGAGACGGCGCCGACGATCTCGTCGATGCTTTCGCTCTTCATGCGCATCGCCATCATGAACGCGCCGATCTGCGCGTCGGTGCATTGACCGGTCATGATTTCGCGCATCACATCGCTCATTTCAGCGGTGCTCAGGTCCAGATGGCCGACGATACGGCTCAGGGCAGTCTTGATATCCATGGAAAGTCCTTAGCGCGTGCCGCCGCTCTGCTTGAGAAAGTTGGCGAACAGCTCGTAGCCCTGCTCGGTCAGGATCGATTCGGGGTGAAACTGCACCCCTTCGATGTTCAGTGTCTTGTGACGCAGGCCCATGATCTCGTCGACGGAGCCGTCTTCCAGTTGGGTCCAGGCGGTCAGTTCCAGGCATTCCGGCAAGGTTTCGCGCTTGACCACCAGCGAGTGGTAGCGGGTTACGGTCACCGGGTTGTTGAGCGCCTGGAATACGCCCAGGTCCTTATGGAATACCGGGCTGGTCTTGCCGTGCATCACCTGGCGCGCGCGTACCACGTCACCACCAAAGGCCTGGCCGATGGATTGGTGACCCAGGCAGACGCCCAGGATCGGCAGCTTGCCGGCGAAGTACTTGATGGCTTCAAGGGAAATACCCGCCTCGGTCGGCGTGCAGGGGCCCGGCGAAACCACGATGCGCTCCGGGTTCAGGGCGGCGATTTCGGCCACGGTCAGTTCGTCATTGCGAACCACCTTGACCTCGGCGCCCAGCTCCCCCAGGTACTGCACAACGTTGTAGGTAAAGGAATCGTAGTTATCAATCATCAGTAACATGGGGGAAACCTCAAGAATTGGGGGTCTGTTCAGCCAGCGCTACGGCGCGGAACATCGCGCGGCGCTTGTTCAGGGTTTCTTCCCATTCGAGGGCCGGCACCGAGTCGGCGACAATCCCGCCACCGGCCTGCACATGCAGCTCCCCGTCCTTGATCACCGCCGTGCGAATCGCAATGGCGGTGTCCATGTTGCCGTTCCAGGCGAAATACCCCACGGCGCCGCCATAGACACCCCGCTTGACCGGTTCCAGCTCGTCGATGATTTCCATCGCACGGATCTTCGGCGCGCCCGACAAGGTGCCCGCCGGCAGAATCGCCCGCAATGCGTCCATCGCAGTCAGCCCGGCTTTTAACTCGCCGGTGACGTTGGACACGATGTGCATCACGTTGGAGTAGCGCTCAATCACCATCTTTTCGGTGAGTTTCACCGAGCCGATTTCCGAAACTCGCCCGGTATCGTTACGGCCCAGGTCGATCAGCATCAGGTGTTCGGCAATTTCCTTGTCGTCGCTGAGCAGGTCTTCTTCGAGCGCCAGATCCGCTTCTTCGGTCGCGCCACGCGGGCGTGTGCCGGCAATCGGGCGCACGGTGATCAGGTTGTCCTCGACACGCACCAGCACTTCCGGCGAGCTGCCCACTACGTGGAAGTCGCCAAAGTTGAAGAAGTACATGTACGGCGTCGGGTTGAAGCAGCGCAGCGCCCGGTACAGGTCAATGGGCGCAGCCTTGAAGTCGATGGACATGCGTTGCGACGGCACCACCTGCATGCAGTCACCGGCGAGGATGTATTCCTTGATGGTGTCGACCGCACGCTCGTAGTCATCCTGGGTAAAGCTGGAGCGGAACAACGGGTCGGCTGCCGGTGGACGGGTAAGGTCCAGGCCGCGACGCGGGGTGATCGGCTGGCGCAGTTTTTCCAACAGCGCTTCGAGGCTGGCCTGGCCTTGCTCGAAGGCGTCGGCCTGGGACGGGTCGGCGAGCACGATCGCGTGCATCTTGCCGGCGAGGTTGTCGAACACCACCACCGCGTCGGAGACCATCAGCAGAATGTCCGGCACACCCAGCGGGTCCGGGTTCGGGCATTTGCCCAGGCGTTTTTCCACATAGCGCACGCAGTCGTAGCCGAAGTACCCCACCAGGCCGCCGTTGAAGCGCGGCAGGCCAGGGATGGTCGGCACGTTGTAGCGCGCCTTGAAGGCTTCGACGAAGGCAAGCGGGTCCTCGACGTCATGACTTTCGATCTCGACGCCATCATGGGTGATGCTTACATGATGGTCATGCACACGCATGACGGTGCGGCATGGCAGGCCGATGATCGAGTAACGGCCCCACTTCTCCCCGCCCTGTACCGATTCCAGCAGGTAGGAGTTGGGCTCGTCAGCCAGCTTCAGGTAGATCGACAGCGGCGTGTCGAAGTCGGCCAGGGTTTCGCAGGCCAGGGGGATACGGTTATAGCCGGCAGCGGCCAAACGCAGGAATTCTTCGCGGATCATGAGGTGCCTCGTGGCGTGAGGGTCTAACAGTCAGGTATGCAAACGTGCCGCAGGGTGCGGCCAGGATCAGTCAGGCGCGCCAACGCCAACGGGCCAGGGCCTTGATGACTTTCATCCAGAGTTTGCGAGTGACCACCACGATGGAATTTCCAGAAGAGGACGGATCGATGTCGGGCAACGTTATCTCAGCGCCAGCTCCCAAGCAACCGGGGATTAGCAGTCTCAGGTCATCAATCACCAGCGACGGCGACTCTTCGGCGATCGGACGGCCATGGTTGTAGCCGTAACTCAGGGCCACGCACTGCACGCCGGCCGCTTTCGCCGCCAGCACGTCACTGCGCGAATCGCCGACAAACAACGACTGGGACGCCGGAATATTGGCCATTTTCATCACGAAAAACAGCGCCGCCGGGTCGGGTTTCTTCTGCGGCAAGGTATCGCCCCCGATGATCCAGCGGAAATAACGGCCAATTTTCATCTGGTCCAACAGCGGCGCGACGAAGCGCTCCGGCTTGTTGGTGATCAGGGCCATTTCCACGCCCTGCTTGCTCAGCCATTTGAGGGTGTCGCGCACGCCAGGGTAAACCACGGTCAGTTCGTGGCTGCGCTCATAGGCTGCGTTGAACAGCTCCAGGGCGTGCTCGGCCTCAACCTCATCGACACCTTCGGCATCGATCTGATTGGCCAGGGCCCGGCGCACCAGCATCGGCGCACCATTGCCGACCCATTCGCGTACTGACGCAAGCCCCGCCGGCTTGCGCCCAAGCTTGAGCAGCATCTCGTCCACCGCCGCCGCCAGGTCTGGCACCGAGTCGATCAAGGTACCGTCCAGATCGAACATCACCAGCCGTGGCAGTTTGCCGGGGAACAGCTGCTCAAAGCCGCTCATGGACGCGCCAGCGCCAGTTCGGCGCGCATCTTGGCGATGACTTCCTGATAGTCCGGGGCGTTGAAGATCGCCGAGCCGGCCACGAAGGTGTCGGCACCGGCAGCCGCGATTTCACGGATATTGTTGACGTTGACCCCACCGTCGATTTCCAGGCGGATGTCGCGGCCCGACGCATCGATCAGCGCACGGGCTTCGCGCAGCTTGTCGAGGGTGCCGGGGATGAACTTCTGCCCGCCGAAGCCTGGGTTGACGCTCATCAGCAGCACCATGTCGACCTTGTCCATCACGTACTTGAGCACGTCCAGCGGGGTGGCCGGGTTGAACACCAGGCCGGCCTTGCAACCGCCTTCACGGATCAGTTGCAAGGTGCGGTCGACGTGCAGCGAGGCTTCCGGGTGGAAGGTGATGTAGGTCGCGCCGGCTTCAACGAAGTCACCGATGATGCGATCCACCGGGCTGACCATCAGGTGCGCATCGATCGGCGCGGTGACGCCGTACTTGCGCAGCGCCGCGCAGACCATCGGGCCGATGGTCAGGTTGGGCACGTAGTGGTTGTCCATGACATCGAAGTGCACGAAGTCGGCACCGGCGGCCAACACCTTGTCCACTTCCTCACCCAGGCGGGCGAAATCGGCGGAGAGAATCGATGGAGCAATAACGAAGGGCTGCATGACGCACCTTTTTTGAGCTAAATCACGAAGGCGCGCATTGTATACCTCATGCTTTGCCCTGCGCACCGTGACCTAACTCAACGGCTAGTACGCCGCCCGATAGATTTTCTCGATATCGGCCGCGCTGAGCTTGCGCGGGTTGTTACGCATCAAGCGCTCGATACCCGCCGCTTCCGTGGCCATCGCCGGGATGGCGTCCTCGGGAACCCCGAAACTGCGCAGGCCGGAAGGAATCTCCACGGCGGCACACAATCGCGTCATCGCCTCGACGGCCTGGTCGGCGGCATCGTTGACACTCAGGCCGCTGACATTCACGCCCATGGCCTGGGCGATGTCCTGCATGCGCTCGACACAGGCCAGTTTGTTCCAGTGCATCACGTACGGCAGCAACAGCGCATTGCTCACGCCATGGGCGATATTGAACCGTCCTCCCAGCGGATACGCCAGCGCATGCACCGCGCCCACCCCGGCATTCCCGAACGCCATGCCAGCCATCAGGCTGGCGGTGGCCATATCATCGCGGGCCTGCAGGTTGGCCGGGTTGGCGTAGGCTTTGGGCAGCGCCTTGGCGATCAGCTTGATCGCACCGAGGGCCAAGGCATCCGTGATCGGCGAGGCGTTCAGGGATAGGTAGGACTCAATGGCATGCACCAGCGCATCCACGCCACTGGCGGCGGTGACACTGCGTGGGCAGGTCAGGGTCATTTGCGGGCTGATCAGCGCGACGTCCGGCAGCAGGTAGTCGCTGACGATGCCTTTCTTCAACTGCGCGACCTTGTCGGAGAGGATCGCCACATTGGTCACTTCCGAGCCGGTACCGGCCGTGGTCGGGATGGCGATCAGCGGCGGGCCTTTGCGCGGCACCTGGTCGACGCCGAATAAGTCCGCCAGGGCGCCGTGGTAACCGGCATAGGCGGCAACGCTTTTGGCAATATCGATGGCACTGCCGCCACCCAGGCCGATCAGGCCGTCGTGGCCACCGTCGCGGTACGCCTGCATGCAGTCTTCGACGATGGAGATTTCCGGGTCGGGCAGCACGCGGTCGAAAATCTCGTAAGGGCGTTCACCCAGGTGTTCGAGCGCCAGCGCTACCGTGCCGGACTTGACCAGCGCCGCGTCGGTGACAATCAACGGGTTATCCACATCCAGGCGCGTCAGTTCAGCAGCGAGTTGCTCAATGGCGCTAGCGCCAGTCAGCAGTTTGTGGGCGATCTTGAATGAGGAAGTACTCATGTGCGCGGCCTCTTATCGGTGATGGGCTGGCACAAGAGTAGCTGACTGGATCGGGTTGTCTTCCATTCAGGCGCTGAATGGTCACAGCCCCCCTGTGGGAGGGGGCTGTGCTGGGCTTTAGACCTGGGCTGTGCGCAGTTTCTCGCTACGCCCACGTAGCCACTCCAGGGTCAGCAACAGCAACACCGAGAAGGCAATCAGCAAGGTCGCCGCCGCCGCAATCGTCGGGCTGAGGTTTTCGCGGATGCCGCTGAACATCTGGCGCGGCAGGGTCGCTTGCTCGGGGCCGGCGAGGAACAGCGTCACTACTACCTCATCGAACGAGGTGGCGAAGGCAAACAGCGCGCCGGAGATGACCCCCGGTGCAATCAGCGGCAAGGTCACCCGACGAAACGCCGTCAATGGCGAGGCGCCCAGGCTGGCGGCGGCCCGTACCAGGTTATGGTTGAAACCCTGCAGGGTCGCAGACACGGTGATGATCACAAACGGCACCCCAAGCACGGCGTGCACCACGATCAGCGAGAAGAAACTGTTGCCCAGGCCCAGCGGCGCAAAAAACAGGTAGCTGGCCACACCGATAATCACCACCGGCACCACCATCGGCGAAATCACCAGGGCCATCACCAGCGCCTTGCCGGGGAAATTGCCGCGGGTCAGGCCGATCGCCGCCAGGGTGCCGAACACCATGGCCAGCACCGTGGCCGCCGGGGCGACGATGATGCTGTTCTTCAACGCACGCATCCATTCCGCCGAGGCGAAGAAATCCTGGTACCAGTGCAGCGAGAAACCTTGCAACGGATACACCAGGAAACTGCCGCTGTTGAACGACAGCGGGATGATGACCAGCACAGGCAATATCAGGAACAACAGGATCAAGCCGCAGAGGATCCGCAAGCTGTAGAACCACACCCGTTCTACTGGTGACATATAAGGGCTCAGCATCGCAAGGTCTCCTCAGCTCAGGCGCAGGCGGCTGGCGCCCACCAGCCAGTTGTAGATCAGGTACAGCACCACGGTCGCCAGCAGCAGCAAACCGCCCAACGCCGTCGCCATACCCCAGTTGATGCTGGTGTTGGTGTAGAAAGCCACGAAGTAGCTGACCATCTGGTCGTTCGGGCTGCCCAGCAGCGCCGGGGTGATGTAGTAACCAATGGCCAGGATGAACACCAACAGGCAGCCGGCGCCGACACCGGCATACGTCTGAGGGAAGTACACGCGCCAGAAGCTGGCGAACGGGTGACAGCCCAGGGAGATGGCCGCACGCATGTAAGTGGGCGAGATGCCTTTCATTACGCTGTAGATCGGCAAAATCATGAACGGCAGCAGGATATGCACCATGGAGATGTAGACCCCGGTGCGGTTGAACACCAGCTCCAGGGGTTTGTCGATCAGGCCGATGCCCATCAGCGCGCTGTTGATCAGCCCGCCGGATTGCAGCAGCACGATCCACGCCGCCACACGCACCAGGATCGAGGTCCAGAACGGCAGCAGCACCAGAATCATCAGCAGGTTACTTTTGCGCGCCGGCAGGTTAGCCAGCAAATACGCCAGCGGATAAGCCAGTAACAGGCAGATGGTGGTGATCACCAGGCCCATCCAGAAGGTGCGGGCGAAGATGTCCAGGTAGATCGCCTGGTCCGGGGTGGCCGGGGCCACTTCACCAAGGTCGTCGATGCGGTGATCGACGGCCGCCAGCAGGTAGAACGGTGTCAGGCTGCTGGTATTGCGCCGGATCGCCTGCCAGTACGCCGGGTCGCCCCAGCGTTCGTCGAGGTTTTCCAGCGCTGCTTTATAAGAGGCAGGCGCTTCGGTAAACGGCAGCGCCCGCGCGGTTTTGGTCAGCAGGCTGCGATAGCCGGCCAGTTCCATGTTCAAGCGTTTGGACAGATCGCCCAGGGTCTGGTTTTTGCGCGCCTCGCCCAGGTCCTCACTCAGAGCCTGATACACCGGTTCACCCGGCAGACCACGACCGTCCCAGGCCGTCACCGCCACCACGGTGCGCGGCAGACCGCCCACCACTTCCGGGTTGCCGACGCTTTTAAACAGCAGCGCAACAATCGGCACCAGGAACACCAGCAGCAAAAACAGCACCAGCGGCGCAATCAAGGCCTGGGCCTTCCAGCGATTGAGCCGCTCGGCACGCGCCAGGCGCTGCTTGAGGGTGGGGCTGTTGACCTCGTTCGAGGGAACGGCGATGGCCATGGCTGACTCCGAAACTTGAAAATGAATGCAATCTTTCACACGCAAGAAATCCCCTGTGGGAGGAGGTTGCCCCCCCACAGGGTTATGCGGTGTTACTTGGCAGCCCAGGAGTTGAAGCGCTGCTCCAGCTGCTCGCCGTTATCGGCCCAGAAGCTCACATCGATCTGCACCTGATTGGCGATGTTCTCTGGCGTAGTCGGCATATCCTTGAGGATGTCCTTGGCCAGCAACGGCACGGCTTGGGTGTTGGCCGGCCCGTAGGCGATGTTTTCCGAGTAGGTCTTCTGCTGCTGCGGCTGCACCGAGAAGGCGATGAATTTCTTCGCCGCTTCGGCACGGTCCTTGGCCAGGCCTTTAGGGATGGCCCAAGCGTCGAAGTCGTAAATGCCGCCGTTCCACACCACTTTCAGGTTGCTTTCTTTTTGCACGGCGGCGATGCGGCCGTTGTAGGCCGAGCTCATCACCACGTCACCCGAGGCAAGGTATTGCGGCGGTTGTGCGCCGGCTTCCCACCATTGGATCGACGGCTTGAGTTCGTCGAGCTTCTTGAACGCACGGTCCTGGCCATCTTTGCCGGCCAGCACTTTGTACACGTCCTTCGGCGCCACGCCGTCGGCCATCAAGGCGAATTCCAGGGTGTACTTGGCGCCCTTGCGCAGGCCGCGCTTGCCCGGGAATTTCTTGGTGTCCCAGAAATCCGCCCAACTGGTTGGCGCAGAAGCCAGTTTGTCCGCGTTGTAGGCCAGAACGGTCGACCATACGAAGAAGCCCACGCCGCACGGCTGAATCGCACCCTTCACATAGTCGGCGCTGTTACCGAACAGTTTCGGGTCCAGCGGCTCGAACATGTCTTCGTCACAGCCGCGGGACAATTCCGGCGATTCCACTTCCACCAAGTCCCAGGACACGCTCTTGGTGTCGACCATGGCTTTGACCTTGGCCATCTCACCGTTGTACTCACCGGCGATAATCTTGCCGTTGCCCGCGCTTTCCCACGGTGCATAGAAAGCCTTGACCTGTGCAGCCTTGTTCGCGCCACCAAAGGACACGACGGTCAGGTCCGGACCGGCCATGGCTTGTGTCGCGCCCATCAAGCTCAGGGCCAGGACGGAATATTTCAGGGATCTCAACATTGTTGTTCTCTCCACGTGCAGGGTTGGTGAAGCCATGGGGGCGATCAATTCGCCTCTAGAAGTGGGTCGAGTGCGCGAACGTGCTCGACTTGCCAGCCAATCGGTACCACGTCGCCGACCGCCAGGGCCGGGTCCAGCTCGGCGATCGGTTGTTTCACAAAAAAATCGGCCTTGCCGCAGACTTCCAGGCGCACACGCACGTGGTCGCCCAGGTAGATAAATTCCGCCACACGCCCGGAGAAACGGTTGACGCAGCTTTCGCTGGAGCCATTGAGGCTGACACGCTCGGGGCGCACCGACAGGGTCACCGGGCCGCCAATCTGGCCGACGTTCACCGCCAGCGCCTCGACCTTCTCGCCGCGCGCCAGCTCTACCACGCAGCGCTCGCCGGTATGGCTGTGCAGGCGGCCATTGAGGCGGTTGTTTTCACCGATGAAGTTGGCGACGAAAGTGTTTTTCGGCTCTTCATACAATGTGCGCGGCGCGGCGATCTGCTGGATCTCGCCCTGATGGAACACCGCCACGCGGTCGGACATGGTCAAGGCTTCGCCCTGGTCGTGGGTCACGTACACCACGGTCACGCCGAGGCGCTGGTGCAGGTGCTTGATCTCCATCTGCATGTGTTCGCGCAATTGTTTGTCGAGGGCGCCGAGGGGTTCGTCCATCAGCACCAACTGCGGCTCGAACACCAGTGCCCGGGCCAAGGCCACACGCTGTTGCTGGCCGCCGGACAGTTGCGCCGGATAGCGCTGGGCGAAGGCGTCGAGCTGGACCATGCTCAGCACGCGTTTGACCCGCTCGCTGATATCGGTCTTGCTCAAGCCCCGCACCGACAGCGGGAACGCGAGGTTCTCGGCAACCGTCATGTGCGGGAACAGTGCGTAGTTCTGGAACACCATGCCGATGTCGCGCTTGTGCGGCGGCACGTTGTTGATCGAGCGCCCGGCCAGCTGGATTTCGCCGGCGGTCGGCGTTTCGAAGCCAGCCAGCATCATCAGGCTGGTGGTCTTGCCCGAACCGGAAGGCCCGAGCAAGGTGAGGAACTCGCCCTTGCGAATCTCCAGGTTGAGGTCTTTGACGATCAGGTTCTCGCCGTCGTAGCTCTTCTGCACGCCACGAAAGCTGACCAGCACATCATTTGAATCCGCCTCGCTCATACCCGCACCTTTGTGTTTTGGACTGCTGTGGCACAAGCGTAGTCCAGGCGCGAGCCCCCGGAAATCGGGGGCCAGGAGAGAATCGCATCAGCCGGATGGAAGGTTTGGGGTAGGGATCGCCCTACACGGATGGCGGGGATTGAACAGTGCCCCGGCGGCGTACGCCGAGAATGGCTTTACCGGGGCTCAAGGCCTGTCGCAAACAGGCATGGCGTCACAACAGCTTGTGTTCCATCGCGTACTTCACCAGCTCCGCCAGGGACGTGATATTGAGCTTCTGCATCAGCCGCGCTTTGTGAGTGCTGATGGTCTTGCTGCTCAGCGCCAGTTGCTGGGCGATGTCATTGACGTTGGCGCCCTGGGCCAGGCGCTCGAACACTGAGAATTCACGCTCGGACAGCAGCGAATGCAAGGGCCTCGAGTCGGTCAGGCCGACCTCGAAGACCATGCGGTCTGCCAGGTCCGGGTCGATGTAGCGCCCGCCGGCCGCGACCTTGCGAATCGCCATCAGCAGCAGCGCCGGGTCGCTGTCCTTGGTGGCGTAACCCGCCGCGCCCACCTTCAAGGCGCGGGCGGCCATTTGCGCCTCATCGTGCATCGACAGCACCAGGATTGCCGGCGGATTGCTCAAGGCGCGAATGCGCGCAATCGCTTCCAGGCCATTGACGCCGGGCATCGAGATGTCCAGCAACACCACCTCGCAAGGCACATGGCGCAAGGTCTCCAGCAACTGCTCGCCATTACTCGCCTCGCCCACCACCAGCAGGTCTTTGGCCAGGCCGATCAATTGCTTGATGCCTTCACGAACAATGGTGTGGTCTTCGGCTACCAGTACACGGATCACAAGGGCGTCCTCTTATCGTTATGCATCCAAAGGCACCGTGACACTCAAGGTGGTGCCCTCGCCCAATTGACTGTCCAGGCTCAGTTGCCCGCCCATGATCAGCACCCGCTCGCGCATCCCCACCAGGCCAAACGATACCGGGCGCCCCTGGGCCTGGACGAAACCGACGCCATCGTCGCTGATGGTCAGCCGCAGGTCGTTGCCTTCCAACGCCAGGGTCAGCTCGACAGTATGCGCCTGGGCATGGCGCATCACATTGGTCAGCGCCTCTTGCAGGATACGGAACAGGCCGATGGCCTTGGCATCACTCAAGGTCGGCAGGTTATCCGGTACCTGCACCAGGCAGGGGATTTGCGTGCGCGCTTCGAAACGCCGCGCTTGCCATTCAATCGCCGAGGCAATACCGGCATCGAGAATCGGTGGGCGCAGCGCCGTCGCCACGTCCCGCACCAACTGGAACAGTTGGGCGATCAGGCGCTTCATGCTGTTCAAGCGCTCGTGCAGGCCAGGATCCAGTTGCGCGTAGGACAGCTCGCACATGGAGGTTTCCAGTTTTAGCACCGTGAGCATTTGCCCGAGTTCGTCGTGCACTTCCCGGGCGATGCGGGCCTTTTCCTCCTCGCGCACGGTTTCCAGGTGAGCGGACAACTCGCGCAGTTGCGCTTCACTTTGCATCAACGCGGCCAGGGTGCGGCGCAGTTCGGTGACATCGTTCAGGTAGACCACCAGGTACTCGGCCTCGGCAAATCGCAGAAAGCTCAAGGACACGTTGGCCGGCAGGATGCTGCCATCGGCGCGCAAACAATCGGTGGCGAAATTCTGCGGCCCCTCTTCGCTGGCCCGTGCGCGCTTCCATAGGTTGAGCCAACGGTCCATATCCAGGGTCGGGTCGAGGTCGACCAGCGGTCGTTCGATCAGTGCGCCGGGCTCGTAACCGAGCATGCTTTCGGCCGCACGATTGGCGTAGCGCACATGGCTATCCCAATTGACCCACAGGATGCCGACGGTGCTTTGGTCGATGGAAAACTGCGTCAAGCGCAGCGCTTCGGCACCGGCGGCACGGGCCGCGCTTTCTTCGCGGGCAGCCAGCAGGTCATGCTCCAGCACGAGTTGCTGGCGGCGCAGCCAGAACACCACCGCCAGGCTGGCGAGCAGAAACAGGCCGAGGAGCAGGCTGAGGTTCTGCCAAAGGCCCTTGGATTCGGATAAACGTGGATATTTGGGTTGCAGCCAGCGACTGTGCAGTTGATCCAGGTCGCGGGCCGGGATGGCGCTCAGGGCACTTCCCATGATGCTGGCCAGTTCAGGCCAATCCCGGCGAGTAGCCACCCGCAGCAATTGCGGCAGGCCGATGTCCCCCACCACCGCCAGCCCGCTGAACTCCGCCTCTGCGGACAAGCGGCTTAATTGCGCTTCATCCACAACGGCATAACGCGCCTGCTGGCTGACCAACAATTGCAAGGCCTGGCGCTCCATGGGCACGCCTTGCAGATTGAGGCCGGGGTAGGTACTGCGCAGGTAATCGGCCACGGCGCTGGGCATGCGCACGGCAACACGGGATTGATCGTCGAGCTTCTCCAGGTCCACGGCACCACCGCCCTCGCGAATGCCGACAATATGTTGAGGCACACGCATATACGGGTCGGTGAACTGCCACAGGCGCAAACCGGCCGGGGTTTGCTGCAGGCCGGGGGCAATGTCCACCTCGTCGTCGCGTACCGCCGCTTCCAGTTGTTCCTGATCAGGGAAGT
Source organism: Pseudomonas sp. BIGb0381 (assembly GCF_024809815.1). NCBI lineage: Bacteria > Pseudomonadati > Pseudomonadota > Gammaproteobacteria > Pseudomonadales > Pseudomonadaceae > Pseudomonas > Pseudomonas sp. BIGb0381. The sequence continues at coordinate 26,458 of NZ_JANUEN010000008.1, forward strand.
TGCGCCAGGTCAGCTCGATGTTCAGCGCCTTGGCCAGCCATTGCATCAGCTCGACATTCGCCCCGGACAAGCGCTGCAGACGCCGGTCGTATTGCGCGTAAGGCGCCTGCAACACCACGCCCACACGCAACTCCGGGTGCCGGGCCAGCCATTCGCGCTGCTGCGCATTAAGCTGCGCCTGCGGTGCGGCAGGCGCGGGGGAAGCGTTTGCCATCAAGGCAAGGCACAAACAGCCGATAACCAGCAGACAGCGAAAACCCATGATCCACGTCTCACATCACTGACAAATACTGACCAACCCATTAGGCTGCTGGAATCACTTCTGGCCGGAAATCAACGATGTCCTATCGAAACCGTTCGGCACTGCCAGCATTGTGCCTGTCACTGCTGTTTACCAGTGCCTTTTCTGTGCAGGCTGAAGACGCACCGGCACCGGCTGCCGAAAAACCCGTCGAACGCCAGCCCCTGCCCGAGCGTAGCCAGGAAGAGGCCAGCGCGCTGGAACGCAAAATTCCGCAGCAGGAACAACAACAGTTGCAGGCCGGCAGTGATTCATTCCTTGCCCTGTGGAAACCGGCCAACAGCGCCGAGCCCGAAGGTGTGGTGATTATCGTACCGGGCGCCGGCGAAAATGCTGACTGGCCGCAAGCAATCGGTCCGTTGCGACAGAAATTGCCGGATGCCAATTGGGGCAGTCTCAGTCTTTCGCTACCGGACGTGAGCGTAGACACCCTGCCGCCGCGCGTCATGGAAGCGCCCAACGCCACCGTCGACACCAGCAGTAAAGAAGCGAGCACCGCCGACAAACCGATCGAGCAAGCTGCCAGCGCCGAGGCGGAAGGCACCGACCCGGCGGTGGTGCCGGGCGCCGACGAGCAGGACAAGACCGACGCCTCGCGCATCTTTGCGCGCATCGATGCCGCCGTGGCCTTTGCCCAGACCCAGAGCGCACGCACTGTGGTGCTGGTGGGCCATGGCACCGGCGCCTGGTGGGCGGCGCGTTACCTGAGTGAAAAACAACCCTCCCAGGTGCAGAAGCTCGTGATGGTCGCGGCCAAGACACCCACCGGGCGCCATCCCGACGTGCAGCAACTGGCCCCCGGCCTGAAACTGCCGACCGCCGATGTCTTCTATCAGGACAACGCTCAAGCACGCAAAAACGCCCTGGCACGCGCCCAGGCCGCGAAGCGTTTGAAGAATGATGGTTATAAGCAGGTGTCATTGAAGACCCTGCCCGGCAACAACGCCGCCGAGCAGGAACAGTTGTATCGCCGGATTCGCGGCTGGTTGAGCCCGCAGGCCAGCGCCGACTGAGGATCAGCGCAAAACCAATGTGGTTATCCGTGAAAGAGTGGCCTCTAACGGAAATCCCGGCGCTCGCGAATCAACGCATAGGCGTTGTGCAGTTCACGGGTGCGCTCGGTCGCCTCACGCACTTGCGCAGGGCTGGCACCACTGCCGGCCACCTTGTCCGGATGGTGACGGCTCAGCAGACGGCGATAGGCACGCTTGATGGCCGAGGGCTCTGTGGTAGCTGTCACACCGAGCAAGCGCAACGCTTCCTGATAGGTCGTACCGCGATTGACCAGCGGCTTGCGCTCAGGAGTGTAGTCGGCCGCCAATGCCTGGAGCTGTTGCGGTGTCCAGCCCAACCACTTACCCCACAGGTCGATCAAATCACGCTCGGCGTCATCCGCCTTGCCGTCCGCCCAGACCATCCGCCAACACGCACGCAACACACCTTCCGCCGCATGGGGTTGGGCCTTGAGCACACGCAGGTAGCGGCGTACCCGGTCGGAACCGGATTTGCCTCGGTTGAACGCCGCAATCGCGCGGCGCTGGGCCGACTCGGTCATGTCCAGCGAGCGCATTTCTTGCCGCGCCTGCTGGATATGCCCATCCACCACACGCCCATTGCTTTTAGCCAGGCGCCCGAGCAACACAAACAATAACTCGTCATTGCGTAACGCCGGACGCCCGCCCAAGCGCTCGCGCAACTGTGCCCAACTGTGCAGTTGCATGCGGCGATCCAGCGCCTGCCCCAACAGCGCACCTAACAAGGCCCCCGGAATACTGGCAATGGCAAAGCCAGCCCCGGCGCCGATCAGCGTCCCTGGCCACAACATGCTACTGCCCCGCTGTCAGCAGGGTTTCGACGTGCGCCAGGCGCTCCAGCGTGCCGACATCAATCCAGTGTCCCGCCATGTGTTCCCCCGTTACCAAACCTTTCGCCATGGCCGCACGCAGCAGCGGCGCCAGCTTGAAGGCACCGGCGCTGCAACCCTCGAACAGCCGGGGGTCTAGCACTGAAATGCCACTGAAGGTCAGGTTATCGGCACCGGGCGCCGCATCATGAAGCAAGCCCTGATCAAGGTAGAAATCACCACCCGAGGGATGATGTGCCGGGTTGTCGACCATCACCAGATGGGCCAGGCCCTGGAGCGGTTGCTTGAGCCGGGTGAAGTCGTAGTCGGTCCAGATATCGCCGTTGACCACCAGGAACGGCTCATCCCCCAGCAACGGCAGCGCCTGAAAAATCCCGCCACCGGTTTCCAGCGGTTCGCCCTCCGGGGAGTAGCGGATGCGCAGGCCGAACTGCGCACCATCGCCCAGATAGCTTTCGATCTGCTGGCCGAGCCAGGCATGGTTGATAACGATATCGGTGAAACCGGCCTTGGCCAGCGCCTCCAGGTGGTACTCGATCAGGCGCTTGCCGCCGGCCTGCACCAACGGCTTGGGGGTGTGCAACGTGAGCGGACGCATCCGCTCGCCTTTGCCGGCGGCCAGGATCATGGCCTTCATACGCTAGCCTCTGCAGGTTGGCGCAGGCTGGTCAGTAACTCAGCCAGCTCGCTCAACTCCGGACGATCGGCCAGCACCGCTTCTATATAAGCAAAGAAGCGCGGTACATCGGCCAGATAGCGTGGCTTGCCGTCACGATGGCAAATGCGCGCAAAGATGCCGATGACCTTGAGATGGCGCTGCACGCCCATGAGATCGCTGGCGCGCAGGAAGTCTTCGAAATCCGGCTGTACCGGAATGCCGACCTGGGCCGCACGCTCCCAATAGCTGCGTTGCCATTCGCGTACGCGGGCCTGGGGCCAACTGAGGAAGGCGTCCTTGAACAGGCAGGTGATGTCGTAGGTGACCGGACCATACACTGCATCCTGGAAATCCAGCACGCCAGGGTTCGGCTCGCTGATCATCAGGTTGCGTGGCATATAGTCGCGGTGCACCAGCACGTTGGGTTGCGCCAGGGCGCTGTCGATCAAGTGATCGCTGACACGCTGCCAAAGTGCCTGCTGCTGAGTATCCAGCTCGATACCCAAGTGTCGGCGCACGTACCATTCAGGAAACAATTCGAGCTCGCGTCGCAGCAAGGCGACGTCATAGCTGGGCAGTGGCGCGTCCATCGGCAACTGCTGATAAGCCAGCAAGGCGTCGATGGCATCAGCAAACAACTGATCGGCGTTTTCGTCGTTTATCACGTCCAGATAGGTTTTTCTGCCCAGGTCATTGAGCAAAAGAAAGCCTCGGGGCAAGTCTTGCGCATAAATTTTCGGAACATTTATTCCCGAAGTGGATAGCAAATACGCGATATCGACGAAAGGTTTGCAGTTTTCCTGGGGGGGTGGCGCGTCCATTATCACGAAAGTTCGACCGCCGCCGTCCCAACGGAAATAGCGCCTGAAACTCGCGTCGCTGCTGGCCGCAGTCAATGTGGCCGGGGGTACGGCACCCCAGCCTTGAGCGTTGAAAAGGATCGGCAACTGCTCATCCAGCCAGACTTCCAGCTGTTGTAAACGTAGATCTTGCTCGGGCATTACAAGGGTCTCCGACGGCGCTAGCCGTCAAGCGGGGCATGCTTTATTATCACGCATCTTTTTCAGACCATCGAGAGGCGTGCGGCCCAAACCGCGGGCAGATGGCACGCAGGAAGCCCGGACTAATAAGATGGCATTGAAATCCCCCGCGTTTCGTAGAAAATTTCCGTTGCTGGTAACCGGCAGTCTGCTGGCCATGCAACCCTTCGCCACCTCATTCGTGGTCGCCGCGGAACAGTATGACTGCTCAGTCTCTGCTTCGGGTGCCTGGGACTGCGCGCCGAAGACCGCCGCCGCCCCATTGCCACCGCGCCCGGTGCATGACGGCGCGGCCGTCAGCTCGGCCAACAGCACGGCGCAGGCCGACGCTGGCGGCAGTGCCGAAGCCGAGCCGAAGACCGCACTGGTCACCGAGTCCAAGGGCCGTGGCCTGCGTTCGCGCAGCGCCGACTACAGCCACTTGGACTGGGTGCCTCGCGAAAAGTTGACCGCAGCCCAGCTGGCAGAAACCGGTCCTTACTGCGGCGGTGCGTACATCGAGCCAACTCGTCCTGGCATGAACGACAAGACGAACAAAAGCGATGCGCCCACCTTCATCGGTGCCAAGGCCTCTCGTTACGAGCAGGAACAACAAGTCGCAACCCTGGCCGGTGACGTCGTCATGCGCCAGGGCAGCATGCAGCTGGAGTCGGAAGAAGCCAGCCTGTATCAGGCCGAGAACCGTGGTGAGCTGAACGGTAACGTGCGACTTCGCGACAACGGTGCCTTGATCGTCGGCGACCACGCCCAGGTTCAGCTGGACACCGGCGCGGCGCAGATCGACAACGCCGAATACGTGATGCACAAGTCGCGTATCCGCGGTAACGCGCTGTACGCCAAGCGCGCCGAAAACGCGATCATCCGTCTCAAGGACGGTACGTACACCACCTGCGAGCCGGACAGCAACGCCTGGCAGCTCAAGGGCAACAACATCACGTTGAACCCGGCCACCGGTTTCGGTACGGCCACCAACGCGACGTTGCGGATCAAGAACATCCCGATCCTGTACACCCCTTACATCTATTTCCCGATCGACGACCGTCGTCAGTCCGGCTTCCTGCCACCGAGCTTCAGCACCGGCAGCGAAACCGGCTTCACCCTGGTCACGCCGTACTACTTCAACCTGGCGCCAAACTACGATGCCACGTTGTACCCGCAATACATGACCAAGCGCGGCATGATGATGGAAGGCGAATTCCGCTACCTCACCAAGTCCAGCGAAGGTCAGTTCGGCGGCGCGTACCTGAACGACGACAGCGACGAACGCAAGCTGCAGACCGATTACGACAAAACCCGCTACATGCTCAATTGGCAGCACAAAGGTGGCTTGGATTCGCGTGTACTGACCCAGGTCGACTACACCAAGATCAGTGACCCTTACTACTTCCAGGACCTCAAGTCCTATCAGGAGGGTGTTGAGAGCCGGACCTTCGTCAACCAACAGGGCTCCGTGGCCTATCGCGGCGACTCCTTCCAGGCGCGCTTGAATGTCCAGGCTTATCAGCTGGCGACGATTTCCCAGATCACACCGTATGACCGGCTGCCACAGATCACCTTCAATGGTGCCCTACCTTACAGCCCGGGGGGCTTGCAGTTCGCTTATGAAACCGAAGCTGTAAGATTTGATCGGGATCTTGAGAACGGCGACTTCACCGATAAAGACGGTGTCACCAGCGCTCGACTGGATACCAACGTGAGGGGCCTGACCCGCGCAAACGGCACGCGCCTGAACCTGGCACCGAGCATTTCGCTTCCGCTTAATACGACGTACGGTTTCATCACGCCGAAGCTGAAATACGTTTACACCAAGTACGACCTCGATCTCGATACCATCGGCAAGAACTCGCTGGCTGCTGGGGACGAATTCAAAAGTTCTCAAAGCCGCGCCGTTCCAATTGCCAGCGTCGACAGCGGCCTGTACTTCGACCGCAACACCAACTGGTTCGGCAAGGAATATCGCCAGACCCTGGAGCCGCGTGCGTTCTACCTTTACGTTCCAAACAAAGACCAGAGCGATATTCCTGTCTTTGATACCAGCGAGTACTCGTTCAGCTACGCCTCGCTTTTCCGTGACAACCGCTTCAGTGGTTCCGACCGCATCGGCGATGAGAACAAACTGTCGCTCGGCCTGACCAACCGCTGGATCGAAGAAAACGGCTTCGAACGTCAACGCGTCAGCGTCGGCCAGGCTGTGTATTTCAAGGACCGCGAAGTTCAACTGCCGGGCGTGCTGGCAGCCGACCGTGCCGATGCGCAGTCCGATGTATCGCCTGTTGCGCTGGACTACGAGTTCCGCTTCAACCGCGACTGGCGCGCCACTGCCGACTACAACTGGGACACCGAGGAGCACAGCCCTCGTTCCGGTAGCGCGATGCTTCACTACCAGCCGGAAGACAACCCGAACAAGATCATCAACGTCGGTTATCGCTATCGTAACGACCAGGTCGTCTACAACCAGCTGACCGGCAAATGGCAGTTCGGCGGTGACTACGGACAGCCAGGCGATCCGAACTTCGTGAAGGATTACTACAAAATCCAACAACACGACTTCTCGATGATGTGGCCGATCATTCCCCAGTGGAACCTGATCACCCGCTGGCAGTATGACTACGCTCGCAACCGTACCCTGGAAGCCTTCGGTGGTTTCGAGTACGACAACTGCTGCTGGAAACTGCGCGTCATCAACCGTTACTGGGTTTCCAACGACGAATACAGCCAGATCGCCCCGCTTAACGAAAAGGGTGACCACGGGCTCTTCCTGCAGATCGTCCTCAAAGGACTCGGCGGCCTGACCGGCGCCAAGGTAGAGAGCTTCCTCGACAAAGGCATTGAAGGTTATCGTGAACGTGAAGACCAAGCTTTCTGATTGTCTGCGCCCGCTAGTGCTGGGCGCGCTGTTCCTGGGCACCGTATCGGCTCACGCTGCGGTTCAGCAACTGGATAAAGTAGTGGCCATCGTCGATAACGACGTGATCATGCAAAGCCAACTGGACCAGCGCGTCAAGGAAGTGCAGCAAACCATCGCCAAGCGTGGCGGTGGCGTGCCACCTACCAGCGTGCTGGACCAACAGGTACTGGAGCGCCTGATCGTCGAAAACCTGCAACTGCAGATCGGCGAGCGTTCCGGCATCCGTATTTCGGACGAAGAACTGAACCAGGCGGTCGGCACCATCGCTCAACGCAACAACATGAGCATTGATCAATTCCGCGCAGCCCTGGCCCACGACGGTCTTTCATATGAAGACGCCCGTGACCAGATCCGCCGCGAAATGATCATCAGCCGTGTGCGTCAGCGTCGCGTTGCCGAGCGAGTTCAGGTGTCCGAGCAGGAAGTGAAGAACTTCCTGGCCTCCGACTTGGGCAAGATGCAGCTTTCCGAAGAACTGCACCTGGCCAATATCCTGATCCCGACCCCGGACAGCGCCAACTCCGAGCAACTGAATGCGGCAGCGGCGAAAACCCAGGCTATCTATGATCGCCTGAAAGCCGGTGCTGACTTTGCCCAGATGGCCATTGCCCAGTCCGGCAGCGACAACGCCCTTGAAGGTGGCGATATGGGCTGGCGTAAAGCTGCTCAACTGCCACCTCCGTTCGACCGTGAACTGAGTGCCATGGAAGTGGGTGGCATCACCCAGCCAGCCCGCACCCCAGGCGGCTTCATCATCCTGAAGTTGCTGGAACGTCGCGGTGGCGAGACCTCGCTGAAAGACGAAGTGCATGTTCGTCATATTCTGGTCAAACCAAGCGAAATTCGCACCGAAGCACAAACCAAGGAACTGGCCCAGAAGATCTATGACCGCATCGAAAGCGGTGAAGACTTTGCCACCCTGGCCAAGAGCTTCTCGGAAGACCCGGGTTCCGCCCTCAACGGCGGCGACCTGAACTGGATCGACCCGAAAGCCTTGGTGCCCGAGTTCCAGCAGGTGATGGCCGATACTCCGCAAGGCGTACTGTCCAAGCCGTTCAAAACCCAATATGGCTGGCATGTGCTGGAAGTCCTTGGCCGTCGCGCCACCGACAACACCAGCCAAGCCCGCGAGCAGCAGGCTCTGAACGTACTGCGTAACCGCAAATACGACGAAGAGCTGCAAACCTGGCTGCGTCAGATCCGTGACGAAGCCTACGTGGAAAACAAGCTGCCAGGCGCCGAGCAAACAGGCACCGACCAGGCAGCTCCGTGAAACCCCAGCGTTTCGCCGTGACACCCGGCGAGCCGGCCGGCATTGGTCCAGACCTGTGCCTGCTGCTCGCCTCGCAGCCCCAGCCTCACCCCCTGATTGCCATTACCAGCCGCGACCTCCTCCTTGAGCGGGCCGCGCAGCTGGGTGTGGTCGTCAATCTGCTGGACGTGGCACCGGGCAACTGGCCCGACCTGCCGGCAGCCGCTGGCAGCTTGTATGTGTGGAACACCCCGCTGCACGCCAAGGTCGTTGCCGGAAAACTCGACAAGGCCAACGCGGCGTTCGTCCTGGAAACCTTGACCCGCGCGGGGCAAGGCTGCATCAACGGCGACTTCGCCGGCATGATCACCGCGCCAGTCCACAAGGGCGTGATCAACGAATCGGGCATTGCGTTTTCCGGCCATACCGAATTCCTGGCCGAGCTGACCAACACCGCTCAAGTCGTCATGATGCTGGCCACACGCGGCCTGCGGGTCGCCCTGGTGACCACGCACCTGCCATTGCGCGACATTGCCGACGCCATCACCGCCGAGCGTGTGGAGCGCGTTACGCGCATCCTGCATGCCGACCTGCAACAAAAATTCGGCATCGCCCAACCGCGCATTCTGGTATGCGGGCTCAACCCCCACGCCGGCGAAGGCGGACACTTGGGCCATGAAGAAATAGACATCATTGAACCAACCCTGGAGCGTCTGCGCCAAGAAGGCATGGACCTGCGCGGCCCACTGCCAGCAGACACTCTGTTTACCCCAAAATATCTGGAGCACTGCGACGCAGTGCTGGCGATGTACCATGACCAGGGGCTGCCGGTGCTGAAGTACAAAGGTTTCGGCGCCGCGGTCAACGTGACGCTGGGCCTGCCGATCATCCGCACCTCCGTCGACCATGGCACCGCCCTGGACCTGGCGGGCAGCGGCAAGATCGATACCGGCAGCCTGCACGTGGCCCTGGAAACCGCCTATCAGATGGCCGAGACCCGTATATGACCGAGCATTACCAACACCGGGCGCGTAAGCGCTTCGGGCAAAACTTCCTGCACGACGCTGGCGTGATCGACCGTATCCTGCGCTCCATCCATGCCAAGCCAGAAGACCGTCTGCTGGAAATCGGCCCGGGCCAGGGCGCGCTGACCCAAGGCTTGCTCGCCAGCGGCGGCCAACTGGACGTGGTTGAACTGGACAAGGACCTGATCCCCATCCTCAACCAGCAGTTCGCCAACAAGCCCAACTTCAACCTGCATCAGGGCGATGCACTGAAGTTCGACTTCAATACCCTCAACGCCGCGCCCAACAGCCTGCGTGTGGTGGGTAACCTGCCGTACAACATCTCCACGCCGCTGATTTTCCACCTGCTGAACAACGCCGGGATCATCCGCGACATGCACTTCATGCTGCAGAAAGAAGTGGTGGAACGCCTGGCCGCCGGCCCTGGTGGTGGTGATTGGGGTCGCCTGTCGATCATGGTTCAGTACCACTGCCGCGTCGAACACCTGTTCAATGTCGGCCCGGGTGCGTTCAACCCACCGCCGAAGGTCGATTCGGCCATCGTGCGCCTGGTGCCTCACGCCGTACTGCCGCACCCGGCCAAGGATCACAAATTGCTGGAACGCGTGGTACGTGAAGCGTTCAACCAACGCCGCAAGACCCTGCGCAACACGCTCAAGGCGCTGCTGAGCAACGCCGAGATCGAAGCCGCCGGCGTCGACGGCAGCCTGCGCCCCGAGCAACTGGACCTGGCCGCGTTCGTGCGTCTGGCCGACCAGCTTGCCATCCAGCCTGCGCCGTCCGCCGACTGAAGCACCCAGGCATGGCCAGACACATGTCTGGCCTAGTGCCCACCTCTTGGCCTAGACTGATCCGCATCTGCTGTCCTCCGCTTTTGCTTTTAAGGCCTCTTGCATGTCCGATCCTCGCTACCAGATCGACGTCAGCGTCGTCACCCGCTTCCTGGCGGACCAATCGCAACCTGAACAGAACCGCTTCGCCTTTGCCTACACCATCACGGTGAAAAACAACGGCCAGGTGCCGGCCAAGCTGCTGTCACGCCACTGGGTGATCACCGACGGTGACGGTCAGGTCGAGGAAGTTCGCGGCGCAGGCGTTGTCGGCCAACAACCGTTGATCGACATCGGCGCCAGCCACACCTACAGCAGCGGCACGGTAATGACCTCCAAGGTCGGCACCATGCAAGGCTCGTATCAGATGAAAGCCACTGACGGCAAACTGTTCGACGCCATCATCAAGCCTTTTCGCCTCGCCGTACCAGGGTCCCTGCACTGATGGCAACGTACGCGGTCGGCGACCTGCAAGGCTGCCTGGAGCCCCTCAAGTGCCTGCTTGAACGGGTGGCCTTCGACCCGGCGAATGATCGCCTGTGGCTGGTAGGCGACTTGGTCAATCGCGGCCCCGAGTCCCTGGAAACGCTACGTTACCTGTATAGCGTGCGCGATTCCCTGGTGTGCGTACTGGGCAACCATGACCTGCACCTGCTGGCGGCCGGCAGTAACATCGAGCGCCTGAAAAAGGGCGATACCTTGCGCGAAATCCTCGAAGCGCCAGATCGCGCGCAACTGCTTGACTGGCTGCGCCGGCAAAAGATCATGCATTACGACGAAAGCCGCAATATGGCCTTGGTCCATGCGGGTATCCCGCCGCAGTGGACGCTGAAAAAAGCCCTCAAGTGCGCCGCCGAAGTCGAAAACGCCCTGGCCGATGACAGCCTGTACACCGCCTACCTCGACGGCATGTATGGCAACGAGCCAGTGAAGTGGGACAACGACCTCACTGGCGCGGCCCGCCTACGGGTGATTACCAACTATTTCACACGCATGCGCTTCTGCACTGCCGAGGGCAAGCTGGACCTCAAGAGCAAGGAAGGCGCCGACACGGCGCTGCCCGGCTACAAACCGTGGTTTGCCCACAAGGAACGCAAGACCCGCGACACCAGGATCATCTTTGGTCACTGGGCGGCCCTTGAAGGCAAGTGCGACGAACCTGGCGTGTTTGCCCTCGACACCGGCTGCGTGTGGGGCGGCGCCATGACCTTGATGAACATCGACACCGGCGAGCGCCTGAGCTGCCAGTGCGAATCTCCCCTTCCCGTTACACTGCCAGCTGCCGCCAAACGCTAGTCCCCGCAGCCATGCACAAGGAGCCCACCATGAGCGAATTCAAACGTATCCCTCCCGAACAAGCCCAAGCCCTGCGCGAGCAAGGTGCGGTGGTGGTCGATATCCGCGACCAGCCTACTTACGCCGCCGCTCACATCGCCGGCGCCCAGCACCTGGACAACGTCAACATCGCCGATTTCATCCGCGCCGCCGACCTTGACGCGCCGGTGATCGTGGCCTGCTACCACGGCAATTCCAGCCAAAGCGCCGCCGCCTACCTGATCAGCCAGGGCTTCTCCGACGTCTATAGCCTGGACGGCGGCTTTGAGCTATGGCGTACGACCTATCCTGCAGAAATTTCATCCGGCGATTCGCAATAATTTTTTTCACACACCGCTACCCCGCGTGACGCTTGGGCTCGCGCCGTTTCTGACGAACGGCGCAGGCAAACTAATTGCTCATCGTCCCTTGCCCTCTCCGATTCCGACTATCCTTAAGCGCAGGCCATCCGAATCAGGGGAGAGCCGGTACACCGGCGTGCGGGTCATCGGTAGCGTTTAGGGTGTTCTGGGGGGAAAACGGCCATTGGCGTTCGTCAATGACTGCCAGCATCGACTGATAGATCCGGCGTCGGCTCCACGTATCGAGCGAGGTGACGACGTCATGAGTATTTTTAGCCACTTCCAACAACGCTTCGCATCCACACAGCAGGAAGAACTCACGCTTCAGGAGTATCTCGAGCTGTGCAAACAGGATCGCAGCACCTACGCGTCTGCCGCCGAACGCCTGCTATTGGCGATTGGCGAGCCGGAGCTGGTGGAAACCGCCAATAATTCGCGCCTGTCGCGAATATTTTCCAACAAGGTGATCCGCCGCTATCCGGCCTTTGAAGACTTCCACGGGATGGAAGAATGCATCGACCAGATCGTCTCCTACTTCCGCCACGCCGCTCAGGGCCTGGAAGAGAAGAAACAGATCCTCTACCTGCTCGGCCCCGTTGGCGGTGGTAAATCGTCCCTGGCCGAAAAACTCAAGCAACTGATCGAGAAGGTGCCCTTCTACGCCATCAAGGGCTCACCGGTCTTCGAGTCGCCCCTGGGCCTGTTCAACGCCACGGAAGATGGCGCGATCCTCGAAGAAGACTTCGGCATCCCACGACGTTACCTCAACACCATCATGTCGCCCTGGGCCACCAAGCGCCTGGCCGAGTTCGGCGGCGACATCAGCCAGTTCCGCGTGGTGAAACTCTACCCGTCGATCCTCAACCAGATCGGCGTGGCCAAGACCGAACCGGGCGATGAGAACAACCAGGACATTTCGGCGCTGGTGGGCAAGGTCGATATCCGTAAACTGGAGGAATTCCCGCAGAACGACGCCGACGCCTACAGCTACTCGGGTGCACTGTGCCGGGCCAACCAGGGCCTGATGGAATTCGTGGAAATGTTCAAGGCGCCGATCAAGGTGCTGCACCCACTGCTCACCGCCACCCAGGAAGGCAACTACAACAGTACTGAAGGCCTGGGCGCGATTCCGTTCACAGGGATCCTGCTGGCTCACTCCAACGAATCGGAATGGCACACCTTCCGCAACAACAAGAACAACGAAGCCTTCATCGACCGGATCTATATCGTCAAGGTGCCGTACTGCCTGCGGGTCAGCGATGAAATCAAGATCTACGACAAGCTGCTGTTCAATAGCTCACTGGCCAAGGCCCACTGCGCACCCGACACCCTGAAGATGCTCGCCCAGTTCACCGTGCTGTCGCGTCTCAAGGAGCCGGAAAACTCGAATATCTATTCGAAGATGCGTGTGTACGACGGCGAAAACCTCAAGGACACCGATCCCAAGGCCAAGTCGATCCAGGAATACCGCGACACAGCGGGCGTGGATGAAGGCATGAACGGCCTGTCGACGCGCTTTGCGTTCAAGATCCTGTCCAAGGTCTTCAACTTCGACCCCCACGAGATCGCCGCCAACCCGGTGCACCTGCTGTATGTGCTGGAGCAGCAGATCGAACAGGAACAATTCCAGGCGGAAACCCGCGAACGCTACCTGCGCTTCCTCAAGGAATACCTCGCGCCGCGCTACATCGAGTTTATCGGCAAGGAAATCCAGACCGCGTACCTGGAGTCCTACAGCGAGTACGGCCAGAACATCTTCGACCGCTACGTGCTGTATGCGGACTTCTGGATCCAGGACCAGGAATACCGCGACCCGGAAACCGGCGAAATCCTCAACCGCGTAGCGCTAAACGAAGAATTGGAGAAGATCGAAAAACCCGCCGGCATCAGCAATCCGAAGGATTTCCGCAACGAAATCGTCAACTTCGTACTGCGCGCCCGCGCCAACAACAACGGCAAGAATCCCACCTGGCTCAGCTACGAGAAGCTGCGGGTGGTCATCGAGAAGAAAATGTTCTCCAACACCGAGGATCTGCTGCCGGTCATCAGCTTCAACGCCAAGGCCAGCAAGGAGGACCAGCAAAAACACAACGACTTCGTCACACGAATGGTCGAGCGCGGCTACACCGACAAACAGGTACGACTGCTCTCCGAGTGGTACCTGCGGGTTCGCAAATCGCAGTAAGGCAGCGATAGGCGTGCACTGCCAGGTCATGGGCCTGGCAGTTGACCGCTTGTCTCTAAGCTTCCAGCTCGCCGCTTGAAGCTTGTAACGTGAAGCTGCCCGGAGGGCTCCTCATGAGCTATGTGATCGACCGACGCCTCAATGGCAAGAACAAGAGCACGGTAAACCGCCAGCGTTTCCTGCGGCGTTACCGTGACCACATCAAAAAGGCCGTTGAAGAGGCCGTCAGCCGCCGCTCCATTACAGACATGGAGCATGGCGAACAAATCAGCATTCCCGGACGCGACATCGACGAACCGGTGCTGCACCACGGCCGGGGCGGCAAACAGACTGTCGTGCACCCCGGCAACAAGGAATTCACCACCGGCGAGCATATCCAGCGCCCGCAGGGCGGCGGCGGTGGCAAAGGCCCGGGCAAGGCCGGTAACTCCGGCGAGGGCATGGACGAATTCGTGTTCCAGATCACCCAGGAAGAGTTCCTCGAATTCATGTTCGAGGACCTGGAGTTGCCCAACCTGGTCAAGCGGAACCTGACCGGCACCGATACTTTCAAGACCGTACGGGCGGGGATCAGCAACGAAGGCAACCCCTCTCGAATCAACATCATCCGCACGCTGCGCTCGGCCCATGCGCGGCGTATCGCCCTGTCGGGCAGCAGCCGTGCCAAATTGAGGACGGCGAAGGAAGAGTTGGAGCGTTTGAAGCGCGAAGAGCCGGATAACTTCGGCGATATCCAGGAAATCGAGGCAGAAATAGAGAAACTCAGCGCGCGCATCCACCGCGTGCCGTTCCTCGATACTTTCGACTTGAAGTACAACCTGCTGGTCAAGCAGCCTAATCCCAGCTCCAAGGCGGTAATGTTCTGCCTGATGGACGTGTCCGGTTCCATGACCCAAGCCACCAAGGACATCGCCAAGCGATTTTTCATCCTGCTGTACCTGTTCCTGAAGCGGAACTACGACAAGATAGACGTGGTATTCATCCGCCATCACACCAGTGCCAGGGAAGTCGACGAAGAAGAGTTCTTCTACTCGCGGGAAACCGGTGGCACCATCGTCTCCAGCGCCTTGAAGCTAATGCAGGAAATCATGGCCGAACGCTACCCGGCCAACGAGTGGAATATCTACGCAGCCCAGGCCTCTGACGGCGACAACTGGAACGACGATTCGCCGATCTGCCGCGATATCCTGATCAACCAGATCATGCCGTTTGTGCAGTACTACACTTACGTTGAAATCACCCCCCGTGAGCACCAGGCCCTGTGGTTCGAATACGAGCGCATCGGCGAAGCCTTTGCCGACACGTTCGCCCAGCAGCAACTGGTCTCGGCCGGCGATATCTATCCGGTCTTCCGTGAACTCTTCCAGCGCAGGTTAGTGACATGACCGCCAAAAAAGAGACTAAGCGCCAACCCATTTCCACCGGCTCCGAGTGGACCTTTGAACTGATCCAGGCTTATGACCGGGAAATCAGCCGCATCGCGGCAGGTTATGCCCTGGACACCTACCCCAACCAGATCGAAGTGATCACGGCCGAACAAATGATGGATGCCTACGCCTCCGTCGGCATGCCCTTGGGTTACCACCATTGGTCCTACGGCAAACATTTCCTTAGCACCGAGAAGTCCTACACTCGGGGCCAGATGGGCCTGGCCTACGAGATTGTGATCAACTCCGACCCGTGCATCGCCTATCTGATGGAGGAAAACACCATCTGCATGCAGGCATTGGTGGTGGCTCATGCCTGCTATGGGCACAACAGCTTCTTCAAAGGCAACTACCTGTTCCGAACCTGGACAGACGCCAGCTCGATCATCGATTACCTGGTGTTCGCCAAGCAGTACATCATGCAGTGCGAGGAGCGCCACGGTATCGACGCCGTGGAAGACTTACTCGACTCCTGCCACGCCCTGATGAACTATGGCGTCGACCGGTACAAACGCCCGTACCCTATTTCTGCCGAAGAAGAACGCCTGCGCCAGAAGGAGCGCGAAGAGCACCTGCAGAAGCAGATCAACGACCTGTGGCGCACCATTCCCAAACGCGCCGGCAAGAACAGCGACAAGGACAACGCGCGCTTCCCCTCCGAACCCCAGGAAAACATCCTGTACTTCCTGGAAAAGCACGCACCGCTGCTGGAGCCGTGGCAACGGGAAATCGTGCGCATTGTGCGCAAGATCGCCCAGTACTTTTACCCACAGCGCCAGACCCAGGTGATGAACGAAGGTTGGGCGACGTTCTGGCACTACACGCTGATGAACGACCTGTACGACGAAGGCCTGGTCACCGACGGTTTCATGATGGAGTTCCTGACGTCCCACACCAGCGTGGTGTTCCAACCCGGCTTCGACAGCCCGTATTACAGCGGGATAAACCCTTACGCGCTGGGTTTTGCCATGTACCGCGATATCCGGCGCATGTGCGAACACCCCACCGATGAGGACCGCCGCTGGTTCCCGGAAATCGCCGGCAGCGATTGGCTGTCGACGATCAAGTTCGCCATGAGCAGTTTCAAGGATGAGAGCTTTATCCTGCAGTACCTCTCACCCCAGGTTATTCGGGATCTCAAGCTGTTCAGTATTCTCGATGATGACCTCAAGGACGACCTGGTTGTACCGGCCATCCATGATGAGCCCGGCTACCGCATCATTCGTGAGACGTTGGCCGCGCAGTACAACCTGGGCAACCGTGAGCCCAATGTGCAGATCTACAGCATCGATGTGCGCGGCGACCGCTCGCTGACCCTGCGCCACCAGCAGCACGACCGTAAACCCCTGGGGGAATCCACCGAGGAAGTGCTCAAGCACCTGCATCGGCTATGGGGCTTCGACATCCATCTGGAAACCCTGCAGGGCGACCAAGTGATGAAGACCCACCATGTGCCACCGCGCAACGATCATAACGACAACGACTACGGCCGCCTGGACCTGGCTGTCGTTCATCTCTGAAACAGCAAAGCCTCCATTGGTCAGGTACAGGCGGTATCCTGTGCCGCTAATGGAGGCTTTTTCATGAAAATCTACAAAGTCGGCGGCGCCGTGCGTGACCGCTTGCTGGGCATCAAGGTCACTGATATCGACCGCGTGGTTGTCGGCGCCACTACCGAGCAGATGCTTGCCAAGGGCTTCAAACCGGTCGGCGCTGACTTCCCGGTGTTCCTGGACCCGAAGAACGGCGACGAATATGCCCTGGCCCGCACCGAGCGCAAAAGTGGTCGGGGTTATGGCGGGTTTGTATTTCACGCCAGCCCCGAGGTTACGCTGGAAGAAGACCTGATCCGTCGTGATCTGACCATCAACGCGATGGCCGAAGACGACGATGGCAATCTGACCGATCCTTACAATGGTCAGCGCGATCTCAAAGCACGCACTCTTCGTCACGTTTCCCCCGCGTTCGCCGAAGATCCCCTGCGAGTTCTCCGTGTTGCGCGCTTTTCTGCACGCTATGCGCACCTGGGTTTTACAGTGGCACCGGAAACGCTGGAGCTGATGCGGCAACTCGGCGAGTCCGGCGAATTGGAAGCCCTGACACCGGAGCGCAGCTGGAAAGAAATCTCCCGGGCGCTGATGGAAGATCAGCCCCAGGTGTTTATCCAGGTACTTCGGGACTGTAATGCGCTGAAGATCTTGATGCCGGAAGTGGACGCACTCTTTGGTGTGCCACAACCCGAGGCCCATCACCCCGAGATAGATACTGGCGTGCACACCTTGAGCGTGCTGGAACAAGCTGCCTTGCACAAACAGCCACTGACCGTGCGCTGGGCCTGCCTGCTGCACGACCTGGGCAAGGGCCTGACGCCTGTGGATAAGTTACCGCAGCACATTGCTCATGAGCATCGAGGCTTGAAGCTGATCAAGGCCGTCAATGAACGCTTCAAGGTGCCGAGGGATTGCCAGGAATTAGCGCTGTTGGCGGGCCAGTATCACACCCACGGTCATCGTGCGCTGGAGCTGAAAGCCTCGACGCTGCTGGAGTTGCTGCAAAGTTTTGACGTATACCGCAGGCCACAGCGCTTTGAGGAGTTTGTGGTCGCCTGCGAAATGGATGCCCGGGGCCGCAAGGGGCTGGAGCAAAGAAGTTATCCACAGGCGGATTACTTGCGCGGCGCGGCGAAGGCAGCGCGCGAGGTTGCCGTTGCGCCACTGCTCGAGAAAGGCTTCAAAGGCCCGGAGTTGGGCGAGGCACTCAAGCGCGAACGGCTCAATGCACTTAAAGCCTACAAGGAACAACACAAACCCTTGTAGGAGCCGAGCTTGCTCGCGAAGAGCGTCAACGATAACGCAGCGCTCTCAGTTTTTCGCGAGCAAGCGCGCCCCTACAAGAGCGAGTCCGGGGTGAGTAGCTGGCCCTGCCATTCAAACCCGACAGGCGCCAGCACCTGATCAATCTGAGCATCACGCCACAGCGCAGCCATCGTCTTGCCCGCTTCGGGGTGCAAGCGATCCGGTGCCATCATCGACAACGGCCACAACACAAAGGCATTTTTCAGGATCTCTGCCCGCGGCAGGATCAAACCATCGAAGTTGCCCACCAACTCGCCGTAAAGCAGCACGTCGATATCCAGCGGCAAGCCTTTGCGGTCCGGCGCATAGCGACCGTTTTCGGCCTCGATGAATTTCAACCGGCGATCCAACTCCATCAATGGCAGGTCGGTATAGGCCGACACCACCAGATTGAAGAACGGCCCGCTTTTGATGCCCACCGGTTGGCTTTCGAACACCGCCGAGCAGCGCATATCCGTCAGAAAACTCGCCAACGCGTCGAGCCCGGCGCACAGATGGAGCTCGCGCTCGATATTGCTACCGAGGCCAAGGTAAACCTGAGTCAGCGACATCCGCGCTCAATCTCCACGCCCACACCCTTGGCAGCCGGCACTGCGCCGGGCTTGGTCAGTTTGAGGTGCAGCCAGGGAATCTGGAACTCGCTCATCAGCACTTCGGCCAGGCGCTCGGCAAAGGTCTCCACCAGTTGGTACTGGGACTGCTCGGCAAAGGCCTGGATACGCGCGGACACGCTGGCGTAATCCAGCGCCAGGGTCAGGTCGTCGCCGGCCGCAGCCGGGCGGTTATCCCACGCGAAGCTCAGGTCCAGGCGCAGGCATTGGCGGATCCCGCGCTCCCAGTCGTAGGCCCCGATCACGGTGTCGACTTCCAGGCCTTCGATAAACACTCTGTCCAAGCTCTTCTCCGCAGCACGACAAGGGCGCGATGCCCCGTTAGAATCAGGGCGTCCTCGCCCGGAATAGTTAGCATGTTTTGGTCACTGGCGATTCTCGCCTACCTGCTCGGCTCGCTGTCCTTCGCCATTTTGCTCAGCCGCCTGACGGGAAATCCCGACCCGCGAATGAGTGGCTCTGGCAATGCCGGCGCCACCAATATGTTGCGCCTGGCCGGCAAGAAGCTCGCCGTACTGACGCTGCTGGGTGACGTGTGCAAGGGCCTGTTGCCCGTACTGATCGCCAACCTCGCCGGCCTTACCCTGCAACAGCAGGCCTGGGTGGGCGTGTGCGCCGTCCTCGGCCATCTGTTTCCCCTGTACTTCCGCTTTCGCGGCGGCAAAGGTGTCGCCACGGCAGCCGGCATGCTGCTGGGGATCTACCCGCCGGCGGCGTTGCTCGCCGTACTCGCCTGGCTATTGACGTTCTACCTGACCCGCACCAGCTCGCTGGCTGCGCTGATCGCCACACCGCTCACCCTGCCGTTGCTCGCCTGGCAGGAACCGGCGGCGCTGCTGCCGATGAGCGTGCTGACACTGCTGATCGTCTGGCGACACCGGGGCAATTTACGCGACCTGTTTGCCGGGCGCGAACGGCATTTTTAAATACCGTCAATGAGCACGGCTCACGTTGCGTATTTACAAGGGCGGCAACTGCTCCATCGGCCAGCGCGCCTGCACGCTGATCGCCAGGCTTTCGTGCTGCCCGGCCTGCAGGCGCTGACACCCGGCATAGGCGATCATCGCGCCATTGTCGGTGCAGAACTCAGGGCGGGCGTAGAACACATCTCCCTTCATATCACCGAGCATCTTTTCCAATGAGCTGCGCAACGCCTTGTTGGCGCTGACGCCACCAGCGATCACCAGGCGCTTCATGCCTGCCTGTTTCAGGGCGCGTTTGCACTTGATGGTCAAAGTCTCCACCACGGCCTGCTGGAACGCCAGCGCGATGTCGCAACGGGCTTGCTCACTGTCGTCCCCGGCGCTGACGCTGTGCTGCCAGGTATTCAGCGCGGAGGTTTTCAAGCCGCTGAAGCTGAACATCAGGCCAGGGCGATCGCACATCGGGCGCGGGAAGGTGTAGCGGCCGATAACGCCTTTTTCGGCGAGGCGGGCGATTTCCGGGCCGCCCGGATAATTGAGGCCCATCATCTTCGCAGTCTTATCGAAAGCTTCGCCGGCGGCGTCGTCCAAGGACTCGCCCAAAAGCGTGTATTGACCGATTCCGTCGACCTGAACCAGCTGCGTATGCCCGCCCGAAACCAACAAAGCGAC
This sequence comes from Pseudomonas sp. BIGb0381, assembly GCF_024809815.1. NCBI lineage: Bacteria > Pseudomonadati > Pseudomonadota > Gammaproteobacteria > Pseudomonadales > Pseudomonadaceae > Pseudomonas > Pseudomonas sp. BIGb0381. The sequence goes on from NZ_JANUEN010000008.1 coordinate 46,685, forward strand.
GAACGGGAACTGCGGCGGGTTTTCTTCCAGCATCGGCGCCAGTAAATGGCCTTCCATATGGTGCACGCCGAGGGCCGGAATACCCCAGGCAAAAGCCAGCGCCTGGGCGCAAGAGGCGCCAACCAGAAGGGCTCCGACCAATCCGGGGCCCGCCGTATAGGCAATCGCATCGATCTCGGTCGGCACGCAACCGGCCTCGTCCAACACCTGGCGAATCAACGGCAGCATACGTTTGACGTGATCACGACTGGCCAGCTCCGGCACAACGCCGCCATAGGCCCGATGCAAGTCGATCTGACTGAACAGTGCATCGGCCAAAAGCCCGCGTTCACTGTCGTAAAGTGCGACACCGGTTTCGTCGCAGGAGGTTTCAAGTCCCAGTACTAGCATGGGTTTGCGCCTTGTAGAGGCTGAATTCGAAGCCGCGCATAATAGTCGCCACTCCCCCTCCCGACTAGCGGTTTTCGATCAGAGGCTTTGCATTCCTGCCAATGAGGGGTTAACATCCGCAACCCTTAAAAACCGACGACCTCAGCCGCGAATTTTTTGCGACGAGAACGTTGATTCCCGGTAATGAAAGAAGGTAGCTCTGGATGCCAGCCGTCAAAGTAAAAGAGAACGAACCCTTCGACGTAGCTCTGCGTCGTTTCAAGCGCTCCTGCGAAAAAGCCGGTGTTCTGGCTGAAGTTCGTAGCCGCGAATTTTATGAGAAGCCAACTTCTGAGCGTAAGCGTAAAGCAGCAGCCGCTGTTAAGCGTCACGCCAAGAAAGTTCAGCGCGAACAGCGCCGCGCCGTTCGTCTGTACTAATACACAGACGTTCGTAGCAAGCTTCTGCCAAGCCCGGCCCTCAGCCGGGCTGTTGGCATTTGCGGATATCGCTTGATGCTTCATCGTTGAGGCCGCACACGCGACTGATACACCTGCTTCAAACGTCAGGACTGGCTCTTTTGCCAGCGGTGCACGTCTCTTCTGACGAGCCTAACAAGGCTACTGACGAGCACACTCATTTATAAGCAGGCGATCAACTGTATCGACTGTGCCCACCGATGAGCATCCGAGGCCACCATTGGTCAACGCCGGACTCCAGGGCAACATTTCTACGCCGAAAAACTGATTGAAACTAACGTCAGTGATTGTTCGGCAGATACACTTCCTGACAGCCCAAGCAGACGATCAATGGTCGAGCCATTCGATACGTGCACTTGAGCACTTCACGGGCACTCATTTACACGCAGTGATGACGAGAACGCCATGGCCGGGCTGATTCCCCAGAGCTTTATTGACGACCTTCTGAACCGCACCGACATCGTCGATGTTGTCAGCTCACGCGTGCAATTGAAGAAAGCCGGCAAAAACTACACAGCCTGCTGCCCGTTCCACAAGGAAAAGACCCCGTCATTCAGCGTCAGCCCCGACAAGCAGTTCTATTACTGCTTCGGCTGCGGCGCAGGCGGCAACGCCCTCGGCTTCCTGATGGACCACGACAACCTGGACTTCCCCCAGGCGATCGAGGACCTGGCGAAAGCCGCCGGCATGGAAGTCCCCCGCGAAGAAAGTGGCCGCCCACATAAACCACGGCAGCCCACCGACTCGCCGCTGTACCCGCTGCTGACTGCCGCTGCCGACTTTTACCGTCAGGCACTTAAAAGCCATCCGCAGCGCAAGGCCGCCGTCGACTACCTGAAGGGGCGCGGCCTGACCGGCGAAATCGCCCGCGACTTCGGCCTCGGCTTCGCTCCACCCGGGTGGGACAATCTGTACAAACACCTGAGCAGCGACACCCTGCAGCAAAAAGCCATGATCGACGCCGGCCTCCTGATTGAGAACGCCGAGACCGGCAAGCGCTACGACCGCTTCCGCGACCGTGTGATGTTCCCGATCCGCGACAGCCGTGGCCGCATCATCGCCTTCGGCGGCCGGGTGCTGGGGGATGACAAGCCCAAGTACCTGAACTCCCCGGAAACCCCGGTATTCCACAAGGGCCAGGAACTCTACGGCCTGTTCGAAGCGCGCAAGAACAATCGAAACCTCGATGAAATCATCGTGGTTGAAGGCTATATGGACGTGATCGCCCTGGCCCAGCAAGGTCTGCGCAACGCTGTGGCCACCCTAGGTACCGCCACCAGCGAAGAACACTTGAAGCGCCTGTTTCGCGTCGTGCCCAGCGTGCTGTTCTGTTTCGACGGTGACCAGGCCGGCCGCAACGCCGCCTGGCGCGCACTCGAAGCCACGCTGCCGAGCCTGCAGGACGGGCGCCGCGCGCGCTTCCTGTTCCTGCCCGAAGGTGAAGACCCGGATACCCTGGTGCGCTCGGAAGGCACCGACGCATTCCGCGCACGCATCAATCAACACGCGCAGCCGCTGGCGGATTATTTCTTCCAGCAACTGACCGAGGAAGCCGACCCGCGCTCCCTCGAAGGCAAGGCGCATATGGCCACCCTTGCGGCGCCATTGATCGACAAGGTTCCAGGCGCGAACCTGCGCACCCTGATGCGCCAACGCCTGCTGGAAATTACAGGGCTGAGTGGCGAAGCCGTCAGCCAGCTGGTACACAGCGCACCGCAGGACGCGCCACCTGCCTACGACCCAGGCATGGATTATGACGCCATGCCGGACTATGCCGACTTCCATCAACCCCAGGATGCGTACGCGCCCCAACAGGAATGGACGCCGAAGAAACCCGGTGCCGGCGGCAAGAAATGGGATAAGAAACCCTGGAGCAAGAATGGCAAACGCGGCGACCGCGATGAGGCTTACGCCCCGCGTACGCCGGTCGCTGTAGAAGCGCCTACATTGATTGCCCTGCGCACGCTTATCCACCACCCGCAATTAGCGAGCAAGGTCGAAAGCGCTGACCATTTTGCCAACGCGAGCAATACCTACGCTCAGGTGCTCATCGCACTGATCGAGGCCGTGCAGAAAAATCCTAAGCTAAACTCCATTCAGCTGATGGCTCGCTGGCATGGCACAGAACAGGGTCGTCTGTTGAAGGCACTCGCGGAAAAGGAGTGGCTAATTGACGGCGATAACCTTGAACAACAGTTTTTAGACACCATTACTAGGTTATCCGCGGGTCAGCACACGCAGACCCTCGATGAACTCATCAAGAGAGCAAGACAGCCGGGATTATCGGCTGAAGAGCAAATTCAGATAGCAAAACAGATGCGCGACCTCTTAAAACAGAATGTTTCCGCATCAAACCCGACCTCAGCTGGCGTGTGAGGTCATAGCTCGGGTATAATCCTCGGCTTGTTTTTTGCCCGCCAAGACCTTCAGTGGATAGGGTGTTATGTCCGGAAAAGCGCAACAGCAGTCTCGTATCAAAGAGTTGATCACCCTTGGTCGTGAGCAGAAGTATCTGACTTACGCAGAGGTCAACGATCACCTGCCTGAGGATATTTCAGATCCTGAGCAGGTGGAAGACATCATCCGCATGATTAATGACATGGGGATCCCCGTACACGAGAGTGCTCCGGATGCGGACGCCCTTATGTTGGCCGACGCCGATACCGACGAGGCAGCCGCTGAAGAAGCCGCTGCCGCGTTGGCCGCGGTGGAGACCGACATCGGTCGCACGACTGACCCAGTGCGCATGTACATGCGTGAAATGGGTACCGTCGAGTTGCTGACGCGCGAAGGCGAGATCGAAATCGCCAAGCGTATCGAAGAGGGTATCCGTGAAGTGATGGGCGCAATCGCGCACTTCCCTGGCACGGTTGACCACATTCTCTCCGAGTACACTCGCGTCACCACCGAAGGTGGCCGCCTGTCCGACGTCCTGAGCGGTTATATCGACCCGGACGACGGCATCGCGCCGCCTGCTGCCGAAGTACCGCCGCCTGTCGATGCCAAAGCCGCGAAAGCGGACGATGACACCGAAGACGACGAGGCTGAAGCCAGCACCGACGACGAAGACGAAGTCGAAAGCGGCCCAGACCCGATCATTGCTGCCCAGCGTTTCGGCGCGGTTTCCGATCAAATGGAAATCACCCGCAAGGCCCTGAAAAAGCACGGTCGCTCCAACAAGCTGGCAATTGCCGAGCTGTTGGCGCTGGCTGAGCTGTTCATGCCGATCAAGCTGGTACCGAAGCAGTTCGAAGGCCTGGTGGAACGTGTTCGTAGCGCCCTTGAGCGTCTGCGTGCACAAGAGCGTGCGATCATGCAGCTCTGTGTCCGTGATGCGCGCATGCCGCGTACCGACTTCCTGCGCCAGTTCCCGGGCCACGAAGTTGACGAAAGCTGGAGCGACGCTCTGGCCAAAGGCAAGGCGAAGTACGCTGAAGCCATTGGTCGCCTGCAGCCGGACATCATCCGTTGCCAGCAGAAGCTGACCGCACTTGAGACCGAAACCGGTCTGACGATTGCCGAGATCAAGGACATCAACCGTCGCATGTCGATCGGTGAGGCCAAGGCCCGCCGCGCGAAGAAAGAGATGGTTGAAGCGAACTTGCGTCTGGTGATCTCCATCGCCAAGAAGTACACCAACCGTGGCCTGCAATTCCTCGATCTGATTCAGGAAGGCAACATCGGCTTGATGAAGGCTGTGGACAAGTTCGAATATCGTCGCGGCTACAAATTCTCGACTTATGCCACCTGGTGGATCCGTCAGGCGATCACTCGCTCGATCGCCGACCAGGCCCGCACCATCCGTATTCCGGTGCACATGATCGAGACGATCAACAAGCTCAACCGTATTTCCCGGCAGATGTTGCAGGAAATGGGTCGCGAACCGACCCCGGAAGAGCTGGGCGAACGCATGGAAATGCCTGAGGATAAAATCCGCAAGGTATTGAAGATCGCTAAAGAGCCGATCTCCATGGAAACCCCGATCGGTGATGACGAAGACTCCCACCTGGGTGACTTCATCGAAGACTCGACCATGCAGTCGCCAATCGATGTCGCCACTGTTGAGAGCCTTAAAGAAGCGACCCGCGACGTACTGTCCGGCCTCACTGCCCGTGAAGCCAAGGTACTGCGCATGCGTTTCGGCATCGACATGAATACCGACCACACCCTTGAGGAAGTCGGTAAGCAGTTTGACGTGACCCGCGAGCGGATCCGTCAGATCGAAGCCAAGGCGTTGCGCAAGTTGCGCCACCCGACGCGAAGCGAGCATCTGCGCTCCTTCCTCGACGAGTGACACCAGAACCCCCGGCCCAGGCCGGGGGTTTTGCTTTGTATCGATAAAATTCCCCGCTACGCCCCTCCCCCGCAATGCCCGTCTACACTCGAAACATTCCCCGTGCCATAACGAGACCGTTATGCCCAGATTGCCGACTGTGTTACTCCTGTCGCTGCTGACCTGGACCGCAACGGCTGACGCGTTGACTCTTAGCGATGATGAGCGCGGCTGGCTGGCGGACCATCAGGAGTTGCGCGTGGGCGTGGACGCCTCCTGGCCACCCTTCGAATACCGTGATGAAGATGGCCGCTACCAAGGCTTGGCGGCGGATTACGTTCGCCTGATCCAGGAACGCCTGGGTGCCAGGATCAAACTGATCGAGCCGGTCAATTGGAGTGCCTTGCTGGAGCAGGCACGCCACAACCAACTCGACCTGCTGCCGGGCATCATGTCTACCCCCGAGCGCCAGGGCTTTATGGCATTCACACGGCCTTACCTGGACTTCCCCATTGTCATCCTTGCCCATGAAGGCGGCGCCCGACCACGCAACCTCAATGACCTTTATGGGTTGAAGATTGCCGTGGTGGAAAATTATGCGCCCCATGAACTGCTACGCACCCACCATCCAGATCTCAACCTGGTGGCCATGCCAAATGTCAGTTCGACGCTGCAGGCCTTGGCCACCGACGAAGTCGACGCCGTGGTAGGCGACCTCGCATCGAGCGTCTGGAGCCTGCGCCAGCTCAAGCTTGATGGCCTGTACGTAAGTGGCGAAACGCCGTACCGCTATCAATTGGCGATGGGGGTACCACGCGACAACAAAATACTGGTGGGCATTCTGGACAAGGTTCTGGCTGACCTCAGCCCGGCCGAAACCGAAGCCATCCAGCAACGCTGGGTGGGCAGCCTCACCGACCACCGTACGTTCTGGACCGACCTGCTGATGTACGGCTTGCCCGCTGTGCTGTTGTTGAGCACCGTATTGGCCATCGTCATTCGGATCAATCGCCGGCTCAGCTCGGAAATTTCCCGCCGTGTCGCCCTTGAACAGGAACTGCGCAGCAGCGAATACCACTATCGCGGCCTGGTGGAGAGCCTGTCCGCCATCGCCTGGGAAGCCAGCGTTACCGATTTCACCTACAGCTATGTATCACCTCATGCAGAGGAACTACTCGGCTATCCACGCGCCCACTGGCTGATTCCAGGCTTCTGGCGCAACATCATTCACCCCGCCGACCTGCTCCGTGCAGAAACGTACTGCTACCGCGAAACCCGTGCCAACCGCGATCACAGCGTTGATTATCGCGTGATCACCGCCGACGGCCGCTGTCTGTGGGTGCGTGACATTGTCAGCCTGATCGAGCACGGCCATGAGCCGGTGCTGCGGGGCTTGATGATCGACATCAGCGAAGCCAAACGCACTGAAGAGGCGCTGCAGCTTTCCGAGCAAAAGTTTGCTTCCGTGTTTCAACAATGCCCGGACATCCTGGTGATCGCACGGCTGTCCGATGGCTGCCTGCTGGAGGTCAATAAAGCGTTTGAGGATCAAGTAGGCCTGAAGGCCGCAGACGTGATCGGAAAAACCGCCACCGCCCTGAATATCTGGGACATCCCAGGCATTGGCCCGGACCTGTTGCAACGGGTGCAGACCACCAGCATTCGCAACCTGGAAATGCCTTTTCTGCGCAGCAACGGCCAGGCCTTTACCGGGCTGGTTTCCGCCGAGCCGTTTCAACTCGACACCACGGAAGCCATCGTGGTGGTGGTACGTGACATCACCCAGCTCAAGGAAACCCAGCAGCAACTGCAAACCTCCGAGGAAAAATTCGCCAAGGCCTTCCATGCCTCTCCCGACGGCTTGCTGTTGAGCCGCCAGAGTGATGGCCTGCTGATTGAAGTGAACGATGGTTTCAGTCGCATCACCGGCTTCGCCAGTGCGACATCCATCGACCAATCAACCCTGGACCTGGGCATCTGGGTCGACCTCAACGAACGTAAACACATGCTGGAATTGATGCAGCGAGACGGGTTTGTGCGTGATTTCATCTGCCATATACGGCGCAGCGACGGCCAGATTCGACTGTGTGAAGTCTCCAGCCGCCCACTGCCAATCGCCGGTGAAGAGTGCATGCTCACCATCGCCCGGGACATCACCGAGCGCCAGCTGATGCAGGAAAAGCTGCAACAGGCCGCGACAGTATTCGAGAGTACCGCCGAGGGCGTATTGATCACCGATATCCGCCAGAACATCAGCGCCGTCAACCGCGCCTTCAGCGAAATCACCGGCTACAGCGAAACCGAAGCCCTTGGCCAGACACCGCGCCTGCTCGCCTCCGGCCTGCATGACAGCGCCTTCTACGCCGCAATGTGGCACCAGCTGACGGCCCAAGGTCATTGGCAGGGCGAGATCTCCAACCGCCGCAAGAACGGCGAGTTGTACCCCAGTTGGCTGACCATCAGCGCCGTGCGCAACCGCGATCAGTTGATCACGCATTTTGTCGCGGTGTTTGCCGACATCTCCAGCCTCAAGCTGGCCCAGGCGCGCCTCGACTATCAGGCGCACCACGACCCACTGACCGGCCTGCCGAACCGCACGCTGTTTGAAAGTCGGTTGCAGGCGGCCCTCAACGGCCATCAGGAAACCGGTAAACAAGGCGCGGTGCTGTTTCTCGACCTGGACCGCTTCAAACACATCAACGACAGCCTCGGCCACCCGATCGGCGACCTGCTGCTCAAAGACATCGCCGTACGCCTCAAGGAGCAATTGCGCGACATCGACACCGTCGCGCGCCTGGGCGGCGATGAGTTCATTATCCTGCTACCCGGCCTGCAACACGCCAGCGATGCCGAGCAACTGGCCAACAAGCTGCTGGCCTGCTTCACCCCACCGTTCCAGGCCGGCGAACACGAATTCTTCATCAGCGCCAGCATCGGCACCAGCCTGTACCCCCAGGACGGCACCGACGTCGCTACGCTGGTCAAGAACGCCGACGCCGCGATGTACCGTTCCAAGGCCAAGGGCCGTAACCGGGTCGAAAGCTACACCCGCGACCTGACAGCCCAGGCTAATGAGCGCGTGGCCCTGGAGCACGAACTGCGGCGTGCGATCGAACGTGATGAGTTGAGCCTGTATTACCAACCAAAACTGAGCCTGGTGACGCAAGAATTGATCGGCGCCGAAGCCTTGATCCGCTGGCACCACCCCACCTTTGGCGATGTCCCGCCCGAACACTTTATCGCCCTGGCCGAAGAGAACGGCACGATCCTGCAGATTGGCGACTGGGTCCTGGAGCAGGCCTGCCTGCAAATGCACGCCTGGCAGACCCGCTTTGATGACTTCGGCCCGCTATCGGTCAACCTCGCCGGCGCGCAATTGCGCCACCCTGGTTTACTGGATCGCATCGAACAGCTATTGCGCGACTACAGTCTCGAACCGGGCTGCCTGCAACTGGAGATCACTGAGAACTTCATCATGAGCCAGGCCGAAGAAGCGCTGGCAGTCCTGCACCAACTCAAACGCCTGGGCGTACAACTGGCGATCGACGATTTCGGCACCGGCTATTCGTCCCTCAGCTATCTCAAGCGCCTGCCGCTGGATTTCCTGAAGATCGACCAATCCTTCGTCCGCGGCCTACCCGACGACCCCCACGACGCCGCCATCGTGCGCGCCATCATCGCCCTGGGCCACAGCATGCAATTCACCATCATCGCAGAAGGCGTGGAGACCCCCGCGCAGCAAGCCTTCCTGGCCGCTGAAGGCTGCGAACAGATGCAGGGCTACATCGTCAGCCTGCCGCTACCGCCCGAGCTTTTTGCCGCTACCTTCCTTCGCAGGAGCATTGAGGATTTTTCGGATAGCACAGTGGAGAAACCATCGTTATAATCCGCGACCTGTTACAGGGCCTATAGCTCAGTTGGTCAGAGCAGAGGACTCATAATCCTTTGGTCCACGGTTCAAGTCCGTGTGGGCCCACCAATTCGAAAGCCGCGCATTGCGCGGCTTTTGCGTATCTGGAAGATTGTAATATGGCTCCCCTAACCGCCCATACTGGAGCCACCCTTGGCCGTCCTCGATGAAATCGATCGTCAATTGATCGCCGCCCTGCAGATCAACGCACGCGAAAGCGTGGCCATGCTTGCCCGGCAGTTAGGCATCGCGCGCACTACGGTGACGTCGCGCCTTGCGCGCCTGGAAAAAACCCAGGTGATCACCGGCTATGGTGTGCGCCTGGGCCAACGCATGGCAGATGGCGGCTTGCAGGCCTATGTGGGGATCACCGTGCAACCGCGTTCGGGCAAAGAAGTGCTGCGCAGGCTGAGCGCCATGGCTCAGGTTCAACAACTGTGCGCGGTCAGCGGCGAGTTCGATTACGTGGCCTGGTTGCGCACCGATTCGCCGGAACAGCTCGATCAACTGCTGGACCAGATTGGCGGTGTCGATGGCGTGGAGAAAACCACCACATCGATCATCCTCAGTAATAAATTGGACCGCGGACAACCAATCTGACCACTAAATTCGTCACTATGACTAAAAACAATTCATTCCGACGACACTTTGCGTCTTATTAACGAACGCAACGCTCCCTAAACTGGCTGCCATCTTTTCCTATACTCAGCGGGTCACTTCCCGCCGAGTCGTCAGCAAGGGCCCGCCATGAGCATTCCGTCCAGCACCATCAGCAAGACCAATCGCCACCCAGCAGACGGTAAAAAACCCATCACCATCTTTGGCCCGGATTTCCCGTTCGCCTTCGATGACTGGATCGAACATCCGGCTGGACTCGGCAGTATCCCCGCCGCCAACCATGGCGCTGAAGTGGCCATCGTCGGCGCCGGTATCGCCGGGCTGGTCGCCGCCTACGAATTGATGAAGCTGGGCCTCAAACCTGTGGTGTATGAAGCCTCGAAGATGGGCGGCCGTTTGCGTTCCCAGGCCTTCGAAGGCGCCGAAGGCATCATCGCCGAGTTGGGCGGGATGCGTTTTCCGGTGTCATCTACCGCGTTCTATCACTACGTCGACAAGCTGGGCCTGGAAACCAAACCCTTCCCCAACCCGCTGACGCCAGCCTCCGGCAGTACGGTGATTGATCTGGAAGGCCAGACCCACTACGCACAAAAGCTGTCCGATCTGCCTGCGCTGTTCCAGGAAGTGGCTGACGCCTGGGCCGACGCCCTGGAGGCCGGCTCGCAGTTCGGCGATATCCAGCAAGCCATCCGCGACCGTGATGTACCGCGCCTCAAAGCGCTGTGGAACAAGCTGGTGCCCTTGTGGGACGACCGCACCTTCTACGACTTCGTGGCGACCTCCAAGGCTTTCGCAAAGTTATCGTTCCACCACCGCGAGGTGTTTGGCCAGGTAGGTTTCGGCACCGGCGGCTGGGACTCGGATTTCCCCAACTCGATGCTGGAAATTTTCCGCGTGGTCATGACCAACTGCGACGATCACCAACATCTCATCGTCGGCGGCGTTGCCCAGGTGCCGATGGGCATCTGGCGCCATGTGCCGGAGCGTTGCGCCCATTGGCCGGCCGGTACCAGCCTCAGTTCCTTGCACCGCGGCGCACCACGGGCCGGGGTAAAGCGTATTGCCCATGCAGCCGATGGCCGCTTTGCCGTGACCGACAACTACGGCGATACCCGCGAATACGCAGCCGTGCTCACCACCTGCCAAAGCTGGCTGCTGACCACCCAGATCGAGTGCGATGAAACCCTGTTCTCGCAAAAGATGTGGATGGCCCTAGACCGTACGCGCTACATGCAATCGTCAAAGACCTTCGTGATGGTCGACCGCCCGTTCTGGAAAGACAAAGACCCGGAGACCGGCCGCGACCTGATGAGCATGACCCTCACCGATCGCCTCACTCGCGGCACTTACCTGTTCGACAACGGCGACGACAAACCAGGGGTGATCTGCCTGTCGTACTCGTGGATGAGCGACGCGCTGAAAATGCTCCCGCAGCCCATCGACAAGCGGGTGAAACTGGCGCTGGACGCCTTGAACAAGATCTACCCGAAAGTCGACATCAAGGCGCGCATCATCGGCGACCCGATTACCGTGTCCTGGGAAGCCGACCCGCATTTCCTCGGTGCCTTCAAAGGCGCGTTGCCGGGTCACTACCGCTACAACCAGCGCATGTATGCGCACTTCATGCAGAAGGATATGCCCGCCGAACAGCGTGGGATATTTATCGCCGGTGACGACGTTTCCTGGACCCCAGCGTGGGTGGAGGGTGCGGTACAAACCTCGCTGAACGCGGTATGGGGCGTCATGACCCACTTTGGCGGCAGCACTCACCCCGAGAACCCGGGGCCGGGTGATGTGTTCGATGAGATCGGGCCGATTGCCCTGGCTGACTAAGGAGTTGAACATGCGCGTCGCCCTGTACCAATGCCCACCGCTGCCGTTGGATGTCGCAGGTAATCTCAAGCGTCTGCACCAACTGGCGCATGAAGCGTCGGACGCCGATGTACTGGTGCTGCCGGAGATGTTCCTCACCGGTTACAACATCGGTGCTGAAGCCGTGGGTGCCTTGGCCGAAGCGCAGGATGGGGAGTCTGCGCAAGCCATTGCCGAAATCGCACAAAACGCCGGGCGGGCCATTCTGTACGGCTACCCGGAGCGGGCCGATGATGGGCAGATCTACAACGCCGTGCAGTTGATCGACGCCCACGGCCAGCGCCGGTGCAACTACCGTAAGACCCACCTGTTCGGCGATCTGGACCACTCGATGTTCAGTGCCGGCGACGATGATTTCCCGCTGGTGGAACTCAACGGATGGAAGCTGGGGTTCCTGATCTGCTATGACCTCGAGTTCCCGGAGAACACCCGACGCCTGGCCCTGGCCGGTGCCGAGCTGATCCTGGTGCCCACCGCCAATATGGTGCCGTTCGACTTTGTCGCCGACGTCACCGTGCGGGCACGGGCCTTCGAGAACCAGTGCTACGTGGCCTACGCCAATTACTGCGGGCACGAAGGCGAGATTCAGTACTGCGGGCAAAGCAGCATTGCCGCACCGGATGGCCGGCGAATCGCCCAGGCGGGCTTGGATGAAGCCTTGATTGTCGGGACCGTGGATCGGCAATCGATCCTCGACGCCCGCGCCGCCAACCATTACCTGCAAGACCGGCGTCCCGAGCTTTACGGCCCGCTGCACAAGCCCTGATTGAACGGGTTTGTTAGCATAGGCACTTGCCCCGTTCTGGAAGTGCCCATGCCCGCCCCGGCCCACCTTTATCCCGTTCATCTGACCCTGGCCAATGGCCTGCGGGTTTCCCTGCGCCATGCACCGCGCTTAAAGCGTTGCGCCGCGGCGCTGCGGGTGGCTGCCGGTAGCCACGACGTGCCGTTGGCCTGGCCGGGGCTGGCACATTTTCTTGAGCATTTGTTGTTTCTGGGAACCGAGCGCTTTCCTGCAGGCGAAGGGCTGATGGCCTACGTGCAGTGTCACGGTGGACAGGTCAACGCCAGCACTCGCGAACGCACCACAGACTTCTTCTTCGAACTACCGGTGTCGACCTTTGCCAATGGATTGGAGCGACTGGCTGACATGCTGGCGCGTCCGCGCCTGGATCTGGAAGATCAACTGCGCGAGCGCGAAGTGCTGCACGCCGAGTACGTCGCCTGGTCCCAGGATGCCAAGGCACAGCAGCAGGTGGCGCTGCTCGAAGGTTTGGCAGCGGATCATCCGCTACGCGGCTTTCACGCGGGCAACCGTGACAGCCTGCCGGTGGAGCACGAGGAATTTCAAAAAGCACTCAGGGAATTCCACGGACATTTCTATCAAAGCGGGCAGATGACCTTGAGCCTCGCCGGCCCACAGACGCTGGATGAGCTGGAAGCCCTGGCGCAACGCTTCAGCGCGCAACTGATCACTGGCCCCCTGCATCCACAGGCCTCACCACCAGCCTTGATGCAAGGCCAGGCTCGGCGTTATCAACACCTCGACAGCGGCCACCTGCACCACGTCATCACCTGTGACGCGCCCCGTGAAGCCCTGGATTTCCTCTGCACCTGGCTCAATGCCTCCGCGCCGGGCGGGCTGCTCGCCGAGTTGAAAACCCGACACCTGGCCAGCGCACTGCAGGCGTCAGTGCTGTACCACTTCGCTGGACAAGCCGTGCTGGACATCGACTTTACCCTCGATACTGAAAACGAACCGGCGACACACATTGAGGCGCTGCTGCACGACTGGCTGAGCTTTTTCGCACACAGCGACTGGACGCCACTGCGCGAAGAGTTCGCCCTGCTGAACGCTCGCCAACAACAGACCCAGGGCGCCCTGGCATTGGCCCGCAACGATCGCGAAGACCTCAGTGAACAGGGCGTCGCTGCGCTCAAGGCCCTGCTTGATTCACTGCATTTGCCGCCCGCCGAACACCGTTGGCAGCTGCCCCCGAACAACCCGTTCCTGCGCCCACCGGTCAAAGAAGAACGCGCCGGCCTGATTCGCGGCCAAACCAGCGCTCACCGAGGCTTGCGCACGTTTGCCCAGGATCGTTCACGGGGGCGAAGGGGCGTAACGGCGCTGACCTTCAGCCAAGCCTTGGCGGATGACAGCGATGAGGGCGCGCTGTACCTGCAGTGGCGCTTCGACGCGCCAGCGCCTGCTGGGCTGGAAAACACCTTGCAGCCATTGCGTGAGAACGCGCGCCAGGCGGGCGTGGAATTATCTTTCGAAACCACCGGCCATGATTGGCTGGTGAAGATGACCGGGCTGCACGAGCCCATGCCGGCCGTGCTGGAGGCGTTGGCGCAGAGCCTGCATCTGCCGCAAGATGCCGCCCCGCCAGCAACACCCATGATCGCAATCCGAGAACTGCTCAAGGCGCTCCCCACGTGCTGCGCCACCGGCACTGCCGACTCCAGCGAACAACCCGCATCCTGGGCCACTGCACGCTGGCACGGCCTGGGGCTGAATATGCCCGCCGCGTGTGAAACGTTGATAAAGGCCGCCGCCGCTCGTCTGCCTGGGCAACCTGCACACCTCGAACCGGCTCTTCAACACCTCGGCGGTCAACGTGTGTGGCATACGGTTAAAACTGACTCAACCGAAGCCGCCGTGCTGCTGTTTTGCCCGATACCCAGCCAATCCCTGGCCGATGAAGCCTCATGGCGACGGCTTGGGCACCTGCTCCAAGGGCCGTTCTACCAACGCCTGAGGGTCGAGTTGCAGTTGGGCTACGCCGTATTCAGCGGTGTCCGACAGATCAACGGGCAAACCGGCCTGCTGTTGGGTGTGCAGTCACCCAGCGTTTCGTTGGAAGGTATCGTCGATCACGTGCACACCTTCCTGGAACACCTACCGTTGTTGATCGACGGCAGCGATGACTTGGGCAATCACACCTTGGCACAGCAGTTCTGCGCCGAAACGCTACCGATCACCCAAAGTGCCGAACTGCTTTGGCACGCGTGCCTGGCGGGCCATCCGTCGGATTATCTGTGCCAGCTTCAAGCGTTGATCCAGACCCGAACGCAGGAGGACCTGCAACGAGCAGCCCAACAGCTAAAGGACGCGACTGGCGGCTGGCGCTGCATCGCCAACGGCCCACGTGTCGACGAGACCTGGCAACCCGCGAGCTGATCATTGCCAACCCTGCAACAGGCTTTTTCCACCAAGACAGCGCTAACTTGAAAAGAATTGCGTAACATTCCTACGCACACATCTGAACATCTCCGACTGGAGGTGGACTATATGTATTACTTGGTAGTAAACGTCCCATCCCTTCGTAGGAGTAAGAATATGACCTGGTCCAAACCTGCTTACACTGATCTGCGCATCGGCTTCGAAGTCACCATGTACTTCGCCAGCCGCTAAGCCGCTGGGTAATACAACGCCTCGGTTCGCCCGGGGCGTTTTTGTTTTGAGCTTTGCTTGATGGAGCGGCCATGTTTGTCCAGATTCTAGGTTCCGCCGCTGGCGGCGGCTTCCCGCAGTGGAACTGCAACTGCGTGAATTGCGCAGGTTTTCGTGACGGCAGCCTGCGGGCGCAGGCGCGGACCCAGTCATCCATCGCCATTTCCGACGATGGCGTGAACTGGGTACTGTGCAATGCCTCGCCGGATATCCGCGCGCAACTCCAGGGTTTTGCGCCGATGCAGCCTGGCCGCGCACTGCGCGACACCGGCATCAGTGCCATCATCCTGATGGACAGCCAGATCGACCACACCACCGGTTTATTGAGCCTGCGCGAAGGCTGCCCACATCAGGTGTGGTGCACCGATATGGTCCATGAAGACCTGAGTACCGGCTTCCCGCTGTTCACCATGCTCACCCACTGGAACGGCGGCCTGGCCTGGAACCGCATCGAGCTGGATGCCAGCTTCACCATCCCGGCCTGCCCCAACCTGCGCTTCACCCCACTGCCACTGCGCAGTGCCGCCCCGCCCTACTCGCCGCACCGCTTCGACCCGCACCCAGGCGATAACATCGGCCTGATCGTCGAAGACCTGCGCACCGGCGGCAAACTGTTCTACGCCCCGGGCCTGGGCAAGGTCGACGCACCGCTGCTGGAGATCATGGCCGGCAGCGATTGCCTGCTGGTGGACGGCACGATGTGGGACGACGACGAAATGCAGCGCCGTGGCGTCGGTACCCGTACCGGCCGCGAGATGGGCCACCTGGCGCAGAACGGCCCCGGCGGCATGCTCGAAGTACTGGAGCAGTTGCCCGAGCAGCGCAAGGTGCTTATCCACATCAACAACACCAACCCGATCCTCGATGAAGACTCCCCCGAGCGCGCGGAACTGGTGCGGCGCAATGTCGAAGTCGCTTACGACGGCATGAGCATCGAACTGTAGGAGCGGGCTTGCCCGCGAAAAACCCAAGGGCACCGTGCTCATTCAGAATGCCCACGTCATCGTTAACGACCTTCGCGAGCAAGCTCGCTCCTACAGGAGACCTCTTATGACTGATAGACCTATGAACACCGACGAATTTGAAAAAGCCCTGCGGGCCAAAGGCGCCTTCTACCATATTCATCACCCGTACCATGTGGCGATGTATGAAGGCCGTGCCACCCGCGAGCAGATCCAGGGCTGGGTCGCCAACCGTTTCTATTACCAAGTGAATATCCCGCTGAAAGACGCCGCAATCCTGGCCAACTGCCCGGACCGCGAGATCCGTCGCGAGTGGATCCAGCGCCTGCTCGACCACGATGGCGCACCGGGTGAAGACGGCGGTATCGAAGCCTGGTTGCGTTTGGGCCAAGCGGTCGGCCTTGACCCTGACCAGCTGCGCTCCCAGGAACTGGTGCTGCCCGGCGTGCGCTTTGCGGTAGACGCCTACGTGAACTTTGCGCGCCGCGCCAGCTGGCAGGAAGCCGCCAGCAGCTCGCTCACCGAGCTGTTCGCGCCGCAGATCCACCAGTCGCGCCTGGACAGCTGGCCGCAGCACTACCCGTGGATCGATCCCACCGGTTATGAGTATTTCCGCACCCGCCTGGGCCAGGCTCGGCGCGATGTGGAGCATGGGCTGGCAATCACCTTGCAGCACTACACCACCCGTGAAGGCCAGGAGCGCATGCTGGAAATTCTCCAGTTCAAACTCGACATCCTGTGGAGCATGCTGGATGCCATGAGCATGGCCTACGAACTGAAACGCCCGCCGTATCACAGCGTGACCGAGCAGCGGGTCTGGCACAAAGGGATCACCCTATGAGTTTTGATCGCAGCAGAAAACCGACTTGGCGCCAGGGCTACCGCTACCAATACGAACCCGCGCAAAAAGGCCACGTATTGCTCTACCCCGAAGGCATGATCAAGCTCAACGACAGCGCCGCGCTGATTGGTGGCTTGATTGACGGTGAGCGCGACGTGGCGGCGATCATTGCCGCGCTCGAAGAACAGTTCCCCGGCGTGCCTGAGTTGGGTGACGACATCGAGCAATTCATGGAGGTCGCCCGTGCTGAGCACTGGATCACCCTTGCCTGAAAAACCAGCCATCGGCCTGCCGCTATGGTTGCTCGCCGAGCTGACCTACCGCTGCCCGTTGCAATGCCCGTATTGCTCCAACCCGCTGGACTTTGCCGAGCAGGGCAAGGAGCTGAGCACCGAACAGTGGATCAAGGTGTTTCGCGAGGCCCGTGAGATGGGCGCCGCGCAATTGGGGTTTTCCGGCGGTGAGCCACTGGTACGCCAGGACCTTGCCGAACTGATCGCCGAGGCGCGCAAGCTGGGGTTCTACACCAACCTGATCACCTCGGGCATCGGCCTCACCGAGCAGAAAATCAGCGACTTCAAGAAAGCCGGCCTGGACCACATCCAGATCAGCTTTCAGGCCAGCGACGAACAGGTGAACAACCTGCTGGCCGGCTCGAAAAAAGCCTTCGCGCAAAAGCTGGAAATGGCCCGCGCAGTGAAGGCGCACGGCTACCCGATGGTGCTGAACTTCGTCACCCACCGGCACAATATCGATAAGATCGACCGCATCATCGAGCTGTGCATCGCGCTGGAGGCGGACTTTGTCGAGCTCGCCACCTGCCAGTTCTATGGCTGGGCGCAACTCAATCGCGTGGGTTTATTGCCGACGAAGGAACAGCTGGTGCGCGCCGAACGCATCACCAACGAATACCGCGCCAAGCTCGAAGCCGAAGGCCACCCGTGCAAGCTGATATTCGTCACGCCGGATTACTACGAGGAGCGCCCGAAGGCTTGTATGAACGGCTGGGGCAGTATCTTTCTGACCGTGACGCCAGACGGCACCGCCCTGCCCTGCCACGGCGCCCGACAGATGCCGGTGCAGTTTCCCAATGTGCGCGACCACAGCATGCAGCACATCTGGTACGACTCTTTCGGCTTCAACCGCTTTCGCGGCTACGACTGGATGCCCGAGCCATGCCGTTCATGCGATGAAAAGGAAAAGGACTTCGGCGGCTGCCGTTGCCAGGCCTTCATGCTCACGGGGGATGCGAGCAATGCCGACCCGGTGTGCAGCAAGTCCGAGCAGCACGGCATCATCCTCAAGGCGCGGGAAGAGGCCGAACATGCTACCCAGACCATCGAGCAACTGGCCTTTCGCAATGAGCGCAATTCACGGCTCATCGCAAAAGGCTGAGGCCATCAGCGTTTGGCGATGATGTACACGGCGTGAATGATGCCCGGGAAGTAACCGCACAAGGTCAGCAGAATATTCAGCCAGAACGCGCCGGCGAAACCCACTTGCAGGAACACACCCAGTGGCGGCAGCAGGATGGCGATGATGATACGAATGATGTCCATGGGTCAGCTCCAGAAAATCGGCTCGTGTGAGCCGTGTAGCTAATCGACCTTGGGCGTTCGTGAGGGTTCAGTGGGATCTGGCACCAGGCCATCCTTTAATGGCCAGACAAAAAAACGCCCCCAGCCGAAAAAATCAGGCTGGAGGCGCCGCGTATACCGCGAGACGGTTCAGGAATGTGGGTTAAACGGCGATGCCCTTGCGGCACTGCAACTGGGCGGTGCGCACCCGGGAAAAAGCGCGAGCCAGGCGCAGGAGCATTTCGTCGATGTTGCTTTTGCTCACCGTAAGCGCCGGGGTGAAGCGCAGGCAGTCAGGTTGCGGGGCGTTGAGGATCAGGCCTTCGTGCAGAGCGGCTTTTACCACTGCATCTGCAGAATCATCCGACAACGTCAGGCCCCACATCAGGCCGTGGCCGCGCAATGGGCCCTGATCGTAGCGGTAGCCCAGGCGGGCAAGGCCTTCGCTCAGGTAAAGGCCGGATTCACGTACGTGTTCCAGGAAGCCATGCTCCAGCACCGTATCGAGCACCGCCAGCCCGGCCGACGCCATCAGCGCGTTGCCATGATGGGTGCCTTCCAACTCACCCACTTCGAAGCAACAGGCGTTGCCGCGCGCCAGCAGGGCTGCCAACGGCACGCCTCCGCCCAGGCCTTTGCCGAGGGTGATGATGTCGGACCGCACGCCGTACTGCTGTTCGGCAAGCAAGGTGCCGCAACGACCGAGGCCGGTTTGTACCTCATCGAGGATCAGCAGGATCCCCAGTTCGCGGCACAGCCGTTCAACCCCCTTGAGGTAATGTTCCGTCGCGGGGATCACGCCGGCTTCGCTCTGGACCGGCTCCAGCAGGATGGCGACTGTCTGTGCATCGACCGCCGCATGCAGGGCCGGCAGATCGTTGAACGGCACATGGCTGAAGCCGGGCAATTGCGGTTCAAAGCGGTTTTCCAGATTGCCGGCCGACGCCGCCAGTGCGGCGAAACTGCGCCCATGGCAACCATTGCTCGCGCTGATAATGCGGTGGGCCCCGCCGCGATGCAGTTGGCCCCACTTGCGCGCCAGCTTGATCGCCGCTTCGCAGGCCTCGGCGCCACTGTTGAGCAGGTAGGCCTGGTCGCTGCCGGTACGATGGCACAGGCGGTCGACAAGATTGAGTTGAGCGCGGTTATGCAGACCCATGCCCGGATTGATCAGGGCCTGGGTCTGCTCGGCGAGGGCTTTGATCAAGACCTGCGGGCTGTGGCCGAGGCTGTTGGCGGCGTTGCCCTGGCTGAAATCCAGGTAGGCACGGTCGTCGCTGTCCCACAGCCAGGAGCCCTGGCCACGTATGAAGACCTGAGCTGGCCTCGCCACCGTGGGCATCAGCGCCTCGCTGGACAGCGTATCGGGTGAAGCCTCCAGAACCAGGTCGTCCAGGCTGGGCACGGGACGACGTATATTGAAGAGATTCACAGCTTCCCCCCGATGGCAACCGGGCCTTGGTCGGTTTCTCCTGCAATCATTGTCTGCGGGTGTGTTGCCTTGCCTATGTAAACGTCATCAACATAAACACTGTTCATTGCCCGATCCGGCCCTGTAAGCCCTGCGAATAGGCGCTAGACTAGGCGCCTCGGCGGCCATCGGCCATTTCGATTTTCCAGCTTTTTCGATAAGTAAGTCTTATGGATTTCAAGCAACTGCGTTATTTCGTCGCGGTGTATGAAGAAGGCCATGTGGGCCGTGCCGCTGAACGCCTGTCGATCTCTCAGCCGGCGCTCTCACAACAGATCCGCCAGTTGGAGCGCAACCTCGATGTGAGCCTGTTCGAGCGCAGCAGCAAACGCCTGCTGCCCACCCTGGCCGCCCATACGCTGTACAACCATGCCTTGCCGCTGATCGATGGCATGCAGCAAGCCATCGAAGCCTTGCGTAACTTCAAGGGTCAGGCCATGCGCACCCTGGCCATCGGCGTGCTGCAAACCGTGCACACCAGCCTGGTCCCGCAAATGCTCGAGCGCGTGCGCAAGGCCCAGCCGCACCTGGTGGTGCAGATCTACGAATTGACCGGGCTTGAGATTGAACGGCGATTGCTTAACGGCTCGCTGGACATCGGCATCAGCTACCTGCCGCCACGCCAGCCGGGGCTGCACGGCGTGTTGCTGTATGAGGATGAGCTGAAGGTGGTCATCCCGGAAGATCATCCGCTGCGCGAATTCAAGAAAGTCTCGCTGAAGCAGGCGGCCGAGTTGCCGATGTTGCTGTTGGGGGAGGAGTTTCAAGTCAGGCAGATCTGGCAAGGCCAGCTCGCAAACCTTGGGCGACGGCCCCAGGTTCAGGCGGAGCTCAATACCATGGTGGGGATTCTCGACAGCTTGCCTAACACCCAATTGGCAACGGTGCTGCCGGGGCGCTCTCAGGACGAGCACAACAGCCAAATGCTGCTGTGGAAACCCTTGAGCGAACCGAGGGTGCCGCTGAAAGTCGGGCTGGTCTGCCGCGATGTACAACGCCAACAGGCGACGGTGGCACTGTTACGCACGTTGCTGGAAGACGTGATGAATGCGCCGCCGGCCCTGGCTTGAAATTCGGCGCCTGACTTTTTCGCAGGCAAAAGAAAACCCCGCCGAAGCAGGGCTTTGCAGACTGTTTCCCTAACATCCATTTCACTCCGCCATCCTGGCAGAATCCTACGTGTCCGTGTTGTTGCTTTGCGCTTCCTGCGCGACGTCCATGTGAAGTAGATTATCTGTGGATCCAATTTGGCGATAGAGGACGATTAGCAGTACGTCATGTAAGAGAATGCTTACACGCCCTCCAAGCCCTTAGAACAGTGCCTCATCCAGCAAAAACAGGGATTCGCTACCGGCTTTTACCGACGCACTCAGCGAGTGAATACGTGGCAACAGACGCGCAAAGTAGAAGCGCGCGGTGCCCAGCTTGCTGGCGTAGAAGTCTTCCTCCGTCTCCTTGCCCCACGCGGCCTTGGCCATACGCGCCCACATATAGGCGTAGGCCATGTAACCAAATGCATGCAAATACTCCACCGAGGCTGCGCCGATCTCGTTCGGGTTGGTCTTGGCGCGATCCAGCACCCAGGCGGTCAACTCGTCCAGGTTATCCACCGCCGCGCTCAGCGGTTGGCTGAACTCAGCCAGTTCGGGCCCCGCCGAGGCGATGAACTGGCGAATCTCGTCGGCGAACAAGGTGTAGAACGCACCGCCGCTGCCGACGATCTTGCGCCCCATCAAGTCCAGTGCCTGAATGCCGTTGGTGCCTTCGTAGATCTGGGTGATGCGTACATCACGCACCAGTTGCTCCTGGCCCCACTCACGAATGTAACCGTGGCCGCCAAACACTTGCTGGCCGAGCACGGTGGTTTCCAGGCCCAGATCGCTGAGGAACGCCTTGGCCACCGGCGTCAGCAACGCCACCAGGTTATCGGCCCGCTCGCGGGCAGCGGCATCTTCACTGAACTTGGCGATGTCCAGCTGCGTCGCCACGTAGGTGGAGAACGCGCGACCGCCTTCGTTCGCGGCTTTCATGGTCAACAGCATACGGCGCACATCGGGGTGGACGATGATCGGGTCGGCCACCTTGTCTTTGGCCTGGGCACCGGTCGGCGAGCGGCTTTGCAGGCGGTCGCGGGCATATTCAATCGCGTTCTGGTAGGAGCGCTCGCCGGACGCCAGGCCCTGGATACCCACGCCAAGACGCTCGTAGTTCATCATGGTGAACATCGCCGCCAACCCACGGTTAGGCTCGCCCACCAGATAGCCCACGGCTTCGTCGAAGTTCATCACGCAGGTGGCGGACGCCTGGATACCCATCTTGTGTTCGATGGAGCCGCAGCTCACCGGGTTACGCGCGCCCAGGCTGCCGTCGGCGTTGACCATGAACTTCGGCACCAGGAACAGCGAAATCCCCTTGGGACCGGCCGGTGCGTCCGGCAGTTTAGCCAGCACCAGGTGAATGATGTTCTCGGTGAGGTCGTGTTCACCGCCAGTGATAAAGATCTTGGTCCCGCTGATCGTGTAGGAACCGTCTGCCTGCGGCTCGGCCTTGGTGCGGATAATCCCCAGGTCGGTACCGGCGTGTGCTTCCGTCAGGCACATGGAGCCGGCCCACTCACCGGAATACATCTTCGGCAGGTAGGTGGCCTTGAGCTCTTCACTGGCGTGAGTGTTGATCGACACACAGGCGCCGGAGGTCAGCATCGGGTACAGGCCAAACGCAAGACTCGACGAGTTGATCATCTCTTCAACCTGGGCCGATACAGCCTTGGGCATGCCCATGCCGCCAAACACGGGGTCACCGCCTACGCCGACCCAGCCACCTTCAGCGTAGGTTTTGTAGGCCTGTGGATAACCATCCGGAGTAAATACCGCCGTATTATCCCAGCGGCAGCCCTGCTCATCGCCACCGCGGCTGAGCGGGGCGATGGATTTGGCGGTGACCTTGCCGGCTTCTTCGAGGATGGCCTCTACGGTTTCGGCGTCAACGCTGTCTGCCAATGCCGGCAATTGGGCCCAAGTGGTGGCGACCTCAAAGACTTCGTTGAGGACGAAGCGCATATCACGCAGCGGCGCTTTGTAATCAGCCATGGCAAACCTCGTGAGAACGTGAAAAGTGATTCGATAGGATCGGTTTTACAGGCTCCGAGTGTACCCGAACAACTTTTCAGACACATAGGGTCCACTTGTGACTGGCTGGTATTTTTAAGTCATCACAGCGCAAACGACTCCGCAGGCAGACTCATCAGGCATTCGCTGCCCGCTTCCACGGCGGCGCGATGGGTTGCGGTACGTGGCAGCAGGCGCTTGAAGTAGAAGTCGCAGGTGGCCAGCTTGGCCTTGGCGAAGTCTGTGTCATCGTGCGCCAGCGCTGCAATGGCCATCCGCAGCCACAGGTAGCCGAGGATGATGTAACCGCTGTACATCAAGTAATCCACAGCCGCCGCGCCCACTTCATCAGGGTTTTTCATGGCCGCCATACCGACTTGGGTCGTCAGCTCGCCCCACTCCTGATTCAGTTGATTGAGCTGCACCACATAACCCTTGAGCTGCGCATGGTCGGCATTCGCCGCGCAAAACTTATGCACAATCCTGGTAAAGCCGCGCAGCAACTTGCCCTGGCTGCCCAACACCTTGCGCCCCAGCAGGTCGAGGGCCTGGATGCCGTTGGTGCCTTCGTAGATCGGCGCAATCCGCGCATCGCGTGCCAGTTGCTCCATGCCCCACTCACGAATGTAGCCATGGCCGCCGAATATCTGCATGCCGTGGTTGGTCACCTCCAGCCCGGTGTCGGTCATAAAGGCTTTGCAGATTGGGGTAAGAAAGGCCAACAGGTCTTCGGCCTCCTGGCGCTGGTCGGCGTCGCTGCTCAGGTGCGCGGTGTCGAGCAACTGTGCAGTGAAATAGGTCAGTGCGCGGTTGCCCTCGTTGAAGGCTTTCATGGTCAGCAGCATACGGCGCACATCGGGGTGCACGATGATCGGGTCGGCGGCTTTCTCCGGGGCCTTGGCGCCGGTCAGCGCGCGCATCTGCAGGCGATCGTTGGCGTACTTGATCGCGCCCTGGAAGCTCGCTTCGCCATTGCACAGGCCCTGCATGCCGGTACCCAGGCGGGCGTGGTTCATCATGGTGAACATGCAGTTGAGGCCTTTGTTCGCCTCGCCAATCAAAAAGCCCTTGGCGCCGTCGAAGTTGAGCACACAGGTAGCCGAGGCCTTGATGCCCATCTTGTGCTCGATGGAGCCACAGTGCACTGCGTTGCGCTCTGCCGAATCCGTATGGAACTTGGGCACGATAAACAGCGAGATACCTTTGGTGCCCGCCGGCGCATCCGGCAGCTTGGCCAGCACCAGGTGGATGATATTGGCGCTCATGTCGTGCTCACCGGCCGAGATGAAGATCTTGCTGCCGGTGATCGCATAGCTGCCATCCGCCTGGGGCACGGCGCGGGTCTTGATCAGCCCCAGGTCGGTGCCGCAATGGGCTTCGGTCAGGCACATGGTGCCGGTCCATTCGCCGGCGGTGAGTTTGCTCAGGAACGTGGCCTTCTGCTCTTCGGTGCCGTGGGCGTGGATCGCCGACATGGCGCCGTGGGTCAGGCCCGGATACATGCCCCACGAGGTGTTGCTGGAGCCGATCATCTCGCTGAGCACCAGGCCTAACGATTGCGGCAGGCCCTGGCCACCGTAGGCCGGGTCTGCCGCCACACCGTGCCAGCCGCCCTCGACGTACTGGGCGAAGGCTTCCTTGAAGCCCTTGGGGGTGGTCACCACGCCATTGTCGAAATGGCAGCCCTCTTCATCACCACTGCGGTTGAGTGGCGAAAGCACGTTCTCGCAGAATTTCGCGCCTTCTTCCAGGATTGCACTGACCATGTCCGGGCTGGCGTCCGTGGCGCCCAGGGCAGCGTAGTGGCCGTGGAAATCAAACACGTTGTCGATCAGAAAGCGCATGTCGCGCAGGGGAGCTTTGTACTCAGGCATGGCGATGTCTCCGGCAGCAGATCCTTTCAACCTACTTCCGGCCGGCGCCACGGACAATCATTGTAGAACCGCTGAATACACCGCCATCACTCAACCGGCAGCGCTTTGCATGCGCACCGCGCCACGGCGGGTCTGCCCGGCCGCAACCACACAGTTACGCCCCGCGCCCTTGGCGGCGTACAGCGCCTGGTCGGCGGACTTGAGCACTTCTTCCGCCGTACGCTGGTCGATCTGGCGTTCGGCCACGCCGATGCTGACCGTCACCGACACACTCGACGCGCCGCTGCCCGCCCGGCGTTGACGGCCTTGTTGATCATCCTGGGGTCGGTCCGAGTTGCGCAGCTTGATGTCGTAGTTGGCGACGATCTCGCGGATTTCTTCCAGGTGCGGCATGCACTCATCCAGGGTCTTGCCGGCAAACACCACGGCGAACTCTTCACCGCCGTAGCGGTAGGCACGCCCACCACCATTGACCTTGGACAGCTTGCTCGCCACCAGGCGCAGCACCTGGTCGCCCACATCGTGACCATGGGTGTCATTGAAGCGCTTGAAGTGATCGACGTCGGTCATTGCCAGCACATAGTTGCGCCCCAGCCGCTGCATGCGTTCATTCAAGGCACGGCGCCCCGGCAGGCCGGTCAGTTCATCGCGGAACGCCATTTGATAAGCCTCGTGGGCCACACCGGCGGCGATCATCAGCATGACCTGGCTGCACATGATATTCAGCGTGAACGGCAGGATGAAGG
The DNA here is from genome assembly GCF_024809815.1 of Pseudomonas sp. BIGb0381. Classification (NCBI taxonomy): domain Bacteria; kingdom Pseudomonadati; phylum Pseudomonadota; class Gammaproteobacteria; order Pseudomonadales; family Pseudomonadaceae; genus Pseudomonas; species Pseudomonas sp. BIGb0381. The sequence goes on from NZ_JANUEN010000008.1 coordinate 72,241, forward strand.
TCTGCGGCAACATCCAAAACATCCCCAGCAAACCCACCAGTTGCGCTGCATGCAGCGGGCGCGGCTGGTACCAGTATTGCGCCGCCAGGGTGAGGAAGCCGATCAGGAACATCGGGTATGACAGTTGGATAAGGCTCATCCAGGTCCCATGCAGGGCGGGCCAGCGGATCTCCGCCAGCCAGTTCAGCAGTGCCTGGGGATAACTTTGCTCCAGAGCCAGCGCCACGCTGCCAATTGCCAGCAGCACCGCACAACGGGCGACGAAGTCGCGGAACAGATGGGTCTTCTCCTGCCACAGCGCGTAGATGCTGAACAGCAGCGGCAATAACAGGCAACACAGGTGAAACACCACGGCCGCGTCTTCGCGCACGCGGCCATTGTCGCGGTAGTAGTCAGTCTGGGTATCGAGCAGGAAATAGGCGATGTACACCGTGATCATCAGGAACAATTCACGCTGACGGCGATACACCGCGCAGTACGAACCGCCCAGCAACAGCACCAGGGTCGGCAACACATTGAACAGTGAAGTGAAGAAGACGCTGAGGTCCTTGACGTACGCAGCCGAGAGCCCGGCCAACAGCAGCAGTAACGAAGGGAGAAAGTGACTGAAACGTAAAGCAGACACGCGTGACAAGGGTAAAACTCCGACCCGCAAAAAGTAGTGGCACTGTGCCTTGATGCGGACAGTTAAGCACAACCCGCCCGTTGTGTATCACATTGCCATCACTGTAACGGCAGCCGGAAGCAATCCCTGAGCGCTGTACTGTGTTTTTTATCCCCCAATGAAAAAACCGCCGCTCCCAAGGGAAGCGACGGTTTCAGATGAACCCGGTAAGGCTTAGTAAGCCAGGCCGAAGTCTTCTTCTTTCATGTCCATCAGGTTATTGGCGCCCGACAGCATGGTGGCCACGTGGGTACGGGTACGCGGCAGGATGCGCTGGAAGTAGAAGCGCGCAGTTTGCAGCTTGGCGGTGTAGAACGCTTCTTCGCTGGTACCGGCAGCCAGTTTTTCGGCCGCCAGGCGTGCCATGTCGGCCCAGAAGTAAGCCAGGCACGCGTAACCGGAGTACATCAGGTAGTCCACCGAGGCAGCACCCACTTCTTCACGGTCCTTCATCGCAGCCATGCCGACCTTCATGGTCAACTCGCCCCACTCTTTGTTCAGTGCAGCCAGCGGCGTCACGAATTCCTTGACCGCTTCGTTGCCTTCGTTGGCCTGGCAGAACTTGTGCACGATCTTGGTGAAGCCCTTGAGCGCTTCGCCCTGGGTCATCAGCACTTTACGGCCGAGCAGGTCCAGCGCCTGGATACCGGTGGTGCCTTCGTACAGCATGGAGATACGGCTGTCGCGAACGTTCTGCTCCATGCCCCACTCGGCGATAAAGCCGTGGCCGCCATAGATCTGCACGCCGTGGTTGGCGGATTCAAAACCGACTTCGGTCATGAACGCCTTGGCAATCGGGGTCATGAATGCCAGCAGGCCGTCGGCCTGTTTCTTGGCCTCGTCGTCGGTGCCGTACTTGACGATGTCCACTTGCTTGGCAGTGAAGTACACCATCGCACGGTTACCTTCGGCGAAGGCTTTCATGGTCAGCAGCATGCGGCGCACGTCGGGGTGCACGATGATCGGGTCAGCGGCCTTTTCCGGCGCTTTCGGGCCAGTCAGGGAGCGCATTTGCAGGCGATCGCGGGCGTATTTCAGGCCGCCCTGGAAGCCGATCTCGGCGTGGGCCAGGCCTTGCAGCGCGGTGCCCAGGCGAGCGGTGTTCATAAAGGTGAACATGCAGTTCAGGCCTTTGTTCGCCGGGCCGATCAGGAAACCGGTGGCCGCGTCGAAGTTCATCACGCAGGTGGCGTTGCCGTGGATACCCATCTTGTGTTCCAGGGAACCGCAGCTCACCGCGTTGCGCGCACCGATCGAACCATCGGCTTCAGGCAGGAATTTGGGCACGATAAACAGCGAGATGCCTTTGGTACCGGCCGGTGCGTCCGGCAGGCGGGCCAGCACGATGTGGACGATGTTGTCGGCCATGTCGTGTTCACCGGCCGAGATGAAGATCTTGGTGCCGGAGACTTTGTAGGAACCGTCGGCCTGAGGCTCGGCCTTGGTGCGCAGCATGCCCAGGTCGGTACCGCAGTGTGGCTCGGTCAGGCACATGGTGCCGGTCCATTCGCCCGACACCAGCTTGGTCAGGTAAGCCTCTTGCTGCTCGGGGGTGCCGTGCTCGGAAATGGTGTTCATCGCACCATGGGACAGGCCCGGGTACATGCCCCACGACCAGTTGGCTTCGCCGACCATTTCGCTCACGGCCAGGCCCAGGGATTCCGGCAGGCCTTGGCCGCCGTGCTCCACGTCGTGGGCCAGGCTTGGCCAGCCGCCTTCGACGAATTGTTTGTAGGCTTCTTTGAAACCAGCAGGGGTTTTAACGCCAGACTCACTCCAGGTGCACCCTTCGATGTCACCCACGCGGTTCAACGGTGCCAGCACTTGCTCACAAAACTTGGCGCCTTCTTCGAGAATGGCGTCAACCATGTCCGGGGTAGCGTCCTGGCAAGCCGGCAGGCTCTGATAGTGCGCTTCATAGCCGAGCAGTTCGTCACGAACGAAGCGAATATCACGCAAGGGGGCCTTGTAGTCAGGCATAGCGATAAACCTCTGCTGATGTATCTGGAATGAACAACCGCGTGGATGTGTTGTGGCGGTCAAACAGGTGTTTGAAACATACGTTTACGACCTGGGGATGTCAAGCGTCGTCCAGACACCGTTTGTCATGACGCGGGTCAATGCCAGGCACGGCGAGGCCTGCGGCGGGATGCCACAAGGTGTTCAGAAGAAAATGGAGGATTGCGCAAGAGTGACCAGCCCCCAGAAAGAAGCCGGTCGTACGCAAGAGGGGTTAAGCGAAGGTGTCGATCAAGGTGCCAAGCATTTCGTCCGAAGCCTTGGCGACCTTGGCGCCCAACTCCACTTGAAACTTGCCTTGGGCCATTTCGACCATATTGCTCGCCGAATTCGTCGGCTGGGCGCGGTCATTGGCTTGCAGCCGGTCGCTCTGTGCGTCCGACGGCTGAGTGGTCGCGGTGCTGGCAATTCTGCCGGCGGCCTGGTCGACACGGCTCTGCCCGGCCTGAATAGTGCTCAGCCCCGAGTAAAACGCGCTGCTGCCAGAGATTTCCATGGCTTTAACCTGCCTTTAGAGAATCGTGAAGTTGAATTGAAGCAGACATCCTGGCAAAAAGCCCGTCAAAAACACTAATGGCATAATGCCTTGTCGATAGCCAGAATCAGTCAAGCAGGTCCAGTTGCAGGTGCTCAGCCACCGCTTCGGCGCTGGCGTGCTTGAGCTTGGGCACTCGGCCCAGGCACGGCGCGGGCAAGCGTTCGGCCAGGGTCGCGAGGTTTTCTTCCAGACGAGAGGTCTTGGGGTCGATGATATTCGCCACCCAACCGACCAAGGGCAAACCGTCCCGTGCGATGGCTTCGGCGGTGAGCAAGGCATGGCTGATGCAACCCAGGCGCACGCCCACCACCAGGATCACCGGCAGTTGCAGCGCTATGGCCAGGTCCGACAGGTTGTCCTGGTCGGCCAGCGGTACGCGCCAGCCGCCTGCGCCTTCGATAAGGGTGAAATCCGCTTGTCGCGCCAGGATCTGCTGCATGGGTTTCAACAACGACTGCACCGTCAGCGCGACGCCGGCCTCTCGCGCAGCCAGGTGCGGGGCGATGGCGGGTTCGAACGCCACCGGGTTGACCTCGGCATAACTCAACGGCAATGAACACTCGGCCAGCAACGCCAGGGCATCGGCGTTGCGCAAGCCCTTGGGCGTAACTGCGCAACCGGAAGCCACGGGTTTTCCAGCCGCAGTGCTTTTGCCGGCAAGCCGCGCGGCGTGCAACAGGCCCGCGGCGATGGTGGTCTTGCCGACATCCGTGTCGGTGCCGGTGATGAAATAAGCGGCGCTCATAGGGGCTTCTCCAGGACGGCGTACACCACTTGATAAGTGGCCGGCAGTCCCTCGGCCTGACGGAACTGCTCGTAGGCGTCTACCAGTGCAGCAATCCGCGCACGGCCCGTCAACCCTCCCGGGCGGCCCGGATTGAGATTGTGCGCCCCCAGCGCCTTGAGCTCATGGGTCAGGCTGCGCACATCCGGGTAATGCAGCACATGGGGACGCCGCTCCAGGCTGAGCACGCGCAAACCACTGGCCGCGCACAACTGCTGGTACGCCTCGAAGGTGCGAAACCGGTTGACGTGCACCAGGCCATCCGCCGCCCGCCAGCTTTCGCGCAGCTCATCCAGCGTCCCGACGCACAAACTGGCGAACGCCAGCACGCCACCCGGTTGCAGCACGCGATAGGCCTCGCTGAGCACCGCCTCGAAGTTCGCACACCATTGCACCGCCAGGCTGGAGAAGATCAGCCCGCAGCTGCCATCCTTCAAAGGCAGACGCTCGGCATCGCCCGCGATGAAATACTCAGCACCACCCAAAGGCCGTGCGTGATCGAGCATGCCTTCGGCAATATCCAGCGCCACACCTTGGCTCGCTGGCAACAACTCACCCAGCACGCGGCTGAAATAACCCGTACCGCAGCCCATATCCAGCCAACGTCGTGGCGCACACGCTGATGGCAGACGGGACAGCAGCTCATGCCCCACCGCTCGCTGCAACTCGGCGACACTGTCGTAACTGGCCGCCGCACGGGAAAACGATGCCGCCACCTGGCGCTTGTCCGGCAAGGCGCCCGGCAGTGGGGGAAGGGATAAATCAGTCATCAACGCACTCATGCAAAAAAGCCTGGATGGCCCCCGCTACACCGTGGGGGTCTTCCAGAAGAAAAGCGTGACCAGCCTGTTCAATCAGGCCGATTTCCACATCAGGCAGCAGCGCCAGCAGGTCGCTGGCGGCTTCGGCAGGTACCAATCCGTCCATGCCAGCGAACAGATGCAACTGCGGGCCGCGATAGGCCAGCAAGGCGTCGCGGGTATCCAGTTGGGCCAACAATTCCAGGCCGTGCATCAACACGCTGGACGCTGAATTCGGCGCGCCACTGACCAGCAGGCGCGACAGCCCACGCGGGTCTTCGGCGCCTTTGGCGCACAACAGGCCGAAGCGCTTGAGGGTGACTTGGGAATCGGCGTGGCAGCCAGCCAGGAATGCATCGAAAGTCTCGGCGGGCATCGCGTGGGGCCAGCCTTCGTGGGCGACAAAACACGGGTTGCTCGCCAGGGTCAGCAAGCCGCAGCAACGCTCGCCGCGCCGCGCCGCCAGCTCGGAAGCAAGCATGCCGCCCAAGGACCAGCCGCCCAGCCAGGCGTTGTCAGGCAGGGTGGCGTCGAGTTCGTCGAGCCATTCATCGAGGTCGCTGGAATCGAGCGCCGGCAACGGCTCGATCTGCACCTGCAGGTGTTCGTCCAGGCCACGCAAGGCGGCGGCCAAAGGCTCCAGCGGCGATACCCCGAGGCCCCAGCCGGGCAGCAAGATCAGTCGATCACGCATGGTCGGCCTCCGTGGCACCAGACAAGCGGAAACACTCTTCCAATGCGTTTAACAATAGCTGCACCTGCGCTTCGCTGTGGGCGGCGGTCAAAGTCACGCGCAAACGCGCGCTGCCGGCGGGTACGGTGGGCGGGCGGATCGCGGTGACCATCAGGCCCCGCTCACGCAGCATCTGCGACAGGCGCACAGCTTTGGCACTGTCGCCGATCAGAATCGGCTGGATCGGTGTAAAGCTGTCCATCAAGTCCAGGCCAAGCTGCTCGGCGCCCTGGCGGAACTGACGAATCAAGCGGTCGAGGTGCTCGCGCCGCCAATGTTCGGTGCGTAGCAGCTCCAGGCTTTTCAGGGTAGCGCAGGCCAGCGCCGGCGGTTGGCTGGTGGTGTAGATATACGGCCGGGCAAACTGGATCAGGCTTTCAATCAAATCCTCACTGCCCGCGACAAACGCCCCGGCCGTGCCGAACGCTTTGCCCAGGGTGCCCACCAGTACCGGCACGTCGTCCTGGCTCAAGCCGAAATGCTCGACGATCCCGCCGCCATTAGCGCCGAGCGGACCAAAGCCGTGGGCATCATCCACCATCAACCAGGCGCCTTTGGCCTCGGCTGCACGGGCCAATGCCGGCAGGTCGGCCAGGTCGCCGTCCATGCTGAACACGCCATCGGTGACCACCAGCGTATTGCCAGTGGCTTTCTCCAGGCGCTTGGCCAGGCTGGTCGCGTCGTTGTGCAGGTAGCGATTAAAGCGCGCACCGGAGAGCAAACCGGCATCCAGCAGCGAGGCATGGTTGAGACGATCTTCCAGCACCGTATCGCCCTGCCCCACCAACGCCGTGACCGCACCGAGGTTGGCCATATAGCCGGTGGTAAATAGCAGCGCCCGCGGGCGGCCGGTGAGGTCGGCCAGCGCCTCCTCCAGCTCATGGTGCGGCGTGGCGTGGCCAACCACCAAGTGCGAGGCACCGCCGCCCACGCCCCAGCGGGACGCCCCGGCGCGCCAGGCCTCGATCACTTGCGGGTGATTGGCCAGGCCCAGGTAATCGTTATTACAGAATGCCAGGAGGGGTTGACCGTCAACCACCACTTCCGGGCCTTGAGGGCTCTGGAGCAGCGGGCGTTGACGGTAAAGGTGTTCGGCACGGCGGGCAGCGAGGCGCGCGGAAAGATCAAAAGACATGCAGGCCTCGGGGTGGCAGGTGCAACTCGGTCAAAACAGGTGGGAATCAAACAACGGCGTTATAGAACTGCTCGCTGCTCTTCTGCTCCACCAACGCCTGTTCAATCGCCGCCTGGTGCACTTCATCCGCATGCTCTTCACGGGCTTCCGGCAGGATGCCCAGGCGCGAGAACAGTTGCATGTCCTTGTCGGCCTGCGGGTTGGCGGTGGTCAGCAGTTTGTCGCCGTAGAAGATCGAGTTGGCACCGGCAAAGAACGCCAGGGCCTGCATCTGCTCGTTCATCGCTTCACGGCCGGCGGACAGGCGCACATGGGATTGCGGCATCAGGATACGCGCCACAGCCAGCATGCGGATGAAGTCGAACGGGTCGATGTCCTCGGCGTTTTCCAGCGGCGTTCCGGCAACTTTCACCAGCATGTTGATCGGCACCGACTCCGGATGCTCCGGCAGGTTGGCCAACTGGATCAGCAGGTTGGCGCGGTCGTCGAGGGACTCGCCCATGCCGAGGATACCGCCCGAGCAGATCTTCATTCCCGACTCACGCACGTAGGCCAGGGTTTGCAGGCGCTCGCTGTAGGTGCGGGTGGTGATGATGCTGCCGTAGAACTCCGGCGACGTGTCGAGGTTGTGGTTGTAGTAATCGAGGCCCGCCTGGGCCAGGGCTTCGGTCTGGTCCTGGTCGAGACGGCCGAGGGTCATGCAGGTTTCCAGGCCCATGGCCTTTACGCCTTTGACCATCTGCAGCACGTAGGGCATGTCTTTGGCCGACGGGTGCTTCCAGGCGGCACCCATGCAGAAACGGGTCGAACCGATGGCCTTGGCGCGGGCAGCCTCTTCAAGGACCTTCTGCACCTCCATCAGCTTTTCTTTTTCCAGGCCAGTGTTGTAGTGGCCCGACTGCGGACAATATTTGCAATCTTCCGGGCAGGCGCCGGTCTTGATCGACAGCAGCGTCGACACCTGTACACGGTTGGCATCGAAGTGCGCGCGGTGCACGGTCTGCGCCTGGAACAGCAGGTCATTGAACGGTTGCACGAACAACGCTTTGACTTCGGCTAAAGACCAATCGTGACGCAAGGTGGCGGTGGTGCTGGCGCTCATGGGCGATTCCTTGATTATGCTTTGGCAAGCGCTGCGGGAAGGGCAATACCCACAGGCACGACACGGATGCTCGGCATATTTAAGGAAGACTCATGCACTGTCAACCAATACGAAAACGCGAAGTTTACATCTGGTTAAAAAACACACAGAAATGCTTAATCTGCGACGAGGCGACTGAAACAGCCGACTGTGTCTGCAACGCTTGCGAAACCGAGCTGCCCTGGCTGATGGAGCATTGTGAAGTCTGCGCCTTGCCTTTGGCGATGGACGGCCTGGTCTGCGGCCAATGCCTGAGACAACCGCCCGCCTTTAAACAGGTGATCGCCCCCTGGACCTACAGCTTTCCCGTGGACACCCTGATCAGTCGCTTCAAGCACCAGGCACGCTGGCCCCTCGGGCATATGCTGGGGCGCTTGTTGGGGCACTACTTGCAACATCGCTTCGACAACCACCCACTCACCCGCCCGGACATTCTGTTGCCGGTGCCCATGGCCCGCGGGCGCCTGCGTGAACGGGGCTATAACCAGGCGCTGATGCTGGCGCGCTGGCTCAGTGCCGACCTGAACCTTCCCCACGATGAACATCTGTTGCTACGCCCTTATGAAACCGTCGCGCAGCAAGCCCTCGACGCCAAGACGCGCAAACGCAACCTGCTCAACGCCTTCGCCCTGGCCCCTGGCGCCGAGGTGCGCGGCCGCCACCTCGCGTTGGTGGACGACGTGCTCACCACCGGTGCCACTGCCCACAGCCTGGCGCGGCTGTTGATCAACGCCGGAGCGCGACAGGTGGACGTGTACTGCCTGGCCCGCACGCCAAAGCCTGGTACTTGACTCTCATGCCTCGCGGCCGCAACGTCCGCTCATCCCAACACAGCGTACGCCCATGTCTCTACCGACTCTGCTCAGCCAACATATTGTCCGCCGTCCCCAGCGTATCGCCCTGCTGGGGCATATCGCCGAACAGGGCTCCATCACCCGCGCAGCCAAAAGTGCGGGCTTGAGCTACAAGGCCGCCTGGGACGCCATTGATGAGCTGAACAACCTGGCGCAAAAACCCTTGGTCGAACGCAGTGTCGGCGGCAAGGGCGGCGGCGGGGCCCGACTCACGGCCGAAGGTGAACGGGTGTTGCGCCTCTATCAACGCCTGCAAGTGTTACAGGCGGAAGTACTCGGCTCGGACGAAGCCGCCAGCGACTTCAACCTGCTCGGCCGCTTGATGCTGCGCACCAGCGCCCGTAACCAGTTGCATGGCCAGGTCATTGCGATTGAACAGCATGGCCGCAACGACCTGATTCACTTGCAGCTCGCCGGTGGGCTGACCCTGGCGGCGCAAATCACCCATGACAGTACGCAACGGCTGGAGCTGGAGGTTGGCGTGGAAGTCGTTGCGTTGATCAAGGCCGGCTGGCTGGAATTGCTGGCACTCGATAAGCCTGCAACACCTGGACACAATTGCGTGAGTGGAACCGTCGACGCGATTCTCGACGCCGAGGACGGCCCCACCGAAGTGCGCATCGCCCTGCCTAATGGCCAGGTTTTATGCGCCTTGGCGCAGCCCGCCGAGCTCAAGACACTGGACGCCGCCGCAGGCCGGACACTCCAAGTGCAATTTGCCCCCAGCAATGTGCTGCTCGGCACGCCGGTCTAAGCCGAGTAGCGCTTCAAACTGCAACAATTTCGTCACGCCCGCTCCTTATGGTGTCTGCAAAAACCGCAGGGAGCCTGAGATGAGCCTATTAGAAGAAAACCAAGCCACCGACCTCGAACACATGGTCGGCCTCACCCGCCGCCGCTTCATCGGTGCCGGTGCCCTGTGCGGTGCCGCGATGTTCCTCGGTGGCAACCTGCTGAGCCGCAGCGCCCTGGCCGTCAACGCCGCCTCCGCCAGCCCGCTGCTGGGCTTTACCAGCATCGCCGCAGCCACCAGCGACGCCATCACCCTGCCGCCGGGCTACAGCGCTTCGGTGCTGATCAGCTGGGGCCAGCCGCTGCACAAGAACGCCCCGGCCTTCGACCCATCCGGCAATGGCACCGCCAAAGCCCAGGAACAACAGTTCGGCGACAACAACGACGGCATGAGCCTGTTCGCCTTCCCCGGCGACGACAACCGCGCGCTGATGGCGATCAACAACGAATACACCAACTACCGCTACCTCTACGCCCACGGCGGCGCACCGCAATCGGCCGAAGACGTACACAAGGCCCAGGCCAGCGAAGGCGTCTCGGTGATCGAAGTGCGGCGCAAGGGCGATACCTGGCAGTTCGTCCAGGACTCGCGCTACAACCGCCGCATCCACGGCAATTCACCGATCCGCCTGAGCGGCCCCGCCGCCGGCCACGAATGGTTGAAAACCAGCGCCGACACGTCCGGCAAAAAAGTCCTCGGCACCTTCCAGAACTGCGCCAACGGCAAGACCCCATGGGGCACTTACCTGACCTGCGAAGAGAACTTCACCGACTGCTTCGGCAGCAGTAACCCGCAGCAAGTGTTCGACGCCGGGCAGAAACGCTACGGTGTGGTGGCCGCCAGCAAAGAGATCAACTGGCACCTGCACGACCCGCGCTTCGACATGGCCAAGAACCCCAACGAACTCAACCGCCACGGCTGGGTAGTGGAAATCGACCCGTTCGACCCGCAATCCACCCCGGCCAAACGCACCGCCCTGGGCCGTTTCAAGCACGAGAACGCCGCCCTCGCGGAAACTCGTGACGGCCGCGCCGTGGTGTACATGGGCGACGACGAACGCGGCGAGTTCATCTACAAGTTCGTCAGCCGCGACAAGATCAACCACAAGAACCCCAGGGCCAACAAAGACCTGCTCGACCACGGCACCTTGTACGTGGCCATCTTCGATGCGGGCGATGGCAACGCCGATCATCCGAAAGGCAAAGGTCAATGGGTCGAGCTGACCCATGGCAAAAACGGCATTGACGCCAATACAGGCTTCGCCAGCCAGGCCGAAGTGCTGATCCACGCACGGCTGGCCGCCAGTGTGGTGAAAGCCACACGCATGGACCGCCCGGAATGGATCGTGGTCAGCCCTACCGACGGCCAGGTCTATTGCACCCTGACTAACAACGCCAAGCGCGGCGAAGACGGCCAGCCGGTGGGTGGGCCCAACCCACGCGAGAAAAACGTCTACGGCCAGATCCTGCGCTGGAAGGCCAACGCCGATGACCATGGCGCAGCGGACTTCAGCTGGGACCTGTTTGTGGTGGCCGGCAACCCGGGCGTACATGCCGGCACGCCAAAAGGCGGCTCGTCGAACATCAACCCGCAGAACATGTTCAACAGCCCCGATGGCCTGGGATTCGACAAGGCTGGGCGCCTGTGGATTCTTACCGATGGCGACTACAGCAACGCCGGCGACTTCGCTGGCATGGGCAATAACCAGATGCTCTGCGCCGACCCGAGCACCGGGGAAATCCGCCGTTTCATGGTCGGGCCGGTAGCGTGTGAGGTGACGGGCATCAGCTTCTCGCCGGATCAGAAAACGCTGTTTGTGGGGATTCAGCACCCAGGCGAAACCGGTGGCTCGACGTGGCCGGAGCACCTGCCGAATGGCAAGCCGCGTTCGTCGGTGATGGCGATTCGGCGCGATGATGGCGGGATTGTCGGCGCCTGATAGACCGCTATCGGGGGCAAGCCCCCTCCCACACTGGACCGCATTCCTAAAGGATAAACGCGGTCACCTGCGGGAGGGGGCTTGCCCCCGATGACAATGGCACAGGCGCCCCCTATCTCCAGCCTGGTGCGTTACCATACCCGGCCGGACGCGGCGCCCTGCTGCGCGCAGGAGTTCGCATGGCCCATCCGTTTGAAACCCTCACACCCGATCTGGTACTCGACGCTGTCGAAAGCATCGGTTTCCTCAGCGATGCTCGCGTTCTGGCGCTCAACAGCTACGAAAACCGCGTATATCAGGTGGGCATCGAAGACTCCGAACCGTTGATCGCCAAGTTCTACCGCCCCCAGCGCTGGACCAACGAAGCGATCCTCGAAGAACACCGTTTCACCTTCGAGTTGGCCGAGTGCGACGTGCCGGTGGTCGCGCCGATGATTCATAACGGCGAAAGCCTGTTCGAACACGCGGGTTTCCGCTTCACCCTGTTCCCACGCCGTGGCGGCCGAGCACCGGAGCCGGGCAACCTTGACCAGCTTTATCGCCTTGGGCAGCTACTCGGCCGCTTGCACGCCGTGGGTTCCACCCGCCCGTTCGAACACCGCGAAGCCTTGGGTGTGAAGAACTTCGGTCATGACTCTCTCAATACGTTGCTCGAAGGCAATTTCATTCCCAAGAGCCTGCTGCCGGCCTACGAGTCCGTGGCCCGCGACCTGCTCAAGCGTGTGGAAGAGGTGTACAAAGCCACGCCCCACAAGAACATCCGCATGCACGGCGATTGCCACCCCGGCAACATGATGTGCCGCGATGAGATGTTCCACATCGTCGACCTCGACGACTGCCGCATGGGCCCGGCGGTGCAGGACTTGTGGATGATGCTTGCCGGTGATCGCCAGGAATGCCTGGGCCAGCTGTCGGAACTGATGGACGGCTACCAGGAATTCCACGACTTCGACCCACGCGAACTGGCGCTGATCGAACCGCTGCGCGCGTTGCGCCTGATGCACTACAGCGCGTGGCTGGCACGGCGCTGGGATGACCCGGCGTTCCCCCACAGCTTCCCGTGGTTCGGCAGCGAACGGTATTGGGGCGACCAGGTGCTGGCACTGCGTGAGCAACTCTCAGCGCTCAACGAAGAACCCCTCAAACTCTTCTGATTGCTTTGTGTGGGAGGGGGGCTTGCCCCCCTCCCACACAAAGCAGACCGCATTACCAATGCCAGTCCCATTGGTTGACAAATATCCTTACAATCGCGCTTTGTTAGCTGCCTAAGCAAGGATTACGCATGCAAGCCGCCAACCCCCGCAAGGGGTACATCCTGGGCCTGAGTGCCTATGTCATCTGGGGTCTGTTCCCGCTCTACTTCAAAGCCATCGCCAGTGTGCCCGCCGCTGAAATCATCGTGCACCGGGTGCTCTGGTCGGCGCTGTTCGGTGGTTTGCTGTTGACGGTGTGGAAGCACCCGGGCTGGTTCCGCGAACTGCGCGACAACCCCAAGCGCCTGGCAATCCTGGCACTCAGCGGTTCGTTGATTGCCGGTAACTGGCTGACCTATGTGTGGTCGGTGAACAGCGGGCGCATGCTCGAAGCGAGCCTGGGTTACTACATCAACCCGCTGGTGAATGTGCTGCTGGGCATGCTGCTGCTTGGCGAGCGCCTGCGTCGCCTGCAATGGGTGGCCGTGGGGCTGGCCGCAGTGGGTGTGGCGCAACAGGTGTGGCAGGTGGGCAGCTTGCCGTGGGTGTCTTTGGTGCTGGCGCTGACCTTCGGTTTCTACGGCCTGATCCGCAAGCAGGCGCCGGTCAAGGCGCTGCCGGGGCTGGTGGTGGAGACCTGGATGCTGGTGCCGATTGCGGTGGCCTGGTTGTTGTTCAACCCGTCGGCCCACAGTGCGCAACTGGCGTTCTGGAGCACATCCGAAGCCTGGTGGCTGGTGGCGGCCGGCCCCGTAACGTTGATCCCGCTGGTGTGCTTCAACGCCGCCGCACGGCATTTGCCTTACACCGCTTTGGGCTTTTTGCAGTATGTGGCACCGACGCTGGTGTTGCTGGAAGCGGTGCTGCTGTTCGGCGAGCACCTGGCGTCGAGCACGCTGATCGCGTTTGCCTTTATCTGGGCCGGGCTGGTGGTCTACAGCGTCGATGCCTGGTTGACCGTGCGCAAGCGCTGATCAAATAACGCACAAACCTCTGCAAGCCCCAGCCGGCTTGGCTTGCAGAGATCCACCCCAAGGTTATCCACAACCTGATCCCCGCCATTTGTGCACAAGCCCTTGAAACTGCTCGTTTTTTGCTCAGCCCGCGCAGAAGCCCGGTCGGCGTGGCCTGGCGCCGGGTCTCTACAGGTTATCCACAGGCCCATGCAAGATTTCCATGCATAACCTTGTGGGTTATTCCTCGCTACGCAACTCCACCATCAGGTCATCGGCCAAGGTTTCCAGCGACTCCTGCAACTTATCCAAGGACAACGTCGACGGCACCTGCAACAACGCCTCCGCGCTGAACAGCGGGTCACCGCTCATCGGGGCCGGCCGTACATCGGTGCTCAGGCGTTCCAGGTTCACACCCTGCTTGCTCAACAGCGCGGTAATCTCACGCACGATGCCCGAGCGATCATTGCCGACCAAGGTCATCACGATGGGTTTGGACGCCGATGCCTGCCCGGTACTGCCCTCTCCTACCAGCACGCGAATGCCGTGGGTGGATAAGTCTTCCAGCGCCCCTACCAGCGCCTGACGGCTTTCCGCAGGAACGCTGACCCGCAGGATCCCGGCAAACTGCCCGGCCATATGCGCCATTCGGCTTTCCAGCCAATTGCCGCCGTGGGCCGCAATGTTCTGCGCGATGCGTTCTACCAGGCCGGGTTTGTCGGCGGCAATAATAGTGAGTACAAGATGGTCCATGGCGAAGCCCTCTGAATTCAATCTACAAGGTGGACTCGGAAGCCCGCGAAAACAAATCGTGTACCATTTTTATATTTATCTGGAACAATCTAATAGTTTTTTGAGAACATCCGATTCTCCGCTGTGACCGTACGACCAAAGTGGGTCGCTAAACGACGTATTTAGTCTAATTTTCACAACCGCAAGTCATCATGTAGTATGCCCTCCCGAGCACTACATAATGAAAATCTGAATCAGCGCATAAGCTCCGCAGAGTGAGGCAAGCAATGACTGAACACGTTCAAGTCGGTGGCCTGCAGGTCGCCAAAGTCCTGTTCGACTTCGTGAACAACGAAGCCATTCCCGGTACCGGCATCACTGCCGATCAGTTCTGGGCCGGTGCCGACAAGGTCATCCACGACCTGGCTCCGAAGAACAAAGCCCTACTCGCCAAACGCGACGATTTCCAGGCGCGGATCGATACCTGGCACCAGACTCACGCCAGCCAGGCCCACGACCCGGTGGCCTACAAAGCCTTCCTGCAAGACATCGGATACCTGCTGCCAGAAGCCGCAGACTTCCAGGCCTCGACCCAAAACGTCGATGACGAAATTGCCCGCATGGCCGGCCCGCAACTGGTGGTGCCGGTGATGAACGCCCGCTTCGCCCTCAACGCTTCCAATGCGCGTTGGGGCTCGCTGTACGACGCCCTGTATGGTACCGATGCCATCAGCGAAGCCGACGGCGCCGAAAAGGGCAAGGGCTACAACAAAGTGCGTGGCGACAAGGTGATTGCCTTCGCCCGTGCCTTCCTCGACGAAGCCGCGCCACTGAGCGCCGGCAGCCACGTCGATTCCACCGGCTACAAGATCGTCGACGGCATGTTGATCGTCAGCCTCAAGGGTGGCAGCAACAGCGGCCTGCGTGACGATGCGCAGTTGATTGGTTTCCAGGGCCCTGCGGCCGAGCCGATCGCGATCCTGCTGAAACACAACGGCCTGCACTTCGAAATCCAGATCGACGCCAGCACCCCGGTCGGCCAGACCGATGCCGCCGGCGTCAAAGACGTACTGATGGAAGCCGCACTCACCACCATCATGGACTGCGAAGACTCCGTCGCCGCCGTCGATGCCGATGACAAGGTGGTGATCTACCGCAACTGGCTCGGCCTGATGAAGGGCGACCTGGCCGAAGAAGTGGCCAAGGGCGGCAAGACCTTCACCCGCACCATGAATGCCGACCGCGTCTACACCGGCGTCGACGGCAAGGACGTGACGCTGCACGGCCGTTCCCTGCTGTTCGTGCGCAACGTTGGCCACTTGATGACCATCGACGCGATCCTCGACAAAGACGGCAACGAAGTACCCGAAGGCATCCTCGACGGCCTGCTCACCAGCCTGGCAGCGGTCCACAGCCTCAACGGCAACAACACGCGCAAGAACAGCCGCACCGGTTCGGTCTACATTGTGAAGCCGAAGATGCACGGCCCGGAAGAAGCCG
Source organism: Pseudomonas sp. BIGb0381 (assembly GCF_024809815.1). Lineage (NCBI taxonomy): Bacteria > Pseudomonadati > Pseudomonadota > Gammaproteobacteria > Pseudomonadales > Pseudomonadaceae > Pseudomonas > Pseudomonas sp. BIGb0381. Next base: position 88,019 of record NZ_JANUEN010000008.1, read on the forward strand.
CGTTCACCAACGAGCTGTTCGGCCGCATCGAAGACGTGCTGAACCTGCCGCGCAACACCCTCAAGGTCGGGATCATGGACGAGGAGCGCCGCACCACGGTCAACCTCAAGGCCTGCATCAAGGCGGCCAGCGAGCGCGTGGTGTTTATCAACACCGGCTTCCTCGACCGCACCGGCGACGAAATCCACACCTCCATGGAAGCCGGCGCGATGGTGCGCAAGGCGGCGATGAAGGCGGAAAAATGGATCGGTGCCTACGAGAACTGGAACGTCGATATCGGCTTGAGTACCGGCCTGCAAGGCCGTGCGCAGATAGGTAAAGGCATGTGGGCGATGCCCGACCTGATGGCGGCGATGCTCGAACAGAAAATCGCCCACCCACTGGCCGGCGCCAACACCGCCTGGGTGCCATCGCCGACGGCAGCCGCACTGCACGCGCTGCATTACCACAAGGTCGACGTGTTCGCACGCCAGGCCGAACTGGCCAAGCGCGAGCGTGCGTCGGTGGACGACATCCTCACCATTCCCCTGGCCAGCAACACCGATTGGTCCGACGAAGAAATCCGCAACGAGCTGGACAACAACGCCCAGGGCATCCTCGGCTATGTCGTGCGCTGGATCGACCAAGGCGTGGGTTGCTCGAAAGTGCCGGACATCAACGATGTCGGCCTGATGGAAGACCGCGCCACCCTGCGCATCTCCAGCCAGCACATTGCCAACTGGCTGCGCCACGGCATCGTCAACGAAGCCCAGGTGATGGAAAGCCTCAAGCGCATGGCGCCGGTGGTGGACCGTCAGAATGCCGGAGATGCGTTGTACCGCCCACTGGCGCCGGATTTCGACAGCAACATCGCGTTCCAGGCAGCGGTGGAGTTGGTGATTGAAGGGACCAAACAGCCGAATGGCTATACCGAGCCGGTGTTGCACCGTCGGCGTCGGGAGTTCAAGGCTAAAAACGGCCTGTAAATGAAAAAGCCCTGATCGTGAGATCAGGGCTTTTTCTTTGGGGCTGTGGTGTGGATGTACGCAGTCAACTGTGGGAGGGGGCTAGCTCCCGATGAGGCCCGTACAGACCCCGCAAAAATCAGGAAGCCAACCCCAACTCGCGCTTGACCAGCTTCGCCAACTTCACGCTGTCGATCGGCTTCAACAGAAAATCCACCACACTCAAATGCATCGCATCGATCACATCCGGCGCTTCGGCGTCCCCCGACATGATGATAATGGGCAACGCAGCGCGAGTGGATTCGCGCACTTGCTTGATCAACTCCAGACCGTTGCTGGGTTTCATGCGCAGATCGGTGATCAGCAAACCGATGGAGCTGCTGGACTTCAACAAGTTCCACGCCGCCTCGCCACTGTCGGCAGTCATGCAGCGAATACCATCCAAGCCCAGGATCTCCGCCAGCAGTTCACGCGCATCCTTGTCGTCGTCAACAATCAACACGCGTTGTGGCGGTAAATCAGGCTCCAGCATCACGGCGCTCAGCGCCTCGCGCTCGGCATCACTCAAAATATCGTGGTCGGACATACGGTTCTCAGCAATTCTCATCAATCTCCCTGCACACTCGTCAGACATCTGCGGAAGGGCGATCAATGTGCACTTCGTCGGAAAGTTTGCCTAGTGGGTGTTCTACGGGGTTTGGACGATAGTCGTGTAAGGTTTTTCCTTAGTTATGCGGCGTTTTCATCGACCTAGACTTACGTCCAATGGGCACCCGCCGCTCAGGAGTCGACCATGCAGGACGATAACGACAAAAAAATTGCGGTCATGGTTATGAGTAAAGCTGATGCTTTCGCCCAGGCGGGAAAAACTGCTGTATTGCAGAACATCCACGGCACCCTGCAGTTCCTGCAACGCTTCCCGCCGTTCAACCAGATGGAAAACGCGCACCTGGCGTTCCTGGTGGAACAGTGTCAACTGCGCTTCTTCGGCCCCGGCGAGAGCATTCTCAAGCCGTCGGGCGGACCGGTGGAACACTTCTACATCGTCAAGCAGGGCCGCGTCGTGGGTGAACGGCCGGACTCCACCCAAGCCACCTTCGAAATCACCACTGGCGAGTGTTTCCCCCTCGCGGCGCTGTTAGGTGAACGCGCCACCCGCACCGAACACAAGGCCGCTGAAGACACCTTCTGCCTGCAACTGAACAAACCGGCCTTTATCAAGCTGTTCGCGCTGTCCAGCCCGTTCCGCGACTTCGCTTTGCGTGGCGTCAGCAGCCTGCTCGACCAGGTCAACCAGCAAGTGCAGCAAAAAGCCGTGGAAACCCTCGGCACCCAATATTCCCTGAACACCCGCCTGGGCGAATTGGCCATGCGCCATCCGGTCACCTGCAGCCCGCAGACGCCGCTGCGCGAAGCGGTAACGCTGATGCATGAGCAGCAGGTGGGCAGCATTGTGATCGTCGACGAACACAAGGCGCCCCTGGGTATTTTCACCCTGCGCGACCTGCGCCAGGTGGTGGCCGACGGCACCGGTGACTTCAGCCAGGGCATTGAAGGCCATATGACCCAGGCGCCGTTCTTTTTGACCCCGGACCACAGCGCCTTCGACGCGGCCATCGCCATGACCGAGCGGCATATCGCCCACGTCTGCCTGGTCAAGGACCAGCGCCTGTGCGGCGTGGTGTCCGAGCGCGATCTGTTTTCCCTGCAACGGGTCGACCTGGTGCACCTGGCCCGCACCATCCGCAACGCACCACGGGTGGAGAACCTGGTGGCGCTGCGCGGCGAGATCGGCCAACTGGTGGAGCGCATGCTCGCCCATGGCGCGTCGTCTACCCAGATCACCCACATCATTACCCTGCTCAACGATCACACCGTGTGCCGGGTGATCGAGTTGACCCTGGCCGAAAAAGGCGACCCCGGCGTGCCCTTCAGTTGGCTGTGTTTCGGCAGCGAAGGCCGGCGCGAGCAGACGCTGTACACCGACCAGGACAACGGCATCCTGTTCGAGGCCAAGGACGCGGTGGAAGCCGCCGAGATTCGCGGGCGGCTGCTGCCCCTGGCACAACAGATCAACCAAAGCCTGGCGCTGTGCGGGTTCAGCCTGTGCACGGGCAATATCATGGCCGGCAACCCGGAGCTGTGCCTGTCGCGGGCGGAATGGGCGCGGCGGTTTGCGGCGTTCATTCGCGAGGCGACGCCGGAGAACCTGCTGGGGTCGAGTATCTATTTTGACCTGCGCGTGGTGTGGGGAGATGAACGCGGCTGCGAGCAACTGCGCCAGGGCATTCTCGACCAGGTCGGGGATAACCGGCTGTTCCAACGCATGCTGGCCGAGAATGCCTTGCGCCAGCGCCCGCCCGTAGGGCGTTTCCGCGATTTTGTGCTGACGCGCAAAGGCGGGGAAAAGGCCACCCTCGACCTCAAGGTGCAGGGGCTCACCCCCTTTGTCGACGGCGCACGCCTGTTGGCCCTGGCCAATGGCATCCACGCCAATAACACCCTGGAGCGCCTGCGCCAGTTGGTAGTCAAGGAAGTGATCGAGCCCCTGGACGGCGCCGCCTATGAAGAGGCGTATCACTTTATCCAGCAAACCCGCATGCAGCAGCATCAGTTGCAGACCCGCGAAAACCAGCCGCATTCCAACCGCGTCGACCCCGACAGCCTCAACCACCTGGACCGCCGTATCCTGCGCGAATCCCTGCGCCAGGCCCAGCGCCTGCAAAGCAGCCTGACCTTGCGGTATCAGTTGTGAGCTTGTTTGGTTGGCTGCGCGCGGCCAAGCCCAGACTGGATGCCGCGCAACAACGGCGCCTGGAGCAACTCCCCACGCCTCTTGTATTGGGCGACAACGCGTTGCGCAGCCAGCGCTGGGTGGTGGTGGATCTGGAGACCAGCGGCCTGAATCTCAACCGCGATCAGGTGCTGTCCATCGGCGCGGTGGTGATCGAGGACGGCGCGGTGGATTTTTCCCAACTGTTCGAGCGCACCTTGCACCGCGCCGAAGCCAAACTCAGCCCCAGCGTGCTGATCCACGGCCTCGGCCCCAGCGCCATCGCGGCGGGCAGTGACCCGGTCGAGGCACTGCTGGACTTCATGGAGTTTGTCGGCGACAGCCCGCTGCTCGCCTTCCACGCGCCATTCGATCAACACATGCTCGGCCGCGCCCTCAAGGACAGCCTCGGGTATCGCTTGGCCCATACGTTCCTGGATGTGGCCGACATCGCCCCGCTGCTGTGCCCCGAGGCGCATATACGCGAGGCCGGGCTGGACGACTGGATCAACCACTTCGACCTGCAGGTAGGCGAACGCCATCATGCCAGCGCCGATGCCCTGGCCACGGCGGAGCTGATGCTGATCCTGTTCAGCCGCGCGCGTCAGCAGCAGATCGACACGCCTCAGGCGCTGCAAGAGCGCTTGAGCCAATGGAAACGGCGTAAACACGCGCCATCGTTTTAATGTCATCTCCCGACAGACGCTAATTGCGCCCGCCCCACGCCTCTGACACAATCGCGAATAATTCTCGTTATTTTAAACCTTTTGTTTATTCGGTGATGCCTTGTCGTCGGCCCAGAACCCACACAGTGAGCTTGTTGGCGCGTTGTATCGCGACCATCGTGGCTGGCTGCTGGCCTGGCTGCGGCGCAATGTGGCCTGCCCGAGCCGTGCCGAAGACCTGAGCCAGGACACCTTCATGCGCCTGCTCGGCCGTGACGAGTTGCGCGAGCCCCGCGAGCCACGGGCGTTTCTGGTGGCCATCGCCAAGGGCTTGCTGTTCGACTACTTCCGTCGCGCCGCCCTCGAACAGGCCTACCTCACCGAATTGATGCTGATCCCGGAAAGCGAACACCCGTCGCCGGAAGAACAGCAACTGATCCTCGAAGACCTCAAAGCCATCGACCGCCTGCTCGGCAAACTGTCGAGCAAGGCCCGCGCCGCCTTCCTCTATAACCGCCTCGACGGCCTCGGCCATGCCGAAATCGCCCAGCGCCTGGGCGTGTCGGTGCCGCGTGTGCGCCAGTACCTGGCCCAGGGCATTCGCCAGTGCTACATCGCCCTGTATGGCGAGCCGCTGTGACCTTTGTCAGCGCCAAGCCGGTGTCGGCCCGCGTGCTGGATGCGGCGATTGCCTGGCAGTTGTCCCTCGATTCGGGTGATGGCAGCGCGGTGGAGCGAGAAGAGTTCAGCAAATGGCTGGCCAGTGATGAAGAACACGCCCGTGCCTGGCGCCAACTGGGCATGCTCGACCAGCGTTTCAGCGTGGCCTCGGGCCCGGCGCGTGCGGCGTTGTTGCAGTCGCGCGAGGGCATTCGCCAGCGCGTGCGCAAGCTGGGCAGCGGCCTGGCGAGTATTGCGCTGGTGTGCGGCCTGGCATTGTTTGCCGGCGAACGCTACGTGCCGATCCACTATTGGCTGGCCGACCAACGCACTGCCACCGGCGAGCAGCGCACGCTGAAACTGGCGGACGGCACGTTGATCAACCTCAACACCCACAGTGCTATCGACGTGCGCTTCGATGAGAAGCGCCGGCTGATCGTGTTGCAGGAAGGCGAAATCCTCGTCGAGACCGGCCACAACGATGCGCGCCCGTTTTATGTGCAAACCCGCGACGGCAGCCTGCGCGCGCTGGGCACGCGGTTTATCGTCAAGCGCGAAGACGACGCCACGCGCCTGAGCGTGCTGCAATCGGCGGTGGGCGCCCAGCCCGAAGCGCTGCAGCAGGAACAGGTGTTCAAGGAAGGCCAGCAAGTGCTGATGCGCAGCGACGGCCTCGGCCCTGCGCTGGCCGTCACCCCCGCCACCGATGCCTGGACGCGCGGCATGCTGGTGGTCGACAACGCCCGCCTGGGCGATGTGGTGCAGGAACTCAGCCGCTACCGCACCGGCCATCTCGGGGTGGATAAAGACGTGGCCGACCTGCACATCACCGGCAGCTTCCCGCTGCACGACACCACCCTGGCGCTCAACGCGCTGCTGCCGACCCTGCCGGTGCAGATCGAACAGCACACACCGTGGTGGGTGACGGTCACGGGTAAGCCTTAGGTTCTGTGGGAGCTGAGCTATCGCTATCGGGAGCAAGCCCCCTCCCACATTTGAAGGTATTCGCAAATCAACCTGTGGGAGGGGGCTTGCCCCCGATGAGGCCCTCAAACCCACCACAAAAAATATTTTGATCCTGCCCTATCACTTTTCAATTCTCGTTCGGCACATAGGCAATTGCGAATTACTTCCATTCAGGAGCCGCCCATGTCCCGCACGCTAGACACCTTGTTGCGCCCCAGCCTGTTAGCCGTGGCCATTGCCCTCAGCGCCCCACTGGCCAGCACTGCGCTGATTGCCGCCGAACAAGCCTCCAGCGTGCACGCCTACAACCTGCCGGCCGCCCCGCTGGCGAGCACCCTGAACCAGATCGCCAGCCAGGCCGGCCTCGCACTGACCCTCAACCCAGCGTTGGCCTCGGGCAAGACCTCGGCCCCGGTCCAGGGCCAGTTCGATGCACCAGGTGCACTGCGTGAAGCCTTGCGTGGCACCGGGTTGCAACTGGAGCAAAGCAGCGCAGGGACGTACACGCTGGTGGCGGTTCCGGAGGGTGTGATGGCGCTGCCGGTGACCAACATCACGGGGCAAGGCAGCTATGAAAGCGCCTGGGGCCCGGTGGATGGTTATGTTGCAACACGCACCGCCGCTGGTACCAAGACCGATACACCGATTGCCGAGCTGCCTCGCTCGGTGAGCGTAATCACTCGCAAGCAAATGGAAGACCGATCCGTACTCAACCTCAATGACGCTTTGCGCTATACCGCAGGCGTGCAGAGCTCCGGCTACGGCTCCGATTCCCGCAGCGACTGGCTGCTGGTCCGCGGTTTTGTCCCAACTCAATTCCTCGACGGACTGCCATTACCCAAAGGCAACTACGCCACACCGAAAATAGACACGTGGAACCTGGAACGCATTGCCGTCCTGCGCGGCCCGGCTTCCTCGGTTTACGGGCAAACCCCACCTGGCGGTTTGCTGGACATGGTCAGCCGTCGCCCCCAGGCCGAAAGCTCGAATGAAATCGAAGTACAGGCCGGCAGCAACAACCACAAACAGATCAACTTCGACAGCACCGGCAAGATCGACGACGAGGGCCAGTTCCTCTACCGCGTCAGCGGCGTGGTGCGCGACAGCAACACCGCCGTGGATCACATCCCGGACAAGCGCTACAACATCGCGCCCAGCCTGACCTGGAACATCAACGACGACAGCAAGCTGACGTTGCTCACCCAGTTCACCCGCGACGATACCGGGATCACCGGGCAGTTCCTGCCATTGCAAGGCACCAAGCTGAGTTCGCCGGCCGGCAAGATTTCCCATCATAAGAACCTGGGCGATCCAGACTGGGAATTCTACGATCGCACCTACTATGCGCTGGGCTATGCCTTCGAAACACGCCTGAACGACACGTGGCAGTTCCATCAGAACCTGCGCTACACCAAGAACGATCTGTCGTTCCAGGGCATCACTGCCGGTGGCGCATTCTTTCCGAATGGCCCTGAAGTCGCAGTTGACGCCGACGGCAACGTGAGGCGCTCCGCCGGAAAGGTTGATGAAAACATCGGTCAGTTCGCCGTCGACAACAACTTCCAGGCCGACTTCCAGACGGGCGCGGTAAGCCACACACTGTTGCTGGGGCTGGACCACCAGCGCTCCACCAGCGACGCGCGCTGGGACTGGGGTTCGACGGGTGTGCCGACCATCAACTTCAACCGTCCGGTGTACGGGCAGGACTTCTCCAAGGTCCAGTACTTCACCATGTACGACTACACCCAAAAGACCCAGCAGACCGGCCTGTACGTCCAGGACCAGATGGCCCTCGACAACTGGCGCCTGACCCTCGGCGGTCGTGAAGACTGGGTACATACCGGTACCACCTTTCATAACCTGAACGATGCGACCAACACCCAGCGTGACAAGCACTTCAGTGGCAACGCAGCGCTGAGCTATGTCTTCGACAACGGCATCACCTCGTATCTGTCCTACGCCGAATCATTCCAGGCCGGCTCAGGCACCCAAGTGGCCAGTACCGGGGCATTCAAGCCCACCGAAGGCAAACAGTACGAAGCCGGTATCAAGTACCAGCCTCCTGGCACCAAGGCATTGTTCACCGCTGCCGTGTTCGACCTGACCCAGCAAAACACGTCAGTCACCGAGGGCAGTATCACTCGCCAAGTGGGTGAAGTGCAGGTACGCGGCCTGGAACTGGAAGCCAGTGCCGACGTCACCGAAAGCCTGAAACTGGTGGGTTCCTATACCTATAACGACAGCGAAATCACTCAAGGCGCTGCCGCTGAAAAAGGCAACCGTCTGAACCAGTTGCCTCGCAACCAGGCCACTGGCTGGGCTGACTACACATGGCGCAGCGGGCTGCTGGACGGTTTTGGGGTGGGTGCGGGCGTGCGTTACGTCGGCGACACCTACGGCAACGCTGCCAACACCGAACTGGGCCATGTAGGTTCCTACACCGTTTACGACGCCTCGGTGCACTACGACCTTGGCCGTTTGAACAGCACCATGAAGGGTGTCACCGTGGCCGTCGACGCCAAGAACATCTTCAACAAGGACTACCTGTCCACCTGCGATGGTTTCTACTGCTACTACGGCGACCAGCGTAACGTGGTCGCCAGCGTGAACTACAAATTCTAAAACGGTGATAAACCGCTGATGAAGGGCCGCCTGAACCGCGGCCCTTTTGCCTTTGGAGCCGTGATGAAAAGCAAAACCATCCGCCGCTGGTCCTTCATCCACACCTGGACCAGCCTGATCTGCACGGTGTTCCTGCTGCTGCTCGCCCTCACCGGCCTGCCGCTGGTGTTTCACCACGAGATCGATCACCTGCTGGGCAACGAGCCCGAACTGGCGCAGATGCCCGCCGATACGCCACAGCTCGACCTCGAGCAACTGGTGACCAAAGCCCAGGCCCATCGCCCGGGCGAGGCCATGCAATACCTGGCGTGGGACGAAGACGACAAGAACGGCGTGATCGCGATCATGGCCGCCACGGCCGGCACCGAGCCCAACTCATCCCACACCTTCATGCTCGACGCGCGCACCGGCGATGCGGTCGAGATGCCGTCGGCCAATGGCGGGCTCACCCTGTTCCTGCTGCGCCTGCATGTGGATATGTTCGCCGGCCTGCCGGGCAAGTTGCTGCTGGCGTTCATGGGTATTCTGTTTGTGCTGGCGATTGTCTCGGGCACGGTGCTGTACCTGCCGTTCATGCGCCGCTTGAAGTTCGCCACCGTGCGCCAGGACAAGTCCACGCGCCTGCGCTGGCTCGACCTGCACAACCTGATCGGCGTGGTCACCCTGACGTGGGCACTGGTGGTGGGCGTGACCGGCGTGATCAGCGCCTGTGCCGATTTGATCATCGCCGCCTGGCGCACCGACAGCCTCAGCGCGATGATCGAACCCTATAAAAACGCCCCGCCCCTGACCCAACGCGCACCCGCGAGCGAGCTGCTGAGCATTGCCGCCAAGGCCGCGCCGGGTATGCAGCCGGACTTTATCGCCTTCCCCGGCACACGCTTTTCCAGCGAGCACCATTACGCGGTGTTCATGAAGGGCAGCACGCACCTGACCTCGCACCTGCTCACGCCGGTCCTGATCGACGCCAGCACCCTGGCCGTCACCGCCATCGCCGAACGACCGTGGTACATGGACGCCATGGGCATGTCGCAGCCTCTGCACTTTGGTGACTACGGCGGCATGCCGATGAAGATCCTCTGGGCGGCGCTGGATGTGCTGACCATCATCGTGCTGGTGAGTGGGATTTACCTGTGGATCGTGCGGCGCAAGGCGGGCAAGGCATGAAGCCAAGGCAGTCGAGTTTCTGGAAGGTATTTGGTATTCCGCTGGGGATTGGCCTGCTCAGCGCCACCGGGTTGTTTGCGGCGTTGCTGGGGGATGGGCTGTGGGATTCGTTGAGTTGGTTGGGGTTGGGCCTGCCGGCTGCCATTGGTATTTGGGCGTTGTTCAAGCGGCGTGGCTGAGGGCGCTATCGGGGGCAAGCCCCCTCCCACAGTTGACCGCGTGGTTATGACGAACGCGGGACACATGTGGGAGGGGGCTTGCTCCCGATGAGGCCCTCAAGAACACCCGCATTCCCCCTCGCCAGCCACAGCGCAACCCTCTAGGCTAGCCACAGTCAATTTTGAGGTTTGCCCATGTCCACTCCCAGCATGACCTTGTTCCACAACCCCGCGTCACCCTTTGTGCGCAAAGTCCGTGTGCTGTTGGCTGAAACCGGCCAGCAGGACCGCGTCGCCCTGCATGTCTGCATGCCGACACCGGTCAACCCCGATGCGCATCTGGTGCAAGACAACCCCGTGGGCAAGATCCCGGCCCTGCGCCTGGCCGACGGCACCGTGCTGCACGACAGCCGGGTGATCCTCGATTACTTCGACCACCAGCACGTCGGCAACCCGCTGATCCCCCGCGATGGCTCGGCCCGCTGGCGGCGCCTGACACTGGCCTCGATGGCCGACGGCATCATGGATGCCGCCGTGCTGGTGCGTTACGAGACCGCCCTGCGCCCGGCGGAAAAACACTGGGCGCCGTGGCTCGACGAACAGCGCAACAAGATCCGTCGCGCCCTCGCCGAGCTGGAACAGGACGCCATCGCCGAGCTGACCAGCCACTTCGACATCGCTTCGATCAGCGTGGCCTGCGCCCTGGGCTACCTCGACTTCCGCCATCCGGATATGCAATGGCGCTCGGATAACCCCAAGCTGGCCGCCTGGTATGCCGAGGTCAGCCAGCGACCTTCGATGCTCGAGACCCAGCCGCCCGTGTGACGTTCACACCGACCCAATGTGAGAGCGGGCTTGCCCGCGATCGCGGTATGTCATTCAGCACATCTGTTTCTGAACCACCGCTATCGCGGGCAAGCCCACTCCCACATTGGACGGTGGTGGTATTGAGGAATGTAACGATCCTTGCGGCTAAATGCGCCCCCACTTGCTGATCCTCCCGCAACCCGATCATTGCACCGCCTCCAGATCGAACTGCAGCGGCTCGGCCACCTTGCGCTTGCCCACGCCATACCAATCCAGCTTACGTGTCAGCACCATCACCGTACCCAGCAGCCCGAACAGCAGCAGCGAGCCCATCAGCAGCGCGTAGTCCTCGGCACTCAACAGCCCGTACAGCAAGCCATACAACGCCGCCAACCCAGCCGAAAACCCCAGGCCATGGGCAACGCTGCGCAGCACGTGGCATACGTAGAACCCGATCAACAGCACACAGGCACTCGCCGAAATCAGGTAGGCCAAGGCAAAGCCCAGGTGCTCGGACAACGACAACAACAGCAGGTAGAAGAACGCCAAGGCAACGCCCACCAACGCGTATTGAATCGGGTGCACCGCCAGACTCTTGAGCACTTCGAAGAGGAAGAAACCGGCAAAGGTCAGGGCGATAAACAGCAGCGCGTATTTGATCGCGCGGTCGCTCTTGAGGTACTGGTCCACCGGGTCGATGAAGTTCACACCGAAGCTGCGGTTGTTGAAGTCGTCACAGCCTTGCTGGTCCAAACAGGATTGCAGCGCCTGCTCGAGGTTGGTGGAAAAGAACGAGGTCTGCCAGTTGGCCGTGAAGCCGCTGTCAGTCACTTCGCGCCGGGCCGGCAGGAAGTTGCCGATAAAGCTGGGGTGCGGCCAGTTGGAGGCCAGGGACACCTGACTGGTCTTGCCCACTGGCACCACTTGCAGTTGCTCGGTGCCTTGCAGGCGCAGATCAAAGGCGAAGTCCACTACGGCCGGTTTTCTGCTGTCCTGCTCTGGCAATGCCACATGCACGCCCTCCCCCAGCCAGTCCACCTGGGAGCCTGGTTCGAACTCCAGGCGCTGGCTGCCCAGCTCCAGCTTCAGCGCATTTTCGATGCCGCGAATATCGCTGATCCCCACCGCCAGAAACGCCGGTTCAAAGCGGTAATCGGCAAAGTCTTCGGTGATGCCCAACTGCGCCGGCAGCTCGAAACGCCCACTGATACGGTTGTCGGCATGGAACAGCCGCGCCTGGTAAATACCCCGTGCGCGCAGTTCGGTCTGCACCTTGCCGTCGAGCTCAAAACGGTCCGGCAGGAAATACAGACGACCCCGCTCTTCACGGGTGACCTCGTAGCGCTTGTTGAGCTTTTCATTGAGCTTCCACTCGCGCACGGTCTTGCGATACGGCACCACCATCACCGGGCCGGTGAGGCGCTGGGCGTAGCTGGAACTGCGCGCGATGTCCATCAGGACGCCGTCGCGCAGTTGCTGGCGGTCACTGATGATGCCGTTGATCATCAGCAACGGAATCAGCAACAGCAGGATCAGCAGCGCAATCGCGCCAAGTTTGAAAAGCAGGCTGCGGTTCATGGGTCTCTCCCTGTTTTGATGGGGAGAGTCTGGGCAGCCTGTGTGGGGGATTTATGTGGGCAATGTGGAGACTGTGTGGAGATGCAGCACCACGTGCACGCCGCCAGGCACATTGCCGATCTGCAGGGTGCCGCCGTGCAGCTTCATGACTTCCTCGACAAAATTGAGGCCCAGGCCGGTACTTTTGCGCCCGCTGCCGGGGCGCGGCAAGGAGTAGAAGCGCTCGCTGAGGCGCGGCAGGGCGTAGTCGGGGATCGGGGCAGCCTGATTGAACAGGCTCACCTGCACGTCGTTGTGCAGCGTCTGTGCGCTGAATCTCAACACGCCACCGGGCGGTGTGAAGTCCAGCGCGTTGTCCAGCAAGTTGCCCAGGGCCTGGCGCAACAGGAAGGGTTCGCCGACTACCTTCACTTCAGCGGCAATTGTCTGTTCGACGTGCAGCCCGGCGCCTTCGATTCGCGCACATTGGGCGTTGAGTACATCGTCGACCAAGGCCGCCAGCGGGATACTCGTCTGCTCTTCCAAACCCTGGCGTTGTTCCACCTGCGCCAGGTTCAGCAGGCGCTCGATCAACTGTTGCAGGCGCGCGCTTTCGCTGTCGATATTGCCGACGAAGCGCTGCTGCTGTTCGCGGCTCATCTCGCCCTGCAACAGCTCGGCCGCGCCGCGAATCGCTGCCAGCGGGCTTTTCAATTCATGGGTCAGGGTGTGGACGTAATGTTCGACGTAGGCCTTGCCCTCCAGTTGCGTACGCATGTGCTCGACAGCGGTGGACAGCTGCTTCAGCTCGCCGCCGCGATAATGCGGTAGCTCGGCCCTTCGGCCTTCACTGACGGCTTCGGCGTAAGCGGTCAGGCGACGCAGTGCAACGCTCAGCCACCACGACAACAGCGCGCCGAGCAACAGGCCGAGGATGACCAGGCCCGCGCCGTACCACAGCAGGCGGCGTTCAGTGCGGTCGACATACGGCTGCAGCGAGCTGTTCGGTTTAGCCACGGTGACCACGCCGATGATCTGCCCGTTATCGCGGATCGGCGCGCCCACGTGCATCACCGATGAGGTGGGGTCATCCGCTGCACTGCGAGTGGAACGCGCGCCGTACTCGCCGCGCAGGGTCAGGTACACGTCGTTCCACTTCGAATAGTCCTGGCCCACCGCTTCGCCCATGGAGTCGAGCAACACGGTGCCGTTGGCGTCGGTGACGTAGATACGATGGTTGACCTGGTTTTTCGGCAGGCCCCAGATGGTCGCGCCCGGCTGACGATTGCCGTAGGCCTTGAGCAGCTCCGGCCAGTGACTCTGCCCGAGGGTGCCGTGCTTCACGTCTTCGCGCAGGATCTCGGCCAGCAGGTTGGCGGTATCCACCAGGGTTTCTTCGGTGGATTGGCGCACGCCGGGGCGGATTTCCTTCATCACCGTGCTGAGCACGAAGTAACCGGTGAGGCCGATAAACAGCGCATACACCAGGAAAATCCGCAGCCCCAGGCGCATCAGCCGTTGCTCGGGCTGTAGCTGTAGCCGAGGCCGCGATGGGTCTGGATCGGCTCAGCATCGGCGGCCACGCTGCGTAACTTGCTGCGCAGGCTCTTGATGTGGCTGTCGATATTGCGCTCGTAACCGGCGTCGGCCGCCACACCCACCGCGTCCAGCAACTGCTCGCGGCTGAACACCCGCTCGGGTTGCTCCAGCAGGCTTTGCAGCAGGCGAAATTCATGCCGGGTCAGGCTCAGGGGTTGGCTGCGATAGCTGATTTGCATGCGCTCCAGGTCAACCTGGAACAGCGCCGGCGCCACACCGGGGCCGACGCGTTTGAGGATCGCCCGCACTCGCGCCGCCACTTCCCGCGGGCTGAACGGCTTGACCACGTAATCGTCGGCGCCGATCTCCAGCCCCACCACGCGGTCGATCTCGCCATCCCGCGCGCTGAGGAACATCACCGGCACTTCACTGAAACGGCGCAATTGCTTGCAGGTTTCAAAACCGCTGATGTCCGGCAGGCCGATGTCGAGGATGATCAGGTCGGCGGGGGTCTGGCGCTGATGGGCCAACGCCTCCTGGCCGAGGCTCAGCCAGGTGGTGGTAAAGCCCTCGCCCTGCAGGGCGAATATCAGCGTGTCGGCTATTGCCGCTTCGTCTTCGACAATCAGGATGTGGGGCATGGGTTCAAATCAGCAGTCCGGTTTGTCGGCAGTGTAGCGACGGGCCGGGTTTACTGCTGCGCCAAATTCACGCAAGGCCTTGGCGCCGATCAGCAACGGGTAATTGAAGCTGCTGCGGTCGGTCAGGTTGACCTCGACGGTACGCTTGACGTTGCCCAGGCACATTTCCAGGTCGATCACCGGGCGCTTGGCCACAGTGGCTTCGTCCTTGTCATCGTCTTCATCGGCGCGGCTCTTGATCTTGCTGATGCGCGACACCTTGTGCTCGTAGACCTTGTTGGTGGCGTCCTTGCCGCCGAGGCGGAAGCGCACCCAGTCGTCACCGTCACGGGTGAAGGTTTCGATGTCACGGGCCGACAGCGAAGCCGTCAGCGCGCCGGTGTCCATCTTGGCCTTGAAGGTTTCGCCGATCTCCGGCAACTGGATGTATTCATAGCGACCGTAAAGGGTCGGCTCGGCAGCCATGACAGGCAGGGCAGCCAGGGCGAGGGAGGCAAGAAGCAGTTTCACGAAGTGATTTCCTCGGAAAGAAGTAGGCGGATTCTAGACCGCAAAGACAGCACTTAGTTAGTCACACCCACCATAACCGGCACATTGTGAAACATTCGTACGGCCATTTGCGATTTGGCCTCTAGACTCAGCTTGCTTATGATGGCCCGCCCACAAGATTCCAAGAGTTACTTATGCGCCGCCTGCTCACCGGCTGTTTTGTCTCACTGCTGCTGTTGCTCAACACCCTGGTCTTGATCGGACCGCTGATGGTATTTGCCCTGCTCAAACTGGTGGCGCCCGGGCGCTATCGGGACTACGCCTCATGGGCGGTGATGTGGATCGCCGAGACCTGGGCCGAGATCGACAAGCTGATTTTTTCCTTGTGCATCCCCACCCAATGGGACATTCGCGGCGGTGATGAGCTGCGCGGCGATACCAGCTACCTGGTGATCAGCAACCACCAATCCTGGGTGGATATCCCGGCGCTGATCCAGGCCCTCAACCGCCGCACACCGTTCTTCAAATTCTTCCTGAAAAAAGAGCTGATCTGGGTGCCCTTCCTGGGCCTGGCCTGGTGGGCGTTGGATTACCCGTTCATGAAGCGCTACACCAAGGCGTTCCTGGCCAAGCACCCGGAGCTGGCGGGGCAGGATTTGAAGATCACCAAGGAGGCCTGCGAGCTGTTCAAGCGCCAGCCGGTGACCGTGGTCAATTACCTCGAAGGCACGCGGTTCGGCGAGGCCAAGCGCAAGCAGCAGGCTTCGCCATTCACTCACCTGCTCAAGCCCAAGGCGGGCGGCGTGGCGTTTGTGCTGGCGGCGCTGGGGGAACAGCTGGACGCCGTGCTCGACGTGACCGTGGTCTATCCGCAGCAAAAGATTCCGGGATTCTGGGATTTGATCAGCGGCGCAGTGCCCAAGGTGATCATCGACATCCAGACCCGTGAGCTGGACCCGGCGTTGTGGCAAGGTGATTACGAAAACGATCCGGCGTTTCGCCAGACCGTTCAGAGCTGGGTCAACCAGCTCTGGACGCAGAAAGACGCACGCATCGAACAACTGCGCGCGGAGCGTATTTA
Organism: Pseudomonas sp. BIGb0381; assembly: GCF_024809815.1. Classification (NCBI taxonomy): domain Bacteria; kingdom Pseudomonadati; phylum Pseudomonadota; class Gammaproteobacteria; order Pseudomonadales; family Pseudomonadaceae; genus Pseudomonas; species Pseudomonas sp. BIGb0381. The sequence continues at coordinate 104,088 of NZ_JANUEN010000008.1, forward strand.
GCTCCCGGTGCCCCAGGCCTGGGCCAGTTTACCCAGCAGCGAGCTATTGGCGCCCTGCCCGCCCAGGTATTGCAGGATCACCGGGGCAAACTGGCCGACCATGCCACTGTCCATGCCCAAGGCGCTGAACGCGGTGTTCAGGTCGTTGGTGTTCTTCACGTTACCCAGCAAGCCGTCCAGGCCGCTGGTCTTGCTACCGCCGGTCTGGCCGAGCATCCCGCTCAAGGCCCCGAGGCTGCCCAATGCATTGTTGCCCGACAGTTGGTCGAGGCCCGGCACGCTGTTACCCAGTTGCGAATAGTCGTTGCCGCTCAATTTGTTCTTGGCCAGGCCCAGCATCGCGCCGGTACCGCCTACGGCTTGTTCGGGGGTGATGTTCAGTTGCGAGGTCAGGGCGCTGAGCAGGCCGGCCGTCTCGGACGACGGTGCTGCAGCTGCGGCCTTGTTGTTGCCCCCTTGCATGCCGGAGATGGCATTGGCCGCGTCGCCAAGGCTGAATCCCGCGGCAAACACCGGGGTGGCGGCCAGGCTCATCAGGCAGGAAAGGGCGAAACCGCGTGAAATCTTCATTGAAACAACCTCTGGATGTAGGGGTAAACGCAGGCGTTTGACTGGGCATCCGGCACATTGTTCCGAGCGGCCCAGGAACCCAATGGCCAGATCAGAGTCCATGAAACAACGTCAAAACTTCCCAGGAAACAGCCCTATGAGCGCGACCCGCCCCCAAGTGATTGAATCCAAGCCCCCTTTTTGGAGCCGCCCCCGGATGTTTATCGGGGTGTGCATTGCCATAGTCGCCGGTCTCGGCGGCGCGTTCTACACCCAGGACAACGTCAAGTCCGCCGCCACGCTGGTGACCACCACCCAACAGCCGGCCGCGCAAATCATGGCGCACAAGGATTACCTGAAAGTGCAACCCATCGCCATCACCGCACCCGCGTCGGATCAGAGCCTGGAACTGTGGGCGATTCCCGACGACGGCAAGCCCGTGTCACTTGGACTGATACCAGAGGATGGCGAGGGCATCATCGGCTTGAACCCGAGGCAGCAGGCCTCGATCAGCAAGCCGGTGGAATTGATGGTGAGTGCGGAGAGCAAAGGCGGCTCGGTGAGCAAGCAACCGACGGGCCCGACCGTCTATCAGGGGGCTTTGGCCAACCGCTGATGTTCCAAACACCACAACCCACTGTGGGAGGGGGCTTGCTCCCGATGGCGTTGAGTCAGCCAGTAAATAGGTAACTGACTGAACGCTATCGGGAGCAAGCCCCCTCCCACATTTGGGTTTTCGTATGCCTGGGATTTACGCCGCACTGAACAACTTATGCGGATCAATCACAAACTTCTTCGGCACGCCCGCATCGAACTCGCCGTACCCACGTGGCGCGTCATCCAGGCTGATCACCTGCACACCGACGATCTCGGCGATGTTGATGCGGTCCCACATGATCGCCTGCATCAGCTGGCGGTTGTACTTCATCACTGGCGTTTGCCCGGTGTGGAAGCTGTGGGATTTGGCCCAGCCCAGGCCGAAACGAATGCTCAGGCTGCCCATTTTCGCGGCGGCATCCACAGCACCTGGATCTTCGGTGACGTACAGGCCGGGGATACCGATCTTGCCCGCCACGCGCACCACGCCCATCAGTGAGTTGAGCACCGTGGCCGGGGCTTCGGCCTTGACGCCGTCGTGCCCGTGGCCGCGGGCTTCAAAGCCTACGCAGTCGACGGCACAGTCCACTTCCGGCTCGCCGAGCAGCGCGGCGATTTGCTCGTGCAGGGGGGTGTCGGTGGACAGGTCGGCAATTTCGAAACCCTGGGCCTTGGCGTGGGCCAGGCGGATCGGGTTGACGTCGCCGATGATCACCACCGCCGCACCCAGCAGACGTGCAGACGCAGCAGCCGCCAGGCCGACCGGGCCGGCACCGGCGATGTAGACGGTGCTGCCAGGGCCTACGCCAGCGGTAACGGCACCGTGGTAGCCGGTCGGGAGAATGTCGGAGAGGCAGGTCAGGTCACGGATTTTCTCCATGGCCTTGTCACGGTCCGGCAGTTTCAGCAGGTTGAAGTCGGCGTACGGCACCAGCACGTACTCGGCCTGGCCGCCGGTCCAGTCGCCCATGTCGACATAGCCGTAGGCACCACCGGCACGGGCCGGGTTGACGGTGAGGCACACGCCGGTGTGTTGCTCTTTGCAAGAGCGGCAGCGCCCGCAGGCGACGTTGAAGGGGACGGAAACCAGATCACCGATCTTCAGGTTTTCGACGTCGCTGCCCTTCTCGATCACTTCACCGGTGATCTCGTGACCGAGCACCAGGCCGGTCTGGGCAGTAGTGCGGCCGCGCACCATGTGTTGGTCGGAGCCGCAGATGTTGGTGGAGACCACGCGCAGGATGACGCCGTGCTCAATCTTCCTGCCACGGGGGTCCTGCATTTTGGGATAGTCGATTTTCTGTACTTCGACCTTGCCGTTGCCGAGATACACGACACCACGATTACCAGACATGCTTTCACCTCGCTGTTGTTTTTATGGAACTGCGTTGCCCAGGCAGGCAGCGCGTTAAATGCTCGGGTACAGATGCTGTTTCTTGTGTTGTTTGTTTGGGCCTCATCGGGAGCAAGTCGAATCGTCGCACCGCCCCTCCCACATTTGAGGGTATTCACAAGTCAAAATGTGGGAGGGGGCTTGCTCCCGATGGCGGCAGTCAGAGCACCACAGTCCTATTGGCATTCAAGAACACCCGTCGCTCAATGTGATACCCCACCGCCCGAGCCAGTGTCAGCCCTTCGATGTCCCGCCCCTTGGCAATCAGATCCTCGGGGTAGTGACTGTGATCCACCACTTCCACACCCTGGGCGATGATCGGGCCTTCGTCCAGGTCGTTGTTGATGTAATGCGCCGTGGCGCCGACCAATTTCACGCCCTTGTTGTAGGCCTGGTGATACGGCTTGGCGCCCTTGAACCCCGGCAGCAACGAGTGGTGGATATTGATGGCCTTGCCGTCCAGCTTGCGGCACAGCTCCGGCGACAGCACTTGCATGTAGCGCGCAAGAATCACCAGTTCGGCGCCGGTCTCTTCAATCACTTGCCACACCTGACGCTCCTGGGACGGTTTGTCGTTAGGGTCGAGGGGGAAATGGTAGTAGGGAATTTGATGCCAGTCGGCCAAAGGTTTGAGATCGGGATGGTTGGACACCACCGCGACCACGTCCATCGACAGCTGACCGATACGCTGACGGTACAGCAGGTCGTTGAGGCAGTGATCGGCCTTGGAGACCATGATCACCACTTTTGGCCGGTAGTTCGGCGCCGTCAGCTCGAAGATCATGCCAAAGGCTTCACCCCGCGTGGCCAGGCCATCGCGGAAAGCCTGCTCGTCGAAGCCATCCGGCTGGCGAAATTCCACGCGAATAAAAAACCGACCCGAGAGGCGGTCATCGAACGAATGGTGCTCGGTGACGTAGCAGCCCTGCTCGAACAGGTAGCGGGTAACCGCGTCCACCGTGCCGAGCACGCTGGGGCAGTCGGCGGTCAAAATCCATGTATCGGGTGCGCGGCTCATGGGTCATTCCTCAGGCTTGAACGCTCAGGCCAAATTCGGCCGAGGCGTCCTGCAACCACAACCACCAGTAATCCGAAAAGCTGCGACGAATCAGCAGTTCCCAGGTGTCTTCAGCGGTGTGGCGAATCACCAGCTGCGACTTGGCGAACACCGTGCCCACCGCCTTGCCCACCGGGAAGTTGTTGGGGTGCACGTCATAGCTGGTGGATTTCATCAGCACATCGCGCACGTTCGGGCCGCTGAGTTCGAGGATCTGCTGACCGCCGCTGACGTTGACGACCTGGATATGCAAATCACCCAGGGCGGCGCGCAGGTTTTGTTCGGCGGCGAATTCCTCACCGCTTGGCACGATCAGCAACCACTCATCCGGGCCGAGCCATTGCAGGCTGGTTTCGCCTTTGACGATGACCTGCAGGGCGCCGGGCAGTTCGATGCCCAGGGCCTTGTGCACGCCGGCGGCGAAGGCGGCGTCATGGCCGTCGCCACGGATCGTGAGATGACCAAGCAATTTCTTTTCGCGCACGGTCACACCGGCGTTCTTGCGGCCCTTGCCGACCAGGCTGGCGAGGTCGGCATGGTGCAGCGACGACTCGGCCTTGGCGCCGGTGGTGGGGCGTTGCTGGTAAACATTGGCTGCTGTCATGGAGCACCTTTCCTGAATTCTGTTGTGAGGCTGATGGCCTCATCGGGAGCAAGCCCCCTCCCACATTTGAAAGACTCACACATCAAAATGTGGGAGGGGGCTTGCTCCCGATGGCCGCGCCGCGGTCTATCAGATGTTCTGCCGATCACCCTTAGGATCAAAGAACACCGAAGACACAATCTCCGCTTCGATCACGCTGCCATCCGCCTGGGGCGAGAACACCCGCTCACCGATGCGCTTCAAGCCGCCCTTGACCACGCCCATGGCAAACGAATAACCCAGGGAGTTATGCGCGTAGCTGGAGGTGACGTGACCGACCATCTTCATCGGGATAGTCTGCTTCGGATCGAACACCAGTTGCGCGCCTTCCGGCAGCCACACGTTCGGATCGATCGGCTTCAGGCCCACCAGTTGCTTGCGCTCTTCACGCACGCAGTCTTCCCGGTTCATGCCGCGCCAGCCGATCCACGAGAACGGTTTGGTACGACCGACACACCAGCCCATGTTCAGGTCGTCCGGGGTCATCGAGCCGTCGGTGTCCTGGCCGACGATGATGAAGCCCTTCTCGGCCCGCAGTACGTGCATGGTCTCGGTGCCGTAAGGGGTCAGGTTGTACTTCTTGCCGGCCGCGACGATCTGTTCCAGCACGCCCATGGCGTAGTCGGCCTGCACGTTGACTTCGTACGACAGCTCACCGGTGAACGAGATACGGAACACCCGCGCCGGTACGCCACCCACCAGGCCTTCTTTCCAGGTCATGAACGGGAAGCCGTCCTTGTCCAGGTCGATGTCGGTGACTTCCGCCAGCAGCTTGCGGCTGTTGGGGCCGGACAGGGTCATGGTCGCCCAATGGTCGGTGACCGAGGTGAAGTACACCTTGAGGTCCGGCCATTCGGTCTGTTGGTAAATTTCCAGCCACTGCAATACGCGGGCGGCGCCGCCGGTGGTGGTGGTCATCAGGAAGTGGTTGTCGGCGAGGCAGGCGGTGACGCCGTCGTCGAAGACCATGCCGTCTTCCTTGCACATCAAGCCGTAACGCGCCTTGCCCACGTCGAGCTTGGTCCAGGCGTTGGTGTAAATGCGGTTGAGGAACTCACGCGCATCCGGGCCTTGAATGTCGATCTTGCCGAGGGTCGACGCATCCAGCAGACCGACGCTGTCGCGCACGGCCAGGCATTCGCGTTTCACCGCGGCATGCAGGTCTTCACCGTTGCGCGGGAAGTACCACGGGCGTTTCCACTGGCCGACGTCTTCGAACTCGGCGCCGTTCTTCACGTGCCACGCTTGCAACGCGGTGTAGCGCACCGGTTCGAAGATGTGCCCACAGTGACGGCCCGCCACCGCGCCGAAGGTCACCGGCGTGTAGTTGGGACGGAACATGGTGGTGCCCATCTGCGGGATGGTCACGTTCAGCGAGCGCGCGGCAATCGCCAGGCCGTTGACGTTACCGAGCTTGCCCTGGTCGGTGCCGAAGCCCAACGCGGTGTAGCGCTTGACGTGTTCCACCGACTCGAAACCTTCGCGGGTGGCGAGTTCGATGGCGGCTGCGGTGACGTCGTTTTGCAGGTCGACAAATTGCTTCGGCGCCCGTGCGGTAGCTTTCTCGTGAGGCACTTGGAACAGCGCCAGGGTTGGCTCTTCCAGCCGGCTCAAGGCTTTTGGCAGCGTACCTTCCACCGGGGCAAAACCAGCCTCGCTGGCGGCGCGCACGCCGCCTTCAAAACCATCCGCCAGGGAATCGCCAAGGCCGTAGACGCCGTTGATGCCACCGACGCACACACGTTTCTGAGGGGCTTCGCCCGGTACAAAACCGAGGATGTCTTCACGCCAGGTCGGCTTGCCGCCCAGGTGCGAGGCCAAGTGGACCACCGGGCTATAGCCGCCGGAGCTGGCCACCAGGTCGCAGTCCAGCCATTCGCCGGGGCTGGTGACTTTATGCGCCTTGACGTCGATCGCGGCGATACGCGCAGCGGTCACGCGCTTGGTGCCACGGGCCTCGATCACAGCGCTGCCGGTGAGGATCCGAATACCTTTGGCGCGGGCCTCTTCAACCAATGCACCGCGTGGGTTGTGGCGCACATCGGCCACCGCCACGACTTGCAGGCCGGCATCGAGCCAATCCAGCGCCACGCGGTAAGCGTGGTCGTTGTTGGTCGACAGCACCAGTTTCTTGCCCGGTGCCACGCCGTAGCGGCGCACGTAGGTGGACACCGCACCCGCCAGCATATTGCCCGGCACATCGTTGTTGCCGTACACCAGCGGACGCTCGCAAGCACCGGTCGCCAGGACCACACGCTGGGCACGCACACGGTGGATACGCTGGCGCACCACGCCAATCGGCGCACGGTCACCCAGGTGATCGGTGAGGCGCTCGTGAATGGTCAGGAAGTTATGGTCGTGGTAGCCGTTGACGGTGGCGCGGGGCAGCAGCACCACGTCCGGCAGGGTTTTCAATTCGGCGATGACACTCGCGACCCATTCGGTGGCCGGTTTGCCGTCGAGGCTTTCGCGGGAATCGAGCAGCGAACCGCCAAACTCTTCCTGCTCATCGGCGATGATCACGCGGGCACCGCTGCGCGCAGCAGCCAGTGCAGCAGCGAGGCCGGCAGGGCCTGCGCCGACCACCAGGACGTCGCAGTGGCGGTTGAAGTTGTCGTAGGTGTCCGGGTCGTTCTCGGTCGGCGAGCGACCCAGGCCTGCGGCCTTGCGGATGTACTTCTCGTAGGTCATCCAGAACGATTGCGGGTACATGAAGGTTTTGTAGTAGAACCCCGGCGGCATCAGCTTGCCGCCGACCTTGCCGAGGATGCCCATCATGTCGTTGTTAACGCTCGGCCAGCCGTTGGTGCTGGTGGCGACCAAACCTTGGTACAGCGCCTGTTGCGTGGCACGCACGTTAGGGATCTGCGTGGCTTCGGTAGCGCCGATCTGCAGCACGGCGTTCGGCTCTTCGGCGCCGGCAGCGAAGATGCCGCGTGGGCGCGAGTACTTGAAGCTGCGGCCAATGATGTCGACGCCGTTGGCCAGCAGGGCTGCGGCCAGGGTGTCGCCTTCAAAGCCTTTGTAGCTCTGACCGTTGAAGCTGAAGGTCAGGACTTTATTACGGTCGATGCGGCCACCGTTGGACAGGCGATTGATCTGGCTCATACCTTCTCTCCAGAGGCCTTGGCGGTGAACTGAGGCTTCTCACCGATCTTGTAGGTTTCAAGAATTTCGTAGGTCACGGTGTCACGGGTCGCGTTGAAATACTGGCGGCAACCGGCGGCGTGAATCCACAGTTCGTGGTGCAGGCCGCGCGGGTTATCGCGGAAGAACATGTAGTCGCCCCACTCTTCATCGGTGCAGGCATTCGGGTCCAGCGGGCGCGGGATGTGCGCTTGGCCGGACGCGTGGAATTCCTCTTCGGAGCGCAGTTCGCCACAGTGAGGACAGAAGATATGCAACATAGGGAATTTCTCCTGTTAGTGGGCGACGGCCGCAGCGCCGTGTTCGTCGATCAACGCACCGTTGTGGAAACGGTCGATGGAGAAAGGTGCCGCCAACGGGTGCATTTCACCCTTGGCCAGGCTGGCAGCAAACACGTTGCCTGAGCCTGGGGTGGCCTTGAAGCCACCGGTACCCCAACCGCAGTTGAAGAACATGTTCGGCACCGGGGTCTTGGAGATGATCGGGCAGGCGTCCGGTGTGGTGTCGACGATGCCGCCCCACTGACGGTTCATGCGCACCCGCGACAGCACCGGGAACATCTCGACGATGGCCTGGATGGTGTGTTCGATCACCGGGTACGAACCACGCTGGCCGTAGCCGTTGTAGCCGTCGATACCGGCGCCGATCACCAGGTCGCCTTTATCGGACTGGCTGATGTAGCCGTGCACGGCGTTGGACATGATCACGCTGTCGATAATCGGCTTGATCGGCTCCGACACCAACGCTTGCAGCGGGTGGGATTCGATCGGCAGGCGGAAACCGGCGAGCGAAGCCATGTGACCGGAGTTACCGGCGGTGACCACACCGACGCGCTTGGCGCCGATAAAGCCCTTGTTGGTTTCCACACCGATGCACACGCCGTTTTCCTTGCGGAAACCGATCACTTCGGTCTGCTGGATCAAGTCCACGCCGAGTGCGTCGGCCGCACGGGCAAAGCCCCAGGCCACGGCATCGTGACGGGCCACGCCGCCGCGCCGTTGCACGGTGGCGCCGAGTACTGGGTAGCGGGTGTTTTTCGAGCAATCCAGGTACGGAATCTCGTCGGCCACTTGCTTGGCATTCAACAACTCGCCATCCACGCCGTTAAGGCGGTTGGCGCTGACACGACGCTCGGAATCACGGATGTCCTGCAGGGTGTGGCACAGGTTGTAGACGCCACGCTGGGAGAACATCACGTTGTAGTTCAGGTCCTGGGACAGGCCTTCCCACAGTTTCATCGCGTGTTCGTACAGGTGCGCCGACTCGTCCCACAGGTAGTTGGAACGTACGATGGTGGTGTTGCGCGCGGTGTTACCGCCGCCCAGCCAGCCTTTCTCGACCACGGCCACGTTGGTGATGCCGTGCTCTTTGGCCAGGTAGTAAGCCGTCGCCAGACCATGCCCGCCGCCGCCGACGATGACCACGTCGTAGACCTTCTTAGGGGTCGGCGTGCGCCACATCTTCTGCCAGTTTTCGTGGTGGCTGAGGGAGTGCTTGAAGAGGCCGAAGCCCGAGTAGCGTTGCATAGTCATTACTCCAAAACCGCGCTCAGCGATAAACCGGGAAATCAGCGCACAGGGCAGACACGTGCTTGGCCACGTTGGCCTCGACGTCGGCGTCGCCGAGGTTGTCGAGGATGTCGCAGATCCAACCGGCCAACTCGATGCACTGCGGCACTTTGAAACCGCGCGTGGTCACCGCCGGGGTGCCGATGCGCAGGCCCGAGGTCACGAACGGCGACTGCGGGTCATTCGGCACGGCGTTCTTGTTGACGGTGATGTGGGCGCGACCGAGGGCGGCATCCGCCTCTTTGCCGGTGAGGCCCTGACGAATCAGGCTGACCAGGAACAGGTGGTTATCGGTGCCGCCGGACACTACATCGTAGCCGCGTTTGATAAACACGCTGGCCATGGCCTGGGCGTTATCGATCACTTGCTGCTGGTAGGCCTTGAAACCTGGCTCCTGGGCTTCCTTGAAGCACACGGCCTTGCCGGCGATCACATGCATCAGCGGGCCGCCCTGGGCGCCAGGGAATACGGCGGCGTTGAGTTTCTTTTCAATTTCTTCGTTGGCCTTGGCCAGGATCAAACCGCCACGTGGACCGCGCAGGGTCTTGTGGGTGGTGGTGGTGACCACATCGGCGTAAGGCAGCGGGTTCGGGTACAGGCCGGCGGCGACCAGGCCGGCGACGTGGGCCATGTCGACGAACAGCAGCGCACCGACCTTGTCGGCGATCGCGCGAAAGCGTGGGAAATCCAGGGTCTTGGAGTAGGCGGAGAACCCAGCCACGACCATCTTCGGCTTGTGCTCCACGGCCAGGCGCTCGACTTCGTCGTAGTCGATCAGGCCGGTGTCGGTGTTGATGCCGTATTGCACCGCGTTGTACAGCTTGCCCGAGGACGACACCTTGGCACCGTGGGTCAGGTGACCACCGTGAGCCAGGCTCATGCCGAGGATGGTGTCGCCGGCGTTCAACAGCGCCAGGTACACCGCGCTGTTGGCGGAGGAGCCGGAGTGCGGTTGCACGTTGGCGTAATCGGCACCGAACAGTTGCTTGGCGCGCTCGATGGCCAGGGCCTCGACCTTGTCCACGTGCTCGCAGCCACCGTAATAGCGCTTGCCCGGGTAGCCTTCGGCGTATTTGTTGGTGAGGCCGCTGCCTTGGGCTTCCATCACGCGCTTGCTGGTGTAGTTCTCCGACGCGATCAGCTCGATATGATCTTCCTGACGCTGCTCCTCGGCATTCATGGCTGCCAGCAGTGCGTCGTCATACCCTTGGATCTGGTCTTGTTTGCTGAACATCGCGTCTCTCCCAGCCTTTCGTATTGTTGAGGCCCATGCAGGGCCCTTTGATGCGATGGTAGGGCTGGCGCAGACAGGCCAAATGCCTACGGACGCCACGCAAAGGTGCGTTTACGACATTGCCGAAACAACACCGAACAAATGTGGGAGGGGGCTTGCTCCCACAGGGGTTAGGCGATGATGTGGCGGAGCAGTAGCAGCAGGAGGAAGTGCATGGGATACAGGGCATACGCCCAGCGGCGCATGGCTGGTGGCCCAGCGCTTTTTGCGTGTCGCAACAAGACCATACCGAGCAATGGCGCAATCAGGCAGGTCGCCAATCCCAACAACGCCACCGGCGTGCCGCTATTGAGCAGGACCTGCCATTGGTTGGCGGCCACGCAGACCAATCCCGGCAACACACTGAAATACCAAGGCCGACGAAACACCAGCAGCATCGCCAGTGGCAGCAATACCCCAAAGAAACCGAACATTAACTGCGACGAAAATACCGCCGCTATCGTGACGGCGATCAACGCCAATCCTCGATCAATAAACGTCTTCTGCTGCCATCCTCGGGCAACCAGCAGCCCCAACGCCAAGGTAGGCAGCACGTTCAACGTATCGGCATCCTCGATAAACAGCCGATACGGCACCTCGCTGATCACGCTGAACAGCAACAGCCAGCCCAGGTAGCGCCACCGGCCGCTCATCGCCAGGTCTCTGGCCCGGTGCAGGTTCGCCGCAATCGCCAGGCAAAACCACGGGAACGCCAGGCGCCCCGGTACATACAGGCCATCCAGGTCCAGACCGACATAACGCAGGTGGTCCAGCACCATGCTCAGCAGCGCCAGCCACTTGAGCAAATCCAAAGCGCCATCACGGACGCGTCCGACAGGCATCGTTTCAGAACCGTGCATAATTCCCCAGTGACTTTGCATTTACAGTGCGTGCGCACGCCCGACAATCTTGGTTAAAGTGCGCACCAACATCGACCACAGGAATGGGCCATGACCGACAAGAGCCAACAATTCGCCAGTGACAACTATTCGGGCATTTGCCCGGAAGCCTGGGCCGCCATGGAACAAGCCAACCAGGGTCATCAACGCGCCTACGGTGATGATGAATGGACCCACCGCGCCGCCGACGGTTTCCGCAACCTGTTCGAAACCGACTGCGAAGTGTTCTTCGCCTTCAACGGTACGGCCGCCAACTCCCTGGCGCTGTCCTCCTTGTGCCAGAGCTACCATAGCGTGATTTGCTCGGAAACCGCCCACGTCGAGACCGACGAATGCGGCGCGCCGGAGTTTTTCTCCAACGGCTCCAAGCTGCTCACCGCGCGCACCGAGAACGGCAAGCTGACCCCGGAATCGATCCGCGAGATCGCCCTCAAGCGCCAGGACATCCACTACCCCAAACCCCGCGTAGTGACCCTGACCCAAGCCACCGAAGTCGGCAGCGTCTACACCCCGGAAGAAATCCGCGCGATCAGCGTCACCTGCAAGGAGCTGGGCCTGAACCTGCACATGGACGGCGCGCGCTTCTCCAACGCTTGCGCGTTCCTCGGCTGCTCGCCGGCCGACCTGACCTGGAAAGCCGGAGTGGACGTATTGTGCTTTGGCGGCACCAAGAACGGCATGGCCGTGGGTGAAGCCATCCTGTTCTTCAACCGCGCGCTGGCCGAAGACTTCGACTACCGCTGCAAACAGGCCGGCCAGCTGGCCTCGAAAATGCGCTTCCTTTCCGCCCCTTGGGTGGGACTGCTGGAAAACGACGCCTGGCTCAAACATGCGCGCCACGCCAACCACTGCGCGCAATTGCTCAGCAGTCTGGTGGCGGATATTCCGGGTGTGGAGTTGATGTTCCCGGTACAGGCCAACGGCGTGTTCCTGCAACTCTCGGAACCGGCGATTGCCGCGCTGACCGCCAAGGGCTGGCGCTTCTACACCTTCATCGGCAAAGGTGGCGCGCGGTTCATGTGTGCGTGGGATACCGACGAAGAGCGCGTGCGGGAATTGGCAGCAGATATCCGCGAAGTCATGGGTGACTGACAATGACTCACTGATGTACATAAAACAAATGTGGGAGGGGGCTTGCTCCCGATAGCGGTGGGTCAGCTTGCACATACAGTGGCTGACACTCTGCTATCGGGAGCAAGCCCCCTCCCACATTTGGATTGGGTTGTGCCTGCTCGAGCAATCAGAAATCGATGCGCACATCCCCCTTCGGCACACTGCAGCACGAGAGGACGTAGCCTTCGGCTTCGTCTTCTTCGGTGATCCCGCCGTTGTGCTCCATCTCCACCTCCCCGCCCAGCTTCATTACCTTGCACGTTCCGCAAATGCCCATGCCGCAGGCTTTCGGGATCATCAGCCCAAGCTTGGCCGCCGCTGCGTGGACGGTCTCGCCCGGCGCGACGCGAATGCTCTTGCCGGAGGCGAGGAATTCCACCTGGTGCAAATCCGCCAGGTCGATTTCCGGCGCATCCGCCGCTTGCTCGGCCTGCTCCACCGCGTCGGCGCGAGCTTCCGGCGGCGTGGCACCGAAGGATTCCTCGTGGTACCGCGCCATGTCGAAACCGGCCGCCTCCAGCAGGCGCTTCACCGCATTCATATACGGCGTAGGACCGCAGCAGAATACTTCGCGCTCAAGGAAGTCCGGCACCATCAGTTCGAGCATCTTGTGGTTCAGGTAACCGCGATAGCCGGCCCAAGGTTCACCCAGGCCGTGTTTTTCGCAGATCAGGTGCAAGCTGAAGTTGTCGATCCGCGACGCCATATGCTCCAGCTCGCGGTGGTAGATGATGTCTTTGGGCGAACGCGCGCTGTGGATAAACGTCATGTCGACATTGGCGTTGGTGTCGTAGAACCAGCGCGCCATGGACATCACCGGGGTGATACCGACACCGCCGCTGAGGTACAAGACTTTCGGACTCGGGAAGTCGATGGCATTGAACAGCCCGACCGGCCCGTGCACCGCCAATTCCTGCCCTTCGTGCAGCGTGTCGTGCAGCCAGTTGGACACCTTGCCGCCCGGCACGCGCTTGATGGTCACCGAGAAGCTGTAGGGCACCGACGGCGAACTGGAAATGGTGTACGAGCGCATGATCGGCTGGCCGTCGATTTCCAGCTCCAGGGTGACGAACTGCCCCGGCTTGAAAAAGAACAGGATCGGCTGGTCGGCCATAAAGCAGAAGGTGCGCACATCCCAGGTTTCCTGGATGACTTTGACGCAACGGACGATGTGCCGACCATTGGCCCAGGTCTGGGTGGTTACCGGATTCAGGAAGCTGTTGGACATGCTGTTCTCCACCGCCGATAGTCGGCCTTATGGTGGCAATTCTGCGTAACGCGAGAACCACCCATTTACCTATCTGCGACATTCACATACTTATCGCGACCAGCCCCCATACCACGGGGGTTGCGCGTCGGGAACAGAGTGGGCCATGTCGCTCATGGATAAGGTTCCGTGCATCAGCAGCCCCACACTCGCTCCCAACAACGACGCTTTCTTTACGCCTTGCTGCAAACCTGATCAGCCACTATTCGCCGGCCACACAGAATGGCCATGAGGACACACACGATGGACGTCACCGCAACCTTAAGCTTGGGCGATCCGCTGGAACCCGCACGCAAGGCCACCGCGCAAATGCTCCAAGAGCGCGAGCGCACCTTTTCGCTGCCGCAGCCGTTCTACTCTGATGAGCGGTTGTTTGATATCGACATGCAGGAGATCTTCCACAAAGAGTGGTTGATCGCCGGCATGACCTGCGAAATCCCCACCAAGGGCAACTACCTGACCCTGCAAGTGGGCAAGAACCCGATCATCGTGATCCGTGGCGCCGAAGGCGTGGTGCATGCGTTCCATAACGTGTGTCGCCACCGGGGTTCGCGCCTGTGCACCAGCGACAAAGGCAAAGTCGCCAAGCTGGTCTGCCCCTACCACCAGTGGACCTACGAGATCGACGGCCGCCTGCTGTTCGCCGGCACCGAGATGGGCGCCGACTTCGACATGAAGCAATACGGCCTCAAACCGGTGAATGTGAAGACCGCCGGCGGCTACATCTTTATCAGCCTGGCCGAGAACCCGCCGGCCATCGATGACTTCCTGTCGACGTTGAACCATTACATGGAACCCTACGACATGGAAAACACCAAGGTGGCGATCCAGACCACCTTGTTCGAAAAAGCCAACTGGAAGCTGGTGCTGGAAAATAACCGCGAGTGCTACCACTGCAACGCGTCGCACCCCGAGTTGTTGAAAACCCTGCTGGAGTGGGACGACGTTACCGACCCACGCGCCGACCAGGCGTTCAAGGACCACGTCGCGGCGTCGGCCGCTGCCTGGGATGCCGAGAAGATCCCTTACGCCCATGCCAGCTTCGGCCTGCGTAACCGTATCGTGCGCATGCCGCTGCTCAAGGGCACTGTGTCGATGACCCTGGACGGCAAGCAGGGCTGCGCCAAGCTGATGGGCCGGATCAAGAACCCCGACCTGGGCTCGATGCGCATCCTGCACCTGCCGCATTCGTGGAACCACTGCATGGGCGACCACATTATCGTGTTCACCGTGTGGCCGATCAGCGCACAGGAAACCATGGTCACCACCAAGTGGATCGTGCACAAGGACGCCGTGGAAGGCGTGGACTACGACGTGGAGCGCATGCGCAAGGTGTGGGACGCCACCAACGACCAAGACCGTCGCCTGGCCGAAGAGAACCAGCGCGGGATCAACTCCACCGCCTACCAGCCTGGCCCGTATTCCAAGACCTATGAGTTCGGCGTGGTGAACTTTGTGGACTGGTACAGCGAGCGCATGTTGAACAACCTCGGTGCAGCCCCGGCGCCTTACCTCAAGGGTGTGGCCGCCCACGAATAACCGATACCCACAGCTCAAAAAATGTAGGAGGGGGCCAGTCGCATCGTCGCACCGCCCCTCCCACACTTGAACCTTACACTGCTTAATATTTGATCAAATCTCTCGCAGACCTCTGCCAGCCTGCCCTCCAGCCTTTACCCAACAACTTATCCACAGAGCCACCCACAGCAATTGTGGGCAACTCCGTTACCCAACCAAAATTAATTGAAGAAAATCCGTGACTTATTCAAGTTGACAGTTCCCAAGCTACATTGATCATTTATTGATCAAAACCTTGTAAGCCACGTAAATCGTGACCTGTAGCGGTACGCAAACACCTTATCCACAGAACAGCCAACAGACTTTGGGGGCAACTTCTACAGCGCTGTGGAAAACCATGCCAAACCGTCATAAACCGAGGGTTTCAGCTGTATTCTTCGGTTTCAGGGGCAATTTGATCAATAAACAACCAAACTATTGAAAGCCTTTATCTATAAGGCCTGTAGCGGATAGCAAACATCTTATCCACAGAAACGCCAACAGACTTTGGGGGCAAGTCCAACCGTTGCTTCAAGCTTATCCACACAAAAAAGCACCAAAAAACCGTGACTTAGCTTGATCAATTTTCGTACAGCGGCTTTCAGGCCTTGATTCACGGGGCTCGTGGACACCCACGAACACCTTATCCACAGCTACGCGCACAGCGTTTGTGGGTAACCGTGCAACCTGTACAAAAACACTCAGCATCTACACTCACCCGTGCAGTCAATTCCATGGCCTGGGTTAACGCGCAAGTCCTTGGCAGCCTGATCGGGAGGTAGAACGGTGATGTGGCAGGGCAAGCCCAGCCATCACTGCGCCAAAGGTTTTACGCTGATTGAATTACTGCTGACGCTGGCCCTGCTGGCCACGCTTGCGACAGTGGCTTATCCGCTGACAGCATTGATGGGTAAACGTGATCGAGAACTGGACCTGCAACGTTCGTTGCGGGAAATCCGGCGGGCGATCGATGCGAGATCATCCTGTTGCTGACGCCGAGGATCGAACGCAACCTGGACCTGCCTTGGCAGCAGCTGCCGCCACCGCTGCCGGATCTGGTGCCCAAGCCTGCGCCAGCCCCACCTTAATCTCAGAACCTGATGGAGATAAAAATGTGGGAGGGGGCTTGCCCCCGATTGCAGTGTGTCAGTCTCAGTATCTTTAACTGAAGCACCGCTATCGGGGGCAAGCCCCCTCCCACATTGGTTTTGCAGTGTTGGTGGGTTAGCGCACGACGCCTTCTTCGATCAGCAACTTGAGAATGGCCTGGGCGCCTTCCTCGGCGCTCACACCCTTGAGCACCTGCCCACCGCCACCACTGGCCTTGGCCGTGGCGGCTTTCATGCGGTCGGCACCACTCTTGGCCTTGATCACCTTGAGGCGCTTGGGCCGGGGCTTGGCCGGTTGCAACACCGCACCTGTGAATAACTCATCGGCTTCAACCTCGACCTCATGGGCCGCCAACTCACCGCGCTGTGCCGGGCCGTAGGCGCTCTGCCGAGGCTTCGGCGCGGCGTTGTCCACCGTGGCCAGGAATGGCAGGCGCACCTTCAAGCGCCGCCGCTGCCCACGCGGCAAGGCTTGCAGCACATGAGCGACGCCGCCGTCGATGGACTCCACCTGCGCCAGCCCGACAATCAACGGCCAGCCCAATTGCTCTGCGAGCAGGAACGGCAACATCCCCGAGCCTTCACCGGTTTCGGCCTGGCTGCCGGTGAGCACCACCTGGGCACCTGCCTCGCGCAGATAATCACTGAGTACCGGCAAGGCATCGGCACCATCCGGTTGTTCCAGCACATGCAGTTGCGGCAACCCCATGCCCAGGTAGCTGCGCAGGGTCGGTTCGGCGATATTGCCGGCGTGCAGCACCTGCAACTTATCCCCAGCCATTTGCAGGCCCAGCTCGACCGCGCGCGCGTCCTGTTCGGCGCGGCGTGGCCGGCCGGAGGTGGGGTGGGCGCCGATGGACACCAGGCTGATTACATTCGTGGTCATGGTCATGTCCTCAAGCCGCATCGCGCTTGGCGCCGTTGCGGTAGGCCTCGACCGCATCGATCAAGGCTTGCAGAATCGCGGCGCTCTCGCCGATCACCGACAGGTCGGCACGCTTGATCATGTCGCAGCCCGGGTCGAGGTTGATCGCCACCACCTTGTCGCAGGCGCCAATGCCTTGCAGGTGTTGGATCGCCCCGGAAATCCCCACGGCCACATACACCCGCGCCGTCACCCAGGTACCGCTGGCGCCGACCTGGCGATCACGGGCCATAAAGCCGTCGTCCACCGCCACCCGCGAGGCGCCTTCGGTTGCCCCCAATGCGGCGGCGGTCTGGTGGAACAGCGCCCAGTCCTTCACGCCGTTGCCGCCGGAGAAAATGAATTCGGCCTCGGCCATGGGAATCGCCGCCGGGTCCACCGCCACCGCGCCGAGATCCTCGATACGCGGCAGACTGCGCGCCAGGCTTGTGGATAACTCCACGGGCAGCACTTCATGGCGTGTGTCGCTGACCGGATCGGCACATTCGGCAGCCGCAAGAATCAGGCGTGGCAGCGGCCGCGCCAAATCTTCCCGGCCCGCACCCGCGCGGCCGATGCACTCGTCGCCCTTGATCTGCCACACCCGTGTGGCCGGGCGCTCCTTGAGGCTGGCGGCAAAACGCCGACCCAGCTCGCCGCCACCACTGCGGCTGTCGGGCAGCAACCAATGGCGCGGGTTGAACTGGTTATCCACAGCGCGCAAACCCTGCACGCGTTGCTCCGGTGAGTAACCGTCGAATTCGTGGCCGTCCAGCACCAGCAGGCGATCGACACCGGCCGTGGCAAACGCGCTTTCCTTGTGCTCGCCAAACACCACCGCCAGCACCGCACCGTCGCTGCCGGCGAGTTGTCGCGCCAGGCCGAGCAGGTCGCGGTCGTGGCTGCTCAAGCGGCCGCCGACCATGTCCGGCACTACGTTGATGTAGAACGCGGGCGCAGGCACCTGATGCAGCGGCAACTGCACTTCAATCGCTGCCGTACGCTTGGCCGCGCCGCCCTGCTGGGCACCGCTGCGGTCGATGCGCTTGATGCCGTTGGGGCCGATAAAACCGACGCCATGTACATTTTTGCGGATAACACCGTTCGGCCCCATCCAGCTGTGTTGCACCGGCTGCATCGCCGCGTGCAGCGGGTGCAGGCGGTTACGGGCGATCCATTCGGCCCGTGGGTCGCGGCGGATAATGTCGCTCATCAGTGCACCTCCGCAGGTTCACGCTTGTTGGGAGCTTTGGCCGGTGCGACGTCTTCGAGCAATGCATCGGCCACCAGCTCGGCGATGTCTTTGATCAACGGGCGCGGTTCAACCACACCTTCGAGCATCGCCGTGCATTGCGGGCAACCGACCGCTACCAGTTCGGCGCCGGTCTCGCGGATGTCTTCCATGCGCATGTCGGGGATCCGTTGCTTGCCGGGGATGTCGGTAATCGGCGCGCCGCCACCGCCGCCGCAGCAGCGTGAGCGGAAGCCCGAACGTTGCATCTCCTTGACCTCGATGCCCAAGGCACGCAGCACTTGGCGCGGGGCCTCGTACTCACCGTTGTAGCGGCCCAGGTAGCACGGGTCGTGGTAGGTCACGCTGTTGCCTTTGTGCTGGCCCAGGTTCAACGCGCCTTCGCCGATCAGCTCGGCCATGAAGGTGCTGTGGTGCTGCACAAGATAGTTGCCGTTGAAGGCGCCGTATTCGTTTTTCAGCACATGGAAACTGTGCGGATCGCAGGTGACGATGCGCTTGAAGCTGTACTTGGCCAGCGTCTGAATATTGCGCGAGGCCAGCAGTTGGAACGTCGCTTCATCGCCCAGGCGTCGCGCCACGTCACCGCTGTCGCGTTCTTCCAGGCCGAGCACCGCGAAGTCGACCTTGGCCGCTTTCAGTACTTTGACGAATGCACGCAGGGTGCGCTGGTTGCGCATGTCGAAGGCCCCGTCGCCGACCCAGAACAGCACGTCGGCACTGCCTTTTTCGCTGAGCAGTGGCAGGTTCAGATCCGCCGCCCAGTTCAGGCGGCCGCCCGGGGCAAAACCGCCGGGGTTGTCGGTGGCGATCAGGTTTTCCAGGACTTCGGCGCCCTTGTTCGGCGTGGCGCCTTTTTCCAGAGTCAGGTGGCGGCGCATGTCGACGATGGCGTCCACGTGCTCGATCATCATCGGGCACTCTTCCACGCAGGCGCGGCAGGTGGTGCACGACCACAGGGTCTCGGCGTCCACCAGGCCGTTGACGATCGGCTGATGCGGATTGCCGCCGTGTTCGCCAATGGCTTTGCCCGGATACGGGCTACCGGCGAACTTGGCATCGGTGCCGCCCGCCAGGCCGACCACCATGTCCTGGATCAGTTTTTTCGGGTTCAGCGGCTGGCCGGCGGCGAAGGCCGGGCACGCGGCTTCACACTTGCCGCACTGCACGCACGCGTCGAAACCGAGCAGTTGGTTCCAGGTGAAATCCTTGGGTTTTTCCACGCCCAGGGGCGCGGTTTTGTCGCTCAGGTCCAGGGGTTTCAAACCCGTGGAACGACCACCGCCAAAGCGTTCGGCGCGACGGTGCCAGGCCAGGTGCAGGGCACCGGCGAAGGCGTGCTTCATCGGGCCGCCCCAGGTCATGCCGAAGAACATCTCGGACACGCCCCACAGCACACCCACACTCAGCAGTGCAGCCAGCAACCAGCCGCCGAAGTCCGCCGGCAGAATCCCGGCCACCGGCAAGGTCACCAGGAAGAAGCTCACCGAGAACGCCATCAGGCTTTTCGGCAGGCGCATCCACGGGCCCTTCGACAGGCGCGCGGGCGGGTTGCGGCGGCGCAGGTACATGAAGATGGCGCCGACAAACATCAAGGTCGAGGCCAAAAGCAGCGCGTAGCCGAGGATGCGATTGTGCAGGCCGAAACCGTGCACCAGGATCGCCAGCAGCGCCGACAGCACAAAGCCCAGCGCCGTGGCGACGTGGGTGTTGGCGATGTATTTGTCGCGGGCGACCACGTGGTGCAGGTCGACCATATAGCGCTTGGGCATGGCCAGCAGGCCGCCCAGCAGGTCGACCTTGGAGGCACGGCCACGGCGCCACATGTTCACCCGGCGCAGGGCGCCGAGGACGGCAAGGCCCAGGGCGGCGAATAAGAGAATAGGCAGCAAGGTGTTCAACATGGTGAAGCTCCCACAGACCACACAGGTCTACTGTGAAACTGGCCCGAAATTGAGAGGGGGCTTGCCCCCGATGGCGGACTGTCAGTTGATACAGCTGTCGCTGAACCACCGCTATCGGGGGCAAGCCCCCTCCCACATTTGACCGAGTTCACCTCATCAAAAGTCTTTGCAAAGGCGCAGGGCGTCATAGATGGCAGCGTGGGTATTACGCTGTGCCACACAGTCACCGATGCGGAACAGCAAGTACCCCTCACCCGCCTCGCTCAGGCACGGCTGCGGCTTGATCGCGAACAGGGCTTCAACGTCGATCTGGCCTTTGTTGCGCGAACCTTCCTTGAGCCCGTAGTAGATGGCTTCGTCCGGACGCACGCCGTTCTCGACCACCACCTGATCGACCACCCGCTCCTCTTTGGCGCCGGTGTATTCGTTCTCCAGCACCGCCACCAGCTTGTCGCCCTCGCGGTAGACCTTTTCCAGCATCATGTCGCCGGTCATGATCACTTCCTTGGGGTACATGCTGCGGTAGTAGGTCGGGAACGACGTACCGCCGATGGCTACGCCCGGTTTGATGTCATCGGTGACGATTTCCACCTGGCAGCCTTTGTCGGCCAGGAAGTCCGCCACCGACATGCCGGTGAATTCGCAAATGGTGTCGTACACCAGCACGTTCTTGCCCGGCGCGACTTTGCCGTCGAGCACGTCCCAGCTGCTCACCACCAGGCCTTCGGCAGCGCCCCAGTGTTCGTTCTGTTCGATAAACGGATGCCCGCCGACCGCCAGCACCACCACGTCCGGACGCAGGTCCAGAATCGTCTCGGCATCGGCGGCCACGCCCAGGCGCAGGTCGACTTTCAAACGCGCCAGCTCCAGCTGGAACCAGCGCGTGATACCGGCGATCTGGTCGCGCTGCGGGGCCTTGGAGGCGGTGGTGATTTGCCCGCCGATAAACTCTTTTTTCTCGAACAGGGTCACGTCGTGACCCCGTTCGGCAGCCACACGCGCGGCTTCCATCCCGGCAGGGCCGGCGCCCACCACGACCACCTTGCGTTTCGGCCCGGTGGATTTCTCGATGATATGCGGCACGCCCATGTATTCACGGGAGGTCGCGGCGTTCTGGATGCACAACACGTCCAGGCCCTGATACTGGCGGTCGATGCAATAGTTGGCGCCGACACACTGCTTGATCTGGTCGATCTGGCCCATCTTGATCTTGGCGATCAAGTGCGGGTCGGCGATGTGCGCACGGGTCATGCCGACCATGTCCACATAGCCGCCTTCGAGGATGCGTGTGGCCTGGTTCGGGTCCTTGATGTTCTGTGCGTGCAGCACCGGAACCTTGACCACTTCCTTGATACCGGCCGCCAGGTGCAGGAACGGCTCCGGTGGATAGCTCATGTTGGGGATCACGTTGGCCAGGGTGTTGTGCGTATCGCAACCCGAGCCCACCACGCCGATGAAATCGAGCATGCCGGTGTCGTCGTAGTACTTGGCGATCTGTTTCATGTCCTCGTGGGACAGGCCGTCCGGGTGGAACTCGTCACCGCACAGGCGCATGCCCACGCAGAAGTCATCACCGACTTCGGCGCGCACGGCTTTCAACACTTCCAGGCCGAACTTCATGCGGCCTTCGAAGGTGCCGCCCCATTCGTCGGTACGCTTGTTGACCCGTGGGCTCCAGAATTGGTCGATCATATGCTGGTGCACGGCGGACAATTCCACACCGTCCAGGCCACCGGCCTTGGCGCGCTTGGCGGCGCTGGCGTAGTTGCCGATCACGCGCCAGATCTCTTCCGGTTCGATGGTCTTGCACGTGGCACGGTGCACCGGCTCACGCACGCCGGACGGCGACATCAGGGTCGGCCAGTTAAAGCCATCCCAACGCGAGCGACGGCCCATGTGGGTAATCTGGATCATGATCTTGGCGCCATGCTTGTGCATGGCGTCGGCCAGGTTCTGGAAATGCGGGATGATGCGGTCGGTGGACAGGTTCACCGAACTCCACCACTCCTGGGGGCTGTCGATGGCGACTACCGAGGAACCGCCGCAGATCGCCAGGCCAATGCCGCCCTTGGCTTTTTCTTCGTAATACTTCACATAGCGGTCGGTGGTCATGCCGCCGTCAGTGGCATACACCTCGGCGTGGGCAGTACTGAGTACGCGGTTGCGGATGGTCAGTTTGCCGATCTGGATCGGCTGGAACATTGCTTCGAAAGCCATGGCACGGTCCTCGGCTTACAACGGCTTGACGGTGAACAAGCCGTCATCGTGGCCCTCTTCGGAGCCTCCGTAGACTTGTTCGGCCACGGTGCGGATGTTGCTGCCACGCGCTTGCAGAATCTGGTCCATGGCGCCGGCAAACCAACCGGTGAACATGTAGTCCACTTTGCGCCCGACCTTGCCGTACACATAGACGAATGCCGAGTGTTCGAGCTTGACGCTGGCGGTGCCTTTATCCAGGTCGATGTCCTGGATCTTGAACAGGCCCCAGCCGCGCTGCGACAGGCGCTTCATGTAGTGCTCGAACACCGCGACGCCTTCCAGGCCGTGGCATTCAGCTTCTTTTTCACACCAGTGCCAGGCGGACTTGTAGCCGGCCTTGTAGAGGATTTCGGCGTAGGCGTCGGCGCCCAGCACTTCTTCGATGCCCATGTGGTTGTTGACGAAGAAATGGCGCGGTACGTACAGCATCGGCAGGGCGTCGGAAGTCCAGACACCGGTTTCGCTGTCGACTTCGATAGGCAATTGAGGGGCGATCTTGGCCATGGAAACTTAACTCCAGAAAATTCGTTTGGATGCCCCAGACCTGGGTGGCCGGGGGAAAAGAAGTGTCAGCGGTGGCTTATTCGCCCCAGACGTCCTTGAGCACGTTGACCCAGTTCTCGCCCATGATCTTGCGCACCACACGCTCAGGGTGGCCGCGCTTGAGCAAGGTCTCGGTGAGGTTGGGGAACTCGCCCACGGTGCGGATGCCCAGCGGGTTGATGATCTTGCCGAAGCTGGTCAGGCGGCGGGCGTAGCCCTTGTCATGGGTCAGCATTTCAAAGAAATCCTGGCCATGGCCCTGGGTAAAGTCGGTGCCGATACCGATGGCGTCTTCGCCGACGATGTTCATGGTGTATTCGATGGCTTCGGCGTAGTCGTCGATAGTCGAATCGATGCCCTTGGCCAGGAACGGCGCGAACATGGTCACGCCGACAAAGCCACCGTGGTCGGCGATGAACTTCAGTTCTTCATCGGACTTGTTGCGCGGGTGTTCTTTAAGACCGGACGGCAGGCAGTGGGAGTAGCACACCGGCTTTTTCGATTCGAGGATGACTTCTTCGCTGGTCTTGGAGCCGACGTGGGACAGGTCGCACATGATGCCGACACGGTTCATCTCGGCGACAATCTCGCGACCGAAGCCCGACAGGCCTCCGTCGCGCTCGTAGCAACCGGTGCCCACCAGGTTCTGGGTGTTGTAGCACATCTGCACCACACCGACGCCGAGCTGCTTGAAGATCTCGACATAGCCGAGCTGGTCTTCAAATGCATGGGCGTTCTGGAAGCCGAAGATGATGCCGGTCTTGCCCTGTTCCTTGGCCTTGCGGATGTCGGCGGTGGTTTTCACCGGGATCACCAGGTCGCTGTTCTCGCGGATCAGGGTCTGGCTGGCGACGATGTTGTTGATCGTGGCCTGGAACCCTTCCCACACCGACACGGTGCAGTTCGCGGCGGTCAGGCCGCCTTTGCGCATGTCCTCGAACAGGTCGCGGTTCCACTTGGCAATGATCAGCCCGTCGATAACGATGCTGTCGGCGTGCAATTCGGCTGGGCTCATCAGGCGTCCCCTTATTGGCGATTCATGCGCCGAATCGTCTGCCGGCGCTTTGGGGCCAGCATATGCCCAGGGGACGACCGAGCCGGGTGCAAAAACGACAGGGGAATTGCCGAAAGCGTCAATCCACGACAAAGGCTGTTAAGAGGTGTCTGACTGGCAGCTGTTATTTGTCTTACGCTTGAGCCAGAATTCCCGCATCAACTGATATGAGACGGCGCAATGAAATCGATTTTCCTGGCTTTGGCACTCATCGCAACCGGCGTCCACGCGGCCGAAGACACCGACAGCACGCCATGCGATGGCATCGAAAACGACAAGCAAACCCTGGAATGCGCCACCTACAACAAAACCACTGCCGAGCAATTGCTCAAGGATAATTATCAGAGTCTGCTGGAACGTATGCATTCCACCTATGGCAGCGACAAGACCAAGCTCGCCGACATTACCGCTCGTCTGAAGGATGCCCAGCAAAAGTGGGAAAAACTGCGTGACGCCGATTGCGCGGTGGACACCTTCCCGGCAGTGACCGGCACCAAGGCCTACGCCATTGAGCAGAATGACTGTTTGGCGCGGATGAGTGATGAGCGGTCGGAGTTTTTGGAGTCGATTGGGCAGGAATAAGCGACAATCCCGCCACTTTCTCTTTGAACCAAGGCCTTTCATGACTATCTGTGGCATCGAAATCAAAGGCAGCGAAGCCATCATCGCTGTCGCTTCCCTGGACAACCAGGCGCTGACCCACGTCGCCCTGGCGACCAAGAAAATCGCTCTGGAAGACGACGATGACGCGGCCAACGTCAAAGCCTTTGCCGCCCAGGTGAAGGCATTTGTGCAGGAAAACGCCATCCAGCGCATCGCTATCAAGAAGCGCAGCAAGAAAGGCGAATTCGCCGGTGGCCCGACCACGTTCAAGATCGAAGGGGTGTTTCAGTTGCTGGAGGGGGTTGAGGTGACGCTGCTGTCGCCGCAGACCATCAACGCCCAGAACAAGAAGCACAACTTCGAACTGCCAGCGACGTTGAACAAATATCAGCATGAAGCGTTCAAGGCGGCCTGTTCGAGCCTGATGAAGAAGTAGTCCGCATCAACTTCTGACGCAGTGTTCCAACCCGTGACCGCCGCCTTCATATTCGGGGCCGTAATAATATTTGGTAAAGGCGAGTTTACCTTCCGGTGTTGGAACGACTTGCGCAACACCGACTCCATAATCTTTCAGTGCCGAGTCGGTATGTGCAAAGTAAATCGCCAGCGTATCCGAGGTGCCAGCGGCAAAACCGTTATAGCGGGAGTTGTCTTCCAACGTCAGGGTGAAGATATAGGCGCCGTACTTGCCGGTACTTTGCCTGGCGTTGAGCTGCATATCGACAACCCCCTTGAAGGCGCCGATATGGCTATCACGACCAGTACACTCATAACGCCCGCTGTAATCGGCACCCGTGAAGGGGACGGAGGCGGGGGCCTTGGCAGCCCAGGCGGGGGCAGATGCAAAAGTAATGACAGCAAGCATTTTCCTGAACATACGGACCTCTTGTCGCTTAACTTAAGTAGTGAAGTGCGAACTTTAAATATCAGTTGATTAATGGTTAGTTTGGGTGTCAGCCGCAATGGACTTTTACATTAGCAGCCCCTCTACCCACGACATAGCCGACACCACAGAAAAGGATAATCCCTACATCAGATCCGCCCCTGTCAAAACACTCGACATAACAATGAAACTTGCTCAGGGCACTCCACTGGTCTGAAGCGAACCTTGAGTTTCACGCACTCACCTAGGCTGAAATCACTGTTCATTCGAGCAGTGACAAGCAACGTATTGCGAGCAATTCAAGGAGATGATCATGGCATGGTTCCCATCCCTGGCTGCCCTGGGAGGCAGCAGTGGCACACGTACAATGGCCGGTCCGCAAACGATAGGCCAACTCAAGTCAGGTACTTCACGCCTGGTGGACGCTTACCCTTATGACTACGCAAGTATCCTTCGTGCCTCCAGCCCCGAATCTGGCTGGCTGGCCCAGCCTTTGGAGGGTGTAGAGAAAGACGCGCGTGTCGTAATCATTGGCGCAGGCATGTCCGGGTTGCTGACGGCAAGAGAGCTGCTGCGCGCAGGCTTGAATGTGGTGTTGTACGAACGCAACCAGCTGGAACAGGTCGATGACGACTGGCACCGCTATATCCACGGCCGCACATGCAGTTTCGTGCGCAAGCTGGAAACCGACACAGTGTGTGAACTGGGGGCCATGAGGTTCCCCGCGAAGGCCAAGGTCACCTGGGAAGTCTTCGGGGATATCCTGGGAGATGACACACTGCTCCAGCTGTTCCCCAACCCAGGCCTGGTACCCACTGTCCTGTGCCAGGACGGTATCGCCCATCGGTGGTTGGCAGGCAGCATGCAAGCGCCCGACCTGCCCCCACAGTTCATCAAAGTCTCCGCCGATGTGCGCGATGCCATCAACGACATACAAGGCGGCGGCTCCAACATTCTCCAAATTCTGCGGTTGCTTGAACAACCCCGGCTGTCCGCCGAAGAAGAAAACCGCATCCAGGCTTTCTGGACGGCGATGATCGAGCGCTTCGACAAACTGGACCTGGGCACCTGGCTGCTTGGCAACGTAGCGGAGCCCAAGGGCTGGACGCCAGAACAGTTGGCAATCTTCGTCAACGTAGGCTTCGGCACGGGAGGCATGGGTAGCATGTTTTCCATGGGGTTCCTGGAGATGCTGCGAATCTGGCTGTGGGATTACCTGGATGAATATGCTCTGCCGGCAGGCATTGGCTCGGGCATGATCGCGCATGCCATCCTGAAAAAGCTCAGGGACGAATTCGGTCCAGCCGGCAAGAACACCTTTACCGTGCATGAACGCCATGAGGTACAGGAAATGGGAATCTTCGTATCGGCCGACGGAGGGTCAGCCCAAGCCGGCCTGCTGGTACGCAACCTCAACGGAGAAGGGGCCGAAGACGTCGCATTAATACCGGTGAACACCGACCATATCGTTGCCGCCATCCCTCATACGGCCCTGCTGACGATGATGTCGCTGGCCAGCGAACTGAGCTATCCGCGTAACGGCTTACGGGTAGAAATCCCGATCAATGGCGTACCTCACGCCTTTCATAGCTACTTCGACAAAGCCTGGCCTTCGGCAATCTATAAAAGCCATATAGCGCCACTGAAAAGCGCCTTGGCGCGGCTCAATATGATGAACGCCAGCAAGTCTTTTTATGTCACGCCCCAAGCACCATGGGCACAGGGTTCAGCACTGGCCAGCACTTGGACGCACATCGACGGCAGGCCCATACGCTGCCTGATGAGCGAGGGCTGGACCCGCGCCAGCTACTTCATCCCGGCAATCGCGGAGGATCGGCCCGGCCCTGTTGCCGTATTGCTTTCGTACACGTGGAACCTGGACTCAATCATGGCACGCAGCGTGCTGGATATAGCACCCTCCCGGGAAAATGGCACGCTGGGCATTGCTGATTTCACTGAAAGCCCGGCCTGGTTCGGGCCTGGATTTCCCCAGGAGTGGTGGCGAAGCTACAGGGCGTGGGCCAGCGTACTGCCTTATGTACAGAACCCGACCCGCCAGGTTCGCACCACGGTGTACTTCCACTCTTTGTTGGGTAACAGGCAAGACGACCCCAATGCCATCGGCATTGACTGGCAAGATCAGATCGGTACAGGTGGGTTCAAGCTCGACGCACCTGGAGACTTCGCGACTTCCAATGCGTTGTGCAACCTGTACCTGTTCACCCAGGAACCCGCATTCAACTCACAGGCAAGGGACCGAGTCTATCGGCAAATATTCCTGTCTTCGGACAGCGCCAGTAACTATCCAGGTTGGTGTGAAGGGGCCTTTATGTCCGGGATGAATGCCGCCATCGGTGTATTGGCGAGTATCAATCAGGACAAACTCAAACCCGAGCCTGCACAGTTGCTGCAGGGCAATCCTCTGGCGGCCGTCAATCGACTGGTCCCCCTCAAGCCTTACGTCAGACAGCCGTAGCACACTTTTCGAATGGGATTAACGTCATGAAGGTTGTCGCTGAAGTGAGTAGTAGCCCCCACCACGCTAGCTTTTCCCTACGCCGTATCGAATAAGCCAAACCAGTCTTTGGGCTGGTTTGGCTTTTCTGTCCTCCTACCTGCTGGCCGCAATACCGGCCGCCTTGCTTCGTTTGACATGGCGCAGCCACTCGCCGAACGATTTGTCTTCAAGCGCATACCCGCCGCGACTCGACTTCCACACCAGCTCCTTATCGCGCAACGCATCGATACAGGCCTGAATGGTCTGGGTGCCCGGCACCACGTCGCTGCCCATGGCTTCCAGCGCCTTGCTGACAGCCGTGAGGGTGCTGTCGGTGAATGGCGCGAAGGGTTCGTTGTTTTGAGAACGCTCCACCATCACCTCCAACACCGCACGCTGCGGGATCGTCAGGGCGTTCCAGGCGCTTTCGAATTCGGTCCATACACCCGCGCGCAGCAGTTCGGCGCGACTGTGCAGCAGTTCGCCCAGATTGCTGGCCTCGCCCAACTCCAACGCCACTTCGCCGATGATCGTGCGCAGCATTTCGGGACGCCGACCTACCAGCTCAAACGCCTCATCAATATCCGCCGCGTTGAACTGGTTGGTCTCGGCCAGATGCGCGTTAAGGTGCACGGTGTACGCCTGGGTGAACTCTTTGCCCAGCAGCGGAAATGGCGTGATGCTGGAGCCGAAGAACGGCTGGCTTTTGCCGAGCACCAAGTGGGCCAACTTGTCGCGGTTGGAGCCGGTAAACACCAGGCGCAACCCGCTGCCCTCCTCGTCACGGCCTTGGTTGAGCTGATCCCGGGCAGCCTTCAACGCGAACATCGCATTGATACCCGACTCGGTGGTTAAGGCGTGCTGCGCTTCGTCAATCACCAGCACAACGGGTTTTTCTGCAGCACTGTGGAGCAATTCCAACGCTTGGGTCAGCGTCGCACCGACAGGCAATTGTGGCTTGGTAAAGTCCCAGGAGAGCGTACGCAGAAAGCTGAGTTTCTCGATGCCAATGTTCTTGGCCAGTTTGCGAATGCCCTTTTCATAGGGAACCAGAGCAGCAGCAATAGCACTGGCAATCAACTCTGCAGGATCTTTCTCTTTGTCAGCCCAGAGATCCACATACACCGCCAGCCAGCCCCGGAGCTGACATTCCGGGATCAAGTCTTCGCGCAAAAACGTGCTTTTGCCCGTGCGACGGGGTGCCGCGAGAAACAGGCCAGAGGTGAAATCCTGAATACCGGCCCCCACCAGGCCATCGGCAATACTGCTTGCCAGGGTGGGGCGGCGAAACACAAAGCCGCTGTGCTTGGACATGGTTTTATACTCAATTATGGAAAGGACTATAAATTATAGTTTCGAGTATAATTGACTATAATTGCCCGTCAAACCACCTCCCGTCGCCGATCCTCCCTCGGACACTTGGCAAACCGCGCCCGATAACTCCGGGTGAAATACG
Source organism: Pseudomonas sp. BIGb0381 (assembly GCF_024809815.1). NCBI lineage: Bacteria > Pseudomonadati > Pseudomonadota > Gammaproteobacteria > Pseudomonadales > Pseudomonadaceae > Pseudomonas > Pseudomonas sp. BIGb0381. The sequence goes on from NZ_JANUEN010000008.1 coordinate 133,615, forward strand.
ACGGCGATTCAAACCCGCACGCAATGCTCACCTCCAGCACGCTCATATCGCTCTGGCGCAATAACTGCCGGGCTTTTTCCAGGCGCAGGCCGAGGTAGAAATTGCTGGGCGTGTCGTTCAAATGCAGGCGAAACAGCCGTTCAAGCTGGCGCCGGGTAACCTTGATCGCATCGGCCAACGCCAAGGTGCTCAGGGGCGGTTCAGTGTGCTGCTCCATCTCGCCGATCACTTGCACCAGTTTCTTGTTGTTGATGCCGTAGCGCGTGGCGATCTGCATGCGCTGGTGGTCCTTGCGCGGGCGGATGCGGCCGAGTACGAACTGTTCGGAGACCTGGATCGCCAGGTCCGCGCCGTGGGCCTGGGCGATCAAGTCGAGCATCAAGTCGATGGAGGCGGTGCCGCCGGCGCAGGTGATGCGGCGGCGGTCGATCTCGAACAGTTCCTGAGTCACGCTCAGGTGCGGGTACGACTCCTTGAAGGCGTCGATGGCTTCCCAATGCAGGGTCAGGCGGTGGCCGTCGAGCAGGCCGGCTTCGGCGAGCACGCAGGCGCCGGTGTCGATGGCGCCGAGGGTCACGCCGTCATTGTCCAGACGGCGCAGCCAGTGTTCCAGCGCCGGCGTGGCGAACTGCAGCGGTTCGAAGCCGGCCACCACCAGCAGCGTCGCGCCCTTTTTCAGCGGTTCCAGCGCGGCGTCGGCGTTGACCGACATGCCATTGCTCGCCAGCACCGCGCCGCCGTCGGCGCTCAGCACATGCCAGCGGTACAGCTCGCCACGAAAGCGGTTGGCCACGCGCAGCGGTTCCAGCGCAGAAATAAAGCCAATGGCCGAGAACCCCGGCATCAGCAGAAAGTAGAAATCCTGGGACATGGTGGCGCTCTCGTAGGACGGGCAGCGTGGTCACTGTGATACGCCAGTTCAACGGGCCATTCAAGAGCACAGGTCGCTGCAGTGCAAGAGCTGGTCGCCGCCGTGCGTTTCGGCGGGCCTAAAGCTCCGTAACGTGATCCCACGGCGCACAAAGACGCCGGACCCCACAATAACGACCTGCCGAGGGATCCACCATGAACCGACTGATTCGCCACTGCGTGCTTGCACTCAGCGCCAGCGCCATCTTGAGCACGAACGTACTGGCGGCCGACGCGGCATCTTGCCAGAACGTACGCATGGGCGTGGTGAACTGGACCGACGTCATCGCCACCAGCGCCATGACCCAAGTGTTGCTCGACGGCCTCGGCTACAAGACCAAACAAACCAGCGCCTCCCAGCAAATCATCTTCGCCGGGATCCGCGACCAGCGGCTGGACCTGTTCCTGGGCTACTGGAACCCGTTGATGACCCAGACCATCACGCCGTTCGTCGACGCCAAGCAAATCAAAGTTCTCGACAAACCCAGCCTGGAAGACGCCCGTGCCACCCTGGCGGTGCCGACTTATCTGGCGGACAAGGGCCTGAAAACTTTCGCTGACATCGCCAAGTTCGAGAAGGAGCTGGGCGGCAAGATCTACGGCATCGAGCCAGGCTCGGGGGCCAACACCCAGATCAAGGCGATGATCGCCAAGGACCAGTTCGGCCTGGGCAAATTCCAACTGGTGGAATCCAGCGAGGCCGGCATGCTTGCCGCCGTGGACCGTGCGGTACGCCGCAAGGAAGCCGTGGTGTTCTTCGGCTGGGCGCCGCACCCGATGAACGTCAATATCGCGATGACTTACCTCACCGGCAGCGACGACGCCCTGGGCCCGAACGAAGGCATGGCCACCGTCTGGACCGTGACCGCGCCGACCTACGCCGAACAGTGCCCCAACGTGCACAAACTGCTGACCAACCTGACCTTCACCGCCGCCGACGAGAGCCGGATGATGCAGCCGCTGCTGGATCACAAGGACGCGCTGGAATCTGCCAAGCAGTGGCTCAAGGATCACCCGCAGGACCAAGCCCGCTGGCTGGAAGGTGTGACCACCTTCGACGGCAAACCGGCGGCGGCCAACCTGCAATTGACCAGCAAATAACCTTCTTCGAACCACCGTTTCGCGGTCACTGCCGACCGCGAACGGCATCACCACGCCTGTAAGGAACCTGCCTCATGAACCACGACGTCATCATCACCTGCGCACTCACCGGTGCTGGCGACACGACCGCCAGAAGCCCACACGTGCCGGTCACTCCCAAACAAATCGCCGCCGCCGCCGTGGAGGCCGCCAAGGCCGGCGCTACCGTGGTGCACTGCCATGTGCGCGACCCCGAGACCGGCAAGTTCAGCCGCGACGTCGCCCTGTACCGCGAAGTGATGGAGCGCATCCGCGAGGCTGACATCGACATCATCGTCAACCTCACCGCCGGCATGGGCGGCGACCTCGAGATCGGCGGCGGCGAGAACCCGATGGAATTCGGCCCCAATACCGATCTGGTCGGCCCACTGACCCGCCTGGCCCATGTGGAAGAACTGCTGCCGGAAATCTGCACCCTGGACTGCGGCACCCTGAACTTCGGCGATGGCGACACGATTTACGTCTCCACCCCGGCGCAGCTGCGGGCGGGCGCCAAGCGCATCCAGGAATTGGGCGTAAAGGCCGAGCTGGAAATTTTCGACACCGGCCACCTGTGGTTCGCCAAGCAGATGATCAAGGAGGGTCTGCTCGACAACCCGCTGTTCCAACTGTGCCTGGGCATCCCATGGGGCGCGCCGGCCGACACCACCACGATGAAAGCCATGGTCGACAACCTGCCGGCCGACGCGGTGTGGGCCGGGTTCGGGATCGGCCGCATGCAAATGCCCATGGCCGCGCAAGCGGTGCTGCTGGGCGGCAACGTACGGGTCGGCCTGGAAGACAACCTGTGGCTGGACAAGGGCGTACTCGCCACCAACGGCCAACTGGTGGAACGCGCCAGTGAAATCCTCAGCCGCCTGGGCGCGCGGGTCATGAGCCCGGCGGAAGGCCGCATCAAGATGGGCCTTACCAAACGCGGCTGACCCCCTGTCGAAACCGAATTAAAAAATGTGGGAGGGGCTTGCCCCCTCCCACAGGGAATCACCGAACGCTTTAGGAATTTGCCATGCGCTTTATCACTGAGATCAAAACCTTCGCCGCCCTCGGCAGCGGTGTCATCGGCAGCGGCTGGGTGTCCCGCGCCCTGGCCCACGGCCTCGATGTGGTCGCCTGGGACCCGGCGCCGGGTGCCGAAGCGGCGCTGCGCAAACGCGTCGCCAATGCCTGGGGCGCCCTGGAAAAACAGGGCCTCGCGCCCGGCGCATCCCAGGACCGCCTACGCTTTGTCCCCACCATCGAAGAATGCGTGAAAGACGCCGACTTCATCCAGGAAAGCGCCCCGGAACGCCTGGAGCTGAAACTGGAATTGCACAGCAAGATCAGCGCAGCGGCCAAGCCCACTGCATTGATCGGCTCGAGTACCTCCGGGCTGTTGCCGAGCGAGTTCTACGAGGGCTCGACCCACCCGGAACGCTGTGTGGTCGGCCATCCGTTCAACCCGGTCTATCTGTTGCCGCTGGTGGAAGTAGTCGGCGGCAAGCACACCGCGCCGGAAGCGATCCAGGCCGCGATCAAGGTGTATGAATCCCTCGGCATGCGCCCGCTGCATGTGCGCAAGGAAGTCCCCGGTTTTATCGCCGACCGCTTGCTCGAAGCGCTGTGGCGCGAAGCGCTGCACCTGGTCAATGACGGCGTGGCCACCACCGGCGAGATCGACGATGCGATTCGCTTTGGCGCCGGCCTGCGCTGGTCGTTCATGGGCACCTTCCTCACCTACACCCTGGCGGGCGGTGATGCGGGCATGCGGCACTTCATGGCGCAGTTCGGTCCGGCATTGCAGTTGCCGTGGACCTATCTGCCGGCACCGGAGTTGACCGACAAGTTGATTGACGATGTGGTCGATGGCACCAGCGATCAACTGGGCAAACACAGCATTTCGGCGCTGGAACGCTATCGTGATGATTGCCTGCTGGCGGTGCTCGACGCGGTGAAAACCACCAAAGCCAAGCACGGCATGACCTTCGCCGAATAACGGAACCCTCACCATGCCTGCACTGACCACCTACACCACCCCAGTCCTCGCCGACTGGGTGGACTACAACGGCCACCTGCGCGATGCGTTCTACCTGCTGATCTTCAGCTACGCCACCGACGCGCTGATGGACACCCTCGGCTTGGACAGTGAAAACCGCGAAGCCAGCGGCCATTCGTTGTTCACCCTGGAACTGCACCTGAACTACCTGCACGAAGTGAAACTCGGTGCCGAAGTGGAGGTGCACACCCAACTGATCGCCCACGACGCCAAGCGCCTGCACCTCTATCACAGTCTGCATTTGGTGGGCGATGAGAAAGAACTGGCCGGCAACGAACAGATGCTGCTGCACGTTGACCTGGCAGGTCCGCATTCGGCGCCGTTTACCGAGGCGACGCTGGAGAAACTCGCTGCCATCAGTACCGAGCAAGCCGATCTGCCAAGGCCCGCCCTCCTCGGCCGAGTGATTGGACTGCCACCGAAAAAATAAGGAGCCATCATGCAAACCGCCGCCGCTGTTGCCGATTTCCGTACTTACCCCAAGCTTTGCGACCTCGCCGATACGCAGGTGCTGGACGATCAGATTCGCGTGCAATGGGCCGATGGCCGGGTAAGCCCGTTTCATCATCAGTGGTTGCGGGACAACTGTCCGTGCACGCAATGCGTGTACAGCGTGACCCGCGAGCAAGTGCTGGAAATTGTCGATGTGGATGAAAATCTCGGCGCCATCAGCGCGCGTATCGACCAGGGTTTTCTCAGCGTGGAATGGCGCGGCGGTCATCACAGCCAGTACGATCCCGGCTGGCTGCGGGCCCATGCCTATGACGATGAATCCCGCGCCGAACGCCGGGCCGCCAAACCCGAAGCCCGACTGTGGGACAGCAGCTTCGACCTGCCGGTATTCGATTACTCAGCCGTGATGCAAGACCCGAAAGCCCTGCTGCAATGGCTGTTGGCACTGCGCGATGGAGGCCTCACCCAAGTACGTGGCGTACCCACCGAACCCGGCTCCCTGGCGTGTGTTGCCGAGCGCATTTCGTTTATCCGCGAGAGCAATTTCGGTGTGTTGTTCAACGTGCAATCCAAGGCCGATGCCGACAGCAATGCCTACACCGCTTTCAACCTGCCCTTGCACAGTGATTTGCCGACCCGGGAGCTGCAACCGGGGCTGCAGTTTCTGCATTGCCTGGTCAACGATGCCGACGGCGGCGAGAGTATTTTTGTCGATGGGTTTGCCATCGCCAATGCCCTGCGCCAGGAGGATCCCGAAGCATTTCGTGCGCTGTGTGAAATACCCGTGGAGTTTCGCAACAAAGACCGTCACAGCGACTACCGCCGCCTCGCGCCGATCATCGCATTGGACGCCTTGGGGGATGTGGCAGAGATTCGCATGGCCAATTTTCTGCGCGGGCCGTTCGAGACATCGGTGGCGCAGATGCCGTTGCTGTATCGGGCTTATCGGCGGTTTATCGCTATGACGCGCAAGGCGCGCTTTCGGCTGGTCAAGCGCCTTAACCCGGGCGAGCTGTGGTGCTTCGATAATCGCCGCACGTTGCATGCGCGCAATGCGTTTGATCCCACTTCGGGGGCGCGGCACTTTCAGGGTTGCTATATCGACCGGGATGAACTGCTTTCACGAATCCTGGTGCTGCAGCGCTAAAAAAGCCCCGGTCCAGCCGTGACTGGATCGGGGCAGAGTGCCTTGTGTGAGCCGTACATCCCGAGGGTGACCAAACCTTCAAGCTGCTTGCTGGCAACCAGTGTGCCTATTACTGCAGCGGGTAAATGACCCGAAAACGACACGTTCATAGCCATCTGAGCCATTCGTGCATTCTGCCCTTGCCGACCGGCCGGGGGCCTACCAGAATCCAAGTCAATCCCCGCTCCCTTCACCAGGATAAACGTCATGATGCATGCGGATTTGATTGATCAGGATGACCTGCTGAGCCAACTGCGCTCGCTGGGTTTCGAGGTATCCAGCGGCGCCAGCGCCGAACAGGCTTGCGAGTGCGCGGTACGCGGTTTGAGCGAAGCGCGGGCCAAGGCGCTCAAGGGTATGGTTGAGCAGATGTACACCGGCAGCGCGACGATTTTGCCGGCGGTGCGTCAGGCGATCGATAAGCAGTTGCTGCCGGCGCTGATGCAGTTCAAGCAGAACTCTGGCGCCTGACAGACCGCTATCGGGGGCAAGCCCCCCTCCTACATCTGGCCATGTTCGTCATGACAACTCGGTCAAGTCTGGGAGGGGGCTTGCCCCCGATGCAGTCAACTCGGTTTAAAGCCGTACACTCGCGAACGTCGACTCATTGCGCGCCTGACTCAACGCCGACATCGGCCCCGACAACGGTGACAACACGAGCGCCTGCGGAATCGGCATCATCGCCACCTGCTGGGTGGTGTTGGAGCCTACGCGCTCATCCCGTGGCGGAATGCCGAAGTATTCGCGGTAGCACTTGGAGAAGTGCGGCGTGGACACAAAACCGCATACCGATGCCACTTCGATGATCGACATCGGCGTTTGCTTGAGCAACTGCCGCGCGCGAATCAGGCGCAGCTTGAGGTAGTAGCGCGACGGCGAGCAGTGCAGGTATTTCTGGAACAGCCGCTCCAGCTGGCGACGCGACACGGCGACGTACACCGCCAGTTCGTCGAGGTCGATCGGCTCTTCGAGGTTGGCTTCCATCAGCGCGACGATTTCCTGCAGCTTCGGCTGGTTGGTGCCAAGCATGTGCTTGAGCGGCACACGCTGGTGATCCTGTTCATTGCGGATGCGCTCGTACACGAACATTTCGGAGATCGCCGCCGACAGTTCACGGCCGTGGTCGCGGCTGATCAGGTGCAGCATCATGTCCAGCGGCGCGGTGCCGCCCGAACTGGTGAAGCGGTTGCGGTCGAGGGTGAACAAACGGGTGCTCATCGACACGCGCGGGAAGGCTTCCTGCATCGACGCCAGGCACTCCCAATGCACGCTGCAATCAAAACCGTCGAGCAGGCCGGCACAGGCCAGGGCCCAGCTGCCGGTGCACACTGCCCCCAGGCGACGGGACTGGCGCGCCTGGCTTTGCAGCCACGACACATGCTCACGGGTCACGGTACGCTGGATACCCACGCCGCCGCACACAATCACGGTGTCCAGGGCCGGGGCTTTGTGCATGGAGGCATCGGGGGTGATTTGCAGACCGTCGCTGGCCCACACCTGGTTGCCGTCGACACTCAGGGTTGTCCAGCGATACAGCTCGCGGCCGGACAGCTGGTTGGCCATGCGCAGCGGTTCCACTGCCGACGCCAGGGAAATCAGCGTGAAATTGTCCAGCAGCAAAAAGCCGATGGATTGAGGCGCACGGTTCTGGGGTTGGGCCCCGGAGTTGAACGACGTCATGGCGGTATCTCCTCACACAAAGCAGGTGATGGCCTCAGGCGAGGCTCTTGTTATTGCGCTCTTCATCCGGCAAGGCGAGAGGCTTTGAATTGGTAGAGCAAATGCCATGCCTAAATTTGAATGGCCATTCAACAAATCCTGAAAACGACCTGATGACGCGTCTAAATAAGCCCGCGCGAGGAGTACGGGATATGGTTGAAATAGACGTCGGAGCGGCCCTGCTCAAGGTGTGTGAGCAGTTCGGTATCACTTGTGGGAAGGCGCTTTCAGCGCGTAGGAAAAGTCTGTCACCGCACGCACAGGTGACGGGTGGTCGGAGGGAAAATCGCTCGGAAGCTACTTATCTGTTTGCGACGCGCTAAAAGGTGGCGCTTTTGGTTGGAGTGTTCACTTTTTGAGCAGCATCGTCTGGATGACAGCCATCGGGGGCAAGCCCCCGATACCGGCGACTCGGTCTCAGCACTCCACCGCACTGACCGCCAACCCACCTCGCGACGTCTCTTTGTACTTGTCATGCATATCCGCCCCGGTATCGCGCATGGTGCGGATCACCCGGTCCAGGGAGATAAAGTGCTGGCCATCACCGCGCAGGGCCATCTGCGCCGCGTTGATCGCCTTCACCGCTGCAATTGCATTGCGCTCGATGCACGGCACTTGCACCAACCCGCCCACCGGGTCGCAGGTCAGGCCGAGGTTGTGTTCCAGGCCGATTTCAGCGGCGTTGCACAGCTGCTCCGGGGTTGCGCCGAGGATCTCGGCCAGCCCGGCAGCGGCCATGGCGCAGGCCGAACCCACTTCACCCTGGCAACCGACTTCGGCCCCGGAGATCGAGGCGTTCTTCTTGCACAGGATCCCCACCGCCGCCGCACTGAGCAGGTAGTCGACCACGTTGGCTTCGGTGACTTCGTCGCTGAACTTCATGAAGTAGTGCAACACCGCCGGAATGATCCCCGCCGCACCGTTGGTGGGCGCCGTGACCATGCGTCCACCGGCGGCGTTTTCTTCATTCACCGCCAGGGCGAACAGGTTGACCCATTCCATCGCACTCAAGGTCGAGCCGATCACATTGGGTTTGTTCAACTCCTGCAGACTGCGGTGCAACTTGGCGGCGCGACGGCGCACGTTGAGGCCGCCAGGCAGAATGCCTTCGTGCTTGAGTCCCTCCTCCACGCACGCCTGCATGGCGCGCCAGAGCTTCATCAGGCCACTGCGGATTTCGTCTTCGGAGCGCCAGACCTTTTCGTTGGCCAGCATCAGTTCGGCGACACGCAGGTTGTGGGTCTTGCACAGCTGCAACAACTCCACGGCGCTGGAAAAATCATATGGCAACTCGGTGCGGTCCATGTCCGCCACGCCGCTCTGCGCCTGGGCTTCATCCACCACGAAACCACCGCCCACTGAGTAATAGGTGTCGCGATGCAGCTCGCCATCAGCGCCAAACACCACCAGGGTCATGGCGTTGGGGTGGAACGGCAGGTTTTCGTCAAGCAGGCGCATGTCGCGGGCCCACAGGAACGGCACGGGCAAACGCCCGTCGAGCAGCAGGGTGTCGGTCTCACGCAGGGTGTGAATGCGCAGGCCGATTTGCGACGGATCGATCGCGTCCGGCCACTCGCCCATCAGGCCCATGATGGTGGCGGTGTCGCTGCCGTGGCCGATGCCGGTGGCCGACAATGAGCCGTAGAGCTGAACTTCGACGCGCCTGACCTGTTCCAACAGTTCACGTTCACGTAACCCTTGAACGAACAACGCCGCGGCGCGCATGGGGCCGACGGTGTGAGAACTAGAAGGCCCGATGCCGATCTTGAACAGGTCGAAAACACTGATAGCCATTGCGGTAGAACTCCTCGATAAGCACGGCCAGGCTTGAACGAGGTGCTACGCTCAGATCGCCCAGATGGCGGCATCATCAAGGTTTTATTCGCTGCCACGGCGTCTCACACCGACGCACCCATGCTCACCAGCGTCGCTCCCGTGCGATCGCCTGTTTTGGCCGTTTTTAGCGGTGCAGATGGGCAAAAACAGCGGTTTAACCGTGGGAAAAACCTGTAAGCGACGTCACCGACACTGGATACGACCCTCCCTGTACTGGATACGACGCCCCCTGTAGGCGTCAGATTTTCACTGGTACATGATCAGTCTCGACTCGTTTGCAAGGCACCGTGGCAGAGCTGTTGCCGCACGCTCCAACCGCAACACTTATAAAGCGCGGCAAATGCCGCCAGAAAAAACACAGGAGTCTACCCAGATGAAAGGTTCACCCTCGTTGTTGTTGGCCGCCATGCTGAGTCTGCCAGTCATGGCGCACGCCGCAGAACCGGAACAGTGCAAGACCGTCAACTTCTCCGATGTCGGCTGGACCGACATCACTGTCACCACCGCGACCACCAGCGAAATCCTCAAGGGCCTGGGCTACAAGACCAAGACCACGATGATTTCCGTTCCTGTGACTTACAAGTCCCTGGCCGACGGCAAGAACATGGACGTGTTCCTCGGCAACTGGATGCCGACCATGGAAAACGACATCAAGCAGTACCGTGATGCCGGCACCGTGGAAACCGTGCGCGCCAACCTGGAAAACGCCAAGTACACCCTGGCGGTACCCGAGGCGCTGTACAACAAAGGCCTGAAAGACTTCGCCGATATCGCCAAATTCAAGGAAGAGCTGGGCGGCAAGATCTACGGCATCGAGCCGGGTAACGACGGCAACCGCACCATCCAGACCCTGATCGACAAAGACGCCTTCGGCCTCAAGACCGCCGGCTTCAAAGTCGTCGAATCCAGCGAAGCCGGGATGCTCTCCCAGGTGGAACGCGCCACCAGGCGTGACCAGGCCATTGTGTTCCTTGGCTGGGAACCGCACCCGATGAACACCCGCTTCAAGATGAAGTACCTGACCGGGGGTGACGACTCGTTCGGCCCCAACTACGGCCAGGCCACCATCTACACCAACACCCGCAAGGGCTACACCGAGGAATGCAGCAACGTCGGTCAGTTGCTGAAGAACCTAGTGTTCACCTTGAACATGGAAAGCACCCTGATGGGTAATGTCCTGGACGACAAGATGAAGCCCGACGCCGCGGCGAAAGCCTGGCTGAAGAAGAACCCGCAAGTACTCGACACTTGGCTCGCCGGTGTCACCACCGTCGATGGCAAACCAGGCCTGGAAGCCGTCAAAGCGTATCTAAACAAGTAACTGCTGACCCCGGGGCGGTACGCTGCCCCGGGATGTTTTCCCTCTTCGCATGTGGACATTCACTACCATGCTGACTGAACAGAAAATCCCACTAGGCCAGTACATCGCTGCCTTCGTCGAATGGTTGACCCAACACGGCGCCAACTACTTCGACGCAATCGCATCGACACTGGAAACGATGATCCACGGCGTGACGTTTGCGCTGACCTGGTTCAATCCGCTGGCATTGATCGGTCTGATTGCGCTGCTGGCTCACTTTATTCAACGTAAATGGGGACTGACTGTTTTTGTCATCGCCTCTTTCCTGCTGATCCTGAACCTTGGGTACTGGCAGGAAACCATGGAAACCCTCGCCCAGGTGCTGTTCGCCACCCTGGTCTGCGTGGTCATTGGTGTGCCGCTGGGCATTGTTGCCGCGCACAAACCCATGTTCTACACCCTGATGCGGCCGGTGCTCGATCTGATGCAGACCGTACCGACCTTCGTCTACCTCATCCCTACCCTGACCCTCTTCGGGCTGGGTGTGGTGCCTGGTTTGATCTCCACGGTGGTGTTCGCGATTGCCGCGCCCATCCGCCTGACTTACCTGGGTATCCGTGATGTACCGCAAGAGTTGATGGACGCCGGCAAGGCCTTTGGCTGCTCGCGCCGTCAGTTGCTCTCGCGCATTGAACTGCCACACGCCATGCCGAGCATCGCTGCCGGTATTACCCAATGCATCATGCTGTCGTTGTCGATGGTGGTGATCGCCGCCCTGGTGGGCGCCGACGGCCTCGGCAAGCCGGTGGTCAACGCGCTGAACACCGCCGACATCGCCCTGGGCTTTGAAGCCGGCCTGGCGATTGTGCTGCTGGCCATCATGCTCGACCGCATCTGCAAACAACCCGACGCCAAAGTAGGGGGTGATGCATGAGCATTATCCGATTCGACAATGTCGACGTAATTTTCTCCAAAGACCCACGCGAAGCGCTCAAGCTGCTGGACCAGGGCATGAGCCGTAACGAAATCCTGAAAAAAACCGGGCAGATCGTCGGCGTTGAAAAAGCCAGCCTGGATGTGGAAAAAGGCGAGATCTGCGTGCTGATGGGCCTGTCGGGCTCCGGCAAGTCGAGCCTGCTGCGCTGCATCAACGGCCTCAATACCGTCAGCCGTGGCCAGCTGTTCGTGGAGCATGAAGGTCGCCAGATCGACATCGCCTCCTGCACCCCCGCCGAGCTGAAAATGATGCGCACCAAGCGCATCGCCATGGTGTTCCAGAAGTTCGCCCTGATGCCCTGGCTGACGGTGCGCGAGAACATCAGCTTTGGTCTGGAAATGCAGGGCCGTCCGGAAAAAGAACGGCGCAAGCTGGTGGATGAAAAACTTGAGCTGGTGGGCCTGACCCAGTGGCGCAACAAGAGGCCGGATGAACTGTCCGGCGGCATGCAACAGCGCGTCGGCCTGGCCCGCGCGTTGGCGATGGACGCCGACATCCTGTTGATGGACGAGCCCTTCTCCGCCCTCGACCCGCTGATCCGCCAAGGCCTGCAGGACGAATTGCTGGAACTGCAAAGCAAGCTGAGCAAGACCATCGTGTTCGTCAGTCACGACCTCGACGAGGCGCTGAAGCTGGGCAGCCGTATCGCGATCATGAAAGACGGCAAGATCATCCAGTACAGCGTGCCGGAAGAGATCGTGCTGAACCCGGCGGACGACTATGTGCGCACCTTCGTCGCCCATACCAACCCGCTGAACGTACTGTGCGGCCGCAGCCTGATGCGCACGCTGGACAACTGCAAACGCGTCAACGGTTCGGTGTGCCTGGATCCGGGTGGCGACTCATGGCTGGACCTGGCCGAAGGCAACACCATCCAGGGCGCGCGGCAGAATGGCGTGGTGATGAATTTGCAGAACTGGGCACCGGGGCAACCGGTGGAAGGTTTGGGCCGGGTACCGACACTGGTGGATTCGAATATCGGCATGCGTGATGCGCTGCAGATTCGTTATCAGACGGGGAACAAGCTGGTGTTGCATGACAACAACCAGGTGGTGGGGATCCTGGGCGACAGCGAGCTCTACCACGCCCTGCTGGGCAAAAACCTGGGCTAGCACACACTGCAAACGCCATTGGAGAAACCGGGTCAAAAATGTGGGAGGGGACTTGCTCCCGATAGCGGTGGATCAGTAACAGATGGACTGACTGACACACCGCTATCGGGAGCAAGCCCCCTCCCACATTTAAAGCACCACCAGGCTCAACTATCAGCTATAGACACGGCCAAGGAGCTGCCGATGGCTTTCAAACTGATCGAGCACGTCCCGGGTGATCTGTTCCTGGGCGAAGCCCATCAGGTCGTATTCCTGAGGCCCGTTGTGCAGGTACACCTCGGCACGGTAATAGCGGGTGCGCTCTTCTTCAGGCAAGTCGCTCGGCGCCGACGAGTAGGCATCCAGGCTCACTTCGTAAACAAACGGATTGCCCTCTTCCATCTCGATGCGCACACCGATGCAGCGCTTGGACTTACCCAACAGCGTCTGCACTTCCAACCCTTGCTCACGCAACGCGACCGCCGCCTCTTCCAGCGCCGGCGTGACGTGCTTGTCCATAAAGCGCTGCACAGTGCCCTGGCTCGGTTGCAGGTCGAGTGCCGTCAAACGCTCGCTGAAGCCACGACGCCCGCGTTCAGCCAGTTGCGCCTGCTCCTGTTCGATCGCCACGTCCTGGCGCATCGCCTTGTGCAAACCGAACATAAAGACAATCAGCACCACCGAGAACGGCAGCCCCGCCAGCACCACCATGGTTTGCATGGCTTCGAAGTTGCCGGCAAACAGCAGGCCGATGGTAACCAGGGTGATCACCGCCGACCAGAAGATGCGCAACCAGTGCGGCGCATCTTCATCCACATTGCCGCCCTTGCAGGAAAGGTTGGCCATCATCACCGCGCCGGAATCCGCCGGGGTCAGGAACAACACAAAGCCCACGAAGATCGACACGCCGATGACGATTTTCGACGCTGGGTAATGCTCCAGCAATTGGTAGATAGACATGGACGGTTGTTCCAGCGCCGTCTTGCCCAGCTCCACCGCACCGTGGTTGAGCACCAGGTCCAGCGCCGAGTTACCGAAGATCGACAGCCACGCCAGGGTAAAGCCCAGGGGAATCAGCAGCACGCCGGCCACCAGTTCACGCACCGTGCGGCCACGGGAAATACGCGCGATGAACATGCCCACGAATGGTGCCCAGGAAATCCACCAGGCCCAGTAGAACAGGGTCCACAGGCCCATCCAGCGTTCGGTCTTGTCACCGTCGCCTTCGTACACATAGAGGTCGAAGGTTTTCAGCACGATGCCGTTGAGGTAGTCACCGGTGTTCTGCACCAGGCCGTTGAGCAGGTGCAGGGTCGGGCCGAACAGCAGCACGAAGATCAGCAAACCGCTGAACAGCACGATGTTGAGGTTGGACAGGCGGCGGATGCCGTTCTCCACACCCGACACGGCGGCGATGGTCGCCACGGTGCTCATCACAATGATCACGATCAGCAGGTTGGTGTTGCTGTGCGCCATGCCGAACAGGTTTTCCAGGCCGGACGACACCTGCATCGAACCGATGCCCAGGTTAGTCACCAGGCCCAGCAGGGTCACGAACATGCCGAAACCATCCACCGCGTGACCAGCCGCGCCCTTGACCCAACGCTCACCCACCAGCGGGTACAACGCCGAACGCAAGGCCAGCGGCTGGTTATGCCGGTAGGCGAAGTACGCCACGGCCAGGCCGACCAACGCATAGATCGCCCAGCCATGCAGGCCCCAGTGCAGGAAGGTCAACTGCAACGCCTGGCGTGCCGCGCTGTTGCTGGCGGCGGCGCCTTCCGGCGGGTTGAAGTAGTGATCCAGCGGCTCCGAAGCGCCGAAGTACAGCAACGAGATACCGATGCCCGACGAGAACAACATGCCGGCCCAGGCGCCGTAGCTGAAGTCCGGGGTGTCGTCCTTGCTGCCCAGTTTCAACTTGCCGTAGGACGAAAACGCCAGGCCGACCACAAACACCAGGTAGGCGGCGATGACCACCATGTAGTACCAGCCAAAGCTTTTGGAAAGCCAGGCCTGGGCTACGCCGAGCATGCGCCCGGCGTCCTGCGGGGCGATGATCAGAATGGCGGTCAACAACAGAATCAGCGCGGTGGAGGTGTAGAACACCCAACCGTTGACCCGCACCTTTTCCGGCGGGGTCTTTATAAGAGAGGCAGAACTCATGGCGCAGATGCTCCAGGCAGTGCGAGAGAGAAACACAAGGCAACGGTTATCCCGACCTATCGATTTTTCGGCAGTCGACGGACGGGTGTTATAAAGACACCCCGAAAATCCTTGAGCCCCACCAGGCAGTGGGCAGGCCTTGATACCGCCTGTTTCAAAGGTTTTTGCAGGTGTCAGATGTCGTCGCCCTCAAGTAGGAAATACCTGTAGGCAGCGACCATTTGTCGCAGAGCTTATTCTTTGTTGATTGAACGTTCAATCAAAACAAAATAGACTGGCCTTCAAGTCGACGAACGTTCATCGCCCGTCGGCAGGCCTAAGGAGAGGTGCTAGATGCCCAAGGTCGGTATGCAACCCATACGCCGCCAACAGTTGATCGAAGCCACGCTGACGGCCATCGATCAGGTCGGAATGGGAGATGCCAGCATTGCGCTGATCGCCCGTTTGGCCGGGGTCTCGAACGGCATCATCAGTCACTACTTTCAGGACAAGAACGGCCTGATCGCCGCGACGATGCGCTACCTGATGAATGTGCTGATCGAGAACGTCCACGAACGCAGGCTTGCGCTGAAGGACGACAGCCCACGGGCGCACCTTCGGGTGATCATCGAGGGCAACTTCGACGCCAGCCAGGTCAATGGCCCGGCAATGAAAACCTGGCTGGCCTTCTGGGCCGCCAGCATGCATCACCCGTCATTGCACAGGTTGCAGCGGATCAACGATCAACGTCTGTATTCCAACCTGTGCTGCCAGTTCCGCCGAGTGCTGCCGCTACCGCACGCACGCAAAGCAGCCAGAGGCCTGGCGGCCCTGATCGACGGTTTGTGGTTGCGCGGCGCCCTGTCGGGAGACGCTTTCGACACGGCGCAGGCGCAACGGATCGCTTACGAATACATGGATTTCCAATTGGCCAAGCAGGTGAGTTAGAGCCCCTATAAACGCTCAACCCCTGAACGTCTGCCGCTCAGTGTTGCCACACCCTTATGGCCCACTTTGCGGCGGGTAACGCCAACCACTTATGCACTTGCGAGGACTTTATGGCCCGTTTCGACCTGCAAAAACTCTACATTGACGGCGGCTACAGCGACGCTGGCAGCGATGCCACCTTCGAAGCCATCAACCCGGCTAACGGTGAAGTTCTCGCCCAAGTGCAACGCGCAACGAAAGAAGACGTTGAACGTGCCGTGGTCAGCGCCGAAAAAGGCCAGAAAATCTGGGCTGCGATGACCGCCATGGAGCGTTCGCGCATCCTGCGTCGTGCCGTCGACATCCTGCGCGAGCGCAACGACGAGCTGGCCGCCCTGGAAACCCTGGACACCGGTAAAGCCTTCTCCGAAACCCAGTACGTCGACATCGTTACCGGCGCTGACGTGCTCGAATACTACGCAGGCCTGGTGCCGGCGATCGAAGGCGAGCAGATCCCACTGCGCGACACTTCCTTCGTCTACACCCGCCGCGAGCCGCTGGGCGTGGTCGCCGGTATCGGCGCCTGGAACTACCCGATCCAGATCGCCCTGTGGAAATCCGCACCGGCCCTGGCCGCCGGTAACGCGATGATCTTCAAGCCAAGCGAAGTCACCTCGCTGACCACCCTGAAACTGGCCGAGATCTACACCGAAGCCGGGGTTCCAGCAGGCGTATTCAACGTCTTGACCGGCAGCGGCCGTGAAGTCGGCACCTGGCTGACCGAGCACCCACGCATCGAGAAAGTCTCGTTCACCGGCGGCACCGACACCGGCAAGAAAGTCATGGCCAGCGCGTCGAGCTCTTCGCTCAAGGAAGTGACCATGGAACTGGGCGGCAAATCGCCGCTGATCGTGTTCGAAGACGCCGACCTGGATCGTGCCGCCGACATCGCGATGATGGCCAACTTCTACAGCTCCGGCCAGGTCTGCACCAACGGCACTCGCGTGTTCGTGCCCAAGCACCTGCAAGCGGCGTTCGAAGCCAAGATCGTTGAGCGTGTTGCCCGTATCCGCGTCGGCGACCCGCAAGACGCCAACACCAACTTCGGTCCGCTGGTCAGCTTCGCCCACATGGAAAGCGTGCTGGGCTACATCGCCAAAGGTAAGGAAGAAGGTGCCCGCGTACTGTGCGGCGGCGACCGCCTGACCGACGGCGATTTCGCCAAAGGCGCCTTCGTGGCCCCGACCGTGTTCACCGACTGCACCGACGAGATGACCATCGTCCGTGAAGAAATCTTCGGCCCGGTGATGAGCATCCTCACCTACGAAACCGAAGAAGAAGTGATCCGCCGCGCCAACGACACCGACTTCGGCCTGGCCGCGGGCCTGGTGACCAAGGACCTGAACCGTGCCCACCGCGTGATTCATCAGCTGGAAGCGGGCATCTGCTGGATCAACGCCTGGGGCGAATCCGACGCCAAGATGCCGGTCGGTGGCTACAAGCAATCCGGTGTGGGCCGCGAGAACGGAATCAGCTCGCTGAACAACTTCACCCGCATTAAATCGGTACAGGTTGAGCTGGGCGACTACGCCTCGGTGTTCTAAGACCCGAGCCTTGCGTTGCCTTTGAGGCCGCCATCGGGGGCGAGCCCCCTCCCACCTTTGACTGTGTAAACCCGGTCAAATGTGGGAAGGGGCTCGCCCCCGATGAGGCCCGACCTGACCATACATCAAAGAGGGTGCATTTATGTCCCAAGAATACGACTACATCATTGTGGGTGCCGGCTCCGCCGGTAACACCCTGGCGACCCGTCTGACCGAAGACGAAGGCGTCACCGTCCTGCTGCTGGAAGCCGGCGGCCCCGACTACCGCCTCGATTTCCGTACCCAAATGCCGGCCGCCCTGGCCTTCCCGCTGCAAGGCCGCCGCTACAACTGGGCCTACGAGACCGATCCGGAGCCACACATGGACGGCCGCCGGATGGAATGCGGTCGCGGCAAGGGCCTGGGTGGCTCTTCGCTGATCAACGGCATGTGCTACATCCGTGGCAACGCCATGGACTACGACAACTGGTCGAAGCTTCCGGGCCTGGAAGACTGGAGCTACCTCGATTGCCTGCCGTATTTCCGCAAGGCCGAAACCCGCGACATCGGCCCGAACGACTGGCACGGCGGCGATGGCCCGGTGAGCGTGACCACGCCTAAAGCGGGCAATAACCCGCTGTTCCACGCCATGGTTGAAGCAGGCGTGCAGGCCGGTTACCCGCGCACCGAAGACTTGAACGGCTACCAGCAGGAAGGCTTCGGCCCGATGGACCGTACCGTCACGCCTAACGGCCGTCGCGCCAGCACCGCGCGCGGTTACCTGGACATAGCCAAGAAGCGCTCCACACTGACCATCGTCACCCACGCCCTCACCGACAAAGTGTTGTTCGAAGGCAAGCGTGCCGTTGGCGTGCGTTACCTGATCGGTGCCGCCGAAGAGCGCGTTGAAGCCCGTGCGCGTAAAGAAGTGCTGGTGTGCAGCGGCGCAATCGCTTCGCCGCAACTGCTGCAACGCTCCGGCGTGGGCCCGGCCAAACTGCTGGAAAGCCTCGACATCCCGGTGGTCCACGACCTGCCTGGCGTCGGCGAAAACCTGCAGGACCACCTTGAGCTGTACCTGCAATATGCGTGCACTCAGCCGGTGTCGCTGTACCCGTCGCTGCTCTGGTACAACCAGCCGGCCATCGGTGCCGAGTGGCTGTTCAACGGCACCGGCATCGGCGCCAGCAACCAGTTCGAAGCGGGCGGTTTTATCCGTACCCGTGAAGAATTCGAATGGCCGAACATCCAGTACCACTTCCTGCCGGTCGCGATTAACTACAACGGCAGCAACGGTGTGAAAGAGCACGGTTTCCAGGCGCACATGGGCTCCATGCGCTCGCCGAGCCGTGGCCGCGTGCAACTGAAGTCGAAGAACCCACGGGACTACCCGAGCATCCTCTTCAACTACATGGCCACCGAGCAGGACTGGCAGGAATTCCGCGACGGCATCCGCCTGACCCGTGAAATCATGCAGCAGCCGGCACTCGATCCCTACCGTGGCCGCGAAATCAGCCCGGGCATCGAGGTGCAAACCGATGAGCAGTTGGACAAGTTCATCCGCGAGCACGCCGAAACCGCGTTCCACCCGTCCTGCTCGTGCAAGATGGGCGACGACGAGATGGCCGTGGTCGATGGCGAAGGCCGCGTGCACGGCATGCAGGGTCTGCGCGTAGTCGATGCGTCGATCATGCCGATCATCACCACCGGCAACCTGAACGCGCCGACGATCATGATCGCCGAGAAAATCGCCGACAAGATCCGTGGCCGCCAGCCGCTGCCGCGCAGCACTGCCGACTACTACGTGGCCGGCGATGCGCCGGTGCGTGGCAAGCCGTTGCGTGAAGTGGGGCCGACTGCGCAGTAACTGATTCACTGCGGTGCCTTCATCGGGGGCAAGCCCCCTCCCACATTTGAATGTATTCACAAATCAAGTGTGGGAGGGGGCTTGCCCCCCGATAGGGCCCGATCAGGCACTGCAAACCTTGCCTCTACACTTTCCTTGATCAGCCCCCAGCCCAGGCCTACTCTGTTTGCCTGCCCGCGCTGAGCCGCCCACAAGGAAGGCCCCATGTTCGAACACCACGCCACACTCAAAAAGCATTTCAGTGCCCTGCGCACCACCGCCGACTTCTTCTCCCTGCGCTACGTGCGCGAATCCGGCCAGTACCTGTCGGTGCGCAAGAACGTCGCCGAACCGCCCCACCTGAACCACGACGAAGGCGTCATGCTCACCGTGCGTGTCAACGGTGCGGAGGCCTACGCCGCCACCCACGATATTTCCCTTGCCGGCCTGCAAGCCGCTCTTGGACGCGCCGAGCAGCAAGCCCGCCTGATAAAACCTCATGCCCTGCTCGACCTGCGCGACCAACAGGTGTCCAGCGACGTCGCCGACTACCTGTCGCCCAATATTGAGCAAGCCTTCCCGTCCCTGAGCGACTGCTACCAACTGCTCGGCGATGAGTCCTCTGCGGTGCCCCAGGACGAGCGCCTGGTGAACTGGGAAGTCAGCCTCGGCCTGACCCATGTCGAGCAGATCTACCTCAACAGTGCCGGCGCCGAACTGCGCCAGGCCCAGCGGTTTGTGTTCCCCGGCGTCAATGTCACGGCCTATGACGGCAACGACAGCCAGTCGCGCACCCTCGGCGGCAGCAACTTCGGCCAGCAAGGCGGGTTTGACGTGATCAGCCGCTTCGGCCTGGTCGGCGCCGCGCCGCGCATTGCCGACGAAGCCCTGCAACTGCTGCTGGCGCCAAATACGCCCCAGGGCCCGCGCGACCTGCTGCTGATGCCCGACCAGATGATCCTGCAGATCCACGAGTCCATCGGCCACCCGCTGGAACTCGACCGCATCCTCGGCGATGAGCGCAATTACGCCGGTACCAGTTTTGTGAAGGCCAGCGACTTCGGCCAGCTGCAATACGGCTCCAAGCTGTTGAACGTGACGTTCGACCCGGACATTCCCGAGCAACTGGCCAGCTACGGCCATGACGACGACGGCACCGCGGCCAGCAAGCAATTCCTGATCCGCGAAGGGCTGCTGCTCAAGCCGCTGGGTGGGGCGTTGTCGCAGTTCCGCTCGGGCATGGGCGGCGTGGCCAACAGCCGCGCCAGCAGCTGGAACCGCCCGCCGATCGACCGCATGGCCAACCTGAATATCGAAGCCGGCGATAAGAGCCTGGCGCAACTGATTGGCGGCATCGAACACGGCATCCTGATGTCGACCAACCGCTCGTGGTCCATCGACGATGCCCGCAACAAGTTCCAGTTCGGCTGCGAGTGGGGCCAGTTGATTGAAAACGGCGAACTCAAGGGCGTGGTGAAAAACCCCAACTACCGGGCGATTTCCGCGCAGTTCTGGCGCAACCTCAGCGCCGTGGGCGACGCCAGCACCTTCAAGGTGTTGGGCACGCCGAACTGCGGCAAGGGCGAGCCCAACCAGGTGATCCGCGTCGGCCATGCGTCGCCGGCCTGTGTATTCAGCAACGTTGACGTATTTGGGGGAGATGCCTGATGAACACCTTCAAGGCATTGGTGCAGTGGCTCAAGCAGGCCATCACCGACAAGGAACAATTCCACTTGGGCTACGCGGCAGAATCGTCCGAGTTCGTGCGCTTCAACCACGCCAAGGTGCGTCAGGCCGGCCAAGTGCAGCAGGCCAGCCTCAACCTCAAGCTGATCAACGATGGCCGCCATGCCGACCTCGGCATCACCCTGGCCGGCGAGCCCGAGCTGGATCGCCAGCGCCTCGCCGACGGCCTGCAGCAACTGCGCGAAACCCTGCCGCTGCTGCCGCAGGACCCGTACCTGTTGCTCAACCACAACGCCTGGCAAAGCCACAACGAACAGGCCCGCCCCCTGCCCGACCTCGCCCAGGTGCTGGAAGAAATCAGCCAGGCGGCCGATGGCGTCGACCTGGTCGGCTTCTATGCCGCCGGCCCGATCAGCCGGGGCTTTGCCAGTTCGGACGGCGCGTTTGGCTGGCATCAGGCCAATAGCTTCAACTTCGATTTCAGCCTGTTCCACGCCAATGGCGAGGCGGTAAAAGCCAGCTACGCCGGCGACGCCTGGGACAGCGCCGAGTTCGCCCGACGCTTCCAGCTGGCGCGTGAACAGCTGGAATTCCTCGGCCGCCCGCTGCACCCATTGGCGCCCGGACAGTACCGCGCCTACCTCGCCCCGGCGGCATTGGAAGAAATCATTAGCATCATCACCTGGGGCGGTTTTTCCGCCCAGGCCATCGCCAGCAAAGGCAGCTCGTTGCAACGGCTGTATGCCGGCGAGCAGTCCTTGAGCCCGCTGGTGACGGTGAAAGAACACATCACCGACTCCCTGAGCCAGGCGTTCTCCAGCGAAGGCTACCCGCGCAGTGACGTCACGCTGATCAACGCCGGCCAGGCCGACGGCCAACTGGTGAACTCGCGCAGCGCCGCCGAATATGGCCTCAGCGCCAACGGCGCCAGCGGCGACGAATCACCCAGCGCCTTGCAGATCGCAGCGGGCAACCTAGCCCAGGCCGATATCCTCAAGCAACTGGGCACCGGGCTCTACATCAGCAACCTGTGGTACCTGAACTACTCCGACCTGCCCGCCGCACGCCTGACCGGCATGACGCGCTTCGCCACGTTCTGGGTGGAAGACGGCGAGATCAAGGCGCCGGTCAGCACCATGCGTTTTGATGACAGCGTCTACCAGTTGCTCGGTTCGCAACTGGAAGCGCTGACCGCTGAGCGCGAACTGCTGCTGTCGGCCAGCACCTATAGCCAGCGCAATACCGCCTCCAACCTGTTGCCGGGGGCCTTGGTAAAACGCCTGACCCTGACCCTGTAAATACAAACCCCCTGTGGGAAGGGGCCTTGCCCCCTCCCACATTGTCCTGTGCTGATTTCAGACACCTCGGTTTCGGCCCTTCCTACCGTAAATTCTCTTCCTCCCAGTCTGCACGGGCAGCCTGTTGTCGCCTGTGAAAAACCTCGTTATAACGGTTGGTGGCACCCCGCCACCCCACCCACGAGAGCATGACCTTGCCCGGGAAGGGCAAGCTGGAGCGTTGACATGAACCATGGAAGTTTTGTCATAGAAAAGCTGTTCAAGCACTACAACGTTCATGTTGAGCAGCTGGGAAACGATTCGGAAAAGAAGACCATCCTGATGGTCAATGGCGCACTGTCCACCACACGTTCATTCGCGCGTACCAGCAAGTGCCTGGCCGAGCATTTCAATGTGCTGTTGTTCGACCTGCCCTTCTCGGGTTATTCCCGCGAACACAACACCGACCTGGACCTGGTGACCAAGGACGACGAGGTGCAAATCCTGCGCGCCCTGGTGGAGCGCTTCCAGGTCAACCATCTGGTCTCGGCCTCCTGGGGCGGTATCTCGACGCTGCTGACCCTGGCACACAACCCGCCGTCTATCGAAAGCTCGGTGGTGATGGCCCTGGCGCCCAACCTCAACCAGGCAATGCTCGACTATGTAGAGCGCGTGCGTGTGCTGATCGAGGCCGATGACAAATCCGCAGTCGGGCACCTGCTCAACGAGACCGTGGGCAAATACCTGTCGCCCCGGCTCAAGCGCAACAACCACCGGCACCTGTCGAACATGGCCACCACCGAGTACCGCCAGGCGCGCTTTCATATCCACCAGGTCCTGGCGTTGGGCGATGGCAACTACTTGCCGGCACTGCGACAGATCGAAACCCCGGTGCACTTTCTCAACGGTACGCTGGACGAATACACCCCCGCCGCCGAGGCCCGACTGTTCAAACAGTACGTGGGCCACAGCAGCTTTGCGGTGGCCGAACACACTGGGCATTTACTCGACCTGGAGTCCCGCGAGGCGGCTTTGGCGGTGCACCGTGCGTTGTTGGATTTCCTGGTGGGAGAGCACGCGAACTTGTCGGACTTAGACGAACCGCCAGTGGGAAAAGGAGCGACGAATGGCGCATAATCGCCGACACATAGCCGGCTAACAAAAAGGTACCCCATGCCAGATCGTGCCCCTCTCGATGCCAAGACCGCCCGCTGGCTCCCCTGGGTGGTAGCGATTGCCTTCTTCATGCAATCGCTGGATGGGACGATTCTCAACACCGCACTGCCGGCCATGGCCCGAGACCTGGCGGAAAACCCGCTGCGCATGCAAGGGGTGGTGATCGCCTACATGCTCACCGTCGCCTTGCTGATCCCGGCCTCGGGCTGGATCGCCGACCGCTTCGGCACCAAGAAAATCTTCTTCGGCGCGATCATGCTGTTCAGCATCGGCTCCTTGCTGTGCGCGCTGTCCAGCAGCCTGACCATGCTGGTGGGCGCACGGGTCATCCAGGGGCTGGGTGGTGCGCTGATGCTGCCGGTCGGCCGACTCGTGGTTCTACGCGCCTACCCCCGCTCCGAGCTGGTACGGATCATGGGCTTCATCACCATCCCCGGCCTGCTCGGGCCCTTGCTCGGCCCGACCATGGGCGGCTGGATGGTGCAGTACCTGACGTGGCACTGGATCTTCCTGATCAACCTGCCGGTGGGCATGATCGGTTGCTACGCCGTGTGGAAGTTCATCCCCGACCTGCGCGGCAGCGAGCGCACGCGCTTCGATGGCATCGGTTTTCTATTGTTCGGCGCGGCGATGGTGCTGATCACCATTGCCATGGAAGGCTTGGGCGAGCTGCACCTGCCGCACCTGCGGGTGATGTTGCTGCTGTTCGGCGGGTTGGCGTGCCTGGCGGCGTATTGGCTGCGCGCCGGGCATATCGATAACCCACTGTTCTCACCGGCGCTGTTCAAGACCCGCACCTTTGCCGTGGGCATCCTCGGCAACCTGTTCGCGCGCCTGGGCAGCGGCGCCTTGCCGTTCCTGGTGCCGTTGCTGCTGCAAGTGGCCCTGGGTTATTCACCGTCCCAGGCCGGCATGAGCATGCTGCCCCTGGCAGCGGCGGCGATGTTCGCCAAGTCGGTGGCGCGCCCGTTGATCGAGCGTCTGGGTTATCGCGTGGTGCTGACCGGCAACACCCTGGCCCTGGGCATCATGCTGGCGAGCATGGGCCTGGTCAGCGAACAGACGCCCTACCCGCTGCTGCTGGCCATGCTGGCGGTGCTGGGGGCGATCAACTCGCTGCAATTTACCGCGATGAACACCGTCACCCTGATCGACCTCGACGACGCCCAGGCCAGCAGCGGCAACAGTTTGCTGTCGGTGGTGGCGCAACTGTCCCTGAGCCTGGGGGTGGCCTGCGCCGGCGCGCTGCTCGGCGGGTTTACCGCCGAAGCGGGCAACGACGGCGTGAGCACGGTGCTCGGCGCGTTCCAGCTGACCTTCCTCACCGTGGGCATCATGGCGATGCTGGCGGCGGCGATCTTCCTGCAACTGTCGCCCCAAGACGGCAAACGGGCGGCCAACCCGGAACAGCATATCGAGCATTAACGGGCGTCTCGTCTAGAACTTGCAGGGAAATTCCCACAGGGCTGGTACACTGCGCGACATTTTGTTTTGCAGAGCCAGTCCCGTGACTACCATCGCCACCGCTTTTAATACTTTGCCCCTGTCCGCCGCCATGCTGGCTAACCTCGACTCGCTGGGTTATGTCGAGATGACGCAGATCCAGGCGCAAAGCTTGCCGGTGATCCTCAAGGGGCTGGACCTGATTGCCCAGGCCAAGACCGGCAGCGGCAAGACCGCTGCGTTCGGCATCGGCCTGCTGAACCCGATCAACCCGCGCTACTTCGGCTGCCAGGCCCTGGTGATGTGCCCGACCCGTGAGCTGGCCGACCAGGTCGCCAAGGAAATCCGCCGCCTGGCCCGCGCCGAAGACAACATCAAGGTCCTGACCCTGTGCGGCGGCGTGTCCCTCGGCCCGCAGATCGCCTCCCTTGAGCACGGCGCCCACGTGATCGTCGGCACCCCGGGCCGTATCCAGCAACACCTGCGCAAAGGTTCGCTGGTGCTGGACGGCTTGAACACCCTGATCCTCGACGAAGCCGACCGCATGCTTGACATGGGCTTCTACGACGCCATCGAAGACATCATCAGCAAGACCCCGCCGCGCCGCCAGACCCTGCTGTTCTCGGCCACCTACCCGGTGAGCATCAAGCAGCTGGCCTCGAAGTTCATGCGCGCGCCGCAGCAAGTGAAAGCCGAAGCGTTCCACTCCGACGACCAGATCGAGCAGCGTTTCTACGAAATCTCCCCGGAAGAGCGCATGGACGCCGTGACCAAGGTGCTGGCGCATTTCCGCCCGGCCTCCTGCGTGGCGTTCTGCTTCACCAAGCAGCAAGTGCAGGAAACCGTGGATCACCTGACGTCCAAGGGCATTTCCGCCGTCGGCCTGCATGGCGACCTGGAACAGCGCGACCGTGATCAGGTATTGGCGATGTTTGCCAACCGCAGCACCTCGGTGCTGGTGGCCACCGACGTCGCCGCCCGCGGCCTGGACATTGACGCGCTGGACATGGTGATCAACGTCGAACTGGCCCGCGACTCGGAAATCCACATTCACCGCGTGGGCCGTACCGGTCGCGCCGGTGAGACCGGCATCGCTATCAGCCTGGTGGCGCCGTCCGAAGCGCACCGCGCCCAGGCCATCGAGCAACTGCAGAAGTCGCCGCTGAACTGGGACCAACTGGACAACCTCAAGCCGCAAAGCGGTGGTCCGCTGCTGCCGGTGATGAGCACCCTGTGCATCGCCGCCGGCCGTAAAGACAAGGTGCGCCCAGGCGACATCCTCGGCGCATTGACCGGCGAAGCCGGCATCCCCGGTGCCCAGGTCGGCAAGATCGCGATCTTCGACTTCCAGGCCTTCGTGGCCGTGGAACGCGGCATCGCCAAGCAGGCGTTGCAGCGTTTGAACGACGGCAAGATCAAAGGCCGTTCGTTGCGTGTGCGGATCCTGTAACACGATCTCCGATCTATATGGAGATCCAATGTGGGAGGGGGCTTGCCCCCGATTGCAGTGTGTCAGTCAGTACATCTGTCACTGATACACCGCCATCGGGGGCAAGCCCCCTCCCACATTTGACTGTATTCCAATTCAGAATTTGTATGAGGACATTGCTGTGCGCTCGACCGAAGTTGTGATCATTGGCGCCGGCGCCGCAGGCTTGATGTGCGCACTGACCGCCGCCGGGCGTGGGCGCAAGGTGATGTTGCTCGACCATGCGAACAAGGCCGGCAAGAAGATCCTGATGTCCGGCGGTGGCCGCTGCAATTTCACCAATATGTACACCGAGCCGGCCAACTTCCTGTCGCACAACGCGCACTTCTGCAAGTCGGCCCTGGCCCGCTATACCCAGTGGGACTTTATCGGGCTGGTGGCCAAGCACGGCGTGCCGTACCACGAGAAGAAACTCGGCCAGCTGTTCTGCGATAACAAATCCAGTGACATCCTCGGCATGCTGTTGGACGAGTGCATCCAGACCGGCGTAAGCCTGCACCTGGACACCTCGATTGAAGAAATCGCCAAGGTCGACAGCGGCTACCAGTTGCAGACCACCTTGGGTGAACTGCGCTGCGAATCCCTGGTGATCGCCACTGGCGGCCTGTCGATCCCGACTCTGGGCGCCACCGGTTTTGGCTATCAAGTCGCCAGGCAGTTCGGCCATGAGCTGTTACCGACCCGCGCCGGGCTGGTGCCGTTCACCATCACCGACCAGCTCAAGGACTTGTGCGGCGAGTTGTCCGGCACCTCGGTGGATTGCCTGGTCAGCTGCAACGACCAGAGCTTTCGCGAGAACATCCTGTTTACCCATCGCGGCCTCAGCGGCCCGGCGATTCTGCAGATTTCCTCCTACTGGGAGTCCGGCGACACGGTGGAGATCAACCTGCTGCCCGACCACGACGCCCAAACCTGGCTGCAACAACAGCAGGTCGAACGCCCCAACAGCGAGCTGAAAACCCTGCTGGGTGAAATCTTCACCAAGAAGATGGCCAACCTGCTAGCGGAAACCTGGTTCGTGTCCAAGCCCATGAAGCAGTACACCCACGCCGAAGTGGCCGACATCGCGCAAAAACTCTCGAGCTGGCAACTGGTGCCGGCCGGCACCGAGGGCTACCGCACGGCCGAGGTGACCTTGGGCGGGGTAGATACGCGGGAAGTGTCGTCCAAGACCATGGAGTCGCTGAAAAGCCCGGGCTTGTACTTTATTGGCGAAGTGCTGGATGTGACCGGGCACCTGGGCGGGTTTAACTTCCAGTGGGCGTGGGCGTCGGGTTACGCCGCAGCGCAGTACGCCTGAAGAATGTGGGAGGGGGCTTGCTCCCTCCCACATTTTGATTTGCGGTATGCCTGAGAATAATTTGCTGTCAGATGTGATCACCACCCTTGCCGTGGCGTCACTGATGGCTCAATTTAGCGGCATCGTCCCGGAAGACTCCAGACTTCATGTCATCGACCTCGTTCAAGCAGTCCATGCGGCGCCTGTGGGCGCTGGATAAATTCAGCTACAGCATCCGGGTGTTCATCGCCCTCACCGGCAGCATGACGCTGTGCTGGTATCAGGATGAGATGACCCTGCTGATCCCGCTGTTCCTGGGGATTATCGCCAGCGCCCTGGCCGAGACCGACGACAGCTGGCAAGGCCGCCTCAACGCCCTGGCAGTGACGCTGGTGTGTTTCAGCATCGCCGCGCTGTCGGTGGAGCTGTTGTTCCCCTACCCCTGGATTTTCGCCATCTCCCTGGCCCTGGCCACGTTCTGCCTGACCATGCTCGGCGCCTTGGGCGAACGCTATGGCGCGATTGCATCGGCCACCTTGATCCTGTCGGTCTACACCATGATCGGTGTGGACCAGCGCGGCGGCGCCGTCAGTGATTTCTGGCATGAGCCGTTGCTGCTGGTGGCCGGTGCCGCCTGGTATGGCGCGTTGTCGGTGCTGTGGCAGGCGCTGTTTTCCAACCAGCCGGTGCAGCAGAGCCTGGCGCGGTTGTTCCGCGAGCTGGGGCGTTACCTCAAGCTCAAATCATCGTTGTTCGAACCGATTCGCCAACTGGACGTGGAAGCTCGCCGCCTGGAACTGGCCCAGCAAAATGGCCGGGTGGTGGCGGCGCTGAATGCGGCGAAGGAAATCATCCTGCACCGTGTAGGCAATGGCCGACCGGGCTCGAAGGTCAGTCGCTACCTCAAGCTGTACTTCCTGGCCCAGGACATCCACGAACGTGCCAGTTCATCCCACTACCCCTACAACGCGCTGGCGGACGCCTTTTTCCACAGTGACGTGCTGTTCCGCTGCCAACGCCTGCTGCGTCAGCAAGGCAAGGCCTGCCAGGCCCTGGCCGAGTCGATCCAGCTGCGCCAGCCGTTCATCTATGACGACAGCTTCGCCGAAGCCCTCAGCGACCTGAATGCCTCCCTGGAACACCTGCGCATCCAGAGCAACCCGGCCTGGCGTGGCCTGCTGCGTTCGTTGCGCGCCCTGGCGGCCAACCTGTCCACACTCGACCGCCTGCTCGGCGACGCGAGCAACCCCGATGCCCTGGCCGACGCCACCGACAGCAACCTGCTGGACCGCGCCCCACGTAACCTGAAGGAAATGTGGACGCGCCTGCGTACGCAACTGACGCCGACGTCGCTGCTGTTCCGCCATGCGCTGCGCCTGTCCCTGGCGCTGACCGTCGGCTACGGCATGCTGCATGCGATCCACGCCTCCCAGGGCTACTGGATCATCCTCACCACGCTGTTTGTTTGCCAACCGAACTACGGCGCCACGCGGCGCAAGCTCGGCCAGCGGATCATCGGCACCGCCATCGGCCTCACCGTGGCGTGGGCGCTGTTCGATCTGTTCCCAAGCCCGCTGGTGCAGTCGATGTTCGCCATCGCCGCCGGCCTGGTGTTCTTTATCAACCGCACCACCCGCTACACCCTGGCCACTGCAGCCATCACCCTGATGGTGTTGTTCTGCTTCAACCAGGTGGGCGATGGCTACGGGCTGTTTTTACCAAGGCTGTTCGATACCTTGCTCGGCAGTTTGATTGCAGGCCTGGCGGTCTTCCTGTTCCTGCCGGACTGGCAAGGTCGGCGCCTGAACAAGGTGCTGGCCAACACCCTGACCTGCAACAGCATTTACCTGCGCCAGATCATGCAGCAATACGCCGCCGGCAAGAGCGACGACCTGGCTTACCGCCTGGCCCGGCGCAATGCCCACAACGCCGATGCGGCGCTGTCCACCACCCTGGCGAATATGCTGATGGAACCTGGTCATTTCCGTAAGGAAGCGGATGTGGGCTTCCGCTTCCTGGTGCTGTCGCACACCTTGCTCAGCTACCTGTCGGGGCTCGGCGCACACCGCGAAACCCAGCTGCCGGCCGAGGTGCGTGAACACTTGATCGATGGCGCCGGCAATAGCTTGGCGGCGAGCATTGATGAAATCGCCACGGGGCTGGCGAACAAGCAGCCGATTGCGATTCAGAGCGATGCCGAGGAGGCCTTGGCGGCGGATCTGGAACAGATGCCGGATGAGATTGATGAAGGGCAGCGGTTGGTGCAGACGCAGTTGGCG
Source organism: Pseudomonas sp. BIGb0381 (assembly GCF_024809815.1). NCBI lineage: Bacteria > Pseudomonadati > Pseudomonadota > Gammaproteobacteria > Pseudomonadales > Pseudomonadaceae > Pseudomonas > Pseudomonas sp. BIGb0381. The sequence continues at coordinate 163,408 of NZ_JANUEN010000008.1, forward strand.
TTGATTTGCCGGCAGTTGGGACCGTTGCGCACCTTGGCGGCGCATTTGATCAAGGACACCAGCGCGGCTTAGTCCGCTATCGGGGGCAAGCCCCCTCCCACATGTTGACTGTGTTCACAAATCAAAACTGTGGGAGGGGGCTTGCTCCCGATGAGGCCCACAGGCATTACATGCCATGGGCCTTCATCAACCGCGCATAACTGCCATCGGCCTTCATCCTGGCAATCTCGCGGTCAAAACCGGCAACGATCTGCGCATGCTCAGGGTGCTTCAGGCTGACCAGAATATGCAGGCTGTTTTCGCTCAGCGGCGTGGGTAAGAATTCCACCGAATTGCGCACCCGCGCCGATTCCCGCGACAGGTAATAGCGCGCCACATACTCATCCTCCACCGTCAGCCGCACCCGCTGCGCCGCCAGCATGCGCACCGCCATGGCGAAGTTATGCACCGGCACTTTCTGCAACTGCACATCCCCATCGAACGCCGCCGAATAGGCATAACCGCGCACCACGGCAATGGGATAGTCGTGCAACTGTTCCAGGTTCTGAAATTCAATGGGATCGTCACGGCGCTTGATGAAACGCACGCGATTGAGCAGGTATTCACCGGAGAACTGCCCCAAATGCGTACGCGCCTCGTCGTACCAGGCGTTGACCAGCACGTCATAACGCCCGTCGCCCACGCCCATCAGCGCCCGCGCCCAGGGCACCTGTTCGAAGTCACTGGCGTAACCCGCGCGGGCCAAGGCCGTGGTGACAATGTCGGTCGCCAACCCACCATTGATCAAGGTGGAATCGGTAAAGGGTGGCCAGGCATCCGCGACCAGGCGCAAACGCTGTGCGTACACAGGCATCGCCAGCAAAAACACTCCAATCAAAGCAACGGCACGAGACAATCGCGGCATGCTCAACGTCCTTGGGGGGCAGGCGGTGGCCTTAGCTCAGGCAGTGCCTGAGGTTCTAACATTAGCTCAGATTACACAAAGAAACGGACGTCGAGAGCACTCAATGATGGCAAATTGATTTCATTCACAAAAATAGTTGATTTAGACACCGCTGCCCGTCGCGCTTACTATCCAGAACAGACATTTACGTGAGAACACACCATGACAGTCGATTGGGTCTGCAAGCATCACACTGACCTGGGCAAGGAGCAGCTGTACGCCATTTTGCGTTTGCGCGGCGAGGTCTTCGTTGTCGAACAGAAGTGCGTCTACCAGGACATCGACGGGCAAGACCTGACGGGCGATACCCACCACCTGATGGCTTGGAAAGACGACGAACTGGTGGCCTACCTGCGCCTGCTGGACCCGGAGTCTCAGGGCGGCGACGTGGTGATCGGCCGGGTGATCGTTGCGCCGGTTGCACGGGGCACCGGGCTGGGGCACCAGATGATGGAAGAAACCCTCAGGCAGATTGAGGATATCTGGCCCGAGACGCCGATCTTCCTGTCAGCCCAGGCACATTTGCAGGGGTATTACGGGCGGTATGGGTTTGTGGTGGCGGGTGAGGAGTACCTGGAGGATGACATTCCACATATCGGAATGCGGCGCGCTTGAGACTGCCATCGGGGCGGTGCGACGATTCGACAAGCCCCCTCCCACATTTTGAATGTATTCACCGTTCAAACTGTGGGAGGGGGCTTGCTCCCGATAGCGTCGGCCCAGCCACCGCTGAACTCAGGGGTAATCCAGAACCCGCTTGATCTGACTGAGATTCCCCTCGATCCACCCCCGATCAATCGCGCCCCAGTCGCGAATCCGATAGTGCCCGGCATGGTTGCGGGCGCCGTCTTCCTGCTCGAACTCACACACGATATCCAAGTCGGCCAGCGCCGCAATCGTGTCCTGCGCGGTGCGCCGGGGCATGCCGGTGACCTCGGTCAACGCCGGGACGCTGCTGGCCAGCCCACTGTCGATCAGGTACGCCACGTACAGGCGGCGGTAGAAGCTGCTTTTGGTCTTGCTCACATCCATGGTCAGTCGCCTTGTGCGGTCAGGGTTTGCCCTGCAGGTCGCGATACGTGAGGTACACCCGCAGGTCAAATTCCACCTGGTGGTAGCCGGGCATCATGTAGTCGCAGAGTTTGTAGAACGCTTTGTTGTGGTCCGATTCCTTGAAGTGCGCCAGCTCGTGAACCACGATCATGCGCAGGAATTGCGGTGCGGCCTCTTTGAACAGCGAGGCAATGCGGATCTCTTTCTTGGATTTGAGGTTGCCGCCCTGCACCCGTGAAATTGTGGTGTGCAGGCCAAGGGCGCGGTGGGTCAGGTCCAGGCGGTTATCGAACAGCACTTTGTCGATGGCCGGCGCGTTGCGCAGGTGTTCCTGCTTCAAGGCCTGGGCATAGGCGTACAGGGCTTTGTCGCTCTGCACCCCATGGCGGTCGGGGTAACGCTGCTCCAGATAGGCGCCCAACTGGTCCTTGGCGATCAGTTGGCGTACTTGCTCCTGTAGGGCTGCGGGGTAGGCCTGGAGGTATTTCAGCGCGGTCATTGGGGTCTGCAACAGGATTCGAATGGCGCCAGTGTAGCGAATTCAGCGCACGCGAGCGCGCGACCAGTCGAGCACTTCTTCGGCTATCAACGGCTGCGCCGCCCACGGCCCCTGGATAAACGGGCAACCCTGGGCCTTGAGCCACTGGGCCTGCTCCTGGGTTTCTACACCCTCGGCCACCACGACCACCTCAAAATGCCCGCACAGCTCGATAATGCTGCGCGCCATTGCCGCGTCCCGCACCGAGCCCGGCAGCCGCGCAACCAATTGCGGATCAAGCTTGAGCGTGTCGAACGCCAGGTCGCGCAAATGCGCCAGGGAACACTGCCCCGAACCGAAGTCATCCAGGGCGATACGCACCCCGATACGGCGCAGCAACTTGAGCTGCTTGGCGGCCTCTTCCAGGTTACTCATCAGGCAGTCCTCGCTGATTTCCACCTCCAGCTGACGCCCCTGCAGCCCATGTCGCTCCAACACCTGCTGCAACTGATTGGCCAGGTTAGGCGTATTGAATTGGCTGCTGCTCAGGCTCACGCTCAGCACCAATTCATCGTCGAACGTCGCCTGCCAGGCCTGGCGCTGGGCCGCAACCTGCTGGTAAATCCAGGCGCTCAGTTGGCTGATCAGCCGCGCCTCTTCCAGCAACGGCAAAAAAAGCCCCGGCGGCACATCGCCGACGCTGGGGTGTTGCCAGCGCAACAACACCTCAACGCCGCGCAGGCGGCCATCCACCAGCGAGACCTGAGGTTGATAGACCAAGGTGAAATCCTTGTTCTGAATCGCCGTGCGCACGCTGTCTTCGAGCATCAGCCGCGAGCGGGCGCGCCCGTTCATTTCCTGGTCGTAATAGCGATACTGCTGACGGCCTGCGCGTTTGGCTTCGTACATGGCGATGTCGGCCGCACGCAACAACCCATTCAAATCCGAGCCACAGTCCGGGAAGGTGGCGATGCCGATACTGACGCCGAGCATGACATCCAAACCATCGACCTGCTGGCACGCAGAAACTCGCTCGATCAGTTTTTCCGAAATTTTTGCCGCCTGCTCCGGGAACTCAAGCTCCAGCAACGCCGTGAATTCGTCGCCGCCCATGCGGCCGAGAATGTCGTAGGAACGCAGACAGCCCTGCAATTGCTCCGAGACCCAGCGCAGAACCCGGTCGCCGGCATCATGGCCCAGGGAATCGTTGACCCGTTTGAAGCCGTCAAGGTCCAGGTACAGCAGCACCAGGGCCTGCTCTGTCCGCTCGCTGCGCAATAACGTGTTTTCCACCGCCTGGTAAAAACCGCGCCGGTTCAGCAGCCCCGTCAGCGGGTCGGTCACGGCCTGGAACTCCAGCTGCTGGTGCAGGTGGCGCACTTCGGACATATCCAGCACCGTCACCACCATGGCCTTCTGCTCAGCCGGCAGCGGCGCGCAGGACAACGCCACCGGCACTTGCTGGCCACGGCCGGTACGCAGGAGCGCATCGTGCAGGCGCCAGGTTTCACCCCGGCGATAGCCGGCGAACATCTGCGACTCCAGCCAGACGGGCACATGGGGTTTTTGCAGGAACCTCAGGAAGTCCTGGCCTTGCAGTTCCTGGATCGTGGCATTGAGCAGGCGCGAAATCGCCGGGTTGGCGTATTCGATCACGCCCTCTTCACTCACCACCAGGATGCCCTCGGCGGCGTTATCCAACACCGACGCATTGAACGCCCGGGCGGACTCCAGGTCATGGCTCAGGCGCTGCAAGGCCCGACGGTTGCGCTGGTGCTCCAGCAACGCCTGGACCTTAGGCTTGAGAATGTGCGGGTCGAAGGGTTTGAACAGGTAGTCGATGGCGCCGCTGGCGTAGCCTTCCAGCACGGCGGCGGGCGATTGGGCGTTGGCGCTTAGAAAGATGATCGGGGTCATGCGCGTGCGGTGACTGCCGCGCATCAAGCGGGCAACTTCGAAGCCGTCCATGCCGGGCATCATCACATCCAGCAGCACCAGGTCGACATCATGCTGCAGCAGCAACTCCAGGGCTTCCACCCCGGACGCAGCGGTCACCACCAGCCAATCATCGCGTTGTAGAAGCGCACACATGCTGATCAGATTTTCAGGGTAGTCATCGACCACCAGAAGAACCGAACTGCCATCGCCATGAGGTGGAGCGCATTCCATGCTAGGTCTCTTCCTTAGGTCTACTCCGGTCACTTCTGAGAGAAAACCCGGACAAACATTGAGGCCTCACTCTAGCCCCGGTTCCTGAAAATCAGAAGTGACGTGGATGCCATCATTGCGCCAAAGTTCAGTCAGCCGACTAACGGTCAACCTCTACAGCCCACGTTTCATGGGAAACATGGCTTTTTGGCATTCCTTTGGCGCCAATAAATTGCCAGTAAATGTTTAACAACTGGCCGACCACCGCCTATAAAGAACCTGTCAGGCCCCCGGGCCAAAGCCTTCACCCCCTGTAAAAGGCCAACGCCATGATCGACCTCTCCACCTGGAACCTGAGCATTCCGGTCGGCTCCCCGCCCGCCACCATCGACACCCCAAAACTGATGAGCGGTTTCAACGACCAATACTTCCAGGCCGAAGGCAGCAACGTGCAATTCTGGACACCGGTCACCGGCACCCGCACCGAAAACGCCGTGTACCCACGCAGCGAACTGCGCGAAACCTACGCCGACGGCCGCCTGCGCAACTGGACCTACCCCGAAGCCGATAACTTCCTGCGCGCCACCCTCGCGGTCAACCAGGTGCCCTCCAGCGGCAAGATCGTCATCGGCCAGATCCACGCCTACGACAGCCAGAAACCGCTGATCAAACTCGAATACCAGTTCAAGGAAAAGACCCAGACCGGCAACATCGTCGCCAAGGTGCGCATGCGCCCGGATGAAAATGAAAGCCGCGTGATCATCGTCGCGTCCAATGTGCCGCTGGAGAAAAGCTTTACCTACGTGATCAACCTCAACAAAGCCGGGCTGCTCAGCGTGTACGCCGCCGACAGTGAGTGGAACGAACGCATCGGTGCAGCGTGGGCGGCCAAGCCGCTGTACTTCAAGGCGGGCGCTTATGTGCAGGACAACAGCGGGGACAGCAAGGAAGGCGCAAAGGTGACGTTTGCGAAGTTGGATATTGATCACGAGTGAAGGGACTGGCCTCATTTCGAGCAGGGATTGTCTGATCAGCACTAGGACCATTCCTTGGTAAACGCCCTCCAACACCTTAGGACTCGGTGCTGGTCCTACACGCCTGCAAGCTGATCAAATTCCAGCGACAAAAAAGCCCGCATCGCTGCGGGCTTCTTTTGTAACGCCTGAGGCTTAGTTCACCTTAGCGTTCAACTCACCTTTCAGGTAACGCTGGTACATCGCTTCCAACGAAACCGGCTTGATCTTCGACGCATTACCGGCAGTGCCGAAGGCTTCGTAGCGAGCGATACACACATCACGCATCGCGGTCACGGTAGCGCCGAAGAATTTACGTGGGTCGAACTCGCTCGGGTTGGTGGCCATCAGGCGACGCATCGCGCCGGTGGACGCCAGGCGCAGGTCGGTGTCGATGTTGACCTTGCGCACGCCGTACTTGATGCCTTCGACGATTTCTTCAACCGGTACGCCGTAGGTTTCTTTGATGTCGCCGCCGTACTGGTTGATGATCGCCAGCCACTCTTGCGGTACCGAGGAAGAGCCGTGCATCACCAGGTGGGTGTTAGGGATGCGCTTGTGGATTTCCTTGATGCGGTCGATGGCCAGTACGTCGCCGGTCGGTGGCTTGGTGAACTTGTAGGCGCCGTGGCTGGTGCCGATGGCGATTGCCAGGGCGTCCACTTGGGTCTTCTTGACGAAGTCGGCAGCTTCTTCCGGGTCGGTCAGCATCTGACTGTGATCCAGCACGCCTTCGGCGCCGATGCCGTCTTCTTCACCGGCCATGCCGGTTTCCAGGGAACCCAGGCAACCCAGTTCGCCTTCAACCGAAACGCCGCAGGCATGGGCCATGGCCACGGTTTGTTGGGTTACGCGCACGTTGTACTCGTAGTCGGTCGGGGTCTTGCCGTCTTCACCGAGGGAGCCGTCCATCATTACCGAGCTGAAACCCAGTTGAATGGAGCGCTGGCACACGTCAGGGCTGGTGCCGTGGTCCTGGTGCATGCACACCGGGATATGTGGGAATTCTTCGATCGCAGCGAGGATCAGGTGACGCAGGAAAGGAGCACCGGCGTATTTGCGCGCACCGGCCGAAGCCTGGACGATCACTGGGGAGTCGGTCTTGTCAGCGGCTTCCATGATGGCGCGCATCTGCTCAAGGTTGTTGACGTTAAAGGCTGGGACGCCGTAGCCGAACTCGGCTGCGTGGTCCAGCATTTGACGCATGCTGATAAGTGCCATTGTGTTGTCTCTCCCGGTCGAGGGTCGTTAATCGTGCAAGCCTGCCGTAGCGGCGGCTGCTATTCAAGTTATTGCAGGTCAGGCTTTGCATGCCTGGCGTGCTGAATCGTTATTGCTGATGTGGGAGGGGGGCTTGCCCCCGATGACAGCCTGTCAGTGATGACTCTGTTGGCTGATCCACCGCTATCGGGGGCAAGCCCCCTCCCACACATTTTGGTCTCATCGATGGTGAGGCCGCGTTCTATTTACTGGGCCTTGCAGCCGCGCCCGATCAAATCGTCGGTGGCAACCCAGTAAACCAGGCCTTCCTCACCTTTTGTGTGAAACGCCAACTGGTCGTTGCTGTACAGCACGCCCGAAGCCGCCACATCCTGTTTGAGACGATAAACCTGGTCGGAACCGCCGAGGCGTACATCCACCTCACTGCGGGCCTGGTTGGCGAAGCGCCAGTTGACCTCGGCCTTGCTGTCGCAGGTCCAGGTGGTCCACTTACCTTCCGGCTCTGCCTTGTTGAACATGTTCATGCTGCTGCAACCGGCCAATAGGGCCAGGGCTGCCAGGGCGAAAACGCCTTTCATAGCCAATCCTCGCAGCGGGGCCAAAGGCCGCCGATGCCGTCGGTTAGTTGATCTGACCCGTCAAGGGCAACCCTGTTCCTGACCGTTGGGCGCAGAGTCATATCTCTCCAGCCGTTCGTTGCCGATACGCTTGTTAATCACCGGCATGGTTTCGGCTTGCCAGTCAGCCTGGTAGCAGGCTTTTTTCTGCTCCGAGGCAGGTTTCCCTGCCGGCGGGGCTGCGCTTGGCGTGCTGCCGCAGCCGGCCAACAGGCCCGCTGCGATCACCATTGCCAACGACTTGATCATGGGAATGCTCCTTTTCCGGATCACGAGCCTTAGCCTTTGGCTCGGGTTTCCAGCACTTCAACGGCCGGCAGGACTTTGCCTTCGACGAATTCGAGGAATGCGCCGCCACCGGTGGAAATGTAGGAGATCTGGTCAGCGACGCCATATTTATCGATGGCCGCCAGGGTGTCGCCGCCACCGGCGATGGAGAATGCCGAGCTTTCTGCGATGGCCTTCGCCAACACTTTGGTGCCGTTGCCGAACTGGTCGAACTCGAACACGCCGACCGGACCATTCCACAGGATGGTCTGGGAGGCTTTCAGCAGTTCCGCGAAGTTGGCTGCGGTTTGCGGGCCGATGTCGAGGATCATGTCGTCGGCGGCCACGTCGGCGATGAGCTTGACGGTGGCCTCGGCTGTTTCAGCGAATTCCTTGGCCACCACCACGTCCACCGGCAGCGGCACGCTGACCTTGGCGGCAATGGCGCGGGCGGTATCGAGCAGGTCCGGCTCGTACAGGGACTTGCCCACCGGGTGGCCTGCTGCAGCCAGGAAGGTGTTTGCAATGCCGCCGCCGACGATCAACTGGTTGCAGATCTGGCTCAGGCTGTTGAGCACGTCCAACTTGGTGGACACCTTGGAGCCGGCAACGATGGCAGCCATCGGTTGGGCCGGAGCGCCCAGGGCTTTGCCCAGTGCATCCAGTTCAGCCGCCAGCAATGGGCCGGCAGCCGCCACCTTGGCGAACTTGGCCACGCCGTGGGTCGAACCCTCGGCGCGGTGGGCAGTGCCGAAAGCGTCCATCACAAACACGTCGCACAGGGCGGCGTATTGCTGGGCCAGTTCGTCGCTGTTCTTTTTCTCGCCTTTGTTGAAGCGCACGTTTTCAAACAGCACGATGTCGCCAGGCTTAACGTCAACGCCGTCCAGGTAGTCAGCCACCAACGGCACGTCACGGCCCAGGGCCTTGCTCAGGTAGTCGGCTACCGGCTTGAGGCTGTTTTCGGCGGAGAACTCACCTTCGGTCGGGCGACCCAGGTGGGAGCAGACCATCACGGCCGCGCCTTTTTCCAGGGCCAGCTTGATGGTCGGCAGCGAGGCCAGGATTCGCGCATCGCTGGTGACAACACCGTCCTTGACGGGGACGTTGAGGTCTTCGCGGATCAGTACGCGCTTACCTTGCAGATCGAGGTCGGTCATCTTCAACACGGTCATGGGTGGCAGTTCCTGAATTACTGTTGAGGTTGTTTAGAGGCGATATGCAGATAATGTTCCGCAACGTCGAGCATTCGGTTGGCAAAGCCCCATTCGTTGTCGAACCAGGCCAGGATGTTCACCAGCCTCGGGCCGGAAACGCGGGTCTGGCTGGCATCGACAATTGCCGAATGCGGGTCATGGTTGAAATCACAACTGGCGTGGGGCAACTCGGTGTAGGCCAGCAAGCCTTTGAGCGGGCCGCTGGTGGCGGCGTCGCGCAGGATCCGGTTGACCTCCACGGCATCGGTGTCACTGACGGTTTGCATGGTGATGTCCAGGCAGGACACGTTCACCGTCGGCACCCGTACGGCTTTGGCCTGGATTCGCCCGGCAAGTTCCGGCAGCAGGCGTTCAATGCCGCGGGCAAGGCCTGTGGACACCGGAATCACCGACTGGAACGCCGAGCGTGTGCGGCGCAGGTCTTCATGGTGATAGGCGTCGATCACCGGTTGGTCATTCATTGCCGAGTGGATGGTGGTGATCGACACGTAGTCCAGGCCAATCGCCTGATCCAGCAGGCGCAACAGCGGCACGCTGCAATTGGTGGTGCAGGAGGCGTTGGACACCAGCAGCTCATTGCCGGTCAGGCAATCCTGGTTGATGCCGAAGACGATGGTGGCGTCGACATCCGCCTCGCTGGCCATCGGCTGGGAAAACAGCACACGCGGAGCGCCGGCATCGAGGAAACGCTGGCCATCGGCACGGGTGTTGTAGGCACCGGAGCATTCCAACACCAGGTCGACGCCGAGCGCCGCCCAGTCGATGCCCTCGGGGGTGGCACTGCGCAATACTTTCACGCAGTCGCCGTTGATATGCAGACAATCGCCTTCGACCCGCACTTCGCCGGGGAAACGGCCGTGGGTGGAGTCAAAGCGTGTCAGGTATTCGATGCTGGCCATGTCAGCCAGATCGTTGATCGCGACAATTTCAAACCCGGCTGCCGCCCCTCGCTCGAACAGAGCACGCAAGACGCAACGACCAATGCGGCCGTAGCCGTTGAGTGCAACTTTGTAGGGACGCGGTTGGGGCATGGGGTTCTCGATCAAGGTTAGTTCGGTGTTGAATGCAGTATCGCCATCGCGGGCAAGCCCGCTCCCACAGTAGACCGAGATCCAAATGTGGGAGCGGGCTTGCCCGCGATAGCGCCAGTACAGACAACGCAGACTGACTTAGTCTTCCAGCAGCTCTTCAGCCTGACCCAGGATGTTTTCCAGGGTGAAACCGAACTCTTCGAACAACGCTGGCGCCGGCGCCGACTCACCGTAGGTGGTCATGCCGATCACGCGGCCTTCCAGGCCCACGTACTTGTACCAGTAGTCGGCGTGAGCCGCTTCGATGGCGATACGCGCGCTGACCTGCAACGGCAGCACCGATTGCTTGTAGCCGGCGTCCTGGGCTTCGAACACGCTGGTGCACGGCATGGACACAACGCGCACGTTACGGCCTTGGGCAGTCAGCTTGTCGTACGCCTGAACGGTCAGGCCCACTTCGGAACCGGTGGAGATCAGGATCAGCTCCGGCTCGCCGATGCAGTCCTTGAGCACGTAGCCGCCACGGCTGATGTCGGCGATCTGCGCGTCGGTACGCACCTGGTGTTGCAGGTTCTGACGGGAGAAGATCAGCGCCGAAGGACCGTCCTTGCGCTCGATCGCATGCTTCCAGGCCACCGCGGATTCCACCGCGTCGGCTGGGCGCCAGCAATCCAGGTTCGGCGTGGTACGCAGGCTGGTCAGTTGCTCGACCGGCTGGTGCGTCGGGCCGTCTTCGCCGAGGCCGATGGAGTCGTGGGTGTACACATGGATCACACGCTTCTTCATCAGCGCGGCCATACGCACGGCATTACGTGCGTACTCCATGAACATCAGGAACGTCGCGCCGTAAGGCACCAGGCCGCCGTGCAGGGACACGCCGTTCATGATGGCGCTCATGCCGAATTCGCGCACGCCGTAGTACATGTAGTTGCCGCTGGCGTCTTCGGCCGAGACACCTTTGCAGCCCTTCCACAGGGTCAGGTTGGAACCGGCCAGGTCAGCCGAACCGCCGAGGAACTCAGGCAGCAGCGGGCCAAAGGCGTTCAGGGTGTTCTGGCTGGCTTTACGGCTGGCGATGGTCTCGCCCTTGGCCGCGACTTCGGCGATGTAGGCCGAGGCTTTTTCCGAGAAGTCGGCAGGCAGATCACCGGCCAGGCGGCGCACCAGCTCATTGGCCAATTCAGGGAACTCAGCGGAGTAGGCAGCGAAGCGCTGGTCCCACTCGGCTTCGGTGGCCAGGCCTTTTTCCTTGGCATCCCATTCGGCGTAGATGTCGGCCGGGATTTCGAACGGGCCGTGGTTCCACTTCAGCGCTTCGCGGGTCAGGGCGATTTCCGCGTCACCCAGTGGGGCGCCGTGGCAGTCTTCTTTACCTTGCTTGTTCGGCGAGCCGAAGCCGATGGTGGTCTTGCAGCAGATCAGGGTCGGCTGCGCGCTCTTGCGGGCGGTGTCGATGGCGGTCTTGATTTCTTCCGGATCGTGGCCGTCGACATTGCGGATTACCTGCCAGTTGTAGGCTTCGAAACGCTTAGGGGTGTCGTCGGTGAACCAGCCTTCGACTTCGCCGTCGATGGAGATACCGTTGTCATCGTAGAAGGCGATCAGCTTGCCCAGGCCCAGGGTGCCGGCCAGGGAAGCAACTTCGTGGGAAATGCCTTCCATCATGCAGCCATCACCCAGGAACACGTAGGTGTGGTGATCGACGATGTCGTGGCCAGGGCGGTTGAATTGCGCGCCCAGGACTTTTTCTGCCAGCGCGAAACCTACGGCGTTGGCCAGGCCTTGGCCCAGGGGGCCGGTGGTGGTCTCCACGCCTGGGGTGTAGCCGAATTCAGGGTGACCCGGAGTGCGGCTGTGCAGCTGGCGGAAGCTCTTGAGGTCATCGATGGTGACGTCGTAGCCGGTCAGGTGCAGCAGCGAGTAGATCAGCATCGAGCCGTGGCCGTTGGACAGCACGAAGCGGTCACGGTCGGCGAACGACGGGTTGCTCGGGTTGTGCTTCAGGTAATCACGCCAAAGTACCTCGGCGATATCCGCCATGCCCATCGGGGCACCGGGATGGCCGCTGTTGGCTTTTTGCACGGCATCCATGCTGAGGGCACGAATGGCGTTGGCACGCTCACGACGGCTGGGCATCGCTGTTCTCCTGAGGATTTTGAAGAGTGAATGATTAAAAGAAACGGAAAAAAGGACCGGCATTTTCCCTCAGCCACCGCCTGCGGGCAATGACAGATAGTCACTTGCGGGTGTTTTTCCTGTGCTTTGGGCGGCAATCGCTTGCAGAAACCTTTAACCGCTTCGTCTAAAGGTTATAGCGGCTGCTTATAACCGCCACTTATCGACCAATATCAAAACTTTTTGATATTGGCCTTGCGAGGATACCCACCCGTCACTAGACTGCTGGTCTTATGAACCTACCCGTGCCCACCCTGCGTCCTGACGACGGCGAAGACCTGGCAGCCTTGTGCAAGGCCGCTGGCGACCCATTGCGTCTGAACGTACTGCGCGCACTGACCAACGATTCATTCGGCGTGCTGGAACTGGCACAGATCTTCGCCATCGGCCAGTCCGGCATGAGCCACCATCTGAAGGTGCTGTCCCAGGCCGACCTGGTCGCCACCCGCCGCGAAGGCAATGCGATTTTCTACCGCCGCGCCCTGCCCCACACCGACCTGCTCGGCGGCAAGCTGCACGCTGCCTTGCTTGAGGAAGTGGACAGCCTGAGCCTGCCAAATGACGTGCAGTCACGCATCGGCCAGGTCCACGGGCAACGTGCCGCCGCGAGCCAGGACTTTTTCGCACGGGTTGCCGAGAAATTTCGCGCCCAACAAGACCTGATCGCAGGCCTGGCCCAGTACCGCGACAGCGTACTGGCGCTGCTGGACAAGCTGAGCTTCAGTGAAGGGGCCACGGCACTGGAAGTGGGGCCTGGGGATGGCGGTTTCCTGCCGGAACTGGCGCGCCGCTTTCAGCAAGTCACCGCACTGGACAACAGCCCGGCGATGCTCGAACTGGCGCGCCAGCTCTGTGAGCGCGAGGCGTTGGGCAATGTCAGCCTGCAGTTGGCGGACGCTCTGAGCAGCACAACGATCAAGGCCGATTGCGTGGTGCTGAACATGGTCTTGCACCATTTCGCAGCCCCCGCCGACGCTTTAAAGCAAATGGCCGGGTTGCTGCAACCCGGCGGTAGCCTGTTGGTTACGGATTTATGCAGCCACAACCAGAATTGGGCCAGGGAGGCCTGCGGTGATCTCTGGTTGGGTTTTGAACAGGACGATCTGGCCCGTTGGGCCACCGCTGCGGGACTCGTTCCCGGGGAAAGCCTCTATGTAGGTTTACGTAATGGTTTCCAGATCCAGGTCCGCCACTTTCAGCGACCGACTGGCGACACTCACCATCGGTAAATATCAGGAAAACATCGAGATGAGCGAATACTCCCTTTTCACCTCCGAGTCCGTGTCTGAAGGGCATCCGGACAAAATCGCCGACCAGATTTCTGATGCGGTGCTGGACGCCATCATCGCTGAAGACAAGTTCGCCCGTGTGGCGTGCGAGACCCTGGTGAAAACCGGTGTAGCGATCATCGCTGGCGAAGTGACCACTACCGCCTGGGTTGACCTGGAGCAGATCGTTCGTGACGTGATCACCGACATCGGCTACAACAGCTCCGACGTCGGTTTCGACGGTGCGACCTGCGGCGTGATGAACATCATTGGCAAGCAGTCGCCCGACATCAACCAGGGCGTCGACCGTGCCAAGCCGGAAGACCAGGGCGCCGGCGACCAAGGCCTGATGTTCGGCTACGCCAGCAACGAAACCGAGGTGCTGATGCCGGCACCGATCACCTTCTCGCACCAGCTGGTGCAGCGTCAGGCCGAAGCGCGTAAATCCGGCCTGCTGCCTTGGCTGCGCCCGGATGCCAAGTCCCAGGTGACCTGCCGCTACGAAGGCGGAAAAGTGGTCGGTATCGACGCCGTTGTACTGTCGACCCAGCACAACCCGGACGTTTCCTACGCTGACCTGCGCGAAGGCGTGATGGAGCTGATCGTCAAGCACGTGCTGCCGGCCGAACTGCTGAGCAAGGACACCCAGTTCCACATCAATCCCACCGGCCAGTTCATCATTGGCGGCCCGGTAGGTGACTGCGGCCTGACCGGTCGCAAGATCATCGTCGACAGCTACGGCGGCATGGCCCGTCACGGCGGTGGCGCGTTCTCCGGTAAAGACCCATCCAAGGTTGACCGTTCGGCCGCTTATGCCGGTCGCTACGTGGCCAAGAACATCGTAGCTGCCGGCCTCGCCGAGCGTTGCGAGATTCAGGTGTCCTACGCCATCGGCGTGGCCCAGCCTACGTCGATCTCGCTGAATACCTTCGGCACCGGCAAGATCAGCGATGACAAGATCGTCAAGCTGGTGCGCGAGATCTTCGACCTGCGCCCTTACGCGATCACCACCATGCTCGACCTGCTGCACCCGATGTACCAGGAAACCGCAGCCTACGGCCACTTCGGTCGTACCCCTGCGCAGAAGACCGTCGGTGACGACACCTTCACCACCTTCACCTGGGAAAAAACCGACCGCGCCAACGACCTGCGCACTGCCGCCGGCCTGTAACCGCTCACGGTACATAAAGCCTCGCCGGGTTTGCCCGGCGGGGCTTTTTTATTGCGGGACTCTCTTCACATTTTTTGGATCCAATGCTTGCAGGCGAAATAATGGCCCTCTAGAATCCGCGCCCTCTCGGGCCTCTACCTTATTTGGATATTGCCCTGCGCCAGCCCGGGATTCATAAGTGCGCAGGCAATCGAACATTGAGGTTTTTCATGCGCATCTCCCCGCTCGCCCCTGCCGCCCTTCTGATCAGCCTGTTCGCCCTGTCGGCCCACGCCGCCGACCTGAGCGCACTGAGTGGCGCCCTGGGCTCCCAGTTGGGTGTCAGCAACGCTGGCGACTGCCAAAAGCAATCCGCAGACCTGCAAACCAAGATCGATGCGGCCGAAGCCAGCAACGACAGCTTGAAAGTGAAGGCCTTCAAAGCGGCGCAAGACCAGATCAACAAAGGTTGTGACAAACTCTCTGAAGCCCAAGCCAAAGCCGACGCCAAGCAGCAAACCCAGGAAGCCAAGGCTGATAAGCCTGATGCCGTGAAAGCACTGGGCGGTCTGTTCAAGTAAGCCGAAACACCCGGTAAAAAGCCCCGCATCGTCGGGGCTTTTTTGTGGGTGAAGGGATCATTTAGGCTGGGCGCCCCTTTCGAGCAAGGATGCTCATGATGCGTTTATTGATTGCTCTTCTACTCAGCGCTCTACCCTTTTCGGCCTGGGCTGAAAACTGCCCCGATGAGGCCCGGACCCAGGTCGACACCCTGGCCGAACAAATCCGCCTGTGGGACGACAGTTACCACCGCCTCGGCCAATCCGCCGTCAGCGATGAACTCTACGACCAGGCCCGCCAGCGTCTGGCCCACTGGCGCCAGTGTTTCTCACAAGCCACCACCCAACCTGACAACCCACTGGCCAGCGCCCGGGGCACCTTGCCGCATCCGGTCGCCCATACAGGCCTGAAAAAACTGCTGGATGAACAAGCCGTCGGCGCCTGGCTGAACACACGACAAGACGTGTGGATTCAACCCAAGGTCGACGGCGTGGCGGTGACCCTGGTGTATCGCCAGGGCCAATTGAAGCAGTTGATCAGCCGAGGCGATGGCGCACTCGGCCAGGACTGGTCAGCCTCCGCGCGCAAGATCCCCGCCATTGTCCAGCAACTGCCGGAACCCATCGATCTGGTGCTGCAAGGCGAGCTCTACTGGCGCCTTGACGAGCATGTGCAATCAGCTCGTGGCGGGCTCAACACGCGCAGCAAGGTGGCTGGAATGATGAACCGCCGGCAGTTGAGCGACACCGACGCCGCCGGCATCGGCCTGTTTGTCTGGGCCTGGCCGAACGGCCCCGCTGCCTTTGCCGAACGCCTGGCCACCCTGGCACGCTGGGGGTTCACCGACAGCCAGCGCTATAGCCAGCCAGTCCAGAACATCGCCGAAGCCGGGCACTGGCGCACTTATTGGTACAACCACCCACTGCCCTTCGCCAGCGACGGGGTGGTGCTGCACCAGGCATTACGCGCACCTGCCGAGCGCTGGCAGGTCAGCGCGCCTTATTGGGCGGTCGCCTGGAAGTACCCCGCCTCCAAAGCCCTGGCTCTGGTGCGCCAGGTGCAGTTCAAGATCGGCCGCACCGGACGCATCACCCCCATTCTGGAACTGGAGCCTGTGCGCCTGGACGACCGCCGGATCAGCCGGGTCAACGCTGGCTCCTTGAAGCGCTGGCAGACCTTGGATATTCGCCCGGGCGACCAAGTGTCCGTGAGCCTGGCGGGCCAAGTGATCCCTCGGCTGGACCAAGTGATCCTGCGCAATACCACCAGGGTCGAGCTGCCAGTGCCCGATCCTCGGGACTTTCACGCGTTGAGTTGCTGGCAGCTGGACCCCGGCTGCGAAGAACAGCTGCTCGCACGCCTTACCTGGCTGAGCGGCAACCAGGGCCTGGCATTGCCGCACATAGGCCGCGAGACGTGGAACATATTGATCCAGGCCGGTCTAATCGCAGGCTTTCTCGATTGGTTAACCCTGGATGCGGCAGAGCTTGCTAACATTGATGGCTTCGGTGAGCGCAGCCGCACGCGGCTGCTCCACAGCCTTCACAGCGCTCGGCAACGCCCCTTTGCACAATGGCTCAAGGCCTTGGGTGTACCACCTGCGGCACGTAACAACCTGGAAGGCGACTGGCAGACGCTGGTCGCCAGAGACACCCAGGCCTGGCTGGCCATCGATGGCATCGGCCCGGGCCGCGCGGCGCAACTGAGCGCTTTTTTTCGCGACCCACACGTACAGACCCTGGCTGAAACATTACGCGTGGCCGGAATAGACGGTTTTTGAACCCAACCCAGCCACCTTTGAATCACAGCAGAATTCACCCTGCTATTTGCGCACCTGGAGCTCCACATGAAATTCCTCGCCCCTTTCGCCCTGTTGACCGTCGCAAGCTTCATGGCCACGCCACTGCTGGCCGCCGAAGAAGCCACCCCACTCACCGGCTGTGCCGCCAAACGCCAGGCCATCAGCACCCAGATCGAACAGGCCAAGGCCCACGGCAACAGCGACCAGCAAGCCGGCCTGGAAAAAGCCCTGAGCGAAGTCACCGCCAACTGCACGGATGCCTCCTTGAGGAAGGAGCGCGAAAACAAGGTACTCGACGCCAAGCACGAGGTCAGCCGCCGTCAGGCCGACCTCGACAAGGCGATGAAAAAAGGCGACGCGGACAAGATCAACAAGCGTAAGGACAAACTCGCCGAGTCACGCAAGGAACTGCAGGACGCCGTGGAAGAACTCGACCAGTAAAACCGGTCAGTGATCCCGAAATTGTTTATGGCAGGCACTGCAGGCATCTTCGACTTTCTGTACGGCAGGCGTAAGGTTGCTGGCCTTGTAGGGCTGCACCTGGCTGGCGATCACCAACTCACCGGTGGCCGCTTCCAGGTCGCGAGCCAGTTGCTGAAACTGCGCCTGCTTTTGCCACACGTCGTCCTTGGCACTGGTGTGATCCTCTTCGCGTACGCTCGGAAAGTGTTTCCACGGTTCATGGGACAGCGCATCGAGCTTGACCGCGCCTTCGGCGAATTTCGCGCCATCGAAGGGGATGCGCCCACGCAGCATGCCGCCCAGGTCTTCGCCGGTCTTGAGCATCTGCTTGAAGATCGCCTTACGCTGGCCCAGGGGCGAATTCGGGTCGACACCGCCGCAGGCGGACAGCGTCAGGCAGGCCAACAGCACAAGTGTAATTTTTTTAAAAGTCATGGTGGCTCAGGGTCACGGGAAACGGCGGCCAGTATCCTCGCCCCGCCCGTAAAGACCAATAGCCCTATTAATAATAAGGATTGCCCACAGGCGCTGCGGCGCAGGCAATCGCTTCAGGAACTGTTTGCATGAATTTCACATTGAAACACTGGAGCCGCCGCCTGGCGTGGGCTCTGCCGATAATTGCACTGCTGGCAGGCTGTGACGCGGGTAAAGACGCCGGCAAAGATGAAACTGTTAAACCCCACGCCGTGGCCACCTACGTGAATGCCCCTTGGGAGGCTTTGCCGAGCGTGTCCGACTCCGACTTGCTGGCCGGTTTTGAATCCTGGCGCAGCGCCTGTCAACGCCTCAAGGCAGACCCGGTATGGGGCGCGACCTGTGCCGCAGCAGCCAGCGTGCCCGGCGATGCCGTAGCGGTGCGCGGGTTTCTCAAAGAGCGCCTGGATGTGTTCGGCCTGCGTTCGGCTGATAACACCCCCAACGGCTTGATCACCGGCTACTACGAACCGGTATACCCCGGTAGCCTGACCAAGACCGCCGCCGCTCATGTGCCCGTGTATGGCGTGCCGGATGACCTGATCATCGTCAATCTGGAAAGCATCTACCCGGAACTCAAGGGCAAGCGCCTGCGCGGCCGCCTCGAAGGCCGCGTACTCAAGCCCTATGACGATGCCAGCGCGATCAACGGCCAAGGCTCCACCGCCAAGCCGATTGCCTGGCTGACCAACCCGATGGACCTGCAATTTCTGCAGATCCAGGGCTCGGGCCGCATCCAACTCAAGGACGGGCGCCAGCTGCGCGTCGGTTACGGCGACCAGAACGGCTACCCCTATCGCCCTATCGGCCGTTGGCTGGTGGAGCAAGGCGAGTTGAAGAAAGAAGACGTGACCATGGGCGCCATCAGCGCTTGGGCCAAGGCGCACCCGGAGCGCATCCCGGAACTGCTGGCGAGCAACCCCAGCTACGTGTTTTTCAGCGCACGCCCCGACAGTAATGAAGGTCCACGCGGTTCGCTGAATGTGCCGTTGACGGCCGGTTACAGCGTGGCGGTGGATCGCAAGGTGATTCCGCTGGGCAGCCTGTTGTGGCTGTCGACTACCAAGCCCGACGGCTCGCCATTGGCACGCCCCGTCGCCGCGCAGGACACCGGCGGTGCAATCACCGGTGAAGTGCGCGCGGATTTGTTCTGGGGCACGGGTGATGCTGCCGGAGAGTTGGCGGGAAACATGAAGCAGCAAGGGCAGATCTGGATGCTGTGGCCCAAGGGCGCGGCATTGCCGCAGGTGCCGGATGCACCTACCGGAACCTGACACTCGCCGAAAACACCCCGTAGGAGCGAGCTTGCTCGCGAAAAACGTCAACGATAACGCAGCGCTTTCTGGCAGCCCGCGTCGTCTGTTCATTCTTCGCGAGCAAGCTCGCTCCTACATAAATCGGGTCAGATCGAGACGAAGAAGAAACTCGCAATCAACGCCATGCCCACCGCCCACACCAGCGAACGCAACATCGCCCAGTCGGCCAGGTAGCAAATGATGTACAGCAGGCGGCTGGTGATAAACAGCACGGCCAGCACATTGATGGTCACCAGTTCGGCCGTGCCGGCCAAATGGGCGATAATCACCGCCGCCGCAAACGCTGGCGTCACTTCAAAGCTGTTGAGCTGCGCACTGTGGGCCCGCTTGGCAAACCCGTCGAGTGTATCCAGGAAAGCACGCGGGTCGTGGTTCTGTCGTGGCCCGAACTTGCCGCCACTGAACTTGGCCACCCCCGTACACAGGTAAGGCAGAAAAATCGCGATCAACACACACCAGAAAGCAGCCGTCATCACTCATTCCTTTTGTAGTTTTATAAAGCGATTAGAGTTCTAGCACTAAAAACCCAATATCGCACCTAACCGCTATGAGCCGCGCGACACCGAAAGGTTCTACCGCACTTTCGCCCAAGACCTTGCAACCTCAAGCCGCCACTGCGGTCCATCCCCCCACTAACACTCCACCACCCACCGCCCAAGGACCCCGGATGCTTGAACTTGTCGCCGCCTTCATTTGCCTCACCACCCTGCTCACCTACGTGAACTTCCGTTTTATCGGCTTGCCGCCCACCATCGGTGTCATGGTCACGGCCCTGCTGTTTTCCCTGATCCTGCAAGGCCTGAGCCTGCTCGGCTACCCAGGCCTGGAGGAGCGCATCCAGCAACTGATCGGCCAGATCGACTTCGGCGACCTGCTGATGAACTGGATGCTGTCATTCCTGCTGTTCGCGGGCGCCTTGCACGTCAACTTGAACGACCTGCGCAGCTACCGCTGGCCCATCGGCCTGCTGGCAACCTTCGGCGTGTTGATCGCCACCGTGGTGATCGGCAGCCTGGCCTATTACATCTTCGCCCTGTTTGGCTGGCACGTGAGCTTCCTTTACTGCCTGCTGTTCGGCGCACTGATCTCGCCCACCGACCCCATTGCGGTGCTGGGCGTGCTGCGAACCGCCAATGCGTCGAAACCGCTGAAGACCACGATTGTGGGCGAGAGCCTGTTCAACGACGGCACGGCGGTGGTGGTGTTTACCGTATTGCTGGGTATCGCGCAGTTGGGCGAGACGCCGACCGTGGGCGCCACGGCCATGCTGTTCGCCCATGAGGCAATTGGCGGCGTGGTCTTCGGCGGGCTGATCGGCTACTTGGTGTACCTGATGATCAAGAGCATCGAACAGCACCAGATCGAAGTGATGCTGACCCTCGCCCTGGTGATCGGCGGCTCGGCGATGGCCACCGAACTGCACGTCTCCGCACCGATCGCGATGGTGGTGGCGGGGCTGATCATCGGCAACCTGGGGCGCAAGCTGGCGATGAACGACATGACCCGGCGCTACCTGGACGGCTTCTGGGAACTGCTCGATGACATGCTCAACGCGCTGCTCTTTGCGCTGATCGGCATGGAGCTGCTGCTGTTGCCGTTCAACTGGCTGCACGTGTTCGCGGCCAGTTTGCTGGCGGTGGCGATCCTGCTGTCTCGCCTACTGACCGTGGCCCCGGCGATCCTGTTGCTGCGCCGCTGGCGCACGGTGCCGCGCGGCACCATCCGTATCCTGACCTGGGGCGGTTTGCGCGGCGGGGTTTCAGTGGCACTGGCGCTGGCCCTGCCACTGGGTCCGGAGCGCGATCTGCTGCTGAGCATCACCTACATCGTGGTGCTGTCGTCGATCCTGGTGCAGGGCTTGACCATTGGCCGAGTCGTAAAGCGCATAGCCGAGCCTCAGTGAAGCTGTGAGCAATTACGTCGCTACATCACACGTTTGCCTAAGGGCGCACTGCGATTGCCCAGGTGTTCAAGCAAGTGCCGCATCGCCAGTGGGCGCCGCGGCGTCGAGCTATGCATGACGACCAGATCCCGCGCATAGCGCGGCGCGTCGTCGACCGGCAAGACACACAGGCCATTGCGAGACATCCCTGCCCACTGCGGCACCAGTGATACACCCATGCCTTGGGCGACCAGTATGACGATGGTTTCCAAGGCATCCAGCTCACACAACACCTGCGGATCAAAGGACTGTTCATCGAGAAAACGCTGGGCAATCTGCCCACCCCACGAACGAGCGTCATAGCGGATGAATGGCCGCTCGCGCAGCAATGCTTCTAACGTTTGCGTGCCAAACCCAGCGGGGGCAATCAGTATCAGAGGTTCAGCCCGCAACAAGGTCGTCGCCAAAGCCTTGGGTGGCTGAAAGGGTGGCCTGACAAGAATCGCCGCGTCCAGCTCCTGGGCCAGCAATCTCTCATAGAGGCTTCTGGAGTCACCCGGTGTGATCTTCAGTCTCAGCCCTGGTGCCGAAAGCGCCAGTCGCTCAATCGCCCCCGGCAAGACCCCGGTCAATGCCGTCGAAATGGCACCGATCTTGATCTCTCCCGATAAGCCATCTTGGCTCAGGTCCTCCTGCAACTCGCGCGCCTGTTCAATGACCGCATGAATTTTTGGCAGCAACAGCAGGCACTGGTCTGAGGGCCATGCGGCATGCGCAGTGCGCATAAGCAGCGTGCACCCCAGTGTTCGCTCAAGCGTCTTGACCCGTTGGCTGATCGCCGCTGCAGTACGGTTTTCACGTCGCGCGGCCGCAGCAATGGAGCCGGTTTCAATGACGGCGACCAGACTTCTCAGGAATCGAACATCCATAAGTTTTCCTTTCGCTCAGACCAAGGCGAACCCGTTTTACCCGGGTACACGACCTGTTTAATTTGAGGGTTCTCCCACACAGAGATGCCCCCCATGAACAGACCTTTCCACGCTGCATATCATGTTTATGACCTAAATCAGGCGCGCATTTTTTATCGAGATGTTTTGGGCTGCACGGAAGGCCGTAGCAGCGAGACCTGGATCGACTTCGATTTTTTCGGGAACCAGCTTTCACTGCACTTGGGCACGCCGTTTCCCACCACACGTACCGGGCTGGTCGGTGAGCATCGTGTCCTGATGCCGCATCTCGGCGTGGTGTTACCGCTTGAGGAATGGCTGACGCTTGCCGAACGCCTTACCCACCTGGGTACATGTTTCGAGATTCCGCCAGTGATCCGATTCGCTGGCGAGCCAGGCGAGCAACGCACGATGTTTTTTCTTGACCCCAGCGGCAACCCCATCGAGGTGAAAGGGTTCAAGGACTTCGCCGCGCTGTTCGCTCAATAAATCCCTGAAATCTACAACAATAAGGGGCACCTACATGACCACCAAAAAACCAACCAGCCTTGTGACTCGCATCATGATCGGTCTGGCCGCCGGGATAATCGTCGGCATCCTTCTCAACCAGTTTCCCGAACACAAGACGTGGTTCATTGACAATCTGCTGCAACCGGCAGGCGACTTGTTTATCAAGCTGATGAAGATGATCGTCGTACCTTTGGTCTTTGCTTGCATGACCGTCGGCATTGCCGGGATGGGAAATCCTGCCGCCTTGGGACGCGTTGGCGTGAAGACCTTCGTTTACTTCTTCACGATCACCAGTATTGCAATCGTCTTTGGTCTGATCGTTGGAAACGTCGTCGAGCCCGGCTCAGGTGCCGAATTTGGCAGTACGTTGCAGACGCCAGTAACAGAACTGGCCGCCAACGGCAAAACGCAGAATCTGGGGCAAACGCTATTGGCGATCGTGCCGGATAACATCGTCTTGGCCATGTCGCAGGGCAAGCTGCTCTCCGTGCTGTTTTTCGCCATCCTGTTCGGCTGCGCCTTGTCTATGCTGCCCGAGCAGCGCAAGGCCCCCCTGATCAGTGTGATGCAGGGCATCTCCGACACAATGTTCAAAGTCACCCATCTGGTCATGCATTACTCGCCGATCGGCATTTTCGGGCTGATCGCAGTTACCGTCGCCAGCTTTGGCCTCAGTGCCTTGCTGCCGCTGGCCAAACTGATCGGCACAACTTATGTCGCAGTGCTGTTATTTGCATTGTGCGTATTGGGCGCAGTTGCACGATTGGCGGGGGTCGGCTTTTTCCACTTGGCGCGGGAGATACGCAGTGAATTGTTGCTGGCCTACAGCAGCGCCGCGTCAGCAACAGTAATGCCTCAATTGATCGAAAAAATGGAGCGCTACGGTGCTCCGCGCCCTATTACCAGCATGGTTATCCCGCTGGGCTACTCGTTCAACCTGGATGGCGCATCGCTTTTTGCTGCGTTGGGCACGTTGTTCATCGCCCAGGCATATGGCATCGACCTGAGTCTGGCGGATCAGGGGATGCTGGTATTGATCATGGTGTTGACGTCAAAGGGCGCGGCGGGCGTGCCGGGTTTCATGTTTATCATCCTTACCGCGACCTTGACTGCGGCGGGTCTGCCCGTGGAAGGAGTGGCGATCATTGCAGGCGTGTATCGCCTGATGGATATGCCGGTCACAGCGTTGAATGTGCTGGGCAACGCGCTGGCGCCATTGGTGATTGCCCGGTGGGAGGGTCAACTGAAGGCACCTGACCGCACAATTGCCGCCGATTCTGCCAGCACGTCGCTCAAAGCCTGAAAGTCCTGATCCAGGTGCCTCGCAAAGAACGCGTTTGAGTCTTTGCGGGGCAATATCAGGCCTTTTTCTTGCTCTGAGAAAGCTGCCCCCGTGCGCCGGAGTGAGTTGCAGAAGGTGCCTTGGTTTCGCTACGAATCTGCGCATGGCTGATCAGCGCAAAGATGAAGCTGCCACCGATGATGTTGCCGGCCAGTGTGGGGCCGGCAAACACGAGCCAGAAGTCTTTCCACGGCAGCTCACCGGCAAACACCAGGTATGACACTTCCGCCGAACCCACCACGATATGGGTGAAATCCCCCAGGGCCATCAGGTAGGTGATCAGAATGATGATCCACATCTTGGCGCTTTCCATCGAAGGGATCATCCACACCATGGTGGCGATCATCCAGCCGGAGACGATGCCCTTGGCGAACATCTGGCCGGCGTCGTTTTCCATGATCTTGCGCCCGATGTCCAGGAAGGCCATGTCGGTCTTGGTGTCGAAGATCGGCAGGTGCAGCATCACATACGCCACCAACAGCGTGCCGCACAGGTTGCCCACCAGTACCACACTCCAGAGCCTTATCAGCCGCCCGGCATTGGCCAGTGTAGGCTTGCTCATCACCGGCAACACGGCGGTCAGGGTGTTTTCGGTGAACAGTTGCTGACGCGCCAGGATCACCGCGAGGAAGCCTGCGCAGTAGCCGAAGCTGGCGATCACCTTGAACGCTTCGCCGTCCGGCAGGCGTGAATTGAGCAGCCCCATGGCCATCAACGACAGGCCCATGGTCAAGCCTGCGGCCAGGGCCGACCACCACAAGGCGGCGACGCTGCGCTCCAACTCCTGGTCGCCCTGGGTACGGATGATTTCGTGGAGCACCGCGGCGCGGGGTGGCTGGTTCTTG
Source organism: Pseudomonas sp. BIGb0381 (assembly GCF_024809815.1). Taxonomy (NCBI): domain Bacteria; kingdom Pseudomonadati; phylum Pseudomonadota; class Gammaproteobacteria; order Pseudomonadales; family Pseudomonadaceae; genus Pseudomonas; species Pseudomonas sp. BIGb0381. The sequence continues at coordinate 188,129 of NZ_JANUEN010000008.1, forward strand.
TCCACGTCCTGTTGCTCTTCCTGCGACAGGTTGGGGGTCTTGCCGTCTTCGTGGGTAGCCATGATGTTCCAGAGTCCGAGGGGTGCCTGTAGCTACGACATGCTGGCGCGGTAGCTGTTCAGTGACCAGACAACTAAACCGGCATGCGCCAAGCCTTGGCCATCTCCACAGTGGTGGAACTGGAAGGCGTGCTCCAGGGTTTGTTGCGCGCCTGGTATTTTTCGCTGAGGTCATCGAGCACACGGTTGAACGCGAGTGGCGAAGTGGCCTCGGCCAAGTCTCGGGCTGCGCGCTGTAACAGTTCAACATTCGACGCCGGCTGGCCTGGTCGGAACAACGATGGGTAGATGACCTCCCGCGTAAAGCTCTCGGCACTCACCGCGATATCGCGCCGCTTCATTTCAGCGACAGCGCAGGTCATGACCCTGGAAGAGGGTGAAGCATCGCCGGCCCCCCGTTTGGCAGCCACTTGCAGCAACGCCTGGAAATTATGCTGGTCAGGGTCATTCAAGCGCCGTCCCAACCATTCGATCTTCTCGGGACTGCGGGCAAGTGCATCCAGATTACGAACTGCCGACGACAGCTTCGGTGTGAACAGCAAGCCATCATGGGACTTCTCGACCGCAGCAATCGCACGGTCCAGGGCGTGCAACACCTGCTTCGCTTCTTCTCGAAACATCAGCACACTGGTAGCGGCCGTGTCTTTCTGCAATGCCGGCTGCACACTGGCCAGTGTTTTATCATCCATCGCCAGCACCGCTTCATCCAGCGTACCGAACGAGTGAGACTCACGCGTCGTGGCACGACGCTGCAGATGCCCCTCCACCGCTTCACGCGCCCTCTCCTGCAGGTGCTGCTTGTACTCATCCTTCATGGTGAAGTTGACCGTACCGTTGAGCAGGCCGCGAAAATCGCCTTTTTCGGTATTAAGTGGCAACGCCAGCGTCTGGTCGGCAAATGCTTCGAGCCTTTTATCCTGGTAAGCCTCGGCGGCCGAGTGGGGTGTTCCCGTGATGCAGTCGACCAGGCTGCTGAAAAAACCGCCACGTTGGGCTGGCGCCCCGACGGGGTCTGACTCGAACTTGATGATCAGCGACTCAGACTTGCTCAGGGGGCTCTCGGAAAACAAACGGTCCACCACGCCTGACGCTGGTGTATTGAGCAGCAGGCCACCGTCCTGAAAGGCCGTGGTTTCAGATGCCATCTGGAAGCCATGCCCTTGTTCCACAGGGCTTTTGAACAGTACGGGCAACGAACCCGAAATACGCGCGGCGCGGGCGACATCCATGTCCGGAGTCAAACTGCTGTTGAACACTACCAACTGTGGGCGCCCACCAAACATGCCAGTACCCGTGATATTGAGTTGCTTGACCGCTGGAATATTGCGACTTAACACCTCAAGGTCGGCAAACGTGGGCGCGCCACCTGCACTGAGCTTGTCAGCAATGCACATGACTTCGGCGGGACGGGTTTCTCTGGGAGTGTCGGCAATATGACCAAGAAGCGCCTTGCGCGACTCGTCGCGGATCATTTCCTCCAGCGGAACGGCAGCGGTTTTCAGACGTGGCAGCAGGGTCATCAGCAACTGGGAAATGTTGCCGGCCAGGCCCGGCAAGCGCCCCACATGCTTGCCAAGCGTCGAACTGGCTTCCTGCAACCAGGCCGTCACAGGGTCTTTGCTGTTCAGCAGACTGGGCAGATTGATGTTGTCCGACAGCCCATCGAATGCTGCCGCCCCCATGCCACTGGCAACCAAAGCTGCGGAAATCGCGCCGGCGGAGGAACCGGAGATCACCCGAATGCCTTTCAGTGTCCCTGCGTCTTCAAGTGCCTGCACGCCTCCCGAGAAAGCGACGCCCTTGGCCCCACCACCACTGAGCACCAAATGCGTGACGGGCGGCGGCGATAACACCACCTCCACCCGCCCTTGAGGATCGCGAAGGAGGGTCAGATTGCGCTCGCCGCCACTGTCCACCAACAACGTCTTCGCCGTGTGATCGGCGCTGACTCCGGCATTTCCATGCAAATGAGACTGAACAGGAGTGACCGGATTGAGCACTTTCATGCACTGACTCTCTCTGCGGGGGTGTAATCCTGAGTGACGAGAGAGCCTGGAAAAGATCCACCCGGAACAACCTGGCAACAGAAATCAAACCGGTGGCATGTAATTATTCGCGAATGTCATCTTCCTGGAACTGGTCCTTTACATACTTGATCTCGGTACGGCCGTGGGGCGCGGGCAAGCCGTCTTCGCCGAGGTTGACGAAGACCATCTTCTCTACAGTCAGGATGCTTTTACGGGTGATCTTGTTGCGCACTTCACAGGTGAGGGTGATGGAGGTGCGGCCAAATTCGGTGGCAGTGATCCCGAGTTCGATGATGTCGCCCTGGCGCGAGGCGCTGACAAAGTTGATTTCGGAAATGTATTTGGTCACCACGCGCTGGTTGCCCAGTTGGACGATGGCGTAGATGGCCGCTTCTTCGTCGATCCAGCGCAGCAGGCTGCCGCCGAACAGGGTGCCGTTGGGGTTGAGGTCTTCAGGTTTTACCCATTTGCGGGTGTGGAAGTTCATGGTCACTCCAAAGCGTCTTGCCAAATGATGGGCAACATCATGGCAGAGCCTGCCCCCAAGCTCTATGCGCCATTGCCTATCAACCCCATGCGCGATCTGCATGCCGCCGACAGAAAGGCTTGGGAAGTATCGCGTACACGGCTATAATCGCCACCGCTTCAAAACGGTCATCTTCAGTTGATACCGTTTCTCCCGCCACCTGTCCGAGGGGCGCTGCAGCAGGTTCAACCTGTCAGGCTCGGATGGGGCGTTGTCCGGCCTGGTTGCCCTGGCCTGATACTAAACGCACAACGGCGCCCATTCGCACACTACGAATGGAGGCTCTTCATGAGCGCTGTAATTACGCCTGCAGATTTCAACGACTACAAAGTCGCCGACATGTCCCTCGCCGCCTGGGGCCGTCGCGAAACCTTTATCGCCGAATCCGAAATGCCAGCCTTGATGGGCCTGCGTCGCAAGTACGCCGCCGAGCAACCGCTCAAGGGCGCTAAGATCCTCGGCTGCATCCACATGACCATCCAGACTGCCGTACTGATCGAAACCCTGGTGGCCCTGGGCGCCGAAGTGCGTTGGTCGTCCTGCAACATCTTCTCGACCCAAGACCAGGCCGCTGCCGCCATCGCCGCCGCCGGTATCCCGGTATTCGCCTGGAAAGGCGAGACCGAAGAAGAGTACGAGTGGTGCCTGGAGCAAACCATCCTGAAAGATGGCGCGCCTTGGGATGCCAACATGATCCTCGACGACGGCGGCGACCTGACCGAGCTGCTGCACAAGAAGTACCCGCAGATCCTCGACCGCGTCCACGGCGTGACCGAAGAGACCACCACCGGCGTGCACCGCCTGCTGGACATGCTGGCCAAGGGCGAGCTGAAAATCCCGGCCATCAACGTCAACGACTCGGTGACCAAGAGCAAGAACGACAACAAGTACGGCTGCCGTCACAGCCTGAACGATGCCATCAAGCGCGGCACCGACCACCTGCTGTCGGGCAAGCAAGCCCTGGTGATCGGCTACGGCGACGTGGGCAAGGGTTCGTCCCAGTCCCTGCGCCAGGAAGGCATGATCGTTAAAGTCTCCGAAGTCGACCCGATCTGCGCCATGCAAGCCTGCATGGACGGTTTCGAAGTGGTTTCGCCGTTCATCGATGGCGTCAATGACGGCACCGAAGCAAGCATCGACAAGGCCCTGCTGGGCAAGATCGACCTGATCGTGACCACCACCGGTAACGTCAACGTCTGCGATGCCAATATGCTCAAGGCCCTGAAAAAGCGTGCCGTGGTGTGTAACATCGGTCACTTCGACAACGAGATCGACACCGCTTTCATGCGCAAGAACTGGGCATGGGAAGAAGTGAAGCCGCAGGTACACAAGGTTCACCGTACCGGCGCTGGCGCTTTCGACCCGCAGAACGACGACTACCTGATCCTGCTGGCTGAAGGCCGCCTGGTTAACCTGGGCAACGCTACAGGCCACCCAAGCCGCATCATGGACGGCTCGTTCGCCAATCAGGTACTGGCCCAGATCTTCCTGTTCGGCCAGAAATACGCCGACCTGTCGCCAGCCCAGAAAGCCGAGCGCCTGACCGTGGAAGTACTACCGAAGAAACTCGACGAAGAAGTGGCCCTGGAAATGGTCCGCGGCTTCGGCGGCGTGGTGACTCAGCTGACCAAGACCCAGGCCGACTACATCGGCGTGACCGTCGAAGGTCCGTTCAAGCCGCACGCTTATCGCTACTAAGTAATCAGCCCAACCTGCTCTACCTGTAGGAGCGAGCCTGCTCGCGAAAAACTCAAGGACACCGCGTACATCCTGTTTCTACGCGTTATCGTTGACGTTCTTCGCGAGCAAGCTCGCGCCTACAGTGCAGATGGGTTGCACAGTCGGCTTCTGAGTTTCAAAGGGTATGACCATGTCCCAAGACCGTCGCTACAGCTTCGAGTTCTTCCCCACCAAGACCGATGCTGGGCATGAAAAACTGATGGCGACTGCCAAGCAGTTGGCCACTTACAACCCCGACTTCTTCTCCTGCACCTACGGCGCGGGCGGTTCGACGCGTGATCGTACGATCAACACCGTGTTGCAACTTGAAAGCGAAGTCAAAATTCCCGCCGCTCCGCATTTGTCCTGCGTGGGCGACAGCAAGGCCGATCTGCGCGGCCTACTCACCCAATACAAGGCCGCCGGCATCAAGCGCATCGTTGCCCTGCGTGGCGACTTGCCGTCCGGCATGGGCATGGCCAGCGGTGAGCTGCGCCACGCCAATGACCTGGTGAGCTTCATTCGCGAAGAAAGCGGCGATCACTTCCATATCGAAGTGGCCGCTTACCCGGAGATGCACCCCCAGGCGCGCAATTTCGAAGACGATCTGCAGAATTTCGTACGCAAGGCCAACGCCGGCGCCGACAGCGCGATCACCCAGTACTTCTTCAACGCCGACAGCTATTTCTACTTCGTCGAGCGTGTACAGGCCATGGGTGTGAACATCCCGATCGTGCCGGGCATCATGCCGATCACCAACTACAGCAAGCTGGCGCGCTTCTCTGACGCCTGCGGTGCAGAGATCCCACGCTGGGTGCGCAAGCAACTGGAAGCCTATGGCGATGACGTTAAGAGCATCCAGGCGTTCGGCGAGCAGGTGATCAGCAATATGTGTGAAAAATTGTTGCAAGGTGGCGCGCCAGGCCTGCACTTCTATACCCTGAACCAGGCTGAACCAAGCCTCGCGATCTGGAACAACCTTAAACTGCCACGCTAGGCTGGTTTAATCGCTGTACCCGGCCCTCGTTATTACGGGGGTTTTTTTTCGTCTATATATCTCCGGAAAGGAAGCCTGCAGTACATGAATACAGCGTCCCCGACTCTCCGCCCGCAACTGGTGTACTTGGTATTCGGCGCCGAGACCTATCATCAGGAAGCCGTATTCAGCATCGCCAGTGCCCTGGCCCAACTGGGCGGCCCCCAGGACATGCCATTGGACATCCAGGTGTTCAGCGACAACCCGGCCCCCTATCGCGGCTTGCCGGTACAGGTTCACACGCTGGACGACGCCACGCGCAGACGCTGGAGCGAGCCCCACGGCTACCACTTCCGCACCAAACATGTGCTGTTGCGCCAGGTGCTGGAAACAGCGGAGCGCGCGCTGTTGATCGACACCGACACTTTTTTCCACGACTCGCCCATGGCGCTGTTCGAACGCGTCGCGCCCGGTACCGTGCTGTGCAATGCCTTCCAGGCCAAGTACGGCGACAACCGCGAAAGCGTGCTGTATGAAACCATGGCCAAGCACCTCGCAGACAAAGGCCTGGCCGACGACGACATGTGGCTGCTCAACTCCGGCGTCATGGGCCTGGCCCGGCAAGACGCGCACATCCTTGATCGCTCGATCGAGTTGATGGACGAACTGTTCCCGATGGCCCGGGGCGCCTACACCCTGGAAGAATTCTGCCTGTCAGTGGCCGTGTACCGCACGCTCAACGTGCGCCAGTGTCCCGACCTGATCCACCATTACTGGAGCCGCAAGCAGCTGTTCCGCGCCAAGGTAAAGGCGTGGATCACCAAGCACGCCGCAGACCCCATCTGCGCCAAGGCCCTGGCCGACACCCGCAATGTGTCTGCCCACCTGCCTCGTCCGCCGCGCCTGCAGCGCTTGATGTACAAGCTGATCACCCTGGCCTTGCCCAAACGCAAGCAGCAGTTCATCCGCGAAATCCTCTACGGCTGCTACGAGCACGAAAATGAATTCGACCAGGCCTGTGGCCCGGTCTGGTGGGACAAGGCCCTGCAGAATCAGGAAGAGCGGCAAAAATGCCCGGTCGACGCGCACCAGCTCGAACATTGGTTCGCCAACCCTGTGGTGCGCCTGATTCTGGGCGAGCGACGTGCAGCCATCTACGCACACCTGATGACTTCACCGACAAAATAGCGCTGCCCGCAGATGCTTGTGCCAGAGCTTCTCTTTAGCGCGCGGGCGTCGTAACCTCGGGGCATGCCCGTCATTCTGAAGCTGTTGACCGCTGCGCTTTTTACTTGCTTGAGCCTGGCCGCTTATGGCGAGAAATTGCGCATTGTCACCGAGCCCTGGGCGCCTTACGTGTATGAAGAACACGGCGCCATGCGCGGGCTGGACTACGAAACCACGGTGATCGTGTTCCAGCGCCTGGGGGTCGATGTGCAATGGCAGTTCCTGCCCTGGAAGCGCTGTCTGGCCATGCTTGACCAGGGCAATGCCGATGGCGCACTGGATATTTTCCACAGTCACGACCGCGACGCGCTGCTGCTGTACCCCAGCGAACCGTTGTCGGAAGTGGAGTTCGTGATGTTCTACGCCAACGAGCGCCCTTACCCGGTCCAAAGCCTTGACGACCTTGGCGGCCTGACTGTCGGCACGTCCCCAGGCTACCTGTACAGCGCCCCCTTCAGCGACTCTGCCGCGTTCAACCGCGAGCCGGCCCCCAGCCATGAGGCCAACTTCGGCAAATTGCTGCTGGGGCGCATCGACCTGGCGATCACCGACCGCAGGGTCGGCCAGCATGTGATCAAGACGCTGGGCCTGGAGGACAAGGTCAGCCAGGCTCCCGTTGTGGTCAGCCGCCAGCAGCAATACCTTGCCGTTCGCCGTGGCGCGGGGATGGACCTGCTGGTGCAACGCTTTGCCGCCGAACTCAAGCGTTTCAAACAGGAGCCGGCCTATGCCGCCTTGAGCGCCAAATATGGTGGAATCCAAGCCAAAACAGCGCCCGGAGGCACCGTTGAGCAGCAGGAAAGCAGCGCGCCGTGATTGCTCTGTTATACTCCGGCCTTTCCGCCAGGCTCACGCCCGGCCGCTGAGGTCCTGAAAAAGGCACCCAACCCCGCTACTGCGCAGCTTTCAGCCCGCGCGAGCCGGTGGAGTGCCCGCCAGACGCAGCAGGACCGGACGGGATTGCGCTCCCCTAAGCGCCATTCACGCCCGGCAAGATTATCCCTTTGGGCCAAGCCCTAACTAAAACAGGATTACTCATGTCCTTTGCTTCCCTCGGTCTCTCCGAGGCTTTAGTCCGCGCCATCGAGGCAGCGGGCTATACCGAGCCTACTCCGGTGCAACAGCGGGCTATTCCCGCCGTGTTGCAAGGTCGCGACCTGATGGTTGCGGCTCAGACAGGTACTGGTAAAACCGGCGGCTTCGCCCTCCCGATTCTGGAGCGGTTGTTCCCCAACGGTCACCCGGACAAATCCCAGCGTCACGGCCCGCGCCAACCGCGCGTACTGGTCCTGACCCCTACCCGCGAACTCGCCGCCCAGGTGCACGACAGCTTCAAGCTGTACGCCCGCGACCTGAAGTTCGTCAGCGCCTGCATCTTCGGCGGCGTCGGCATGAACCCACAGGTTCAGGCCATGTCCCGCGGTGTTGACGTGCTGGTGGCGTGCCCCGGTCGTTTGCTCGACCTGTGCGGCCAAGGCAGCGTCGATTTGTCCCACGTGGAAATCCTCGTGCTGGACGAAGCCGACCGCATGCTCGACATGGGCTTTGTCCATGACGTGAAGAAGGTCCTCGCCCGCCTGCCGGCCAAACGTCAGAACCTGCTGTTCTCGGCAACGTTCTCCCAAGACATCACTGCCCTGGCCGGCAAGCTGCTGCACAACCCGGAGCGCATCGAAGTCACGCCGCCGAACACCACGGTCGAGCGTATCGAGCAACGCGTCTTCCGCCTGGCTGCCAGCCACAAGCGTTCATTGCTGGCGCACCTGATCACTGCCGGCGCCTGGGAACAGGTGCTGGTGTTCACCCGCACCAAGCACGGCGCCAACCGCCTGGCCGAGTACCTGGACAAGCACGGCCTCACCGCCGTCGCCATCCACGGCAACAAGAGCCAGAACGCCCGCACCAAAGCCCTGGCCGACTTCAAGGCCGGTGAAGTGCGCATCCTGGTCGCCACCGATATCGCCGCACGCGGCCTGGACATCGACCAGTTGCCACACGTGGTCAACTTCGAGCTGCCAAACGTCGACGAAGACTACGTGCACCGTATCGGCCGTACCGGCCGTGCCGGTCGTTCGGGTGAAGCCATTTCCCTGGTTGCCCCGGATGAAGAGAAACTGCTGAAAAGCATCGAACGCATGACCAAGCAGAAAATCGCCGATGGTGACCTGATGGGCTTCGATGCCAGCGCCGTTGAGGCCGAGAAGCCTGAAGTGCGTGAGCGTCCGGACGTGCGCAACCCACGTAACCCACGCGGTCCAAAGGGCGATGGCCCGAATGGCGGCGGTGGTGGCGGTGGTCGTCGCGACAAGGGCAAAGACAAAGGCGGCAAGGAAAAAGCGCCCACCAACGGCCGTGGCGAACGCCCAGCCCGCGAGCAGAAGCCCCGTGAAGGCACCCCGGCCCGCGAACAGCGCCAGCCGAGCCAGCCGCCACGTGCCACAGCCGACCGCGCCCCCGACGAGTTCCTCGACGACGACGTGGATAACTTTGGTAACCGCGTTGACTACGTACCCCAGGCCAAACCAGCCCAGGGCCGTGGCCGTCGTCCCGGTGCTCCGGCGCCGGGCGCAGCTGCCGGGACTGGCGCTCCACGTGGCGGCCAGCCTCAGGGCGGTCGTCAGAACGGCCCACGCAACAGCAGCGGCGGCACGACCGGCACCCCGCCGGCCAAGCGCAGCGGCCCGCGTAACGGTGCACCGCGTGATGGCCAGGCACGTCGCGAAGATTCGCGCAGCAACAACCGCCGCCCGGCCCGTGATGACCAGCCGCGTTTGTCCGAGCCAGCCGTGCAGAACCCGCGCGGTGGTCCGGCGCCAAAGATCATCCACAAGGAGTCGAAGGCTGATCGCTTCCCGACACCTGAGCAGTTGGATCAACTGCCAGGCCGTCCTCGTGGTGAAAAACCGGCATTGCTGACCCGCAACCGCGAGGCATAAAAAAAACCCGTATCGCTAGATACGGGTTTTTTTTGCCTGTAGGAGCGAGCTTGCTCGCTCCTACCTGCGAAGCATTACTTCGCTTTCACGCCTTCCAGCGAGATGTCCAGGTCGACAGTCTGGGAAGTCGGGCCTGGGCCTTTGATGCCGAAGTCGTTCAGGTCCAGCGTGGTCTTGGCGTTGAAGCCAGCACGTTCGCCGCCCCATGGATCCTTGCCTTCACCGTTGAACGTAGCCTTGAAGGTCACAGGCTTGGTCACGCCGTGGAAGGTCAGGTCGCCCGTCACGTCAGCAGTTTTTTCGCCGGTGGATTTAACCGCGGTGGACACGAACTTGGCGTCCGCGAACTTGGCAACGTCCAGGAAATCCTTGCTGGCGATGTGCTTGTCACGTTCAGCGTGGTTGGACCACAGGCTGGCGGTTTTCACGTCGACTGCGATTTTGCTGGCTTCAGGCTTGGCGGCATCCCAGCTGAACGTACCATCCCAGTCCTTGAAGGTACCGTGGATGTAGCTGTAGCCCAGGTGGCTGATTTTCCAGTCGATGAAGGCGTGTTGGCCTTCCTTGTCGATTTTGTAGTCAGCGGCCATCACCTGACCTGCAGACAGCAGCGCTGTACCGATTGCCAGAGCGGCGAGGGTCTTCTTCAACATGCTTTCTATTCCTTGTGAGTCGAGGTTGAACATCAGGCTTTGCGCCCCAGCATTCGCGTGAGGGTCGCATCACGATCGATAAAGTGGTGTTTCAACGCAGCCACGCCGTGCAAGCCGGCGAAGACTACCAACACCCAAGCGAGGTACAGGTGCACCACGCCAGCGGTGTCTGCCTGGTCCGGTAGACCGGAAACCACGGCAGGAATTTCAAACAGGCCAAACACCGGGATACCGACACCGTCTGCGGTGGAAATCAGGTAACCGGCGATCATCACGGCAAACAGCCCGAGATAAAGGAACGCGTGGCCGAACGCGGCACCGATGCGGGTCAAGCGGCTGTAACTGGCCAGCGGCGGAGGCGGCGGGCTGATCAGGCGCCAGACGATTCGTACCAGCATGATGGCGAACAGCGTGATGCCAATGCTCTTGTGCAGGTCCGGCGCTTCTTTGCGCCAGGCGCTGTAATAGTCGAGACCGACCATCCACAAGCCCAGGGCGAACAGCCCGAACACCACCAGGGCCACGCCCCAGTGCAAAACCATACTGACCCAGCCATAACGGGCCGGAGAGTTACGTAGCTGCATGTACTTAATCCCGTAAGAGCTGCGCCCAAGACTAGCGATTTACCTATCGAATTAAAGCGGAAAATTTTGCTTTGAAATATCGAGAAATACGATCTAGAGCGTATGCACAGTAAGTTAACCAAGGATTAAGGACTATTCCTAAGAAACGTGACAGTCCGTCCTACGTTTACTCCGAATTCCCCACAATGGCTTGTGACCCGGGCCACCATTGCATAGGCTTGCGCGATTGTTTCACCTGCGCCGCTCGCAGGACCGCTTCGAGGAGATCACCGATGGGCTTGAACAACCAGTGGATGCAACGCGACCTCGCGGTGCTGTGGCATCCCTGCACCCAGATGAAAGACCACCAGCAACTGCCGCTGATCCCGATCAAGCGCGGGGAAGGCGTCTGGCTGGAAGACTTCGAAGGCAAGCGCTACCTCGACGCCGTCAGCTCCTGGTGGGTCAACGTCTTCGGCCACGCCAACCCGCGCATCAACCAGCGCATCAAGGACCAGGTCGACCAACTGGAACACGTGATCCTCGCCGGTTTCAGCCACCAGCCGGTGATCGAGTTGTCCGAGCGCCTGGTAAAGATGACCCCCGAGGGCCTGACCCGCTGCTTCTACGCCGATAACGGTTCGTCGTGCATCGAAGTCGCGCTGAAGATGAGCTTTCACTATTGGCTCAACCGTGGCCTGCCAAACAAAAAACGCTTCGTCACCCTCACCAACAGCTACCACGGCGAAACCATCGCCGCGATGTCGGTGGGCGACGTGCCGCTGTTTACCGAGACCTACAAGGCGCTGCTGCTGGACACCCTCAAGGTGCCGAGCCCGGACTGCTACCTGCGCCCCGAGGGCATGAGCTGGGAAGAACACTCGCGCAACCTGTTCATGGCCATGGAGCAGACCCTGGCCGAGCACCACGACACCGTCGCCGCCGTGATCGTCGAGCCGCTGATCCAAGGCGCCGGCGGCATGCGCATGTACCACCCGGTGTACCTCAAGCTGCTGCGCGAGGCCTGCGACCGCTATGGCGTGCACCTGATCCACGATGAAATCGCCGTGGGCTTCGGCCGCACCGGGACCATGTTCGCCTGTGAACAGGCCGGCATCCGTCCGGACTTCCTGTGTTTGTCCAAGGCCCTGACTGGCGGCTACCTGCCGTTGGCCGCCGTGGTCACCACCGATGACGTCTACGACGCGTTCTACGACGACTACCCGACCCTGCGCGCCTTCCTGCACTCCCACAGCTACACCGGCAACCCGCTGGCGTGCGCGGCGGCCCTGGCAACCCTGGATATTTTCGAAGAAGACAACGTCATCGAAAACAACAAGGCCCTGGCCCAGCGCATGACCACGGCAACGGCGCACTTGGTCGACCATCCGCATGTGTCGGAAGTACGCCAGACCGGCATGGTGCTGGCCATCGAAATGGTCCAGGACAAGGCCACCAAGACCGCTTACCCGTGGCAGGAACGCCGTGGCCTGAAGGTATTCGAACACGCCCTGGAACGCGGCGCGCTGTTGCGGCCGCTGGGCAGCGTGGTGTATTTCCTGCCGCCCTACGTGATTACGCCGGAGCAAATCGACTTCCTCGCCGAAGTTGCCAGCGAGGGCATCGACATCGCCACCAACAGCAAAGTCAGCGTGGCGGTGCCGAAGGACTTCCACCCCGGCTTCCGCGATCCGGGTTGATTGCCGGCACACCTACACCTTTTTCCAGAGAACAGAAATGAGACTGTCCCGCTTTTTCACCGACACCCCGCTGAGCCTCGGCGATCACGAACTGCCCGAAGCCCAGGCGCACTACATCAGCCGCGTACTGCGCATGGGCGAAGGTGACGCCGTGCAATTGTTCGACGGTTCCGGCCAGGAGTTCCTGGGCAGTCTGCTGGAAGTCGGTAAAAAACGCGTCACCGTGCAACTGACGGAAAGCTTCGCCGGCCAGGCCGAATCGCCGCTGCACATCCACCTCGGCCAGGGCCTGTCCCGGGGCGAGCGCATGGATTGGGCGATCCAGAAAGCCACCGAGCTGGGCGTCAACGCCATCACACCGATCTTCAGTGACCGCTGCGAAGTGCGCCTCAAGGACGAACGCGCCGACAAACGCCTGCTGCACTGGCGCCAGGTGGCGATCAGCGCGTGTGAGCAATGCGGGCGTTCGACGGTGCCGGTGATTCATCCGCCGTTGCTGCTGGCAGACTGGTTGAAGCAGGTCGAGGCGGATCTGAAGCTGGTGCTGCACCCGGTGGCCGAGCCAATGGTCAGCCATGCCAAGCCTGCGAGCCTGGCGTTTCTGATCGGGCCGGAGGGTGGGCTGACCGACAACGAAGTCGACACCGCCCAAGGCGCCGGCTTCCACGCCGCCCGCCTCGGCCCCCGCGTGTTGCGCACCGAGACTGCGCCCGTCGTCGCGTTGGCCGTCGCCCAACAACTCTGGGGCGACTTCTAACGGTGGGAGGTGATCAGTCCACCGGATCGCTGATCGGCTTGGCAATGATCGCCTTCAACTCACTGGTCATCGGGAATTCCAGGTTCAAGCCCTTGGGCGGAATCGGCTGTTCAAACCAGCGCTGGTAAATCCCGTTGATCTCCCCCGAGCGGTACAGGTCGCCGAGGGTCTCGTTGACCACCGCGAGAAACTGCGGGTCATCCTTGCGCACCATGCAGCTGTAGATCTCCCGCGACTGTTCCTCGCCCACCACCACCCAGTTATGCGGGTCGCGGGCTTTGGCGCGTTCGCCGTAGAGCAATGCATCGTCCATATAGAACGCGGCCGCGCGGCCCGTCTCGAGCATCTTGAATGCCTCGCCGTGGTCCTTGGCGCTGATGACGAACATATTGCTCTTGTGCTCGGCGTTGTAACGCTTGAGAAAACGCTCGTTGGTGGTGCCGGCGGTGGTCACCACGTTCTTGCCCCCCAGGTCGGCGAAGCCCTTGATGCCGCTGTCTTTAGCCGTCAGCAACTGGCCTTTCACGTAAATAAACCCGTAGGAAAACGCCACCTGTTTCTGCCGCTCGGCGGTCACCCCGGTGGAACCGCACTCCAGGTCGACAGTGCCGTTCTGCACCAGCGGAATGCGCGTCTGAGAGGTCACCAGGTTGTACTTCACCTTAAGGTCGGCCACCCCGGTTTTCTGCTGGATACGCTCGACGATCTTGCTGGCCAGGTCCACCGAATAGCCCATCGGCTTGCCGCTGTGATCGCCCACGTAGGAAAACGGCACCGACGCGTCGCGATAACCCAGGGTGATGGACTTGGCGTTGGCGATCTTGCCCAGCGTACCGTCCAGCGGCGCCTGATTGGCATGGGCGTGTGCCCCCAGCAAAAGGCCCAGGGTGCAGCCGGTCAACAGGATTTTTTTCATTGTTATTCTCCGTTGGTCTTTAACGTTATTTACGTACAGCTATCACGCTGATTTCCACCAGCACACTCGGCCGTGCCAGTTCCGCCTGCAAGGTGGTGCGCGTCGGCGCCATCCCCGGCGATAGCCAGGCGGCCCATACGTCATTCATCGGCGCGAAACCGCTGCCGATGTCTTTCAAGTAAATGGTCGCGTTCAGCAAATGATCCTTGTCACTGCCGGCCTGGGCCAGCAGCGCATCGACCTTGGCCAGCACTTCGCGGGTTTGCGTCGCCACATCCTGGCCTTCGCCGGGCACCTGGCCCGAAAGGAATACCAGATCCTTGAACGTGACGGCGCCGGACAGTCGCTCGTTGCTGCTGATTCGGTTGATGGTCATGGAAGCATCCTTATGCAGCGCGGGGCGCCAGGCCCTGCATATCAATGGAAGGTAGGTGGTGGTCGATCAGTTCGGCCAGTAATTGGCCACTGCCACACGCCAGGGTAAAGCCGAGGGCGCCGTGGCCCAGGTTCAGCCACAGGTTGCGATAGACACTGGGGCCAATCAGCGGCACACCGGTCGGGGTGGCCGGGCGCATACCGGCCCATTCCACGGCATGGGCATAGTCGCCAGCTGTAGGAAATGTCTCGATCGCCTGACGTTTCATCAGCGCCAGGCGCTTGGGCTCAAGGCTGGCGTCAAAGCCGACGATATCCACCATAGCCGCCACCCGCAGCTGTTCGCCAATACGCGCGTAGACAATCTTGCGGTCGTAGTCGGTGATGCTCACATTCGGCGCTTGGTGCTGCGCGCCAATCGGCACGCTGAGGCTGTAGCCCTTGAGCGGATACAGTGGCAATGACAAACCCGGCAACGCCAACTCGGCGCTGCGATGACCGGCCGCGAGCACCAGGTGTTCCACTGGCATCACTTCGCCACCCAACTCGATGGCCTGCACCGCGCCACCCGCATGGCGAATCCCGGTGACCTTGCGCCCCAGCAAAAAGGTGCAGCGCCCCGACGCTTCAAGGCGTGCCGCCAGCTGTTGGCAGAAGGCATGACAGTCCGCCACTTCCTCATTCGGCGTGTAGATCCCCCCGACAAACTCCTCCGCCGCCTGCGCCAGCGCCGGCTCCAGGCGCGCACAATCCAGCGTCGACAGTACCTGTTGTTGCAGGATATCGGTGACCTTGCTGCGCGCGCGCTCAAAGGTGTCGGCATTACGAAAGGTCACCAGCTTGCCATTACGCCGCCAGTTGAAAGCGTCCAAGCGATCGTCGACGCGCCATTGCTGCAGGGTGTTTTGACTCAGGCTTGCCAGGCGTAGCAAATGGGCGGCATTACGCTTGTTCACCGAGCCCCGGCAGGCGCCGATAAAGGCGGCCATCCAGCGCCATTGCTGAGGGTCCAGGCGGGGGCGCAGCTTCAGCGGCGAGTCACCGCGCAGTAACCAGCCAATCGCCTGCAGCGGCACTCCCGCATCAGCCAGCGGTGCGACATAGCGGTAGGACAATTGCCCGCCATTGGCGAAACTGGTTTCGCTGCCCAAGGTGTCGCGCGCATCGATCACCGTCACTTCATGGCCGGCACGCACCAGCGCATAAGCACTCGCCAGGCCGATAACCCCACCGCCAATGATGCAAACCTGCCTGGCCATCCCGACCTCCAGCCCTTGAATAAGTAGACTCAAGCGTAGGCGCAGGTGACAGGCCAGCGACAATGAATAAAGATGGACCACCTATAAACAAAGGTTATGGACTTGCCATGCGCTTGCGTCATATCGAAATCTTCCAGGCCATCCGCCAGACCGGCTCCGTCAGTGCGGCTGCGCAGTTGCTGCATGTGTCGCAACCGGCGGTGACCAAGGTGTTGCAGCATGCCGAGTTGCAGCTAGGCTTTCCGCTGTTCCTGCGGGTGCGCGGTAAATTGCAGCCCACGCCGGAAGCCCTGGCGCTGGAAAGCGAGGTCGAGAAAGTCACCGAGAGCCTGCAAGGTGTGCGACGCCTGGCCAAGAGCTTGCGCCGCGCCCCAGGGCAAAGCGTGCGGGTTGGCGCAATCCCGGCGTTGGCGCTGTCGCTGTTGCCACCGGCGATTCTGGAATGGAAGCGCGACTACCCGGACATCGCGTGCGAGCTGTCCAGCGACCATAGCCGCGAGCTGGTGCAAAAACTGCTGATGCGTGAAATCGACCTGGCGTTGACCCTCAACTTCTCCGGCCATCCTGGGTTGACCACACAGGTGCTGGCCAATGGCGTGTTGGTGGCCCTGGCGTCGAAAAACTACTGGCCAGACACAGCACTGCATCAGGCGCTGCCACTGGCTGAGCTGGCGGGTGCGCCGTTGATTGGCCTGTCCAGCGCCGACCCGCTGGCGGCGAAACTCGACAGCTACCTGGAACATGTCGACCCACCGCCTCGAGTGACGATTTCAGTGCAAACCTACTCCCTGGCCCGGGCGATGGTGGAATCCGGCGCCGGCTTGACGGTCATCGATCCGTTCACGGCGTTGGGCGCCTCAACGGCCACCACCTGCATCCGCACGCTCACACCGCCGCTGCCGATCACCCTCTACGCCCTGACCCGCGCCGATGAACCACCGCCGCATATGCTGGCAAACCTGTTGGAGATCCTGAGCAAGCGCGCAGGCGAGTTATTGGGGCGCCTCTAAGGACACCGCCCCTCCCGCATTCAAAGCACGTAATGCATGATCGCCACAAAGTGCAGCAGGCTCCCGCCGATCACAAACAAATGCCAGATCCCATGGGAATGCCGCAGGCGATCCTCCAGGGCGAAGAAGATGATGCCGACGGTGTACAGCACCCCGCCCGCCGCCAGCCAGGTAAACCCCGCCGTCCCCAGCGCGGCAATCAGCGGCTTGACCGCCACCAGCACGATCCAGCCCATTACCGCATAAATCACGATGGACAGGATGCGCGCCTCGGAGCGCGGCTTGATCTCTTGCAGGATGCCGATCACCGCCAGCCCCCACACGATGCCGAACAACGTCCACCCCCACGGGCCTCTCAGCGTCACCAGGCAAAACGGTGTGTAGCTGCCGGCGATCAACAGGTAGATCGAAAAGTGATCGACCTTCTGCATGATCTCTTTTCGCCGCCCCTGGACGCTGTGGTACACGGTCGACGCGCTGTACAGCACCATCAGCGTAAAGCCATAAATCGCCACGCTGACGATCTTCCAGGGGCTGCCGTCCAGGCTCGCCACCACCAACATCCACACGGCACCAATACACGCCGCGACCGCACCGAGCAAATGGCTCCAGGCGTTGAATCGTTCCCCGTGATACATCTGTCACTGACCTCCTGTAGCCGCTGGAACTGGCTGGCAAGCGTCCAGCCTTGCGCATAAGAGTGCAAGCGTCTTGTGACGTTCCGAGGACGCCGCACGGTTTTGCGGGCACAATCGGATGCATTCGAACAAGAGCCCACGGCCATGCTGATCGACGAAGAATTCACCCTCAAAAAGCTGGAAATCTTCCTGGCATTCATGCGCACCGGCAACCTGGCCCGCGCCGCCGCCGAACTGCAAACCAGCAATGTCAGCGTGCACCGCGCCATCCACTCCCTGGAAAATGCCCTGCGCTGCCCGCTGTTCAAACACGAGGGCCGCAACCTCACCCCGCTGGAAAGCGCCTACGTGTTAGAAGAACGCGCGCAGAAACTGATCGCCGATGTGGTCGACAGCGTACGCCTGACCCGCGAAGCCGCCGGTTTCTCTGCCGAACGCTTCAAGCTCGGCTCGCTGTATTCGCTGACGGTCAAGACCGTGCCGCAACTGATCATGGGCCTGAAAATCAGGCGCAGCGAACTCAATATCGACCTGATCCTCGGCTCCAATTTCGACCTGCTGTACAAGCTCAAGAACATGGAAGTCGACGCGATCCTCATCTCCCTCGACGAACACGCCAACGACCCCGACTGCGAACAGATTGCGCTGTTCTCCGACGACATTTTCCTCGCCACCCCGGCCGACTCGCCCTTCGACCGCGACCAGGAAATCGACCTCGCCGACGTGCGCGATGCCACGTTCATCACCCTCACCCAAGGCTTCGCCACCCACCAGGACGGCAACCGCGTGTTCAAGCAGGCGGGGTTCGAGCCGAAGGTGGCGATGCAGGTGAATGACATCTTCACACTGCTGAGCATGGTCAGTTCGGGGGTGGGTTATGCGTTGCTGCCGGGGCGGATTGCGGCGGTGTATGAAAACCGCGTGAAGCTGATACCGCTGCAACCCCGGTATCGGTTGCAGCAGCATATCGGGGTGGTGTTTCTGAAGGCCAAGGAGCGTGATCCGAACTTACTGGCGTTGTTGGCGGAGTGTCGGATGTATGCCAATCGGCAGGGGACAGCCTGACACTCCGCGATTGGGGGCAGGTCAGCCCACCAATCCGCGCATCATCAAAAACAACAGCGACGGACCCAGCAAGCATCCCAGCGCCGTATAGAATGCCGCCGTCAGACAGCCATAAGGCACCAGCTTGGGATCAGTCGCCGCCAACCCGCCCGCCACGCCGCTGGAGGTGCCCATCAACCCGCCAAAAATCACCGCGCTGCGCGGGTTGTTCAAGCCAATCAGCGGCGCCACAAACGGTGTCATCACCATCACCAGAATGGCTTTGATCAACCCGGCGGCAATGGATAACGCCATCACCTCGGAACTGGCACCAATCGCCGCGCCGGTGACCGGGCCGACGATGTAGGTCACGGCACCCGCGCCAATGGTGGTAAGGCTCACCGCATCGGTATAGCCGAACGCCATGGCCACCCCGACCCCAGCCACGAATGAAGACCCCACGCCGACAAACAGCGCCAACACGCCGACGTATCCGGCGCGCTTCAACTCATCGACACTCACGCCAAAAGCGGTGGCAACGATGGCGAAGTCGCGCAGCATCGCCCCACCCAACAGGCCGATGCCCGACAACAATGGAATATCCACTACCCCTTTGGAGCCACCGGTGAAGGCACCGCCCACATACGACAGCACCAGCCCCAGCAAAATGGCGATGGCCGAGCCGTGCAGGCGGCCTTTGGTAAACGTGTCGGAAATCCAGTAGGACACCCACATGGTCAGGCCGATCACCGCGAAACCGCTGATCAGTCCGTAACCGGTGATCACTTTCATCATGGATTCGTACATGGCGATCACCCGGCTTCTTTGGTGGGAACAACTGCACTCGGCTCATGGTTGCCGATACGCGTCAGTACGGGCACCAGGGCAAATCCCAATACCACGGCAACCGTCCCGGCCAATATCGCCATGGGCCCGCCACTGATGGCGCCATACACGTTCTGCTGGGCAGCCATGGCCACCACGATCGGGATATAAATCGCCGCCCAAAAGCTCACGCCCGGCTCCGATTTGCTGGTAAACCAGCCACGTTTGCTGAGATAACTGCCCAGGCCGATCAACAGCAGCATGGCGATACCCACCCCGCCTACGTTGGCCGGGATACCCATCCATTTACCCAGCAGCTCACCGACAAACAGGCCGGCCAACGTGCAGAGCGCCAAAAACGCCACACCGTAAATAATCATTGTTGTTGTCCTCGAAGTGCTCGATCGAAATTGTTGTTTTTGTGCTTCGACAGCCTTGGGTAGTGCTTTATCGGTGGCGGCGCTCCTCCTCTTCCAGCAGGGCCTGCAAGGTATCCAGGCGTGCGCCTTCGCAGGCGATCACCGTGCCTTGTTCAAACACGCGGCGTGACAGGCCGGTGAGCACCGCGCCCGGGGGCAGTTCGATTTGCAGGCGCACACCGCGCTCGTAGGCGCTTTGCACGGTGCCGCGCCAGTCAACGACGCGGCACATGTTGAAGGCCAGGTCGTCGCGAAGTTGTTCGGGGTTGTGGATCGGACGCGCGCGGGTGCTGCTCAGGTAGTTGATGCGCGGCGCCTTGAGCGGGACAAATGCCTGGGCCAGGGCCTCGGCCGGTTGCGCCAGCAGCGCGCAATGGGACGGCACACTGACGGCCAGGCGTTTGGCGATGCCATTGCCCTTGATGCGCGCGGCAACACGTTTCATGGCCTCGTCGCTGCCGGCGATCACGCTCTGGTTATCGGCGTTGATATTGGCCAGGTACACCGGGGTTTCGGGGCTGTGGATGTCGGCGAGGATTTTTTCGACGGTGGATAACTCCACGCCGATGATCGCGGTCATGCCGTAGCCGTGTGGATAAGCGTTTTGCATCAGTTGGCCGCGCAGGCTCACCAGTTTTACCGCCTCGGCAAACGCCAGGGCACCGGCGATGACCGCAGCCGGGTAGGCACCGATGGACAGGCCCGCGACGTAATCCGGGGTGCGATCCAACAGACGGGCGTGGGCCACGCCGGCAATCAACAGGCACAGTTGCACGGCGCGGGTACTGGCCAGGGCTTGCGCGGAATCGAGCAGGCGCACGTCTTCGCCCAGGGCATCGCTGGCTTCTTCCAGCACAGGTTCGGGCAGCGACTGGAGCATGCCTGGTCGCTGGGCACCCTGCCCCGGAAACACCAGAAGGCTGCTCATGCCACGGCCTGCCAAGGGTCGAGCACAAGATGCGCGCCGCTGGCGGTTTTCAGCAGCACACGGCGTGAGCCGCTGGCCCATTCGCGCAAGGCGACGGCGCCGAACGGGGTTTGCAGTTGCAGGTCGACGGCGCACTCAGCCCTATCAAGCATCGCCAGGAGATCTTCGGCATCACCTCGGGCCAAAGGCTCGGGCGTGCGCAGCATCAAATCCAGATCACTCTGGGCATGCAGCGCTTCAACCCCACAGGCCAACTCGAAACCCGCGCTGCCTGTGACGCCCCACGTCTCCTGCGCCAGCACCGGCCGCAGTTGGTCGAGCGCGCGCAACGCGGGTAAATCCCTCGGAGAGATCACCCCGCGCAACGCTTCCGGTATCACTCGCCGCTGCACTGCCGCCAGCGGCATCCGCGCAGCAAAACGTTGCTCACGCAAACGCCCGCGCACGCCGACCGCCACATAACCCGGTTCGGCAATGGCGCGGCGCACTACCACCGGGTGGCCGGCGCCAAGCGCCTCCAGCACCCAGGCCGGTGCATCGGCGGGCACATGCGCCGGGGTCATGCCCCAGAGCAAGTCGTGGGCGTTCACCATTGTTCCCGCAGCAGTTGGCGAACGTGGCTGGAGGCTGCGCGATTTGTCGCGCCGAGGCGCCCGCGCAAATCGGTGCTGCCGACATCCTTGATCGCATGCACCAGGCAATCAGTGACCCGCGCTACATCATCCGCGGTGGGCTGTTCAATCTGGCTGACCGACAAGGTCTCCCACAGCAAACCGAGGCTGGCATAGCTGTCGATGTCATAGGCCATGGGCGGCACACTGGCGGCCAGGGCTTCCAGCTCTTCGACGCTGCGCAAGGTCACCCGCGCGGCCGACGCCTTGCCCATGGCGTGCACCATCACACCGGGATCGCGCAGGGCGATCAGGCGGTTGGCCTGGTAACCGTGGGCCAGGAACGCACCGGACATGGCCTTGCCCACCAGCAGCGCAATCACCGGGTGGCCGGCGAGGCGAGCGCGGGCATAGCTGTCGGCGGCAGCGGCCAGGGCCTGATGGATGCCGAGGGCCTCTTCGCGACGGCCGTAGGCTTGGCTGGGCACATCGACGATGGCGATGATCGGGCGCTTGTCGCCGCGTGCGATGGCCTCATCGACGGCCTTGGCCAGGCCCCAGCCTTCGAGCAGGCCGACTTCGCCATTGCGCGCCCGAGGGAAGCGGTTTTGCGCGTCGGTAACCACGGCGACAAAGCGCACCTTTTGCTCACCCAATACACCGTCGGCAACCCTCAGCGACGCCGGCAAACCTTCTACAGGTGGAGCGCCGGCGCTCAATGCGTTGAACCACTGCAAGCCTCTCATGAGCGTTCTCCTTGATACAGCTCGCGCACCGTCGCCGGGTCGATTTGCGGTACGGCGTCCAACTCGGCCAAGCGTGTGAGGTAATAATCAGCCTGGCGACTGCGTTGTTGTGCGGGCACGCCTTGCTGCAACAACGCGCTGACAGTCTGCTGGATCTGCGCCGCATCGTCGGCCACGTAACGGTCGGCCAGGCCGCTGTTGAAACGCTGTTCGCCGCCCGTGAGGCTCCAGATAAAAGGACGGTCGCGGGAGTCGTATTCTTCCAACCCGGCTTCCTGTTCGATCACCTGCGGACCATTGAGCCCCAGACGCGCTTCGCGGGTCACGACGAGGTAACTGCACAGCCCGGCCGCAATGGACATGCCGCCGAAACAGCCAACGCTGCCCGCCACTACGCCGATCACCGGCTGGTACTGGCGCAGGTCGACAATCGCCGCGTGTATATCGGCAATCGCGGCCAGGCCGAGGTTGGCTTCCTGCAAGCGCACGCCGCCGGTTTCCAGCAGCAGCACCGCGCGGGTCGGGATGCCCTTGCGGTTGTCTTCGGCGGCCAGTTCCAGGGCGCCGGCGATTTTCGCGCCGCCCACTTCACCGAGGCTGCCGCCCTGGAAGTTGCCTTCAATGGCTGCAATCACCACAGGCAAGTCGCCGATGCTGCCCTTGGCGATCACCACCCCGTCATCGGCCTGGGGCACCACACCTTGGCGGCTGAGCCAGGGCGACATGACGCGCTGGAACGGGTCGATCAGTTCGCGAAAGGTGCCGGCATCCAACAAGGCCTTGGCCCGCTGCCGCGCACCCAGTTCCACGAAGCTGTGTTTAGCGAGCAAGTCAGTCATGGCCGATCTCCTCGAAACCCTGCTCCAGGCGCAGGCGCACCACGCCGGGGGTGGCGCCGAAATCGTGAATATCAATGTTCAGGGCCGGCGGTGTCTGCTCTTGGAAGATGCGTTCGAACAGGTGTTGCCAGCGTTGTTCGGCGCCATTCACCGAGGTCTGTACCTGGATGGTCAACGTGCCGGCCGTGCCTGGTTCCAGCAGCACTTCCAGGTCGCCCGAGCCGACGCAACCCACCAGCGCACGGCCTTTTGGCGGCTGCCCGGCGGGAAATTCAAAGGATAAGGTTTCCATCACAACGCTCCGTCGAGGCGGTCGATAAACAGGCAGGCGGCCAACAGGTCGGCGGCGCCGCCGGGGGAGGCATTCAGGGCCAGCAGTTGGTGGTCCAGCTCATGCAATTGGCGGCGCCCGGCGAGGCTTGCACTGCCGCCGGCGTCGAGCACGGCCTGGGCACCGCGCTGCATGGCATGCAGGCCTTCCAGGCCGGCGCGATAGAGCACGCAGGTGTCGGCCAGGTCGGTCATGATCGCGAGCAAAGCGTCCAGGCGCGCGTTCTGTTCACCAGCGTTTTGTTGGCGGCTTTTGTGCAGTTGCGGCAGGCCGCGCTGCAGCACCGACGGGAAGCCCAGTTGCGCTTCTTCACGGGCACCGCGTGCGCCGTAGCGCAGGGCAACCTGGGCGCCGTGGCTCGCGGTTTGCGGCGCGTAGCGGTCGTTAAGCAGCGCGAGTCTGGCGGCATTCAGCGGTATGGCGCGGGGTTCCAGCGCCGCCGCTGCGGTCAGTAGGCCAAGGGCCCAGATCGCGCCACGATGGGTGTTCACGCCATGGGTGGTGGCGAGCATCGCTTGTTCACCTTCGCGCCCGATACGGCCGAGGGCTTCGCGCAGGGGCAAGCCGACTTCACCGAACTCAAGCGCGGCCTCCGCCATTTCCTTGAACATCGGCCACAGCGACAGCGCCGACGCGTGCATCAGCCCCAGGTGCAAATCACTGTGGGCGCCGTTGCCGCGACGGTCCACCAGGGCAGGCTTGGGCGACAGGTCGGCTTCATCGATCAGCGCATCGACGGCCATATCCGCCAGGCGATCCGCGAGGCTGAGTTCGTGCAGTTTAAGGGCGCGCATTTACCAGCTCCTGAATTTGGCGGGCGGGTTGTACAGGCCACCAGACCACTCCACCAGGTCGGCCACGCTCTTGGCGGCCAACAACTCGCGGGTGGCGTCGGTGCGGCGGATACCCAAGTCTTCGGGCAAGGCGATCAGGCCTTCGCGGCGCATGCGCGCGGTGTCCTTGGGGTTATGGCGCATGCCGATGGCGGTCACCCCGGCGACGGCGGCGATCATCGCCTGGCGCTCTTCCAGGGACCGCGCCTTGTACAGGTAGGCGATGCCTTCTTCGGTGAGCAGGTGGGTGACGTCGTCGCCATAGATCATGATCGGCGCCAGGGGCATGCCGCTTTTACGCGCCACTTCCACGGCGTCGAGGGTGTCGACGAAGGTGGGCTTGCCGCCTTCCTGGAAGGTCTCGACCATCTGCACCACGAGCTTTTTGCCGCGCTCCAGCAGCGCAACCGGCGCATCGTCGTGACGCATATCCAGCCACGCCGGCGTGCCATGGCGGCGACCGCGCGGGTCGTGGCCCATGTTCGGCGCCCCACCGAAACCGGCGAGGCGGCCACGGGTCACGGTGCTGGAATGGCCGTCGCCGTCGACTTGCAGGGTGGCGCCGATAAACAGGTCCACCGCGTACTGGCCGGCCAATTGGCAGAACATCCGGTTGGAGCGCATCGAACCGTCGCGGCCGGTGAAGAACACATCCGGGCGGGCGGCGATGTAGTTCTCCATGCCCAGTTCGGTGCCGAAGCAATGCACGCTTTCCACCCAACCGCTTTCGATGGCGGGGATTAGCGTGGGGTGCGGGTTGAGGGTCCAGTTGCGGCAGATCTTGCCCTTCAGGCCCAGGGATTCGCCGTAGGTGGGCAGGATCAATTCGATGGCGGCGGTGTTGAAACCGATGCCGTGGTTGAGCGATTGCACATTGTGTTTTTCGTAGATGCCACGGATCGCCATCATCGCCATCAACACATGCACGGGTTTGATATGGCGCGGGTCGCGGGTGAACAGCGGCTCGATGTAGAACGGCTTGTCGGCCACCACCACAAAATCCACCCAACTGGCGGGGATGTCGACGCGCGGCAAGTCGGTGACGTCATCCACCAACTGATTGACCTGCACGATCACGATGCCATCGCTGAAGGCGGCGGGTTCGATCAGCGCGGGAGTGTCTTCGGTGCTGGCGCCGGTGTAGATATTGCCGGCACGGTCGGCCATGAAACCGGCGGAAAGTACGACGTTGGGAATCAGGTCCACCACCAGCCGTGCATAGAGTTCGATGTAGGTATGGATCGCACCGATTTCCAGCAGGCCGTCTTCGAGCAACTGGCTGATGCGCAGGGATTGCGTGCCGGCGAAGGAAAAGTCGAGTTTGCGTGCGATGCCCTTTTCAAACAGGTCCAAGTGCTCGGACCGCCCGACGCTGGGCATGATCATGTGCAAATCGTGGAGCTTGGCCGGGTCGGCCTTGGCCAGGGAGCGCGAGAGGAAGTCGGCTTGCTTCTGGTTGTTGCCCTCCAGCACCACACGGTCGCCGGGAAGGATCAGCGCCTCAAGTGCCTCGACGATCCTGTCGCTGGGTAACACGGCCCCGTCGGCGTACTGCTTGACCCGCCCGAGCCGCCGCTGCTTCTCGTCGCGCCGCCGCGTCCAGCGCGAGTCGGGGTTTATTGTTGTTGTCATGGTCGCTCCACGAGGTTTGCTGTCGTGGGCTGTACCTTAGGAGTGATTCAGGGGGCCATCAATCAAGCTGGGCGACGGATCATTACGGCTGGAGTAATGGAGCATCAGCAAACGCTAAGCTGAGCCCAGTGAAGGGCTGATCTGCTCCAGCGCCCGATCCACCAACAACTGCCCCAACTCGACACCCAGCAGGTCCGAAGACCTCCTGCGCGCAGCCGCCATAAAGCAGCGAGCACAAAAAACGCCCGTTGGTTGGCTGGGCGTTTGTACGCCTAAACAGTTCCGTCGGACTTGCAATTGCGTGTCATCGTTTTTTGCGATGACGGGTACGAAGAGCCGGCGCGCTGACAGCACGCGACAAGTTCATGCACAGCGCAAAATCCTGCTGGGAAAATCCGAGAGCCCACCCATCGGGCTCTCCCTGCGCAGATCGTCAGGCGCGCTTGCGCTGGGCCCAACCCCAACTCAATCCCAGCACGGCCGCCAGGCCGGAAGCGCACAGCACGCTCAGTTTGGCGGCGGAGAGCAGGCTGGCATCGTTGAACGCCAATGAGGCGATAAAGATCGACATGGTAAAGCCGATACCCGCGAGCAAACCCACCAGCACCACGCCGGACCACGTCACACCCTGCGGCAACTGGCACAACCGCGATTTGACCAGCAGCCCGCAGGCCAGGATGACACCGACCGGCTTGCCCACCACCAATGCC
Organism: Pseudomonas sp. BIGb0381; assembly: GCF_024809815.1. Lineage (NCBI taxonomy): Bacteria > Pseudomonadati > Pseudomonadota > Gammaproteobacteria > Pseudomonadales > Pseudomonadaceae > Pseudomonas > Pseudomonas sp. BIGb0381. Next base: position 214,388 of record NZ_JANUEN010000008.1, read on the forward strand.
AGGATCACCGCGATGAAGACGTGCTGGGACATCACCTCGTCGAGGTTTGCGCCGGCCAGGTTCACCCCGGCGTTGGCCAGGGCAAACAACGGCATGATGCCGAACGCGACCCAGGGATGCAGCGCGGTCTGGATACGCTGCACGGGCGAGAGCATTTCGCGCTGCGCCTGGCGTATCTGCTTGAGGGGTTGATGCACCGCCTGCGGGTCCTGGCCCTTTGCAGAAAACTTGTCGACCAATTCGTGGAAGTTGCGCTGCAGGCTTTCCAGTGGTCGCTCGCGCATCGGCATCGAGCGCACCGGGCTCATCAGGCCGAGCAGCACGCCGGCCAGCGTGGGATGTACGCCGGTCTTGAGCAGACCGTACCAGACGATCGCACCTGGCAGGATGTACAGCACCATCTTGCTGATCCCCATGCGCTGGAACAACAGGACCATCAGCACCCCGCCCAAGGCAATCACGACGCCGCTCAAATCGAGGCTGGCGGTGTAGAACAGCGCGATGATCAGGATGGCGACGATGTCATCGATAATCGCCAAGGCCAGCAACAGAATGCGCACGCCGCCGGGAATTGACTTGCCCAACAACGCCAGCACGCCCACCGCAAAGGCGATGTCCGTCGCGGTCGGCACGGCCCAGCCATGGCTGGCCTCAGTGCCGTGGTTGATCGCCAGGTAAATGAGGGCCGGTACCACCACGCCCCCCAAGGCTGCACCCAGCGGCAAGACGGCCATCTTGAAACTGGCCAAGGCACCTTCGTGGATTTCCTGGCGTATCTCAGCCCCAACCACCAGGAAGAAAATCGTCATCAGACCGTCGTTCACTAGAAAGTGCAGCGACCTGGAAACACTCCACTCGCCAAAACCCAGGGTTATCTGGGTATGCCAAAGGTGTTCATAGCTGGCGGCATAAGGACTGTTGGCCCAGGTCAGGGCCACAAGGGCCGCCACCAGTAGCGCGATACCGCTGACCGCTTCGATATGGGAAAACCGCTCCAGAGCAGACAGGGCACGCTCGGCCAAGACTTGCGGACGGGGAATGGTGGGCGATAGCGGTTTTTTTTCAGGCACGGGTGCACTCCGATGGCGGCCCGACCAACGCTTGAATTTAACCTGCAATGCGCAACACGCGACACCGCACCCGCAGCGATGATATGAAGCCGAGGCAGCGGGTGCAAACCCTATGAGGCGTCTCGAATGCAACGTTGGCGGATGCGCCACTTAATCGGCAACGGATCACAAATGGTAAGGTTGGGAACGTCGGCCATTTGAGACGGCTTTTTTCCCTTACTTTCATCTCCGAGGTTCCATGCAGATCGAGTTACAGGAGATTCGCGACCACCTTCACCGTTTCCCGCCTTTCGATGCGCTGCCGCTTGAATCGCTCGAGGCTATCGCCCGTCGCATCGAGGTCAGTTACTTCAAGGCAGGCGCCGACATTCTTGAAGCGGGCGCGGTTGTCCAGCATCTGCATTACGTGCGCAGCGGCGCCGTGGAAATCTACCGACGCAACGGCGAGCTCTATAACCGCCTGGTCGAGGGCGATCTCTTCGGCCAGGCCGGCTTGTTGCGCAGCAATAAAGTGCGCTTTCCGGCCAAGGCGCTGGAAGACAGCCTGATCTACTTTATCCCCGCCGAGTTGTTCGCCGAATTGTGCGCACAACACGATACCTTTGCGGACTTCGTCGAAGCCGAAGGGCACTCCCGGCTTAAGAGCGCAGTGGAGTCCCAGGGACGGGCGAGCGAGCTGATCCAGCTGAAAAGTCGCGCGCTGATCTCGCGCTCCCTGGTGTGGGTGAGCGCCGACACATCCGTGCACGAAGCCGCCAAGGTGATGACCGAGCAAAGCGTTTCATGCGTCGTCGTGATGGCGCCTGGCGACGGGCCGCACGCCAAGATGGTGGGCCTTGTGACCGACCGCGACCTGCGCACCCGCGTAGTCGCAGCGGCGCGCAGCGACACCGCCACCGCGATCAGCGAGGTCATGACCTCCGATCCCGCAGCGATACAAGCTGACGATTCGGTGTTCGAAGCCATGCTGGTGATGCTGCGCCGCAATATTCATCACCTGCCGGTGATGCACAAGGGCCGCACCCTGGGGCTGATCAACTTGTCGGACATCATCCGCTACGAATCCCAGAGCAGCCTGTACCTGGTCAATCGCATCTCCAACCAAACCTCGGTCGAAGGCCTGCGCGAACTGCTGCGCGATCTACGCGGCACTTATATCCGCATGGTGCGTGATGGCGCTACCGCGCACATGATCGGCAGCGCTATTTCCGGTATCGGCCGAGCGTTCACCCAGCGCCTGCTGGAGCTGGCCGAAAAGCGGCTGGGACCGCCGCCGGTACCGTACTGCTTCATGGTGCTGGGCTCGATGGCACGCGATGAGCAATTGCTGGTCACCGATCAGGACAACGCCCTGGTGCTCGACGACAGCTTCGACCCGGCACTGCACGACGAGTATTTTCGCAGCCTCGCCGCCTTTGTCAGCGACGGCCTCGCGGCGTGCGGTTACAGCTATTGCAAAGGTGGCATCATGGCGACTAACGATCAGTGGCGTCAGCCGCTACGCGTGTGGCGTGCCTACTTTGAGCAATGGATAGAAAAGCCCAACCCCGCCACGCTGCTCAATAGCTGCATCTTTTTCGACCTGGACGGCGTGTATGGTCAGCTTGAACTGGTGCAGACACTCAAAACGCTGTGCGCGCAAAAATCCAGTCGACATCCAGCGTTTCTGCATGCCATGGCGCGCATTGCCCTGAACCGCACGCCACCCTTGGGGTTTTTCCGCACGTTCGTGGTCGAAACGGATGGGCGGCAAAAACGCATCATCAATCTCAAGGGGCGCGGCACCGCGCCGCTCACCGACCTGATTCGCATCCATGCCCTGGCCTGTGCCAGCACCGCGCAGAACTCGCTTGACCGGCTTGAGGCGATCAGCAGCACCCAACTGATACAACCGGAGGCCGTCGAACATCTACGTTATGCCCTGGAGTTTCTTTCCATGGTGCGCATCCGCCACCAAGCTGAAGCCATGGAACAAGGCGAAACGCCAGACAACTACATCGAGCCGGAGCGTTTTTCCTCCAGCGAGCGGCATAACCTCAAGGAAGCTTTCCAAGTGTTGAGCAATGCGCAGAGCTTCCTGCGGTTTCGCTATCCGGCAAAAGGACGGCCAAACCCGTGAAGCATTCTTCAACGCCTGGGCCTTGCACGCATCTGGATTGGGCGAGCCGGTTCCGGACCCTGGCGCAGGAAGCACGCCATCCGAGCCTGCAAAAATTCTATCGCGCCGGGACGGTCGCACCGCAGACGCCGATAGAACAGGTGCAACTGTTGGCCATGGATGTGGAAACCACCGGCCTCAACCCCAACGCGCACAACATTGTGAGCATCGGTCTGATCCCATTTACGCTCAAGCGCATACGCTGTGGGCAAGCGCTCTACTGGGTCATCAAACCGCCGTCAGAGTTGAACGAACACTCGGTGACGTTCCATCACATTACTCATTCGGACGTATTGCATGCGCCCCCGTTGTCCGAGGTGCTGGACGCATTGCTCGAAGCCATGGCCGGCAATGTAATGGTGGTGCATTACCGGAATATCGAACGCGGTTTTCTGGACCAGGCACTGCGCCGCCAGTTGGGCGAGGGCCTGCAATTTCCGGTCATCGATACTATGCAACTGGAAGCGCGCATGCACCGTGGCAACCGAAGCTGGCTTGACCGGCTGCTGCGCCGTGCGCAGCCATCGATCAGGCTCGCCGATAGCCGCGAGCGCTATCATCTGCCCAGCTATCACGCCCACCACGCGCTCACCGATGCGCTGGCCGCGGCGGAATTGCTCCAGGCGCAGATCGCCCATCACTACTCGCCCGACACGCCGATCCAGACGCTATGGGATTGAAGCACCGCGCCCAAAAAAAGGTGCGCCCTGAGCGCACCTTTTATTCACAGCGTTAAATTCAGGACCTTGGTTCCGACATCAGCCCCTTGACCAGGGAAATACAGCCCAGCATCAGCACGATGGCGAACGGCAGGCCCGTGGAAACCGCCATGGCCTGCAGCGCGACCAGACCGCCGCCAAGCAACAAGGCAATGGCGATCACGCCTTCGATGACCGCCCAGAACACGCGCTGCGGTACCGGCGCGTCAACCTTGCCGCCTGCCGTAATGGTGTCAATCACCAACGAACCGGAGTCTGAAGAGGTGATGAAGAACACGATGACCAGGATAATCCCCAGGAACGAGGTGATTTCCTTGAGCGGTAAATGCCCCAGCATGGCGAACAGCTTGAGCTCCAGCACGGCATCCTTGACGCCCATGAAGCCTTGGAGCGTGGTCTGGTCAATGGCGGTGCCGCCGAAGGTGGTCATCCACAATACCGACACCAGCGAAGGCACCAACAGCACCGAGATCAGGAACTCACGCACGGTACGGCCACGGCTCACGCGGGCGATGAACATACCGACAAACGGTGACCAACTGATCCACCAGGCCCAGTAGAACGCAGTCCAACCCTGGGTGAACTCAGTGTCGGTGCGGCCGAAGGGGTTGGACAGCGCAGGCAGGTACTCGGCGTAAGTCACCAGGTTGTGGAAGAAACCGCTGAAGATAGCCAGGGTCGGGCCCACGATGATGATAAACAGCAACAGCAGCAAGGCCAGCCCCATGTTGATCTGGGACAGCATCTTGACGCCCTTGTCGAGGCCGGAAAGCACCGACCACAGGGCGATCAGCGTGATGCCGATAATCAGCACCACCTTGCTCAGGTTCGTCGACTGGATACCAAACAGGTATTCGATACCCGCAGCCGCCTGTTCCGCGCCGATCCCCAAGGATGTCGCGAGGCCGAACAAGGTAGCGAACACGGCCAGGATATCAATGATATGCCCCGGCCAGCCCCACACACGCTCACCCAGCAACGGGTAGAAAATCGACCGTATCGACAGCGGCAAACCCTTGTTATACGAAAACAGCGCCAACGACAGCGCGACAATCGCATAGATCGCCCAAGGGTGCAGGCCCCAGTGGAATATGGTCGCGGCCATTGCCAGGTCGGCGGATGCCTTCATATCCCCCGCGGCACCGCCCAGCGGCGCCCAATCGGTGCGCACACCGTTGGGATCAAGGGTCACACCGCCCATCGACGCCGCATAATGCGACATGGGTTCAGCGACCCCGTAGAACATCAAGCCAATGCCCATGCCGGCGGCAAACAGCATTGAAAACCAGCCCACGTACGAATGGTCCGGCTTCGCGTCCCGGCCCCCGAGGCGAACCTTGCCCAGCGGTGAAACGATCAGCGCAAAGCACAGCACCACGAAAATATTGGCCACACTCATGAAGAACCAGGCCAGGTGAGCGGTCAACCAATTGCGTATCGCACTGAACAGCGGCTCGACTTCGTTCTGCAAGGCCAGCGTCAGGATGACGAACAGCACGATCGTCGCCGCCGAAATAATGAAGACCTTGCCGTGGATATCCAGCGAAAAAGAAAACTCGCCTTTGATGTTGTCTTGCCCGATTACATAATCGGTATCAATCAGGTTGGCGGCCCCGCTCGGAGCAGGGATACCCTCCTCGCCCGAGGAATGAGGGTTGGCTGGTAGATCAGCCATAGGTTTTTCAGCCATACAGGCCTCCTTGAAAGTGGTGTGCGGTCGCGCGCACCCTTATCTGCTCCGCTGTTCCTATGGTTAACGAGAGATGCTAGGCGAACATCCTACAAGCTTCGCCGCACATATGTGCAAACACACTTTAAGACTTATCGATAATCAGGACCGGATCGCCGCGCCTCAAGCCAATCCAGACTCGACCAGTAACGCCTCCAACCCCATCAAATCCGGCACCTTCGCCACATGCTCCCCCACCTGCACCGCTGCCAGTTCCAATGGGCACAGCGGCACGTCCACATAGCTCAATTCGCTGTCGAGCTTGTACGAGCGCGGAATTCCCTGGATCACCACTGCAATAAACTTCAACGTCGGCCGCCCGCCCAGCGCATTCAACACCACGATCCGCGAGCGTTCGCCGGTCACGCTGGCCTCGCCGCACACCGCTTCAAAGCTGATCAACGGGATTTGCCGATCCCGCCACGTCACTTGCCGCAAATACCACGGCGGTGCGTCGCTGGCCGGTTCGCCGCGTTGGAAGTCGATCAACTCGGCGATGGCGACGTTGGGCAGTACCAGGTGGCGGTCGGCCAGGGGCAGGAGCAGGCCGGTGAGTTGGCTGGTGCGGTGGTCAAGCACGGGATTTGCTCCAGTAGGCGATGCTCTCGAGCAGCACCGATTCCTGGTACGGCTTGCCCAGGTAGTCGTTGACGCCGATGGCCATGGCACGGTCGCGGTGTTTCTGGCCGGTGCGGGAGGTGATCATGATGATCGGCAGGCGCATCAGCCGGGGGTCGTTGCGCACATGGATGGCGACTTCGAAGCCGTCCATGCGCGGCATTTCGATGTCGAGCAGCATCAGGTCGGGCGTATGTTCCTCGAGCACGGCCAGGGCGTCGATGCCGTCTTTGGCGGTGAGTACGTTCATGCCGTTGCGCTCCAGCAGGCGGCTGGTGACTTTGCGCACGGTGACCGAGTCGTCCACCACCAACACCAGCAGCGGGCGCTTTTTCAGCGGGTCGTTGAGGATCAACGGAGCATCCACCGGCTGCGCCGGCAAGGCCGGTTGCCGGGCGCGGATATGCGCCAGCAAGTCGATAATCAAGACCACGCGCCCATCACCCAGGATGGTCGCGCCGGATAACCCCTGCACCCCGGAGAATTGCGGGCCCAGGCCCTTGACCACAATCTCCCGGGTGCCGGCCATGGCGTCCACATGCACTGCTACGCGGCGCTCATTGCACTGCACCAGCAACACCGGCACGGGTTGATATTGGCCCAATAGTTTCGGACGGCCGACGGTGTGCAGCAGGTCGCCCAGGTAAAACAACTCGTAGCGTTGGCCGGCATATTCATAACACGGCGGATCCTGCTGGTAGTGCCCCGCCAGTTCATGGGGCAGCACACGCACCAGCCCTTCGATGGTATTGAGCGGGATCGCGTATTGGTCGTCTGCGCACTGCACCATCAACGCCCGGTTGACCGACACGGTAAACGGCAGGCGAATGCGAAAGTGCACGCCCTCCCCCGGCGTCGAGTCAATGACCATCGAGCCACCGAGCTGGCGCACTTCTTCGTGCACCACGTCCATGCCCACGCCACGCCCGGAAATCTGCGTGATCTTTTCCGCCGTGGAGAACCCCGGCTGCAGGATGAACTGCAACACATCACGGTCGCTCATCTCTTGATGAGGGGCGAGCAAACCGCGCTTGATCGCCTTGCGCCGCACCGCTTCCAGAGGCACACCGGCACCGTCGTCGCGCATGTCGAAAACGATATCGCCGCCTTCGTGGGTCAGGTCCAGGGTGATGCGGCCCTTCTCCGGTTTGCCGGCCAGCAACCGCGCATCGCGTGATTCCAGGCCATGGTCGACGGCGTTGCGCAGCATGTGTTCCAGCGGCGCCGCCATGCGCTCCAGCACATTGCGGTCCATTTCGCCCTCGGCATTGCCGACGATGAACTCCACGTCCTTGCCCAACTCGCCCGCCACCTGGCGCACGATGCGTTTGAGGCGCGGCAGCATGCGCTCGAAGGGCACCATGCGCGTGCGCATCAGGCCTTCCTGCAACTCGGTATTGATGCGCGCCTGTTGCTGCAACAGATCATGGGCATCTTCGTTGCGGCGGTCGAGGGTGTCCTTGAGGTCGAGCAGGTCGGAGGCGGATTCGGACAGCGCGCGGGACAGTTGCTGCAACTGCGAATGACGGTCCATTTCCAGCGGGTCGAATTCTTCGTAGCCCAGGCGCTCGGCCTCGGCCTGTTGACGGCTGAGAATGCGCCCCTGGGTTTCGGTATCGAGGCGACGCAGTTGGTCGCGCATACGCTCGATGGTGGTTTCCACTTCATGCAGGGCAATGCGCGCGTCGTTGACCTGCTGCTCGATACGGCCACGAAAGATCGACGTTTCTCCCGCCAGATTGACCAGGTCGTCGAGCAGGTCGGCGGAGATTTTCACCATGTCGGCGGCGGGATCAACCACCGCATCGGCCTTGCCTGCGGGCAACGCCAATGGCACCACTGGCTCATCGCTGGGGTGAACCAGGCTCTTGATCCGTTCGATAAGCCTGTCTACCGAGCCCACCGGCAGCCCATCCGCCACGGCGTCGATCATCTGTGCCAGGCGGTCGTGGCAACCTTGCAGCAACGCGAACAGTTCGGCGGACGGCGCGAGCAAACCGGCGGACAGCCCTTCGTAGAGAAATTCCAGCTCATGGGCCAGGTCACCAATCGGTCCGATCTCGACCATGCGTGCGCCGCCCTTGAGGGTGTGCAAATCACGCAGCAGGGTTTCCACTTCCTGGCGATTGTTCGGCTCGGCCTGCCAGCGCAGCAAGGCGCTGCCGGAGCTGTCGAGAATGTCGGCGGCTTCTTCGAGGAAGATGTCCAGCAACTCCGGGTCGGTGCCCGGCGTTTCCGCAGGTGGGGCGGCCTGTGCAGCCGGCATGCCGCCCTGGCGTAGCGCGCGCAACCTGGCGACCAGCTCGGCACTGTCGCTCAAGGGTTGATGGTGCTGCAGCTCCTCCAGTTGCAAGGCCAACCGCTCATGGCTGGCCATCAGCACCTGAGACAGCTCGCTGGAGTAGCTGTAGCGCCGATCCACCAGGCCTTCGTACAAGCACTCCAACTCATGCGCCAGGTCGCCCACCGGCCCGATGTCAGCCATGCGCGCGCCGCCCTTGAGGGTGTGCAGGTCGCGCTGCAGTGACGACAACGGCGCGGCACTCTCTGGGTCCAGCAGCCAGCGTTTCAGGGACTGTCCGGCACTGTCGAGGATATCCACGGCTTCTTCGAGGAAGATCTCCACGAGCTCATCGTCGATCGCTGTTTCATGCTGCAGTTGCGCCGTGGCGGCGCCCAGTTCAGAGATGCTCAGGGCGCGGCTGCCGTCGCTTTTGATCAGGCCGGTGGCAGCAGGGTCCAGAGCATCGTCCAACAGTTCGCGCAGGGCGTTTACGCGGGCCGGCGCCGGGATGATTTCCTGGCCGGCGGCCAATTGATCGAGCATGTTGATCAGCGCTTCATGGGCCTGCTCGGCCTCATGGAAAAACCGCTCGCTGACCGCCAGGCTGCTTTCTTCCACGGCGCCGTAGAGGTCGAGCAAGGCTTCGCAGAGTTCATCGATGGCGTGCAGGTCGGCGACGTGCGCGCCCTCCCCCAGCGTGGTCAATTCATCCAGCAACGCGGTGAGTTCCTGGCGTTCGCCGGGGTGTTGTTGCCAGCGGCGCAGCAGGCTTTCGGCGTCGAGCAGAATGTCCATGCCCTGGGCCAGGAAGTTGGCGATCAGTTGCGGGTCGCGCTTGATTCGCGAGCCCGTGTTGGGTGCGTCCAGCTGCGCGGCGAGTTGATGGTCGAGCAGGGCCTGGGTACGGTGGATCAAGTCATCCGCCCCCTTGATCGGCACCAGGGGATCGCGGTCCAGTTGGCGCAACCCACGCTGGAACAGGCCTTCGGCTTCCAGCAGCAACTCGACTTCGTCCAGGTCCAGCGGCAGGCGATGAGCTTTGTATTCGCGGGTCAGGTGATCCAGTGGGCGTACCAGCTCGGCAATGGGCAGCACACCGGCCATGTAGGCGCTGCCCTTGAGGGTGTGCAGGGCGCGTTGCAGCTCATCGCTGACTTGCAGCGGCACATGCTCGGCGGCCTGTTGCAGGAAGTGGTTGAGGCTGTCCAGATGGCTCTGGGCTTCGTTGCGGAAGATCTCCAGCAACATCGGATCGTGGGGTTCGGCGGCCGATGCGGCAGCGCCGTTGGCCCAGGCGTGGGCACGGGCGGCCAGCGCGTCGACCTCATCGCGCTGGTGTTGGTCGCCCGTCGCGAAGTCGGCGATCAATTCCGGCAGCAGGGCCACGGCGTCATCCAGCACCTGCTGTATCTCGGGGCCGAGGGCTACGCTGCGCTCGAGCACACGGTTCAGCAGGTTTTCCACGGCCCAGGCCAGCTCCGCCAGCACCAGGGCACGCACCATGCGACCGCTGCCTTTCAAGGTGTGGAAGGCGCGGCGCATTTCGCCCTGGGCAGTTTTGTCTGCGCTGTTGGGCAGGTGGCAGTGCAGCACCTCAAGGACTTCGTCGGTTTCTTCGAGGAAGACGTCGCGCAGTTCATCGTCGATGGGCGCTTCATCGGCCGGCGGCGGCAGCAGGCTACCGGGGCGTTGCAAGGCAGGCGGATTGAGGCGCGAAGTGGGGTTGGCCAGTGCGTCGAACTGGGACTGGCTGGGCGCAACCTCGCTCGACAGCGCGCCATCGGGTGCTGCCAGCGCCTGGCGCCAGGGTTTTTCGGCGGGCAGGTAGCCCAGCGCAGCCAGGCTTTGGGTGGCCAGTTCCAACACCCGTTCACCGGCTGCGTCAGGGTCCTGGAGCATGCGTTCGAGGTAGTACTCCAGGCTGCTGATCACGTCAGCGAAGTGCTCCAGTTGCACCTCCGACGGCGGGCGATCGCTGACCATCAACTGTTCGTCGACGTAATCGGTACAACCACGCATCAGGCTTGCCGCGCGGGGCAAGGGGATCATCGCCAGCGCGCCGCGCACCTGGCTCAGCAGTTCCGGCAGGGATTCCAGGCGCTGACGGTCCCAATCGGCTTCGATACAGTCGATCACCAGCTCCTTGGCTTGCCGCAGGCACTGGCAGGATTCGCGGATGACCAACTGGTGGATCTGGGTCAGGTCGGTGGTGGGCAGACGGCTTTCTTCGTGGCCTTCCGGCTCGACGGTACCGACCATTCCCGCCAGCGTGGCTTCCACATAAAGCAGCGCGCCAGCGACGTCCATCAACACCGCGTCGTTGGGCTCACGATGCCCCTGGGCCAGGCTCAATACCACGGCCAACTGGTCGATGATGACTTTGCGCGGCTGGCCAAACCCCAGCACCGCAAGGGTATCGGCAATCTGTCGCAGGGGCGCCAGCAGCGCGTCGAGGTCGCTCGTGTGCTGGCGGTCGCTGCGCACGAACAGGTCGAGGCGCTCTTTGACCCGTACCAATTCTTCACACAACGCACCAAGCACCGAGCCCATGGCGTTACGATCCGGCCCGGCGAGGCGCGCGCGTTCGGCATCCACCACCGCGCTGTCGGGCAAGGCCTCATCCAGGCTGTAGCGTTCTTTCAAACTCTGCATGCGCGGGGTCGGTCGAGTGACTTTGGCGACGTAAAACAACAAGCTCTTGAGCAGCTCATCCGGTGCCGGCTGGTTGATCCCGCCAATGCCTTGTGCCAGCAGGCGCTTGAGCTGCTTGTCGCTGGCCTTGAGCAGGCTGCGCAGTGCCGGGCTGTTGGCGACCACACCGGTGAGCATGCCCTCGACCAGCGCCGACGCCACTTGCCACAGCGGCAACAGCGGCGCGCCCTGGCACAGCGCTTCAAGGCGCGCGAACACCCGCGCCATGTCTTCCAGGTTGCTCGGGCCGTGGTCTTCACGCAGCAGCCCGGCGAGGGCTTGTTGCAGCAGTTGGTGCCACTGGCGCAGTTGCTCCTGAACGTCGGCCGGCGCGCGTTGGGCCAGGGCGTCCTCGGGAAGCGGCGCAATCGACAGCAGTTGCGGGCTGAACAAGCTGGTCTCCGACAGCAGGCTTTCACCGCGGGCACTGCGCAGGTCGTTGAGCAGCGGCAGCACCACCAGCGGTAAATCACGGCGGGCGCTGTGCACACGGTCGAGGTACAACGGCAGTTGGCCCAGGGCCTGTTGCAGCAGGCGGATACTTTCCTCGCGCTGGCTGACCTGCCCGGCCTGGAGCGCCAGGGCCAGTTCTTCGATCTCTTCGGCCAGCAGCGCCGCGCCGTAGAACTCGACCATTTGCAGCGCGCCATGCACCTGGTGGATGGCGGCCAGGCATTGGCTGATCACGTCATCGTCGCGGGTCTCGACAAACGCATCCAGCGCCGAACGGGCCTGTTTCAGGGTTTCGGCAATGTCGCCCTTGACCCATTCGAGGGCCACGTAGTCGTGCCGATCAACCATAACTGCTCCGCTTAGAATTCGTGGGTTGCTTGGATCTCAAAGCCAATGGAGATCTAGTGTGGGAGGTGGCAAGTCCCTCCCACATTTGGATCGCATTTCAATCATCGGCCTGTTTGGCCGCAGGCAAGGTGAAACCCGACACCGACCTGCGCAACTGGCTCGCCATCTTCGCCAGGTTGCCGATGCTTTCAGCGGTGGCGGTGGAGCCCGATGACGTCTGCGTGGTGATCTGCTGGATCACGTTCATGGTCAGGGAGATCTGCCCCGCCGACGAGGTCTGTTGCTGCGCCGCGTTGGAGATGCTCTGGATCAGCGCGGCCAGGGTTTTCGACACGCCTTCGATTTCTTCCAGGGCCACCCCGGCGTCCTGGGCCAACCGTGCCCCCCGCACCACTTCGGTGGTGGTCTGTTCCATGGAGATAACGGCTTCGTTGGTGTCGGCCTGGATTGCGCGCACCAGGGTTTCAATCTGCCGCGTGGCCGCCGATGAACGCTCGGCCAGCCGCTGCACTTCATCGGCCACCACCGCAAAGCCGCGTCCGGCATCCCCGGCCATGCTGGCCTGGATCGCGGCGTTGAGGGCGAGGATATTGGTCTGGTCGGCAATGTCGTCGATCAGGCTGACGATGTCGCCAATCTCCTGGGACGACTCGCCCAGGCGCTTGATGCGCTTGGCGGTGTCCTGGATCTGTTCGCGGATGTTGTCCATGCCGTGGATGGTGTTGTGCACCACCTCGTTGCCTTTGTTGGCGATTTCTACCGAACGCTCCGCCACCGCCGAGGATTCGGCCGCGTTGGCCGATACCTGGTCGATGGATTGGGCCATCTGGTTGATTGCGGTGGAGGCTTCGGCGATCTGCTGGGCCTGATGCTCCGACGCCTGGGCCAGGTGCATGGCGGTGGCCTGGGTCTCCTGCACGGCACCCGCCACTTGCCCGGCGGTGAGGTTAATGGTGGCCACCAGGTCGCGCAGTTGGTCCACGGAATAGTTGATGGAGTCGGCGATGGTGCCGGTGAAGTCTTCAGTCACCGAGGCGGTCACGGTGAGGTCGCCGTCGGCCAGGTCTTCGATCTCATCGAGCAGGCGCATGATCGCATTCTGGTTGCGCTCGTTCTTCTCGGCGGTCTCATGCAGTTGGCGGTTGGTTTCGCGCACCATCACCAGGCCGATCAGGATGATCGAGATCAACGCCAGCAGGCCCAGCACATACCCGCCGATGGTGTCGAAGCTGCGTCCGCTGGCCAGGTTTTCAAAACCGGTGGCCAGGTGCGAGGCTTCATCGAGCAGGGTTTGCGACAAGTTGAAAATATTGCTCGCCGAGGCGCGCACCTGGAACAGCTGCGGCGAGGTTTCGAGGATTTCATCCACGGAGCCGGAGACAAACTCGAACAGCTCGGCGATTTCCGCCAGCCGCGCACGGGCATCGTGGTCTTCGACCTGGGTGATGCGCAGCCCGGGGTTGCCGTTGAGCATGCCATTGAGCACCTGCCCGAAGCGATTGGCGTCGCGGCCAAAGGTATCGGCGGCCTGTACGGCGGTTTCGTCGCCAGCCAGCACGGTGTTGACCGCGCCCAGGATACGCTCGGCCAGCAGCGACTGGCGCTGGGCCACGGCCACTTGGCTGGCCGGCGCGCCACGTTGCAGCAGGATCTCGACGACCTTCTCCGATTCCATCTGCAATTGCGGGACGGTTTCGGCGAGGGTCGCGGCCACTTGGTGCAGGGACAGCACGGTCTGTTCGCTGGCGAGGATCGCGTCGGTGTTTTTCAGCAGCGCTTCCCAGTCCGTCTGCACCGCGCGCATTTCAGCGCGGACCGCATTGGGCGCAGCGGGCAGGCCGGTTTGCGGGTCGCCTTTTTTCAGGTAACCCCAGCGTTGGGCAAAATCGTTGCGCGCTTCGCCCAACAGCTTGAATGCGGCGGCCTTGCCGGCGGCGGCCTCGGTAGCGTTCTTGGCGATGCGTTGGGACAGCACGCGCAGTTCACCGGCGTGGCCGATGTACTGTTTGTCGTAGGTGGACTGGGTGTTGAGGTACGCGAAGTTGGCGAACAGCAGCATGATGAACACGATCAGCGCGATAAACAGCACGATGATCTGTGAGCGGCTGCGTGAGCCGGCCTGGGGTTTGGGCGTAGTCGCGGTGGTCATGCGGCGACATCCATGAAGCCAGGGGCCTGGGCCAGGGCGAAGGGGCTGAAGACCTGCCACAGCGGCTCACCATCGAAGTGACCCTGGATAAACGGCGCGCTGAGGCTGGTGTTCGCCAGCAAGGCGTCTTGTGCAAAATGCTGCATCCCCACCACCTCGTCTACCAGCAGCCCGACAAACAGATCGTTGTATTCCACCACCAACACCCGCCGTTGCTTGCGCGCCTTGGACAGCTCAAGGCCAAGGAAGCCGCCCAGGTCCATCACCGGCAGCAAACGCCCGCGCAGGTTAGCAACACCCTTGACCCAGGCCTTGACCCCAGGCATTAAAGTGCAGCGTGGCTCATGCAGGACTTCGGCGACTTCGCCCATGGGCGCGACATACCAATGCTGCCCAAGGCGAAAGCCAATCCCGCTCCAGCGTTGCAGGCGGGTTTCCTGGGATGGCAGGTCGGCGGCCAGCAGCCGGCAGCGGCGGTCGATGTCCAGCAGTAACTCGAAGGCGGTTTGCGACTCGGTCATGATGGCGTGCCGTCAGCCGGCCAGCACCTTGTTCAGGGTGGCGATCAGGGTTTCCTCGTCCACAGGCTTGGTCAGGTAATCCTTGGCGCCCTGGCGAGTACCCCACACCTTGTCGGTTTCCTGGTCTTTAGTGGTGATGATGATCACAGGGATGTGCTCGGTTTCCTTGTCTTTGGTCAGTTGGCGCGTGGCCTGGAACCCATTGAGGCCCGGCATCACGATGTCCATCAATACCGCGTCAGGTTTTTCCTGGCGGGCAAGCGCCACGCCATCGCCGCCGTTGGCGGCCTTGAGAACCTCGTGACCATGCTTTTCGAGCATGCCGGTCAATTTGTACATTTCGGTCGGCGAATCGTCGACGATCAGAACTCGTGCCATGGTTTTCCCCGCTACATTGGTCAGCGCCGGCCCTTGTGAGGCGACGTCAGTGTGCTTGTTCCACTGCGGCGAACCCAGGCACATAGGCCTTGATCGCACTCAGCAGTTCTTCCTTGCTGAAAGGCTTGGTCAAAAACTGATCGACACCCACGATGCGCCCCTTGGCCTTGTCGAACAGGCCGTCCTTGGAGGACAGCATGATCACCGGGATCGACTTGAACACCGGGTTGTTCTTCACCAGGGCGCAGGTCTGATAGCCATCCAGGCGCGGCATCATGATGTCGACAAAGATAATGTGCGGGTGATGATCCACAATCCGGGCCAGGGCATCGAAACCGTCGATGGCCGTGATGACATCGCAGCCCACGTTCTTCAACAGCGTCTCGGCGGTGCGGCGGATCGTTTTCGAATCGTCGATTACCATCACTCTCAAGGCGTTGGAATGCTGTTCCATATCTGCTCTACCATCGCCACAGCGAATCGGTTTTCGGTGCGTACTGCCTGATGTTGCACAGGATGAGCGCCGCAGGCCTTGGATTTCAAGGGCTGCTGCGCCGTGGCAGTCTTTTTAGCACAGTCTCGGGGAGCAATCTATCGAGGCACCCGCCCGGTGGTTTTTCCTTGACCCACAACAACCGCAGCGCCACTCTGACGCCACTTTTATGCGCCCTAATTTGCTAGAGGAAATCCCCCATGAGCGTTCGCGTCGGCATTGTCATGGACCCTATCGCCAGCATTTCCTATAAAAAGGACAGCTCGCTGGCCATGCTCCTGGCCGCCCAGGCCCGCGGCTGGACCCTGTTCTATATGGAACAGCGCGACCTTTACCAGGGCGACGGCGAGGCCCGTGCACGCATGCGCCCGCTGCAGGTGTTTGCCAACCCCGAGAAGTGGTTCGAACTGCAGGACGAAATCGACAGCCCCCTGAGCGACCTCGACGTGATCCTGATGCGCAAGGACCCGCCGTTCGACATGGAGTTCGTCTATTCCACCTATCTGCTGGAGCAGGCCGAGCGCGCTGGCGTGCTGATCGTCAACAAACCCCAGAGCCTGCGCGACTGCAATGAAAAGCTGTTCGCCACGTTGTTCCCGCAGTGCACGCCGCCTACCGTGGTCAGCCGCCGCGCCGATGTGCTGCGTGAATTCGCCGCCAAGCACGGCGATGTGATCCTCAAGCCGCTGGACGGCATGGGTGGCACCTCGATCTTCCGGCACCGCGCCGGCGACCCCAACCTGTCGGTGATCCTCGAAACCCTGACCGCCCTGGGCACCCAGCAGATCATGGGCCAGGCCTACCTGCCGGCGATCAAGGACGGCGACAAACGCATCCTGATGATCGACGGCGAGCCGGTGGATTACTGCCTGGCGCGTATCCCGGCGGCGGGCGAGACCCGTGGCAACCTGGCGGCCGGCGGTCGTGGCGAAGCGCGGCCGTTGTCCGACAAGGACCGCTGGATCGCCAGCCAAGTTGGTCCGACCCTGCGGGAAAAGGGTTTGCTGTTTGTTGGCCTTGACGTGATTGGTGAAAACCTCACCGAAATCAACGTCACCAGCCCGACCTGCATTCGCGAGATCGACAACGCATTTGGCACCAACATCGGTGAAATGTTGATGGCTGCCATCGAGCGCAAGCTGCAGGCCAAGTGATATAGAACAGCCGGACACACACCAACATTGCGCTATCATGCCCGACCTGTGAAACGCGCGATGTTGGTTTTCTTGTCATGACACTCCCGTCCGATCTGCCCCCCGAACTCTCCCACAGCGGCGTGCGCCCGGCTGATCGGCTCGGATTTACCCTGTTCCTGGCCGCGTTGATTCACCTGGCATTGATCCTCGGCGTGGGTTTCACCATGGTCGAGCCCAAGCAGATCACCAAGACCCTGGAAATCACCCTCGCCACGTTCAAGAGTGAAAAGAAGCCCGAGAAGGCGGATTTTCTTGCCCAGGACAACCAACAGGGCAGTGGCACCCTGGACAAAAAGGCGATTCCCAAGACTACCGAAGTGGCGCCTTTCCAGGACAACAAGGTCAATAAGGTCACACCGCCGCCGGCGCCCAAGCCTGAAGTCAAACAGGCCACGCCCAAGCCCACGGTGACCACCGTCGCACCCAAGCCGCAAAAAGCCCCGGTCCAGCGCGAGAAAACCAAGACCGAGCCGCAGCCGGAGCCCGTGAAGCCGGCGCCGACGTTCGATAGCTCGACACTGTCTGACGAAATTTCCAGCCTGGAGGCCGAACTGGCCCATGAACAACAGCTTTATGCCAAGCGTCCGCGCATCTATCGCTTGAACGCGGCCTCGACCATGCGTGACAAGGGCGCCTGGTATAAGGACGAGTGGCGTAAGAAGGTCGAGCGCATCGGTAACCTCAACTACCCGGAAGAGGCACGGCGCCAGCAGATTTACGGCAATTTACGCCTATTGGTGTCGATCAACCGCGACGGTACGTTATATGAAGTGCAGGTGCTGGAGTCGTCCGGCCAGCCGCTGCTGGACCAGGCCGCCCAACGCATCGTGCGCCTGGCCGCGCCCTTTGCCCCGTTTACCGGGGACTTGAACGATGTGGACCGCCTGGAAATCATCCGCACCTGGAAGTTTGCCAAGGGTGACCGCCTCTCCAGCAACTGAAAGCGCCCTCCTACAGAAAAGCCGACAGCACTGTATTCGGGTCACGTCCAGCTTGTCAGTTCGCCCCTCCAACGCCACACTAGCGGACATGAAAAATGTCAGCCCGACCTACCTCAAGCACCAATTCCTGATCGCCATGCCCCATATGGCCGACCCGAACTTTGCGCAGACCTTGACCTACATCGTCGAGCACACGGCCAATGGTGCCATGGGGTTGGTGGTGAACCGCCCGCAGGCGCTGAACCTGGCCGATATCCTTGAACAACTGCGCCCGGAGGTCGACCCACCGGCCCGTTGCCAGGGCGTACAGATCTACATCGGCGGACCGGTGCAGACCGATCGCGGCTTTGTGCTGCACCCGACCGGGCCGAAGTTCCAGGCCACGGTGGACCTGGACGGGGTCTCACTGTCCACCTCCCAGGACGTGTTGTTCGCCATCGCCGACGGTGTGGGCCCTGAGCAAAGTGTGATCACCCTGGGTTACGCCGGCTGGGAAGCCGGGCAGCTGGAAGCCGAACTGGCCAGCAATGCCTGGCTGACCTGCCCGTTCGATGCCGACATCCTGTTCAATACCGCAAGCGAATTGCGCCTGGAAGCCGCCGCGGCCAAGCTGCGGGTCAACCTCAGCCTGCTGACCAGCCAGGCGGGGCACGCCTGATGGCCTTGCGTCTGATCCTCGGCTTTGACTACGGCACCAAGCAGATCGGCGTAGCGGTTGGCCAGGTGATCACCGGCCAGGCCCGCGAGCTGTGCACCCTCAAGGCCCAGAACGGCATACCGGACTGGAACCAGGTCGAAGCCCTCATTAAAGAGTGGAAGCCCGACGCCGTGGTGGTCGGCCTGCCCCTCAACATGGACGGCACCCCCAGCGACATGTGCCTGCGCGCCGAAAAGTTCGCCCGCCGCCTTAACGGCCGCTACAACCTGCCCTTCTATACCCACGATGAACGCTTGACCACCTTTGAAGCCAAGGGCGAGCGCCGCGACCGTGGCGGCCAGAAGGGCAGCTACCGCGACAACCCGGTGGACGCCATTGCCGCCGCCTTGCTGTTGCAAGGCTGGCTGGATGAAAACACTGCTTTATTTGAATCCTGACTGACGCGGCTTGCCGCGTCTTCTTACGTTTGAGCCCGGACCTTGTCGTCGCCCCCGCCGCGCAAGGCCTTGAAGGAGCCACCATGAGTCTGCCAAACCCCGCCGAACTGATCCGCCAGATGGCGGTTAGCCTCAAGACGCACCTGGAACACCGTGGCATCAGCGAACCGCGCTTTATCGGTATTCGCACCGGCGGTGTGTGGGTCGCCCAAGCGTTGCTGGAAGAACTGGGCAGCGACTCACCCTTGGGTACCCTGGACGTGTCCTTCTACCGCGACGACTTCAGCCAGAACGGCCTGCACCCACAAGTGCGCCCGTCCGCCCTGCCGTTCGAGATTGAAGGCCAGCACCTGGTGCTGATCGACGACGTGCTGATGAGCGGCCGTACCATCCGCGCCGCCATGAATGAATTGTTCGATTACGGGCGCCCGGCCAGCATCACCCTGGTCTGTCTGCTGGACCTGGAGGCAGGCGAACTGCCTATCAGCCCGGACGTGGTTGGCGCCACGCTGTCCCTTGAGGCCAGCCAGCGAGTAAAATTGTCCGGTCCCACGCCGCTCGAACTCGAACTGCAAGACCTTGCCCTTTAAACCGCCTTGTAAAGAGTCCCCGCGATGACGCCTCTAGATGCCAAGCGCCCGCTGCAGCTCAATGCTCAGGGCCAGTTGCAACACTTCTTGTCCCTCGACGGTTTGCCCCGCGAACTGCTCACCGAAATCCTCGACACCGCCGACTCGTTCCTCGAAGTGGGCGGCCGGGCGGTGAAGAAAGTCCCGCTGCTGCGCGGCAAGACCATCTGCAACGTGTTCTTCGAGAACTCCACCCGTACACGGACCACCTTTGAACTGGCGGCCCAACGGCTGTCGGCCGACGTGATCACGTTAAACGTGTCCACCTCGTCGGCGAGCAAGGGCGAGACCCTGCTCGACACCCTGCGCAATCTGGAAGCCATGGCCGCCGACATGTTCGTGGTGCGCCACGGCGACTCCGGTGCGGCCCACTTCATTGCCGAGCATGTATGCCCGCAGGTGGCGATCATCAACGGCGGCGACGGCCGTCACGCCCACCCGACCCAGGGCATGCTCGACATGCTCACCATTCGTCGGCACAAGGGCAGCTTTGAAAACCTTTCGGTGGCCATCGTCGGCGACATCCTGCATTCGCGGGTGGCACGCTCGAACATGCTGGCCCTGAAAACCCTGGGTTGCCCGGACATTCGCGTGATCGCGCCGAAAACCCTGCTGCCCATCGGCGTCGAGCAATACGGCGTGAAGGTCTACACCGACATGACCGAAGGCCTCAAGGATGTGGACGTGGTGATCATGCTGCGCCTGCAGCGCGAACGCATGTCGGGGGGGCTGCTGCCGAGCGAGGGCGAGTTCTACCGCCTGTTCGGCCTGACCACCGCACGCCTGGCCGGCGCCAAGCCGGATGCCATCGTGATGCACCCGGGGCCGATCAACCGAGGCGTGGAGATTGAGTCGGCGGTGGCCGACGGTAACCAGTCGGTGATTCTCAACCAGGTCACGTATGGCATCGCCGTGCGCATGGCGGTGTTGTCCATGGCCATGAGCGGGCAAACCGCGCAACGTCAATTCGAGCAGGAGAAGGCCCAGTGAAGCTCAGCATTCTCGGCGCCCGAGTCATCGATCCGGCCAGCGGCCTGGATCACATTACCGATCTGCATCTGGAAGCCGGCAAGATCATCGCCATCGGCGCCGCCCCCCGTGATTTCAGCCCCAGCGAGACGATCGATGCCAAAGGTCTGGTGGCCGCGCCCGGCCTGGTGGACCTGAACGTCGCCCTGCGCGAGCCGGGCTACAGCCGCAAAGGCAATATCACCAGCGAGACCCGCGCGGCCGCAGCCGGTGGCGTCACCAGCCTGTGCTGCCCACCGCACACCAAACCGGTGCTCGACACATCGGCCGTGACCGAGCTGATCCTCGACCGTGCGCGCGAAGCCGGCAATTGCAAAGTGTTTCCCATCGGCGCCCTGAGCAAAGGCCTGGAAGGCGAACAACTCGCCGAACTGATTGCCTTGCGCGACGCCGGTTGCGTGGCGTTCGGCAACGGCCTGGAGAGTTTCCGCAGCACCCGCACCCTGTGCCGCGCCCTGGAATATGCTGCCACCTTCGACTTGACGGTGATCTTCCACTCCCAGGACCGCGACCTGGCCGAAGGCGGCCTGGCCCATGAAGGTGCGGTCGCCAGCTTCCTCGGCTTGCCGGGCATTCCGGAAACCGCTGAAACCGTAGCCCTGGCCCGTGACCTGCTGCTGGTGGAACAAAGTGGCGTGCGCGCGCACTTCAGCCAGCTGACCAGCGCCCGGGGCGTGGCCCTGATCGCCCAGGCCCAGGCCCGTGGCCTGCCGGTGACGGCGGACGTGGCGTTGTATCAATTGCTGCTGACGGACGAGGCGCTGATCGACTTCTCCAGCCTTTACCACGTACAACCGCCGCTGCGCACACAGGCCGATCGTGACGGTTTGCGTGCGGCAGTCAAATCCGGTGTGGTCTCGGCGATTTCCAGCCACCACCAGCCCCACGAGCGGGATGCCAAGCTGGCACCATTTGGCGCGACAGAGCCGGGCATCAGCAGCGTGGAGCTTTTACTGCCACTGGCGATGACGTTGGTGGAAGACGGTTTGCTCGACTTGCCGACCCTGCTGGCACGCCTGAGCACCGGCCCGGCCAAGGCCTTGCGCCTGCCGGCGGGGAAACTGGCGGTAGGTGCGGCGGCAGACCTGGTGCTGTTTGACCCGGCCGGCTCCACGGTTGCCGGGGAGCACTGGCTGTCCAAAGGTGAGAACTGCCCGTTCATCGGCCATAGCCTGCCGACGAGCGTGCGCTACACCTTGGTGGACGGGCGCATCAGCTACCAGGCTTGAGCCATAAAAACTGTAGGAGCGAGCTTGCTCGCTCCTACAGTTTTTATGATCTACCGGCCGCCATTGCGCTCGGCATTGCGGATCGAAACCTGGGTATTCAACGTCCAGAAGTCATACAGCACCCCCACCAGGAACAAACCGCCGGTCAGCAGGTAGATCAGTCCGGTGACCCATTTGCCCTGGTACATGCGGTGCACGCCGAATACCCCCAGAAACGCCAACAGAATCCAAGCGACGTTGTATTCGATAGGGCCAGCGGTAAAACGCAGGTCCGCTTCTCGGTCCATGGCCGGGATCAGGAACAGGTCGATCAGCCAGCCGATCCCAAGCAAACCCAAGGTGAAAAACCAGATCGTGCCGGTCACCGGTTTGCCGTAATAGAAGCGATGGGCCCCGGTAAACCCGAAAATCCAGAGCAGGTAACCGATCACCTTGCTGTGGGTGTCTTGCTGCGGACCAACCTGTTGATAGGTGTTCATGGAGTACCTCATTTGCTTCGATAGATAAATTTTTTCACTTTCTTTGTGACTTTTTTACAGGCGCCCGACGTACGGCAAATGATATCTTCCCTCCCCTGAAAGCCTTATGCCACCTGACTTGTGTAGGACAATCGCGGCGAATCGTCGCATTTTTCCTGAGTTTGACCCCAAGGTTCAGTCGACAAACGGCCTGAGAACGACACAAAAAGCTGTTATAAAGTTGCGCGCAAACCCATAAGAGCCACGCCTAATGCGACCATTTTTCAAGACATGGCTAACCATTTGCCTATTAATGCCACTGGCCGCCCACGCCACCAATCGTGAGCAACGACTTCCAAACGTCAACGGTTTCACCCCTAAAGTCCACAGCACGCCAAGCACCGCCAAATCGGCAAAGCCGACCATCAGCCGCCCGACTCAACTGAGCAAGGCCCACGGTAAGGCAGTTCCAGGCCTGATGGCAGTCAACACCAAGCAGAGCAGCACCGTCCTCAGCCGCGCCGTAAACGTGCTGGGTACTCCTTATCGTTGGGGCGGCAGCAGCCCAAGTAAAGGGTTCGACTGCAGTGGCCTGGTGAAATATGCGTTTAACGACGTAGCCGCCGTGGATCTGCCGCGCACCTCCAACGCCATGGCCGCCGGCCATGGGCAGAAGGTTGATCGCAAGGACCTGAAACCGGGTGACCTGTTGTTCTTCAAACTGAAGAGCCGCCAGGTGAACCACGTTGCCATTTACCTGGGCAACGACCGCTTTATCCACGCACCACGTCGTGGCAAGTCGGTCAGTATCGACACGCTGAAAAAGCCGTTCTGGAACAAGAACTACGTGATTGCCAAGCGGGTTCTGCCGAAAGAGCAGAACAGCAACCTGCGGATCGTGCAACGCTGATCTTCAGCTGAAATGCAGCAGTAAATGTGGGAGGGGGCTTGCTCCCGATAGCAGTGGGTCAGGTACAGATACGCTGACTGATCCACCGCTATCGGGGGCAAGCCCCCTCCCACATTTGATTTGTGTCGTCCACAAACCCTCAGATATCCCCAGGCACCCTTGCCTTCTCCCGCGCCTCCTCCCCGCTGATCACGCCTTCCGTGACCAACGCCTTCAAGCTCATATCCAGCGTCTTCATGCCCAGCGCACCGCCGGTCTGAATCGCCGAGACTATCTGCGCCACCTTGTCCTCGCGGATCAAATTTCGAATGGCTGGCGTACCCAGCATGATTTCATGGGCCGCCACCCGCCCGCCGCCAACCTTCTTGACCAGTACCTGAGACACCACCGCCTGCAACGACTCCGACAGCATCGAGCGGACCATGGCCTTTTCCCCCGCAGGGAACACGTCCACCAGCCTGTCCACGGTCTTTGCCGCCGAGGTGGTGTGCAGGGTGCCAAATACCAGATGTCCGGTCTCAGCGGCCGTCAGGGCCAGGCGGATGGTTTCCAGGTCGCGCAACTCGCCCACCAGGATCACATCCGGATCTTCCCGTAACGCCGAGCGCAACGCGGTGGAAAAGCCATGGGTGTCGCGATGAACCTGCCGCTGGTTGATCAGGGCGATTTTCGGCGTGTGGATAAATTCGATGGGGTCTTCCAGCGTGAGGATGTGCTGGCGCCGATGCTGATTGAGGTAATCGATCATCGCCGCCAGGGTAGTGGACTTGCCGGAGCCGGTGGGGCCCGTCACCAGCACCAGGCCGCGCGGAAGCAGGGCGATACGCCGGAACACCTCCCCCAGGCCGAGGTTTTCCAGGCTCTGGACCTCGGCCGGGATGGTGCGAAACACCGCACCCATGCCGCGATCCTGCTGGAACACATTCGCCCGGAACCGCGCCACGCCTGGCAGCTCGAAGGCAAAATCCGTTTCAAGAGATGTTTCGAAATCCTTTTGTTGGTAGCGGTTGAGCAGCGGGCTCAATAAATCCGCCACTTGCGGGGGTGAAAGCACCGGCCAATCCAACGGCCAGACCTCACCGTCAATGCGCAGCATGGGTGCCACACCGGCCGACAAATGCAGGTCGGAGGCGCCGCGACGCACGCCGGCCACCAGTAATTCAGTGATATCCATAGGGCTTTCCATTTCCAGTAGAATGCCGCGGACTCCATATCCACGGGCGCATCTTGAATGTCGACGATAGCAGACAATATCGGCCAGGTTAGCCAGCGCATCCGCGCCGCAGCCGACGCCGTGCAACGTGACGCACACAGCATCCACCTGCTGGCCGTGAGCAAGACCAAACCCGCCCAAGCCCTGCGCGAAGCCTATGCCGCCGGGATGCGTGATTTTGGCGAAAACTATCTGCAGGAAGCCCTGGGCAAACAGGCCGAATTAACCGACCTGCCCTTGAGTTGGCACTTCATCGGCCCCATTCAATCGAACAAGACTCGTGCCATCGCCGAGCACTTCGCCTGGGTGCATTCCGTGGACCGCCTCAAAATTGCACAACGCCTGTCCGAGCAACGCCCGGCCGACCTGCCGCCGCTGAATATCTGCATCCAGGTCAATGTCAGTGGCGAAGCCAGCAAGTCCGGCTGCACACCCGCCGACCTGCCGGCCCTGGCCAATGCCATCAGCGCCCTGCCGCGCCTGAAGCTGCGGGGCTTGATGGCAATTCCCGAGCCGACGGAAGACCGGGCCGAGCAAGATGCAGCGTTCGCCCGCGTGCGCGACCTGCAAAACAGCCTGAACCTGCCGCTCGACACTCTTTCCATGGGCATGAGCCACGACCTTGAGTCGGCCATCGCCCAAGGCGCCACCTGGGTGCGGATCGGTACCGCCCTGTTTGGCGCCCGCGACTACGGCCAGCCATGAAATGGCTGACATCCATCTAAGTAAGGACCTGTCATGAGCAACACGCGTATTGCCTTTATCGGCGCCGGCAACATGGCGGCCAGCCTGATCGGTGGCCTGCGGGCCAAGGGTCTGGACGCCGCGCAGATCCGCGCCAGCGACCCCGGCGCCGAGACCCGTGCCCGCGTCAGCACCGAGCACGGTATCGAAACCTTCGCCGATAACGCCGAAGCCATACAAGGTGTCGATGTGATCGTGCTGGCGGTCAAGCCACAGGCCATGAAGGCTGTGTGCGAAAGCCTGCGCCCAAGCCTGCAGCCGCACCAACTGGTGGTGTCGATCGCCGCCGGCATCACCTGCGCCAGCATGAACAACTGGCTCGGTGCCCAGCCGATCGTACGCTGCATGCCCAACACCCCGGCGCTGCTGCGCCAGGGCGTGAGCGGTTTGTATGCCACCCACGAGGTGACCGCCGAACAGCGTGCCCAGGCCCTGGAACTGCTGTCCGCCGTGGGCATTGCCCTGTGGCTCGAACAGGAGCAGCAACTGGACGCGGTCACCGCCGTCTCGGGCAGCGGCCCGGCTTACTTCTTCCTGCTGATCGAAGCCATGACCGCCGCCGGCGTAAAACTCGGCCTGCCACAGCAAGTCGCTGAGCAACTGGCCGAGCAAACTGCCCTGGGCGCCGCGAAAATGGCCGTCTCCAGTGAGGTGGACGCTGCCGAGTTGCGCCGTCGCGTCACCTCCCCGGGCGGCACCACGCAGGCTGCCATCGAATCATTCCAGGCCGGGGGCTTTGAAGCCCTGGTGGAAAAAGCACTGGGTGCCGCAGCACATCGTTCGGCTGAAATGGCCGAGCAGCTGGGCAAATAGTCGTACCCCTACGAAGGAATAAATGATGCTTGGACTCAATGACGCCGTCATCTTCATCATCCAGACCTTGGGCAGCCTGTACCTGCTGATCGTGCTGATGCGTTTTATCCTGCAATTGGTGCGGGCAAACTTCTACAACCCGCTGTGCCAATTCGTGGTGAAGGCCACGCAACCGCTGCTCAAGCCCCTGCGTCGGGTGGTCCCGAGCATGTTCGGCCTGGACATGTCGTCGCTGGTACTGGCATTGCTGCTGCAGATTCTGCTGTTCGCGCTGGTCCTGATGCTCAAAGGCTACCTGCCTTACACCGTGCTGCTGTTGCCATGGGCACTGATCGGGCTCTTCTCGTTGTTTTTGAAGATCATCTTCTGGTCGATGATCATCAGCGTGATCCTGTCCTGGGTCGCACCGGGTAGCCGTAGCCCAGGTGCCGAGCTGGTGTCTCAGATCACCGAGCCGGTGCTCGCGCCGTTCCGTCGCTGGGTCCCCAACCTCGGCGGCCTGGATATTTCGCCGATCTTCGCGTTTATCGCGATCCAGCTGATACAGGGCTGGGGAATCCCGTACCTGGCTGACTTCGCGAACATGCCCAAGTTACTGTTCGGGCTGATCTGACAGGCGGAGCAAATGCAGGGGGGGTGGTGGGACG
The DNA here is from genome assembly GCF_024809815.1 of Pseudomonas sp. BIGb0381. Taxonomy (NCBI): domain Bacteria; kingdom Pseudomonadati; phylum Pseudomonadota; class Gammaproteobacteria; order Pseudomonadales; family Pseudomonadaceae; genus Pseudomonas; species Pseudomonas sp. BIGb0381. The sequence continues at coordinate 240,903 of NZ_JANUEN010000008.1, forward strand.
ATTTGACCTGCTCCCTCCCACATTTGGCCTTTGCTTGCCGCTGGATGCATCGGTCTTTAGACTTACGCCTCATTTAAACGAGAGCAGGGTCGATGCCAACTGCCTTTCCCCCCGATTCTATTGGACTGGTCGTGCCCCAAGTGGCGCACTTCAGCGAACCGCTGGCCTTGGCCTGTGGTCGTTCGCTGCCTGCCTATGACCTGATTTATGAAACCTACGGCCAACTGAACGCCACGGCGAGCAACGCCGTGCTGATCTGCCACGCCCTCTCCGGCCATCATCACGCCGCTGGTTTCCACAGCGTTGACGAGCGCAAGCCCGGCTGGTGGGACAGTTGCATCGGCCCCGGCAAGCCCATCGACACCAATAAGTTCTTTGTGGTCAGCCTGAATAACCTCGGTGGTTGCAACGGCTCCACCGGCCCCAGCAGCCTCAACCCGGAAACCGGCAGGCCGTTCGGCGCCGATTTCCCGGTACTCACCGTGGAAGACTGGGTGCACAGCCAGGCACGCCTCGCCGACCTGTTGGGCATCCAGCAATGGGCCGCCGTGATCGGCGGCAGCCTGGGCGGCATGCAGGCCCTGCAATGGACCATCACCTACCCGGATCGCGTGCGCCATTGCCTGGCCATCGCCTCGGCCCCCAAATTGTCGGCGCAGAACATCGCCTTCAACGAAGTGGCGCGCCAGGCCATCCTCACCGATCCCGAGTTCCACGGCGGTTCGTTCCAGGAAGCCGGTGTGATCCCCAAGCGCGGCTTGATGCTGGCACGGATGGTCGGGCATATCACCTACCTGTCCGATGACTCCATGGGCGAGAAATTCGGCCGTGGCCTCAAGAGCGAGAAGCTCAACTACGACTTCCACAGCGTCGAGTTCCAGGTGGAAAGCTACCTGCGTTATCAGGGCGAGGAGTTCTCGGGGCGTTTCGACGCCAACACCTACCTGCTGATGACCAAGGCTCTGGACTACTTCGACCCGGCAGCCAACCATGACGACGACCTGGCGAAAACCTTCGAGGGCGCCACGGCCAAGTTCTGCGTCATGTCGTTTACCACCGATTGGCGCTTCTCGCCGGCCCGCTCCCGAGAGCTGGTGGATGCCTTGATGGCTGCGAAAAAAGACGTCTGCTACCTGGAGATCGACGCTCCGCAAGGCCATGACGCCTTCCTGATCCCGATCCCGCGTTACCTGCAAGCGTTCAGCAACTACATGAACCGAATTACTTTGTGAGAACGCCATGAGAGCCGACCTGGACATCATCCAAGACTGGATCCCCGCCGGCAGCCGCGTGCTTGACCTGGGCTGCGGCGATGGCGAACTGCTGAGCTGGCTGCGGGACAACAAGCAAGTCACCGGCTATGGCCTGGAAAACGACCCGGACAATATCGCCCAGTGCGTGGCCAAGGGCATCAACGTGATCGAACAGGACCTGGACAAGGGCCTGGGCAACTTTGCCAGCAACAGTTTCGACATCGTGGTGATGACCCAGGCCCTGCAAGCGGTGCACTACCCGGACCGCATTCTCGACGAAATGCTGCGCGTGGGCCGCCAGTGCATCATCACCTTCCCCAACTTCGGGCACTGGCGCTGCCGCTGGTACCTGGCGACCAAGGGCCGTATGCCGGTCTCGGATTTCCTGCCGTACACCTGGTACAACACGCCGAACATCCACTTCTGTACTTTCGAAGACTTCGAAGCCCTGTGTGGTGAGCGTGAAGCCAAGGTGATCAACCGCCTGGCCGTCGATCAACAGCACCGTCACGGCTGGGCAAGTAAGCTATGGCCCAATCTGTTGGGCGAAATTGGTATCTACCGGGTCAGCAGCCCTGGCCTGACGGATCACAAGATTGCCGTCTAATCATTTTCAAGAGGGACGATCATGAGTCGCTTGGCCATTTTTCTACTGACTGCATGCCTCGGCGCCAGCGCCATGGCGGCGGACACTATCGACGCTAATCGCAAGAAAGACTTCGGTGATATCACCGTTCATTACAACACCTTCACCTCCAGCTTCCTGCAGCCGGAAACCGCCCAGAAAGTTGGCGTGGTGCGCAGCAAGGAGAAAGGCTTGATCAATGTGACCGTGATCAAGGGCGTAACCCCGGTGGCAGCTCAGGTGACAGGCACCATCAAGGACCTGGGCGGCAAGAGCGAGATTTTGACGTTCAAGCAAATCGACGAGAAAGGCGGGATTAATTACCTCGCGCCGTACTCTGTGACACAGCGGGAATACAAGACGTTTACCATCAATGTTGAAACCGGCGGCAAAGCCCATAGCTTCCAATTCAACCAGGAACTGTTTCCGGCGGAATGATGAACCTTACTCAACTCGTACTGGCCAGCCATAACGCCGGCAAGCTCAAAGAACTCCAGGCAATGCTCGGCGACTCCGTGCAGTTGCGCTCGATCGGCGAGTTCAGCCAGGTGGAGCCGGAAGAGACCGGCCTGTCGTTCGTCGAGAACGCCATCCTCAAGGCGCGCAATGCCGCACGCATCTCGGGCCTTCCGGCGCTGGCCGATGACTCTGGCCTGGCGGTGGACTTCCTCGGCGGCGCGCCGGGCATCTACTCGGCGCGTTATGCCGATGGCAAGGGCGACGCGGCCAACAATGCCAAGCTGCTGGACGCCCTCAAGGATGTGCCGGACGCGATGCGTGGCGCGCAGTTCGTCTGCGTGCTGGCCTTGGTGCGGCATGCCGATGATCCGCTGCCGATCCTCTGCGAAGGCCTGTGGCACGGGCGCATCCTGCATGCGGCCAGTGGCGAGCACGGTTTTGGTTATGACCCGCTGTTCTGGGTTCCGGAACGCAATGTTTCCAGCGCTGAGTTGAGCCCGGCCGACAAGAACCAGATCAGCCACCGCGCCCGCGCAATGAATTTGCTGCGCCAACGCCTGAGCTTGAAATGACCCAGAACACCTCCGCGCAGCCGCTGATCCACGGTGGCGCGCAAACACCACGGGCGGCCATGCCGGTGCTGCCGCCCCTGGCGCTGTATATCCACATTCCGTGGTGCGTGCGCAAATGCCCTTACTGCGACTTCAACTCCCACACCGCCAGCAAGGTGCTGCCGGAAGAAGAGTATGTCGACGCCTTGCTGGCCGACCTCGATCAGGACCTGCACGCGGTGTATGGGCGCGAACTGAGCTCGATCTTCTTCGGCGGCGGCACGCCAAGCCTGTTCAGCGCTGCGGCGCTGGGCCGATTGCTCAAAGGCGTGGAAGCACGCATCCCGTTTGCCGGCGACATCGAGATCACCCTGGAAGCCAACCCCGGTACTTTCGAGCAAGAAAAGTTCGTCGCTTACCGCACGCTGGGGATCAATCGGCTGTCCATCGGCATCCAGAGCTTCCAGCAGGAAAAGCTCGAGGCCCTGGGTCGCATCCACAACGGCGACGAGGCCGTACGCGCCGCCGGGATGGCACGCCAGGCCGGGTTCGATAACTTCAACCTGGACCTGATGCACGGTTTGCCCGATCAGTCCCTGGAGGACGCGTTGAGCGACCTGCGCCAGGCCATCGCACTGAAGCCGACGCACCTGTCCTGGTACCAGTTGACCCTGGAACCCAATACCGTGTTCTGGAACCAGCCGCCCGCGCTGCCGGAAGACGACACCCTGTGGGACATCCAGGAAGCTGGCCAGGCGCTGCTGGCAGAACACGGTTACGCACAATATGAAGTGTCGGCCTACGCCCAACCCGGGCGCCCGGCGCGACATAACCTCAACTACTGGAGCTTTGGCGACTTTATCGGCATCGGCGCCGGCGCCCACGGCAAGCTCAGCCACCCCGACGGGCGCATTGTGCGCACTTGGAAGACCCGCGCACCGAAGGACTACCTCAACCCGGCCAAAAGCTTCCAGGCCGGGGCGAAGGAGCTGACCAACGAAGAGCTGCCGTTCGAGTTCCTGATGAACGCCCTGCGCCTCACCGAGGGCGTCGACGCCACGCTCTACGCCGAACGCACCGGCCTCGATCTGGCGAGCCTTGACGAGGCGCGGCGCGAGGCAGAACAAAGTGGCTTAATGCAGGTCGAACCGTCACGCCTGGCGGCCACTGATCGCGGGCAACTCTTTCTCAATGACCTGTTGCAGAAGTTTTTGAGCTGATCGCTCTAAGGAAATCGAATGGATTTGGTACTCGACCTGCTCGCCACCGTATCCCGCTGGAGCCGCAGCAACCTGTCGGAAATCTCCCTGGCCCTTGTGGGCTGTTTGCTGGTGCTGTTTGGCGCCGACATCAAGGGCTGGGTCGAAGCACGCCTGGGCAGCGTTGCCGGCGCGTTGCGCGTACCGTTGATGGCCCTGCTGTGCATGATCGGCAGCGGTGCGGCGCTGATCTACGCCACGCCGTGGATTGTGCGGGGGTTGAGCCAGTTCAATAACTACAGCCTGGCGCCGGTGCTGGTGGTGGTGCTGGTGTTGATTGGCGTAGTCGCCGATCGCCGCTGACCTCAAATCCAACACAAAACAACTGTGGGAGGGGGCTTGCCCCCGATAGCTGAGGGTCAGTCGACATCAAAGTGACTGATCCACCGCTATCGGGGGCAAGCCCCCTCCCACATTGAATTGCATTTCAAGTCAGTGGCGAGTTACGCCAGCTTCTCGAACTTCAAATCCCAAACCCCATGCCCGAGTCGCTCGCCACGACGCTCGAACTTGGTGATCGGGCGTTCGGCCGGGCGCGGTACGCATTTGCCGTCTTCCGCCAGGTTGCGGTAGCCAGGGGCAACGTCCATCACTTCCAGCATGTATTCGGCGTACGGTTCCCAATCGGTGGCCATGTGCAGGATACCGCCGACTTTCAGCTTGCTGCGCACCAGCTCCGCGAAGGAGGCCTGGACGATGCGGCGCTTGTGGTGACGGCTCTTGTGCCATGGATCGGGGAAAAACAGCATCAGGCGGTCGAGGCTGTTGTCGGCGATGCAGCGGTTGAGCACTTCGATCGCGTCGCAGTCATAAACCCGCAGGTTGGTCAGGCCTTGAGTCAGAACGCCGTTGAGCAGCGCGCCGACACCCGGGCGGTGGACTTCCACGCCGATAAAATCCTGTTCCGGCGAGGCCGCCGCCATTTCCAGCAGGGAGTGCCCCATGCCAAAACCGATTTCCAGGGACCGCGGGGCCGAACGACCAAACACCTGGTCATAGTCCACCGGCGCGTCGGCCAGGGGCAGGACGAACAGCGGCGTACCTTGCTCCAGGCCTTTTTGCTGGCCTTCGGTCATGCGGCCGGCGCGCATCACAAAACTCTTGATGCGGCGGTGCTTGGACTCGTCGCCTTCTTCCACGGTGTTCGGCGTTTCGTTTGATTCAGTCATCAATGGCTCTTACTTGATCAGACCATCCAGCGGCGAAGAGGCGCTGGCGTATAGTTTTTTCGGCATGCGCCCGGCGAGGTAGGCCAGGCGGCCGGCGACGATGGCGTGTTTCATGGCTTCGGCCATCAGCACCGGTTGCTGGGCGTGGGCGATGGCCGAGTTCATCAGCACCGCGTCGCAGCCCAGTTCCATGGCGATGGTGGCGTCGGAAGCGGTACCGACACCGGCGTCCACCAGTACCGGGATCTTGGCTTCTTCGAGGATGATCTGCAGGTTGTACGGATTGCAGATGCCCAGCCCGGAACCGATCAGGCCGGCCAGTGGCATCACGGCGATACAGCCGATTTCGGCCAGTTGGCGGGCGATGATCGGGTCATCGCTGGTGTAGACCATCACGTCGAAACCTTCCTTGACCAGGGTTTCAGCGGCCTTGAGGGTTTCGATCACGTTTGGGAACAGGGTTTTCTGATCGGCCAGCACTTCCAGCTTCACCAGGTTGTGGCCGTCGAGCAGTTCACGGGCCAGGCGGCAGGTGCGCACGGCTTCGACGGCGTCGTAGCAACCGGCGGTGTTCGGCAGGAAGGTGTAGCGATCCGGCGACAGCACTTCGAGCAGGTTCGGCTCGCCTTCGATCTGGCCGAGGTTGGTGCGGCGCACGGCAAAGGTCACGATCTCGGCGCCCGAGGCTTCGATGGCCAGGCGGGTTTCTTCCATGTCGCGGTACTTGCCGGTGCCGACCAGCAGACGGGACTGGTAGGTACGACCGGCCAGGACGAAGGGCTTGTCGCTACGAACGATGCTCATGGGAAATCCTCGAAATGGGGTGAGGTTCTGCAGAATCCGGGGCTACATAAACGTGCGGGACTAGCCGCCGCCGATGGCGTGGACCACTTCGACCTGGTCACCGTCGGTGAGCGCGGTCTCAGCATGCTGGCTACGCGGGACGATATCCAGGTTGAGTTCCACTGCGACGCGACGCCCGGTCAGGTCCAGGCGGGTCAGCAGGGCCGCAACGGTTTCACCGTCGGGCAGTTCAAGGGATTCGCCGTTCAACTGAATGCGCATGCCACGGGCCGCCATCGATTTTAGGGGCCAGCATTCTAGCTCGATTGGGACCTGAAGGTCAGCTCCAAGCGTCAAGCGGTCAGCTGCAAGCGCCAGGCAGCCAAGCCCAGGAAGAACCAACCCAGCAGGAACGCCAATCCGCCGAAGGGCGTGATGATGCCGAGTTTGCTGATCCCCGTGGTGGTCAACACGTACAGGCTGCCGGAGAACAGCAGGATACCGACGACAAAGGACACGCCTGCCCACGTCACCAGGCGCCCCGGAATATGCGCCAGCAGCAGCGCTACGCCGAACAGCGCCAGGGTGTGCACCAACTGATAGGTCACGCCGGTGTGAAAGATCGCCAGGTACTCGGCGCTCAGGCGGCTTTTCAGGCCATGGGCGGCGAACGCACCGAGGGCGACACCGGTGAAGCCGAAAAAGGCAGCCAGCATCAGAAAGCTACGCAGCATGAGGAACTCCAGTCAGACTCATTGGGCAGGGTCTGTATAATGGCCCGCTCAACGGGTTCGGCCAAGCCATCTCTATGCTGCGTGTCCTCTTCAAACGCTTTCTCAACGTCGTGAAATGGTTTGCCATTGGCAGTGTTCTGCTGGTGCTGCTGTTCCGTGTCGTCCCGCCGCCCTTCACCGCATTGATGGTGGAGCGCAAAGTCGAATCCTGGTTCGACGGCGAACCCATTGACCTGCAACGCACCTGGGTGCCGTGGGAAGAAATCTCCGACGACCTGAAAGTGGCGGTGATGGCCGGTGAAGACCAGCGCTTCCCGCAGCATTGGGGCTTTGATTTCGGCGCCATCCAGGCGGCGCTCCTGCACAACGAACGCGGCGGTTCGATCCGTGGCGCGAGTACGCTGAGCCAGCAGGTGTCGAAAAACCTGTTCCTGTGGGCGGGTCGCAGTTATTTGCGCAAAGGCCTGGAGGCCTGGTTTACCGCGCTGATCGAGGTGTTTTGGCCCAAGCAGCGGATTCTTGAGGTGTACCTCAACAGCGTGGAATGGGATGAAGGCGTGTTTGGCGCGCAAGCGGCTGCGCGACATCACTTTGGCGTGAGTGCCAAGGGATTGTCCCGGCAGCAGGCCAGCTACCTGGCGGCGGTGTTGCCTAACCCTCGGGTGTGGAGTGCCAGTCATCCGACCGCGTACGTGGCGCGGCGAGCGGCGTGGATTCGCCAGCAGATGAGCCAGCTGGGTGGGGATGGTTATCTGGCGGAACTGAACAACTCTCGCAAAGCGCCTTGGTCCGACTGATACAACACAAAACAAATGTGGGAGGGGCTTGCCCCCTCCCACACTTTTAAGCAGCGATGGATAGTTTCAGCTTGTTCATCGCGCTCTTTTCAAGCTGACGAATCCGCTCGGCCGACACGTTGTACTTCTGTGCCAGGTCGTGCAGCGTAGCTTTTTCTTCCGCCAGCCAGCGCTGGTAGAGGATGTCACGGCTGCGGTCGTCCAGCACTTCCAGCGCTTCGTGCAGGTTGTGGTTGGAGTTGTCGCTCCAGTCGGCATCTTCCAGTTGACGCGCCGGGTCGTACCGGTGGTCTTCCAGGTAGTTGGCCGGCGATTGGAAAGCGCTGTCGTCGTCCGCTTCCGCGGCCGGGTCGAAGGCCATGTCATGGCCGGTCAGGCGGCTTTCCATCTCGCGCACTTCACGGGGCTCCACGCCGAGGCTTTCGGCCACGCGGTGGACTTCCTCGTTGTTCAGCCACGCCAGGCGTTTTTTCTGGCTGCGCAGGTTGAAGAACAGCTTGCGCTGGGCCTTGGTGGTCGCGACTTTCACGATGCGCCAGTTGCGCAGGATGAACTCGTGGATTTCCGCCTTGATCCAGTGCACGGCAAACGACACCAGGCGCACGCCCATCTCAGGGTTGAAGCGCTTTACAGCCTTCATAAGGCCGACGTTGCCTTCCTGGATCAGGTCAGCCTGGGCCAGGCCGTAGCCGCTATAGCTACGGGCGATATGTACGACAAAACGCAGGTGGGCGAGCACCATCTGCCGAGCCGCCCCCAAATCCTGCTCATAGTAGAGACTCTCGGCCAGTTCACGCTCCTGCTCGGGGGTCAGCAATGGAATGCTGTTGACCGTGTGCACATAGGCTTCCAGGTTCGCACCCGGGACCAAGGCATAAGCAGGTTGCAAAGAAGTGGTCATACGAAAAAACCTCCGACTCACATAACTCGTGCAGTTCAGCACTGCGAAAATTGACCGGGAACCGTAGGACAAGTTCCCTAAACCACTGATACGGTCAATACAAACGAAACCACATTAATCTGACATTAACTACTTCGGTGCCAGCTCACGTAAATGCCGTGCGACCGCAATCCAGGCACCGATATAACCCAACAATACCGCGCCAAGCAAGAGCGACAGACCATCGGCCACCGGTACCCCGGCCAAGGCAAAATCACTGCCATACAAGCCGGCAAGCCCAACGACTGCGTCGTTCAGCCAGTTCAGACCGAACGCCAGCACGCCCCAGGACAAAATCCCCGCACCCAGGCCATAAAGCGCGCCCATGTACAGAAAAGGCCGACGCACATAGCTGTCCGTGCCGCCGACCAGTTTAATCACTTCTATCTCGGTGCGACGGTTTTCAATATGAAGACGAATGGTATTACCTATCACCAAAAGTAATGCAGACACCAACAGCACCGTCAGGCCGAACACAAAGCGGTCGCCCAGCTTGCGGATCGCCGCCAGGCGCTCTACCCAGACTAGATCAAGTTGCGCCTGTTGCACCTTGGGCATCTCTGCGAGTTTTTGCCGCAGGGCTTCAAGGCCCGCCTTGTCGACTTCATTCGGCGTCACCAGGACCACACCCGGCAACGGGTTCTGCGGCAGCTCCTTAAGCGCCTCGCCCAGGCCGGACTGTTGCTGGAACTCCTCAAGGGCCTGGTCGCGACTGACGTACTCGGCGTCCGCGACGCCCGGCATGTTCTTGATATCGTCCCGTAGCGCTTCGCCTTCCTTGGTACTGGCATCCAGGTTCAGGTACAGCGAAATCTGCGCCGCACGCTGCCAGGAGCCACCCAGGCGCTCGACATTATTAAGCAGCAACGACAAGCCCATCGGCAGGCTCAGGGCCACGGCCATCACCAGGCAGGTAAAAAAGCTGCCGATCGGCTGCTTGCCCAGGCGACGCAGGCTGTCCAGCAGGCTGGCGCGATGACTTTCGATCCAGGCGCGCAGCAGGGTGCTGAAGTCCGGGCCGTCATCGTCGTCGTGTTTTTTCTTTTTCGGTTGCGGATCGGCCGGTTTCGGCGCCACGCGCTCGGAAACCTTGGGGCTACGTGTCGCACTCATACGCCAGCCTCCCCGTCACCGATCAGGCGACCGCGTTGCAGGGTCAGCATGCGGTGGCGCATACGTGCGATCAGCGCCAGGTCGTGGCTGGCGATCAGTACGCTGGTACCCAGACGGTTGATGTCTTCGAACACACCCATGATCTCGGCCGCCAGGCGCGGGTCGAGGTTACCGGTGGGTTCGTCCGCCAGCAGCAAGGCCGGGCGGTGAACGATCGCGCGGGCAATGCCGACGCGCTGTTGCTGGCCGGTGGACAGGTCGCCGGGGTAGAGGTCGGTCTTGTCCGACAGCGCCACGCGCTCCAGGGCCGAATCCACGCGCTTGACGATTTCGGCCTTGGACAATCCAAGAATCTGCAACGGCAAGGCAACGTTGTTGAACACCGTACGATCAAACAGCAACTGGTGGTTCTGGAACACCACGCCGATCTGGCGGCGCAGGAACGGGATCTGCGCATTACTGATGGTGGCCAGGTCCTGGCCCGCCAGCAGCAATTTGCCGGTGGTTGGGCGCTCCATGGCCAGCAACAGGCGCAACAGCGTACTTTTGCCGGCCCCCGAGTGACCGGTGACAAACAAGAACTCGCCGCGACGCACTCTAAAGCTCAGCTCATGCAAGCCGACATGCCCGTTGGCATAGCGTTTACCGACCTGTTCGAATCGAATCATGAACGCTCCCGCTCGGCAAACAGTGCCTGTACAAAGGGTTCGGCTTCAAAGGTGCGCAGGTCGTCGATGCCTTCACCGACGCCGATATAACGAATCGGCAACCCGAACTGCTTGGCCAGGGCGAAGATCACGCCGCCTTTGGCCGTGCCGTCGAGCTTAGTCAACGCCAGGCCGGTCAGTTGGACCGTCTGGTTGAATTGTTTGGCCTGGCTGATGGCGTTCTGGCCAGTACCGGCGTCCAGCACCAGCAGCACTTCGTGCGGGGCGTCTGCGTCGAGCTTGCCGATCACGCGGCGGACTTTCTTCAGCTCTTCCATCAGGTTGTCTTTGGTGTGCAGGCGACCGGCGGTATCCGCAATCAGCACGTCGATGTTACGAGCCTTGGCGGCTTGCACGGCGTCGAAGATCACCGAGGCGGAATCGGCACCGGTGTGCTGGGCGATGACTGGGATCTTGTTGCGCTCACCCCAGACCTGCAATTGCTCGACGGCAGCGGCGCGGAAGGTGTCGCCGGCGGCGAGCATGACTTTTTTGCCTTCCGACTGCAGCTTCTTGGCCAGTTTGCCGATGGTGGTGGTCTTGCCGGCGCCATTGACGCCCACGACCAGGATCACGAACGGCTTGTTCGGGGTGATCACCAGTGGCGCTTCCACGGGCTTGAGCATCGCCGCCAGCTCGGCCTGCAAGGATTTGTAGAGGGCGTCGGCATCGGTCAGCTGCTTGCGCGCGACCTTCTGGGTCAAGCTCTGGATGATCACGGCGGTGGCTTCGACGCCCACGTCGGCGGTCAGCAGACGGGTTTCGATGTCTTCCAGCAGTTCGTCGTCGATCACCTTTTTGCCGAGGAACAGGCTGGCCATGCCTTCGCCGATGCTGGCGCTGGTCTTGCTCAGGCCTTGCTTGAGGCGGGCGAAGAAGCCGGTCTTGCTGGTTTCGACAGGAGCGACGGACGCGGGCTCGACGGGCGATTCGATAACGGCGGGAGCGGCAACCACGACGGGAGCCGGCTCAACCACTGGCGCGACAACCGCAACGGGTGCCGGCTCGATCACAGCTACAGGCGTAGGCTCTTCGATCACGACAGGAACCGGCTCGATAACCACCGGAATCGGCGGCGTCACATGCTCGGCCTGCACGTCGTCAACCAGCGCCACGGGCTCTTCGGCCACCGGCAGTTCCGGCCACGGCTTATGCTCGGGCTCAGGTTCCGGCGCCACTTCGGCCACCGGCTGCAACACCGGCTCAGCCATCGGCAAAACGACCGGCGCCGGCGCTTCGACTACCGGTTCGGCTTCTACTATAGGCTCGGGGATCGGCTCAGCTTGAACCTGTGGCTGTTCAGCGACGGTTTCCTGCGGCTTTTTGCGCAGCCATCCGAACAGGCCTTTCTTCTCGCCAGCCGCAGCTGGGGTCTTCTTGTCGTCGTTGGAACCAAACATGGAGACGGCTATCTCAAGGTAGCGACGCGCCAAGGGGCACATCGGTAAATAAAATTCGATGCGTAACAGACTGTTTTTTAGCCAGCTCGTTCATGCGCAACATTTTGTAAGGCCTAAATAGGGCCTTAACAAGACAGCCATAGTGGCCGTCCCTAGGTCGGATCAGTATCCTAGCACCTCCTCGCCCGCCGACGCTAAGACCAAGCGGGCAGCCCAACAGGTTTAAAAACGAATGAATGCTCTAGCCCGCCACGCCGCAGGCCTGCTGCTCAGCACAGTTTGTCTGCCACTTTCAGCCTTGGCTGCCGACCCACAACCCACCCATGAATTCACCCTGGATAACGGCCTCAAGGTGGTCGTGCGCGAAGACCATCGCGCGCCGGTGGTGGTTTCCCAGGTCTGGTACAAGGTCGGTTCGAGCTACGAAACCCCGGGCCAGACCGGTTTGTCCCACGCCCTGGAGCACATGATGTTCAAGGGCAGCGCCAAGGTCGGCCCCGGCGAAGCCTCGCTGATCCTGCGGGACCTGGGCGCCGAAGAAAACGCCTTCACCAGCGATGACTACACCGCCTACTACCAGGTGCTGGCCCGTGACCGCCTGGGCGTTGCCTTTGAGCTGGAAGCCGATCGCATGGCCAGCCTGCGCCTGCCGGCCGACGAGTTCAGCCGCGAAATCGAGGTAATCAAGGAAGAACGCCGCCTGCGCACCGACGACAACCCGATGTCCAAGGCCTTCGAGCGCTTCAAGGCGATGGCTTTCCCGGCCAGCGGCTACCACACACCGACCATCGGCTGGATGGCCGACCTCGACCGTATGAAGGTTGAGGAACTGCGCCACTGGTACCAGTCCTGGTACGTGCCGAACAACGCCACCCTGGTAGTAGTCGGCGATGTGACCCCGGACGAGGTGAAAAACCTCGCCCAGCGCTACTTCGGCCCGATCCCCAAGCGTGACGTACCGCCCGCCAAGATTCCGATGGAGCTGGCCGAGCCCGGCGAGCGCCTGCTGACCATGCATGTGCAGACCCAATTGCCGAGCGTGATCCTGGGCTTCAACGTACCTGGCCTGGCCACCGCCGAAGACAAACGCTCGGTCCAGGCCCTGCGCCTGATCTCGGCCCTGCTGGACGGCGGCTACAGCGCACGGATCTCCGAACAGTTGGAGCGTGGTGAAGAGCTGGTTTCCGCCGCATCCACCAACTACGACGCCTATACCCGCGGCGACAGCCTGTTCACCCTCTCGGCCACTCCGAACCAGCAAAAGAAAAAAACCGTTGCCCAAGCTGAAGCCGGCCTGTGGCGCCTGCTGGAAGAGTTGAAGGCCAAGCCACCGACCGCCGAAGAACTGGAGCGCATCCGTGCCCAGGTCATCGCCGGCCTGGTGTACCAGCGTGACTCGATCACCAGCCAGGCCACGGCCATCGGCTCGCTGGAAACCGTGGGCCTGTCCTGGAAACTCATGGACACCGAACTGGCCGACCTGCAAAGCGTGACCCCGGAAGATATCCAGAAGGCCGCACGCACCTATTTCACCCGCGAACGTCTGAGCGTCGCCCATGTTTTGCCTGAGGAGACCGCTCATGAGTGATCGCAAAAGCAGCCGCCTGATCCTGCCGGGCCTGATCGTCGTCACCCTGGTCGCAGCGAGTGCCGTGTATTTCCTGCGCCCAAGTGAGTCCGTCGCCAGCCAGGCGCTGGACAAGGCGCAATCGGCCAACAAACTGCAATCCCTGGCGGAGCTTGACGGCAAGGCGCCGACCAACCGCAAGCTCGACGTGCAAACCTGGACCACCGCCGAAGGCGCCAAGGTGCTGTTTGTCGAAGCCCATGAGCTGCCGATGTTCGACATGCGCATCCTGTTCGCCGCCGGCAGCAGCCAGGACGGCAACGTGCCGGGCCTGGCACTGATGACCAACGCCATGCTCAATGAGGGCGTGCCGGGCAAGGATGTGAGCCAGATTGCCAGTGGTTTTGAAGGCCTGGGCGCCGACTTTGGCAATGGCGCTTATCGCGATATGGCGCTGGTGTCCCTGCGCAGCCTCAGCGACAGCGCTAAACGCGACGCCGCCCTGGCGCTGTTTGACGACGTCATCGGCAAACCGACCTTCCCCGCCGATTCCCTGGCGCGGATCAAGAACCAGATCCTCGCCGGCTTTGAATACCAGAAGCAGAACCCCGGCAAACTGGCGAGCCTGGAGTTGTTCAAGCGCCTGTACGGCGATCACCCCTACGCTCACCCGAGTGAAGGCACGCCAGAAAGCGTTCCGAAGATTACCCTCGCACAGTTGCAGGCGTTCCACGCCAAGGCTTATGCGGCGGGTAATGCGGTGATTGCCGTGGTCGGTGATTTGACCCGCGCCGAAGCCGAAGCGATGACCGCCAAAGTGTCGGCCTCGCTGCCCAAGGGCCCGGCCATGGCGAAAATCGCCCAGCCGACCGAGCCCAAGGCCGGCCTGAGCCATATCGAGTTCCCGTCCAAACAGACTCACCTGCTCTTCGCCCAATTGGGCATCGACCGCTCCGACCCGGACTACGCAGCGCTGTCCCTGGGCAACCAGATCCTCGGCGGCGGTGGCTTCGGCACCCGTTTGATGAGCGAAGTGCGCGAGAAACGTGGCCTGACCTACGGTGTATATTCCGGCTTCTCGCCGATGCAAGTGCGTGGCCCGTTCATGATCAACCTGCAAACCCGCGCCGAAATGAGCGGCGGCACCTTGCGCCTGGTCGAAGACGTGCTGGCCGACTACCTCAAGACCGGCCCGACGCAAAAGGAACTGGATGACGCCAAGCGCGAGCTGGCCGGCAGCTTCCCGCTGTCCACTGCGAGCAACGCCGATATCGTCGGGCAGCTGGGCGCCATGGGTTTCTACAACCTGCCGCTGAGCTATCTGGAAGATTTCATGAAACAATCCCAGGCACTGACCGTAGAGCAGGTCAAGGCTGCCTTGAACAAACACTTGAGCGCCGACAAGATGGTCATCGTGACCGCCGGCCCAACGACTGCGCAAAAGCCACTACCGCCCCCCACTGATAAACCTGCCGAGCAGCCGCTCGGGGTTCCGGAGCATTAATGGCCAGTTCATCTCGCCCGAAAAAACCTGTCCACAACGTGCATAACGGTGTGGGCCAACTGCGCATCATTGGCGGTGAATGGGGCAGCCGCAAGCTGAGCTTCCCCGACGTCGTGGGCCTGCGCCCAACGCCGGATCGCGTGCGTGAAACCCTGTTCAACTGGCTCGCGCCTTACATTGCCGGCGCCAAGGTGCTGGACCCGTTCGCGGGCAGTGGCGCGCTGTTCCTGGAGGCGCTGTCCCGTGGCGCGGCCCAGGCCCAGGCGCTGGATGCCAGCAATGTCGCGGTGTCCAGCCTCAAGGAACACCTGGGCACCCTGCGCTGCACCAACGGCCAGGTGCAGACCGCCGACGCCCTGCGCTACCTGGAAACCCAGGCTGCCAGCGCCTACGACGTGGTGTTCCTCGATCCGCCGTTCAACCAGAACCTGCTGCCGACCGTGTGCGCCTTGCTGGAAGAACGCCAGTGGCTGGCGCCGGATGCGTGGATATACACTGAAAGCGAGACCGCGCCATCTACCCTGGGCTTGCCGGGCGCCTGGCGCCTGCACCGGGAGCAGAAATCCGGTCGTGTGTATTACGCGTTGTGGCATCGATTGGTCGAAAGCGTCGCCTGATTTTTCAGACTGGCTTCAATTGTGGTGAGCGGGCTTGCCACAGACTGAGAGTTTCATGACACCGTCCTTCGACCTCTTCACCCCCGCCTTCGGCCTCGGCAACCCTCACCTGCAAACACTGTGGGGGCCGCTGTGGCGCCCTACCACCCATATCGAACGCCAACGCGAACGCCTGTGGCTGGAAGACGGCGACTTTCTCGACCTCGACTGGCATGGCCCCCATGACGCGCAGGCGCCGTTGGTGCTGGTGCTGCATGGGCTGACCGGCTCATCCAATTCCCCCTATGTGGCCGGCCTGCAAAAAGTCCTCGCCGCCCAAGGCTGGGCCAGTGCGGCCTTGAACTGGCGCGGCTGTTCGGGCGAGCCCAACCTGTTGGCGCGCAGCTATCACTCGGGCGCCAGCGAAGACCTGGCCGCCGCCATTGCGCATCTACGCGCCAAGCGGCCGCTGGCGCCGCTGTATGCGGTGGGTTATTCGCTGGGGGGCAATGTGCTGCTTAAGCACCTGGGGGAAACCGGCGAGGCATCCGGGCTGCAAGGCGCGGCGGCGGTGTCGGTGCCGTTTCGCCTGGACCAGTGTGCGGACCGCATCGGGATAGGTTTCTCGCGGGTTTACCAAAAGCACTTCATGCGTGAAATGCTCGCGTATATCCGCGTCAAACAAAGCCGTTTTTTACAGGATGGCCGCGCGGACGGGCTGAAGGCCCTGGAAGCGCTTGGCTCGCTGGAGAAGATGCGCACCTTCTGGGACTTCGATGGCCGGGTCACCGCGCCGCTGCACGGGTTCTTGAGTGCCGAGGACTACTACCGCCGCGCGTCGAGCCGCTACTACCTGGGTGCTATACGCACGCCGACGCTGATTATCCACGCTGCCGATGACCCGTTCGTATTCGCCCACAGCTTGCCCGAGACCAGCGAGCTGTCGGCCTGCACCGAGTTTGAACTGACGGCCAAAGGTGGGCATGTGGGCTTCGTCGATGGCTCACTGAAACGCCCCAGCTACTACCTAGAGCGGCGCATCCCCCAATGGCTACTGGCACACCACGGTTGAACATGTGGGAGGGTTTACCCCACCGGGAACTCAGTCACCCGTAGCAATTGCCCGCGCAGGATCAGTAATCCACTCGCTCCACGACCCCGCATACAACTTGCCCAACGGGTAACCCGCCAGGCTGAGGGCGAACAGGTTGTGGCAGGCCGTCACGCCCGAGCCGCAATACGCCACCAGTTCTTCCGGCGAGCGGCCCTGCAACTGCGCGGCGAAGCGTTGCTTGAGTTGCTCGGCCGGGAGGAAACGCCCGTCACTGCCCAGGTTTTCGTTGAACGCCGCACATTGCGCACCGGGAATGTGCCCGGCAATCGGGTCGATAGGCTCCACCTCGCCGCGAAAGCGCGGTTGGGCGCGGGCATCGATCAGGGTCAGGCCGGGTTGGCCCAGGCGTTTTTGCAGGTGTTCGGCATCCAGCAGCAGGCGATTGTCCGGTGTACCGGCAAACGTCCCGCGCTCGACGACCGGCGCATCCAGGCTCAACGGGAAACCCGCCGCATGCCAGGCCTTGAGCCCCCCATCCAGGATAAATACGCCGTCGCGCTTGCCCAGCCAGGCCAGCAACCACCAGGCGCGGGCGGCATAGGCACCAGGACCGTCGTCGTAAAGCACCACGTCGGTATCGGCACTCACACCCCACGCCCGCAGTTGCTCAGCGAAGGTATTCGCTGCCGGCAATGGGTGACGACCGGTCACACCTTTGATTACCGGCCCACTAAGGTGGCGCTCCAAGTCAGCGTACTGCGCACCTTCGATATGCCCTTCGGCGTAGCTGCAACGCCCGTAATCCGGATCTTCCAAGGCAAAACGGCAATCCAGGATCACCCACCCCGCCGACGTCTGGCGCTCGGCCAATTGCTGGGGGCTGATCAGTTGGGCAAGCGGCATGATGGACTCCTGTGAACAGATTCGGGAAAGGTCCTACTTCACGTCTTCCAGTGCCTGGTTCAACGGCACGTAAAACTCTTTGAACAATGCATCCACCGCCTCTTTCGCCTGGGGCGTAACGAAACCCGCCTCCAGCACCAGCACCTGGTACACCCCGCGTTTGATGGCTTCGGCACTCAGGTGGGCGGAGTTTTCATTGGTGGTGCACAAGAAACGCACCCAGGAAGTGAGGATGATCCAGGCATTGAGGGTCAGGGCTTCGGTTTGCACCGGGTCCATATTCAGGATGCCCGCATCGACAAACCCCTGGTAGATGGCGCCGCCCTGGATCAGGCAACGCTGGGAAAAACGCCGATAGCCGGTGGCCAGTTCCGGGTCGCTTTCCAGCAGGTGTTCAAGGTCGCGGTGCAGAAAACGGTAGCGCCACATGCCGGCCAGCAAGGCCTGGAGGTAGAAGCGCTTGTCTTCCACCAACATGGCTCGCCCCTGGGGCGGACGCAGGAAAGTGTCCACCAACGCTTCATATTCGCGGAACAGCACGGCGATGATCGCCTGCTTGTTGGGGAAGTGGTAGTACAGGTTGCCCGGCGAAATTTCCATATGGGCGGCGATATGGTTGGTGCTGATACTGCGCTCACCCTGCTGGTTAAAAAGCTCCAGGCTGGTTTGCACAATGCGTTCGCTGGTCTTTACTCGTGGTGCCATAGGGGAATCAGCTTCTGTACACGTGATAGGGCATCTTACGGCCTATCCTTGCCAGGATAAATCTGCATGTTGCTGCAATGTTATTTGACAATTTAGAGTAATGACTCTAAAAATCCAGGCAGACCAATAACAATCGGTGCTGCGCCATGTCTGCCAACGTTGCCTACCTGCAAGATTCCCAGGCGCTGGATCAACTCCAGGACCTGTTCGACGCCCAACGCCGCGCCTACGCCGCCCACCCGATGCCACCAGCCGCACAGCGCCAGCAGTGGCTCAAGGCCTTGCGGGATGTGCTCAGTGACGAGCGCCAGGCGCTGATCAATGCGATCAGCCAGGATTTCAGCCACCGCAGCGCCGATGAAACCCTGTTCGCCGAATTGATGCCCAGCCTGCATGGCATTCACTACGCCAGCAAACACCTCAAGGGCTGGATGAAACCTTCCCGCCGCGCTGTAGGCCTGGCCTTCCAACCCGCGTCAGCCAAAGTCATTTACCAACCGCTGGGCGTGGTCGGCGTGATCGTGCCATGGAACTACCCGCTGTACCTGGCCATCGGTCCACTGGTGGGTGCGTTGGCAGCGGGAAACCGGGTAATGCTCAAGCTCAGCGAATCCACGCCCGCTACCGGCGAACTGCTCAAGACCTTGCTGGCCAGGATTTTCCCCGAGGACCTGGTGTGCGTGGTGCTCGGCGAGGCCGAAGTGGGCATGGCGTTTTCCAAGCTGCGCTTCGATCACCTGCTGTTTACCGGGGCTACCAGTATCGGCAAACACGTGATGCGCGCCGCTGCCGAGCACCTCACGCCAGTCACCCTGGAACTGGGCGGCAAGTCGCCGGCCATCGTCTCCGCCGACGTCCCGCTCAAGGACGCCGCCGAACGCATCGCCTTCGGTAAAGCCTTGAACGCCGGGCAAACCTGCGTGGCCCCGGACTACGTGCTAGTGCCGGAGGACCGCGTGGAGGGTTTCGTCGAGGCCTACAGCAAGGCGGTTCGCGGGTTTTATCCGACGTTGGCCGACAACCCGGACTACACCGCCATCATCAATGAGCGGCAACTGGCCCGGCTCAATGCCTACGTCAAGGACGCTACAGAGAAGGGCGCCACCCTGATCCCGCTGTACGACCAAGGCCAGGCACGGCGCATGGCCCATAGCCTGCTGCTGAATGTCAGCGACGACATGACGGTGATGCAGGACGAAATCTTCGGCCCGGTGCTGCCGATCGTGCCTTATCGCGGCATCGACCAAGCCTTTGCCTACATCAACCAACGCCCTCGCCCGCTGGCCCTGTATTACTTCGGCTACAACAAACGCGAACAGGATCGGGTACTCCACGAGACCCATTCCGGCGGCGTCTGCCTGAACGACACCCTCCTGCACGTGGCCCAGGACGACATGCCCTTTGGCGGCATCGGACCGTCAGGCATGGGCCACTACCACGGCCATGAAGGGTTCCTGACGTTCAGCAAAGCCAAGGGCGTGCTGGTGAAACAGCGCCTGAACGCGGCGAAATTGATCTACCCGCCCTACGGCAAATCGATCCAGAAACTGATCCAAAAGTTGTTTGTCCGCTGACACCGCCACCCACGGGATAACAATAACAATGAACCCTAGCCTCACGGATTCACCCGCGCTGTCGCGGCGCGGCGTCTTGAAGATCGGCCTGTGCGCCAGCGCCTTCCTGGCCACGGCCGGGCTGGGCGCCAGCCTCAGCGGCTGCTCCAGCAGCACCCCGGCCAGCGGCTTTGCCATGTTGCGCAGCAGTGACTTGCCGTTCCTGCGCGCGGTGATCCCGGTGCTGCTCGAAGGCGTTGCCAACGCAGAGGATGTGGTCGCCGGGATTGAAGACACGCTGAAAAAACTCGACTACAGCCTGCAGCACCTGTCGCCGGAGATGTTCAAGCTCACCCAGCAACTGTTCGATGTGCTCGGCATGGGCATTACGCGCGGCCCGTTGACCGGCATCTGGGGCAGCTGGGAAAACGCCAGCGCGGAGCAGATCCGCAACTTCCTGCACCGCTGGGAAAACAGCTACCTGAACCTGCTGCGCATGGGCCAGGGCTCGCTGCTCAAGCTGGTGATCATGGCCTGGTACTTCCGGCCCGCCGCCTGGGCGCATTGCGGTTACCCCGGCCCGCCGAAGATCTGATTTGCATCCCTCACAATAAAAACAAGAGACGACCCTGATGCCCGTACCCGATCTGTTCCGCGACGGCCTGGCCCGCGGCTGGAAAACCCACAATGGCGCCGCCCTCGACAGCGACCTGACCCTCGAAGCCGACGTGGCCATTATCGGCAGCGGCGCCGGTGGCGGCACCACCGCCGAAATCCTCAGCGCCGCGGGTTATAAAGTGCTGCTGATCGAAGAAGGCCCGCTCAAGACCAGCAGCGACTTCAAGCTGCTGGAAGACGAGGCCTACGCCAGCCTGTATCAGGAAGGCATCGGCCGCATGAGCAAGGACGGCGCGATCACCATCCTGCAGGGCCGCGCGGTGGGCGGTACCACGCTGATCAACTGGACCTCCAGCTTCCGCACCCCGGACGCCACTCTTAGCCATTGGGCCAGCGAGTACGCGGTAAAAGGCCACAGCAGCGCGGAAATGGCACCGTGGTTCGAAAAGATGGAGCAGCGCCTGGGCATCGCGCCGTGGGCCATCCCCCCGAATGCCAACAATGACGTGATCCGCAAAGGCTGCGAAAAGCTCGGCTACAGCTGGCATGTGATCCCGCGCAACGTACGTGGCTGCTTCAACCTGGGTTATTGCGGCATGGGCTGCCCGGTCAACGCCAAGCAGTCGATGCTGGTGACCACCATCCCATCCACCCTGGAAAAGGGCGGCGAACTGCTGTACCTGGCCCGCGCCGAGCAGCTCAAATACAGCGGCGACACCATCAGGAGCCTGGAATGCGTGGCGATGGACGCGCGTTGCGTGGCGCCTACCGGGCGCAAGATCACCGTGAAGGCCAAGCATTACGTGCTGTCGGGCGGCGGCATCAATAGCCCGGCGCTGCTGATGCGCTCGGATGCCCCCGATCCGCATTCGCGTCTGGGCAAGCGGACCTTTTTGCACTTGGTGAACTTCTCTGCCGGGCTGTTCGATGAAGTGATCAACCCGTTCTACGGCGCGCCGCAGTCGATCTATTCCGATCACTTCCAATGGCAGGACGGCACCACCGGCAAAATGTCCTACAAGCTGGAAGCACCGCCCCTGCATCCTGGCTTGGCCAGCACCTTGTTCGGCGGCTATGGCACACAGAACGCCTTGGACATGAGCCAATTGCCGCACACCCACGCCATGCTCGCGCTGTTGCGTGACGGCTTTCACCCCGACAGCCAGGGCGGCAGCGTGGATTTACGCGGTGACGGTACGCCGGTGCTCGACTATCAGGTTTCACCCTACGCCTGGGATGGTCTGCGCCGGGCCTTTCACAGCATGGCCGAAATCCAGTTCGCGGCGGGCGCCAAGTCAGTCAAGCCACTGCACCATGACGCACGGTTCGTGAACACCTTGGCCGAGGCACGCAGCGTAATTGAGGGTTTGAATCTGGAATTGCACCGGACAACCCTGGGCAGCGCCCATGTGATGGGTGGCTGTGCCATGGGTGAAGATCCAAAAAACGCGGTGGCTGACAGCCTTGGTCGCCATCACCAGTTGCGCAACCTGTCGATCCACGACGGTTCGTTATTCCCCACCAGTATTGGGGCTAACCCGCAATTATCGGTATACGGATTAACCGCTCAACTGGCGACAGCCTTGGCCGAACGTCTGAAAACAGCGTGAAAAAACACGCTATTCACGGTGTCTATACGGCTTTCTTATGCATAAGTTGACTTGGCCGACCGGGATGGCTGCGATACCATCCGGTTCCCCAACGGACTCCGCCAGGACGACGCGATGAACCGAGTGTTGTACCCAGGTACCTTCGACCCGATTACCAAAGGCCATGGCGATCTGGTCGAACGCGCCTCTCGTTTGTTCGACCATGTGATCATCGCAGTCGCGGCCAGCCCCAAGAAAAACCCGCTGTTTCCCCTGGAACAGCGCGTGGAGCTGGCGCGCGAGGTCACCAAGCACTTGCCCAACGTGGAAGTGGTGGGCTTTTCCACGTTGCTCGCGCATTTCGCCAAAGAGCAGAACGCCAATGTGTTCCTGCGAGGCCTGCGCGCGGTGTCGGACTTCGAATACGAATTCCAGCTGGCCAACATGAACCGCCAACTGGCGCCGGACGTGGAAAGCCTGTTCCTCACGCCGTCGGAACGTTATTCGTTCATTTCCTCGACGTTGGTGCGTGAAATTGCCGCCTTAGGCGGGGATATCACCAAGTTCGTACACCCGGCCGTGGCCGATGCGCTGACGCTGCGCTTCAAGAAGTAATGTGGTGAGCGGGCTTGCCCCGCGTTGGGCTGCGTAGCAGCCCTAATAAAGACTCGCGTCGCCTCAGGTGAATAACCGGTCGTCTGGTTTTGGGGCCGCTTCGCTGCCCAACGCGGGGCAAGCCCGCTCACCACAGCTCGCACTGCGGGCGCCAATGCGGCACAATTGCGCGCATTAGTTTTCAGATGCCTTGGCTGACAGCCCTGGCAGGAGTTTCCATGTCCCTGATCATCACCGACGATTGCATCAATTGCGACGTCTGCGAACCCGAGTGCCCGAACGCCGCCATCTCCCAAGGCGAAGAGATCTACGTGATCGACCCTAACCTGTGCACCCAGTGCGTCGGTCATTACGACGAGCCGCAGTGCCAGCAGGTGTGCCCGGTAGATTGCATTCCGTTGGATGAAGCTCATCCGGAGTCGGAAGAGCAGTTGATGGAGAAGTACCGGAAGATTACCGGTAAAGCCTGAGGTTCTTCAGCGCCTATCAGGGCCTCATCGGGGGCGAGCCCCCGATGGCCATATCAGCCATCACCCAGCAATCAGCTCTGGCACCTGGGGCAAAACACGCTCGCCCGCTGCCCCAGCACCACATTGCGCAATTCGCTCCCACAGACCTTGCACGCCTCGCCACCCCGGCCGTAGACGAACAATTCCTGCTGGAAATACCCCGGCTGCCCGTCACCACCGATAAAGTCCCGCAACGTGGTGCCGCCACGCTCGATCGCCGCCGCCAGAATGCGCTTGATCTCGATCGCCAGCTTCAAATAACGCCCGCGTGAAATGCCGCCGGCGGCGCGACGCGGATCAATCCCCGCCGCAAACAACGCCTCAGTCGCATAGATATTGCCCACGCCCACCACCACCGCGTTGTCCATGATGAACGGCTTCACCGCCATGGACTTGCCGCGAGACAACTGAAACAAGCGCTCGCCATCAAACAGGTCCGTCAGCGGTTCCGGCCCCAGGCGGATCAGCAGTTCATGATTGTGCGGGTCCTGGCTCCAGAGCATCGCGCCGAAACGCCGAGGGTCGGTGTAGCGCAGGGCCAGGCCGGACTCCAGTTCGATGTCCACATGTTCATGCTTGGCCGCCGGCATGCCGACTTCCACCAGGCGCAAGTTGCCCGACATGCCCAGGTGGCTGATCAAGGTGCCCACTTCGGCGTTGATCAACAGGTACTTCGCCCGCCGCTCCACCAGCACAATGCGCTGGCCGGAAAGGCGCACATCGAGGTCTTCCGGGATCGGCCAGCGCAGGCGCCGCTCACGCACCACCACGCGGCTGACCCGCTGGCCTTCCAGGTGCGGCGCAATGCCGCGCCGGGTGGTTTCGACTTCTGGTAACTCGGGCATGTGTACCTCGTGAAGGGGGGATCAGTGCGCGCCCAGTTCGCGGATCGACAACTTCAGGCTTTCGAAGTCGTAGTCCGACAGGCCCACGTAGTCCAGCACCAGGTGGCCGATGGCATTCCACTCATGATCCACCGACTGGTTGCCCAGCACGCGGCAGGACGAGCAGATGTGCTCGGCCATCTTCAGGATCGCCAGCAGGTTTTTCAGCTGCGGATTGCGCGACGACTCATCACTGAAGACCGCCAAGGCGTTGTGGTGGTTGGCGATGGCATCGGTCACATGCTCCGGCAGGCGCCACGATTTGGCGGTGTAGTAGCCGACCACCGCATGGTTGGTGTTGAACGCGTTGTTTTCGGTGTCGACCACGCGGCAGTCGGGGCCGGCGTTGGCGTAGGCCTGCTCCAGCACCGTCATGTAATTGGGGAAGCGCTTGAGCATCAGCGGCACGCCGCAATCGTGGAACAGCCCCAGGGCATAAGCCTCGTCCACCGCCTGGGCGCCGGTGCGCTTAGCCAGGGTCAGACAGGTCATGGCCACGTCCTGGGCGGTGTCCCAGAAGCGGTTGAGGGTGACGATGGTGTCGTCGCTCATCTCGCCCCTGATCGACAAGGCGTTGATCAGGTTGATGATCGACCGGCTGCCCAGCAGGTTCACCGCGCGCTGGATCGAGGCGATCTTGTTGCTCAGGCCGTAATAGGACGAATTGACGATCTTCAGCAACGCGCCGGACAGGCCCGGGTCCTGGGAGATCAACCGCGCGATCACTTCCAGGTCCGGGTCGGGCATGTACTGCTCCATCTGCAAATCCACCATGATTTGCGGCTGGGGCGGCACGCTGATGCCTTGGAGGGCCTGCTGGATCTGTTCGGCGGAAAGCTCTTGGGACATAAGTACATACTCTGGGATAGACGGGGATTCTAACCCCGATGGGAAGCTCACCGACACCTCAAAAACCGGATTGGAACCGGACCAAATGTGGGTGCCAGCTCCCACATGTCCGGCGGCGCGGCCAACAGGGGCGCAACACGGTATACTCCCGCTCTTTTTTCCGGAGCGACGTCATGTCCCTGCCAAGCCTGCGTCTCAAAGCCAACGCCGATCGTCGTTTGCGCAACGGCCACCTGTGGGTCTACAGCAACGAAATCGACGTGGCCGCCACCCCTCTCCACGGCTTCCAGGCGGGCGACCAGGCTATCCTGGAAGCGGCCGGCGGCAAGACCCTCGGCATCGTGGCCATGAGCCCGAACAACCTGATCTGCGCACGCCTGCTGTCGCGCGACATCAAGTTGCCGCTGGACAAGTCGCTGCTGGTGCACCGCATCAACGTCGCCCTTTCCCTGCGTGATCGCCTGTTCGACAAGCCGTTCTACCGCCTGGTCTACGGCGATTCCGACCTGCTGCCGGGCCTGGTAGTCGACCGTTTCGGCGACATCCTGGTGGTGCAGATCGCTTCGGCGACCATGGAAGCCCATAAGGAAGACGTGATCGCCGCACTGACCCAAGTGCTCAAGCCAAGCGGCATCCTGTTCAAGAACGACTCCGCCGCGCGCGACGCCGAAGGCCTCAACCGCTACGTCGAAACCGTGTTCGGCCTGGTGCCGGAGTGGGTGGCGCTGGAAGAAAACGGCGTGAAATTCGAGGCCCCGGTGATCCAGGGCCAGAAAACCGGCTGGTTCTACGACCACCGCATGAACCGCGCGCGCCTGGCCCCATACGCCAAAGGCAAACGCGTGCTCGACCTGTACAGCTACATCGGCGGCTGGGGCGTACAAGCCGCGGCCTTCGGCGCCAGTGAAGTGTTCTGCGTCGACGCCTCGGCCTTCGCCCTCGATGGCGTGGAGCGCAACGCCGCGCTGAACGGCGTTGCCGAGAAGATGACCTGCATCGAAGGCGACGTCTTCGAAGCCCTCAAAGAACTGAAAGCCAGCGAAGAACGCTTCGACGTGATCGTCGCCGACCCACCGGCCTTCATCAAACGCAAAAAAGACATGAAGAACGGCGAAGGCGCCTACCGCCGCCTGAACGAGCAAGCCATGCGCCTGCTCAGCAAGGACGGCATCCTGGTCAGCGCCTCGTGCTCCATGCACCTGCCGGAAGATGACCTGCAAAACATCCTGCTGACCAGCGCCCGCCATCTGGACCGCAATATCCAGATGCTTGAGCGTGGCGGCCAGGGTCCGGATCATCCGGTGCACCCGGCGATTGTCGAGACCCGGTATATCAAGAGCATTACGTGCCGTTTGTTGCCAAACAGCTAAAGCCAAGCACAGATAAAAATGTGGGAGGGGGCTTGCCCCCGATAGCCGTGTGTCAGCCAGCTAATAGGGGGCTGACACTACGCAATCGGGGGCAAGCTCCCTCCCACATTTGTTTTGTGGTTGCCGTGAAAACTTTTCCTACCCAAGCAAGCCACGTCCATTCAGGAAGTTTCTCTCAACGCTTTTGATTGAATTCCACTTTTCGCAGACTAGTATCGGTTTCTGGTTTTACTCCGGAAAACAAAAACAATGTCTGGGCCCTCCCTCTCCGGCTTTATTCTCATCACCTGCATTTCACTGATCAGCTTCTTCCCGATCAATATCCTGCTGCCCTCCTTCCCCGCGCTGGCAACCCGCTTCGAAACGCCCAGCGCAGACATCGCACTGTCCATCAGCCTGTTCACCCTGGTCTTTTCCATCTCCCAACTGGTCGCCGGCCCGCTTTCGGATAAATGGGGGCGCAAGGAAGTGCTGCTCGGCTGCATCACGCTGTCGATCCTTGGGGCGATAGGCTGCGCAATGGCCCCGGATTACCTGACCTTCCTGCTGTTTCGCACGGTCCAGGCCATGGGCTGCGGCTTCTTCGTATTGGGCCATGCACTGGTGGAAGACCTGTTCGACGAAAAGGACCGAGCCCGGGTGCGCCTCTATTACATGACCCTGAGCGGCTCGTTTGTCGCGCTGTCGCCGCTGATCGGCTCCTGGCTGCAAACCACCTTCGACTGGCAAGGAAGCTTCTATGGGTTTGCGCTCATGGCATTGGGCATGTTGATCCATGCGTTTTGCATCCTGCCTTCCAAGGCTGCCAGCCCGCACCACGCGCCCGTCTCGATCCTGGGCACGCTCAGAGCGGTCGCCGCCAATCGCGACTTCCTGCGCTACTGGTGGATCGCCGCCTTGGTGTTTGCCTGCTACTTCGCCTTGATCAGCGTGACGCCGCTGATTTTCATGGATGCGCTGAAGCTGTCCGAATACCAATATGCGTGGGTGCTGACGGTGTACGGCGTGGCCTATCTGCTCGGCGGCGTTGCTGCCTCGTACCTGCAAAAACGCATGGCGCTGTCCCTGCAAATCAACATCGGCCTCGGACTATTGCTCGTCGCGGGTGTGCTGTTGACGCTGATCATTATTTTTGAAGCCATCACCACCTTGACTCTGCTGATCCCGATGCTGATCAGCGCCCTGGCCGTGACGCTGGTTCGTCCGGCGGCGATTTCGGCGGCGATGCTGTTGTTCTCGAGCAGCGCGGGCACTGCCGCATCGGCCGGGAACAGCATCATGTTCCTCACGGCCGCCGTCAGCAGTGCGGCCTTGGCACAAACCGGAACGCATCTGCTGCTGACCATTGCGGTGAGCTTCGTCGTGTTCAGCCTCTGGGGCTGGTTGACGAATTTACGGGTCGGACGTTAACGCTTTCCCCCTCGCTCCTACAGGAAGACGGTGTAGAATCGGCCCTATTCATCGCCAGTCATCCCCCGGCGGGTTTATGAGCTCAAGGCCAATGCGCACGGCGATCCCGTCACGTTTGCGGCAACTTCCGGACACCAGTGCCATTTTTCGGGTGTTCCAGACGTCAAATAGAAGCTCACTCCCCTTTGATACCGATTAGCCGCCCGGAGTGCTCCAATGCCTGATTACCGCTCGAAAACATCCACCCACGGCCGCAACATGGCCGGCGCCCGCGCACTGTGGCGTGCCACGGGGATGAAAGATGACGACTTCAAGAAGCCGATCATCGCCATTGCCAACTCGTTCACCCAGTTCGTACCGGGCCACGTCCACCTCAAGGACCTGGGCCAACTGGTCGCCCGCGAGATCGAACGCGCCGGCGGCGTGGCAAAAGAATTCAACACCATCGCCGTGGACGACGGCATCGCCATGGGCCATGACGGCATGCTGTATTCCCTGCCGAGCCGCGAGATCATCGCTGACTCCGTGGAGTACATGGTCAACGCCCACTGCGCCGACGCCATCGTCTGCATCTCCAACTGCGACAAGATCACCCCCGGCATGCTGATGGCCGCCCTGCGCCTGAACGTCCCGGTGATCTTCGTCTCCGGCGGCCCGATGGAAGCCGGCAAGACCAAGCTCGCCTCCCATGGCCTGGACCTGGTCGACGCCATGGTCATCGCCGCCGATTCCAGCGCTTCTGACGAGAAGGTTGCGGAATACGAGCGCAGCGCCTGCCCGACCTGCGGTTCGTGCTCCGGTATGTTCACCGCCAACTCGATGAACTGCCTGGTGGAAGCCCTCGGCCTGGCGTTGCCGGGCAACGGTTCGACCCTGGCCACCCACAGCGACCGCGAGCAGCTGTTCCTGCAGGCCGGCCGCACCATCGTCGAGTTGTGCAAGCGCTACTACGGCGAGAACGATGAGTCGGTGTTGCCGCGCAATATCGCCAACTTCAAGGCGTTCGAAAACGCCATGACCCTGGACATCGCCATGGGCGGGTCCACCAACACCATCCTGCACTTGCTGGCCGCGGCCCAGGAAGCCGAGATCAATTTCGACCTGCGCGACATCGACCGTCTGTCCCGCCATGTGCCGCAACTGTGCAAGGTCGCGCCGAACATCCAGAAGTACCACATGGAAGACGTGCACCGCGCCGGCGGGATCTTCTCGATCCTCGGCTCCCTGGCCCGTGGCGGCCTGCTGCACACCGACCTGCCGACCGTGCACAGCAAATCCCTGGCCGAAGGCATCGCCAAGTGGGACATCACCCAGACTGACGACGAAGCCGTGCACACCTTCTTCAAGGCAGGCCCGGCTGGCATCCCGACGCAAACTGCGTTCAGCCAGTCGACCCGTTGGGACACCCTCGACGCCGACCGTGAAAACGGCTGCATCCGCAGTGTCGAACACGCCTACTCCAAAGAAGGCGGCCTGGCCGTGCTGTACGGCAACATTGCCCTCGACGGCTGCGTGGTGAAAACCGCCGGCGTGGATGAATCCATCCACGTCTTCGAAGGCCGCGCCAAGATCTACGAAAGCCAGGACAGCTCGGTACGCGGCATCCTCGCCGACGAAGTGAAAGAAGGCGACATCGTGATCATCCGCTACGAAGGCCCTAAAGGCGGCCCGGGTATGCAAGAGATGCTCTACCCGACGTCGTACCTGAAATCCAAAGGCCTGGGCAAAGCCTGCGCCCTGCTCACCGACGGCCGTTTCTCCGGCGGCACCTCGGGCCTGTCCATCGGCCACGCTTCACCTGAAGCCGCCGCCGGCGGTGCGATTGGCCTGGTGCAGGACGGCGACAAAGTCCTGATCGACATTCCGAACCGCTCGATCAACCTGTTGATCAGCGATGAAGAACTGGCAGCGCGCCGGGTCGAGCAGGACAAGAAAGGTTGGAAGCCGGTGGAGAAGCGTCCGCGCAAAGTCACGACCGCGTTGAAGGCCTATGCCTTGCTGGCGACCAGTGCCGACAAGGGTGCGGTACGTAACAAGGCCATGCTGGATGGGCTGTAAGGGCTAACCGCCACACATGAAAATGCCCCGCCAAATGCGGGGCATTTTTATATCCGGATGTAATCAGAACTGCGGTGTGTAGGTCATGGTGAACATCACATTACGCGGATCGCCGTAGTAGTTGCTGCCCCAGTTCGCGTTGTAGGCAGGGATGTAGTACTTCTTGTCGAACAGGTTGTACAGGTTCGCCGCGACGGTGAACTCCTGGTTGATCTTGTAGGCCACCCGCGAATCCCACAGTGCATTGCCCGGCACGCTGAAGGTGCGGTCGTAGGCCACGGTACTGCTTTGCGCGGTCACCCCGGCGCCGACGCTGACTTTGTTCCAGTCACCCGGCAACTGGTAATCGCCCCAGACCTTGAGCAAGTGCTTGGGTGTCCAAGTGCTGAATATCTTGCCTTCGTAGGTGTCGTCCTTGAGAAATTTGGTGGTGTTGTAGGTGTAGCTGGAGACCAGTTGCAAACCCGGCAGCACTTCGCCGCCCAAGGTGGCTTCCAGGCCTTGACTGCGGACCTTGCCCGAGGCGACCGAGCAGTACCAGCCATCGCAGTTCATTGGCCCTTGAAGGTCTTGGACGCCGCGATTTTCCTGGTCATAACGGAAGATCGCAAACGAGGTATTGAGACGACCATCCGCCAACTCACCCTTGAGACCCAACTCGTAGTTCTTGCCCTCGATAGGCTTGAGCAAGGAGCCGGAAGTTGTCCGGTTGGTTTGTGGTTCGAACGCATCGGCGTAACTGGCATAGGCAGACCATTGGTCATTGAGGGCATATACCAGGCCCGCATACGGCGTGACCTTGCCACTAGTCTGAGTGGCGCTTCCAGACGGGCTGCCGTACGCCCCCCTGGAACCACTTTGGTCGATGTAGGAATAGTCATACCAACTGGTACGCGCACCAACGATCAAGGTCAGCGGATCGAGCACTTTCACGCGCCAGGTGCCGTAGATGCCCTTCTGACGAATGTCGTACCAGCTCCTCGACGCATTTCCTGCCTGAAACAGCTGGTACTTATCGCGCTGCGGACGGTTGTGGTCGATGTTGAAAATATCCGCGCCAGCCGTTGCCGCCCGCGACCACTGGTCGGTGGTGGTGAGTTTGGAATAGTTGGCGCCCAACACCATCTCCTGTTGGAAACCCAGGCCTTCAAACTCGCCGTTGACATACACATCCGCACCGCGACTTTTGGTATTGAAGTCAGTAACCCAGTCCACATAGCGCACGTTACCGGAGTCGCCGGGGTTGGGGATGGCGTCCCATGTCGCTTGGTATGTCGCGTCGTTATGTTCGTCCATCGCCACGAGGGCGGCTTTCACTTTCCAGTCGTCGTTGAAGCGATGCTCGATGTCGGCAAACACCTGGGTTTGGTTGTTGACGGCGCGGTTCCAGCTGGCACCGACGAAGGTCGAGCGTGACAGCCCAATATCGTTGCCGTTGGCGTAACGGGGCAGCGACATGAAGTTGGGGCGCGAATGGCCTTTCTGGTTGCTGATGCCCACGCCCACGGTGGTATCAGGCGTGAAGTCGTAGTCCATCGCCGCGTAGACCGTCTGATTCCAGCCGCCGACATAATCGACAAAGGAGTCGGTGGTGTCGTAATCCGCCACAAACCGGCCGCGCAACGTGCCTTCAGCGTTCAGCGGGCCGCCGGCATCGACCTGGGTGCCGTAGTGATCCCAGGAGCCGGCCTTGGCGGTGATGGTCACCGTTGGCGCCTGCTGGCCGCGTTTGCGCACCAGGTTCATGGTGCCGCCGGGGCTGTTCGCGCCTTGCAGCAAAGCGGCCGGGCCGCGCAGGGTTTCGACGCGGTCGTAGATCGCCATGTTTTCGGTGAGATAGCTGCCCAGCGCGTAGGTATTACGCGGAATGCCTACGCCGTCGTATTGCAGGGTGCCGATCTCGAAGCCACGGGAGAAGATGAACATGCCGGGGCCGGGGGATTTGGTCGCGGTCAGGCCGGGCGTGCGCTTAACCACTTCGGAGAGCTTGGTGGTGTTCTGGTCGTCCATCTGCTTGCGGGTCATGACGCTGACCGATTGCGGGATGTCCTTGAGCTTTTGCTCGCCCTTGCCCAGGGTCACCGCGCCGGTGGTGTAGGAGCCGCTGCCTTCGGTGGTGGCGCCCAGGTGTTCGGCGCTGATGGTGGTGGCGCCGACTTCGATGGCGGAGCCTGTGTCCATGTGCTTTTCCAGGGTCACGGTGTCCGCGTTGATAAACGCCGCACTCAGCCCGGTGCCGCCGAGCAGTTGCCCCAAGGCTTCGCGCTGGCCGAGGTTGCCTTTGACACCCGGCGATAGCACGCCCTGAGTCAACTCACCCGACACCAGCACCTGAACTCGCGTCACCGCCGAAAACGCCGCCAGCGCACCGTCCAGGCTTTGCCCCGCAATATCGAAGCGGTAGCTCTGGGCCTGGGTGGTTTCGGCGGCCTGCAAATACAGCGGCGCAGTGCCAAAGGCCATGGAAATGGCCAGTGCCAACAAGGACCGTGCGGCGAATCGGTGTGCCATGGATGGTGCTCCCCGGTGCAAAAAGTCTGTGATCGGCGCCGCACTACTTGAGAGTGCTTACTATTTACGCCTCAGTGATCAAGGACGAGTGCTTGGGGAGAAACCCTGAAATTTTTTTCAAAAAGTTGCGATTACGATGCCTTACCTTCGCGCAACACCAGTAAATACGGGGTGTAGTGCTCGGCGTGCAGATTGAGGGTGTACTCCAGCGCTTTGATCACGGCGTCGGGTTTGTCGATTTCAAACACACCCGACACCACGCGGTTGCGCAGCGCATCACCTAGCACCAGGGTCTTGCCGGGCCAATAGCGATTCAACTCGCTGACCACTTCCGACAGCGGTTGCTGGCGAAACACCAGTTGCCGTTGGCGCCAGGCAAAGCCACTGGCCGGGTCGAAAGCATGGACCTCGGCCAGGCGTTGGCCTTGATATTCAACGGCCCGACCTGGCTCCAGGTATACCGGCTCACCGCTGCCGGCACTGACCTGCACCATGCCCTGCGCCACCTGCACGCGTGTTTGCGCATCGCGCCGCGCAACGCTGAACTGCGTCCCGACCACCCTCACCCAGCCGTCGCCCGACTGCACCACGAACGGCCGTGCCGGATCCTTAGTGACGTCGAAAAAGCCTTCGCCACGCAGCAAACGGATTTGCCGTTCGCCCCCGCTCAAACGAATCTGCACCGCGCTGTCGGTGTTGAGTTGCAGATGCGAGCCGTCGGCCAGCTCGATGCTGCGCGACTCGCCGGTGCCGGTGGCGTAGTCCGCGCGCAGGCGGTCGAGCCATGGCGTGTTCTGGACGGTAAGCCCCACGGCCAGCAACACCGCCGCAGCACACGCCCAACGCTGCCAGGCTCGCGCCGGTTTGTGCCAGGCGGCCTGTTCGGCGCGGCGAATCACCCGCGCCGGTTCGCGCAGGCCGCCGAGCATCGCCTGCACTTCCTGCCAGGCGTCATCCTGGGCCGGGCCTTGCCCCAGCCAGGCGGCAAAGGCGTCCATGTCGGCCGCCGTCACGTCCTCGGCCTGCAGGCGGAAATACCAGCCGGACGCTTCGTCGAACAACACGTCGGCAGTGGGGGTGGCGGTCATGACCGACGTCCTTGTTCATCGCAGGCAAGCCGCGTCTTGATGTAGGCGCGGCATTCAATCAAGGCGCGGCGCAGTTGGTATTCCACACTGCGGGCCGTGATCGACAGGCGTTCGCCAATCTCGCGGTAGGAAAGTTCGTCAACATGATAGAGCAGGAAGATCTGCCGAGTCGCTTCAGGCAACGCCAGGATCGCGTCCTGCATCAGTTGTTCCTGTTGGTAGGCGGCCAATTGCTCGTCGGCACCTGGGTTGCTGCACGGCAGCTCTTCGCTGGGCTCGCCGGCGTCCAGGCGCTCACGGCGGATGGCCTGGCGCTGATGATCGCGCACCAGGTTGCTGGCGATGGTGAAGAGGAAGGCTGGGAGGTTATCGATCTTTTCGCCGCAATCCATGCGAGCCAGGCGCAGGAACGACTCCTGAGTCAGGTCGGCGGCCACCTGGGCGCTGCCGGTGCGGCGAGTGACGAAGGCTTCGAGGGCTTTCTTCTGCTCCGCGAACAGGCGCGCAATCTGCGAATTCCAGGAGGACACAGCACTACCTTGAGAAGAACGTCGGGTTCAAGAAGTGCGCACGCTAGCAGAGGATGAGATTGACTCGCAATTGATATCTATTTTTGCCTGGGTTTTATGGTGTTCTTGAAGCCGCCATCGGCGGCAAGCCCCCTCCCACATTTTGATGTGTGCACACCTTCGAATGTGGGAGCTGGCTTGCCTGCGATGCAGGCGACTCGGTGTTACTGAATCTCGTCAGGCTTGACGATCACCCAGTTCTTGTCCGCCGTTACCGGCAACCCTTCCTTGGCTTGCGCCGCCGCATGCTTGGCCATCATGCCGTTGAGTTGGGCCATGTATTTGTCCTTGCGGTTGATCCACAGGTGGATGCCGCCCTTGGCCACGTCCACATCGTGGAACAGCATGTAACCGTCACTGGTCGGCGTATCGCCGCCGACGATCACCGGTTTTTTCCATTCGTCGATGTAGGTCAGGATTGCCGCGTGCTTGCCGGCCATCCAGGTCGCCGGGGTCCACAGGTAGGGGGTCAGCTCCAGGCCGAGGTTGGCTTTTTCGTCGTATTTGCCGGCGGCGATCTGTTTGCGTGCGGTGGTCAGTTCGCCGGTCTTGCGGTCCTTGAGCAAGGTCGTCACGCCGATGACATTCTCGGGTTTGACGTTGTAGCCGTACTTCGGATCGGCGGCGACCATACGCACCAGCTCTTCCGATGCGGCGGTCATTACGTACACCTCGATGCCATTTTCCATCAGCTTGTTGTACAGCTCGGCCTGGCCGGTGAAGACCTTCGGCGGCTGTACCTCGGACTGCTTCACCACGTCGCCTTCGAAATAGCTGACCGGCACCGGTTTGCCGGAGGCCATCAACTCATCCACCTGGACCTTGAGTTCCTTGAGGGTGAAGCCGGAAAACACCTGCGCAACCCACGGGTAGCAGACCATGTCGTCGACTTCGCAGAGGCGATAGTAGTAGCTGAACAGACTTTCCTTATGGTCGGCGGTGTCTTTGAACGGCATAAGCTTGAGCGACGGATCGAGGCTGTCGCGGGTGATCAGGCCCTTGTTTTCCATGTAGGGCAGCAGGGACTCTTCGAGGTCGTAGCGGTAGCTGGTGTTGTCCATGTCGAACACCGCGAAGTTACCCTTGTTGGCGTTGGCGGCGATCATCTCGTTCAGTTGTTTGGCGGCGGGTGCCGGCCAGTGTTTCAACTCGGTGGCGGCGAACGCCTGGCTGGCGAGTCCGAGGCAGAATGCAGTGGCTAGTAATTTCGGCGCGAGCTTCATAGGCGTTGTCTCCCTGAGTGAAAGACATGGACGCTAACAAATCCCTGTGACAGTTCCCAACGCGAGCACGACGGTGTGCGTCCCAATTCCGTCACGGGCATACGTCAGAGCGTCAACGCCTTATTCCGAAAACGACAGGCACCATTCCATATCGGTATTAAATCAATATATTTCAAGCTGTTAGCATTTCCGGTTCGCAATCGCAGGCTCACGCGATTGGCTGCTTTCTCAACGGAGCTTCAATGAATCTGCCCCTGATTCTCAACTTACTGGTGTTCGTGGCCCTGTTGCTGGGCCTGGCACAAACCCGTCGCACAAATTGGAGCCTCGCCAAGAAGGTTCTGTTCGCCCTGGTCCTCGGCGTAGCGTTCGGTACGGCCTTGCACGCCATTTACGGCGACGGCAACCCCGTGCTCAAGGCCTCCATTGGCTGGTTCGACCTGGTCGGCAACGGTTACGTGCAACTGCTGCAAATGATCGTGATACCGCTGGTATTCGCCTCGATCCTCAGCGCCGTGGCGCGCCTGCATAACGCCTCGTCCCTGGGCAAGATCAGCTTCCTGACCATCGGCACACTGCTGTTCACCACCGCGATTGCAGCGCTGATCGGTATCGGCCTGACCAACCTGTTCGGCCTCACCGCCGAAGGCCTGGTGGCCGGCACCCAGGAACTGGCGCGCCTGCAAGTGATCCAGAGCGATTACGCCGGCAAGGTTGCCGACCTGAATATCCCGCAGTTGCTGCTCTCGTTCGTGCCGGCCAACCCGTTCGCCGACCTCGCCCGGGCCAAGCCGACGTCGATCATCAGCGTGGTGATTTTCGCGGCATTCCTCGGGGTTGCCGCACTGCAACTGCTCAAGGATGACGTGGAAAAAGGCCAGAAAGTCCTCAACGCCATCGACACCCTGCAAGCCTGGGTGATGCGTCTGGTGCGCCTGGTGATGAAGCTGACCCCTTACGGTGTACTGGCGCTGATGACCAAGGTGGTCGCCGGTTCCAACCTGCAGGACATCATCAAGCTCGGCAGTTTTGTCGTGGTGTCGTACCTGGCCCTGGGCCTGATGTTTGTGGTGCACGGCCTGTTGCTGTCCCTGGCCGGGATCAACCCACTGCGCTTCTTCCGCAAAGTCTGGCCGGTGCTGACCTTTGCCTTCACCAGCCGCTCCAGCGCGGCGGCCATCCCGCTGAGCATTGAGGCGCAGACCCGCCGCCTGGGCATCCCGCAATCCATCGCCGGCTTCGCCGCCTCATTTGGCGCGACCATCGGCCAGAACGGTTGCGCGGGTCTCTACCCTGCCATGTTGGCGGTGATGGTAGCGCCGACCGTGGGCATCAACCCGCTGGACCCGCTGTGGATCGCGACCCTGGTAGCGATTGTGACCCTGAGTTCGGCCGGTGTGGCGGGCGTGGGCGGCGGCGCGACCTTTGCCGCGTTGATCGTGCTACCGGCCATGGGCTTGCCGGTGTCACTGGTGGCGCTGCTGATTTCCGTGGAGCCACTGATCGACATGGGCCGTACGGCGCTGAACGTGAATGGTTCGATGACGGCGGGGGCAATTACCAGCCAGATCATGGGGCAGACGGATAAAGCGTTGTTGGATGCGGATGAGCATGCGGAATTAGCGCAGGCCTGATAGGCCGCCATCGGGGGCAAGCCCCCTCCCACAGTTGATCGAGTTCCAACATGAGAATGCGGTCGAGTGTGGGAGGGGGCTTGCCCCCGATGCTTTTAGGCTTTTTCCCAGACTTCGAAGTTGTAAGCCGGCTTATCACCTTCGGCGGGGTTCGGCAGATTGGAAACCAACTTCCACTGGCTCGCATCAAACGCCGGAAACCACGCATCCCCCTCCGGACTCAGCGCCACGCGCGTCAGGTACAGGCGATCCGCCTGTTCGAGCCCCTGCGCATACAACTGCGCACCGCCGATCAGCATCAGCTCATCCGCGCCCTGCTCCAGCGCCCAGGCTTCGGCCCGCGCCACGGCGGCATCAAGTGACGGAAAAACTTCCGCACCTTCCAGCACCAGGTCGGTCTGACGGCTGACCACAATGTTCAAGCGCCCCGGCAGCGGTCGGCCCAGGGAGTCCCAGGTCTTGCGCCCCATGATGATCGGCTTGCCGAGCGTGGTGGCCTTGAAATATTTGAAATCCCCCGGCAAATGCCAGGGCATGCTGTTGTCGACGCCGATCACGCGGTTTTCACCGAGGGCTGCGATCAGGCTTAAAGGGAGAGTTTTTTTCATGGCGACGAGAATACCAGAGGTGCGAGTCAGCAGTTATGCTCCAGGCTCACGAACACAACAGGATGGCGCGTGACAGCACTGAACCCCCTGCAAAAACTCTGGCTGACGGAAACCGTACGCCTGCGTGAAGAACACGCCGGCCCCCTGGAAGACCAGGAAGCCAATCGCCTCGCCCGCACGGCGGGCGGCGACCTGCCGACGCGCATTCAACAACGCGCCCTGCACCTGGCCGAGCGCGATGGGTTGACCGCCGCCCTCACGCGCTGGCTGCAAGGCGCACGCCTGGCCCTGGTGCTGCTGGCGGTGGTGGCCGTCATCAGCGGCGCGGGCCTAGCCTTTGCTGGGCTGGGCAACGGCTTGACCCCGGTGAATGTGTTCTGGGCCCTGGGCAGCCTGCTCGGCTTGAACCTGATCCTGCTGTTGAGCTGGGCGTTGGGCCTGCTGTTTGCCGGCGAGCACAGCGCCAGCCTCGGGCGCCTGTGGTTGTGGTTGAGTGAAAAACTTGCGCGCGATGCCAAGGCCGCTCAGTTGGCCCCGGCGTTGCTGCTGTTGCTGCAACGGCAGAAACTCAATCGCTGGGCGGTCGGTGTGCTGGTCAACAGCCTCTGGTTGCTGGCGCTGCTCAGCGCGCTGGTGATTCTGCTGACGCTGCTCGCCACCCGCCGTTACGGCTTTGTGTGGGAAACCACTATCCTCGGGGCCGACACCTTCGTCGCCGTGACCCAGGCCCTCGGCACCCTGCCCGCCCTGCTGGGCTTCAATGTGCCGACCGTCGAGATGATCCGCGCCAGCGGCGATTCCGCCCTCAACATCGAAAGCGCCCGCCAGGCGTGGGCCGCCTGGTTGGTCGGCGTATTGCTGGTCTACGGCCTGCTGCCAAGGTTGATCCTCGCCCTGCTGTGCCTGTGGCGCTGGAAACGCGGGCGCGCCGCCTTGCGCCTGGACCTCAACCTGCCCGGCTACAGCCCACTGCGCGAACGCCTGATGCCCAGCAGCGAGCGCCTTGGTGTCAACGATGCCGCGCCGGAACAACTGCACCACGTCACCGGAGGCGTCAGTGAGTTGGACAGCGACGGTGCCTTACTGGTCGCCATCGAACTGGACGATCAGCACCCCTGGCCGCCCAAGCTGCCGGCCAATGTGAAGAACGCCGGCATCCTCGACAGCCGCGAATCGCGCAACAAGCTCCTGGAGCAACTCAGTCGCTTCCCACCCGCACGCCTGGCCATCGCCTGCGACCCGCGCCGCTCGCCCGACCGTGGCAGCCTGGCGCTGGTCGCCGAACTTGCACGCAGCGCCGCCGCCACCCGTGTATGGCTGCTGCAAGCCCCGCCAGGCCAGGCGCTGGATGCCGAGCGCCTGGGCGACTGGCACAGCGCGCTGCAACAACTGGAGCTGCCGTTCGCCGACTGCGCGCCGTTGAACTGGCTGGAGACCGGTCATGACTAAACCACTGAAACTCGCCGTGGTCGGCCACACCAACGTCGGCAAAACCTCGTTACTGCGCACCCTCACCCGTGACGTCGGTTTCGGTGAAGTCTCCCATCGCCCCAGCACCACTCGGCATGTCGAAGGCGCGCGCTTGTCGGTCGACGGCGAAGCCTTGCTGGAGCTGTACGACACGCCCGGCCTGGAAGACGCCATCGCTCTGCTCGATTACCTGGAACGCCTGGATCGCCCCGGCGAACGCCTGGACGGCCCGGCCCGCCTGGCGCGGTTCCTGGAAGGCAGCGAAGCCCGCCAGCGTTTCGAGCAGGAAGCCAAGGTGCTGCGCCAACTGCTGGCATCGGACGCCGGCCTGTATGTGATCGACGCTCGCGAACCGGTGCTGGCCAAGTACCGTGATGAACTGCAAGTGCTGGCCAGTTGCGGCAAACCGTTGCTGCCGGTGCTCAACTTCGTCAGCAGCAGCGACCACCGCGAGCCGGACTGGCGTGAAGCCTTGGCGCGCCTCGGCCTGCATGCGCTGGTGCGTTTCGACAGTGTCGCGCCGCCGGAAGACGGCGAGCGCCGCCTGTATGAAAGTCTCGCCCTGCTGCTGGAAAACGCACGGCCGCAGTTGCAGCGCTTGATCCTCGACCAGGATGCCCAACGCCAGGCCCGTCAACAGAGCGCCGCGCGGTTGATTGCCGAATTGCTGATCGACTGCGCCGCGTGCCGACGCAGCGTGGTGACTGAAGATGAGCAACAAGCCATCAGCGATTTGCGCAAGGCGGTGCGTCAGCGCGAGCAAAAATGCGTGGAGGCCCTGCTCAAGCTGTTCGGCTTCCGCCCGCAGGATGCCGCCGCCAGCGACCTGCCGTTGCTCGACGGCCGCTGGGGTGATGACCTGTTCAACCCGGAAACCCTCAAGCAACTCGGCGTGCGCGTGGGTGGTGGTATCGCGGCGGGCGCGGCGGCCGGGGCCGGAGTGGACCTGCTGGTTGGCGGGCTGACCCTCGGCGCCGCAGCCCTGGCGGGCGCCATCGCCGGTGGCGCGTTGCAGACCGCACGCAGCTACGGCAGCCGCCTGCTGGGCAAGATCAAAGGCCAACGCGAGCTGACCGTGGACGACAGCGTGCTGCGCCTGCTCGCCCTGCGCCAGCGTCAGTTGCTCAAGGCCCTGAACCTGCGCGGCCATGCGGCGATGCACAGCATCAAGGTCGATACGCCCCAGGACAAGACCTGGCGCGAAGGCAAATTGCCGGACGCGTTGCACAAGGCCCGCGCCCACCCGCAGTGGTCGTCCCTCAACCCCCACGCCAAACTGAGCCAGGCCGAGCGCCAGGAACAGGTCGAAGCCCTCGCCCAGCGCCTCGACGAGACTTAAGCCGCCAGCAGCTGCCGGGCCTTGGCCTTGAGCACTTGCAGGTCGAGCACCGGCACGTGCATTTGCTTGGCCTGTTCGTCCCAGTGGCGCATGCGCAGGCTGACCTGACACAGCGGGTCTTGCTCAAAGGCGCGGGCCTCCTCGGCCGTCATCACACCGCCCTGGTAACCCAGGGTGCGGCGGCTGGCCTCGCTCAAGCGTGCGTAGTAGTCCGGCTGGCTGAACGTCAGGTAGCGCTTGGCCTGGACGTGGTACTCCACCAGCCTGGCCAGGCGCTCACTGAAGCCTGCGCGACGCAAATAGTCGGCGCCCAACCGTTCATGGCTGACCACGCCGTAACCGCCCATGTTCTCGCCATCCTGGCCACAGAGATGGCCGATATCGTGGAAGAACGCCGCCAATACCACCTCATCATCGAAACCCTCGGCCATGGCCAACTGCGCGGCCTGGGACATGTGCTCGATCTGCGACACCGGCTCGCCGATGTAATCCGCCGTGCCGTGCTGCTCGTACAAAGCGAAGACTGCGGCAATCGCCTGTTCCGGGTTCATCACGCTTGCCCCCACAGGATTGTGATATTGCGCTCGGCCATCGCCGGCCCCACGCTCATGCCCACGCCGGTGTGCATCAAGGCAGCGCTCACGCCAGGTGCGGCCTGCACAAATGAAAACGGCGCCGGGCCCCTGGCCCCGTAGACGCCCTGCCAGCGTTCCATCACCTGGATCTTGCAACCCAAGGTCTGCTCGGCCAACTCGATCATCCAGTCATCCACCTGCTCAGCATTGAACGGCGAGGCATCGCTGCCGTAGTCGTGGGAGTCGCCGATGATCAGTTCGCCATGGGGCGTCGGGCTGATCAGCAGGTGAATCCCGTGTGCATGCAGGTGGGGCGCATCGCGCAGGATCTGCGCCTGTACCGGCGCGGCTTCAGGCAGGTCGGCAAAGGCGCCGTAATGCACGCAACTTAGGCCGGTGAGCAACGCGTGTTGCAGGTTGAGATTGAGCGCAGGCCGGACGCGCAGCATTTGCAGGCGGCAGATCTGCGGGTTGAGTCCCGCGATGGCCTCGGCCAACAGAGTTTGATAATCGTGGCCGGAACAGACGATGACCTGCTCGCCACGAAAACTGCCCGCCGTGGTGTGCACCTGGCCCGGCTCCACGTCACGCACCAGGGTGGAGAAGTAAAATTCCACACCCAGTTGCTGGCTCAGGTAGTGGATCAACGCCGGTATCGCCTCGCGCGAGTACAGTTGCTGGTCGTCCCTGCCATGCAGCGCGGCGCGGTGATGGCGGAACTGGCCGCCATACAGATCTTTCAACGCCGGGCCTTGCAACAGGTCGACGTTGTAGCCGTGTTCACGCGCGCGGCCGGCGCAGAAGGCTTCCAGCAGATGCTCTTCGGCTTCGGTGCGGGCGAACAGGTACGAGCCGTTGCGCTTGAGCTGCAGGCCGGCGGTTTGTGCCCAGTGGCCCCAGATATCGCGGCTTTCCCGCGCCAGGTCGAGCATCGGCCCCGGCGGCTGCCCGGTCACCAGGGCCTGGCCGAAGTTGCGCACCGAGGCGCCCAGGGGCGTGGCGCTGCGCTCGAACACCTTGACCTTGAGCC
This sequence comes from Pseudomonas sp. BIGb0381, assembly GCF_024809815.1. NCBI lineage: Bacteria > Pseudomonadati > Pseudomonadota > Gammaproteobacteria > Pseudomonadales > Pseudomonadaceae > Pseudomonas > Pseudomonas sp. BIGb0381. The sequence goes on from NZ_JANUEN010000008.1 coordinate 282,524, forward strand.
CGCGCCTGGCGGCGGCGTAGGCGTGGGACAGGCCGAGGATGCCGGCGCCGATGATCAGCAGGTCGCTGTGGTGTGTCATTTAGTGATGTCCTGTTTTCAAGACCGCTATCGGGGGCAAGCCCCCTCCCACATTTCGATTTGTGAATGCAGTCAACTGTGGGAGGGGGCTTGCTCCCGATGAGGCCAGTAGCCCTAACGAAAACCTTACTGCCCCGCCACCTTCTCCGACTTGCCGTCATAGCGCTTACGCCACTCGGTCAAAATGCTGTCGCGATTCTTCGACGCCCAGGCAAAGTCGTTCTTGATCAAACGCTGCTCGTAGTCGGCCGGCAATTCGGTCTGCGGCTTGGCGATCCCCGGCTGGGCGAGCACGGCGAAATTGTCCTTGTACAGGTCCATCGCCGCTGTACTGGCGGAAAAGTCGGCGAGCTTTCTGGCGGCGTCCGCATGGGCGGTGCCCTTGATCACGGCGGTGGCTTCGATGTCCCAGCCCAGGCCTTCCTTCGGCAGGATGATGTCCAGCGGTGCGCCCTGGCGCTTCAGCTGCACGGCCGGATACTCAAAGGAAATACCGATCGGGAACTCACCGGAAGCCGCCAGCTTGCAGGGCTTGGAGCCCGAATGTACGTATTGGCCGATGTTCTGGTGCAAGTCGTCCATGTACTGCCAGCCCTGCTTCTCGCCGAAGGTTTGCAGCCAGGCGCTCACATCCAGGAAGCCGGTGCCGGACGATGCCGGGTTGGGCATTACGATCTTGCCCTTGTACTCGGGCTTGGTCAGGTCTTGCCAGCTCACCGGCTTGGTCAGGCCCTGTTTCTCGGCTTCGACCGTATTGAAGCAAATGGTCGCGGCCCACACATCCATGCCGACCCAGGCCGGTGGGTTGGCGGCGTCACGGTAATGCTTGCCGATCTTGTCCAGGTCCTTAGGGGCGTAGTTGTCCAGCATGCCTTGCTGATCGAGGATCGCCAGGCTCGACGCGGCCAGGCCCCAGACCACGTCGGCTTGCGGGCGGTCTTTTTCGGCCAGCAACTTGGCGGTAATGATGCCGGTGGAGTCGCGCACCCATTTGATCTCGACGTCGGGGTTGGCCTGTTCGAAGGCTTTTTTGTAGGTCTTCAACTGCTCGGCTTCAAGGGCCGTGTACACGGTCAACTCGGTCTTGGCGAAAGCATTCAGGCTGAATGCAGTGAGTACGGCAGCGACCAGCGCCAGGGGCTTGAACATGGAGCACCTCCTTCAGGGATGTTTATTGGCCGGGCGCGGTCTGGCGCCAGGCTTGGGAGCGGCGCAGCGCGCCACGTGAAGCCCACGCCAGCAGCAGCGAAACGCCGGCCGAGGTGAACAGGATCAGGGTCGACATGGCCGCCGCGCCGCCCACATTGCCGGCGTCGTCCATGTTCAACACGGCGACGGCGGCGAGGATGGTGTCGGGGCTGTAGAGGAAGATCGCGGCGGAGACGGTGGTCATCGCCGACACAAACAGGTAGCGCACGATGTCCAGCAGCGCCGGCAGGCAGATCGGTACCGTGACGGTTAAGTAATGGCGATACAGCGGCGCCTTGAGCGACAGCGCGGCCGCTTCGAATTCGGCGTCCAGCTGGCGCAGCGCGGTGGTGGCGGTCATCTGTGCGGTGGTCAGGTAGTGAGCAATGGTGCACACCACCAGCAGGGTCATGGTGCCGTAGAACACATGCAGCGGGTTGCCGCTCAGGTTGAAAAAGAACACGTAGCCCAGGCCCAGCACCAACCCCGGCACGGCCATCGGCACAAAGCTGAGCATGCGCAGCGCCAGGTTCAGGCCCTTCTGGCCCTTGGTCTTTTCCATCAGGTAGGCGCCGGTGAAGATCAATACGCTGCCGATCAACGCCGTGCACAACGCCAGGGTCAAGCTGTTGCGATAGGCCAGCCAACCGCCGCCGGCCGTGTCTTCGAACTGGTAGTGGCTGAGCGACAGCGACAGGTTGTACGGCCAGAACTTCACCAACGAGGAGTACACCGCCATACCGAACACCAGCAGCAACACGGCACAGATCAACAACACGATGAGCAGGTAGCAGCCATCCCGTAAACGCGACGGCACCGGCTGGAAGACTTGGGCGCGGCCACTCATGCCGTCACCTTGGCGACGGCGCAACCAGGCGTCGACGCCAAAGCTGAACAGCGCCGGCAGCAGCAACACCATGCCGATCAACGCCCCCCGACCAAACTGTTGCTGACCGACCACCGCCTTGTAGGCTTCCAGCGCCAGCACTTGATAATCCCCACCGACCACCACGGGCACGCCGAAATCCGTGATGGTCAGGGTGAACACCAGGCAAAACGCCGCAAACACCGCCTGGCGCGTGGCCGGCCAGGTGATGCTGCGGAACGCCCGCGCAGGGCTGGCGCCCATGCTCGAGGCCGCGTCGAACAGACGCGCATCGGCCAGGGACAGCGCCGAGAGCAAAATCATCAGGGCATGGGGGAAGGTGTAGATCACTTCACCGAGCACAATGCCCCAGAAGCCGTAGATGTTGTCCGAGAGCAGCCCGCGCAACAGGCCCTGGTTACCGAACAGATAGACCAGCGCAATGCCCGGCAGCATCGACGGTGCCATCAGCGGCAGCAGCGACAGGCCTCGCCAGATGGCCTTGCCGGGAATCAACGTGCGTTGCAGAGCGTAGGCAAACAGGTAGGCCAGCGGTACGACAATGGCCGCCACGCTGAGGGAGACTTTCAGGCTATTGCCCAACAGCCAGTGGAAGTTGGCGCTGGAGACCAACGCCCGCGCGGCGACCAGGCCACCGCCCTGCCCGGCTTCACTGCTGAAGCCACGCCAGAAGATCGCCAACAGTGGCAGCAATACGGCGATGCCCAGCAGCAACAGCCAGAGCAGTTTGCCGCCGACCACGAAAATACGGTCGCCGGTTTCGGCGCGGGACACCTGGCGCGGCAGCGTCATGACAGCGGCCATGTCAGGCAAACACCTGCAGGCTGCGCGGCGGCAAGGCGACCCAGATGTCCTGGGCGCCCAGGCGCGGCATGGCTTCCGGGGCCAGCTCGGCAAGCAGCGGATGGCCGGGCAGTTGCTCCAGCTCAAAGCTCATGCGGCAGCGGTTGCCGAGGAAGGTGATCTCGCGGACCTTGGCCGGGAACAGGTTTTCTTCATGCACCGGCGGGTTGACGCTGATGGCTTCCGGGCGGCAGAACAGCCGGCCGGACTTGGCCCCGCCGGCATCCTCGGCCAGGCGCATGTTCATCCCGCCGACCTGGGCATGGCTGGCACTGTTGCGGCTGAACGGCAGCCAATTGCCCTGGCCGACAAACTCCGCCACAAACGGCGTGGCCGGGCGGTCGTAGATTTCCTGGGGCGTAGCGTATTGCTCGACCTTGCCGTTGTTCATCACGGCAATGCGGTCGGCCATCAACATGGCTTCGTCCTGGTTGTGGGTGACCATCAGGGTGGTAATCCCGAGGCGCCGTTGCAGCTGGCGCAGCTCGGTGCACAGATGTTCGCGCACGCGGGCATCGAGGGCCGACATCGGCTCATCCAGCAACAGCAACGACGGGGCCGGCGCCAGCGCACGGGCCAGGGCGACGCGCTGCTGCTGACCGCCGGAGAGTTGGCCGGGGTATTTCTTTTCACTGCCCAAAAGGCCGACCAGCTCCAGCATCTGGCCGACACGCTGGCGCACTTCATCGCGACCGCTGCCGGTGAGGCCGTAGCCGATGTTCGCTTCGACGGTGAGATTGGGAAACAGCGCGTAGGACTGGAACAAAATGCCGTAGTCCCGAGCCTGGGGCGGCAGCCGGGAAACATCGCGATCACCCAGGTAAAGTTCGCCGCTGTCCTGGCGTTCCAGGCCGGCGATGCAGCGCAGCAACGTGGTCTTGCCGCAGCCGGAAGGGCCCAGCAGGCACACCAGCTCGCCGGCAGCTACGTCCAGGGACACATTGTCCAACGCAGTAAAAGCGCCGAAGCGTTTCTGGATACCGCGCACGTTCATCGGCGCGCCGGGTTGGGTCAGGGCTGTGTTCATGGTGGCACCTCATCAAACTGATGAAGGCCATGCTAGGCAGGCAATGCGTCCCTCTTGTGGCAGAAAGGCAAAACGCGGCGATAGTGGTATTCGCAGATTTGTGTAGGACTCTAAGAGCTGAGTTGCTGGGTACATCGCCATCGGGGGCAAGCCCCCTCCCACATTTGACCGAGTTCCAACATGGAAATGCGGTCACCTGTGGGAGGGGGCTTGCTCCCGATTGGTCCCCAAAGCCACTACAAGGCTTTAGATCGGCGACATTTCCTGCGCCAACCCCAAAAACGCCGCCGGCAGGCGAGCGCCTTTTCTTTCCTTGAGGCAGTACAGGTACTCCGGAATCTGCGGCGCATTCTCGATGGTCAGCACCCGCAATTGTGGGTCATGGGGCACTTCCTGGCGGGCGATGATGCTGATGCCGATATTGCGCAGCACCGCTTCGCGGATCGATTCACGGCTGCCGATTTCCAGCAGTGGCCCGTAGCTCACGCCCGCACCTTGCAGCATCTCTTCCGTAAGCCGTCGCGTGGTTGAGCCCGCTTCACGCATCAACAACGTATGCCCGGCCAACGCACTGAGCGGTACATGGTCGAGCTTGGCCAGTGGGTGATTGCGGTGCACCGCCAACACCAGGGGATCGGTGCCCAATACGCGGCGGATCAGGCGCGGGTCTTCGAGCAACTGCGAGGACGCGGCGACATCGACGCGGTAATCGTCCAGTGCTTCGAGCACCTGCTGGGAGTTGCCGATTTCCACCGACACTTCCACGTGCGGCAGGCGTTCGCGAAAGGCTTTGACCAAGTCGAGGATGTAGTACGGCGCCGTCGCGGCGATTCTCAGCGCCCCCTGGACCTGGCCGCTGTTACGCAGGAAAAACTCGATGTCCGCTTCCTGCTGTAGCAACGTCTTGACCATCGGCAGCAGGCGCGCACCCTCGTCGCTGACGGTGAGGCGGCGCCCGCCACGGTAGAACAGCTCAACGCCGTACTGGCTTTCCAGGTTGCGAATCTGGGTGGTGACCGTGGGCTGGCTCAGGCCGAGTTTTTTCGCCGCCTGGGTGATGCTGCCCAGGCGGGCAACCATAAAAAACGCCTTCAGCTCGGCACTCAGCACACCACCCTCTCATCCTCTATTTGCGCAACAGGCGCAGGCCATTGAACACCACCAGCAGGGCCACGCCCATGTCGGCGAACACCGCCATCCACATGGTAGCCATGCCCAGGAACGTGACCACCAGGAAGATCGCCTTGATCACCAGCGCCAGGGTGATGTTCTGCTTGAGGATACTCGACGTTTGCCGCGACAAACGAATGAATGCCGGAATCTTGCGCAAATCATCGTCCATCAAGGCGACGTCGGCGGTCTCGATAGCGGTGTCGGTACCTGCTGCAGCCATCGCAAAGCCAATCTCGGCGCGCGCCAGGGCCGGGGCGTCGTTGATGCCGTCGCCGACCATGCCAACCCGGTAGCCTTGGCCGTAGAGGGTTTCGATGGCGTGCAGTTTGTCGGTGGGCAACAGGTCGCCCTGAGCCTGGTCGATGCCGACCTGAGCGGCAATCGCCTGGGCGGTGTGGGTGTTGTCGCCGGTGAGCATCAGGGTCTTGATGCCCAGCTCATGCAATTGCTGGATGGCTTCGCGGCTGCTGTCCTTGACCGTGTCGGCCACCGCGAACAGGGCCAGCGGGCCGGACGTGTCGAGCAACAGCACCACGGACTTGCCTTGTTTCTCCAGGGCAAACAGTTTTTCCTCCAGCTCCGGCGAGCATAAGCCCAGGTCTTCCACGAGGCGGTGGTTGCCCAAGTGGTAGGTCTGGCCATTGATATCGCCGCGCACGCCGCGACCGGCAAGGGCTTCGAAGTTATCCACAACGTGCACCGGCAGGTTTTTATCCACAGCCGCGTTGGCGATTGCCAGGGACACCGGGTGGTCGGAACGCCCGGCCAAACTGGCAGCCAGGGCCGGGGCGCTGTCTTCGACATGGGGGAACAGCGCCAGGTAGTCGGTTTGCACCGGCTTGCCGTGGGTAATGGTGCCGGTCTTGTCCAGCGCCAGGTAGTCCAGCTTGTATCCGCCCTCCAGGTACACGCCGCCCTTGATCAGGATGCCTTTGCGCGCCGCAGCCGCCAGGCCGCTGACGATGGTCACCGGGGTGGAAATCACCAACGCGCAAGGGCACGCCACCACCAGCAGCACTAAGGCGCGGTAGATCCAGTCGAACCAGGCGCCAGCCATGAACAGCGGTGGGATTACGGCCACGCCCAGGGCGAACAGGAACACGGCCGGGGTGTAGATTTTCGAGAAGCTATCGACAAAACGCTGGGTCGGTGCCCGTGCGCCCTGAGCCTGTTCCACCGCATGGATGATGCGGGCCAGGGTGGAGTTGTTAGCGGCCGCCGTGACCTTGTACTCCAGGGAACCGGCCTGGTTGATGGTGCCGGCGAAGACTTTATCGCCCACGGTCTTTTCAATCGGCAGGCTTTCACCGGTGATCGGCGCCTGGTCGATGGTGGATTGGCCGGCGGTGACTTCACCGTCCAGGCCGATACGCTCGCCAGGTTTTACCCGCACGATTGCGCCCAGTTCAATGCTTTTGACCTCCGTTTCAACCCAGCGGCCATCAGCCTGCTGAACCGTGGCCTGTTCCGGGGTCATCTGCATCAAGCCACTGATGGCATTGCGCGCACGGTCCAGGGACTTGGCTTCGATCAACTCGGCCACGGTGAACAGGAACATCACCATCGCCGCTTCCGGCCACTGGCCAATCAGGATCGCGCCGGTGACCGCGATGCTCATCAGCGCGTTGATGTTCAGGTTGAGGTTTTTCAGGGCAATCCAGCCCTTCTTGTAGGTGGTGAGGCCACCGCTGAGGATCGACACCAGTGCCACGATGGCGATGACCCAGGTCGGCGCGGCGTTGGTGAAATGCAGTATTTCTGCGCCCAACGCCCCCACACCGGACAACGCCAGCGGCCACCAATGCTTCTTGGCGGGCGGCTCGGCGGCCGGGGTGCCCTCCACGATCGGGTCGGCCTGCATCCCCAGGGACTTGATCGCATCGATGATCGGCGCGGTGCTCGGCAGATCATGGGTGACGCCGAGGATGCGGTTGATCAGGTTGAATTCCAGCTGCTGCACACCGGCCAGCTTGCCCAGTTTGTTCTGGATCAGCGTCTGCTCGGTGGGGCAGTCCATGGCTTCGATGCGGAAGGTGCTCAGGCGCGAACCGGCGGTGGGCGCCTCGCTCAACTGCACCAGTGCAGGCGCGGGCGTGCCGGAACAGCACGAACCGCCATGACCGTGGTCATGCACAGGCGTGAGTTTCTTCGGGCCATGATCATGTTCGTGGTCATGTTTGTGCGGGGTATGGAGGGATTCGCTCATTCTGTCGCGTCCGTAAAGGTGCCTGTTGCCAAGTAAAGACCCTGTAGCCACTATAGGGTCAAGCACCCATTTGGAGATTGCTGCGATGAAGATCGGCGAACTGGCCAAACTGACCGACTGCCCGGTGGAAACCATCCGTTATTACGAGAAAGAAGGCCTGCTGCCACCCCCGGCACGCACCGAGGCCAACTACCGCGTGTATACCCAGGCGCACACCGAGCGGCTGATCTTCATACGCAACTGCCGCAGCCTCGACATGACCCTGGAAGAAATCCGCAGTTTGCTCGGCTTAAGGGACAGCCCTCAGGACCAGTGTGAAAACGTGAATGCCTTGATAGATGAGCATATCCACCATGTGAAAGCGCGGATTGACGGGCTGTTGGCGTTGCAGGAGCAGTTGCTGGACCTGCGTCAACGCTGTGGCGGCGGGGACCACTGTGGGATTTTGCAGCAGCTGGAGGTCAGCGGAGGTGTTGCCGCCAGCGAGGCCGAGCCTTCACATGTGGGCAGAAGCCACGGGCATTAAACAGGCCAAATGTGGGAGGGGGCTTGTCCCCTTCCACACTGGACACCGTCAGACTCTAGATGGCGACATCGGCCTTGATGCTTGGATCAGCGTCATAGCCCACGATTTCAAAGTCTTCGAACTTGTAATCGTAGATCGACGCAGGCTTACGCTTGATCACCAATTCCGGCAGCTTTTTCGGCGTGCGCGCCAACTGGGTCTGGATCTGTTCCATGTGGTTGCTGTAGGCGTGGGTGTCGCCGGTGGTGACGATGATCTCGTGGGGGATCAAGTCGCATTGCTGGGCCAACATGTGGGTCAGCAGCGCCAGGGCGGCGGTGTTGTACGGCAGGCCGAGGAACACGTCGGAACTGCGGATGTACAACTGCATCGACAGATGGCCGTCATGCACGAACGCCTGGTACAGCAGGTGGCACGGTGGCAGGGCTTGCTTGCCGTTGCGCGCGTTTTCCTGCGGGCTCCTGGTTTCGTCCGGCAGGTATTCGACGTTCCAGCCGTGGAACAGGATGCGACGGCTGTTGGGGTTGGTCTTGAGCGTGTGCACCATGTAGTCGATCTGGTTGATCGTGCCGCCATCCTTGGTCGGCCAGGCGGTCCACTGTTCGCCGTACACCGGGCCCAGGTCACCTTCTTCGGTGGCCCATTCGTCCCAGATTTTCACGCCGTTTTCATTCAACCACTTGATGTTGGTGTTGCCGCTCAACATCCAGATCAGTTCATTGGCGATGCTTTTGAAGTGAAGCTTCTTGGTGGTCAGCAGTGGGAAGCCGTCGGCCAAGTTATGCCGATACTGACGGGCGAACACGGCCTTGGTGCCGGTGCCGGTGCGATCGCCCTTGGTCAATCCATTGGTCACGACGTCGTTCAGTAGTTCGAGATATTGCTTCATGTCATTACCTGTATCGTTGAAGCCGGGACCTCGCAGGCCCCGGCATTCGAATTTAAAGCGCGGTGTTCTTCAGCGGTTGCGGGCGGTTGTACGCCCACCACAGCAAGCCCAGGCCGACCAGGATCATCGGAATGCTGAGCACTTGCCCCATGGTCAGCCAGCCCCACGCCAGGTAGCCCAGTTGGGCATCCGGCACGCGCACGAATTCGACGATGAAACGGAAGATCCCGTAGAACAGCGCAAACATGCCGGAAACGGCCATGGTCGGGCGCGGTTTGCGCGAGAAGAGGTACAGGATAAGGAACAGTGCCACCCCTTCCAACGCGAACTGGTAGAGCTGCGACGGATGGCGAGGCAGTTGCGCCGGGTCGCTGAACGGCGGGAACACCATGGCCCACGGCACGTCGGTCGGCTTGCCCCACAACTCGGCGTTGATGAAGTTACCGATGCGCCCGGCCCCCAGGCCGATCGGCACCAGGGGCGCGACGAAGTCCATAAGTTGGAAGAACGACTTGCCGTTACGACGGCCGAACCACCAGGCGGCGATCATCACGCCGATAAAGCCACCGTGGAATGCCATGCCGCCTTTCCACACTTCAAAGATCAGCGTCGGGTTGGCGATGTAGGCAGAGAGATCGTAAAACAGCACATACCCCAGTCGCCCGCCGACAATAACGCCCATCGACAACCAGAACACCATGTCGGAGAGCTTCTCCTTGGTCCAGGTCGGGTCGAAACGGTTCAGGCGCCGGGAGGCCAGCAGCCATGCACCGCCGATGCCGATCAGGTACATCAACCCGTACCAGTGGATTTTCAGCGGACCGATGGCCAGGGCCACCGGGTCGATCTGCGGGTAAGGCAGCATTGCGACTCCTCGTTAAATCATTCGTTATGGCGACCGGACCATGCCCGGGCGCGATTAAGCCTGCGTTACAGCAAAAAATTCAAACCGACACAAAACAGCAAGCCGGCGAACAACCGCTTGAGCAAGCGCGGCGACAACCGGTGCGCCAGGCGTGCGCCGAAACGGGCAAACACCATGCTGGTCAGGGCAATGCCCAGCAGCGCCGGCAAATACACGAACCCTAGACTATGAGCGGGCAACAGCGGGTCATGCCAGCCCAGAATCATGAAACTTAATGCACCGGCCAGGGCAATCGGCAGGCCACAGGCGGACGAGGTGGCCACCGCCTGTTGCATCGGCACGCTGCGCCAGGTCAGAAACGGCACGGTCAGCGAGCCGCCGCCGATGCCGAAAATCGCCGAAGCCCAGCCGATCACGGTACCGGCCAGGGTCAGGCCAAGCTTGCCCGGCACCGTGCGGCTGGCCTTGGGTTTGACCTCCAGGGCCAGTTGCACGGCGATGATCAGGGCGAATACGCCGATGATCTTCTGCAAGTTGGGGCCGGAAATCGCTTCGGCGGTCAGCGCACCAAAACCGGCGCCGAGCAGGATACCCACGGTCATCCATACAAAGATCGGCCAACGCACCGCGCCACGTCGGTGGTGCTCACGCACGGCATTGACCGAGGTAAAGATGATTGTTGCCAGGGACGTGCCCACGGCCAGGTGGGTCAGCACCTGCGGGTCGAAGCCCTGCAAGGTGAAGCTGAACACCAGCACCGGCACAATGATGATCCCGCCGCCCACGCCAAACAGCCCGGCGAGCACACCCGCACACGCGCCCAGCAGCAAATACAGCAGAAATTCCATGGGAGCCCCCAAACCAAGTCCGGCATGTTAACGGATGGAAGGCATGCGACCCAACTGGATACGATGGAACGCTGCTGCCTGTGTGGGTAGAGTGGCTAAAAACACAAAAGGGAATCGCCTGATGTGCCTGATTGTTTTTGCCTGGCGGCCGGGCCATGCCCAGCCACTGATCGTCGCGGCCAACCGTGATGAGTTCTACGCCCGCCCCAGCCTGCCGCTGGCCCAGTGGCCGGATGCGCCCGAAGTCTACGCCGGCCGCGACCAGGAAGCCGGCGGCACCTGGCTGGGAGTTAATGCCGATGGGCGGTTTGCCGCCCTGACCAACATCCGTGATCCTCACCAGCCGCCTGCACGCAAGTCCCGCGGTGAACTGGTGGCGCGGTTTCTCAGTGGTTCGCTACCGATTGACGAATATTTGGCCGACGTTAACGGCCGTTCGATTGAATATGCCGGATTTAACCTGCTGGTGGGGACGCGGGAAGCGTTGTGGCATTACAACGCCAATCACACCGAGCCGACGCAGTTGAAAGCGGGCGTGTATGGGTTATCCAATGCAGGGCTGGATACACCTTGGCCGAAACTGCTTAAGGCCAAAGCCGCGCTGAGTGAGTTGCTGAACGATCCCCAGCCCGAAGCGCTACTGGAGATTCTGAGCGATCCGCAGATTGCACCGTTTGCCGAGCTGCCGGATACCGGCGTGGGGTTGGCGACCGAGAGCCTGCTGTCGAGTGTGTTTATCGCCAGCCCGAGTTATGGGACACGGGCGAGCACGGCGTTGATTGTGAATGCCGATGGCACGCGGCGGATGGTGGAGCGAAGCTTTGGACCGCATGGTGGGCGGTTGGGCGAGGTAGACATCAACCTGTAGGAGCGAGGGGGACGCCTAGTTCTTGCTCGCGAAAAACCTGAGAACGCCGCGGGGAATCAGGCACCCCGCGTTATCGTTGACGTTCTTCGCGAGCAAGAACCAGGCGTCACCCTCGCTCCTACAAGGTTTTGGCGGAAGCCGGATTGATCATCCGCGTCAGCCCCAGGTTCTTCAGCGCCAATTGCAGCGAGCTGTGGATAACCTGCGGGTTGTCGATGGTCATCAACTCCGCCAGCAGATCCTTGGCCATGCTCAGCTCAACCTGGCGCAGCATCCACTTCACCTTCGGCAGGTTGGTGGCGTTCATCGACAGGCTGTCAAAGCCCATCGCCATCAACAGCACCGCCGCCGCCGGGTCGCCGGCCATCTCACCGCAGATGCTCACCGGCTTGCCTTCGGCATGGGCGTCGCGCACCACGTGTTGCAGGGCTTGCAGCACCGCCGGGTGCAGGTAGTCGTAGAGGTCGGCCACCCGTGGGTTGTTACGGTCCACGGCCAGCAGGTACTGGGTCAGGTCGTTGGAGCCCACCGACAGGAAGTCCACCTGCCGCGCCAGCTCCTTGGCCTGGTACACCGCCGCCGGGATTTCGATCATCACGCCAATCGGCGGCATCGGCACGTCGGCGCCTTCGTCGCGCACTTCGCCCCAGGCGCGGTGGATCAGGTGCAAGGCTTCTTCCAGCTCGTGGGTGCCGGAGATCATCGGCAGCAGGATACGCAGGTTGTTCAGGCCTTCGCTGGCCTTGAGCATGGCACGGGTCTGCACCAGGAAGATTTCAGGGTGGTCGAGGGTGACGCGAATACCGCGCCAGCCGAGGAAGGGGTTGTCTTCCTTGATCGGGAAATATGACAGTGACTTGTCGCCGCCGATGTCCAGGCTGCGCATGGTCACCGGCAACGGGTGGAAGGCGGACAGTTGCTCGCGATAAATCGCCAGCTGCTCCTTCTCACTCGGGAAACGCTGGTTGATCATGAACGGCACTTCGGTGCGGTACAGCCCCACCCCTTCGGCGCCGCGCTGTTGCGCGCGGGCCACATCGGCCAGCAGGCCGGTGTTGACCAGCAGCGGTACGCGGTGGCCGTCGAGGGTCACGCACGGCAATTCGCGTAACGAATCGAGCCCGAGCGCCAGTTGCTTCTCTTCTTCCACCACCTCAGCGTATTGCTTGCGCAGGACTTCGCTGGGGTTGGTAAACACCTCGCCGCGATGCCCATCGACGATCATGTCGATGCCATCGACCTTGGAATACGGCAGGTCGACCAGGCCCATCACCGTCGGAATGCCCATGGCCCGGGCCAGAATCGCGACGTGGGAGTTACCCGACCCCAGGACCGAGACCAGGCCCACCAATTTGCCTTCGGGCACTTCGCCGAGCATGGTGGCGGTCAGTTCTTCACTGATCAGGATGGTGTTGTCAGGGTAGACCAGGTTGGTAGTGCGGTCTTCCTGCAGGTAGGCCAGCAGACGGCGACCGAGGTCACGCACATCCGAGGCCCGCTCGCGCAGGTAGGCGTCGTCCATCAATTCGAAACGGTTGACGTGATCAGTGACCACCTGGCGCAGCGCACCCTGGGCCCACTGGCCGGTCTTGATCACGGTCTTGACTTCGTTCCCGAGGGACGCGTCGTCGAGCATCATCTGGTACACATCGAACAGCGCGCGCTCTTCAGGGCGCAACTGGGTAGCCAGCTTGGTCGACAGGTTGCGCATGTCGGCGCGCACGCCTTCCAGGGCCGTCTTGAACAGTTTGATTTCAGCGTCGATGTCGTCGACGTGCTTGTCCGGCACCACATCGAGGTCGGCCGGCGGCAACATGACCACAGCAGTACCGACCGCCGCACCCGGCGAACCCGGCACGCCGACGAACTTGGCTTCCTGGATACCCTTGCCCTGGCCCCCCAGGCCGCGAATCGAGCCAGTGGCTTCGGCGTGGGCAATAACCCCGGCGAGCTGCGCGCTCATGGTCACGAGGAAGGCTTCTTCACCTTCGTCGAACTGGCGACGCTCTTTTTGCTGGATGACCAACACGCCGACGACGCGGCGGTGGTGAATGATCGGTGCGCCGAGGAACGAGGCGTAACGCTCTTCGCCGGTTTCGGCAAAGTAGCGATAACGCGGGTGATCGGCCGCGTTTTCGAGGTTCAGGGGTTCTTCACGCGTCCCTACCAAGCCCACCAGACCTTCATTGGGCGCCATGCTGACCTTGCCGATGGAGCGCTTGTTCAAGCCCTCGGTGGCCATCAGCACAAAACGGTTGGTCTCTGGGTCCAGCAGGTAAACCGAGCAGACCTGGCTGCCCATGGCTTCCTTGACGCGCAACACAATAATCCCCAACGCCGCCTTGAGATCCTTGGCGGAGTTAACTTCCTGGACGATCTTGCGCAGCGTATTGAGCATGGCTCGGGGTCGAACTCCGTCGTCAGTCGCGCGATAAAAGGCGCGGGGCAAGCTCTTTGAGAGCGCGACGATAAACCTCGCGCTTGAATGTCACCACCTGGCCCAACGGGTACCAATAGCTGACCCAGCGCCAGCCATCGAACTCCGGTTTACCGGTCAAATCCATCCGCACCCGCTGCTCGTTGGAGATCAGGCGCAGGAGAAACCATTTCTGCTTCTGGCCGATGCACAGCGGTTGGCTGTGGGTACGCACCAGGCGTTGCGGCAAACGATAGCGCAACCAGCCCCGGGTACAGGCCAGAATTTGCACATCTTCGCGCTCAAGGCCTACTTCTTCATTCAACTCACGGTACAAGGCGTCTTCAGGGGTTTCATCGGGGTTGATCCCGCCTTGAGGAAACTGCCAGGCATCTTGGTTGATTCGGCGAGCCCATAGCACCTGTCCGGCATCATTCGTAAGAATAATCCCGACATTAGGACGGAAACCATCGGGGTCGATCACGGCAACAACCTCGCAAACGCATGTCGCCGCATTGTTCCACAAAGGTTGTTCCAGCGGCAACGAGGCTTCTTACCTTATGTGCACTCTTGTGAAAAGACCGTATTCTTGACGCCTTTTTACAGACTTTTCAGCGAGTAACTGCAATGCGCCTGGCTTTATTCGACTTGGACAACACCCTTCTCGGCGGTGACAGCGACCACGCCTGGGGCGATTACCTCTGCGAACGGGGGATTCTCGACGCGGTCGCCTACAAAGCCCGCAACGACGAGTTCTACCAGGACTACCTGGCCGGCAAGCTGGACAACGCCGCCTACCTGAACTTCTGCCTGGAAATCCTCGGCCGCACCGAGATGGCACAGTTGGACGAATGGCATAACGACTATATGCGCGACTGCATCGAGCCGATCATGCTGCCCCTGGCCGCTGAACTGTTGGCCAAGCACCGCGCCGCTGGCGACAAGCTGGTGATCATCACCGCCACCAACCGTTTCGTCACCGCGCCAATTGCCGCACGCCTGGGCGTGGAAACCCTGATCGCCACCGAATGCGAGATGGAAAACGGCCGCTACACCGGACGCAGCACCGATGTACCGTGCTTTCGCGAGGGCAAGGTGACGCGCTTGAATCGTTGGCTGGAAGAAACCGGGCATAGCCTGGAAGACAGTTACTTCTATAGCGACTCGATGAATGACCTGCCGCTGTTGGAGCAGGTGACGCATCCGGTGGCGGTGGACCCCGACCCGAATCTGCGCGCTGAAGCCGAGAAGCGTGGTTGGCCGGTGATTACGCTGCGTAGCTGATGGCCCTATCGGGGGCAAGCCCCCTCCCACATTTAACCGAGTACATCCTTTGGAATGCGGTCGAGTGTGGGAGGGGGCTTGCTCCCGATGCAGCCGACGCGGTTTAAAACCCTAAACCGGCTTGGCGCCCATGAGCCCCGCAATCGCCACAAACCCCACCAGGCTCACCACCGCCAGCACCAAGGTGAAATTCAGGCTGCCGCCCTCGCCCTTACGAAGCCGGTTAAGCCGTGCCACCAGCCAGAACCAGGCCAACGCGGCCACGGTATAGAGGATGCTGGAACCCAGGATCCAGGTCTGCCCCAATGGCCAGCCGACCAGATGCACCAGCCACCAGCCGGTAAACGGCATGCTGACCATGCAAACGCCCATCAGCAACCACACGAACGCCCACGGGCGCTGCACAGTCACGGCCGGGCCGGCGCTGCGCTTGCGCCAGGCCAACAGCGCCAGGCCGAGGCCGCTGAGCAGCAGCACCACGGTGGCCGCTATGTGGATAACTTTGAGGGTGGTCAGGGTTTCCATGTGTCGTCTTCCTTAAAGGCCGCCCCAATCAGCGTAGTCGCTCAACCGAGAAACAGTTTGTAGGCCGGGTTGTCACTCTCATCCCAGTACGGGTAGCCAATGGCCTCCAGGGCCGCCGGTACCAGATGGCGCTCGTTCGCCGGCACTTGCAGGCCGGCGACCACACGGCCGTCAGCGGCACCGTGGTTGCGGTAGTGGAACATCGAGATGTTCCAGCGCCCGCCCAATTTGTTAAGAAAGTTGAACAGGGCCCCCGGACGCTCCGGGAATTCGAAGCGAAACACCACTTCATCACTGACCTGGGCCGCATGCCCGCCCACCATATGGCGGATGTGCAACTTGGCCAGCTCGTTCTCGGTCAGGTCCAGCACCGGGAAACCCTGGCTGGTGAGGCTGGCGATCAGCGCACTGCGGGGGTCGTTTTCCGGGTGGGTCTGCACGCCGACAAAGATGTGCGCTTCGCTGCCGGAGTGGTAGCGGTAGTTGAATTCGGTGATCTGGCGCTTGCCCACGGCCTCGCAGAACGCCTTGAAGCTGCCCGGCTTCTCAGGGATGGTCACGGCGATAATGGCTTCGCGACCTTCACCCAGCTCGGCGCGCTCGGCCACATGGCGCAGGCGGTCGAAGTTGACGTTGGCGCCGGAGTCGATGGCTACCAGGGTTTGCCCGGTGATGCCACGGGTTTCCACGTATTTCTTGATGCCTGCCACGCCGAGCGCGCCGGCCGGCTCGGTGATGGAGCGGGTGTCGTCGTAAATGTCCTTAATCGCCGCACAGATTTCATCGGTGCTCACAGTGATCACTTCATCCACATAGTGCTTGCAGATCTCGAAGGTGTGCTGGCCGATCTGCGCCACCGCCACGCCATCGGCAAAGATACCTACGGTGGGCAGCACCACACGCTCGCCGGCGGCCATGGCGGCTTGCAGGCAGTTGGAGTCATCCGGTTCGACGCCGATGATCTTGATCTCCGGGCGCAGGTATTTCACGTACGCCGCAATGCCGGCGATCAGCCCGCCGCCGCCCACCGGTACGAAAATCGCATCCAGCGGCCCAGGGTGCTGGCGCAGGATTTCCATCGCCACGGTGCCCTGCCCGGCAATGGTGTGCGGATCATCGTAGGGGTGAATGTAGACGTAGCCTTTTTCGTCGACCAGTTTCAGCGAGTAGGCCAGGGCCTCCGGGAAGGAGTCGCCATGCAGCACCACTTTGCCGCCACGGGAGCGCACGCCTTCGACCTTGATCTCCGGGGTGGTCTTGGGCATCACGATCGTGGCCTTGACCCCCAGCACCTTGGCCGCCAGGGCCAGGCCCTGGGCATGGTTGCCCGCCGAGGCAGTGACGACGCCGCGCGCACGCTCTTCGGTGGTCAACTGAGTCAGCTTGTTATACGCGCCGCGAATCTTGAACGAGAACACCGGCTGCAAGTCTTCACGCTTGAGCCAGACCTTGTTACCCAGCCGCTCGGAGAGCTGGCGGGCGGTCTGCAGCGGGGTTTCTACGGCAACGTCATAGACGCGCGAGGTGAGGATCTTTTTGACGTACTGTTCAAGCATCGGCGGAAATCACTGGGCGGGTTGGGCAGGGCCAAGGAGTCTAACCCAGCGTTTGGCCGGGCGACCACACGAATCCAGAGGTTTTGTTGGGTTATACTCGCGCCCCTCTTTACTCCCCGCCCGTTCCGGAGCCCGCATGACCCAGGATCAACTCAAACAGGCAGTGGCCCAGGCCGCCGTCGATTTAATCCTTCCTAAACTCGACGACAAGAGCATCGTCGGTGTCGGCACCGGCTCCACCGCCAACTGCTTTATCGATGCGCTGGCCCGGCACAAAGGCGCGTTCGACGGCGCCGTGGCCAGCTCCGAAGCCACCGCCGCGCGCCTCAAGGGCCATGGCATTCCGGTGTACGAGCTCAACACCGTGAGCGACCTGGAGTTCTACGTCGACGGCGCCGATGAAAGCGACGAACACCTGAACCTGATCAAGGGCGGCGGTGCAGCCCTGACCCGCGAGAAGATCGTCGCGGCGGTGGCCAAGACCTTTATCTGCATCGCCGACGCCAGCAAGCTGGTACCGGTGCTCGGCGCGTTCCCGCTGCCGGTGGAAGTCATCCCGATGGCCCGCAGCCACGTAGCCCGCGAACTGGTGAAGCTCGGTGGCGATCCGGTGTACCGCGAAGGCGTGTTGACCGACAACGGCAACATCATCCTCGACGTATTCAATATGCAGATCACCAACCCGGTGGAGCTTGAGACCCAGATCAACGCCATCGTCGGCGTGGTCACCAACGGCCTGTTCGCCGCGCGTCCGGCGGATGTGCTGCTGCTGGGCACCGCTGAAGGCGTCAAAACCCTCAAGGCCTGATGCAAAACCAAATGTGGGAGGGGCGGTGCGACGATTCGACTTGCCCCCTCCCACATTGGGCAGCGGTATTTTCAGGATTCTGGTTTCTTGAACACGTAGAACAGGTTCGGCTCGCTGACGAGATACAACGTGCCCTCGTCATCCATGGCGATTCCTTCGGCCTGGGGCACCCGTTTTTTCAGGCCATGGCGCCCATTGAGCAGAGATAAGCTGCTCAATGGACGACCGTCGATATCCAGCTCCAACACCAGAAACGACTCATCCGACAGCGCCAGCAGATGGCCGCTGCGCTCGTCGTATTGCAGGCTCGACAGGTCGCGCACAAACAACCCGGCATCGCGCTTGGGGTTGTTGATCACGTGCACCGAGTAGGTTTTTTCCGGTTTGAAATGGGGAAAGCCGTGGACCTCGTAGATCAGCATTGGGTCGCGCTCCTTGGCCACGAACAGGCGCTTGCCTACCGAGTCATAGGCCAACCCCTCAAACCCCTTGTTGCCCCCCACATGCAGGCCCAGGGTCATCTGTTCCGCATCGGCGGCGTCGAGGAATTGGGTATCGTCATCCACATGCACCTTGATCAGCCGCTGCTGGCGTTCGTCGGTGATGACGTAAATGTTGTCGCTGATAAATTCCACGGCCTCGGCATCACCAAATCCCACCAACGGGATACGTCGCAGGATCTTGCCCTCAAGGGACAGCTCGATCAGCTCGGCGTTTTTATTGGTAACGGTAAACAGGCTCTTGCGCACCGGATCGTAGGTGAGGGCCGAGACATCGTCGTCGAGCCCTTCGATAACCTGGGCCTCAAGGGTCACTCGGTAATCCGCCAGGCCGATGGAGCGCTCGTCCGCCGGCTGACGCCAGGCCTGCCAGTTGAACCAGGCGCGCTCGAACAGGCGAAAGTGCTGCGCTACAGCCCCGGCGCTGACCAGGGCGATCAGCACAAGCATAAAGAGAATGGGTTTGGGGCGGGCAAATCGACGCATCGGGGGGTGCTCAAAGTCAAAAGTGGCGAATGAATATCACGCCTGTCTGAATTTAAACTTAAACGCGCCCGGATGTCTGGCGAATGCCGCTGATAGAGAAATATCCGACGTAACTGGTCGATTATTTCTGCTTTTCGAAACGATAGAACAGATTCGGCTCACTCACTATGTACAGAGTGCCTTCCTCATCCATGGTCACCCCTTCCGCACGAGGAATGGTTTTGTTGAGACCATTGAAGCCGCCCAGCAAGGTCATGAAGCTGACTTGTTCGCCCTTCTCGTCCAGCTCCAGCAACAGGTGAGAGTCTGCTGAAAGCACAAGCAGGTGACCGGTGCGCGGATCGACAGCCAGGGCCGAGAGGTTGCGCATATCCAGCTCTTTGCTGGCGAGTTTTTGTTTATCACCGTTCAGGATCTGGCTGCCGTCGCTTTTCCAGGTAAACAACGCCGGCGGGCGCTCTTCGCCCAACACCATCTGCTGGTTGCGCTTATCCCAGGCCACGGCTTCGAAGGCTTTGTTCTGATCTTTGGACGGGCCGAGGTCGTAGCTGGAAAAATCCGCCTTGTTCAATTGCTGGGTGGCGGCGTCGACCTTGACGATGGTCAGGCTGTGCTGGCGTTCGTCGACCACCGCCATCAGGCCATTTTCCATCACGGTCACGCCTTCCGGATTGTCCCAGCCATTGAGCGGCATCTTACGCAGCACATCGCCCTGCAGGCTCAACTCAACGAGAAACGGGTTTTTGCCCATGACGGAAAACAGCGTTTTGGTCTGCGGGTTGTAGGCGACGTCCGAGGCTTCGTCCTTCTCCATTCCCGGCAACACCTTGGCGTCGATGACCGCGTGGTAGTCCGGCAGCCATACGCTTTCACTGCGCTCGGTGGGCGTCTCGAAGCGCTCCAGTACCCACAGCACGCCGCGGTCATCCCAATGCAGGGCCCAAGCAACGCCATAGACGATCACCCCCGCCAGAAACAGCCAGGAATACCAGCGCAGGGCAAAACGAGAACGCGGCTTGGGTGTGGCGGAAGGCAGGGGCACGGCCATTGGGGGCTTTTTCCGGAAGATCAGCGGTAGGTGATAGCACAGGATCAACAGGCCCGCGCGCTGGAGGCTGAGGATTATCCGGATGAGGTGTGAAAAAAATGCAAAAGCCAATGCACGAGATGGACTCGGACCCAATGTGGGAGGGAGCTTGCCCCCTCCCACACCAGGTGCTTAGCGAACGCTGCTTTCGAAGCGGTTCACACCTGTCAGCTCCAACACCAGCTCATCACCCACATTCAACGGGCCCACACCGGCCGGGGTGCCGGTGAGAATCACATCACCAGCCTGCAGCGAGAAGCAGCCGGCCATGTGCTGGATCATCGGGATGATCGGGTTGAGCATCTGTGAGCTGTTGCCGTCCTGGCGCACTTCGCCGTTGATGGTCAGGCGAATGCCAATGTCGGTCACGTCCGCGAAGGTGCTGCCGACCACGAATGGCGCAAGCACCGCTGCGCCGTCGAAGGACTTGGCGATTTCCCACGGCAGGCCCTTGGCTTTCAGCTCGGCTTGCTTGTCGCGCAGGGTCAAGTCCAAGGCCGGGGCGAAGCCGGAGATGGCATCCAGCACTTCTTCACGGCTGGGCTTGTTCGACAGCGGTTTGCCGATCAGCACCGCGATTTCCGCCTCGTAGTGCACCGAACCACGCTCGGTCGGAATGCTGAAACCGCCTTCCAGCGGGACGACGCAACTGCCCGGCTTGATGAACAGCAACGGCTCGGTCGGCACCGGGTTGTCCAGTTCCTTGGCATGTTCGGCGTAGTTACGCCCAATGCACACCACCTTACCCACGGGAAAGTGGATGTTGGTGCCGTCGACATACTTGTGCTGGTAGCTCATGAAACGACTCCTTCGGGGGCGGTTAAACAGCGAAGATCTTGCCAGGGTTCATGATCCCGTTCGGGTCGAACACCGCCTTCACTGCTTTCATGTATTCGATCTCAACCGGCGAGCGGCTGTAGGTCAGGTAATCACGCTTGGTCATGCCCACGCCGTGTTCGGCGGAGATCGAACCGTTGTACTTCTGAACGGTTTCGAACACCCACTTGTTCACGGTGGCGCACTTGGCGAAGAACTCATCCTTGCTCAGGTTTTCCGGCTTGAGGATGTTCAGGTGCAGGTTGCCATCGCCGATATGGCCGAACCAGACAATTTCGAAGTCCGGGTAGTGTTCGCCGACGATCGCGTCAATTTCCTTCAAAAATGCCGGCACTTTCGAGACAGTGACCGAAATATCGTTCTTGTACGGCGTCCAGTGGGAAATGGTCTCGGAGATGTACTCGCGCAGTTTCCACAGGTTGTGCAGCTGGGTTTCGCTCTGGCTCATCACGCCGTCCAGCACCCAACCCTGCTCGACGCAGTGCTCGAAGGTTTCCAGGGCGTGGTTGGCGACTTCTTCGGTGGTGGCTTCGAATTCCAGCAGCGCGTAGAACGGGCACTCGGTTTCGAACGGCGCGGGCACGTCACCGCGACCGAGGACTTTGGCCAGCGCCTTATCGGAGAAGAACTCGAAGGCGGTCAGGTCCAACTTGCTCTGGAAGGCGTGCAGCACCGGCATGATCGAGTCGAAATCGGTGGTGCCGAGCACCATCGCCGTGAGGTTTTTCGGCGCACGGTCCAGGCGCATGGTGGCTTCGACCACAAAGCCCAGGGTGCCTTCGGCGCCGATAAACAGTTGGCGCATGTCATAGCCGGTGGCGTTCTTGATCAGGTCGCGGTTCAGCTCCAGTACGTCACCCTTGCCGGTGACGACTTTCATGCCGGCCACCCAGTTGCGGGTCATGCCGTAGCGAATGACCTTGATCCCGCCGGCATTGGTGCCGATATTGCCGCCAATCTGGCTGGAACCGGACGACGCGAAGTCCACCGGGTAGTACAGGCCTTTTTCTTCGGCGACGTTCTGCAATTGTTTGGTGACCACGCCCGGCTGGCACACCGCGGTGCGGTCGGTGAGGTTCACGTCGAGGATCTGGTTCATATAGTCGAACGAAACGACCACTTCGCCATTGGCCGCCACGGCAGCAGCCGACAGGCCGGTACGACCACCGGATGGCACCAGCGCCACCTTATGCTCATTGGCCCAACGGACAATGGCCTGCACCTGTTCGGTGGTCTTGGGGAACACGATGGCGGTCGGCGCGGGCGCGAAGTGCTTGGTCCAATCCTTGCCGTAAGCCTCCAGGGAGTCGGCGTCGGTCAGCACTTTGCCGGGCTCAACCAGGGTCTTTAGCTCATCAATCAGGGCAGGATGGGTCATCGACAGAACTCTCGAACAATTCATGGTCATCCTGAGAACGCTTCACGTCGCAGGAATAGGTGTTTAGCGGGGCGCGTATGCTAGCATACCGCCCCCGCAGGACAGAGCCCAAGGGCGTTTCTGCGGTGACGGCTTTCCTGCCGT
The DNA here is from genome assembly GCF_024809815.1 of Pseudomonas sp. BIGb0381. NCBI lineage: Bacteria > Pseudomonadati > Pseudomonadota > Gammaproteobacteria > Pseudomonadales > Pseudomonadaceae > Pseudomonas > Pseudomonas sp. BIGb0381. The sequence goes on from NZ_JANUEN010000008.1 coordinate 304,942, forward strand.
CCGGGTCAGCTTGCGCTGCTCGATTCCCTGCCATTTTTCTCCGGGATACAGGTTTACGCAGATGAGCAAGACTTCTCTCGATAAGAGCAAGATCAAGTTCCTTCTTCTGGAAGGCGTCCACCCATCGGCCGTCGACGTACTGAAGGCCGCCGGGTACTCCAGCATTGAGTACATCACCAGTTCTCTGCCGGAAGCCCAGCTCAAGGAAAAGATCGCCGACGCGCACTTTATCGGCATTCGCTCCCGCACTCAGCTGACCGAAGAGATCTTCGACCACGCCAAGAAACTCGTGGCGGTCGGCTGTTTCTGCATCGGCACCAACCAGGTCGACCTCAACGCAGCGCGCGAGCGCGGCATTGCAGTGTTCAACGCGCCGTACTCCAACACCCGTTCCGTGGCGGAGCTGGTGCTGGCCGAGGCCATCCTGCTGCTGCGCGGTATCCCTGAGAAGAACGCCTCCTGCCACCGTGGCGGCTGGATCAAGAGCGCGGCCAACTCCTTCGAAATCCGGGGCAAGAAGCTGGGTATCGTTGGTTACGGCTCGATCGGTACGCAACTGTCGGTACTGGCCGAAGGCCTGGGCATGCAGGTGTTCTTCTACGACACCCTGACCAAGCTGCCATTGGGCAACGCCACCCAGGTGTCGAGCCTGACCGAACTGCTAGGCATGTCCGACATCGTCACCCTGCACGTTCCGGAAACCGCTGAGACCCAGTGGATGATCGGCGAGAAGGAAATCCGCGCCATCAAGAAAGGCGGCATCCTGATCAATGCTGCACGCGGCACCGTGGTCGAGCTGGACGCCCTGGCCGACGCGATCAAGGACAAGCACCTGATCGGCGCCGCAATCGACGTGTTCCCGGTGGAGCCACGCTCCAACGACGACATCTTCGAAAGCCCGCTGCGTGGCCTGGACAACGTGATCCTGACCCCGCACATCGGCGGCTCCACCGCTGAAGCCCAGGCCAACATCGGCCTGGAAGTGTCGGAGAAGCTGGTCAAGTACAGCGACAACGGTACGTCGGTCTCGTCCGTCAACTTCCCGGAAGTAGCCCTGCCGGCTCACCCTGGCAAGCACCGTCTGCTGCACATCCACCAGAACATTCCTGGCGTGATGATGGAGATCAACAAGGTCTTCGCGGAAAACGGCATCAACATCTCCGGTCAGTTCCTGCAGACCAACGAGAAGGTCGGCTACGTGGTGATCGACGTCGATGCCGAGTATTCGGACCTGGCGCAAGAGAAGCTGCAGCACATCAACGGCACTATCCGTAGCCGCGTGTTGTTCTAACGCTGCAAACGCGGCACAAAAAAATGGGAGGCCCGTGTGGGTCTCCCATTTTTTTGTCTGAACACATCTTACTTGACGTTAACCGTGATGACTTTCGAGGCTACCGTCGGGTCGAACTGCATGTGCAGCTTGTCGCCGGCCACCAGTTGCAGGGTGTGTTTGCCTGGGGTGAGGGTCAGCTCGGTCTCGGTCTGGGCCTTGCCGTAGTGAATCACGGTGTCGGTGGCCGGGATCGGCACGCTGGCGTCAGGCAGCGCTTTCTGGTCGATCAGCAGGTGGTGGTGGCCGGTGCCTGCGGTTTGGTCAGTGGCCGGGGCCAGCTTCAGGCCTTCCATGCCGAATTTGACGGTGAAGGTTTTATCGACGGTGGCACCGTCTTTTGGCGAGACGATAAACACTTTGGCGCCTTCGGGTGGAGCGCTGCGCGGGATGCCGTCGGCGGCGGTCGCCAACATCGAGGCACCCAGCAACAGGCTGGCAATCGTTGCACGGGACAATAGGGCTTTCATTCGCTTCTCCAGTTTTTCTGTGAAATCTGTAGGGTTTCGACAACTTCGCGATAAATTGCTGTCCAAGGCACTCACCACCATAGCAAAGCGATGCTGAACGGCGCCTCGCACATTCGAATTCTCTAGGAGTGACCATGCGCTTTTCGCCTGGCCTGTTACTTTTGCTACCCCTTCTGAGCCCCCTGGCTCACGCCGAACTGATCGACGATGTAAATGATCGCGGCGAACTGCGCATCGCCCTTGAAGCCAACACCCCGCCCTACAACTTCAAGGAAGGCGACAAACTCACCGGCTTTGAAGTCGAGCTGGGTGAACTGCTGGCAAAAGAAATGGACGTGCGCCCCTCATTTATCACCACCGATGACGCCGATATGCTGCCAGGGGTCTCAACCGGCAAATACGATGTGGCCATCAACCATATCGCTATGACTGCCGAGCTTAAGGATCGTTTCGATTTCAGCGAGGCTTATCACGAGAAGCCTGAGTTGGTGATCCCGTTCCAGAAGGGCAACCCGGCCTTCAAGACGAGCTTGGACGGGGCACTGAAGCGGGTGAAGGACGATGGCCGATTAAAGGCGCTGTCGCAGAAGTGGTTCGAGGGCGACGCTCCTACAGGCGCGCCAACGCCTGTGCCGCCTCAGGCAACTCCAGCTCACTGAACACCTGCACGCCATGGCGCTTGAGCAGCGCCGCCGTTACACCCTCGCCACTGACCTTTACACCGGTGAAGGTACCGTCATAGGTCAGCAGGTTGCCGCAGGACGGGCTATTGGCCTTGAGGATGGCGATACGGATGTCATGGCGCTGCACCAACGCCAGAGCTTGGCGGGCGCCGTCGAGGAAGGCGGCGCTGAAGTCTTCGCCCTCGGCAGTCAGCACTCGGGCGCGGCCTTCCCACACATCGATGCCCTGCCCGCCCGGAATCTCGGCAGAGGGCCTGGGCGTCGGCAAACCGCCCGACACTTCCGGGCAGATCGCAACCACACGACCTTCAGCCTGCCACGCCGCCAACGGGTCGAACGGCCCGCTGGCCCCGCCGTCGTAGCGCACCTTGTGGCCGAGCAGGCAGCGGCTGATCAGAATCTTTTGCATGGTTAAAACGGCTCGTTGCCGCGCCGGCGAAACCACCCGGTGAGGGACAGGCGTTCGCGCGTGGCTGGCATGACTTCGTGGGGCACCTCGCCCGACAGGAACACCACCAGGCTTCCGCCGGTGGGCACCACATCGTATTCGACGCCGTCCTTGAGGTACATGCGCAACTGGCCACCGTGCTCGGGCAGCCAGGCATCGTTCAAGTAGATCACCGCCGAGACCATGCGCCGGTCGTCGTCGCGAAAACGGTCGAGGTGCCTGAGGTAAAACGCGCCGGGCGGGTACATCGCGAAGTGGCTTTCGAAATCCTCCAGGCCGAGGAACAAACCACGGTTCATCGCCAGGCGCAGGCTGTCCATTACCGCCATATAGCTGTCGCAGACCGCCGCGTCGCCCTCCTCCAGCCACTGGATATGGTCGCCGCGAATGCCCTCGCGAATCTCCTGGGCCGGTCCGCGCCCCACCGCCGCAGGGGCTAATTCACCCTCGGCCGCACGTTTACGGCACTCAGCCGCCAGTTCCAGGGTCAGAGCCTGGGGCAGGAAGCCGTTCTGCTGCGACCAGCCTTTTTCGGCCAGGTCATCAACGATGCGTTGCAGCAGGGGGTGATCGAGGGGTATTTGCATGGCGCGCATAGTATCCATACGCCTGTGAATCCGACAGAGCCGCCGAGCGTCTGAATACACTTTAGTCAGGTGACTGATAGGACTTCTCGACAAATCCTACGCCCGACACGGACAATAGTGGCCGACTGACAGGAGTCCATATGCGTCGTTTGTTTTTTTCCTTGCTGATGTTCTGCGTTTTGCCCGCCTGGGCAGACGGCCATGACCAGTTGTACAAGGTCGCCGGCTGGGCCGAACAACGTGCGCACTTCAATGACGCCCTCAGTGCTGCCCAGCAACGCTACCGCAATAGCCTGCCGCCGGCGGTGTACCAGGCGCTGGTGGACAACAGCAATAAACGCTTTGGCGCCCAGGCCATGGACCAACGTGCCGAGGCGCAACTGCGCAAGAACCTGGCGGACCCCAAGCCCGCCTTGGCGTTCTTCCAGTCGCCGCTGGGCCGCAAGATCGTCGCCGCCGAATTGCTGGCCACGCGCCGTGACCAACTGGCAAAAAATGCCCAGGGCCTGCCCAAGATCGAAGCCGACGCCACCCGCAGCCTGATCATCGGCCACCTGGCCCAGGCCCTGCCTGCCCGTGAAGCCGGGGCCGAAGTGAGCCTGGCGATTGCCGGTGTAGCCGCCGACAGCTTGAGCCAGATGATCCCCGGCCTGCTGGGTGGTGGTCAGGCTCAGGGCATGTTGAATGGCCAGCGTGAGCGGCTGATGCAACAGATCGACAAGGACTTGAACAACACGTTGCTGTACGTCTATCGGGATTTGTCCGACCCCGAGCTGGAGGAGTTCGCGACGTTTGCGGAGTCGCCGGAGGGTAAGGCGTATTACCAGGCGGCGCTGGCAGCGATTCGTGCGGGGCTGGCGGTCGGCCAGAGCACTTCAAGCCTGACGCAGTAGAAAATGTGGGAGGGGCGGTGCGACGATTCGACTTGCCTCCTCCCACATTTGGATTGTGTTATTTCAAATGGTCTGTCAAATACCGGAAATACTCTTCACGAATCTCCGGAATCTCGTTCGCCAGGTGATGCCGCCCACGCGGCAGCATTAACACCTCGGGTTGGTCGAACTTGCCCCGCAGCACCTGCAAGTTGTGCTGCCAATCCACCGTCATATCTTCCTCACCCTGCACAATCACCGGCCGCCGTGGGCTGCGCGGGGCGGCTTCGATGCGTTTGATCCAGCGCGCCAGCGCTCCTACCCAGGCGGTTGGCAATTGGCGCGGCTGAAGCGGGTCGGCCTCCAGGAATGGCTTGAACTGCGGGTCGTTGGTGTTCTCGCTGAAACGCCGGGCGATGCCTTTGACGAACGGGCGCAGCAGGTAATAGCTGACCTGCGACCACCCCCACGCACGCGGCCGCACCAGCGGTGAGAGCAGGAAGGTCTTGCCTTGGGCCGGGCTCTCGGCCCCCTGGTTGAGCAGGTGGTCTACTACCACCGCGCCGCCGGTGCTTTGCCCGAACAAATGCCAGGGCTGCGGCAATTGCAGCGCTTGGGCCTGGACGAACAGCGCCTGCACCACATCCTGGTACACGGCAAAATCATCGATGCTGGCGCGCGCGCCGCTGGACAAACCATGGCCCGGCAAATCGCAGGCGATCACCACAAAGCCCTGGTCCAGCGCCCAGTTCACTACGTGGCGATAAAGGCCCATATGGTCGTAGAAGCCGTGGAACATAAACATCGTCGCCACCGGCACGGGCGGCCACCACACCTGAGCGACCACCTCAAACCCATCCACCTCGAAACGCCCCAGCCGACTCACTGTCGGCACTTTGCGTGTGCTCAGGTCCAGTCCATAGAAACGCTGGTAGACCCGCGCTTCGGCTGAAAGCGGTTGCGCATCCACCAGGGGCCGCAGGCTTTCGCGAAGGTGATCAGGGTCAAAGGTCACGGGCATAAAGGGTTCCAGACTTGCGGCGAAGATGAATATCGAGCTGCGATATTCATCTGTCAGGACAAGCATGGCAAGCTACGCGACCTGCGAGGATAGATCCGAATGCGACAGCCTTACCGTAACGCCCTGTTCGCCAGCCTGATCCTAATCATCTGCGCCGGTGTGCTGTGGGCGGCGTATGACTGGTTCCAGGGCCGCTACCTGCGCGCTTTCAGTGAGCACACGGCAGTGTTTTCCGGCGATGCCCTGCAACTGCCCGCCGAACTCGCAGGCCCCGGGCCGATCCGCCTGGTGCATTTCTGGGATCCGGCTTGCCCGTGCAATGTCGGCAACCAGCAACACCTGGGCGAGTTGATCGAGCAGTACGCGCCCCAGGGCGTCGAGTTCTATGCCCTGCAAAAAGCCAGCAGCCACGGTCAGTTGCCCGATAACCTGCGCCAGATGAAAACCCTCACTGCCCTGCCCGGCGCCGACCAGGTGCCGGCCAGCCCGGCCGTGGGCATCTGGGACCGAACCGGCAAGCTCGCGTATTTCGGGCCGTACAGCGAAGGGCTGACGTGTAACGCCAATAACAGTTTTATCGAGCCGATCCTGAAAGCCCTTGAAGCTGGGCGAGAGGTGAATGCCACGCACACCCTGGCGGTGGGCTGCTATTGTTCGTGGTCGAAAGATTTGTAGCTCGCCACCCACTCTCGGTAAGGAATGTCCATGAAGCGCGTCTTGCGGGTTCTCGCGGTTCTGCTGGTGCTGATCGGCCTCGGTGCGGGCTGGTACGTCTACAGCAAGCAACCCAGCCGCCAGGGCACGGTTGAACTGGCCAACCTGCAAGGCTCGGTCACCGTGCGCTACGACGATCGTGGCGTGCCGCATATTCGCGCCGAGAACGAGACCGACCTGTATCGCGCCCTGGGCTACGTGCATGCCCAGGACCGCCTGTTCCAGATGGAGGTCATGCGGCGCCTGGCCCGTGGCGAGTTGGCCGAGGTGCTCGGGCCGAAGCTGCTGGAGACCGACAAGCTGTTCCGCAGCCTGCGCATTCGCGACCGCGCCGCCACCTACGTGGCGCAGCAGGACCATGAGTCGGCGCACTGGAAGGCCCTGCAAGCCTACCTGGACGGGATCAACCAATATCAGGACAGCCACGCCCGCCCGATGGAGTTCGACGTGCTGGGCATCCCCAGGCGCCCGTTTACCGCCGAGGACACCATCAGCGTCGCCGGGTACATGGCCTACAGCTTTGCCGCTGCGTTTCGTACCGAGCCCTTGCTGACTTACGTGCGCGACCAATTGGGCAGCGATTACCTGAAAGTCTTCGACCTCGACTGGCAACCCAAAGGCGCCCTCAACCTGGCCGACAATGACTGGAAAACCCTCGACGCCCTCGCCGCCCTGAGCGAGCAGGCGTTGGCCGACAACGGCTTGCCGCAATTCGAGGGCAGCAACGCCTGGGCCATCAGTGGCAGCCGCACCAAGAGCGGCAAACCGCTGCTGGCGGGTGACCCGCATATCCGCTTCTCGGTGCCATCGGTGTGGTACGAGGCGCAGCTGTCGGCGCCGGGGTTTGAGCTGTATGGCTACCACAACGCGCTGGTGCCCGTGGCGTTCTTGGGGCACAACCTGGATTTCGGCTGGAGCCTGACCATGTTCCAGAACGACGACCTCGACCTGATCGCCGAAAAGGTCAACCCGGACAACGCCAACCAGGTCTGGTACCACGGCCAGTGGGTCGACATGACCCGCAGCGAGCAACAGATCGCCGTAAAAGGCCAGGCACCGGTCAGCCTCACCCTGCGCCAGTCGCCCCACGGCCCGATCGTCAATGACGTGCTCGGCGAGAACGGCGGCAAGACGCCGATTGCCATGTGGTGGGCGTTCCTCGACACCCAGAACCCGATCCTCGAAGGTTTCTACCAGCTCAACCGCGCCGACACCCTGGCCAAGGCGCGCGCGGCGGCGGCCAAGGTGTCGGCACCGGGGCTGAATATCGTGTGGGCCAATGCCAAGGGCGACATCGGCTGGTGGGCGGCGGCGCAGTTGCCGATTCGCCCGGCCGGCACCAACCCAGGTTTTATCCTCGACGGCAGCACCGCCCAGGCCGACAAGCTGGGCTTCTACCCCTTCAGCGCCAACCCCCAGGAAGAAAACCCGGCGCGTGGCTATGTGGTGTCGGCCAATGCCCAGCCGGTATCGCCCACCGGCATGGAAATCCCCGGCTATTACAACCTCGCCGACCGTGGCCAGCAGTTGAACGCGCAGTTGAGCGACAAGAGCGTGAAGTGGGATGTGAACAACAGCCAGGCCCTGCAACTGGGCACCACCACCGCCTTCGGCCCGCGCCTGCTCGCGCCGCTGTTGCCGGTACTGCGCGAGGTGGTCACGGACCCGGCGCAGTTGAAGCTGGTGGAACAGCTTGCCAGCTGGAAGGGTGACTACCCGCTGGATTCCACCAGCGCCACGCTGTTCAACCAGTTCCTGTTCAACCTCGCCGACGCGGCTTTCCACCCGAAACTGGGCGATGGTATGTTCAAGACCTTGCTCACGACCCGCGTGATCGACGCCGCCCTGCCCCGCCTGGCTGCCGACCCGGCCTCGCCCTGGTGGGACGGCAAGCGCGCCGACAGCGTCAAGCGGGCCTGGGACAACAGCCTCGCGCACCTCAAGGCCACCTTCGGCGATGACCCGACGCAATGGCAGTGGGGCAAGGCCCATACCCTGACCCACGGTCATCCGCTGGGCTCACAGAAACCCTTGGACCTGATCGTCAACGTCGGCCCGTTCCCGGCCCCCGGCACCCACGAAGTGCCGAACAACCAGTCGGCCGTCATCGGCCCCGCGCCATGGCCAGTGACCTACGGCCCGTCCACCCGCCGCCTGATCGACTTCGCCGACGTGGCCCACGCGCTGACGATCAACCCGGTCGGTCAAAGCGGTGTGCCGTTTGACAAGCACTATGGCGACCAGGCAGAGACCTATATCGAAGGCGGTTACGAGCAGGCGCATTTCAGTGATGAGGAAGTCACGGCGAATACGCGCGGCACCTTGAAGCTGCTACCGGCGCGGTAGCCCTATGCAAGCCAACGCCTACAGTTGGTCTACGCCGTTGCTGGGGACGCAAAGTTGAGCCGAAACTGCTGCGGCGTCACCCCCAGGCGGCGATTGAACACACTGCGCATGTGCTGGGCATCGCGAAAACCGCATTGGTACGCCACGGTTTTCAATGGCGCGTGAGTACTTTCAAGCATCACCCGCGCCGCATCCACCCGCGCCCGCTCAACAAATTCCGCAGGCGTAACCTGCGCCTCACGGGCAAACACCCGAGAAAAATTGCGCGCGCTCATATTGGCGGCCCTTGCCAGGTCGGCGATGGTCAGATCCCCGGTCAAATTCGCCAATACATACAGCTGCACCAGCGCTACCGCCGATGTGGTTTCGGCGTGGGGTATAAGAAACGGGCTGAACTGCGACTGCCCGCCCGAACGCTGGGTGAACACCACCAGGCGCTTGGCCACGCTCAAAGCCACTTCCGGGCCGTGGTCCTGGGCCAGCAGGTACAGCGACAAGTCGATGCCCGCCGTGACCCCGGCCGAAGTGTAAAGGTTGCCGTCCTGCACGTAGAGGCGGTCGGCTTCGACCTGAGCCGAAGGACACAGGCGCGCCAGGTCAGCGGCGTCGTTCCAATGAGTGGTGATGGTTTTTCCGTCCAGCAATCCGGCGCGCGCCAGCATGAAGGCCCCGTTACAGATAGAGCCAAACCGTCGCGCCCGGGCGGTGGCGCCACGCAGCCAATCATCGAACGGAGCGCCGAAGTCCTCGAAGGGTAACTGCGGGCCGCCCGCGACCAGCAGCAGGTCATAGGCCTGCAGGGCTTCGCTGTAATGCTTATGGGCCTGGAGTGACAGGCCATTGGAGGCCGCCATCGTGCCGTGGCCTAAACCTATCACTTCCAACTGGTAATGATCTTCGGGTACCAGAAAGCGGTTGGCCTCGCAGAACACATCCATGGGACCGGTCACATCCAGTGACTGGACGCCGGGGAAGATCAGGATCGCGACGGTCTTGTGCATGCTCACAGACACCTTTTTCTAGCAGAATAAAATGCAAACCCTGTGGGAGGGGGCTTGCTCCCGATGGCGCTGTATCAGTCAGCAGATGCAGTGCCTGGTACTCAGCAATCGGGAGCAAGCCCCCTCCCACACTGGGATTTTCGCAGGCTTCCAGAGTGATATCGCCCGCTACACCCTAGTCGATTTCTGCTTGGCACGATGTGTCGGCACATTGGCCGGGATCGCGCCCTCACCGCGATGGTCGCTGCACCGACCAGCGACCAAACTGACTGCTTTCCAGAGGAGAGCCACCATGACCACCACCATCGCCGGCATCAAGATCCCGGACAGCGCCCTGGCCAAGGCCACCACCGAATACATCCGCGACATCGAATCCGACCTGCTCTACCACCACTCGCGCCGGGTGTTCCTCTTCGGCGCCTTGAGCGGTGAGCGCAAGCAGTTGGCCTACAACCCGGAGCTGCTTTACGTCGGCGCCATGTTCCATGACCTGGGCCTGGTGGAAGGCCATCGCAGTGACGACGAACGCTTCGAAGTGGACGGCGCCAACGCCGCCGCGGCCTTTCTCAAGCCTTACGGGCTGAGCGACGACGATATCGAACAGGTGTGGCTGTCCATCGCCCTGCACACCACGCCGGGCGTACCGCAGCACCTGCGCCCGACCGTGGCCCTGGTGACAGCCGGCGTCGAAATGGACGTGCTGGGCATGGACTACGCCGCGTTCAGCAGCGTGCAGCGCGACGCCGTGGTGCATGCGCATCCACGCGGTGAAGGGTTCAAGGAGTGCATCATCTGCGCGTTTGCCGACGGCTTGCGCCATCGCCCGCAGACCACGTTTGGCAACGTGAAGACGGATGTGCTGGTGGATCAGGAGCCGGGGTTCAAGCCGATGAATTTTGTCGAGGTGATTCGCAAGTCGCCGTGGTTGGCGTAGCGGAGTTGAAATGCGATCAAATGTGGGAGGGGGCTTGCCCCCGATTGCTGAGTGTCAGTCACTGCATCTATTGACTGACCCACCGCCATCGGGAGCAAGCCCCCTCCCACCTTTAGACCGGCGCCTGCGCCCGACGCACGTCCGGCTGTTTCCAGCCATCGGCAGCGGCTTCTTCGATGGCTTGCTGGATGGCCTTCTTGCGCATCTCTTCGGCACGTCGGCTGAAGAACCACACCAGGAAGGTCACCAGCGACACCGCCAGCAGAATCAGGCTGGCCACGGCGTTGATCTCGGGTTTTACCCCAAGGCGCACGGCCGAGAACACTTCCATCGGCAACGTCGTAGAGCCCGGGCCCGAGACGAAGCTGGCCAGTACCAGGTCATCCAGGGACAGTGCGAACGACATCATGCCGCCCGCCGCCAACGACGGCGCGATCATCGGGATGGTGATCAGGAAGAACACCTTCCACGGCCGCGCACCCAGGTCCATCGCCGCTTCTTCGATCGACAGGTCCAGCTCACGCAAGCGCGCCGATACCACCACCGCCACATACGCCGCACAGAACGTGGTGTGGGCGATCCAGATGGTGACGATGCCACGCTCCTGGGGCCAGCCGATCATCTGCGCCATGGCCACGAACAGCAGCAGCAGCGACAGACCGGTGATCACTTCCGGCATCACCAACGGTGCGGTCACCAGGCCGCCGAACAGCGTGCGGCCCTTGAACTGGCTGATGCGCGTCAGCACAAACGCCGCCAACGTACCCAGCGCAACAGCAGCCACTGCCGTGTAGCAGGCGATTTCCAGGGAGCGCGCCACCGAGCCCATCAACTGGGTGTTGTCCAGCAGGCCCACGTACCACTTGATCGACCAACCGCCCCACACCGTTACCAGCTTGGATTCGTTGAACGAGTAGATCACCAGGATCAGCATCGGCAGGTAGATGAACAACAACCCCGCCACCAGCATGAAGCTTGAGAAACTGACGCGCTTCATATCTTGCCCTCCATCTCTTTGGCTTGGCTGCGGTTAAACAGAATGATGGGCACGATCAGGATCGCCAGCATCACTACCGCCAGGGCAGACGCCACCGGCCAGTCACGGTTGTTGAAGAACTCTTGCCACAACACTTTACCGATCATCAGGGTTTCCGGGCCACCGAGCAGTTCCGGGATCACGAACTCGCCCACCACCGGGATAAACACCAGCATGCAGCCGGCGATGATGCCGTTCTTGGACAGCGGCACGGTGATTTTCCAGAAGCTGTTGAAGGTGCTCGAACCCAGGTCCGATGCGGCTTCCAGCAGGCTCTGGTCATGCTTCACCAGGTTGGCATACAGCGGCAGGATCATGAACGGCAGGTACGAATAGACCACGCCGATATACACCGCGATGTTGGTGTTGAGGATCTGCAGCGGCTCGTTGATCAACCCCATGGACATCAGGAAGCCATTGAGCAAACCGTTGTTGCTGAGGATGCCCATCCACGCATACACGCGGATCAGGATCGCGGTCCAGGTCGGCATCATGATCAGCAGCACCAGCACGGTCTGCATCTCTTTGCGTGCGGTGGCAATGGCGTAGGCCATCGGGTAGCCGATCAGCAGGCACAGCAGCGTGCTGAAGAACGCCATTTTCAGCGAGCCCAGGTACGCCGCGATGTACAGCTCATCACCTGCCAGCAAACTGTAGTTGGCCAGGTTCAGCACCACCTGCAGCTTCTGTTCGACGTAGGTGTAGATCTCGGTGTACGGCGGGATCGCTACGTCGGCTTCGGCGAAGCTGATTTTCAGGACAATGAAAAACGGCAGGGCGAAAAACAGGAACAGCCACAGGAACGGAATCCCGATGACCACCTGCTTGCCACTGGGGACGATGCGGTGCAAGCGCCGCTTGAGCTTCTTCATGTTCATGTGCGCAGTACCACGCCGCTGTCGTCTTCCCACCACACGTACACCTGGTCACCCCAGGTTGGACGCTGGCCACGGCGTTCGGCGTTGGCGACGAAGGACTGCACCAGCTTGCCGCTTGGCAGCTCGACGTAGAACACCGAGTGGCCGCCCAGGTAGGCGATGTCGTGCACCTTGCCGCTGGACCAGTTGTGCTCGCAGGTCGGCATTTCGGTGGTGACCAGCAGTTTTTCCGGGCGGATGGCGTAGGTCACCGACTTGTCTTCCACCGAGGTGGCGATGCCGTAGCCCACGTAGATATCGCGGTCCAGGTCCGGGCACTTGAGCACCGCGTGGCCTTCGGCGTCGTCCACCACCTGGGTGTCGAAGATGTTGACGTTACCGATGAATTCGCACACCAGGCGGCTGGTCGGCGTCTCGTAGATGTCGATCGGGCTGCCGATCTGGGCGATCCAGCCCAGGTGCATGATCGCGATGCGCTCGGCCATGGTCATGGCCTCTTCCTGGTCGTGCGTCACCATCACGCAGGTCACGCCGACGCGCTCGATGATCTCTACCAGTTCCAGTTGCATCTGCGAGCGCAGCTTTTTATCGAGGGCGCCCATCGGCTCATCGAGCAGCAGCAGTTTCGGGCGCTTGGCCAGGGAGCGGGCCAACGCCACACGCTGACGCTGGCCACCGGACAACTGGTGCGGCTTGCGTTTGGCGTACTGGCTCATCTGGACCAGCTTGAGCATTTCGGCTACGCGGGCATCGACCTCGGCCTTGGGGATCTTGTCCTGTTGCAGGCCGAACGCAATGTTCTGCGCCACGGTCATGTGTGGGAACAAGGCGTAGGACTGGAACATCATGTTGATCGGCCGCTCGTAGGGCGGCATATCGGTGATGTCCACACCGTCGAGGTAAATCCGACCTTCAGTCGGGCGCTCGAAGCCTGCGAGCATACGCAGCAGGGTGGACTTGCCCGAACCCGAACCGCCGAGCAAGGCGAAGATCTCGCCTTTCTTGATTTCCAGGGACACATCGTCCACGGCAATCGTCTCGTCGAACTTCTTCGTGACCCGGTCGATTTTGACCAGCACCTTTTTCGGTGTCTGGTCGCCCTCGAGGGCTTTCTTATAGGCGCCGGAGGCAACTGCCATTTACGAAACTCCCAAAAAAGAGTGCAGTTCGCCCGAGGCGGGCGAACCCAGGATAGTGTGAGCCTTACTTACCCGTCTTGACCTTGGTCCAGCTACGGGTCATTAAACGCTGCACTTTCGGGGGTAGCTCGAAGTTGACGAATGTCCTGTCGAGAACCGCCTGCGGTGGGTAAACCGCTTCGTCGGTGCGTATCGATTGCTCCATCAGCTTGTCCGCCCCTGGGTTAGGGTTGGCGTAGCCGACGATGTCACTGACCTGAGCGATCACCTCAGATTTCAGCAAATAGTTGATGAAGGCGTGGGCTTCCTTGACGTTGGTGGCATCCTTGGGAATCGCCAGCACGTCAAACCACAGGTTGCCGCCTTCCTTCGGAATTGCGTAGGCGATGTTCACGCCTTTGCCCGCTTCGCTTGCGCGAGCCTTGGCCTGGAACACATCGCCGGAGAACCCGGCGGCCACGCAGATGTTGCCGTTGGCCAGGTCGGAGATGTATTTGGAAGAATGGAAGTAGGTCACGTAGGGCCGCACTTTGAGCAGCTTTTCTTCAGCCTTCTTGTAGTCGTCCGGGTTGGTGCTGTTAGGGTCCAGGCCCATGTAGTTAAGCACTGCCGGCAGCATTTCGTCCGCCGAGTCCATGAACGACACACCGCAGGTGGCCAGCTTCTTCATGTTTTCCGGTTCGAACAACACGGCCCAGGAGTCGATCTTGTCGACGCCCAGCAGTTCCTTCACTTTGTCGACGTTGTAACCGATGCCATTGGTACCCCACAGGTACGGCACGGCGTACTGATTGCCAGGGTCGTTCTTCTCCAGGCGCTTGAGCAACACCGGATCCAGGTTGGCGTAGTTCGTCAGCAGCGACTTGTCGAGCTTCTGGAACGCACCGGCCTTGATCTGCTTGCCGAGGAAGTGGTTGGACGGCACCACCACGTCATAGCCGGTACGCCCGGCCAGTAACTTGCCTTCCAGGGTTTCGTTGGAATCAAACACGTCATACACGGGTTTGATGCCGGTGGCCTTTTCGAAGTTGGCCAGGGTGTCGGGGCCGATGTAATCCGACCAGTTATAAATATGCACAGTCGGTGCAGCCTGCACGCTGACAGCCAGCGTGATACCTGCACCTACCAGCAAGGCTTGGCGAAATAAAGAAATTGGCAAGTGGAGGTCCTCTTAAATAGTTGGGCCTTAAAGTTGTTGCCCGGCAACAAAACCGGCGCGCAACTTACCCTCGATAAACCGATCCGGCAAAACTTTCTGTCATTTATTTGTTTCATTAACCACCGCGGGCTGCGCGGTGGTTAACAAAGACCGGTTTATTTACCGGACTTGATCTTGGTCCAGCTGCGTGTCATTTCACGCTGGGTGGCAGCCGGCAAGTCTGCAATGGCGTAGAGCTTGGCTTGCACATCCGCTGGCGGGTAGATGCCCGGGTCATTGGTGATGTCTTTGTCGACCAGTGCGGTGGCCTTCTCGTTACCGTTCGGGAAGCGCACGCTGTTGGTGATCGAAGCCATGACTTCCGGCTTGAGCAGGTAGTTCAAGAACTTATAAGCAGCGTCGACGTTTTCGGCATCTTTAGGGATGGCGACCATGTCGAAGAAGCTACCGGCGCCTTCTTTCGGAATGTCGTAGGCCACCTTGACCTTGCCACCGGCTTCAGCCGCGCGGGACTTGGCCTGCTGGATGTCACCCGAGTAACCCACGGCTACGCAGATGTTGCCGTTGGCCAGGTCGGAGATGTACTTGGACGAGTGGAAGTAGCCGATCGAAGGACGGATTTTCAAGAAGAGCGCTTCGGCCTGCTTGAGGTCTTCTTTCTTCTGGCTGTCGGTTGGCAGGCCTAGGTAATGCAGCGCGATCGGCAGCATTTCGGTCGGCGAGTCGAGGAAGCTCACGCCGCAGCTCTTGAGCTTGGCGATATTTTCAGGCTTGAGCAACACGTCCCACGAATCGATCTTGTCCACGCCCAGCGCGGCCTTGACCTTGTCCGGGTTGTAGCCGATGCCGATCGAACCCCACATGTACGGGAAAGCATGCTTGTTGTCCGGGTCGCTGACCGACACGGCTTTAAGCAGGGAGGTGTTCAGGTTGCCGTAGTTGGACAGTTTGGACTTGTCCAGCTCCTGGTAGACACCGGCCTTGATCTGCTTGGCGAGGAAGTTGTTCGACGGTACGACGATGTCGTAACCGGACTTGCCTGCCAGCAACTTGGCTTCGAGTGTCTCGTTGCTGTCAAAAACGTCGTACACCACTTTAATGCCCGACTCTTTTTCAAAGTTGGCGATGGTGTCCGGTGCAATGTAGTCGGACCAGTTGTAGACGTGCAGCACTTTATCGTCTGCCTGGGCCGCGCCCGCCATTGCGCCCATCAGGGACAAGGCCAGGAGGGTCTTGCCAGCGTTCTTCAAACCTAATGCCTTCATTTGGTGATGCTCCAATTTTTCTTTTTTGGGCCACGTTCTTTTATGTTCAGCGACCCTTCCAGAGGGCAACAAAACAGGGCGACAGTCTGGCAAGTTCAGGGGCCGGCTTTCAACCAAAGCCCCTACATTTATAACTGCCCGGTGCGCTGCGCACTGAGCCTAGCACTTAGCCCTGCAATGCCGCCAAAGTCAGGTCCAGGCAATGACGAGCCTTGGTCACCAACTCGTCGATTTCAGCCTTGCTGATCACCAGAGGCGGCGAAATGATCATGGTGTCGCCCACGGCACGCATGATCAGGCCATTCTCGAAGCAGAAGGTTCGGCAGATCATGCCTACGCCCCGGCCCTCGTAACGCTTGCGCGTCGCCTTGTCCTGAACCAGCTCAATTGCACCGAGCATGCCGACACCGCGCACTTCCCCCACCAACGGGTGATCCGCCAGCTCCCTCAGACGTTTCTGCAAATACGGTGCCGTTTCGTCGTGGACGCGGTTAACGATTTTTTCATCGCGCATGATGCGGATGTTTTCCAGGGCCACTGCCGCAGCCACCGGGTGGCCGGAGTACGTGAAGCCGTGGTTGAAATCACCGCCTTCGTTGAGCACGGCCACCACGTCGTCGCGCACGATCAGGCCGCCCATGGGGATGTAACCGGAGGTCAGGCCCTTGGCGATGGTCATCATGTGGGGCTTGAGGTCGTAGAAATCGCTACCGAACCACTCACCGGTACGGCCGAAACCGCAGATCACTTCGTCGGCAACAAACAGGATGTCGTACTTGGCGAGGATTTCCTTGATGCGCGGCCAGTAGCTGTCTGGCGGCACGATCACGCCACCGGCGCCCTGGATCGGCTCGGCAATAAAGGCACCGACGTTGTCCACGCCCAGTTCCAGGATCTTCTCTTCCAGCTGGTTGGCGGCCCAGATCCCGAACTCTTCGGGGCTCATGTCGCCGCCTTCGCCGAACCAGTACGGCTGGGCGATATGGACGATGCCCGGGATCGGCAAGTCGCCCTGTTCGTGCATATAGGTCATGCCGCCCAGGCTGGCGCCAGCCACGGTGGAGCCGTGGTAGCCATTCTTGCGGCTGATGATGGTTTTCTTGTTCGGCTGGCCCTTGATCGCCCAATAGTGGCGGACCATACGCAACATGGTGTCGTTGCCTTCGGAGCCGGAACCGGTGAAGAACACGTGGTTCATGCCGGCAGGCGCGATGTCGGAAATCGCCTTGGCCAACTCCAGTACAGGTGGGTGAGCGGTCTGGAAGAACAGGTTGTAGTACGGCAGTTCTTTCATTTGCTTGGCGGCGGCGTCGGCCAGTTCAACGCGACCGTAACCGATCGCCACGCACCACAGGCCGGCCATGCCGTCGAGGATCTTGTTGCCTTCGCTGTCCCACAGGTAAACGCCGTGGGCTTTGGTGATGATCCGTGGGCCTTTCTCTTTCAATTGCTTGAAGTCGCTGAACGGCGCCAGGTGGTGATCACTGCTCAAGGCTTGCCATTCACGGGTTTGCGGGTTGTTGCTGGACATACCAATCTCCTAGACTTTTCAGTGAAGGGCGCACAGGTTTCCCCGTGCGCCCGGCGCATCAGACGGCGAAGAGCAGGAATTCCCGCTCCCACGAACTGATCACGCGCTTGAAGTTTTCATGCTCGGCCCGCTTGACCGCGACGTAGCCTGTGATGAATTTCTGACCCAGGTATTTCTCGATGGTCTTGCTGTTTTCCATACGCTCCAGGGCGTCTTCGATGGTCAACGGCAGGCGCAGGTTGCGGCGCTCGTAACCACGCCCCACCACCGGGGCGCTCGGGTTATGGCCTTCGACCATACCGATGTAGCCACACAGCAGGCTGGCGGCAATCGCCAGGTACGGGTTGGCGTCGGCGCCCGGCAGGCGGTTTTCCACGCGACGGTTCTGCGGGCCGGCATCCGGGACGCGCAGGCCGACGGTGCGGTTTTCTTCGCCCCACTCCACGTTCACCGGCGCCGAGGTGTCGGGCAGGAAGCGACGGAACGAGTTCACGTTGGGAGCAAACAGCGGCAGCAATTCAGGGATGAACTTCTGCAGGCCGCCAATGTGGTTGAGGAACAGTTGGCTCATGGTCCCGTCTTCGTTAGAGAAGACGTTCTTGCCGGTGGCGATGTCGATGATGCTCTGGTGCAGGTGCATCGCGCTGCCGGGCTCGCCGGTCATCGGCTTGGCCATGAAGGTGGCCGCCACGTCGTGCTTGAGCGCGGCTTCACGCATGGTGCGCTTGAACACCAGGATCTGGTCGGCCAGGGACAAGGCATCACCGTGACGGAAGTTGATTTCCATCTGCGCCGTGCCGTCTTCGTGGATCAGGGTGTCGAGGTCCAGCTCCTGCAGCTCGCACCAGTCATAGACGTCTTCGAACAACGGGTCGAATTCGTTGGCTGCTTCTATAGAGAAGGACTGGCGGCCGGTCTCCGGACGCCCGGAACGACCGATCGGCGGTTGCAGCGGGAAGTCAGGGTCTTCGCAGCGTTTGGTCAGGTAGAACTCCATCTCAGGCGCCACGATGGGCTGCCAGCCTTTGTCGGCGTAGAGCTTGAGGACTTTCTTGAGTACGTTGCGCGGCGACAGCTCGATCGGGTTGCCTTGCTTGTCGTAGGTGTCGTGGATCACCTGGGCGGTCGGCTCGATGGCCCAGGGCACCAGGAACACCGCGTTCTGGTCGGGGCGGCAGATCATGTCGATGTCCGCCGGGTCGAGCAATTCGTAATAGATGTCGTCTTCGACATAGTCGCCGGTCACGGTCTGCAACAGAACGCTCTCGGGCAGGCGCATGCCTTTTTCGGCGATGAACTTGTTGGTCGGCGAGATCTTGCCCCGGGTGATACCGGTCAGGTCGCCAATCATGCATTCGACTTCTGTGATCTTGTGGTCTTTCAACCAATCGGTGAGCTGGTCGAGGTTGTTACTCATAAATGCCTCTGGGCTGGGTTTCCTGGCATCCATTAAAGGCCAGGCGTTGGTTGACGCAGCATCCGCGTCGTTTTTTCGTTCAGGGTAGGAGCTTACCTGCCATTTGCTGCAGCGTTGCATTCCTCAAGCCAAAGTCGTGCAGAATCATGAGCGGCCGCGCAGAAGAGAGCCGGTCAGTGGCAGTCGAAATGGCAAAGAGGAGAGCGGATGGGCCGTCAAGAATATTGGCCGGTGCGTGGGCACTCACGCGGGACGAACGGACTGCGGACAAAGCCTGGCTGAAGCAGGCTGAGACGCCGAGTGGCGGCAGGCGAGACATGAAGCACCCCGGTATTATTGCTGTTATGGGTTTGAATCGAGCTTAGCCTTGTTCATTTTTTTACACAACACCCCCGTAAAAAATACAACACGGCCCGCTCAAGCCTGCGAGTCCCAAGCCCGTCAACCCGAAAAAACCGCCCCAAAAAGCCCCAAAAATGCCGCCACGGCGCTTTTTTAGGGCAAAAAAGGCCTCGCTTGACTTCGGCATGCCGTTCGGGTTGACTGAAACCAGAAAAGATCAATGATTGATATTTTTAACAACAAAGGTGTTGCATCATGTCGGTACCCCCGCGTGCCGTTCAGCTTAACGAAGCGAACGCGTTCCTTAAGGATCATCCTGAGGTTCTGTACGTAGACCTTCTAATTGCGGATATGAATGGTGTGGTGCGCGGTAAGCGCATCGAACGCACCAGCCTCCACAAGGTTTACGAGAAGGGCATTAACCTGCCTGCCTCTTTATTTGCCCTGGATATCAATGGCTCGACGGTGGAAAGCACCGGCCTGGGCCTGGACATCGGTGATGCTGACCGAATCTGTTATCCGATCCCTGACACCCTGTGCAATGAACCCTGGCAAAAGCGCCCTACCGCGCAACTGCTGATGACCATGCACGAACTTGAAGGTGAACCTTTCTTCGCCGATCCGCGCGAAGTGCTCCGCCAAGTTGTAAGCAAGTTTGACGACCTCGGTCTGACCATCTGCGCCGCCTTCGAGCTTGAGTTCTACCTGATCGACCAGGAGAACGTGAACGGCCGCCCACAACCGCCCCGCTCGCCGATCTCCGGCAAACGCCCGCACTCGACACAGGTCTACCTGATCGACGACCTCGACGAATACGTCGACTGCCTCCAGGACATCCTGGAAGGTGCCAAAGAGCAAGGCATCCCGGCCGACGCCATCGTCAAGGAAAGTGCCCCGGCGCAGTTCGAAGTGAACCTGCACCACGTGGCCGACCCAATCAAGGCCTGCGACTACGCAGTACTGCTCAAGCGCCTGATCAAGAACATCGCCTACGACCATGAGATGGATACCACCTTCATGGCCAAGCCTTACCCAGGCCAGGCAGGTAACGGTTTGCACGTACACATCTCGATCCTGGACAAGGACGGCAAGAACATCTTTGCCAGCGAGGATCCCGAGCAGAACGCCGCATTGCGTCACGCGATCGGCGGTGTGCTCGAGACCCTACCCGCCCAAATGGCGTTCCTGTGCCCTAACGTCAACTCCTACCGTCGTTTCGGCGCACAGTTCTACGTGCCGAACTCGCCGTGCTGGGGCCTGGACAACCGCACCGTGGCGATTCGCGTACCGACCGGCTCGTCCGACGCCGTACGGATCGAACACCGTGTGGCCGGTGCCGACGCCAACCCTTACCTGCTGATGGCTTCGGTCCTGGCAGGCGTGCACCACGGTCTGACCAACAAGATCGAACCGGGCGCACCCGTGGAAGGCAACAGCTACGAGCAGAACGAACAGAGCCTGCCGAACAACCTGCGCGATGCCCTGCGCGAGTTGGACGACAGCGAGGTGATGGCCAAGTACATCGATCCTAAATACATCGATATCTTCGTCGCCTGTAAGGAAAGTGAGCTGGAGGAGTTCGAACACTCCATCTCCGACCTTGAGTACAACTGGTACCTGCATACCGTGTAAGCGGTTGCTGCATTGAAAAAACGCTGCGGGCCTTTGGCCTGTGGCGTTTTTTTATGGGTTTCTTCCGGTAGATCGAGTTGGCCTCATCGGGGGCAAGCCCCCTCCCACATTTGAATGTATTCACAGATCAAAGTGTGGGAGGGGTCTGGAAGACAACACTCCTTCCTGCTCATACAATGCCCGCTGCCTTGTAGGAGACTTCCATGCCCACCCGCCCCGCTGCCCCTCGCAAACCCCGTGCCCGCAGCCAGGCGCGGATCGACGCGATTCTCGATGCCGCCCGCACCTTGCTGGCCGCCGAAGGCGTGGCGAGTTTGTCGATCTACAGCGTGGCCGAGCGCGCGCAGATTCCGCCGTCGTCGGTGTATCACTTTTTCGCCGGTGTGCCGGCGCTGCTGGAGGCGTTGACGGCGGATGTGCATGCCGCATTTCGTGCGGCCATCCAGGCGCCCATCGACCACGATTCACTCAAGCATTGGCGCGATCTGTCCTACATCGTCGAACAACGCATGCTCACCATCTACGATCAGGACGCCGCCGCGCGCCAGTTGATCCTGGCGCAGCATGGCCTCACCGAAGTGACCCAGGCCGACCGCCAGCATGATCTGGAACTGGGCGATCTGATGTTCAAGGTGTTCAACCGCCATTTCGAAGTGCCGACACTGCCCAGCGATGTGGATGTGTTCGCCCTGGCGCTGGAGCTGAGCGACCGCGTGTATGCGCGCTCGGTGCATCAGCATGGGCTGATCACGCCGCGTATGGCGGAGGAAGGGATGCGGGTTTTTGATGCGTATGTGGGGCTGTATTTGCCAGCGTATCTGCCTAAGCGCTGAATCCTGGGTTGGCTGGGCCGGCCTCATCGGGGGCAAGCCCCCTGCCACATTTTGAATGTGTTCACAGATCAATATGTGGGAGGGGGCTTGCCCCCGATGACGGACTCAAGAGCGACGCAAATCACAACTTGGCGATCGACACCTCGGTGGACTTCACGAAGGCAATCACTTCACTGCCGATCACCAGCTCCAGCTCTTTGACCGAGCGGGTGGTGATCACGGAAGTGACGATACCGGACGCGGTCTGCACGTCGATTTCCGACAGCACATCGCCGACTACGATTTCCTTGATGGTGCCTTTGAACTGGTTACGCACGTTGATGGCTTTAATAGTCATGGTGTTCTTCCTTCTCGGGACAAGTGAGTTATTGAGCCCAACGCAATTGCGTAGGCAGCGGTGAAACAGGTTCGGGGTCCGGCGGGGTACCGGGCAACGACAGCACACGGTTGAGCACTTCGGCTTCCAGCGCGGCCAGGCGATATGAACCACGGGCCCGTGGGCGCGGCAGATCGACGATCAGGTCGAGGCCGATTTCGCCGTCTTCGATCAGGATTACACGGTCGGCAATGGCCACGGCTTCGCTGACGTCATGGGTCACCAGCAACACGGTGAAACCGTGCTTTTGCCAAAGGTTTTCGATCAGTTGCTGCATCTCGATGCGGGTCAGGGCGTCCAACGCACCCAGCGGCTCATCCAGCAGCAGCAAGCGCGGCTGGTGGATCAGCGCGCGAGCCAGGGCCACGCGTTGCTTCTGGCCACCGGACAAGGCCGCCGGCCACTCATTGGCACGTTCGGCCAGGCCGACCGCTTCCAGGGCTTCCAAGGCTTTAGGGCGCCAGTTGCCTTTGAGGCCCAAGCCGACGTTGTCGATGATCTTTTTCCACGGCAGCAGGCGCGCTTCCTGGAACATCAACCGCGTGTCTTCAATCGCCTCGCTCAGCGGCGCCGAACCGGCCAGCAGCTCGCCGCCGCTGGCTTTGTCCAGGCCGGCCAACAAGCGCAGTAACGTACTTTTACCGCAGCCACTGCGACCGACCACGGCCACGAACTGGCCCGCCGGAATGTGCAGATCGATTTCCTTGAGCACTTCCCGCGCGCCGAAGGCCTTGCGCAATTTGCGCACCGCCAGGGGAATCCCTTTCAGCAGGCGCGGAGGTTGTTGAGCGGTCATGCCGCACCTCCTTTATGGACTTGATACGCCGGGTGCCAGCGCAGCCAAACACGTTCCAGACCGCGAGCGGCCAGGTCGGCCAGTTTGCCGAGGATGGCGTACATCACGATGGCCAACACCACTACGTCGGTTTGCAGGAATTCGCGGGCGTTCATCGCCAGGTAACCAATGCCGGAGCTGGCAGAGATGGTTTCCGCCACGATCAGCGTCAGCCACATAAAGCCCAGGGCAAAGCGCACGCCCACCAGGATCGAAGGCAGCGCGCCCGGCAGGATCACTTGCCAGAACAGGCTGAAACCGGACAAGCCATAGTTGCGCGACATTTCCACCAGCGCCGGGTCGACGTTGCGGATGCCGTGGTAAGTGTTGAGGTAGATCGGGAACAGCGTGCCGAGGGCCACCAGGAAAATCTTTGCGGTCTCATCGATGCCGAACCACAGGATCACCAGCGGAATCAGCGCCAAATGCGGCACGTTGCGGATCATCTGCACCGAGCTGTCCAGCAGGCGTTCGCCCCACGTCGACAGGCCGGTGATAAATCCCAGCGCCAGGCCGATGCTGCCACCGATCACAAAGCCCAGGCCCGCCCGCCAGCCACTGATAGCCAGGTGCGTCCAGATTTCGCCGCTGCGCACCAGGTTGACCCCGGCCTCAATCACCGCGCTGGGCGCCGGCAGAATACGCGTCGACAACCAGCCCGCCGACACCGATAACTGCCACACCGCCAGCAATAGAATCGGCAGCACCCAGGGCGCCACGCGATGGCTCAATTTTTCAAAGTTCATGGCGCCGCCTCAGCTCTGTGACGCAGCTTTGGGAAGGATATCGTTGGCGACCATTTCGCCGAACGGGCTCACGTAACCGGCGCTTTTCGGCAACTCTGGACGTTCGATATCCAGGTGCGGGAACAGCAGCTCGGCAACCCGATACGACTCTTCCAGGTGTGGATAACCGGAGAAGATGAAGGTGTCGATGCCCAGCGCTGCGTACTCCTTGACCCGTTCTGCAACCGTCGGACCATCGCCCACCAGCGCGGTGCCCGCACCGCCACGCACCAGGCCGACGCCGGCCCACAGGTTGGGGCTGACTTCCAGGTTGTCGCGATTACCGCCATGCAAGGCCGCCATACGCTGCTGGCCGACAGAATCGAAGCGCGCCAGGGAAGCCTGGGCACGGGCGATGGTGTCGTCGTCCAGATGGGAGATCAGTTTGTCGGCGGCTTTCCAGGCTTCATCGTTGGTTTCGCGCACGATCACATGCAGACGAATGCCGAAGCGCACGGTGCGCCCAAGTTTCGCCGCCTTGGCCCGCACCTGTTCGATCTTCTCGGCGACCGCGGCCGGTGGCTCGCCCCAGGTCAGCACCATCTCCACTTGTTCGGCGGCCAGGTCCTGGGCCGCTTCGGAGGAACCGCCGAAGTACAGCGGCGGGCGTGGTTGCTGGATCGGCGGGTAGAGCAACTTGGCGCCTTTGACGCTGATGTGCTCGCCGTCGTAATCCACGGTTTCGCCTTCCAGCACGCGGCGCCAGATGCGGGTGAATTCCACCGAAGCCTGGTAGCGCTCTTCATGACTGAGGAACAAGCCATCGCCGGCCAACTCTTCCGGGTCACCACCGGTCACCAGGTTGAACAGCGCGCGGCCGCCGGACAGGCGGTCCAGGGTCGCGGCCTGGCGCGCCGCCACCGTCGGGGAAATGATCCCGGGGCGCAGTGCGACAAGAAATTTCAAACGCTGGGTCACCGGGATCAGCGAGGCGGCCACCAACCACGAGTCTTCGCAGGAACGACCGGTGGGGATCAGCACCCCGCCGAATCCCAGGCGGTCAGCGGCCTGGGCCACTTGCTGCAGATAACCGTGATCAACAGCGCGAGCGCCTTCGGCGGTGCCAAGGTAATGGCCGTCGCCGTGGGTAGGCAGGAACCAGAAAATAGTGAGGCTCATGGAGTTGTCTCCTGAAGAAATCGGATTACGGCGCTTTAGCCACGGCAGCAGGTGGCGTCCAGATCACGTCCTTGATGCTCAAGGGCTTGGGGATCAATTTGAGTTGGTAGAAGCTGTCGGCGATTTTCTGCTGGGCCGCCACCACTTCCGGGGTCAGGAACAGCGCGCCGTAGCCCTGGCGTTTTACCGAGGTCAGGGTGATGTCAGCCGGCAGGCCGAGCAGTGGTGCGACCTGCTCGGTCACTTCCTGAGGGTTGGCCTTGGACCACTCGCCCACCGCACGCACTTCTTCGATCAGCGCCTTGACCACTTCAGGGTGCTTTTCGGCGTACGGCTTGGTGGCCAGGTAGAACTGATGGTTGTCGGCGATGCCGGTGCCGTCACGCAGGGTGCGCGCTTGCAGTTGTTTCTCGGCGGCGGCCTGGTACGGGTCCCAGATCACCCACGCATCCACGCTGCCACGCTCGAAGGCGGCACGGGCATCGGCGGGCGGCAGGAAGACGGTCTGCACGTCGGTGTATTTCAGGCCGGCGTCTTCCAGGGCACGCACCAGCAGGTAGTGCACGTTGGAACCTTTGTTGAGCACGACTTTCTTGCCCTTGAGCTCGGCCACCGATTTGATCGTCGAGTCTTTCGGCACCAGGATCGCCTCACTGGTGGGCGCTGGCGGCTCGTAGGCCACGTAGAGCAGGTCGGCACCGGCGGCCTGGGCGAAGACCGGCGGGGTTTCCCCGGTGACACCGAAGTCGATGGAGCCGACGTTCAGGCCTTCGAGCAGTTGCGGGCCGCCGGGAAACTCGGTCCATTGCACCTGCACACCTTGGGCGGCCAGGCGTTTTTCCAGGGTGCCCTTGGCCTTGAGCAGCACCAGGGTGCCGTATTTCTGGTAACCGATCCGCAGGGTCTCGGCGGCTTGAGCCTGAACGATGGCGCCGAAGGACACAGCCGCAACAAACAGTGCGACCAGACCACGACGCAAGATGACAGTGCGCATGGCGCTCTCTCCAAATAGTGCGATGAGGGGGTTGGCTGCACCTGCTTGGCCGTTGGCGGCTGAGTAAGGTGAGTACATCTATATAGCGGTGAGGCTTACTTAAATGCTCCAGCGAGCACTCAACAAACGTTCATTCAACACATGCGGGTCCAGCGGTTTCGGACGACGGGCCATGGCGCCATAAAGCGTCTCCAGGGCTTCGTGCAAACGGTGTTCGAGGACCGGCACCAGTTGCGCCTGGGCACTGCCTTCGCCGTAGGCGATCTGGCTGTCTTCGGCGAAAATCCCGTGGAGCAGTTCCTGGGCTTTGAGGGCCGACAATACCGGCTTCAAGGCGTAATCCACCGCCAGCATGTGGGCGATGCTGCCGCCGGTCGCCATCGGCAGCACAACCTTGTGGGCCAGGGCGCGTTCGGGCAGCAGGTCCAGCACGGTTTTCAACGCGCCGGAGAACGACGCCTTGTACACCGGCGTGGCGATCACCAGGCCATCCGCGTTAGCCACCTGTTGCAGCAGGTCAATGACCTTGGGGCTGTCGAAGCGCGCATGCAGCAAGTCTTCAGCCGGGAAGTCCCGTATCTGGTAACTCACCACTTCAACGCCTTTGTCTTGCAACCACTGACGGGTTTTTTCCAACAAGACCCCGGAGCGGGAACGCTGGCTGGGACTGCCTCCAAGTGTTACGACCAACATGCAGGAATTCCTTGAGCAAGTGCCGGCGGTTCGCTGTGTGGCGATGGCGCCAAGATGGACAGACCTTATCAGCAGATCAATATATCTATAAATTTTATTTTTTCATTTGTTTATTCTTTAAATGCATATCAGATTTGTAAGTCGCCAGGCGAAAAAAAGGCCGTAGAAACGGCCTGAAAACCCCTGCTGTGATTCAGTTTCACCGATTGGGTTGTGGAGTAAGCCGCAAGTAGGGCTTCACCGCCCGATAACCCTTCGGAAAGCGCTTCTTGATCTCTTCCTCATCCTTGAGCGACGGCACGATCACCACTTCATCACCGTCCTGCCAGTTGGCGGGGGTGGCGACTTTGTAGTTGTCGGTCAGTTGCAGCGAGTCGATGACCCGCAGGATTTCGTGGAAATTACGGCCGGTGCTGGCCGGGTAGGTGATGGTCAGGCGGACCTTCTTGTTCGGGTCGATCACGAACAAGGAACGCACGGTGAGGGTGTCACTGGCGTTCGGGTGGATCAGGTCGTAGAGGTCCGAAACCTTGCGGTCGGCGTCGGCCAGGATCGGGAAATTGACGACGGTGTCCTGGGTTTCGTTGATGTCTTCGATCCACTTGTGGTGCGAGTCCACCGGGTCCACCGACAGGGCGATGGCCTTGACGCCGCGCTTGGCGAATTCGTCCTTGAGCTTGGCGGTAAAGCCCAGCTCAGTGGTGCACACCGGGGTGAAGTCCGCCGGGTGGGAAAACAACACACCCCAGCTGTCGCCCAGCCATTCGTGAAAACGAATCTTGCCGGCGCTGGAATCCTGTTCGAAGTCGGGGGCGATGTCGCCCAGTCTTAGGCTCATGGTGTGGCTCCTGGTGAGTGCTTATGGAGCCCACTGTGCATGGATTACGGGTTATTTAAAAAGAATAAATATCGATTTATCTAGACGATAAAGGAATATTAAAAATGTGTTCATTGGACGTGGGAAATGGGGAGGCGCATCATCGGTTCCAAGGTTCGAGAAGGCCTTGAGACGCTGTAAAAAGAGGGATTCAGGAAGGGCTTGCGGGGGTTGAGCCCGACTTGATTGAACGTGAGAAAAACCTCGCGATAACGCGAGGTTTTCCTTATCCAGCCTTACAAGAAGCTGTAAGTGTAGTTGAAGATCAGACGTGTCTGATCCTGGTCCTGGATACCGGTACCGCTGCCACGGTACGCACCGTGCCGCAGAGTGGTGCCAAAACCTTTGAGTGCGCCTGCCTGAATGGTGTAGTCGATACGCATATCGCGCTCCCACTCGGACTGATCACTGCCACCGCCCACGGCTTTGATGTTGTCGCCGTGCAAGTAGGCAATCGAGGTTCGCAGGCCTGGAACACCCAGTGCAGCGAAGTCATAAGAGTACTGACCGAAGGTGGTGTTTTCACCCGCACGGACGAAGGAGTTGATCATGCTGTCGGTGAACAGGTAGAAGCTCGCCCCGCCAGCACCTTCGTTACGACCATTACCATCCAAAACGTTACCCTGGTTCACCCAGACGAAACCACCGTCATCGCTGACACGCTGATGGCCGAGCATAACGGCGCTGCCACCCAGGGTGTAAGTGAACATGGCACTCCAGGTTTTGTTATCAACCTCACCCGTGTTCTTCGCGTAGCCACCGTTGTTGTTGAAGCGATACCCAGCCTGACCGTTCTTGCCATCAGAACTGCTGTCGAAGTAGCGCAGGTCGGTCTTGAATGACTGACCTTCGCTGATCGGGTATACGTGCAACAAGCCCAGGAAGTGCTGCTTATAGTAGTCTTCGAGGTTTGCGTAGTAGTACTGCAGGGTCAAGTCTTTGGTGACTTTCCAATCAGCGCCACCAAAACGGAACTTATTGCTTTCCTCGGTACCGCCGGCGACGGCCAGGCCAGTGCTGTTGCTTGAAGCACGACCAGTGGCATGTTCGAGTTGACCGGCGTTAAAGGTCACGTTGTCGATTTCTTTGGAAGTGACAGTGCCGCCTTCAAAGCTTTGCGGCAACAAACGGCCGTCGCTCGCGATCAGGATTGGAAGGTTCGGCGCCAGGGCACCACCCAAGTGTGCCTCGGTCTTGGAGAAGCGGGCCTTGGCGTTGGCACTCGCACTGCTCCAACTGCTTACCGCAGAACCGTCGGTGTCACTTGGAACGAAGGAGTTGCTGTTTGGGTGATGACCGCGGCCACCATCCAGGTGAACACCTACCAATGCCTGGGCGTCGATACCAAAACCAACGACACCTTGAGTGAAGCCAGACTTGTAATCGAACTTCAGACCGGTAGCTGTTTCGCGTTGATCAGCACCGCCATCACGCTGATCGTTATCGAAATACAAGGTACGCGAGCTGACACTGGCCTTACTGTCTTCAATGAAACCGGCTGCTGCAGCTTGCTGGGCGACTGCCGCCAACGCTATAGCCAACGCCAAGGTGGACTTCTTCATGTACCGCTCCTCTCATTTCTAATTTTTGTATTTCTTTGGTCTCGGGTCTGACGCCCTTGATCCACAGATGCGCGATTAGCACCGGATAGTGACTGCCAAGTCAATCGTAACCTTGTGTGTCTACTACCTTCGTCTAACCACCGTTGATTTGGTCCCTGCAGGGTAATGAGTTTTTCATACACCCAAAAAGAATTATTTCATTCTTTTTAATACGATTCAGGAATAAGCCATTCCGTGATGCGGACAGGCGAGCATAGACCATCTGCTCCACAAGCTAATTCCTAAAGGGTATTTATTAGCGCTTTTTTAGAACGATTAGTGTTGACGCTCTGCCGCATACGTCACCCACGATCAAAAAGGCGACGCCATCATGGCCAAAGGCACATCCTCTCGTCAATTTGTTACAGTTTTTGTGTCACTAATAGTTTCTTTTGCTGTCCAAGCCGCCCCTTCTACGATTCAGGTGTGTGTGGAGCTCCCACAATCTACCCATAGCCGCCATCCTGTTATCGGCGTCAGATCAAGAATGCTTAAACTTTAGTCGTGCGTGACGGCACGCCAGATTGGCCTGCGACGCGGGCAGGCTCTTACACGAGCCTGCTCATTGACTTGGGAGGTAGGGCTTTACAAGGCCTTCTCGAAAATCTTCGAGTTACGCTGGTAGTTGTACAGCGAGGCCCGCGCCGACGGCAGGCGATCAACGCTGCTCGGCACAAAGCCGCGCTCACGGAACCAGTGGGCAGTCCGCGTGGTAAGTACGAACAAGGTCTTCAAACCCTGCGCCCGGGCACGGGTTTCGATACGCTCCAGCAGCTCATCACCACGCCCGCCATGGCGGTACTCCGGGTTCACCGCCAGGCACGCCAGCTCACCCGCGTCCGAATCGGCGATCTGATACAACGCCGCACAGGCGATGATCATGCCTTCGCGCTCCACCACGCTGAACTGCTCGATCTCACGTTCGAGCACTTCCCGCGAACGGCGTACCAGGATGCCCTGCTCTTCCAGCGGGCTGATCAGGTCGAGCAAACCGCCGACGTCTTCAATCGCCGCCTCGCGCACCAGTTCGAATTGCTCCTGAGCCACCAGCGTACCGCCGCCATCGCGGGTAAACAGCTCGGTGAGCAAGGCGCCATCTTCGGCGTAGCTGACGATATGGCTGCGCCCTACCCCACCCCGGCAGGCCTGGGCGGCCGCATCGAGCAATTCGGACTGGTAGTTGCTGCTGCCCAGGCGTTGCAGATGCGCCGGTACTTGTTGCGGGCGCAGTTCGCGCACCAGACGGCCGTTTTCATCGATCAGGCCGAGATCGGCGCCGAACAGCAGCAGCTTGTCGGCCCCCAAGTCGATGGCGGCGCGGGTGGCGACGTCTTCGCAGGCCAGGTTGAAGATCTCACCCGTAGGCGAATAGCCCAGGGGTGACAACAGCACAATGGAGCGCTCATCCAGCAGGCGGTTGATGCCCTTGCGGTCGACCCGGCGCACTTCGCCGGTGTGGTGGTAATCCACACCTTCAAGCACGCCAATAGGCCGCGCGGTCACCAGGTTGCCGCTGGCCACCCGTAGGCGCGAGCCCTGCATCGGCGACGAGGCCATGTCCATCGACAAGCGCGCTTCGATGGCGATACGCAGGTGGCCAACCGCGTCGATCACACACTCCAGCGTCGCGGCATCGGTGATGCGCATGCCTTCGTGGTAAGTCGGGATCAGGCCGCGCGCTTCAAGGCGCGCTTCGATCTGAGGGCGCGAACCGTGCACCAGCACCAGGCGCACGCCCAGGCTGTGGAGCAGCACCAGGTCGTGGACGATATTGCCGAAGTTCGGATGATCCACACCGTCGCCGGGCAACATGACCACAAAGGTGCAGTCGCGGTGGGCGTTGATGTAGGGCGAAGCGTGACGAAGCCAATTAACGTAGTCGGGCATGGAACCTGGGCCTGTAATAAAAAGCAGCCGAAAAAGGATGAGTCGTGAAAACGCACAGCGGGCTGATGGTTATCGTCGGAACAGGCTTGGCGACACGCTCGCTCTCCTTATGTACGAATGGACAGGGGTTAATTTACGCAGGTTTCAGGCAGTAATGTTCGATCAGTTCCCGCAATAGACGCACTGTAGGCGTCAAGCGTGACATTTCGAGGTACTCGCCCGGTTGATGGGCACAGGCGATGTCGCCAGGCCCCAGCACCAGGGTTTCACAACCAAGGCGCTGAAGATAAGGCGCTTCGGTGCCGAACGCTACTGCTTCGGCACGATGACCGGTCAATCGTTCCGCGACCCGCACCAACTCGGCGTCTTCGGCCTGTTCGAACGGCGGCACTGCGGGGAACAACGGCGCGTAGTCGATCTTGACTTTATGGCGCTCGGCCAGCGGTTCGAGCTTTTGCCGGATAGCCGCACGCAGCACTTCGGGATCCATGCCCGGCAAGGGCCGCAGGTCGAATTCCAGGGAGCATTGGCCGCAGATGCGGTTGGGGTTGTCTCCGCCATGGATACAGCCGAAGTTCATGGTCGGTTGCGGCACGCTGAATTGTGCATTGCGGTACTCGCGCTGCCAGGCCAGGCGCAGGCCGCGCAGCTCACCGATGGCGTCATGCATGGCTTCCAGGGCGCTGTGGCCCAGGCTTGGATCAGACGAATGGCCACTTTGGCCGAGAATGTCGATGCGCTCCATCATCACGCCTTTGTGCAGGCGGATCGGCTTGAGACCGGTCGGTTCGCCGATAACCGCCGCGCGGCCCAGCGGGCGACCCGCTTCGGCCAATGCCCGGGCACCGGACATGGAGCTTTCTTCATCGCAGGTGGCGAGGATCAGCAACGGCTGCTTGAACGGCTGATCCAGCAGCGGCAACACCGCTTCAATCGCCAGCGCGAAAAAGCCCTTCATGTCGCAACTACCCAATCCTACCCAACGGCCGTCGACTTCCGTCAGCTTGAGCGGATCGGTCTTCCACAACGCCGCGTCATAAGGAACGGTATCGCTATGGCCGGCCAACACCAGACCGCCGGGGCCAGTGCCGAAACTGGCCAGCAGGTTGAATTTGCCGGGGCTGACGGACTGGATGTCGATGGAGAACCCCAGGTCGCCCAACCAACTGGCGAGCAGATCGATCACCGGGCGGTTAGTCTGGTCGAGAGACGCTTGGGTGCAACTGACCGAAGGCGCGGCAATCAGCGCGGCGAACTGCTCTTTCATGGACGGTAACGGCATGCGCGGTCTCCCTACTTCCCGGACGAGCCCCCACTATAGAGCCATCTGCACGACACAATAAACCGTTGCGGCGCGTTGCCGGGCTCAGTCCTGTACACTGCACGACCTTGGCAGCCACTCTTTTTCCCGGCTGCGCTCCCGATCCTGGATTTTCCGGCCATGCAGAAAGAAACCGAAATCAAGCTCCGCGTCAGCCGCGAAACACTCGCCGCGCTGCGTGAGCACCCGTTACTGAAAAAACGCAACAAAAGTGGCTGGGAACGCCGTGAGTTGATGAACCAGTACTTCGACACCCCCGAGCGCGACCTGGCCCAGGCCAAAGTCGCCCTGCGCCTGCGCAAGGACGGTGACGACATTATCCAGACCCTCAAGACCCGTGGCCAAAGCGTCGCCGGTTTGTCGGAACGCAACGAGTACAACTGGGACCTGCCCAAAGCCAAGCTCGACGTAAAGAAACTCGACGGCGAGTGCTGGCCCGAGCAGCTGGCCGAGTTGGACAAAAAGACCCTCAAGCCGATCTTCACCACCGACTTCGTGCGCGAACGCGCCGAAATCGCTTGGGGCCGTGGCAAGGCCAAGGTGGTGATCGAAGCCGCCCTGGACCTGGGCCATGTGGTGGTCGGCAAGCAGAAAGAAGAAATCTGCGAGCTGGAACTGGAACTGCGCGAAGGCGAACCGGCTGCCCTGCTGGAGTTGGCCGCCGAGCTGGCCGCCACCCTCGCACTGATGCCGTGTGACATCAGCAAGGCCGAGCGCGGCTACCGCCTGTACGACGCCAGCAGCTACTCCTTGAGCCTGCCGGCCCCGCAGATCCACGCCGAAATGCCGCTGGACGACGCCTTCGCCGCAATCATGTGGCACCTGCTCGGCAGCAGCCAGCGCCTGGCCGAGCAATACCGCTTCAATGGCCACTGGCGTCTACTGCAGGACTGGGTCGACAACCTCGGCGAACTGCGCGCCCTGATCGGCAGCCTTGGCCAGGCCGCACCGCGTCAATCCACCAGCGAACTGCGCAGCGCACTCGATGCACTGCTGGAAGACTGGCGCCCGCTGGTCCAGGCCGGTGACGACGACGAAGACATTCGCAAAGCCGCGCCCGAGCAATTCGCCGAAGAATTGGATGACGTACGCTGGGGCTTGTTCTCGCTGAACACGTCGCGCTGGCTAATGGCCCGCACCTGGACCGCCGACCGCAACGTGCGCGGCAACCGCCAGGGCGCCGCGCAAATCACCAACTGGCTGCCACGCCTGCTGGCCGACGATGCCGTCGCCCTGCAACTGCCGCGCTACCAGCAGCAGCCGGAAGACCTGGCAGAGCAACTGCCGCGCATCGAACGCATCCAGGCCTGGCTGCACCATGCGCGTAACGTGGTGGATATTCCGGAACTGGATCGTTTGTACGGCGAGCTGAACAAGCTGGTGCAACTGGCCAACCAGCCGATCACCGACGAGTCGCTGGATGCGCGTATGCATCAGGCGATTGCGGTGTACCAGAACCGTGCCTGGAAGACCCTGCTGCGTCTGTAATATCGCCATCGGGGGCAAGTCGAATCGTCGCGGTACGACGATTCGACTTGCCCCCGATGAGGCCGGTCAGCGCAATACTGGCAGGCTGGTGGTCGACTTGATCTCAGACAGCGCCACAATCGAGTTGACCTCCTGAATCCCCGGCACCATCGACAGCTTCTCGAAAAAAAACCGCTCGTACGCCTCAATGTCCGACGTCACGATGCGCAGCAGAAAATCCACCGCCCCCATCAGCACATAGCACTCCAAGACTTCCGGAAACCCACGAATCGCTTCGGTGAACTCGGTGAAGTTGGATCGGCCGTGGGCGTTGAGTTTGACCTCGGCGAAGATCTGCGTATTGAGGCCGATCTTCTTGCGATCCAACAGGGTGACCTGGCCGCGAATCACCCCTTCGTCCTTGAGCCGCTGGATGCGCCGCCAGCACGGCGACTGGGACAGGCCCACTTGCTCGGCGATCTGCGCGCTGGACAGCGAGGCGTCCTCTTGCAACAGGGCCAGGATGCGGCGGTCATAGGCGTCCAACTCGCTGTGCATAGAAATACCTTTAATTCTGGCTATTCTGAATTGATTGATTCGATTAATCGCAAATCAGGCTCATCTTAGATAAGAAATCTCCCGAGGCGAATGTAAAAATTTCTCCAGTCGAATCTGGAGAATCAGCATGCATGTCGTCGAAACCACCCACCCCCTGACCCGCGTCGATGTGTGGGCCGCCAACAGCGCCCATTGCCGAGCGCATTACCAGATCGTCGCCGAAGCGGAGCCCGATGTGTTGTGTCGGATACTCAACTATTTTGCGTTGCAGTTCTTAACACCGAGTCAGGTCACCGTGAGCCGCCAAGAAGACCTGCTGAACATCGATATCGTGATGGAAAGCCTGAGCTGGCATCGCGCCCAAGTGATCGGTGAAAAGATTCGAAACCTGATCAGCGTGTGCACGCTGCACGTGTGGCCGGTTGATTCCGTAGAGCCCGCAGCAGTGGCGGCAGCAGCTCAGTAAAGGCCTGCAACATACGCTGGGAGGAGGATCTTCGAGGGCCGGCTAGCCTGAAGTTTCGTCCGAGGCTACCCAGGAAAACCTTCATGTCTGTTGATCACCGATTGGAACTGCATCAGTTGCTCCCGGCATTGGTCGAGGGCGGCTTGATCACTGCCGACATCGCGCAGCGCTTATCGGCGCTGCCAGGCGGTAACGCCCAGCACCCGCTGGAGTGTATCGCCGCCTATGGGCCGGCACTGGAAACCCTGACCCAGTGGCTTGCCCAGCATGCCGGGCAACCTTATTGGCGTATCGACCCACTGCAAATCGATGTCGCGGCGGTGGTGCAGCTGATGTCCCAGGCGTTTGCCCAGCGCCACAGCATCCTTGCAGTGGCCGTGGACGCGCAGACCGTCACCGTTGCCAGCGCCCAGCCCCATGTCACCAGCTGGGAGTCGGGACTGGCACAGGTACTCAAACGCTCGATCAAGCGCGTGGTTGCCAACCCCCAGGACATTCAGCGTTGTATCAGCGAGTTTTACCGGTTGGCGAAGTCCGTCAGCGGGGCGGATCAAAAGGTCGCGGCGCCTGGCAACTTCGAGTTGCTCAACCTCGGCGCCGGTGACCAGGAGCCGGATGCCAACGACGCGCATATCGTCAATATCGTCGATTGGCTGTTGCAGTACGCCTTTGCCCAGCGGGCCAGTGATATTCATATCGAGCCGTGCCGTGAACAGGGGCGCATGCGCTTTCGCATTGATGGGCTGTTGCACGACGTCTATCAATTTCCACCCCAGGTGACGATGGCGGTGGTCAGCCGCCTGAAAAGCCTGGGCCGCATGAACGTGGCGGAAAAACGCAAACCCCAGGACGGCCGGATCAAGACCAAAAGCCCCACAGGCGCAGAAATCGAGTTGCGCCTGTCGACCTTGCCCACCGCCTTTGGCGAAAAACTGGTGATGCGGATTTTCGATCCGCAGGTGCTGCTCAAGGACTTCGACCAGCTCGGTTTGTCCGCTGAGGACCAGCAGCGATGGCACGCCATGACCCGCCAGGCCAACGGCATCATCCTGGTCACGGGCCCTACCGGTTCAGGCAAGACCAGTACCCTCTACACCACGCTCAAGCAACTGGCGTCCCGAGAAATCAACCTCTGCACCGTGGAAGACCCGATCGAGATGGTCGAGCCGGCCTTTAACCAGATGCAGGTGCAGCACAACATCGACCTGACGTTCGCCAGCGGCATCCGAGCCCTGCTACGCCAGGACCCGGACATCATCATGATCGGCGAAATCCGCGACCAGGAAACCGCCGAAATGGCGATCCAGGCCGCACTGACCGGACATTTGGTGCTCTCGACGCTGCACACCAACGATGCGCCCAGCGCCATCAGCCGCTTGCAGGAACTGGGCATTGCTCATTATTTGATCAAGGCCACATTATTGGGGGTAATGGCGCAGCGCCTGGTGCGGCTGCTGTGCCCTCATTGCAAGCGGGCGGCAGGCGATGTCCACGAGGCGGTGGGGTGTGCGGAATGTCGAAACAGCGGATTTCAGGGGCGTGCAGGGGTCTACGAGATCATGGTGTTGAATGAATCGCTCCGTGCGCTGATCACCCCAGGCACCGACGTGCAGTCCCTGCGCAGAGAGGCGGTTGCGCAAGGCATGTGCAGCCTGCGCCTGGCCGGTATGGGAAAAGTAAAGGCGGGGCTGACGACGATGGCCGAGGTGTTGCGCGTGACACCTGGGGATTCGGTAACAAATGCTTTGATTACCGCGGGCTGAAACCGTTCTTATCGGTGACAAGACCGTTACAATCGGCCGAACGTCGTTTAACTGACACCATCAGATAGGGAATCGCTATGCAGATCGGAACCGTACTGCTTCTTTTCGTGGGTTTGGCCATTGCCATCCTGTTCATGGGCTTCAAGGTGGTACCCCAGGGCTATCAGTGGACCGTCGAGCGCTTCGGCCGTTACACCAACACCCTCAAGCCGGGTCTCAACATCATCATCCCGGTCATGGACCGCATCGGCCGCAAGATCAACGTGATGGAAAGCGTGCTGGATATTCCGCCCCAGGAAGTCATCACCGCCGACAACGCCACCGTGCAGATCGATGCCGTGTGCTTCTTCCAGGTGGTCAATACCGCGCAGGCCGCCTACGAGGTCAACAACCTCGAACACGCTATCCGCAACCTGCTGCAAACCAATATCCGTACCGTGCTCGGCTCCATGGAGCTGGATGCCATGCTCAGCCAGCGCGACGGCATCAACGAAAAACTGCTGCGTACCGTCGATGAAGCCACGGCGCCGTGGGGCATCAAGATCACCCGGATCGAAATCAAGGACATCAGCCCGCCCGCCGACCTGATGGCCGCCATGTCCGGCCAGATGAAAGCCGAGCGGATCAAGCGCGCACAGATCCTGGAAGCCGAAGGCCTGCGGGCATCGGCGATCCTGACGGCCGAAGGCAAGAAGCAGGCACAGATTCTTGAAGCCGAAGGTGGACGCCAGGCCGCGTTCCTGGAGTCTGAAGCCCGTGAGCGCCAGGCAGAGGCAGAGGCCCGCGCGACCCAGGTGGTTTCCGAAGCGATCGCCACCGGTAACGTGCAGGCCATCAACTACTTCGTCGCGCAGAAATACATCGATGCCCTCGGCAAACTGGCATCGGCCAATAACAGCAAAGTGATCCTGATGCCGCTGGAAGCCAGCCAGGTGATCGGCGCTGTCGGCGGCATTGGCGAAATCGTCAAGGCGACCTTCGACAACAAGAAAGCCTGAGGCGATCGACATGTGGGATTTCCTGCAGCATCTTTCGTTCTGGGACTGGCTCGCGCTGGGTACGGTGCTATTGATTCTTGAGGTATTCGGCGCCGGTGGTTACCTGCTGTGGATGGGTATAGCTGCGGCAGCCGTGGGCGTGATCAAGTTTCTGGTGCCGCCGCTCGGGTTGGAGTGGCAACTGTTGCTGTTCGCTGTGCTGTCGATATTGACAGCGGTGTACTGGTGGAAACGCCAGCGCAGCAGTGCCAAAGCCAGTGACCAACCGGGGCTCAACGAACGTGGCTCGGAGCTGGTCGGCCGCGTCTTCGTGGTGCATCAGGCGATTATAGATGGCCGGGGCAAGGTGAAAGTCGGTGATGGCGTATGGATGGTGACCGGTCCTGACAGCCCTGTAGGCGCTCAAGTGCGTGTGGTAGGCCTGGATGGCGTCATTTTAAAGGTAGAAACTGTTTAGTCAGGGATGGAACTCGGTTGGGCTAACTACAATCAAACGGTACAGATCACCCACCCGGAGTCACCCATCATGCGTCTTAAATATGCTGTCGCAACCCTCGCTGTGCTTTCCCTTCCTGTCGGTTCAGCCATGGCCGATAGTTTCTGGCGCAATGTCATTTCGTCGGGCGCCACTACCGGCTCGACGTACCTGACCTTCAAGGACCACAAGCTGGTGGTTGCCGCACAAGACGACGCAGGCAGCTTTGTTGCCAGCGACGGCGGCATCCGCGGACCGTACCTGGAAGCCGCCATGCAGAAAGTCCGCGCCGATAACCCTGGCCTGCAGGCCACGGATATGGAACTGGCCAACGCCATCCTCGCGAAGAACGCTGTTACCGAGTGATTCCCGCACGCTGAAGAATGCCGCTCTTGAAGCGGCATTTTTTTGCCCGCAATGTGACGATTCATTCACAGGCGACAGGCTATATTCAGTCTTACCGTGCCACCATGCTGGTACTGAATCCTCGCTTACTCATCGCCAATCTGAAACGGACTCCTTCGTCGTTATGAGCCAACAGCCCTTTCTGCCGTTCTCCAAACCTACCATCGATGAAGCCACCATCTCGGCGGTCGGCGATGTACTGCGCTCGGGCTGGATCACCAGTGGGCCGAAAGTGCAGGCTTTCGAGGCGCAACTGTCGGAATACTTTGGCGGCCGGCCGGTGCGCACGTTCAACTCTGGCACCTGCACCATGGAAATCGCCTTGCGTATCGCCGGTATCGGGCCTGGGGATGAAGTCATCACCACACCGATCTCCTGGGTGGCCACGGCCAACGTGATTCTGGAGGTGGGGGCCACACCGGTGTTCGCTGATATCGATCCGATCACGCGCAATATCGACCTGGCCCAAGTGGAAGCCGCAATCACACAGCGCACCAAGGCGATCATCCCGGTGTACCTGGCCGGCCTGCCCCTGGACATGCCGATGCTGTACGCACTGGCCAACAAGTACAACCTGCGCATCGTCGAAGACGCCGCCCAGGCCCTGGGCTCCAGCTGGGATGGCGAACGCATCGGCGCTACCGGGGACTTTGTATCGTTCAGCTTCCAGGCCAACAAGAACATCACCTCTTCCGAGGGCGGCTGCCTGGTGTTGAACAATGCCGAAGAAGCCCGCCTGGCAGAAAAATACCGCCTGCAGGGCGTCACCCGCACCGGCTTCGACGGCCTCGACGTGGATGTACTGGGCGGCAAGTTCAACATGACCGACATCGCCGCCGCCATCGGCCTGGGGCAGTTTGCCCACATCGAGAAGATCACCGCCCATCGCCAGCACCTGGCACAGCACTACTTCAAATGTTTCGGCGATGATTTCGAAGAAAAGTACGGCGCGCAACTGCCGCTGGCCGACTTCGAAAACAGCAACTGGCACCTGTTCCAGTTAGTGCTGCCGGAGCGCCAGGACGGCCTGCCCGCCCGCGCGACCTTCATGGAGAAAATGCAGGCACAGGGTGTTGGCATTGGCTATCACTACCCGCCTATTCACCTGCTGAGCCTTTATCGGGCACAGGGATTCAAGGAAGGTATGTTCCCGGTAGCGGAAAAGGTTGGACGTTTGATCGTGTCGTTGCCGATGTTTACGGCAATGACAGAGGCAGATGTGGAGCGGTCGGTGGCGGCGGTAAAGGCAGTCCTGAAAGCGAACTGAACACTCACGGCTCCCGACGATTGAATGTGGGAGGGAGCTTGCTCCCTCCCACAGGGGTCTTGCGGTTACTCGCCGATGGCGGCTTTGTAGCCAGCCGCATCCAGCAGTTTTTCCAGATCAGCCGGGTTGCTTGGCTTGAGCTTGAAGATCCACGCGCCGTAAGGGTCGGAGTTCAGCAACTCAGGGCTACCACTCAGCTCTTCGTTGACGGCAATCACTTCGCCGGCAACCGGGGCGTAGATATCCGAAGCGGCCTTCACCGACTCAACCACACCCGCCTGGCCTTCGGCTTCAAACGTAGCGCCAACTTCGGCCAACTCAACAAACACCACATCACCCAGAGCTTCCTGTGCATGGTCGGAGATCCCGACGGTGACAGTACCGTCAGCTTCCAGACGCGCCCATTCGTGACTTTCGGCAAAACGCAGGTCGGCAGGGATATCGCTCATAGTCTGTGTCCTCAAGAAGAAATGTCAGCAGCCATTGGCCTGCCGGAAATAGTTAGATCAAGGTTTTGCCATGACGCACGAAGGTCGGTTTGACCACTCGAACCGGGTACCACTTACCGCGGATTTCCACTTCGGCCCGATCGGCAGTCGCCGTCGGTACACGCGCCAGGGCAATGGATTTGCTCAGCGTAGGTGAGAAACTACCACTGGTGATCTCCCCTTCGCCAACATTGGCGATACGAACCACCTGGTGAGCGCGTAAAACCCCACGTTCTTCCAGTACCAGCCCGACCAGTTTGAA
Source organism: Pseudomonas sp. BIGb0381 (assembly GCF_024809815.1). Classification (NCBI taxonomy): domain Bacteria; kingdom Pseudomonadati; phylum Pseudomonadota; class Gammaproteobacteria; order Pseudomonadales; family Pseudomonadaceae; genus Pseudomonas; species Pseudomonas sp. BIGb0381. The sequence continues at coordinate 345,217 of NZ_JANUEN010000008.1, forward strand.
TTGCACACCGGCGGCCAGCTCTGCTTCCAGCGCCGCACGCCCGATGAAATTGCGCTCGGCAGGTTCCCAGGCAATGCTCCAGGCCATGTTGGCCGCCAGGGGCGAAACGTTCTGGTGGATGTCCTGGCCATACAGGTTCATGCCGGCTTCCAGCCGCAGGGTATCCCGCGCGCCGAGGCCTATAGGTGAAATACCCGCACCTACCAGGTCGTTGAAAAATCCAGGCGCCTGATCGGCAGGCAGGACAATTTCCAGGCCGTCTTCGCCGGTGTAACCCGTGCGCGCGATAAACCAATCACCGTCGGCATGCCCTTCAAAGGGCTTGAGTTGGTGGATCAGGGTGCCGCGAGACTGGGTGACCAACTCGGCAATCTTCTGCCGGGCGTGGGGACCTTGAATGGCGAGCATGGCCAACTCGGGCCGCTCATGCAGTTGCACTTGATAGCTGCCAAGTTGCGCCTGGATCCAGGCCATGTCCTGGTCTCGGGTGGCGGCGTTGACCACCAGCCGGTACCCGGCCTCGGTGCGGTAGACAATCATGTCGTCTACCACGCCACCCTGCTCGTTGAGCATGGCGCTGTACAACGCACGGCCACAGCCGTGCAAACGCTCGACATCATTGGCCAGCAGGTACTGGAGCCATTCCTTGGCCTGGGGGCCGGTGATATCGATCACGGTCATATGAGATACATCGAACACCCCGCAGTCGCGCCGCACCTGATGGTGCTCCTCAACTTGCGAGCCGTAATGCAAAGGCATATCCCAACCGCCAAAATCGACCATTTTCGCGCCGAGGGCGAGATGCAGGTCATACAGAGGCGTACGCTGTCCCATGGGTTTCTCCTTCCGGGCTTGGCGAAGGTGCGCAGGCCGTTGCCCGTGCCGGACACCTTGAATTACAAGGCCTGCGGCGACGTACAGCGACTCGATCCGAAGGACGGAGCGCACCGAATGCCGCGCATTGTAGCCGCAAGCCGTAGGACTGGCACCTAACCGATGGGGCGGGCGGAGCGTCGGATCAGCCCGATGACCGGCAGCAGCCCCACCAGCACCAGTGTCAACGCTGGCAGAGAAGCCCGCGCCCACTCGCCTTCGCTGGTCATTTCAAAGATCCGCACCGCCAGGGTGTCCCAGCCGAACGGGCGCATCAGCAGGGTCGCGGGCATTTCCTTGAGCACGTCTACGAACACCAGCAGTGCTGCACTCAGGGTGCCGGGTAGCAACAGCGGTAGATACACTTTGCAAAACAGTCGCGGCCCACTCACGCCCAAACTACGCGCAACTTCCGGCAACGAAGGGCGGATGCGCGCCAGGCTGTTTTCCAACGGCCCGTAGGCCACCGCCAGAAAGCGCACCAGATACGCCAGCACCAGCGCCGACAGACTGCCCAGCAACAATGGCTTGCCCGCCCCTCCGAGCCAGCCGGACAGCGGCACCACCAGCTCACGGTCCAGGTAACTGAACGCCAGCATGATCGACACCGCCAGCACCGAGCCCGGCAAGGCATAGCCGACATTGGCCAGGCTGATACCGGAGCGAATCGTCCGGGTCGGCGCCAGACGGTTGGCGAAGGCCATTACCAGCGCCACGCTGACCGTGATCAGCGCCGCAATGCCGCCCAGGTAAAGAGTGTGGACGATCAGGCCCGAATAGCGCTCATCCAGATCGAACCGTCCACGCTGCCAGAACCAGGCCACCAGTTGCAGCACCGGGATGACAAAGGCGCAGGCGAACACCAGGCCACACCACCCACTGGCCGCTACCGCTTTGATCCCCTTCAAGTGGTACAGCGCCTTACCCCGGGGACGCTCGTTGCTGGACCGGCTGGCGCCCCGGGCACGCCGCTCGCCGTACAGAACCAGCATCACCACCAGCAGTAACAGGCTGGCCAGTTGGGCCGCGCTGGACAGGCTGAAAAAGCCGTACCAGGTCTTATAGATGGCGGTGGTGAAGGTATCGAAGTTGAACACCGAAACCGCACCGAAGTCCGCCAGGGTCTCCATCAGTGCCAACGCTACCCCGGCCCCTATCGCCGGCCGCGCCATGGGCAGGGCCACATGCCAGAACGCCCGCAAGGGTGACTGCCCCAGCACCCGCGCCGCCTCCATCAAGCCCTTGCCCTGGGCGAGGAATGCGCTGCGCGCCAGCAGGTACACATAGGGATAGAACACCAGCACCAGCACGATGATCACGCCGCTGGTGGAGCGCACCCGTGGCAGGCGCAAGCCGGTACCGAACCATTCACGCAGCAGGGTCTGCACGGGGCCAGAAAAATCCAACAGGCCGACAAACACGAAGGCCAGCACATAGGCGGGAATGGCAAAGGGCAGCATCAACGCCCAGTCAAGCCAGCGCCGGCCGGGGAATTCGCAGAGGCTGGTGAGCCAGGCCAGGCTTACGCCCAACAGGGTTACACCGACGCCGACCCCCAGCACCAAGGTCAGGGTGTTGCCCAGCAGGCGGGGCATCTGGGTTTCCCAGAGGTGGGACCAGATTTGCGCGTCGATGCTTTGCCAGGACAGCAACAGTACGCTCAACGGCAGCAGCACCAGGGCGGCGACGGTGAAGACCGGCAGGTACCAGCGGCGTTGGGCGGGGTGGGCCAAGGGTTGGTTCTCAATAATGAATATCTTCAAATCACAACAATTCAATGTGGGAGGGGGGGGGGGGGGGGGGGGGGGGGTGGGGGGGGGGGCGCGGGGGGGGGGGGGGCGGCGGGAGGGGGGGCCGAGTACGAGTGGTGAGTCGGAGCCCACGCCCGCCGGGGGAACCGGGAAACGGGGGGGAGCCG
>NZ_JANUEN010000009.1:0-280112 GCF_024809815.1 Pseudomonas sp. BIGb0381
CAATCCGCTGCACCAGCCGCGCCCGGTCGTCATGGACGTACACTTCCTGACTGCCATCGGCGTTGTGCACCGTGACGCGGCCGTCATCCCCCCAGGCATACCGCGTATCCATCTGCGAAAAACTGGCCCAATGCCGGACACATCGCGCAGCCTTGCCAGCCCGTTCCCATTCCCAGAAGAAACTCGCCCCACCGGCCAAGCTCCGCTCAAGAATCACGTGCTGATCGTCGTAGCGATAAACCTCGCTTTCGCCTACTGCATTGGTCGCCGAAACCAGCCGGCCAGCGTTGTCGTATGCGTAGGAAACAACGTTCTGCTCGGTCACCCACTCGAAGGGTTCATACCCCTTGGCGCGCTGAACCTGATAGTCCACCGCCACGATGTGGCCGAACGCATAGCGCAGAAACAGCGCACGCCCCACACCGTTATCCAACCGCTCGATGCGCCCAAGAAAATCCCGAGTAATCCGTAGCCGGTTGTCATACGCATCACTGATGGAGACCAACACACCGTCGCGAAAGTGATAAAACCGCGACGCCTGGGACAACACCAACTCATCCGGCGAAGCGCCCAAATAGATCGCCGCTTCGGCCAAGCTATTGGTGATCGCCGGGCGAGCAACGGTCGGCAATGGAAACGAAGTCATGCGATTCTCATGGTCCGTCCACACCACCGAATCGCCCGACACCACAAGCCGATGCGCCAGCGAATGACTCCAGCCAAACCCCAACCCGCAATCCACTTCCATCGCACTGGTGCGATACAACCGCGTCCACTCAAACGGCAAAATCCCGTCCAACGTGCCATCGGTCAGGGTCAGCAGTTCCTCCCCGGTAACCATCGACACGGGGCAGCCGTTGGTGACGGTCTTATCCGAAGAGGCCGCCGCATCGCCCTTCGGATTCGTCGATACAACAGGCACATCATCGACAGGCTCCTGCCTGACCAACACGGTCTGCTGTGTCTTGTTACGAACCGCCGGTACCGGGTTGGAAACCAACTGATCCCCAGCCTTCAATGGCGCAACCGGTACGGTCTTGATCGCTGTCGCCGGGCCACCGAGCAGCAAAGGCTTCACCGCTTCGACATGCGGCTCCAACCCCGGCTCTACAAGCTGCTTGGCCAGCAACTCCAACAACTCCCGCGCGCGCTTGGATTTAATCGCGCTCAGTACCTGGGGGCCCAGCCGCGCCGCCACCCCCATCGCACCCAATACACGAATCAACAGCAGATTGATCAGGACCTCGCCAGTGATCTCACCCCACAGTTCAGTCATCTGCGGCGGCGGCAGCATGCGCATCCAACTGACCATGGCCGACACGTAGATAAACAGCAGCGGCTCATCGCTGAGCACCAGCAAACCGTTGGCAATGGTGTCTTTGCCGAGCTTCAACAGTTCATCGAGTTCGGCCTGGGAGATGTAGGCCAGCAGCTTTTCGCTGTTGGCTTTGAGGTCCGCCAGCAAGTCATACAGCTGCGTAACGTTGTCCCACACATTGAAGAGGGCTTTTCCAAGGCCGCTGAAAAACGCTGCTTCCAGCATTCGGCGCCGATCGAGCGGCTTGGCTTCGGCATAGTCTTTCCACTGATCCTGGAAAGTTCCGGCCCACTCTTCACGCAGGCGAGCCTCCAACCCCAGGATCACCGACTGATAAGACCCATACAGCGCCTTGACGTGATCCTTGGAAACGTTGGGGTAGAAACTGATTCGGTACTGCTGGTTGCGATCACACTCGGTGATTTCGAGGATACCGCTGGGGCCGATGGTCTTGTGGATCGGCTCGCCCAACGGGCCGCCATTGGGATCGACGCGTTGCAGCATCACCGGCGTGTTGCCAATGGGCACGGACCGCGTGCTCTGGAACATATGCACCAGGGTCAGGGTGCCATTGGCGGAGCACGTGGCGACGGTGCTGCTGGGGGTGATTGAGCGATTGATCGGCGCGACCAGCGCCACCTCATCGCCGACCTTGAAGACCTGCTCGACCTCCAGTGCCGAGAAGCTCCAGAAGCTTTGCGCCCAGTCATCGAACGTATTCAGGCATTCGCGAAAGTCACGGAAGACGCTTTCAACGTCGACCGTTTTCACATCCATCGGGGTCAGGGCCAGCCTGCCAATGGCCGGGTTCAAGACGCAGCCCCATGAACCAGGGCTTTAACGAAAACAACCATCTGCAATCCCTCGCACTGTGTATTCAGGCGAGGGACTTTGCAGAGGTTTTCAGGCTGGGACTGTAGAGCTTATCTTGCCGTTACGTGGGATCTTTCAGCGGCTATCGTCCTATCAAAAGCCTTCAGCGCTGTGCAAACGCCAGGTTCAACCCCAGCCCCGCAAACGCCGCCGCAAAACTGCGGCGCAGCCAGTTCTGCACCCGTGGCGACTCGATCACCGCGCGGCGAAACCCGTTGGCCAGCAAGCCGTAGATCACAAACACCGCGAACGTCATCGCCATGAACACCGCGCTCAGCACCAGCATTTGCACGGCAGGTGCCGTGCTGCCTGGCGCCACGAACTGGGGCAGGAAAGCCAGGAAGAAAATGGTCAGCTTGGGGTTGAGAATATTCAGCAGGAAGCCGCGCAGCATCAAACTGCGCGCGGTGGCGACTGTCGGTGCGTCATTCATGGCGAAGGCCGAGCGATCACGCCAGGTGGCATACGCCAGATACAACAGATAGGCGACGCCAGCGTATTTCAGGACTTCGAAGGCCAGCGCGCTGGTATGCAGCAGTGCGGAAAGGCCGAGCACGGATGCCAGCAGATGCGGGAGGATACCGGCCGTACAACCCAGCGCGGCGAACACACTGGCGCGCTTGCCGGCGGTGAGGCCCGTGGACACGGTAAAGATCACGCCGGTACCGGGGATCAGTACGACAATCAGGCAGGTGACGAGGAAGTTCAGGCTGAGCATGGCATTCAAACTCCGTGTACGAATGAGGGATGACAGATCCTGTCACGTTCGGCCTGGGTTGGCGAGAAGGCGAGTTGGCGAACCCGCGTTAGACTTACCGGTCCATATCCGCAACGCCTGGCCCATCGTCCTCAAGGAAGCCCCATGTCCCCACGCTGCCTGATCCTCTGCCTTGCCTCCTTGCTGGTGCTGGCCGGCTGTTCCACGTCACGCGGCCCGCAGCAACCAGAGCGCAGCGAAGCCGAGGTGAAGGCCGAGATCGTGCGCCTGCTCCCGGCTAAGGTTCCAGACCGCAACGGCTGGGCCCAGGACATCTACACCGCCTTTGATACTCAAAAGATCTACCCCAGTACCGAGAATATCTGTGCCGTATTGGCGGTAACCGAGCAGGAATCCACCTTTCAGGTCGACCCGCCCGTACCCAACATGGGCAAGATCGCCCAGGATGAAATCCTGCGCCGTGCCGCCAAGGTGCATGTACCGGCGTTTGTGGTGCGCAGCGCCCTGCAACTGCGCTCGCCCACCGGCAAGTCCTACGCCGACCGCTTGAATGCCGCGCGCACGGAGAAGGACCTGAGCGGCATCTTCGATGACTTCATCAGCATGGTGCCCCTGGGCAACACCCTGTTTGGCGGCTTCAACCCGGTGCACACCGCCGGCCCCATGCAGGTCAGTATCGACTTCGCGCAGAAACAGGCGCGGGGTTATCCCTACACGGTGGATGGCACGATTCGTCGGGAAGTCTTCACCCGGCGCGGCGGCATGTACTTCGGTATCGCCCATTTGCTTGGTTACCCGGTGAGCTATGAACAGCCGCTGTACCGTTTTGCCGACTTCAATGCGGGGTGGTACGCCAGCCGTAATGCGGCGTTCCAGGCGGCGGTCAGCCGCGCGTCGGGCACTGAGTTGGCGCTGGATGGGGATCTGATTCGCTACGGCTCATTGCTGCCCGGTACCACCGAACTGGCGGTGCGCTCATTGGGTGCGAAGCTGGACATGCGCAACCCCAGCATTCGCAGCCAGCTGGAACAGGGCGAGCAGCTGGATTTTGAAGACACCACCCTCTACAAACGCGTGTTTGCGCTGGCCGATAAGGCCGCCGGCAAGCCGCTGCCCCGTGCGATCCTGCCGGGCATCGTGCTCAAAAGCCCGAAGATCACCCGCAACCTGACCACGGCGTGGTTTGCCAAGCGCGTAGATGAGCGGTACCAGCGCTGCATGAAGCGCTGATCAGCTGCGGCGCCTGACAAATTTGCGCCACAGCCACACCCACAACCACACCACCGGAAACGCCAGGATCACGAACGGCAGCACATAGCTTGCGCGCTCCAGGGCGTCTGCGGTGCCGTCCACCAGGTTAGTGCCCAGGTTGCTGAACATCCGGCTGAAGCGTGACGGTTGGTTGGCGCCGTCGGAAGAGCGGAAGTTGAGGGTGACGCGGTTGGTATCCAGGCGACGCTGCTGGCCGGCGGCAACCTGGGCGAGCTCCTGCAGTTCGTTTTCAATGCCCGCCTGCTCCTTGCTCAAGGCGATCAGGTCGCTGACGCTGATGTCCTTGCGCTTGGCCAGTTCATCGAGGCGCTGTTGCTGGGCTTGCAGGCGATCCTGGCGGCGGCGTACATCGGCGACCGCGTCGGCCAGGTCTTCGGCGGTGGTGATGCGCTGGCCGAGTTTGCCGCCTTCAGCGGCCATGGCGACCATTGGTTCGACGCCGGTGGGCGCGATCCGCAGGATGATCTCGCCGCCGTTGCTGTCCTCGGTGATGCCAAGGATATTGCACGCGCCAAACCGCGCCGATTCACAAGCCTCGCGGGTCGCCTGCATGCGCGGCGCGAGCAGGGCGCCGGGCAGGGCCAGGGTCAGTTCGTGCTCATAGGCCAGTTGCGCGCCGGCCCGGCCTTGTTCGCCATTGATCACCGTGGCGCGGGAGTGGTCCTTGGGTGAGCAGCCGACCAGGGCCAGACCGGCCAGCAGGATCAGCAGGGGCGCGCGAAGCGATTGAAGGTTGCCGTCCGGATGGCGCATTGCAGTTCCTTGAGGTGTGCGGGGGACATTGGCGGCGATTAAAGCGGGTCCGGCGAATTAACGCAAAGTATCGTGCAAGATTTGCAGGGCTGATGGTGATGGCTGCCGTTGGGCGTGTGGCGTACATCTCAAATCCGCCCCCCAAGGAAGACTCGCCATGATTGCTCACGCCGTGCCCGAAGGTTTTGTCCCGCTGCCGCGCAGCAGCCCGTTGCTGGATTTGCTTGGGCCGGCGTATTGCCGAGGTGACGGCCTGCAACTGGAGATCGGCCTGCGCGCCGACAATCGCCATGCCAATGGGCGTGGGACTGTGCACGGCGGGGTGTTGGCGACCCTGGCGGATGTCGGCATGGGCTATGCCATGGCGTTTTCCAGTGAGCCGCCGTTGCCGTTGATTACGGCGAGCATGACCGTGGATTACCTGGGGACGGTGCAGGTGGGGGAGTGGATTACGGTGCGCTTGGAACATCACAAGCGAGGGCGACAGATGGCGTTTGCCACGGTGAGCCTGCAGGTGGCGGAGAAGGTGGTGGCGCGGGCGAATGCGGTGTTTGCCGTGCCTCAAGCTGACAGGTAATGAAGATCTGATGTGGGAGGGGGCTGTGTTTCTTCAGGGAAACCGCATAAAGAAAAGGCCTGGCTTTTCGTGGAGCCGGGCCTTTTCCGTGTTGCTCTTTTATCAGTGGCGTTCGAGGGCGAGGGCTACGCCTTGGCCGCCACCGATGCACAGGGTCGCCAGGCCTTTCCTGGCATCGCGCTTGATCATTTCGTGCAGCAGGGTGACCAGCACGCGGCAGCCTGAGGCGCCGATGGGGTGGCCGATGGCGATGGCGCCGCCGTTGACGTTGACCTTGTCCGCATCCCACTCCAGCTCTTTACCTACCGCCAGGGATTGCGCGGCAAAGGCTTCGTTGGCTTCGATCAGGTCCAGGTCGCCCAGGCTCCAACCGGCTTTGTCCAGGCAGCGGCGGGTGGCCGAGACCGGGCCGATGCCCATGATCGCCGGATCGACACCCGCGTTGGCGTAGCTGGCGATACGCGCCAATACCGGCAAGCCCAGGGCCTTGGCCTTGTCGGCACTCATCAGCAGCACCGCAGCGGCGCCGTCATTCAGGCTGGAGGCGTTGCCGGCGGTGACGCTGCCGTCTTTCTTGAACGCAGGCTTGAGCTTGGCCAGGGATTCGGCGGTGGTGCCGGCGCGAGGCTGCTCATCCACGGCGAAGGCAATCGGGTCGCCCTTGCGCTGGGGAATCAGGATGGGTGTGATCTCGTCGACAAACCTGCCCGCTTCGATAGCGGCGGTGGCTTTTTGCTGGGAGGCGGCGGCGAAAGCATCCTGGGCTTCACGACTGATGCCGTATTTGTCCACGAGGTTCTCGGCGGTGATGCCCATGTGGTAGTCGTTGAATGCATCCCAGAGGCCGTCGGTGATCATGCTGTCGATCATCTTGGCATGGCCCATGCGCAAGCCCGTGCGCGCAGCAGGCAGTACGTAGGGTGCCAGGCTCATGTTCTCCATGCCGCCGGCGATGATGACCTCGGCGTCACCGCAACGGATGGCCTGGGCGCCCAGGTGCAGGGCTTTCAGGCCTGAGCCGCAGACCTTGTTGAGGGTCAGGCTCGGCACGGCGTGGGGCAGGCCGGCGAGGATCGAGGCCTGGCGTGCAGGGTTCTGGCCGGAACCCGCGGTGAGTACCTGGCCGAGGATGACTTCATCCACTTCGGCCGGGTCCAGACCGGTTTGCTCCAGCAGGCGACGGATCACGGCGGCGCCCAGCTCCGGTGCCGGAATGCTTGCCAGCGAACCTTGAAAGCTGCCCACGGCGGTGCGGGTGGCAGCAACAATCACGACGTCTTGCATGGAATCTGTCCTCACTGGAAGTGCATTTCTGGAACGTGGTCCGGGACGATCAGTTTACCGGCGGTCTTGCTCACAATCTCTTCAACGCTGACGCCAGGTGCGCGTTCCTTGAGGACAAAAGCGCCATTTTCGATTTCCAGGTACGCCAGGTCCGTCAGCACACGCTTGATGCAGTTGGCTCCGGTCAGCGGCAGGCTGCATTGGCTGAGCAACTTGGACTCACCGTCCTTGGAGGCGTGGGTCATGATCACGATGATGTTTTCCGCACCGGCCACCAGGTCCATGGCGCCGCCCATGCCCTTGACCAGTTTGCCGGGGATCATCCACGAGGCGATGTTGCCGTGTACGTCCACTTCAAAGGCACCGAGTACGGTGAGGTCGACGTGGCCGCCGCGAATCATCGCGAAGGATTCGGCGGAGGAGAAGATCGAGGCGCCGATGCGCGCCGTCACGGTTTGCTTGCCGGCGTTGATCATGTCGGCATCGATGGTGTCTTCGGTAGGAAACGGGCCCATGCCCAGCAGGCCGTTTTCCGATTGCAGCATCACTTCCATGCCTTCGGGAATGTAGTTGGCCACCAGGGTCGGAATGCCGATGCCCAGGTTGACGTAGAAACCATCCTGCATTTCGCGGGCGACGCGTTGAGCCATTTGTTCGCGGGTAAGAGCCATTTTAGGAGTCCTTATTGTTCGGGCTGGGGGCGGATTATTTGCGCACGGTGCGCTGTTCGATGCGCTTCTCGAACGTGCCGCAGATGATCCGGTCGACGTAGATGCCAGGGGTGTGGATCTGCGCCGGGTCCAGCTCGCCCGGTTCGACGATTTCCTCGACTTCGACCACGGTGATCTTGCCGGCGGTGGCGGCCAGCGGGTTGAAGTTCTGGGCGGTGTGGCGATAGATGACGTTGCCGAAGTGGTCGGCTTTCCAGCCTTTGACGATGGCGAAGTCGCCGGTAATGGATTCTTCCATCAGGTACGGTCGACCGTTGAATTCGCGGGTTTCCTTGCCTTCGGCGACCGGGGTGCCGACGCCGGTGGCGGTGAAGAAGGCCGGGATACCGGCGCCGCCTGCGCGCATTTTTTCCGCCAGGGTGCCTTGGGGGGTCAGCACCACTTCGATTTCGCCGCTGAGCAATTGCTTCTCGAACAGGGCGTTTTCACCGACGTAGGAGGCGATCACCTTGCTGATCTGCTTTTCTTCCAGCAGCACGCCGAGGCCAAAACCATCGACGCCGCAGTTATTGGAAACCACGGTGAGGTCACGGGTGCCTTTGCGCTTGATCTCGGCGATGAGGTTTTCCGGAATTCCGCACAGGCCGAAACCACCGGCGAGCACGGTCATGCCGTCTTCCAGGCCTGCCAGTGCTTCTTCGTAGGACGCCACGCGTTTATCGAAACCTGCCATATGCACCTCTTTTATTGTTTGTGGGCCAGCCAATGGATCGAGTGTTGCGCCGGCGGATTGATTTGTTAAGTTGTTTTTTAAGGTTGATTGATTTAGAAAACAGCATAGTCGACCCGCCGCCCGGAGTAGCGCCATGACCGTTAAACAGATGCGTGCCTTTCTTGCCGTGGCCCAAAGCCTGAGTTTTGCCGCTGCCTGTGAGCGTCTGCACCTTTCTCAATCGGCGCTGAGCCTGACCATCAAGGGCTTGGAAGAAGGGCTGGGCGGGCGCTTGTTCAGCCGTAATACGCGCAATGTGGCCCTCACGCCCGAGGGCGAATCCCTGCTGCCGCTGGCCCGTCGGCTGATGGCCGATTGGGACAATGCCGAGGACGAACTGCGTCAGCTGTTCACCCTGCAACGCGGGCGGGTCACCGTGGCGGCGATGCCGTCGTTTGCCGGCAACCTGCTGCCGCCGATCCTGAAGATATTCCGCGCGCGTTACCCCCAGGTGAACGTGACGGTGCATGACTTGATCAATGAGCAAGTGCTGGAGATGGTTCGCGACCGCCATGTGGAACTGGGCGTGGCGTTTGAACCCTCGGAGGGTTCGTCGCTGGCCTTTACGCCGTTGTACCTGGACCGTTTCATTGCGGTGGTGCCCGGTGATTCACGGCTGGCGCAGTGTGCCGAGGTCGACTGGAAAACCTTGCTGGAGCACCCGTTCATCACGTTACAGCGGCCTTCCACGGTGCGGGTGATGCTGGAAGAGCATCTGGGGGCCTTGAAGATGAAGTTGCCGGTGGCGTTGGAAAGCCATCAATTGGCAACCGTGGGCAAGATGGTCGCCAGCGGCCTGGGGGTCAGCGCCGTACCGGCCTTGTGTGCGCAGCAGATGCAGGAGGCGGGGGCGCACTGCATCACCTTGACCGATCCGGTGATCGAGCGGCCGATTGGCGTGTTGACCAAGCCCGGGCATGAACTGTCGGCGGCGGCGCAGGTGTTGTTTGATATTTTTCGGGATGAGGCGGGGAAGGGCAGGTTCCCGGCGGTGTTATAAAACAGGTATTAAAAAGCCCGCTCGAATAAACGAACGGGCTTAAATTTAAAGGTGCACTGTTATCAGCAGTATCTATCAATCACTTTAACTTGCGATTGGCCTTTGAGGTTCTGCCATTCGGTATTAAGTGTGTGGAACACTTGCTCGATAAAGTTGCGATCGGCCGCGGCTTTCTTACCGACATAACCCTGGCCACGGCGGTACATCTTCAGGCGCGCCGCCAGTTCACGGTTATTGCGGTCGAACTCGGCTTCTTCGGTATGGGGCGCCAGGCAGTCAATTTGCACTTCGCCCGATTTGCCAATCCACAGGATATGGTCGTCGAGTGTGTCTTTCTGCGCTGCGAACATCTCAGCCAATTCATCGATAGTTGGTTGGTTGTTCAGATTCATGTGTAAGCCCCTTGACCAGTTGGCGATCTATCAGTTGATTCCGTTAAAACTGCTTAGTTGTCTCCGGCTTGGAAAACCGGGCGTCAGTGACGGTCTGCCGAATACGGGCAGGGTCTTGAACCTGATGCATGTAGTCTTGCTGATGAACTGCTACGCAATGGTTTCATAACGAAGACAAGTCGCGTTTGAGCGCCTTGTACCGATCCTTGCGGGCCGGTCAGCTTCATCAATCTGCCTTGTGGGCAGTGCACATCCGGAAAAAACAGCTCGGCGGTCAGACGAGCTTGTTCAAAACGCTTGTTACCAACGCTCCCGATCCGGGAGACGTCTAGATCATGCAAGGACAAAAAGGTTACGTCAACGGTTATGTAGTGATTATTTTTGATCACTACATAATTCGCCGTGGGTATGGGGAGATACGGCAGGTGCGTGACTTGAGCGTCATTTTTTGCGCTGGACGGTCGCTATGGCTGAGGAGGAGTTGACTGCAGGCGGTCTGCCAGCAAGGGCAGAAGCTGCTCGCACGAGGTTTCGATCTTTACCTGCAACAACTCATCACCCCGGGTCTTGCCCAAGTTGATGGCGATCACCGGCTTGCCCTGTTCGACCATCGCCTTGCACAGGCGAAATGCGGAGTAAGCCATCAGCGACGAACCCACCACCAGCAACCCATCGGCATGCGCTACCGCCGCCATCGCCCTGGCAGCCGTCGCTGGCGCGACGTTCTCGCCAAAAAACACCACGTCCGGCTTCAGTCGTTCACCCTCGCAATGGGGGCAGCGGGGGACCTGGAAGCGCTCTTCAAACGCGGGGTCGAGCAAGGTGTCACCATCAGGTGCCTGTACCGCATGGACTTGCGCCAGGTACGGGTTATCGACTTCCATCTGCCGCTGGATCACATCGCGCGTGCTGTGCAGCTGGCAATCCAGGCACAGTACCCGGTGCAGGCTGCCGTGTAGTTCGATCACATCGTGGCTGCCGGCCTGGTCATGCAGGGTGTCGACGTTCTGCGTGATCAGGCCGGTGATGTGCTGGCGCTGTTGCAGGGTCGCCAGTGCCCGGTGAGCATTGTTCGGCTGCGCGATACGTACCCTCGGCCAGCCCAGCATCGCCCGTGCCCAATAGCGGCGCCGCGCCTGCGCGGTGGCGAGGAATTCCTGATACATCATCGGCGCCTTGCCCCGGCGCACGCCTTCGCTGTCGCGGTAGTCGGGGATCCCCGACGACGTGCTGATGCCTGCACCGGTCAACACCAGGAAGCGCCGTTCGGCCATGGCGCGGTGCAGGGTATCGAGGTGATCTTCCTGATGTTCCAGCGTGTCGAGCATGGTGTCTCCTATTCGCCGCGGATGTACTGCTCCAACTGCCTGATCAGGTCAGCCTGTTCGGCAATGGCTTCCTTGACCAGGTCACCGATGGACAGCAGGCCAAGCAGCTTGCCGTCTTCGACCACGGGCAGGTGGCGCAGGTGGCTGTCGGTCATGATGTTCATGCACTCTTCGACACTTTTGTGGGTATCGACGGTGATAACAGGGGAACTCATCACCTCGTGGACCTTTGTGGTGACCGACGACAGCCCCTTGAGCATGATTTTGCGTGCGTAATCGCGTTCGCTGATGATCCCCACGACCGCGCCTTCCTTGACCACCGGCAAGGCCCCGACGTTTTTCTCCGACATCCGGACCAGCGCTTCAAACACAGTGTGGTCCCATTGGATGGTGTGAACGTCCTGGTTTTTCTGGTCCTTGGCTTTGAGCAATTGTGCAACGGTCTTCATGGCGGCCACTCCGGTGTTGTTGTTAGGAAGTCAGCAAGTTCCCTACAGAATCCTAGACGGGCTGCGGCGCTGCAAGGACCAAAGCGGCGTTAAACCCGTCGAAAAACGTCATTCACAGGGTTTTTTTCACTTTTCATCCTGCATTCGCCGGCTTTTTGGCGCGTTTGGTCGTGCCGGCTGCCTTGCGGGGGGCGGCCTTGCGTTTCTTTTTCCACGGCGCAGCACCTCGACCCGCCGGGCTGGCCGGCCCGGTGATGGTCATGCGCATGCCGTTGCAACGCGCCACTTGCTTGCTCATCCACGCCGCCTGCTTGGCAACGAATTCTTCCAGGCTCATCTCGCCGCTTTGCACCATGTCCAGCGCCTGCTCCCAGATCGCGGTGGTGCCAGGGTCGGCGATGGCACGGGGCACCGCGTCGATCAGGCTGAAGGCTGCCGGGGTCGCCGACAGCGCCTTGCCGTTCTTCACCAGGTAACCGCGGTCGAGCAGGCCCTGGATAATCCCGGCGCGGGTGGCCTCGGTGCCGATGCCGGTGGTGTCCTTGAGCTTTTGCTTGAGCAGCGGGTCTTCCACCAGCTTGGCGACGTTTTTCATCGCCTTGATCAGGTCACCTTCGGTAAAGGGCTTGGGCGGTTGGGTCCACAGGTCCTTGAGGTTGACCTTGGCCACCGCGTAATCCTGGCCTTGCACCAGTGTCGGCAAGGCCTGGGGGGCCGGTGCTTCGCGGCCCTTTGCCGGTGCCAGGGCTTCGGGCAAGGCACGTTTCCAGCCCGGCTCGATCACCACTTTGCCCACCGCGCGCAACGCCTGGCCCGCACAGTCGAAGTCCGCCTGGGTGCGATCGTATTCATGGTTGGGCAGGAACTGCGCCAGGTAGCGCGCGCGAATCAGGGTGTAGACCGCACGGTGCTTGCCGGTGAGTTGGCCAACGTCCTTGCCGGCGCCGGTGGGAATGATGCCGTGGTGCGCGCTGACCTTGGCATCGTTCCAGGCCCGTGAGCGGCGCAGGGGATCGATATGCGGCATCAACTCATTGACTGCCGCATCCGCACGGCCCAATGCGGCGAGGATCTTCGGCGCCTCACTGTGCTGGCTCAACGGCAAGTAGCCACAGTCACTGCGCGGGTAGGTGATGACCTTGTGGGTTTCGTACAGGGACTGGGCGATATCCAGGGTTTCCTGGGCACCGAGGCCGAGCTTCTTCGAGCAGATTTCCTGCAGGGTGCCGAGGTCGAAGGGCAGGGGCGCCACCTCGCGCATGCGTTCGGTGCGCAGCTTGATCAGCCGCGCGCTGGCGGCGTTGGTCATGGCGTCGGCAGCGTCCCGGGCCAACTGCGGGTCAAGGCAGCGGCCCTGGTCGTCACAGGCATCCTCGGTCGCGCGCCATTGTGCGGTAAACGTCATGGATGGGTGGCGCAGGTCCACATCAATGGCCCAGTAAGCCACGGGTACGAAGTCGGCGATGCTGCGGTCCCGGTCCACCACCAGGCGCAAGGTCGGTGTTTGCACCCGGCCTACCGGCAGCACGCCCTGATACCCCGACTGACGTCCCAGCAGGGTAAACAGGCGACTCATGTTCATGCCGATCAGCCAGTCGGCGCGGGAGCGGCCCAGGGCCGAGTGGTACAGGCTGAAGGTTTCGGCGCCTGGCTTGAGTGCCGCCAGGGCCTTGCGGATGGAGGCATCGTCCAGTGCCGACAGCCATAACCGCTGGATCGGCCCGCGATAGCGGCAATGCTCGACCAGTTCGCGGGCGATCATCTCGCCCTCACGGTCGGCGTCGGTGGCAATCACCAGTTCCTGGGCTTCCCCCAGCAGGCGCTTGACGGCCTTGAACTGGCTGGCGGTCTTGGGCTTGACCAGCATCTTCCATTTTTCCGGGACGATCGGCAGGTCGGCCAGTACCCAGCGTTTGTATTTGGCGTCGTAGGCGTCGGGCGGGGCGGTTTCCAGCAGGTGGCCGATGCACCAGGTGACGGTGACCCCATTGCCCAACCAGCAACCGTCGCCGCGGCGACTGGCGCCGAGCACGGCCGCAATGTCCTTGGCCTGGGAGGGTTTTTCACAGAGGTACAGCCGCATGGTCATCACATCAGATCGGGTTGATGCTTTGCAGGATGCTCAGTCAGAGGGATTTGAGCAACTGTTATCTGTATGGATGTACAGCAATTCGTGTAAGCGTTGCCGGAATAAATGTGGGAAGGGGATTGCTCCCGATAGCGCCATATCAGTCAACGCAGCTGTGACTGAACCACCGCTATCGGGAGCAAGCCCCCTCCCACAAGGGATCTCCTGTGTTCAGGAGATCGGTTTAATTGTTGTCGAGATCCACATGCCGCGTTTCTTTAAGGCAGAACAATCCGACAATCAGGCTCACCCCCGTCACCACCACCGGGTACCACAAGCCATAGAAGATATCCCCGGTGTACACCACCAGCGCAAACGACACGGTCGGCAGGAACCCGCCAAACCAGCCGTTACCGATGTGGTAGGGCAGGGACATCGAGGTGTAGCGAATACGCGTCGGAAACAGCTCCACCATCAGTGCCGCCAGCGGGCCGTAGCACATGGCGGCGATCAGGATCAGCACCACGATCAGCACTACCACCATGACCTTGTTGACCTGGGCCACATCCGCAGAAGTCGGGTAGCCGGCCAGGGTCACTGCACCGCGCAGCGCGGCCTCGTCGAAGCCGTCGATGCGCACTTCACCCACGCTGACCTGCACCGGGCTGCCGGCCGGGGCGGCGGCGCTGCTGTACGGCAGGCCTTGCTTGACCAGGAAGGTCTTGACCTTGTCGCACGGGCTGTCAAATTTCGCCTTGCCTACCGGATCGAACTGGAAGGTACAGGTGGCCGGGTCGGCCAGCACGGTGATCGGTGCCTGGCGGCTGGCCTGGTCCATCGCCGGGTTGGTGTAGTGCGCCAGGCCCTTGAAGATCGGGAAGTACAGCGCGGTGGCCAGCAGCAGGCCGAGCATCAGCACCGGTTTGCGCCCGACCTTGTCCGACAGCCAGCCAAAGAAGACGAAGAACGGCGCGCCAATCACCACGCTGATGATCAGCAGCATATTGGCCAGGGCCGGGTCCATCTTCAGGAACTGCGTGAGGAAAAACAGCACATAGAACTGCGACGCGTAGAACGTCACCGCTTGCCCACCGTTGATGCTGAACAGCGCGATCAGCACCACCTTGAGGTTTTCCCATTTACCGAAGGACTCACGGATCGGCGCCTTGCTGGCCTTACCTTCCTCTTTCATTTTCAGGAATGCCGGCGACTCGTGCAGGCTCATGCGGATCCAGGTGGAAATACCCAGCAGCACAATGGAAAACAGGAACGGAATACGCCAGCCCCAGACTTCGAACTGATCGCCGGTGAAGTACCGGCATGCCAGCACCACCAGCAACGACAGCAGCAAACCGAGGGTCGCGGTGGATTGAATCCAGCTGGTGTTGAGGCCGCGTTTGCCGGCCGGTGCATGCTCGGCCACATAAGTGGCTGCGCCGCCGTATTCACCACCCAAGGCCAGGCCTTGCAGCATGCGCAGTACGATCAGGATGATCGGTGCCGCGATACCGATGCTGGCGTAGGTCGGCAACAGGCCGACGCAAAACGTCGCCACGCCCATCAAAATGATGGTCACCAGAAAGGTGTACTTGCGCCCGATCATGTCGCCCAGGCGGCCGAACACCAGCGCGCCGAACGGCCGCACCACAAAGCCGGCCGCAAAGGCCATCAAGGCAAAGATAAACGCCGTGGTGTCGTTGACCCCGGCAAAGAACTGTTTGCTGATCACCGCCGCCAGGGCGCCGTAGAGGAAAAAGTCATACCACTCGAACACCGTCCCCAGGGACGAGGCGAAGATGACTTTTCTTGATTCGTTACCGGTGCTCGCGTTGGTCGCCGAGCCCAGGGGTTGAGCATGTTCTGACATCGGGAAGCCCTCACAGTGATTATTTATTGTTGTTCCACTGTCGGCGCCAGGGTTGGCGCCGCTATTCAGATTGCATGAACCAGTTCTTTCTCCGGGGCGAGACTCCTTGTGTTCGGCGAAAGGATCAGCTGCGCGGCTTTTTCCGCGATCATCAGCGTGGGTGAACAGGTATTGCCGGAGGTAATGCGCGGCATGACCGAGGCATCGGCGATACGCAGGCCGGGCACGCCATGCACGCACAACTGGGCGTCGACCACCGCGTCTTTATCGCTGCCCATGCGGCAGGTGCCGACCGGATGGAAGATCGTCGTGCCGATACGCGCGGCGGCTTCATGCAGTTGCTCTTCGGTTTGCAGCGCGTCGCCGGGCAGGTATTCCACCGGTTTGAACTGGCTCAGGGCCGGTGCGGCGACGATGCGTCGGGTCAGGCGAATAGCGTCGGCGGCCACCCGCAAGTCTTCCGGATGGCTGAGGTAATTGGGCCGGATCAGCGGCGCATCCGCCGGGTTGGCCGAGCGGATATCGATGCGACCACGGCTTTGCGGGCGCAGGTCGCAGACCGAGGCGGTAAACGCCGGGAACCCGTGCAGCGGTTCGCCAAAGCGCTCCAGGGACAGCGGCTGCACGTGATATTCAAGGTTGGCCGAGGTCTGTTCCGGGCCCGAGCGGGCAAACGCGCCGAGCTGGCTGGGCGCCATCGACAGCGGGCCGCTGCGGTCGTACAGGTAGCGCAGGCCCATGCCCATCTTGCCCCATACGGTGCCGGCGATCTGGTTCAGGGTGCGGGCGTTTTCCAGCTTGTAGATCAGCCGCAATTGCAGATGATCCTGCAGGTTGCCGCCGACGCCCGGCAGTTCATGCAGCACATCGATGCCCAACGGCTTGAGCACGCTGGCCGGGCCGATCCCCGAGCGTTGCAGGATGCCCGGCGAGCCCACGGAGCCGGCGCACAGCACGATTTCCTTGCGCGCCTTCCAGCGCACTTGCTGGCCGTTTTGACGCCCGATCACGGCCGAGGCGCGGCCGTTTTCCAGCACCACGCGGTCCACCTCGACTTCGGTCAGCACGGTGAGATTGGGTCGCTGGCGGATCGGTTTGAGAAACGCCTTGGCCGCATTCCAGCGCACTCCAGCCTTTTGGTTGACCTGGAAGTAGCCGCAGCCTTCGTTATCGCCCTGGTTGAAGTCGCTGATCGTGGCAATGCCGCTTTGCGCTGCGGCGTCCCGAAAGGCGTCCAGGATCGGCCAATGCAGCCGTTGCTGCTCGACTCGCCATTCGCCGCCGTCATTGTGGAATTCCGAGCTGCCGGCAAAGTGGTTTTCGCTCTGCTTGAACAGCGGCAGCACGTCTTTCCAGGCCCAGCCATCGTTGCCTGCCGCCGCCCAGCCATCGTAGTCCTGGGCCTGGCCGCGCATGTAGATCATGCCGTTGATGGAGGAGCAGCCACCGAGCACCTTGCCCCGTGGGTAACTCAGCGCACGGCCTTGCAGGCCTTCCTGGGCTTCGGTCTTGAAGCACCAGTCGGTGCGTGGGTTACCGATGCAGAACAGGTAGCCGACGGGGATATGGATCCAGGGGTAGTTGTCGCGGCCACCGGCTTCGAGCAGCAGAACGCGGTGGGAAGGGTTGGCGGACAGTCGATTGGCGAGCAGGCAGCCTGCGGGGCCGGCGCCTACCACCACATAATCGTATTCAGCAGCTGCAATGGGCATCTGAGGTCTCGCTTGTTTTTCTTATTGGCTCCATCCTAGTTGTTAGTTTTCGTCTTAAAAATGTTAGTTTTTACCCAGCTGCTGTGCGTTTTTAAACAGCGCTGCCTGGGGCTCATGCAATGGAGGCGACATGTTCGACTGGAATGACCTGCGGTATTTTCTTGAGTTGCAGCGCAGCGGTCGCCTGCTCACCGCCGCGCAGCGCCTGAAAACCACGCATGCCACCGTGGCCCGGCATATCGAAGCCATCGAGAAGAGCCTCGGCACCGCGCTGTTCGTGCAGCACGCCCAGGGTTACGAACTGACCCCTGCCGGCGAAGCCCTGCTCAAACACGCCGAAGCCATGGAAAACGTCGCGCTGCTGGCCGAAGACGAACTGACCCACTCCGCTGCGCCCCTGGGCAAGATCCGCCTCGGGGTGGCCGAAGGGTTAGGGGTGATGTTCCTCGCCGGGCGCATGGGCGGGCTGTTCGACCGCTACCCCGGATTGGAAGTGGAACTGGTGGCGGTGCCGCGCTTCGTCAGCATCCTCAACCGCGAAGCGGAAATCAGCATTCACCTCGAACGCCCCAGCGTCGGTCAACTGGTTACACGCAAACTCACCGATTACCGCCTGGCGCTCTACGCCAGCCGTGCCTACCTGGCGCGAACCCCTCCGATTGAAAAACGCGAAGATCTCGCGGCCCATTCATGGATCGATTACGTCGACGACCTGCTGTTCAGCCAGGAATTGAAGTTCCTCAGCAGTTTCTGCCGTAACCCCAAGGTGGTGTTCCACAGCACCAGCGTCATCGCCCAACACCAGGCCGCGCGCTCCGGTTTGGGGATTGCGGTGTTGCCGTGCTTCATGGCGTCGGGCGACCCGGAGCTGGTGCCGTTGCTGCCGGGGGAGGGGATCCAGCGCAGTTACTGGATCAGCTCGCGCCGGGAACTGCACAAGTCGGTGCGATTGCGGGTGTTGTGGGATTACGTGGTGGAGTTGTGCGCGCGAGAGCAGCCACTGTTGCTCGGCGAATCCAACGGATAAAACCCTCCCACAGTGATCTGTGGTGTGGGTGACATCGGGTTAATCGCGCAATTCGAATTGCGCACTGCCCAATCGCTCCCCGTTCACCAACACATGCACCGTATGCCTGCCGGGATAGTGCTTGCGCGTGGTCAACGCGCGAATATGCTGCTCGCGGCGCAGGCTGTGCTGTTCACCTGCGCCGAGCGTAAACGCCTTGAGCTTGAACACCTTGGCCGCGCTGTGCCCGGCGCTTTTGACGTAGTCGATGGCGTAGTCCACCACCAGCTTTTGCGCAGTGGCAGCGGTGGATTCCAGGTTGAACGACAGGGTGATCCGCTCGCCCAGGGTGATCACCGCCGGGGTCACGCTCAGGTCATGGAGCTTCACCTCGGCCTTGGCGCCGGCGCCCATGATGGTCAGCGCGCGGGTGTTGCCCTGCTTGATCAGGCTGCGCAGCGCATGGCGGGCGATCCAGGCGGTGTGCGGGTTATCCAGGTTCCAGCCTTCGATCAGGCTGAGTACCCAATCCGGGTGGTCCTTGGTGATGTCATTGAGGTGGTTGGCCACGGATTTGCGTACGTAGAGGCTGTTGTCGGCCTTGAGGTTGTCGAGGATCGACGCACACAGCTCGGGGTTGGCCTGCACCGCGGCCAGGCGAAACGACCACGGCAGGCGCGGGCGCGAGCCTTCGCTGGCGAGGCGGCGCACGTGTTCGTTGTCATCCAGCGACCACGTTTGCATGACCGCCAAAGTGCGTTCGAAGTCGTGGAGCAAGAAGTGTCTTATGGCGAATTCAGCCGAGCCAAAGGTGGTGAAGTATTTGAGCGCGGCCATGGAGCGCTTGAAGTCATCCAGGCCGTAGCTCGCCACATAGTGCGGCAGGCATAGGCTGACAAACCCGCTGTTCAGGCGCGGTGCCAGGGCGTAAAGCAGCTTGAGGCTCTGGGCATAGTCCAGCGGGATCACCGCGTGCAGGCTTTCGCTGACCCGCGCCATACGCTGCATCACCGACAACTCGGCCAGCCCGGCCTTGGCATGCTTGAGAAACCCCTTAGCGTCGAACGCCGGGTACACCGCCGTCATTTCGCTGGCGATGTGTTGCAGGCGTTCGACGTTGAAGATTTCCTTGAGGGCCGGGGCGCTTTGTTCGGTCATCGTTATTCCAGGGTTAGAGAAACCAGCGGTATTCCCGCGCGTTGATCTCTTGTTGAAAGGCCAGGTGGTCCTGGCGTTTGTTTTCGCAGTACACGTCGATAAATTCAGCGCCCAGCTTATCGCGCAATACCGGCTGATGCTGCATGGCGCGCACGGCATCGAGCATTTCCACGGGAAAGTCGGTGCCGCTGCTGCGGTCCTCGTTCAGTGGCGCGATAGGTTCGCGCTTGGCTTCAAGGCCATGCTCAAGGCCGACCAGGATCGCCGCCAGCACCAGATACGGGTTGGCGTCGGCACTGGCCAGGCGATGTTCGATCCTCAGGTTGCGCGGGTCGGAATCGGGGATGCGCACGCACGCATCGCGGTCTTCAAACCCCCAACTGGCGCGGGTCGCGGCGTTGACCGTACCGCCCAGGCGACGGAAGGCGTTGTGGTTGGGCGAGAAGATCGGCATGCAATGGGGCAACAATTCCAGGCAACCGGCCACGGCGTGGCGCAGCGGTTGCTGCTGGTGCGCCGCGAGCACATTGTTGCCCGCGCCGTCATACAGGCTGACATGCACATGCATGCCGCTGCCGGGAAATTGCAGGTAAGGCTTGGCCATGAAACTGGCGCGGTAGCCGTGTTTCAGCGCCACGCCGCGGGTGCTGCGGCAGAACAGGGCCGCCCAGTCGGCGGCGCGCAGGCCGTCGTCTAGGTGACCGAAATTGATCTCGAACTGACCGGGGCCGAGTTCGGCGGTGATCACCGTGATGTCGATGCCCTGGTCCTTTGCGGTCTGCGCCATATCGTCCAGCACCTCGCTGAAGCGCGACAGCCGTTCGATATGCAGGTTGGGCTGGTCGTCGGTGTCATCGCCCAGCGGGTCACGGGCGAATTGCGGCAGGCCGTTGTCGAGTTTTTTGTCGAACAGGTAGAACTCCAGTTCGAAGGCCACCACCGGGTGAATGCCTTTGTGGTGAAGACGCTCCAGCACTTTGGCCAAGACTTCGCGAGGTTCGAATTCGATCGGCGCTTCGGTGCCGTCCGAGGTGATCAACATCTGCCCCAGCGGCTGCGACTCCCAGCTCACCGGCTTGAGCGTGCCGGGCACCAGGCGACGGTTGGCATCCGGGTCGCCGTCGTGGAAGCAGTAGTCGCCGATCTTGAACAGCCCGCCCTGAACCCCCAGCAGCACGGCGTTTTGCGGCAGCTTCAAGGGGCTGCCGGCGGCGACCTTTTCCAGCATCTCGATGGGGTAGCGCTTGCCGTAGAAATGCCCGGGGATGTCCAGGGCGATCAGGTCGACATAACGCACGTCGGGATGGTTCTGGCGAAAGGTCCGGACTTCGGCCAGTAACGTGGAGGCTTGGCTTTTCACGGGTGTTGCTCCTAGTTGTAAACCCACAGCACGCGGGCGGGCAGGTCGGTCAGGTTGGCGTAGCGGCAGTGGGCGAAACTGGCCAGGTGGAAGCTGTCACCGGGGCCGAGGGTGACCGAATCGGCCTCACCCTCTACCCACAGCGTCAATTCGCCTTCCAGTACAAATCCGGCCTGCTCGGCGCGGTCGCTCATGGTCTGTTCACCGCTGTTGGCACCGGGTGCCAGCAGGCTGTCGAGCATCGAGAAGGCACCCTTCATGCTGGGGGAAACCAGGATGTCGGTGATGCCGTTGGCGTAATACACCGTGCGACGTTCGTTGGGGCGGGTGACCCAACTCACGGCCTTGGGTTTGGACAGGCTGTAGAAATAGGTGGTGGGCACATCGAGGGCATGGCTGATGGCGGTGAGATCCGCCACGGTCGGACGCGACAAGCCGCGTTCCACCTGGGACAGGAAGCCCACCGAACGCTCGATCTTCTGTGCGAGTTGGGCGAGGGTGAGCTTCTTGTGCTTGCGCAGGTCGTGGATCAGGATCGCGAGGGCGTCGAGTTCTTCTTGCTGGTTCATGAAATTTATATCTAATAATTTCATGAAAAATTACAGGATTTATTTCATGGTGGCAATGGGCGGGGCGCGTAAGCCACAGGGAGATTTGTCAGGGGCTGAAAAGTTGTGAAGATACCGATGCTCATCACAGGGGATCAAGGTTCAGCAGGCTGAATGATTTCATGCGCCCGCGGTCGGAACCTGGGTACGCATCATTCATTGAAGGAGCACCCATGAAGTCCAAAACCCTAGCTGCCTGTGTCCTGGTCGCCGCCAGCCTGTCCACCGCCAGCTTTGTCGTGCAGGCCGGTGATACGCCGCAGGAAACCGTGCAGCCTTCGAACATCAACACCCGTGATTTGAAAGAAGGCGACCGCGCCCCGGACATCCTGATGCGCGAGGAGTCGGCGGTCAGCGACTGGAAGAAACGCGGTCTCAAGCAGCCTGAAGCCGACAGCCAGTGGGCCCGTGTGGGCGATAAGTTCGTGCTGCTCAAAACCACCAACGGCACCATCCTGGAGATCACGCCCGTCAAGAAATGACCCGCGTTTTTTTTCGGCTCTTGCGTTAAGGTAACCGGCCATCAAGACCGTGTTACCTTCAAAGAAAGAGAGCAGGATGCTTGCCACAATAAGAAACTACCCCCGCGCCGTGAACCTGTTGTTGTCCGCCACGTTGCTGCTGACGCTGGCCAAGGCCATTACCTTTCCTTACCTGGTGATCTACCTCACCCGCCACTTTGCCCTCGACATCACCCAGGTTGGGCTGGTGATCGGCAGCTCGTTGATCGTCGGCTCGCTGCTCAGCGTGTATGGCGGTTTTCTGGTCGACCGCATCAACAGTTATCGGTTGTTGCTGGGGTTGAGCGTGCTGTTTGGGCTGGGGTTTATCGGTACGGTGTTGGCGCAGAACATCTGGGCGTTCTACAGCTGTCTGATCCTGATCAACCTGGCCTACGCGGTCATCGATATTGCGGTAAAGGCCGGTTTTGCCAGCTTGCTGCCGGAGGATGCGCGCAGCGAAGTGTTTTCCATCAAGTACACACTGACCAATATCGGCTATGCCGCGGGGCCGTTCTTTGGGGCGATGGTGGCCAAGCTGGACATCAGCCTGCCGTTCATCTTGTCGGCGCTGTTGGGGGCGGGGTTTTTCCTGCTGTACTGGCGTTGGGGCGATCGCACCCTGGCGACCGTCGATGTCACGCAAAAGCCGGTGCCGTTCCTGGCCGTTGGTCGCGTGCTGCTGCGTGACCATCGCCTGGTGTGCTTCACCCTTGGGGGTGTGCTCAGCGCCGTGGTGTTCGGCCAGTTCACCGCCTACCTCTCGCAGTACCTGGTCACCACCACCAGTGCTGAATACACCTACACCATCATCAGCGCCGTGCTCACCACCAACGCCGTGCTGGTGATCGCCTTGCAGTACGTGATTGGCCGACGTATTTCCCACCGCTACCTCAGCCAATGGCTGATCGCAGGCCTGGGCATGTTCATGTTGGGCTTGATCGGTTTTGCACTGTCCACCAACGTGCTGTGGTGGGTGCTGGCGATGGCGGTATTTACCGTGGGGGAAATCATCGTGTTCCCGGCCGAATACATGTTTATCGACCGGATCGCCCCGGACCACTTACGCGGCATGTATTACGGGGCGCAGAACCTGTCCAACCTGGGGGCTGCGCTGGGGCCGGTGTTGTGCGGGCTGGTGCTGGCCAGCCTGCCGGCCCACTACATGTTCTACATGTTAGGCGCGTTCATCGTCGCGGGCGGGGTGTTCTATTTCATTGGTTCGTCGTTGAAGGCGCGTCTTCCAGCGTGACGTTGCCCATGTTGTTGCTTTGCAGTTCGTAGCGCAGTTCTTCCACCATCTTTTCCACGTCTTGCGGGGTCTGCAGCCGGTTGGTGCTGATCCCCGTCACCACCAGGTCCACCCGGCCGGTGTCGGCGTCGTAGACCTTGAGGGTCAGCGACGCATCCCGGCACAGGGTGAACTCGCATGTCAGCGGCGCGAGGCCTTCTTCGATGCAATTTCGCAGTTGAGAGAGTGTAAACATGTGGGTTCCTTCAAGGTGTCGTTTTACGACGGCACAGGTTAAAAGCCCTGTACTCACACCCTGAAGGTTAGGGATTGCGACTGCGCTGGATAAGGCGAATTCGCACTAACTGTACTAGTGCATTTGCACTTTTATCGGCTTTTCTTGACCCGCAGTTCACCGGCAAACAGTCCGCGTTCACGAGCCCAGACGATCGCTGCGCTACGGCTATGCACCCCCAGTTTCGAGTACACCGTAGCCACATGGTTACGCACGGTGTTGGGCGCCAATTTCAGGCGTGAGGCGATCTCCTTGTCGGCCAGGCCCTCGCAGATCAGGCCGAGTACATCACGCTCACGGGCGGTCAGGTCGGTGAAGGCCACGTTCGGCAGGTTGGGGCTGTTGACGCTCTTGGCATTGGCCAGTTTCTCGATCAGGGTCTGGCTGAACCAGGACGCGTCCTGCATCACTTCCTCGATGGCCGCCACCAACTCCAGTTCCGAGCGCTTGCGTTCGGTGATGTTCATCATCACCAGCAGATAGCAGGGCACATCTTGAATGATGACCGTGTCGGCCGAGACCACGCAGTCGATGACCTCGTTGCCTTTCTTGCGCACCCTGAGGTCCTGGCCATCGAGGTTGCCGGCTTTCTCCAGGGTGGCGAACAACTGGGCGGCTGTCTCCTGGCTGTCGATGAAGTTGATGTCTTCGATGGATTTACCGATCAGCTCTTCACTGGTGTACCCGGTCATGGCCATGAATGCTTCGTTGACATCCACCACCTGCCGATTGTCGGCGCTGCACACCAATGTGGGCACCGGCGTCAGGCGAAACGACTTGGCGAAGCGCTCTTCACTCTGGCGCAGGGCGATTTCGGCCTTGCGGCGTGGCTCCAGGTCGGTGAAGGAAAACAGCATGCAGTCTTCTTCGTTCATGTCCAGCGGCTGGCCGGCGACAATCACCAGTTTGCTGCCGCCTCCGGGCAGTTTCAGCTCGGCCTGCATCTGTGGGATGGTCGCGCCTTCACCGAGGCGCTGAACGGCCAGGTCCCTGCGCTCGGCATGCTCCAGCACGTCCAGCTCATACACTGAGCGGCCGATCACCTGGTCACGGTTGTAGCCGGTCATCTCCAGGAAGCCCTGGTTCACTTTGATATAGCGCAGGTCGCTGAGGCGGCAGATCACCGCCGGCGCCGGGTTGGCGTTGAAGGTTTTTTCGAAGCGCTGTTCGGCGCTGGCCCATTCGGTGGCGTCGCTGAGGATCAGCACCAGCAATTCAGGCGTGCCATGGGAGTCGCTGATGACCAGGCTGCGCAGGCGATGCACCCAGGTTTTTTCTTCATCGGAGGTGGGCATGACCTCCACCACCACGTCGCTGAATTCATCGCCTGCCGCCGCGCGGGCGAGGGGGTAATTCTCCAGGGGCAAGGGATGATTATTGCGATAGCGCAGGGCGAAGCGTTCGGCGTATTCCCGGGTATTGCTGCCCAGTGCCGCGACCTCATTCACCCCGTGCATGGTCAGCGCGGCTTCATTGGCCCAGAGGATGGTCTGGTCGACCTCGGCCAGGATTATCCCGTCGGACAGCCCGGAGATGATCTGCTGCAGTTGGCGGCGGTTGGTTTCTTTGGCAAGGACATCCTGGGTCATGATTTCTCCGGGTTTTAGGCGCATGGAAGTACGACAGCCCGGTGTCAGGATAGTGCGGAGCAATTGGCCGGCATGGGGTGCGAATGCATCAGATGGCGTAGTGCATTTGTGCGAGGACGAGGAGCTGAAGCCACAGGCCGAGCAGGGATCCCGTGAGGTGACGCCCAAGCAGCTGTCGCGTGCGGCGTTGAGTTTCTTTGTGGGTCGAGTGGCGCTGACGATGCGTCGGGTAACGTTGGCTTGATCGGTTGATGTGTTCAAAGGTGGTTAGGGGGGGCCCTAACCACACCTTTCAAGTTGCCAGCCAACCTATGATCGGCACAATCATCAACGTACTCAAGGCCATTGAAACTACATTGCCAATGTATGGATGAAAATGGGCAGGCAGTCTCGCTGCAATTGCACAGGCCAACGGCGGTGCGACCAGTGCGCCCAGCAATGCACTTGAAGTCACCACCATCCAACTGCCACCGTGGGTCAACACCGCTGCCGGTACCACAGATACCAACGGTACATAGGTGGGATACCAACCCCGCTTTATCCATTGATGGCGCCAGATCACTACGCCAAAAGCCGACGTCAGTGCCTGCGCTCCTACCATGTGCAAAAGCAGGCCGGAGCCATAAGCCGGGCTCATGGGGTTGAGGGCATAGGCAAGTAACACGCCTGCCAACAGTCCGAGACTGGCCAACTCATTTCCAAAAAAGGGGGCTTCGGAAAAGTCCGCCAGCACTCGGCGCAGGCTCCAGAACACTCCGTAACTGGGCGGGGTAACAGGTATCGGTCGGTCTGGAGCGATAGCGTCCGAACGCACCAGCGAGGGCACCCGACGACACAGTGCAAATGCGATGACGCTTCCGATAGCCATGCCCAGCACATTACCGACCACGGCTGGTAAACCCAGTGGCACACACACCAGATTGACGATCAACAAGCACAATGGAGTAACCAGCAATGCTCCCAGCACTGCACCATTGAGGGCGACCTTCCAACCGCTGCCAAACATGAGCACTATCGCTGCTGGCAATGAAACAAACGCCGCAAACGTAGGCTGCCAGGTTTCGGCGGTAACGCTCCAACCCCACAGCAGGTTGCTCAGCAACAGCCCGATCAACGAACTGATCACCACCCAAGGCCATAATCCGGTGCCATAGCAAATGGAAAAGCCCTGCCAGGCTTTGCCGCGCTTGCTCGCCCACCAAGCCAGATAGGCACCACTCAATAGGCCCAGTGACGCGAGTTCATGCTTGTAGAAGGCAACTTCGCTGATATCTCCCACTACCCACCGCAACCAGGCGGCGGGGTGGGGTAGGGCCGTCACCATCTCACTGTATCCTGGCCACGAACCCCGATGACTGGCTACAACCCATACCGCGAGCAAGGTTGCGACCAGTCCCAGTGCAACCACTGTGATATCCACCCGTGAGCAGATCGGTGTTTTCTTGGTAAATAACCTTTCCATAATGTGCCCTCCTCTCAGCGAGGCAGGGCAGGGTGTTGGGAATACCCGAGCATCTGATCATAAAGATCATTGCGACGGTCCCGCTGCAGATCATTGAGGCTGTTCCAGATCGGCGCGCTGCGGGCGCTGGTGATGTCAATGTCGGCGAACAGGATCTCTTGGCGATTGGCCGAAGCCACGGCGCCGATTGGCCAGCCATTTGTCCCTGCAATCAAGGAGCATCCGAGATAGCGGGCATCCCGCTCTTCACCAATGCGGCTCGCGGCCGCGATAAATACGTTGTTCACATGTGCAGCTGTCATCGTCAGGTACGACGCCATGCACTTTCCTGCCTCATCGAACAACGGTGGGGGTGTCCACACCCAATTGTTCAAGCTGCAAATGATATCGGCGCCTTGCTGGCTCAAAATGCGCGGTACCTCCGGAAACCAGATGTCCCAGCAGATCAGCAGGCCGATACGACCGATCGGCGTTTCAAACACTGGAAAACCAGAATTCCCCGGGGTGAACCAAAGCTTTTCCAGGTTCCATAAATGGGCTTTGCGGTATTTGCCTATGAACCCGTCGGGCCCCAGCAATACGGCTGTGTTGAACAGCTGCATACCATCGATTTCGCTAAGACCGGCGACCAGATACACCTGATGCTTGCAGGCAAAGTCGATCCATTCCCGCACACTCGGTCCGTTCGGCACTGCCTCTGCATGATCAAACGCGTCCTGGCGGCTGCTGAAGAAATAGCCGCAGTTGGAAAGCTCCGGCAGCACGATCAGATTGGCGCCGCCGTTTACTGCTTCAGTCGCCAGTAGAAGACTTTGACGCAGGTTGTCGCTTCGGTTGGCTATACCGACCTGTGGGTTGAACTGAATGACGGCGACGCGGGCAGGGCTTGTTGGTTCGTTCATGGGGGTGACCTCTTATTGTTATGCAACCAGGGTTGGTTGGATGTTTATAAGAGGTGACGAGATGTTCGAAGAGAAGTCGGACGGTTCCTGCTGCGTTGTAGTTAAGTTCTCTAACGCTGCGTTAGCTGTTTGTGCTGAAACACCATGCCGAGCAGTGGGGCCCTTAGGTTAGAGAGGTCGTTGCTAAGCAATGGGCTGCTGCGCAGCCCAGCGGGAGCAAGCTCCCTCGCCACAGAGACCCACTGTGCTTTTAGCGTGGCTGCACACACTCCAGTGACCGGTCAACCATCACACTGGCCATGTCCACCAGGTGCATGACCGACAGCACCAGCGTGCGTGAAGGGCCATCCAGTTGATCCCCCGCCGTCTGTGCGGCAACGGCGGCGCAACGTAGCACACTGCTGGCGTGGGCCAGGGCGTCTTCGAAGCTGAGGTCTGGGGTGGTGGTGAAGAATTGCAGTGCTGGGGCGGGTGGGGCGGGGACGAGTTTGTCCATGGGTTCAACTCCTAATCTAAATTGGAATGTCACCACCATCGCTACCAAACGATGTTTAGGGTGGTGACCGTACGCAGATTGGTAGACCGGTGATTAGGACCCGGTGCACCCGAAGGTGCCCTGCGCACGGCCACCATAACGCAGGGCCGAAAAAAAGCGCCTTGCAGAAGGGGGCGCTTAGCGCCTAATCACTCGTGGTCTACCAAACCCCGAGTCACTGAATTGGCAGTGACCGCCGAAGACTAGCCACGTGATTTGAGCGGCGCAAGCGCTTGGGATTCTCTCGGAAACGTCCTGCAAGTTAAAGGGAAATGTCACGGCTGCGACTGTTCCTACACTTGCCAAACACCACCGATTCTGGGAAAACCCCAGCCTTTACGCCTTCAGCGAGAACCCCATGAGCCCCGACGAACTCCAGATCACCGACACCCGCCCAGGCACCGGCAAAGCCGTGGTCAAGGGCGCGCTGATCACCACCCAATACACCGGCACCCTGGAAGACGGTACGGTCTTCGATTCGTCCTGGGAGCGGGGCAAGCCGTTCCAGTGTGTGATCGGCACCGGGCGGGTGATCAAGGGCTGGGACCAGGGTTTGATGGGCATGCAGGTCGGCGGGGTGCGCAGGTTGTTTGTGCCGGCGCACCTGGCCTATGGCGAACGGTCTATGGGCACGCATATCAAGCCCAACAGCAATCTGCGCTTTGAGATTGAGTTGTTGGAAGTGCTGACGCGGGATGATTAATCTCGCAAAAACTTGACCCACCGGCTCGTACGCAGTTGCCGAGCGCAAGCGAGGCTGCGTTCGCGGTGTGTCAGACGAACCGTTGACGCAGCCTCGCTTGCGCTCGGCAGCTACGGGATTTGGCGAACCTGCCACCTCACATTCAAGCATCGGCGGCTCCAAGATTGGGGTTCCTGAACCCTCCCTGAAGAATCTTCTTATTCACCATATGGAAACTTTCCTACGGTTTACTCTCCTTAAATCGGGGCGTAAGCTTCGCGCGTTTTCATCAATAGCGGAGACCCTCAGTGGGTACTTGTTCGAGTGACAGTTGTCGGCCGGTCTCGGTAACCGGCACATACTTGGCAAGATAACGCGCATTTTTTCGATGCCGTTGTCTCGCCACCTAGCGAGAAGCGGCATCCCGGCAGCGGCCAGTCCTGGCTGTTGTCCGATCCCTCTCATCGACGCTGACCAGCACCCGGTTAACCTCGGGATGCTACGGACGCGCCTGCCTTTTACGGCGGGCGGGCCGGGCTGACTGTGCCTATGAAACGGGCGCGGTGGGACAGGCAGTACCTGCACGACGGTTTTTCCTCGCGCAGGAGTAACACACCATGAACCTCACTCTGTTGAAAGAGTTCTTCGCCGGCTTCTTGCGGACCCGGCATATCGCCCGGCATTTCCGCCGCCTGGCGATGCTCGAAACCGTGACCGATGCCAGCGTCAGCCGCGAAGTGCCGCCCACTCTGGCGCAAACCCTGGTGGTCGCGGCCAATAGCAGTGCCGTGCAATTGCTCGGTACGTTGGGCAGCCATACCGAGGGCTTGAACAGCCTGGAAGCCGACGCCCTGCGCGTGCAATACGGCCTCAATGAAGTCGAGCACGAGCAGCCGCTGCCGTGGTGGGTGCACCTGTGGCACTGCTATAAAAATCCGTTCAACCTGCTGCTGACCTTGCTGGCGGTGATTTCCTGGCTGACCGAAGACATGAAAGCCGCCACGGTGATTTTCTCCATGGTGGTGCTCTCGACCCTGCTGCGCTTCTGGCAGGAGGCCAAGTCCAACAAGGCCGCCGATGCCTTGAAAGCCATGGTGAGCAACACCGCCACGGTACTGCGCCGGGATGATGCCAAGCGCGTCGAATTGCCGATCAAACAGCTGGTGCCAGGTGACCTGATCGTGCTCTCGGCCGGTGACATGATCCCCGCCGACTGCCGCGTGCTCAGTGCCAAGGACCTGTTCGTCAGCCAGGCGGCGATGACCGGTGAGTCGATGCCGGTGGAGAAGTTCGCCCAGCAGCAGGACGCCAGCACCCGCAACCCGCTGGACCTGGAGAACATCCTGTTCATGGGCACGAACGTGGTGTCCGGCGCCGCGACGGCGGTGATTTTGACCACCGGCAACAGCACCTATTTCGGTGCGCTGGCCCAACGCGTGACTGCCACCGACCGTGCAACCACCTCGTTCCAGCAGGGCGTCAACAAGGTCAGCTGGCTGCTGATCCGCTTTATGTTCGTGATGGCGCCGCTGGTGTTGTTCATCAACGGTTTCACCAAGGGCGACTGGACCGAAGCGCTGCTGTTCGCGCTGTCGATTGCCGTGGGCCTGACCCCGGAAATGCTGCCGATGATTGTCACATCCACGCTGGCCAAGGGCGCGGTATTCCTGTCGCGCAAGAAGGTTATCGTCAAGCGCCTGGATGCGATCCAGAACTTTGGCGCGATGGATGTGCTGTGCACCGACAAGACCGGCACCCTGACCCAGGACCGGATTTTCCTGGCGCGTCACGTGGACGTGTGGGGCGAAGAGTCTGACGATGTGCTGGAGATGGCTTACCTCAACAGCTACTACCAGACCGGCCTGAAAAACCTGCTGGATGTGGCGGTGCTGGAGCATGTGGAGGTGCATCGCGAGCTGAAGGTCGGCACCGCGTTCCAGAAGATCGATGAGATCCCGTTCGACTTCAACCGCCGTCGCATGTCGGTGGTGGTGGCGGAGCAGGGCCAACCGCATTTGCTGATCTGCAAAGGCGCGGTGGAGGAGATCCTCTCGGTGTGCAACAGCGTGCGCCATGGCGAGGTCAACGAAGCGCTGACCGACGACTTGCTGGCGCGCATTCGCCAGGTCACTGCCGCGTTCAACGAAGAAGGCCTGCGGGTGGTGGCGGTGGCCGCGCAACCCATGATGCCGGGGCGCGATACCTACAGCCTGGTGGATGAAAACAACCTCACGCTGATCGGCTACGTCGCCTTCCTCGATCCACCCAAGGAAAGCACCGCGCCCGCTCTCAAGGCGCTGAAAGCCCATGGTGTGGCGGTCAAGGTGCTGACCGGCGACAACGAGCTGGTCACCGCCAAAATCTGCCGCGAAGTGGGCCTGGAGCAACAGGGCCTGTTGATGGGCAACGACATCGAGGACATGACCGACGCCGAGCTGGCCAAGGCCGTGGAAACCACCAATGTGTTCGCCCGCCTGACGCCAAGCCACAAGGAGCGCATCGTGCGTCTGCTCAAGGCCAACGGGCATGTGGTGGGCTTTATGGGCGACGGCATCAATGACGCGCCGGCGCTGCGTACGGCCGACATTGGTATCTCGGTGGACAGCGCGGTGGACATCGCCAAGGAAGCCGCCGACATCATCCTGTTGGAAAAGAGCCTGATGATCCTGGAGGAGGGCGTGCTGGAGGGCCGGCGCACCTTCGCCAATATGCTGAAGTACATCAAGATGACGGCCAGCTCCAACTTCGGCAACGTGTTCTCGGTGTTGGTGGCCAGTGCGTTTATCCCGTTCCTGCCAATGCTGCCGATGCACCTGCTGGTGCAAAACCTGCTGTATGACATTTCGCAGATCGCGATCCCGTTCGATAACGTCGACGAGGACATGCTCGCCAAGCCACAACGCTGGCAGCCGGGGGACGTGGGGCGCTTCATGCTGTTTTTCGGGCCGATCAGTTCGATCTTCGACATCACCACGTTCGCACTCATGTGGTACGTCTTCGATGCCAATACGCCTGACCACCAGACCCTGTTCCAGTCCGGCTGGTTCGTGGTGGGCCTGCTGACCCAGACGTTGATCGTACACATGATCCGCACCCCGAAAATCCCCTTCCTGCAAAGTCGCGCGGCGATGCCGTTGATGGTGATGACCGGCGTGATCATGGCCGTGGGGATCTTCCTGCCGATGGGGCCGCTGGCGCATTACTTCAAATTGCAGGCGCTGCCGTCGCTGTACTTTGTGTTCCTGCCGGTGATCCTGCTGGCGTACATGGCGCTGACCCAGGCGGTGAAGGGCTACTACATCCGTAAATTTGGCTGGCAATGAACAGGGACGGTTTTCCATGCAAGCAATCAACAACATCAACCTCAACGCCCTGATCGACACCCTGGTCAGCCTTACCGCCGCGTTTATCCTCGGTGGCCTGATCGGCTTCGAACGCCAGTACCGCCAACGCACGGCGGGCCTGCGCACCAACGTACTGGTGGCGGTGGGGGCGGCGATTTTTGTCGACA
Organism: Pseudomonas sp. BIGb0381; assembly: GCF_024809815.1. NCBI lineage: Bacteria > Pseudomonadati > Pseudomonadota > Gammaproteobacteria > Pseudomonadales > Pseudomonadaceae > Pseudomonas > Pseudomonas sp. BIGb0381. Next base: position 31,894 of record NZ_JANUEN010000009.1, read on the forward strand.
TGGCCAACCGCCTCGGCGGTGCGGAAGGCGCGGTGCGGGTGGTGGCGTATGTGGTGTCGGGCATCGGCTTTCTGGGGGCCGGTGTGATCATGCGCGAGGAAGGCAATGTGCGCGGTCTCAACACCGCCGCCACGCTCTGGGCGTCGGCGGCGGTGGGGGCATGCGCGGGGGCCGACCTGGTCCTCGAAGCGTTGCTGGGCACGCTGTTTGTGCTGGCGGCCAATACGCTGCTGCGGCCCATCGTCAATAACATCAACCGCCAACCGCTGGATGTGGTGTCGGCGGAGGTCACCAACATCCTCTATGTGATTGCCCGGCGTACCCAGCAAACCGCGGTATTGGCGTTGCTGGAAGCTGAACTGGCGCGCTGTAACTACCCGGCCAGCGATGTCGATGTACGACCGTTCGGCGCCGAGGAGGTTGAAATCGAAGCCACACTGGCAGTGACCTCGGTAGATGGTGACGAGTTGGACGCCCTGGTGGCGCGAATTTCCAGGTCGACCCTGGTGGTACAGGCCTTCTGGAGCCCCAGCACCACCGAGTAGCTCCTGGAGGACTCTGAGGAAAGGTCCTACATTTAGTCGAGATTATCCCTTCATTGGAAAAAACACGCGGTTGCTAAGGTTGCGCGCTTGCGCCTGTTCAGGAATCAAGGCGTGGCTGCACATGTTTACTGTGTTTTGCAAAAGGAGGGGCCTTACTGCCTGAGGTGTTGTACGGAGTATTCAGTACCGCTTGTCGGAACTGTTACTTTTCACAGGTAGTGAGGTCTCGCGTGATATGTAAGCGTACTGATCTTCCCAGGGGAGTCTTATGAGCAACAAAGCTTTAATCGTGGATGATCACCCTTTTATACGCGCCACCGTGAAGTATCTGTTGAAGCAGGAAGGCTTCGATACCATCTACGAAGCGGGTAATGGCGCTGACGCCATGCAGATTGCTCGCGAAGAACGTCCGGACCTGGTCGTTCTCGACCTGGCGATGCCCAAGCTCGGTGGGTTGGAGGTGATCAGCCGGATCAAGGCGCTGGAGTTGCCCTGCAGGATCCTGGTGCTGACCTCGTATCTGGCGGTGTTCTTTTCCACTCGTTGCATGCGCGCCGGGGCGATGGGGTTTGTCGCCAAGACCGGTGAACTGGATGAGCTGCAAAAGGCGATCAGGGCGATCAGGTCCGGCTACAGTTGCTTCCCCAGCCTGCCCACCAGTTCGGTGCGTCGCGACGACCTGCAATCGACCGAGCAGGAGTTGGTGGGGGCGCTATCCGATCGCGAATTGACCGTCCTGCAAAAGCTGGCCCTGGGCCTGGGCAACAAGGAAATTGCCGAGGACATGCTGTTGAGCCACAAGACCATCAGCACCTACAAGACGCGGCTCAAGGAGAAGTTGAGTATGTCGTCGGTGGTGCATCTGTCCAAGTTTGCCCAGCGCAATCATCTGATCTGAAATGATCACCTCCCGGCGGGTGAAATGCGCGGCCATCCTGCTGATGGGGCTGTTGCCCTGGGTGGTGATGGCCTTGGAGGAACCGCACGATCTGAAACTTCTGGGCCACTCCACCCTTGAGAACCCTTCCCTGGTATTGGACGAAGCCGACTGGCGCTGGTTGCGCGAGCGCCGCACGCTGTCGATGGGGGTGTCGGCTCCCGACTACGCGCCCTTTGACCTGAGCAACAACGAGGAGCTTGAAGGCATCACGGCAGATTATGCGGCGTTGGTCGCCCAGGCGCTGAATATCACGATCGACGTGAAGCGCTATGACACCCGCGATGAGGTAATCGATGCCCTCAAGGCCGGCGCAGTGGATTTTGTGGGGTCGGCCAATGGGTTTGAGGCAGCCGACCCGAAGCTGGTGCTGTCCCGTTCCTACGCCAATGACCAACCCGCGCTGGTGACGCGCGCAGGGGAGAACCATGCGCTGAAGGCTGACCTTGCGGGCAAGCGCGTGGCGATGCTCTATCACTACATGCAGCCCGAGGCTGTCCAGGCCTTTTACCCCGATGCGCAATTGCTCTTGTTTGCCTCGACCTTCGAAGCCATTGGTGCCGTTGCGTTCGGCCAGGCGGATGTGTACCTGGGTGACGCCATCAGCACCCGCTACCTGATCAACAAGAACCATCTCAATAACGTGCGTATGGCGAATTTTTCCGCGTTGGAGGTCAACCCGTTCGGGTTCGCATTCGCCAAGGACAATACCCGCCTGTTGGGCATCATCAATACCGCGCTGGCCGCCGTTCCGGCCAACCAGCAGATGGAAATCCTGCGCCGTTGGAGTGCCGGCGGCAGCGGATTTCTGGAGGCCGAGCAACTGCGTTTGAGCGAACGTGAGCAGCGCTGGCTGGAGAAGCACCCACGAGTGAAAGTGGCGGTGCTCGACAAGTTTGTGCCGTTGTCTTTTTTCAACGAACACGCGCAATTCGAAGGGTTGAGCTCCGAGGTGCTGTCGCGCATCAGTTTGCGCACAGGCTTGAAATTTGATGTGGAGCGGGGCAGTTCGCTGCCTCAGCAAATTGACCAGGCCAGTGTCGGTCGCGTGGACATGCTGGCGGTCGTCACCCCAAGTGACGAGCGGTCCGAAAAAATCCGGTTTACCCGACCTTATTTGTCCAGCCCCTACGTATTGGTGGTACGCGCCGACGATGAGCATCTGGTGACCCTGGAAGATATGCCAGGCAAGCGCATGGCGATTATTCGCGGCAACAGCCTGGCCGCGCAAATCAGCCGGGACTACCCAAACATCGGGTTTGTCGATGTGGAGAACCCAGAGCAGGCCATGGAATTGGTGGCCAAGGGCAGCGTCGATGCGACGGCGGTTTCACTGATCAGCGCGCGCTACATGATCGCCCGCAATTACCGCAAGCGCCTGCGCATCACCAGCACCGTCGGGAGTGAGCCAGCTCGCATTACCTTCGGGGTCAACCGCAGCCAACTGGAGCTGTACTCGATCCTCGACAAGGCCTTGTTGAGCATTACCCCTGAAGAAATGGACGAGCTGACCAACCATTGGCGCAGCGAGATCATCATCGAAGACAACTATTGGATGCGTCACCGCAACATCATCCTCCAGGGGTTTGGCTTGGCCGCGCTGCTGCTGCTGGTCACGCTGGGATGGGTGTTCTACCTGCGCAGCCTGATTCGCAAGCGCGCCCAGGCCGAGCGTGCCTTGAGCGACCAGATGCGTTTTATGAGCGTGCTGATCGATGGCACGCCGCACCCGATCTATGTGCGCGATCGCCTGGGCCGCCTGATGGCCTGCAATAACGCCTACCTGGATGTGTTCGGCTTCAAGTTGGAAGACGTTATCGGTAAGACCGTGGTGGAAACCGACACGGGTAACCCGCCCCAGGCCCAGTCGTTCCATGCCGATTATTTGCGTTTGATGGAGTTGGGCGAGCCGCAGGTTCATGACCGTGTGCTCAAGGCGCCCGGCGGCGAGGTGTTGACCATCTACCAATGGATGCTCCCGTACCGTGATAGCAATGGCAACGTTGTGGGTATGATCGCCGGCTGGGTGGATGTCAGCGAGCGCCAGCGCTTGCTGGGGCAGTTGCAGGAAGCCAAGGACGAGGCCGACGCCGCAAACCGTGCCAAGACCACCTTCCTGGCGACCATGAGCCACGAGATTCGCACTCCCATGAATGCGGTGATCGGCATGATCGAACTGGCCCTGAAGAATGCCGAGCAGGGCGTGGCTGACCGCGATGCGCTGGAGGTTGCGTCGGTGGCGTCCCGGAGCATGCTGGAGTTGATCGGCGATATTCTCGACATTGCGCGAATCGAATCCGGCCACCTGTCCCTGAGCCTGGAACCGGCCAATCTGTACGAACTGCTGGCCTCAGTGGCTCGGGTGTTCGAGGGGCTGGCGCGGGACAAGGGCCTGGTGTTGCAGGTGGAGCTCGACCCATTGATCGATCGGCCGGTGCTGGTTGATCCGCTGCGCTTCAAGCAGGTGGTGTCCAATGTGTTGGGTAACGCGATCAAGTTCACCACCTCCGGCCAGGTGCGCCTGGGTGCCCGGGGGGCGCCGGTGTTGACCGACGACCAGTTGCACCTGCGGTTGTGGGTGGAGGACACGGGTATTGGCATCAGTGCCGAAGATCAGCAGCGTTTGTTCAACCCGTTTATCCAGGGCAGCAACAACGAACAGCCAGCGCGAAGCGGATCGGGCCTGGGGTTGGTGATCAGTCGTAACCTGTGCGAGATGATGGGCGGTCAATTGCACTTGAGCAGTGTGCTGGGTAAGGGCACGCGGGTGGATGTGACATTGACGCTGGCGCTGACAACGGCGGCGCCGGTCAGTGTCCCGGTCCCGCACATTCCGCCAGCACGCGGGTTGAACATTCTGGTGGTGGATGACTACCCGGCCAACCGCTTGTTACTGGCGCGACAGCTGAGTTTCCTGGGGCATCGCATCACTTTGGCCGAGGACGGCGCCCAAGGATTTTCACTGTGGCAGGTCGGGCATTTTGACGGGGTGATCACCGATTGCAATATGCCCTTCAAAGACGGTTACGCGTTGGCGCGTGATATTCGCGCACAGGAACGCCAGCGTGGGCTGGCGCCGTGCCTGATCCTCGGGTTCACCGCCAATGCCTTGTCGCAGGAAGCCGAACGCTGCCGGCAAGCAGGCATGGACGGTTGCCTGTTCAAGCCGACCGGGCTTGAGGACCTGCGCCTGGCCCTGGCATCACGGACCGCTGGTGCGCTAACGGATGAAGTGGAAGTGGCGTTTGATTTAAGTTCACTGATCGTGCTGACGCAGGGCGATAAGGATGCCCTCAACGAGCTGCTGACGCCGTTGCTCAGTAGCCTCGAAGAAGACCGTGCGCTGTTGCCGCGCCTGAAATCGCCGGCTGATTTCGCCAGGCTCCATGACCTGGCTCATCGCGTCAAAGGGGGCGCGCGCATGGTCAAGGCCCAGGTGTTGATCACGTGCTGCGAAACATTGGAGAGCGTGTGTGAGCGGCGTGACAGCGATGCAGCGGGCGCTGCGGTAGAGGCGATGGGCGTGGCCATCGAACAGTTGCATCACAGCTTGAGCCGCTACGGCAATCAGGCTTGACTGAGGGAGCTGGCCATTCGGTTGATTTGGGAGAACTCCTACACGAAGGGGGAACATGCCTGATTTTGTCTTCGGGATATGTCTGGACAATGGGCCTCGCTCACTGACGAGCGCTGCCTGCCCAGGGGTTTGCCATGCCGAACAAAGCACTGACCATCCTGATTGCTGATGAACAACACCTGCAACGGTTGTACATCGAAAAAATGCTCAATCAGTTGGGGTACCACCGGATCGTGCCGGTGCAAACCTTCGAAGAAACCCAGATTCTCACCGCCATCCCGGCCGAACCCTTCGATGTGCTGATCATCAATGCGGGACTGACGGCCCATGCCTGTGGGCCTCAGCCCCAGGTGCGCCATGTATTGGTCTACGATCACCTGGATATCGGCGCACCCCCCGGCGTAACGCCGGCGGTGCTGGTGCGGCTGCCCGGAGTGCCGGACAACGTCAATCTCGAACATTTCATGGACATCATCGACCCACCCGCGGCCACTGCCGGCCTGCGGGTGTTGCCGTGGCTGCGCGAGTTATCCCGCGCACCGGTGGCCGGGGCTTAGTCCCACTTCCGCGCAATACCCTTGGGGCTGGTCGAGCGCTGGCCCCGCTCCGAAACACCGTCGAATCCGAAAAGGACTCTTGACTGCACGTCACGAATGGCCAGTGTGCCGGACGCTGTCATGAGGCGCCGTACCTGCGGCAGCAGCGCCTTGATCGATCAGCCTTAAGCGCGCAGGCGCTCGGCAGCCGCACGCAACAACTGCTCGGTGGCGGTCCAGCCCAGGCAGCCATCTGTCACCGACACGCCGTATTTCATCGACGGGCTCAACGGCTGGCAGCCTTCGAACAAATGGCTTTCGAGCATCATGCCGATCAGCGAGGTGTCACCCTGCAAGCGTTGCTCCAGCACATCGTTGAACACGGCCGGTTGGCGCAACGGGTCCTTGCCGCTGTTGGCATGGCTGCAGTCGACCATGATCCGAGGGGTGACCTTGGACTTGGCCAGGTCGTGTCTTACCCGCGCCACGCTCTGCGCATCGTAGTTCGGTCCACGGTGACCGCCACGCAGTACCAGGTGGGTGTCGGGGTTGCCTGGGGTCTGGATGATTGCCGGGTGGCCTTGGCTGTCGACGCCGAAGTGGCGGTGTGGGTGGGACGCCGAGCGCATGGCGTCACAGGCAATCGCGACACCGCCATCGGTGCCGTTCTTGAAGCCCACGGGCATGCCCAGGCCGCTGGCCATCTCGCGGTGGATCTGCGACTCCGTGGTGCGCGCGCCAATCGCCACCCAACTGAGCAGGTCATCGAAGTAGCCGGCGGCCATGGGTTGCAGCAGCTCGGTGGCGACCGGCAGGCCCAGGCGCAGCATTTCGCGCATCAGCTCGCGGGACAGCGTCAGGCCGGCGGCCATGTCATCGCTGCCATCCAGGCGGGGGTCGTAGGCCAGGCCTTTCCAACCGACAGTCGTGCGTGGTTTTTCGACGTAGGCGCGGATGACCAGCAGCATCTGGTCGCTGACTTCCAGAGCGAGCTTCTTCAGGTTACGGGCGTATTCCATGGCCGACTCCGGGTCATGGATGGAGCACGGACCGACAATGACCAGCAAGCGTGAATCTTCGCCATTGAGGATGGCGCGCACGGCTTGGCGATGGGCGTGGATCTGCTCGTTGAGGAACGGGCTGAGGGGCAACTGGTGCTTGAGCTCAAGTGAGCTGGGCAGGCGCTGGGTCAGGGCTTCATTGGCGCTGGCCAGGGCGCTGTTCAAGGCAGAGAGGGGCAGGGCGGCGACGGAGGAGTTCATATTCAAGGCTTCCTGGGCAAGCGGCGGGCTATTCCCGCACGCTTGGCCTACTGGGGTGTTCGACAATTCGCCGTATCGGCTACGTGTGTTGGTTTGCCACCGATAGGTGACCGATCGGAGGCGGCAGGCTGTCCCGAGCGGAGCTTGCTAAATCGCCATGCAGTGCAGGTGTCGTAGCGGTAATAGGTGGTGTAGTTCATGTCGTGATTCCTTTAAGTGTTCTTGATCAAGCTGAAAAGTTTATGGAGACCTGAAAAAACAAAACCCCCGGTCGGGGAGCCGACCGGGGGTTAGATTTCTCTGGAAGGCGACCCCTTGAGTAGTGGGCGCCGATTTCAGGTATCAGGCGCGCCAGTGGCTAAACCAATACCCAAAATAAAAGCTGGCCAGTGCGCTCGAACCGTTCACACGGGTAGCCGACACCGAGCGCTGGGCGCTGGCAGCAGGGCAAACCTGAGTGTGGGTGAGTTGCAACATGGTGTGTCTCCAAATGTATGGGGGGAGCTTACTCGAGCCACGCAGGGAGATTCAATCAGTAATTTCTATTGCGGTGGGGGACTTACGGCTATGGGGTGAGTGCCGATATGCTGTTTGCACTTTGATACTGATTGCTTGGACGCGACCATGACTGCCCTCACCCTTGCTGCTGCTCAATCCATTTCCATCGCGGGCGATGTCCCAGCCAATATTGAACGGCACCTCGCATTTATGCGCACGGCGGCGGAACAGGGTGTGCAATTACTGGTGTTCCCCGAGTTGTCGTTGACAGGGTATGAGCCGTCGCTGGCCGCTGAATTGGCGATTGCGCCAGAGGACAAGGTGCTGGCGCCCCTGCGCGAGATGGCGCGTGAGCTGCAACTGACGGCGGTGGTGGGAATGCCGATCCGACTGACGCCCGAGGCGGGTGTGCTGATCGGTGCGTTGGTGCTGGGAGCGGAGGGTTCCCTGGCGGTCTACACCAAGCAGCATCTGCATGCCGGCGAAGAGGCTGTGTTCGTTGCAGGGCAGGGCGGTGCGGCCCTTGAGTGGGGGGATGAGCGGGTTGCGCTGGCGGTGTGCGCAGACTTTTCCCATGCCAGTCATCCTCGTGCCGCGGCGCGAGCGGGCGCCACGGTGTATGCCGCCGGCGTGTTGATCAGTGAGCGCGGCTACGCCACAGACAGTGCGCTGCTCCAAGGTTATGCCGCTGAACATGGCCTGCTGGTGTTGATGGCCAACCATGGTGGTCCTTCGGGTGGCTGGGCCTGCGCCGGTCGCAGTGCGATCTGGGCCGCCGATGGCAGTTTGCTTGCCGCGGTACCTGGCGTGGGCGATGCGTTGCTGATTGCTCGCCGCGATGGCGGGCGTTGGGCTAGCCAAGTGATGGCTCTGTAAATGGCGTTTCACCTGCGCGCGGCAACGGACCAGGACCTTCCATTTGCCCGGAAGCTGACCCACGAGGCCATGGCTCGCTACTATGTGGAGTATGGGTTGTGGTGGTCTAACGAAGGTTTCGATACGGCCTGGGCCGGCCGGGAAAACTGGCTGATTTGCCGGGACGACAGCGTCTTCGGCTTTATCAGTCTGAGCCGCGACAGTCGGGCCCTCTATATTCGCGAGTTACATATGCTGGAGGCGTATCGCGGATCAGGCGCGGGTAGCTGGGTGTTGGAGCAGATGGCGCTCAAGGCGCAGGTGCTGGGACTGTTGCGTTTGACCGTATTCAAGACTAACCCGGCCAGAAGCCTCTATCAGCGCATGGGGTTCAGCATCGTTGGTGAAGACGACTGCTTCTGGCGTATGGAGCGTGTTTGTCGCTCAAGCTAAAACGTGCACCTATTTCTTATAAGCGCATACTGGTCTCAGTCGATTTCATGATCGTTGTTCAGGCCTGCAGTCTCAGCAAGGATGATCCCTTCTTTCATGCCCAAAAGGACCGCTACCTTATGGGCCTCCCCACGCCGTCCCTTTTTGCGCCCAGCGAGCACTTGATAGGTGGTTGCCGGATCAACGCCATGTTCACGGGCGAACGCTTGAACTGACTTTCCCTGATGTTCCAGCCAGGCCTTGGCTTGTGCAGCGGTACGGATTCCGGGCATAGTTCAAAACCGTTCAAGTTTGTTTAATAAAGAGATGAGCGTGTCACCTCTCGGGGTGTGCCAAATAGGATCATACATCCAAATGAGTGGAATCGGTTCGCGTTTAAGGCAAGAAAGAGAGCGGCTTGGCTTGTCGCAAAAAGTGTTTGGTGAGATCGGGGGTGTTGAAGCCAACGCACAAGGTAAATACGAAAGTGGAGGGCGTGCACCTAAGGCCGATTACTTGTCTCGTGTCGCCGAAAGAGGTGTGGATGTGCTGTACGTATTGACTGGCGCAGCCACGCCCATTCAATGGGAGAATTTGAGCCAGATCGAAGAGAAAGTTCTCGGGGACTATCGCGCAATGTTCAAGGAAGACCAGGCTGCAATCCGTCGCCTGACCTCAACGTTGGCTGAACACTCGATTGCGATGAATGGAAAAGCCAAGCCACAGCCCCAGGATTCCTGACGCCTTGCCCAGCAATTGAGCCATCCGCCGCTCGGCGGATGGCTATCGCTCAATCAATCTCTCTCTATATGACGCGTGCTATTAGGTCTGCGCCTTGGTTTTTTGCTAAGGTGTTCAGCAACCTATAAGACCATTTCGCGAGGTGTCTGCTTGATTAGGGTGCTAGTAGTCGATGACCATGATCTCGTTCGTACAGGTATTACACGAATGCTGGCTGACATCGATGGCCTGCAAGTAGTCGGTCAGGCCGAGTCAGGTGAGGAATCCCTGATCAAGGCCCGGGAGTTGAAACCCGATGTGGTGTTGATGGACGTCAAGATGCCTGGGATCGGCGGTCTTGGCGCTACGACCAAATTGCTACGCAGCCATCCGGACATCAAGGTCGTGGTGGTGACCGTGTGCGAGGAAGATCCGTTTCCGACACGCTTGCTGCAGGCCGGCGCTGCGGGATACCTCACCAAAGGTGCGGGCTTGGCGGAAATGGTGCAGGCCATTCGCCTGGTGTTTGCCGGCCAGCGCTATATCAGCCCGCAGATCGCCCAGCAATTGGCTATCAAGTCCTTCCAACCCACCAGCGACTCACCGTTTGATGCGCTGTCGGAGCGGGAAATCCAGATTGCCTTGATGATTGTCGGTTGCCAGAAGGTGCAGGCGATCTCCGACAAGCTGTGCCTGTCGCCCAAGACCGTCAACACCTACCGTTATCGCATTTTCGAGAAGCTCGCCATCAGCAGTGATGTCGAATTGACCTTGCTCGCGGTGCGCCACGGCATGGTGGACGCCAGCGCCTGACATGACCACACCGTTTGATCCGAGTGCCTTCCTCTCAACCTGCAGTGGCCGCCCTGGCGTGTACCGCATGTTCGACAGCGAGGCGCGCCTGCTTTACGTCGGTAAAGCCAAAAACCTCAAGAGTCGTCTGGCGAGTTACTTTCGCAAGACCGGTCTCGCGCCGAAAACCGCCGCCCTGGTGGCGCGTATCGCCCAGGTCGAAACCACCATCACCGCCAACGAAACCGAAGCGCTGCTGCTTGAGCAGACGCTGATCAAGGAATGGCGGCCGCCCTACAACATTCTGCTGCGTGACGATAAATCCTATCCCTATGTGTTTTTATCCGACGGTAACTTCCCACGCCTGAGCATTCACCGTGGGGCGAAGAAGGCGAAGGGCAAGTACTTCGGGCCTTATCCCAGCGCCGGGGCCATTCGTGAAAGCCTGAGCCTGCTGCAAAAAACCTTTTTTGTGCGCCAGTGCGAAGACAGTTTCTATAAGAACCGTACCCGGCCCTGCCTCCAGTACCAGATCAAGCGCTGCAAGGCGCCCTGTGTGGGGCTGGTTGAGCCGGCGGAGTACGCCGAGGATGTGCGCCATTCGGTGATGTTTCTCGAGGGACGCAGCAATGCGCTCACCGATGAGCTTTCCACAGCCATGGAGCAGGCGGCCAGTACCCTGGATTTTGAACGGGCCGCCGAGCTGCGCGACCAGATTTCGCTGCTGCGCCGTGTTCAGGACCAGCAAAGCATGGAAGGCGGCACCGGCGACGTCGATGTGATCGCGGCCTTCGTCAACCCCGGCGGTGCCTGTGTGCACCTGATCAGCGTGCGCGGTGGGCGGGTGCTGGGCAGCAAGAACTTCTTTCCGCAGACCGGTATCGACGAGGAAGTCGCCGAAGTCATGGCCGCTTTCCTCGGCCAGTACTATGTGAGCAGCCCCGAGCGCGACCTGCCGTCGGAGTTGATCGTCAATGTGGTGCACGAAGACTTCCCCGCGTTGATCGAAGCGATCCACGAACTGCGCGGCCGCGAGCTGGACATCAGCCACCGTGTACGCGGGACCCGCGCGCGCTGGCAGCAACTGGCGGTGACCAACGCCGAGCAAGCCCTGAGCGCGCGCCTGGCTAACCGGCAGCACGTCGCCGCCCGCTTTGACGCCCTGGCTGAAGTCCTTAACCTGGAAGAGCCGCCCCAGCGCCTGGAGTGCTACGACATCAGCCACTCCAGTGGCGAGGCCACGGTGGCGTCCTGCGTGGTGTTCGGACCGGAAGGGCCGATCAAGTCCGATTACCGGCGCTACAACATCGAAGGCGTCACCGCTGGCGATGACTACGCCGCCATGCACCAGGCCCTCACGCGCCGCTTCAGTAAGTTGAAGGACGGGGAGGGCAAGTTGCCGGATATCCTCCTGGTCGACGGCGGCAAGGGCCAGTTGTCGATGGCCCGTGATGTGCTCAACGAGCTGGCGGTGCCGGACCTGATCCTGCTGGGCGTGGCCAAGGGCGCGACGCGCAAGGCGGGTTTCGAGACGTTGTACTTGAATGATGCCGCCCATGAGTTCACTTTGAAGGGCGACTCACCCGCGTTGCATTTGATTCAACAGATTCGCGACGAAGCCCACCGTTTCGCCATTACCGGCCACCGCGCCCGTCGTGGCAAAACCCGGCGAACCTCAACCCTGGAAGGGGTGGCAGGGGTAGGGCCGACGCGGCGTCGCGACTTGCTTAAACATTTTGGTGGCTTGCAGGAGCTGTCCCGTGCCAGCATTGACGAGATAGCCAAAGCACCCGGTATCAGTAAAAAGCTCGCTGAGCTGATTTATGCGAATCTGCATAGCGAATAGAATGCCTTTCCACCTCGTAGCCAGTTGTGCCGATGAATATCCCTAATCTGATTACCGTTCTACGTGTCCTGCTCATCCCGATTTTCATTTTGTTGTTCTATTTACCGTACGAATGGAGTTATCTGGCCTCCAGTTCAGTGTTTGCCTTTGCGGCCGCCACCGACTGGCTCGACGGTTACTTGGCGCGCCGCCTGGAGCAGAGCACGCCCTTCGGCGCGTTCCTCGACCCTGTGGCTGACAAGCTGATGGTGGCCGTCGCCCTGGTCCTGCTGGTGCAGGAGCACGGGAACCTGTGGCTGACCCTGCCGGCCGCCGTGATCATCGGCCGCGAGATCGTCGTGTCGGCCCTGCGCGAATGGATGGCCGAAATCGGCGCCCGTGCCCACGTGGCCGTGTCCAACATGGGCAAATGGAAAACCGCCGCGCAAATGCTGGCGCTGGTCATCCTGCTGGCCAACCCATCGGATTTCTCGTTCTGGGTACTGACTGGCTATGCCTTGCTGCTGATCGCAGCGGGCCTGACCCTGTGGTCGATGCTCCAATATCTGCGCGCCGCCTGGCCGCATCTGCGCACTACCGTTGAAAAGAAATAAAACTTTTTTGAATCAAGGGGTTGACGGGTGCTGAGGATTCTATAGAATGCGCATCACCAAGCGGGAATAGCTCAGTTGGTAGAGCACGACCTTGCCAAGGTCGGGGTCGCGAGTTCGAGTCTCGTTTCCCGCTCCAAATATTGCGCTACAGAGTTCCACTGAATTCTGTAAGTGATTGAAATAAGGACCTTCGGGTCCTTTTTTCGTTTCTGCGGGAACCACTGAAATCCAGCTCCATCCAGTGCTTTTAAGTCCCGATTTAAGTCCCGAATGAGGATCTTGGATTTGGATGTGCACTGAATCGGTTTTTTGCTGGAGCAGCTTGGATAGCGAGATGAGCATCTAGCCCTGACTCTGTTCAGGAACTCGCGATGGCGCTCTCAGATACGAACGTTCGGCAAGCCCGAATTACCGCAATGACTACACGATAGGCGACACGGACGGGCTTGCGCTCAACGTGACGGCCCGCGGTGGGAAAATCTGGCGTTTCCGATATTACTGGGCGGGCGTGCAGAAGCGCATGTCTCTCGGTAGTTATCCGCAAATCAGCCTTAAAGAAGCCCGTGCCCGACGTGATGAGGCTCGCGCCTTGGTCGCCCAAGGCATCAATCCCTATGAGCACCGTAAACAGCAGCGTCGTGCTGTTCGTTTTGCGGCAGAGCACACCTTTGAGGCCGTGTTCAATCAGTGGGTAGAGTTCCGCAGGCTGAGCCTGAAGGAAGGGCGCCAGAGCACGCTCTCGCAGATCTTGCGAATCTTCAACAAAGACGTCTTGCCCGTACTGGGTGGACGGTCCATCTACGATATCAGTCGCCACGATCTGCTGGATTTACTGAGCAGGATCGAACAGCGCAAGGCCTTAACGACAGCCGAAAAATGCCGGACCTGGTTCAACCAGTTGTTCTGCTATGCGCTGGTGAATATTGAGGGGCTGGAACACAACCCCGCTTCAGGCCTCGACGTTGTCGCACTCCCCAAACCGCCTGTTACGCACAACCCATTTCTTCGTATGGACAAGCTTCCGGGATTGATGGTTGCTCTTCGAATTACGGCGGTGCCAACCAAACACGGCTTGGCCTTCGGTTGTTGTTGCTGACCAGTGTCCGCACGGGTGAGTTACGGTTGGCGACACCCGACCAGTTCGATCTGGAGAAGCGCTTGTGGGTCATACCGGCGGAAGTGGTAAAGCAGCTCCAGTTAGCGATGCGGAAGCCAGGTAAGCAGATTCAAAATGTACCGCCCTACATTGTCCCGCTGTCGGTTCAGGCGCTGGAGATTGTGCGTCACTTGCTGGACCAGGTTGTTCCCGCGCAGCGCTACTTGTTTGCGCATCGAAGCGACCTGAGCAAGCGTATCAGTGAGAACACGCTGAATGGTGCGTTACGCCGGATGGGGTACGCCGATCAACTCACGGGCCATGGGACGCGGGCGACGATCTCGACGGCGCTGAACGAGATCGGATATCCAAAGATATGGGTGGATGCACAGCTTTCTCATGCTGATCCGGATGAGGTAAGTGCGGCTTACAACCATGCGGAATATGTCGAGCAGCGCCGGACGATGATGCAGGACTGGGCGAATCGTCTGGATCTTTGGGGGCAGGGTCAGCCAGGGAAATATTATCTGGAAAAGGTTCACTTGCCATGTTGCCGGTCGAGTTGAGGTTTAAGCCCAGCGATCGGAGCTCACAAGATCCCACTAATGGAGAAGCAACCTCGCGAGTAGCGCCGGGCCAATACCAGCCGAGAGTCTAACAAGTTAAGCATCTGTCATTCCGTTCGACCGCCGAGCACTTCAGCCACCCAATCGGCGATATATTGTCCGGCATTGATACTGTTGTCGAAGCTCGAATGCTGCACGCCCCCCTCACGTTCGGTGAAAATTTTCAGCTCGCGTTTTGGACTGTTGACCAACTGTTCGTAGGTGCGGTGGGCCCACTTCAATGGAATCTGCGAATCCTTTTCACCGTGGGTGACCAGGAAGGGGACATTGATGCGGTCCAGGATGCCGTCCAGATGAACGTTCTCGGCGATGGTCATGAACTCGTCCGTGTCCTTGGCCCCCCAGACCCAAGACACATGCGACCAGTAATGCGGCACCGGGAAGCTGCCTTCCTTTTCCAGGCGACGTTTCTGTACATCACGCCAGTCATGGTTGGCGCCCCACACCACGCCGCAAGCGAAGCGCGGCTCGAAGGCTACCGCGCGCGGGCAGTAGTATCCGCCGAGCGACACACCTTCCAGGCCAATGCGTTTGGCGTCGACATCGTCGCGGGTTTCCAGCCAATCCACCACGCGGCTGGCCCAATGTTCGCTGTCGAAGCGCGCGGTCAGGTTGTGTAGGCGCAATGCTTCGCCGGTGCCGGGTTGGTCGATGATTAAAGAAGAAACGCCACGTTTGGCCAGCCAGGCGGGCAGACCGACGCGGTATTTCATTTCTTTGGTGGAATCCAGACCATTTACCTGCACCAGGATCGGCGCTGGGCCGCTGACACCTTCGGCACGGACCAGCAGACCGGAAATGTGTTTGCCTTCGTAAGGGATTTCAACGCGCTCGCAGTTTTCTCGTGCCAGTTCGATACCGCGTTGGAACGTGTTCAGAAAGCGCTGGTATAGCTCCGTGCGGCCAGGGGCACCGTGGGCCTGCAGGCGTTCGCAGCTCAAGTAATAGGTCGCAGCGCGGTTGTATTTTTCACCGGCGGACAACATGCGACCCTTGCTTTCGTCTTCTTCAGCCAGGCCGCACAGCTTGTCGGCCATGTTCGCCCAGGTCTCACGAAAAGCCTTACTGCCGGCGGCGTCCGGTTGCTTGGCGGCTTCCTGCAGCGGCGCGCACATTTCTTCGATTTCGCCGATACGGGCGCCCATTTCAATGGCCAGATCGACGGAAAGATTCCACACGTAGTTGGTCGGGAAGTAGCGAAACATGATTGTTATTGTCCTTGTGCAAGCAAAGCGGGCGACCAGGTCCGGAGCGGGGATCACCAGACCTGACGGTTCGAAGCAGGCTAAGGGGAGGAGGATTGTTTGGCCAATCGCGAGTCGGGATGGTAGGTATTGCGAACGCAGATAGAGCCATGTGTACCGTTGGTCTAAGGGTTTTCTAATCACCGTTCAAGCAGCAAATCTGGATACCTACCTCTGGGGGGGGCGGCCACTGCTTTTCGTTCCTTGGGTGTATTGCAGGAGCGCGGTGAGCTGTCGCGCCAGGAGTCATCGATCCAGGCCCTGATCCTGAATGCCCGTATTGCCGAGAAGGCATTCGCCCTGGATCTGGCTCCGCAGCGCCTGGAACAGGTACGCGAGACGATTGGCAAACTGAATCAGCAACTCGATGATCACCCGACCAATAGCGCAGCGCGCGCCACCATCCGTACGGTCGCCGGCACTTATCTGGAACAGTTTCTCGGCTATGCCGATTCGTTGCGTCGGGCTCGCGAAGCGCGCCTGCGCATGCAGGTACGGGCGCAGACGGCTGGCGACAGTTCTATCCTGCTGTTTCTGGACCAACTGGATGCGCTTAACGTTCGGTTGGGGCAGGGGACGCCGCCGAGCAGCGATCAGATGGTATTGCTTGAGCAGACGGCGCGTTGCGGGACAAGCTCGCCAAGCTGCGTGATAGCGAGCTGTACTACTCGCTCGATGGCGAGGAGCGATACCGCAGCGATTGGGAAATGAGCATGAGTGACCTGCTGGCCGCTATGCAGGCGCTCGTGCTTGGCGAGCAGCAAGGCGAGTCGCTGCAGGAGGCGAACACTGCCCTGGGCGACTACCGCAAGGCTTTCCTCGAGTTCGTCGACAGCCGTGAGCAAAGTGCGCAAAGTAGTGCGGCAATGAGTTCTCAAACCGAGCAGGTAAGCAAGCTGCTGGCCCAGGCCGATGAACAGCAAAGGCAGGCGGTCCTGGACGATAATCGCGATGCCGATCGCCAATTGGGTTTGATCACCGTTCTGGCGCTCGCCTTGGGCATTGGCGCTAGCCTGCTGATCCGTCACTTGATTGTGCAGCCGTTGCGCCACGCTGTGCAGTTGGTCCAGCGCGTAGCGGCGGGGGACTTGAGCGGTCCGCCGGCAGACAGTGGCCGTCGCGATGAGCTGGGCAGCCTGCGTGGACTGGTCGGGCGCATCGACCGCGGTGTTGGCTCGCTCAACGGCATGGCTGGCAGCCTGGCCGAAGTGACCCTGAGCAACAGCCGTGGTGTCGAACACCAACGCCAAGAAACCGAGCTGGCCGCCACCGCCATGCAACAGATGGCCGCCACAGCGCAGGAAGTCGCGCGCAACGCGGGTCAAGCCAGCGAAGCGGTGGCGCATGCCGACCAACAGGCGCATGAGGGAGATGAGTTGGTGCGTCAGGCGAGTGACAAGATTGACCATTTGGCTGTGGAAATGGGCGGTTGCGCTGAAGCCATGCGGTCGCTATTGGTGGAGAGCGCGGCGATTGGAGGCGTGCTCGATGTGATCAAGGCGGTGGCCGAGCAGACCAACCTGTTGGCGCTCAACGCCGCCATCGAGGCCGCGCGGGCAGGCGAACAGGGGCGTGGCGGCGTACACAGCGTTCGACCACGGAAATCGAAGGGTTGATCGTTCGTCTGAGCGCTGTGGCTCAACACGCCGCCGAGCGCTTGCAAGGCAGCCATGTGCTGAGCGATGAAACGGTGGTGCTTGCGGCGCAAGCTTCCCAGGCACTGGCGCGGATAACCCGGGCGGTGTCCAGCATCGAGCACATGAACCAGCAGATCGCCGCGGCCGCCGAACAGCAGAGCGTGGTGGCCGAGCAAGTCAGCCAGAGTATGACGCGGGTGCGGGAAGTGGCCGAAGGCAGCGCCAGGGAAAGCCTGAAATTGCAAGGCTCAACGGCCGACCTGCAACGGGTTGGCGGCGAGCTCAAAGCAGCCGTCGGGCACTTCCGTACCTGACTCGCCTCCAGGCTACGGCAGCCATTACTGCTCCAGCTCGTTAATGATCTGACTGATTTTCGCCCGCAGCCAACGGTGCATCGGATCCCCCTCCATGGTCCGATGCCAGAGCATGAACTCACGCATCACCGGGATTTTCACCGGTGGTTGTACGATGCGCAGCGGCAGGTAGTTGGCGTAGAGCCTGGCCATGCGCTGGAGCATGGTGGCGACGCGTTGGGTGCCGACGATCAACTGTGGCAGGGTGTTGAAGTCATGGGTCACCACTTCCATGCGGCGCGTGAAACCATACTGGCTCATCAGCCATTCTTCGACGCTCAGTTGCCGGTTGCGGCCAAAAATCACCGAGACATGGCCCATCTCGATGTACTGATCGAGGCTGATGCTGTCGCCCACCAAAGTGTTGCCGTCCCACACGACGCAGACATGCTCTTCTTCAAACAGTAGCTGCGAGGGGTGGCCTTCGATCAGATAGTGCTCAGGCACGATCATCATGTCGGCCTCACCGCGCATCAGCATTTCGGTGGACGTGTCGCCGGGGCCGAGTAGTTCGAAGGTGATGTGCGGGGCTTCCAGGGAGATTTTCTGGATCACCCGGGCAAACAGGACGCTGATCAGATAGTCCGACGTGATCAGGCGAAAATGGCGCTTGCTGGTGGCGGGGTCGAACACCGGTTTGGCGGTGATCGAGGACTGGATCGTCAGCAGCACCTGGCGCACCGGTGCCGCCAGTTCACGGGCATAAGGCGTGGGCTGCATCTTGCGTCCTACCTGCGCCAGCAGCTCATCTTCGAAGTAGAGGCGCAGCCTGCCCAGTACACCGCTGGTGGCGGATTGGGTCATGTGCAGGCGTTCGGCGGCGCGGGTGATGTTCTGCTCTTCCAGCAACACATCCAGCGCCACCAGGAGGTTGAGATCCAAGTGGTTAAAACGCATGGCGGTCTCGATTTTTGTATTTATTTTGTAAATACCTTCCGGCGTTCCTATCACGGCGTCAAGTCCCTTGAGGGGGTGGATTGGCCGACGGGTATTCGAGCTCCCCCGTCGTTGGCTCGGTGCAGCCAGGTATCGCATTTGCCGATAGGTTGCATCCCGACAAGCGATTAGTCAGTGAGTTTGTACCCCTTCAGTATCAGCCCACAGTCGGTTGGCCGTGACGCTTTATCGACTCCAAGACCCGCCTCGGCAGCGCTCCGCCTGGCACGGTTCCCGTAGCAGGGGTGCTGGCCTGCGCTGAATAATTACAATGGAGTGGTAACTCAATGAACATCATTGGCCTTGATGCCTTGATTTTTGGTGTCGACGATATTCAAGCCTGTACCCATTGCCTGCGTGACTACGGCCTGCATCCTGTCGATGTCGACAGCGAGGGCGGTCGTTTTGAAGCCCTCGACGGCACCGCCGTGATTATCCGTCGGGCAGACGATACCAGCCTGCCACCGGCCATCGGGCCGGCTCCTTCCATACGTGAAACCCTTTATGGCGTAGCCAGCGTGGCTGATCTTGAGGCCATCGCCGATGAGTTGGAGCGCGATCGCCCGGTGACCCGTGGCGCCGATGGCTCCGTGCACAGCGTGGACGATATGGGGTTTGCCATTGGTTTCCAGATCAGCGTGCGGCGTGCGTACAGCGCGCCAGCCGACCTGACCAATGCCCCGGGCCATGCCCCTCAACGGCCGGTCAACCAACCTGGTATCAACCCCGACATGCAGGCCTTGCCGCGGACTCTGTCCCATGTGGTGTATTTCGTGCCGGATGCGACCAAGGCCGAGGCTTTTTACAAGCGCCTGGGCTTCGTGACCACCGACACCTTTGTCGGCGCCGGCCCGTTCATGCGTCCGGCCGGTTCCGATGACCATCACTGCCTGTTCATGATCCAGACGCCACCGCACATGAAGGGCTGCGAGCACTTCACCTTTCACATGGGCAGCGGCACGGAAGTGCTGCTGGCCGGGCGCCGCTTCGAGCAGCAAGGCTGGACCAGTTTCTGGGGGCCGGGCCGTCACCTCTTCGGTTCCAACTGGTTCTGGTACTTCAACAGCCCGCTGGGCTGTCACATCGAATACGACGCTGACATGGACAAGCACGATGACGCTTGGCAAGCGCGCCAGGCGCCGTTGTCGGCGGACAACTCACAATTGTTCCTGTTCACATCCAGGGAAAAATGGTTTCCGAGCGGCCCGCCGCCCAAGCAGGCCTGAATGCGGATGTCGTCCATGAGTCACGACGCGATTGTGCTCTGTCGCCTGGATGAGTTGGTCGAAGGGCTGGCCCGCGGGTTCGATCCCCTGGGCACGGGGAAGGACAGTGTGTTCGCCCTTCGCCATGACGGCGAAGTGCGGGTCTATCGCAACAGCTGCCCGCACCTGGAGGTGCGCCTGGAGTACCGCAAGGATCGTTTCCTCAGCGTCGATGGCCGCCAGATCGTCTGTTACGCCCATGGTGCCCGGTTCCTTCCGGAGAGTGGCCTATGCGTCTACGGACCGTGCCTGGGGGAAAGCCTGAGTGCGCTGCAATGGCATGCAGAGGCCGAATGGCTGGTGCTCGAAGCGGGTCAGTTGGAGCTGTATGCAACTTGATTAACGTATCGCAGTTGCTGATACATCGTATCCCTACATGCGATTAGTCAAACGCCTGCTTTGCCGAGAAAGTGAACACAACGCGGTACCGAATGCGTGCAAACACAGCCGGTGTTAAAGCCTGGGATCGCTCCGGCAGAACGCTGGCGTGAATAACAAGAATAAGAGTGAGACGAGCATGAGCGCAGTGAAAAGGGTACTTATCGTCGGCGGTGGTATCGGTGGTCTATGCGCCGCAATCGCTTTGCGGCGCCAGGAAATCGAAGTCGATCTTGTCGAGCTCAAGGCGCAGTGGACAGTCTACGGCGTCGGTATCATCCAACAGAGTAACGTCGTGCGTGAGATGGCCAAGCTGGGTGTGCTGGATGGCTACCTGGACGCCGCCTACGCGTTCGAAGATGTGACCATCAATACCACTGCTGGTGAACAGCTGGCGCGAATTCCTGGCCAGCGCCTGGCCGGCCCCGAGTATCCAGCCAACGTCGGCATCTCGCGCCTGGCCCTGCATCAAGTCCTCAGCGATACCACCATGGCCTTGGGTGCCTCGATTCGTCTGGGCCTGAGTGTCGAGGCGCTGGAGCAGGTGGGCGAGGGCGTTGATGTGCTGTTCACCGATGGTAGTCGCGGTCGTTACGACCTGGTCGTGGGTGCCGATGGCCTGTATTCGAAAATGCGCGGCTTGCTGTTCGGCGAGCAGTACTCGCCGCGCTTCACCGGCCAATCGGTGTGGCGCTACAACCTTCCACGCGCCGCTGGAATCGATCATCTGGCCACCTTCCAGGGACCCGCCGGCAATGCCGGGCTGGTGCCGCTGGGAAATGACCAGATGTATCTGTTCATGACCTCCCATGAGCCCGTCAACCCCAGGATGGAGGCCGCCACGCTGGCCACCCAGATGCGCCAACGCCTGAGTGGTTTCACCGGGCTGATCGGCGAGCTGCGCGAGCAAATAACCAACAGCGACCAGGTGGTCTACAAGCCGCTGGAGGTGGTGTTCGTCAGCGAGCCCTGGTACCGCGGCCGTGTTGTGCTGATTGGCGATGCGGTGCACGCCACGACGCCGCATCTGGGTCAGGGTGCCGGCATGGCCATCGAGGATGCCGTGGTGCTTGGCGAAGAGTTAGTCGCCGGCGGCAGCGTCGAACAGCAGCTCGAACGCTTTATGGCGCGCCGTTATGAACGCTGCAAATTCATCAGCGAAAGCTCAGTGCTGGCCGGTGACAAGGAAATGGCCCACGACCGCTGCTTCGACCGGATTGGTCTGGTCAGGCGGATGCTCGAGGTCACGGCAGAGCCTATCTGAGGCGCCGACAAAACCAAATTCGCTTTCCCATGGAAGTTTCATGCCTGTGCAGGCTTGGCCCGGATGGAGTGCGGGCGCGGTTTCACCAGAAGATCTGACATACAACAATAATAAAGAGGGTTACTTCGATGGCTACTCGCAACTTAGCTGCGTCGCGGCGCGTCCCCTTCACCCTGACCCTTGCGGCCAGCCTGGGGCTTGGCGCTTCGGCAGCCCAGGCGTTTCAGATCGACACCGGCAATCCCGATCTCAGCTTACGCTGGGACAACACGCTGAAGTACAGCGCGGCCTGGCGCCTGAAGGAGCCCAGCAGCAAACTCAGCGAGGGGCAGACGGCGTTGAACCAGAATGACGGTGATCACAACTTCGGCAAGGGGCTGATCTCCAATCGCCTGGATATCCTTTCTGAACTGGACATCGGTTATCACAACTTCGGTGCCCGGGTGAGCGGTGCCGCCTGGTATGACACCGTCTACCAGGAACGCAACGACAATCACGACGCGGCCAGTGCCAACCAGCGTTCGGTGGGCTTTGACGAATTCACCAGCGATACTCGTCAATTGCACGGTGGTGACGGTGAACTGCTGGATGCCTTTGTCTACTGGAACGGTGAGCTGGCCGACCGTGCCTTATCGGTTCGCGCGGGGCGCCACGGCCTGATCTGGGGCGAGAGCCTGTTCTTCGGCGGCAACGGCATTGCCGGGGCCATGGCGCCGGTGGACGTGGTCAAGGCGCAATCGGTGCCCAACACCCAGTTCAAGGAAATCACCCGGCCGGTCAACCAGCTCTCGACCGCCTACCAACTGACCGACGATGTGTCATTGGGCGCCTTCTATCAGTTGGAGTGGGAAGCCACCCGCTTGCCGGGCGCCGGCAGCTATTTCTCCACCAGCGATACTATCGGTGATGGGAATGAAAGGCTGATCACCGGCGCGCCGTTCCCGGATTTCCTTGGCGGTAACGCCAATAGCCCGGCTGCGTTTTTCCATGGCAAGGACAAAAAAGCCAGGAACTCCGGCCAGGGCGGCCTTCAACTCAAGTACAACACCGGGACGACGGATTACGGGCTTTATGCGCTGCAGTATCACGAGAAAACGCCCTCGTTGTATTTGAAACCGAATGCCGCCGGGCCGAACTTCAGTACCGGGCAAGTCGGCGAATATTCCTGGGTCTACCCCGAAGATATCCGGGTCCTCGGGGCCAGTTTCGCGACCTCCGTGAACGAGTACAGCTTTGCCGGCGAGGCATCGATGCGCTGGAACATGCCGCTGGTATCCAACGCCCAGACCGTCCTGGCGGGCGTCGACGCGGACAACAACGATGACGCCTTGTACGCCGTCGGCCGAACGGCTCACGTCAACCTCAACGTCCTGGCATCGCTGGGGCCTTCCTTCGTCGCTAATGAAGCCAGCCTGGTCGGGGAGGTCGCCTGGAACCGTCTGCTGGCCGTGACCAGAAATCGCGCGGCCCTGGACCCTAACGCCACCGATGACGGCCTGGGCTTGAAGCTGGTGTACACGCCCACCTATCGCCAGTTTTTCCCGGGCGTGGATATCAGTGTGCCGGTGGGCATCAGCTACTTCCCCATGGGCAAGTCGGCGGTGATCAGCGGGTTCGGCCCCGATAGAGGAGGCGACATGAACATTGGCGTCTCCGCCACCTACCTGGACCAAGTGACCGTGGGGCTGACCTACACCCACTTCTATGGTCCCGAGGACACCAGCCTCAACGCCGCCAACCAATTCAATTACAAGCAGTCGTTGAAGGACCGGGACTACCTGGCTTTCTCCGTCAAGACCACGTTCTAAGAGGATTTGCGCATGACCATTCAGTTCACTCTAAAGGCCTTGTGCTTAACCCTGCTGGTCGCCGCCGCGCCGATGGCCGTGGCCGCCAGCGCCGAACAAGCGGCCGCGCTGGGCAAGACCCTGACGCCCTTCGGTGCCGAGAAAGCCGGCAATGCCGACGGCAGCATTCCGGCCTGGGACGGTGGCTATACCAAGGTCGATCCGGCCTATGTTCCGGGCGGCAAGCGCGGCGATCCGTTTGCCGCGGACAAACCCTTGTTCAGCATCACCGCCCAGAACGTGGCCAAGTACGCCGACAAGCTCAGCGACGGCACCAAGGAGCTGTTCAAGCGTTTTCCGGACACCTATCGCATCGATGTCTATCCGACCCGGCGCACGGCGGCCGCGCCGCAGTGGGTCTATGACAACACGTTCAAGAATGCGACCCGCGCCAAACTGGTCGACAGCAGCGCCGGCCTGATCCCCGACGGCGCCTATGGTGGGATCCCCTTTCCCATTCCACAAAACGGTACCGAAGCGATCTGGAACCACCTGCTGAACTGGCGCGGCACCTCGGTGGCGGGGCATTTTCGCCATTATCTGATGACTGCCGACGGTAACCAGGTGATGACCAGCGACGGCCTGCTGACCCAGGAGATGCCCTACTACTTCAAGGAGGGCGGCCCTGAAAACTACTCGGGCGACTACTGGCAGGTGCACTTTGTCAATTCCGGCCCGGCGATTCGTGCCGGTGAGCAGATCCTGGGGCGTGAGAACATCAACGGCGACAAATCCCAGGCGCATGTCTATCTGGCCGGTCAACGCCGGGTGCGCACGTTGCCCAATGCCTGCTGCGATACACCAACGCCGTCCACCGCTGGGGTCATGTCCTTCGACGAACTGTTCGTGTGGGGCGGGCGCACCGACCGGTTCGACTGGAAACTGGTGGGCAAGCAGGAGATGTATGTTCCCTACAACACCAACAAGGCGCAGAACGCGGCCCAGCCGCAGGACCTGTTAGGCAAGCACCATCTGAACCCGGATTACGTGCGTTGGGAGTTGCACCGCGTCTGGGTGGTCGAGTCGACGTTGGCCGCCGGCAAGCGCCACCAGTTGCCCAAAGGCCGTTATTACCTCGACGAGGACACGTGGCAAGCCCTGCTCGGCGACCGTTGGGATGCCAGCGGCCAGTTGGCCAAGACCCTCTGGTCGCTGCCTTCCGTACTGCCCGACCTGCCAGGCCTGGTGCAACTGTCTGCCGGTTTCTATGACCTGACCTCCGGCGCATGGTTTATCCAGAACCTCTATGCCGGATTGCCGGAACAGTATCACGCGGTTGATCGCTACAAGGCCTCGGAGTTCTCGCCAGCAGCGATGGCGGGGCGCGGCGTGCGCTAGATCTGAGCCGAGAGTGAAGGGCAGGCCTGTCGGTCTGCCCTTGGGATACGAGTATTTGTCCGAGGTAGGTTATGAACAGAATCCGTCAGGCGAGCGCGTTGCTCTTGGTCCTGTATTTGCCCTTCGCCACGAGCGAATGCCTGGCCGGCTCGGCTGCGGTGGGCGTGCCGCTCAATACCCCGGCCATGCGGGTACCGGCTGCGCAGAACGCCGTATTGATCGATCTGGCACGGGCCGGCAAACGTCTGGTGGCCGTGGGCGAGCGCGGCCTGGTGCTGCTCTCCGACGACAATGGGCAAAGCTGGCATCAGGCTTCGGTACCGGTTTCGGTCAGCCTGACGGCGGTGCGGTTCGTGGATGCGCAAAAGGGGTGGGCGGTCGGTCATGCGGGCGTGGTGCTGGCGACTCTGGATGGTGGTGAGCACTGGACGCTGCAACTCGATGGCGTGCGTGTTGCACAGTTGGAACTGGACGCCGCCAAGGCGGACCAGATCACCGCAGCCGACCCGGATGCCGCCCTGATACGGGTACAAAATGCTGAGCGTCTGGTCGCCGATGGTCCAGACAAACCCTTTCTGGCGCTGGAGTTCGTCGATGCACGCCGCGGGTTGATCGTCGGTGCCTACGGTTTGGCGCTGCAGACCACCGATGGTGGCGCCACCTGGCAGTCGCTAATGGGGCATATCGCCAACCCGAACGGGATGCATTTGTACGCTATCAGTCGGCAGGGCGGGCGTTGGTTCCTGGCTGGCGAGCAGGGCTACCTGGCGCGCTCGGACGACGATGCGCTGTCGTTCAATCAGTTGGAAAGCCCTTACGAAGGCAGTTTCTTCACACTGCAGAGTCGTGTCGATGGCGCGCTGGTGGTCGCCGGCCTGAAGGGTAATGCCTTTATCTCCGAAGACGCTGGCGCAAGTTTCCAGCGTCTGTCGGTGCCCGCCCCCATCACGTTCAACGACGCCACCCGCCTGGCCGACGGCCAACTGCTGCTGGTCAACCAGGGTGGCACGCTGTTTCGCAACAGCGAGCAGACCGGGGCGGCGCTGCTGCCACTGGGCAACTCCTTGGACAAGCCTGTTTCAAGTGTGATCGAGGCCGCCGATGGCAGCCTGATCGTTGCCGGTTTCACCGGGCTGCAGCGTCTTGCGCAGCCAGCCACTGCCGCTTCGGAGTGAGGTTATGACGTCCCCTGGTAAGTTTTTCCAGTCCCCTGCGAATGCGTTCGATGACTTTGATCCGCGCTCCGGCTCGGTGCTCGAACGAGCATTGTTCAATCACCGGCTGTGGGTGTTGCTGCTGTGCCTCGCGACCACGCTGGTGCTGGGTTGGCAGTCCAGCCGTGTTGAGCTCAATGCCAGTTTCGAAAAAATGATCCCCACCCATCACCCTTATATCGCCAACTACCTTGAGCACCAGAAGGAGTTGAGCGGGCTGGGTAATGCGGTGCGCATTGCAGTGGTCAACAAGCAAGGCGATATCTACGACAGCGCCTACCTCAAGACCCTGCAGGCATTGAGCGACAAGATCTACCTGCTGCCCGGTGTCGACCGTGCGTACATGAAGTCACTCTGGACGCCAGCCACACGCTGGGTGGCGGTGACAGAAGCTGGCCTGGAAGGTGGGCCAGTCATTCCGGATAACTACGATGGCGGCGCAGCGAGCCTTGCGGCATTGCGGCGCAACGTGCAGCTGTCCAACGAAATCGGTCAGTTGGTGGCGTTCGACCAGGCATCGAGCATCATCCAGGTACCGCTGTTGCAGCGGACCCCCGACGGCAGACCATTGGACTACAGCCAACTGTCGCAACAGTTGGAATCGTTGCGCAGCCAATACCAGAGCGACAGCATCGATATCCGCATCACCGGTTTCGCCAAGAAAGTCGGAGACCTGATTGCTGGTCTGCGGCAGATCCTGATCTTCTTCGCCGTGGCGATCCTGATCACCACGATCGTGCTGTATTGGTACACGCGCTGCACTCGCAGCACCCTGTTGGTGGTGTTCTGCTCCTTGGTGGCAGTGGTCTGGCAGCTCGGCTTGCTGCCGCTGCTGAATTATCAACTGGACCCCTACTCGGTGTTGGTGCCGTTCCTGGTGTTTGCCATTGGCATGAGCCATGGCGCCCAGAAGATGAATGGCATCATGCAGGACATCGGGCGCGGCATGCATCGGGTGGTCGCCGCGCGCTTCACGTTCCGCCGTCTGTTCCTCGCCGGCCTCACCGCGCTGCTGTGTGATGCGGTCGGTTTCGCGGTGCTGATGATCATCAAGATCCAGGTGATCCAGGACCTGGCGATGATCGCCAGTATCGGTGTGGCGGTGCTGATCTTCACCAATTTGATCTTGCTCCCTATCTTGCTTTCCTATGTCGGGGTCAGCGGCCGCGCTGCGCAACTGAGTCTGAAAAGCGAGCACGCCGAACTAGCCGGCCACAATCGCCACGGGTTCTGGCGCTTCCTCGACCTGTTCACCCAGCGCCGGTGGGCGGCGTTGTGCATAGCCGTGAGCCTGGCGCTGGCGACACTCGGTTTTGTGGTCAGCCTGCAATTGCAAGTGGGTGACCTGGATGCGGGCGCGCCCGAGCTGCGGGCCGACTCGCGTTATAACCAGGATGATGCATTCCTGACCCGGCATTACGGCGCCAGCAGCGATCTGTTCGCGGTCATGATCAAGACCCCCGCCAGCGCCTGTTCGCGCTATGACATCTTGAACAAGGTAGACGCCCTCGACTGGCAGTTGCGTACCTTGCCAGGGGTGGACTCGACCAATTCCCTGGCACTGCTCAACCGCCGCATGCTGGTTGGCCTGAGCGAAGGCAGCCCGAAGTGGTATGAGCTGCAGAACAACCAGGCAATGCTCAACATGGTCACCGCCGGGGCGCCGCGCGGGCTGTACAACGAAGACTGCAGCCTGCTGACGCTGTACGTCTACCTCTCCGACCACAAGGCACAAACCCTGAACCGCCTGGTGGATCACGTCGAACAATTCGCCGCGGCGAACAATACCCACGACGTTCAGTTCCTCCTGGCCGCTGGCAATGCCGGGATCGAGGCCGCGACCAACATCGTCGTCAAGCAGGCCAATCGCGAAATGCTGTTCTGGGTCTACGGCGCGGTGATCCTGCTGTGCCTGATCACCTTCCGATCCTGGCGCGCCACGATTTGCGCGGTGATTCCGCTGATGCTCACGTCGATCCTCTGTGAGGCGCTGATGGTCTGGCTGAACATCGGCGTCAAGGTCGCGACCTTGCCGGTAATCGCTCTCGGTGTAGGTATCGGCGTCGACTACGCGCTGTACGTGATGAGCATTCTGCTCGGTCATATGCGCCAGGGCACAAGCCTGTCGCAGGCGTATTACCGCGCACTGCTGTCCACCGGCAAGGTGGTGATGCTGACCGGTGTGACCCTGGCGATCGGCGTAGCGACCTGGATGTTTTCGCCGATCAAGTTCCAAGCTGATATGGGCGTGCTGCTGGCCTTTATGTTCGTCTGGAACATGGTGGGTGCGCTGGTCCTGTTGCCGGCCCTGGCCCACTTCCTGTTGCCGAGCAAGCGGGTGAGTAAGGAGCCGGCCGAGGCCAAACCCAGCCATTCGACGAGCTTGCCGCTGATGCCTGCCGTAGCCGAGGAGGGGGCTTGCGTGAAGCACTCGCTACGCCTGACTTCAGAGCGCGATCAAACGATAACAGACGCCAATCCCGTCGCGTCATAACAACAAGAAAGGACGTTCCCATGCCTCGTGTGCATTTGTTCCAGCGGTCCCTATGGCTTGACCTTTTCGCCGGTCTGAGCGCCTTTGGCATGGCGTTTTGCGCGGCGCAACCTGCGGAGGTGCACGATGAGCGTTGAGCGCCAGGCAGGTTTGCCACAATCATTGTTGCTGTTGCTCGGCAGTTGCCTGCCAGTGCTCGGTGCGGTGCTGCTGGCCCCCGTCCTGCCGCGTATGCAGGAACACTTCGCCGACACACCGGGTGTGGCCGTGCTGGTGCCCATTGCCCTGACGCTTCCGGCGTTGATGATTGCGTTGTTGGCACCCGTGGCCGGGATCATCGCCGACCGACTGGGGCGCAAGCCGTTGCTGATCGTTGCGATGGTGCTCTACACGGTCTGTGGCGTACTGCCGCTATGGCTGGAGTCGCTGGAGGTCATCGTTATCAGCCGCGCCGGCATCGGCGTGGCCGAGGCGGCGATCATGACCTGCTGCACCACGATGATGGGTGACTACTACAGCGGCGCGCGACGTGAACGCATGTTCGCGCTGCAAATGGTCGCGACCTCGTTATCGGCGGCGATCTTCATTGCCGTCGGTGGGGTGCTCGGCGAACACGGCTGGCGTACCCCATTTGCGCTGTATGGGCTGGGGCTGGTGTTTCTGCCACTGATGGTCTGGTTGCTGTGGGAGCCGCGGGCACGGGTCGTCACCGCGACAACAGTGAGCAGGGCATTCCCCTGGCGCCCGCTGGCACCGTTGTATGCCCTGGCATTCCTGGCGGGCTTGAGCCTGTTCATCGTGCCGGTACAAGTCGGTTACCTGCTTAACCTGCTGCATGTCGAAGGCTCACAGCAGATCGGCCTGACCATGGGCGCCAGTCAGTTCGGCGTACTGGTCGGCGCCCTGAGTTTCCGTCTGTTTCGTGGTGTCCCTGCGCACCGGCAGATGCTCCTGGCCTTCGTCGCGGCCGGTATCGGCGGCGGGCTGCTGGCGGTGGCCGACAGTCACGGGCTGGTGGTGATCGCCGTCCTGATCAACGGCCTGGGCATCGGCCTGATGATGCCGACCCTGCTCACCTGGATCATGAGCCAGGTCGACTTCCAGCAGCGCGGCCGCGCCGCCGGGGGCTTTACGTCGATGTTCTTTGCCGGTGAGTTCGCCAGCCCGCTGGTGGTGCTGGCGATCACCGGAGGAGTAATCGGCGCCTTGCCAGCGGCATTGGGGATCGTCGCGGGCGTACAGCTGGTGGTAGCCCTGGCCTGTCTTCGGTTGCGTGGCAGCGGTTCTGGTTTTCCCACTGCGGTGGCCGCAGACCCTGAGCACTGACCTGCCCATTCGACGTTTCAACAAAATAAGAACAACGAGGAGAACATCATGAGTTATTTGCTCAACACCTGGTACATCGCTGGATGGGCGGACGAGCTGGCGCAAGGTGGCATGCTGGGCAGAACCATCGTCGAGCAACCCATCGTGTTCTTTCGCGATAGCCAGGGTGTGATTCAGGCGCTCGCCGATCGTTGCCCGCATCGTTTTGCCCCGCTGCACATGGGCACGATTGTCGGTGATAGCGTTCAGTGCCCTTACCACGGCTTGCGTTTCGATGGCAGCGGCCAATGTACGCACAATCCCCATGGTGATGGGAGTATCCCCAAGGCCGCCTGTGTTCGTGCGTTCGCGGTCGCTGAGCGCCATGGGGCGATCTGGGTGTGGCCTGGCGATCCGAGCCTGGCCAACGATGCACTGATCCCTGATTTTTCCTTCTTCGAGCAGGCGCCGACCGATGCCAAGGGCCACGGGTATTTGCCGACGCGCGCGCATTACGAGCTGTTGGCCGACAACATCATGGACCTGAGCCACGTTGATTTCCTGCACCCCGATACGCTCGGTGGCGGTGCGTTGTCACGCACGCGCGCCACCATCGAAGAGTTGCCCAATGATCGCGTACGCATCAGTTGGTGGGCGCCCGATGATGTCCCCCCGCCGGCTTTCGGCGCTCACCTCGAAGACCCGACCCGGGCAGACGTATGGGCCGAAGTCATCTGGCACGCACCCGGCCTGATGTTGCTGGGCAGTGGCGCCACGCCTCCAGGGCGTCCCAGGGAAGAGGGGCCCGTGACTTGGAACCTGCATCTGATGACACCGCAGGACGCGACGAACACCCATTACTTTTTTGCCAATACGCGCAGTTTCGAGCAGGACAATGCGCAGCTGAATGCCTTCGTCCAGGACATGTTGATCGGTATTTTTGCCGGTGAAGACAAACCCATGGTCGAGGCTCAACAGCGCCAGATCGGCGAGGTTGAACTGCTTGGCCTTAACCCTGTGTTGCTGCCCGTCGATGCTGGGGCGGTGCGTTGCCGACGGGTTTTGCGTCGATTGATTGCCGCTGAGCAGCTAGTGGGTGTCCCGAGATGATCGATGTCATTGTGACCCGCAAGCGTGGCGAAGCCGAAGGCATCTACAGCTTTGAACTCGCCCCGGCCGAGGGCTCCACGCTGCCTGCTTTCAGTGCTGGCTCTCATATCGACGTGCACCTGCCCAATGGCCTGGTGCGCCAGTACTCGCTGTGCAATCACCCCGAAGAACACCACCGCTACCTGTTGGGCGTGTTGCTCGACCCGACGTCTCGCGGCGGTTCGCAGGCCATGCACGAGCACGTACACGAAGGTAGCCGGCTGCGCATCAGCGAGCCGCGCAACCTGTTTCCGCTTGAGCATGGGGCGGGGTACAGCGTGCTGTTCGCGGGCGGTATCGGCATCACGCCGATCCTCTGTATGGCCGAGCGCCTGGCGGGGATCGGCGCGCCTTTCGAGCTGCATTACTGCGGTCGCTCGGCCGGGCGTATGGCCTTTATCGAATATATCCGCCGTTCGACATTTGCCGATTGCGTGCAGGTTCATCTGGACGATGGGGAGGAGGCCCAGCGTCTCGACGCCGTTCGGGTTTTATCCGGGCCCGCCGCCGACCGTCACCTGTACGTCTGTGGCCCCAACGGTTTCATGGAACACGTGCTGGGTACGGCGCGCGCGCAGGGCTGGGCCGAAGCGCAACTGCACCGTGAATACTTTACCGCCGCCGCTGTTCCGGCGGGTGAGGCGGGCGGGTTCGAGGTGCAACTGGCGAGCACCGGGCAGTGTTTCCAAGTGCCTGCCGCGCTCAGCGTTGCCCAGGTGCTGCTGGAGGCTGGCATCGACATCCCGCTGTCTTGCGAACAGGGCATCTGTGGCACCTGCCTCACGCGCGTACTGGAGGGCGAACCGGAGCATCGCGACATGTTCTTGACCGATGCCGAGCGGGCCCGCAACGACCAGTTCACGCCTTGCTGCTCGCGTGCGAGGAGCGCGCGGCTGGTGCTCGATCTTTAAGGTTTTTACATAGATTCATCGTTACCCGCTGGCGCGTTTCGCCAACTGATTGAGGACTAGAACATGCAACAGCTTCCTGGTTTCAAACGTGTGGTCACCGGGCACGATGCCCAGGGCCAGGCAGTGGTCGCGCTCAGCGGACCAACGCCGAACAGTTTTCCGCTCAAGGCTGTACCCGGCACGGTCTTCCATGAGATCTGGAACAGCGGCGCCAGCCCGGCCGTGCTGGATAACGGCGACGACCCCACCAACAAGCCGCTTCAACTGAGCCCCGCACCATTGGGCAGTGTCATCCGCGTGGTGGATATTCCCCCGGACAGTGTGCAGAACCAGGTCAGCGCGGAGGATGCCGCGGCGGCCTTCGCTGAAATCGGCCAGGCCCATGCCGGTACGGGGCAGGCGGATTCCAAACACAAGCTGATGCACCGCACCGAAACGCTCGATTACGGCGTGGTCACGGAGGGCGAGGTCTGGCTGGTGCTGGATGGCGAGGAGGTGCATCTCAAGCGCGGTGACATCGTCGTGCAGCGAGGCACCAACCACGCCTGGAGCAATCGCACCGAGCAGATGGCACGCATGCTCTTCGTCCTGCTTGATGGCCGCTTTGCCCCCGAGCTGCAAGGAGATCAGGTATGAAACTCAGTACCCTCAAGAATCACAGCCGCGACGGTCGCCTGCTGGTGGTGTCGCGTGACCTGGCCTGGGCGGTGGATGCCAGCGATATTGCGGCGACGTTGCAGGATGCCATTGAACGTTGGTCGAGCGTCGAAAACGTTCTACGCGCGCGCTACGACGCCTTGAATGGAGGCACGCTGGCCGATGCCTTCGCTTTCAATCCGCAGCAAGCCGCCGCACCCTTGCCACGTGCCTGGCAGTGGCTGGATGCGTCGTCCTTCCTCAGTCATGGCGAGCGGATGCAGAAGGCTTTTGGGCTTGACCCAATCGAAGGCGTTGAACATACGCCGCTGATGTATCAGGGCTGCGGCGACGATTTCCTGGGCGCCCACGACGACATCGTGCTGCCCAGTGAAACCCACGGTATCGATTTCGAGGGCGAGTTTGCGGTGTTGGTCGATGAGGTCCCCATGGGCTGCTCGGCGCAAGATGCCGTCGACCATATTCGGCTCATTGTGCAAGTCAACGATGTCAGCTTGCGTGCGCTCGCCCCTCGTGAAATGAAGACCGGCTTCGGTTTTATCCAGGCCAAGTCCTCGTCAAGTTTTGCCCCGGTGGCTATCACCCCTGATGAGCTGGGCGAGGCCTGGCGCGACGGGCGTGTGCACTTGCCGCTGAAGGTTGAATGGAATGGCAAGTGGTTCGGCCATGCCCAGGGTGGCGCCATGCATTTCGGCTTTCACCAGTTGATTGCCCATGCGGCGCTGACCCGGCGCCTCAGGGCGGGCTGCCTGATCGGTTCGGGCACCGTTTCCAATGCCGACCCCACGGTTGGCGCTGCCTGCATCGCCGAACGTCGCGCCGTTGAGATGATTGAGCAAGGTGTGCCACAGACCTCCTTCATGCGCTTCGGTGATCGCGTGCGCATGGAAGTCTTCGACCTGCAAGGGCAGTCGGTCTTCGGGGCGATAGACCAGCGTGTCGTGTGCGGGGGTCTCCCATGCGCGTGATGATTACCGGGGCCAATGGTTTTGTCGGCCGGGCGCTGGTCAAGCGATTGCTTCAAACCAATGAATTGCAAGGTCGGGCGATCAGTGCGTTGATCCTTCTGGATAAAGAGTTGGTGGGGTTTACTGACGATAAGCGCCTGCGCCGGCATTGCGGCAGTGTGACCGATGCCGCGTTGTTGCGCCGCGCGCTGGCCGATGGCATTGATGTGGTTTTTCACCTGGTCAGCATCCCGGGTGGGGCTGCCGAGCATCACTATTCATTGGGCTATCAGGTCAACCTGCTGGCGAGCCTGGAGTTGCTTGACCAGTTGCGCGAGCAGCCTGGCGCGCCGGTGCTGGTGTATGCCAGCAGCGTAGCGGTCTACGGCAGCGACCTGCCGGCGCGCATCGATGAGCGTGCGGTGCCGCACCCGCAGTTGAGTTACGGTGCGCACAAGGCGATGGTGGAAATGGCGATCAATGACCTTGCCCGACGAGGCGAGGTAGATGGTCGTGCCGTGCGCCTGCCTGGCATCGTTGCCCGTCCACGTGAACCCAATGGACTGCGTTCGGCGTTCATGAGCGACCTGCTGCACGCCTTTGCCGAAGGCCAGCCGTATTGCTGCCCGGTTTCGCCGCAGGCGCAGGCATGGTGGATGTCCGTGCGGTGTTGCGTGGATAACCTGTTACGGGCCGCCGAACTGCCGGCCGCCCAGCTCGGCGAGTCACGCGTCTGGCAACTACCGCTGTTGCACCTGTCCATTGCCCAGGTCATCGATGCCCTGGCCGCTGCCTACGGCCAGGAACGCCGCTCGCTGATCAGCTTCGCGCCGGATGCTGGGCTGCAATCGTTGTTCGGCAATTTCCCTGCGATGAAAACGCCCCAGTCCCGTGCCCTTGGCTTTCGTCATGACGGCTCTGCCGGCGCCTTGATACGTAACAGTTTGAACGCTGCCTCCCCGACGCGTCGTGCGCGTGGGCGGGTGGCGTTAGGAGTGAGCGAAAATGCAATCAACTAAACGCCGCCTGGTCGACCTTTCCGTTACCCTGGACAACAACCCCTACACCGATCCACCGCCGTTGCTGCCGAAAATCGACTACATGGACCATCAGCAAGGCTGGCCGGAGATGGCCGCGATGTTCCCCGGCCTGTCCAAGGCGCAACTGCCCGGCGACGAATCCTGGGCGGCTGAACGCCTGCAGATCACGACGCACAGCGGTACACATATGGACGCCCCTTGGCACTATGCCTCGACCACGGACGGTGGCAAGCCGGCTTTCGGCATCGACGAGTTGCCGCTGGACTGGTGCCTGCAGCCCGGCGTGAAACTGGATTTTCGTCATTTGCCTGATGGCCATGTGGTCAGCGCCGCCGAAGTGCAAGCTGAGCTGGCGCGGATCGACCATGTGCTCCAGCCGTTGGACATTGTCCTGGTCAACACCCGTGCGGGTGCGCTGTTCGGTCAGCCAGGGTATCTGGACGCCGGGGTCGGTATGGGCCGCGAGGCTACGTTGTACTTGCTCGAGCGCGGCGTGCGCGTGGTCGGCACCGATGCCTGGAGCTGGGATGCGCCGTTCAAGTACACACGCGAACGCTTCGCCGCCACGGGCGATGCCTCGATCATCTGGGAAGGGCACAAGGCTGGACGTGATATCGGCTACGGTCAGATGGAGAAACTGGCCAACCTGGAATGCCTGCCTGCCCATGGTTTCCAGGTGTCCTGTTTCCCCTACAAGATCAGGCACGCTTCGGCCGGTTTCGTCCGAGCCGTGGCGATTTTCGAGGCGTGAGCGTGCCGGCGGCCGCTGGAAAAAAGCGCAGGAGCCTGTCCCAGGGGCTTGAGGCGCTGCTGTCAGGACACATTCTTGAGGGGCGACTGCGTGGCGGTGAATAGTTGCCCACTGAGTTGGCCCTCATGCTTGAGCATGGGGTCAGTAGAACCGTTGTGCGCGAGGCCATGTCGCGTCTACAGGCTGCTGGAATGGTTGAAACACGCCACGGGATAGGGACGTTTGTGCGGGGCAGCGCCCTGTCGCTTGGGGCATTCATCGACCCGGCTACCCTCGGCATCCTCAATGATTCGCTGGCGATCATGGAGTTTCGAATCGGTCTTGAGGTAGAAGCTGCCGGGCTGTGCGCCCAGCGACGCAGTCCGGATCAGTTGGCCGGGCTACGGGGGCTTCTCGACCAGCTCGGACAGCCAGCCGTCAGTGTCAATGATAGGGCCGCGTTGGATTTCCAGTTCCATCTGAGCATTGCCCAGGCGACAGGTAATCACTACATCGCCAATACACTGGCCAACCTGGGCGTAATCATCATTCCGCGCAGTCGATTGGATTCTGCGCGTCTGTTTCATGATGAGCCTTTGCGCTATGAGCTGCGCATGCAAAGCGAGCATGAACAGATATATCAGGCGATCCTCAATCAGGACGCTGAATACGCGCGCTCAGCCATGCGCCTGCATCTTCAGGACAGTCGTGAGTATCTGCATCAGGCACGCCAAGAGTTGATGCCATGAAGGACCTTCAGAGTGTCGACGTACCTGGCAATGGCTCGCACTCTCCGGCAACAGCGCTGACCATCATCGATCCTCGCTGGACGTTGTTCGTGCGTGTCGTGGCGGCTGGAAGTCTCAGCAAAGCCGCCGTACTGCTGGATATGCCTCAGTCCATGGTGAGTCGCAATATTGCCTTGCTCGAGTCGCAATGTGGCGAACGCCTGTTTCATCGCACCGGGCGTGGGGTGGTCCTGACCGAATTTGGAGAGCAACTGCTGCCTTGCATATCGGAGCTTCTTGCGGACGCTGAAGGCCTTGCCGATGACATTCGCAACCTGCGTGGAAAACCGGTGGGCGAGGTGGTCGTGGGTATGTTGCCTTCTGCGGTACGCCGGTTTGCGGGGACGCTTTTTTCTGCGGTGCGCGCGCAGATGCCAGGCGTGAGGTTGCATCTGATCGAGGGCGCGAGCGCTCAACTCGAAGAGCAGTTGCACGATGGTCGTCTGGATATGGCGCTGGTGCTGCGAGAAAGCGAGGCAAGCATCGGGCAAGCCCACCTGCTGGCCAGGCTACCGCTGCATCTGGTGGGGCCCGCCGTTGATCCTCTGTTCGTCAATCGAGATATTGCGTTAAAAAATCTATCGGGGTTGCCATTGGTCGTGCCTGGGCGACCGCATTTGTTGAGGGCCAGGCTCGACCATCTGGCCACCGAGCAAGGCGTGGAGTTGTGCGTTGCCGTGGAAGCCGACTCGGTCCAGCTCCAGTACGAAGTCGTCGCGGCAGGCGGCGGCTATGCGATTGCCTCTGTGCTGCCGGGCTCGCTGGATCAACGACTGATTTCATCGCGCATTATCGAGCCTGTGCTGGAGCGCTTTGTCGTGCTGGTCGAGTCGCCCCGTCGCCCTTTGACCCGTGCTTCCCGTGAAGTGCGACGGCTGATCTGCACTCTGTCCATGCCATCGATTTAAGCGATAGCTGCTTTGCATCCCCAGCAGTATTCGGCGGGGTGGGCGCCTCGTAGGGTGTCAGTCAACTAACGACTGATCCCCGATTGCGAGGTTAGCGCTATGCATCACGCCCAAAAGTCCCAAGTCATTGCCCCGACGCTTTTTCTCAGCGACGTCGATGTGGCCTCGCTCGCCGACTGGAGTGTCGCCGTGGCGGCGCTCGCCGAGGCGTATGCACGTCCTGCATCGGATGCCATGGTGCCGCCTCGCTCCATGGCCCGGGGCGACGGTATCTGGCTGCGCAGTTTGACCGCTGTACCACCTACTGGCGGCCATATGGGCTGCAAGCTGATTGCTGCATCCACAAGGGCACGTTGCGCCAGCTATCTGATCGCGTTGTTCAATCAGCAAACCATGGCGCTCAGTGCCCTGATCGATGGCAATCGGGTAACGGGGTTGCGCACTGCTGCAACTGCTGCGCTGGCGGTCGATTTGCTGGCGCCCCAACGAGCGCTGCGGGTGGGCGTGATTGGTGCCGGATTTGAGGCGCGTGGCGCGCTTGACTGCCTCAAGTCCGTGCGCAATGTCGCCCAGGTCAGGGTGTTCAGTCCAACGCCTGCGAGCCGTGAGCGGTTTGCTGAAAGCTTCAGGCCAGGGCTGGATATCCAGGCGGTGAATACCGCGCAGGAGGCCGTTCAGGACTGTGATGTGGTGATTTGCGCCGCCCGCAGTCGTGACGAGTCTCCCGTTCTGCAAGGGGCGTGGCTCCCTGCAGGCGTCACTGTCGTGTCATTGGGTTCCACCTTGCCTGAGCAACGGGAGGTTGACCCGGTCACGATGGAGCGAGCGGTCTGCATCGTCGCGGATATGCCGCAAGAGGTACTCCACGATACGGGTGACGCCATTGCTGCGATCAGTGCCGGCGTTTATGTCGCCGACAAATTGGTCGCGCTGTCGGACCTGGTGGCGGGGCGTGTCAACCCGCGCCAGAACGCAAGCGACATCGTCCTCTACAAATCGGTGGGCTCGGCGCTGCAGGACGTCGTCATCGCACAGGCGCTATACGAGCGCGCCAGGCAACAAGGTCTCGGCATCGAGCTGGCTGCCAGCATTGTCCCTGTCTCGAAATAACCCCTCCACTGCTCGAAGGAAAATCATCATGGCTACATACAAGAAAGCGGATGCCCGTGCCTGGGCGCAGGAAAACCTGGTGGGCTGCTCGGCGGTCACCATCCCAAGTTTCAGCGCTGACCTGAAGCGTCTCAATGAGCGTGGCATACGCCACGACATCGAACATACGGTGGGGCTGGGCTACAGCGCCACGTTGCTGTGCAGCGAACTGGCAATCTCGGCCCAGGAGAACGCCCAGTTCACCGCCTGGGCCCGTGAATCCGGGAAAGACCTGATCCTGTTCTTCCACGCAGCCTTCGGCACCCTGGCTGAGAACATCGAAGCGGTGAAACTCGCCGAGAACGCCGGTGCCGACATCGTCCTGCTCTCTTATCCGCCACAGTTCTGGCCGACCAGCGAGCAGGAAATCTACGACTACACCAAGGCATTCTGTGACGCCACGGACCTCGCCGTCATGCTCTTCCCGATTCCGCTCTGGGGCTTTGAACGAGTGCATCCAGCGGGTATGTCGCTGGAGTTGGTCCGCCGCTTGTTGGCCGATTGCCCGAACATCGCCGCCATCAAGTCCGAGCAAGGATTCCCATTGCCGGCGGGCATCTGCGAGATGTACCACCACTTCCGTGACCAAGTGGTGATCAGTTGCCCGATCGAAGGCGACGCAATCCCCCTGATGAGCCTGATGAAGTTGCAGTTTTCCGGCACCAGCAACACCGCCTGGATGAGCGACTACTACCCGAAAGCGTTCGAACTGGCACGCACGGGGCGCTTCGAAGAGGCGATGGAGTTGTATTGGAAGGTCAATCCGGCACGCAGCGCCAACGGCGCCGCCGCGCAAAGCTATGCCGGCGGCACTGGTGTGCTCAATCGCACGATGTGGAAATACCAGGATTGGCTCGCCGGCTTCAACGGCGGCCCACTGCGTGCCCCGGCGATGCGCGTGCCGGATCGCTTCATGAAGTCGCTGCGTCAAGGGTTGGTCGCGTCGGGGTTGCCGGTGACTTCGGATCCTGACAGCGCGTTCATGATCGGGCGTCATCCGTGCTGATCGGGAGGGTTGCACAGTGAAGCATTTACTTAAGGATCCCACGCTGTGGCGTGACGGTGCCTATATCGCCGGTGAGTGGCTGGCCGAGACGCCGCACGGTCACTACACACTGCGTAATCCGGTGGACCAAACGGTGCTGGCCGAGTTGCCGCGCTGCCGTGAAACTGAAGTCCGGCACGCCATCGACGCGGCGCATGAGGCCTTTGGCCCATGGCGTCGCCTGACGGCCAAACGCCGTGGCGAGGTGTTGCGCCGCTGGTATGAGTTGATGGTTGAACATCGGGAGGACCTTGCCACGCTGATTACCCTGGAGGAGGGCAAGCCTCTGGAGGAGGCACGGGGGGAAGTCGATTACGCGGCGTCTTTTGTGCGCTGGTTTGGCGAAGAAGCCACACGGGTGCGCGGTGATCTGATTCCGGGCGTAAAAGACACTCAGCGCATTGTGGTACTGCGCGAACCCATCGGGGTTTGCGCCGCGATCACGCCCTGGAACTTCCCCGCTGCGATGATTACGCGCAAGGCCGCTCCGGCCCTCGCGGCCGGTTGCACGATGGTGGTGAAACCGGCCAGCCAGACACCCCTGACCGCGCTGGCACTCGCCGAACTCGCCCTGCGCGCGGGGGTGCCGGCGGGTGTGTTCAGTGTGATCACGGGCAATGACACCCGCGATATTGCCGGTGAACTCACGGCCAACCCCTTGGTGCGCAAGCTCACCTTCACCGGGTCCACCGAAGTAGGCCGGTTGCTGCTGGCGCAAGCGGCACTGACGGTCAAGAAATGCTCCATGGAGCTGGGCGGCAACGCCCCGTTCATTGTCTTCGATGATGCTGATCTGGATGCTGCCGCTGACGGGGTGATGTTGGCCAAGTTTCGCAACGGTGGGCAGTCCTGTATTGGTGCGAACCGGGTGCTGGTGCAGTCAGCGGTTTATGACGCATTGGCCGAGCGCATCGTCGAGCGCATGGCACGCTTGAAGGTGGGCAATGGCCTGGAGCCGGGTGTACAGGTCGGGCCGTTGATCGATGACGCAGCGGTTCGAAAATCCCAGGCGCTTGTTGATGATGCGCTGGCGCAAGGGGCCCGGCTGCTGTCCGGCGGCAAGCCCCACGCGCTGGGCGGATGCTTCTTCCAGCCCACGTTGTTGACTAATGTGACTCATGGGATGCGGGTCGCTCGCGAAGAGATCTTCGGCCCGGTCATGCCACTGGTGTGTTTTGACACCGATGACGAAGCCATTGCCATGGCCAACGACAGCGAGTTTGGCCTGGCGGCGTATTTGTTCAGCCGTGACGCGGCGCGTATCTGGCGCAACGCCGCACGCATCGAATCTGGCATGGTGGGCATCAACTGCGGCTTGATTTCAAATGAAGTCGCGCCTTTCGGTGGCGTGAAGCAGAGCGGGCTTGGGCGAGAGGGTTCACACCTTGGGATCGACGAGTTTCTTGAGGTGAAGTACCTCTGCTGGGATGGCTTGGAAAGCGTGTGAACAACCGTCGTTAAAGGCCGGTGGATGGCGGTTCGTGTGAGCCGTCGTTCGTCGGCTTTTGTATTTGTTCTGCCGCAAAGGCAGGCACCCCGAGCAATGCCCCCGGCTTACCTGCGAGACCCATCGCCGCCAGCGATACCTCGGATTGTGCAAAGCGATTTCAGCGCTGATATCCGATTCGATAGTCTCGTGGCTGATCCGGCATTTTCCGTCGGCATTCCATGTTCCTGCGGCATTGACGCGATAGCGCCGCAGAGCTCGTCGGGTGCGCCATGCAATGTCTGCCCGAGTGAATAAGAATAATTAGGAGAGCGTGATGATTGCAGCAGTCAACAAGGTCCTGGTGATTGGGGGAGGGTTCTCCGGTATGACCGCGGCTATCCAGCTCGCCCGCCAGGGCGTCGAAGTGGACCTCGTCGAAATCGATCCATTGTGGTGTCCTTTGGGGGCGGGGATTACGCTCAGTGGGCCCACGCTGCGAGCGCTTGATACGGTTGGGATTCTGGAAAGGGTCGCTGGGGAAGGGTACCTGTCGACCAATTTCGATGTGTTTTCACCGGCGGGCGACCTGATCGTGCAATTGGCGCTTCGACCGCCGGTCAGCGATAAACCAATTCCCTGTGGTGGCGGCATTCTGCGTCCGGTACTGGCTCGAATATTTGCCGACAGGACGCGGGAGGTGGGGACCCGTGTGCGCCTAGGCATCACCTACGACAGCGTCATCGAGCATGACGATGGCATTGATGTGTCTTTCACCGACGGGACCACTGAACGCTATGACCTGGTCGTCGCCGCTGACGGCGTGCATTCGCGCACGCGAAAGGAGTTTTTCCCGCAAGCACCCTCGCCAAAACCCATTCATCAGAGCGTCTGGCGCGCGGTGTTGAAGCGTCCGCCGGAAATCGTGCGCCCCACTCATTGGCTGGGCCGCACTAAGGTTGGCGTCAATCCGATCTCTGAAACGCACATGTATATGTTCCTCATGGAAAACCGCGAGTTTTCCGAGTGGATCGATCCGGCCAGTTGGCCGGGTGAAATGGCGCGCCTGCTGAGTGAGTTCCCAGCCCCGATCCTGCAAACGCTGGTGCCCCAACTGTACGAAGCTGGCGCCAATATCGACTATCGCCCACTGGCCAATCTGTTGGTGCCGTTGCCCTGGCACAAGGGCCGTATCGTGCTGATCGGCGACACGGTGCATGCCACCACGCCGCATCTGGCTTCCGGGGCTGGCATCGGTATTGAGAGCGCCATCGTGCTTGCCGACGAATTGCTCGCCAGTAGCAATCTACAGACGGCCTTGAGCCGGTTCGAAGCGCGGCGCTGGGAGCGTTGCCAACTCGTGGTCGAGAACTCCGCGCGCCTGTGCGAGATAGAAAAAAGTGGTGGGGACAAGGAAGAGCATGCGCAGATCATGCGCGAGTCTACTACGACGTTGGCTGAGCCAATTTGAGTGATCGCGACCCTTCAGTTGGAGGAGAAGGGTCGCGATGCAGACCTCTATGAGCAGTGATCGAAAATGACGACCTCTTTGACGTAAGCGAAAAAAGACGCCGATGTCAGCGCCACGCCGTCCTCGGCAAGTTTTTGAAACAACGCACGCTGATACTGCCGAAAGGTCGAAAAGTCCGCTTCATTTTCAAACCACAGACTAGAGGCACCTTCGTATACGTTGATGTTCGGTCCGAAATAGGCCGTCACCTTGTCGCCCTCGGGCAGGTACCGGGAGCGAACATACCGGCGTAGGGCGTTCTGGAAGTCGGGCTGTTCGCGGGTAATGCTCTCGTGAGCTGCGTCCCAAGCGTCGAAAAAACGATCGAGCGCCATGGCTGGATTCTTCTTCAGCAGGATCATCACCTTCCATGGGAGAGGCGCTGTAGCGGTGCTAGCCGTCTCCACTTCATCCATCAATTGAGCGAGCTGCTCGGAAAGGTCAGCGAAGTTCTTTGCATCAGGGCCGACTGTTTGCTGGGTATAGGGATCGCTGAAGGTGTGAATCAAACCTGGCACGTCTTCAAAAAACAGCTCCGTAATGGAGTCTTTGTGGAAGGACTGTACGTAGGCACTGTCGGCGTCAACGCCGAACGCCGCGTCGATGACATGGTTCTGCACGTATCGTTTGACGCCTAACGGTTTGGCTTGAGCGATTGCTCCGTGGGTGTGTTCCACATAGTTTAAAAACTCGGCGTGCGTCATTCCGGGTTTTCTGCGTACGGCGGCAAGGATTTTTATCATGAGGCGTTCTCGCTTTTGGCAGGATTAACGGGGCTTGAACCTTAAATGCACTTCGTGCGGTTGTTATTCATCTGATTGTTTTTCAACACCAAAATATAAGGCCAGGTTTGTCCCGCAAACCAATCGGTATTCGTGTTGGCAGGTATCGCACAATGACATGCTTGATGAGCGCTGAGCTTGTTCGGCTATTGCTCATTGCTGCGGGCTGTCTGTCTTGGAACAGGAAAGTATTTTCGTGCTTTCGCAACGCCCCCGGAGACGCTGCTGAGACGGTCTTCTCAGAGTTCACCCAGGCGCAACGATAAATAAATATCTTGTTATTGGTGCAGGGTCACACGGACCACATACTCGGTTCACGCTCGCGACGTGGCGAACGCCGTTTGGATATCGCTGCGTTGCAACACTCGGTGATAACCGAGCAGTGTCCGCTACAAAAAACTTTATATCTGGGCCGCCGTTATTTTCGTCTGTGCCGAACTGATCGGTTCGCTCAGCATTCCCCTGGATCCAGGGAGGGTCGTGCTTCTTCCTATGGTATGGGCCTTGCTGATCGGCGCTGCCGTAGGGATTGTCAGCAAGCGCGTGCCCGGAACGATTGGCATCGATACCGCGCTCAGGTGTGCGCCGCCTCAATCCTGCAGCCGGCTTTGCAGATTTTCATTGCCAAGCTCGGCTTGGTGGTGGGCGGGTCATTGCCGGTGGTGTTTGCGTCCGGTTGATGATGCACTTGACCAAGGGGGCGCGCTCGACGGCACAGAATTCCTCGATCAGCGACTCGATCAGCTCTGGGCTGAGGGCGTTACGGACCTCGGGGCGGTTGAGTACCGAAGTGGCGACGCGGTTTTCCACCGTGCGATTGATAAGGTCGGACATGGGTGTGCCCGAGCAAATCGGTGACGGTGCTGCGCGTTGCCTGCGGCTCGGCCGCCGTTGACGGCAGTGCCAACCCCAACAAACCCGCAAGCAGCAGACCGGCGAAGACGTGGCTGCGTCGAACAATGGTAACCATGGTTAAAGCCTTTGCAGTGGTCGGGCCGGGTGGCGGTGCAGTTAGCCGTGCCGGGCCGAAGGTTTCAGAAATCGACCGTGGTCGACAGTAGAAGGGTGCGTGGCGAGCCTTGAGAGAACGCACCATAGGAAGCGACGCCCGACCAATACTCACGGTCGAACACGTTCTGTACCGTGGCGCGGAAGGTCGTCGGCCGCTGGGCGATGCGCGTGCTGTAGCGCACGCCCATGTCGAAGCGAGTCCAGGGGGCCAACTGCTGGGTGTTGGCCTGGTTCACATATTGGCTGGCGGTGTACAGCGCCCCGCTGGTCAGCGTCAGCCCCTCGACCCAAGGCACGTCCCACTCGGCCCAGAGGTTGGCTTGCACCTTGGGCACCCCCACCGGGGTGTTGCCCCGGTTGGCCGCAACCGCGCTTTTGGTCAGTTGTGCATCCAGCAGCGTCACCCCGCCGAGTAGGCGTGTGCCTTGTCCGGCCTCACCGGATATGTTCAGCTCCAGGCCCCGGTTGCGCTGTTCGCCTTGAACCGCAAAGGTTGTGCCTGACAGCTCGCCGCTGGGTTTGGTGATCTGGAACAACGCGAGTGTGGACATCACCGTGCCGTAGTCGAGCTTGACCCCGACCTCATGCTGGCGTGAGACGTAGGGGGCAAAGATCTGGCCCGCATTCGAGGCTGTGGCGGGAGCGATATCGCCTTTGCTCAAGCCTTCCAGGTAGTTGTAGTAGAACGACACATGCTCCCAGGGCCGGACAACTGCGCCGAACAGCGGCGTGGTCTTGCCGTCGTCGTAAGCTGTGGTCGCCGTACCCGCCGCGTCGTAGTTGTTGGAGCGGATGGTCTGTTTGCGCAGGCCGGCAGTCACCTGCAGGCGCTGATCGAGCATCGACAAGGTGTCGGCAACCGCGACGCCGGACAATTCGGTCGCCGAGACTT
Source organism: Pseudomonas sp. BIGb0381 (assembly GCF_024809815.1). NCBI lineage: Bacteria > Pseudomonadati > Pseudomonadota > Gammaproteobacteria > Pseudomonadales > Pseudomonadaceae > Pseudomonas > Pseudomonas sp. BIGb0381. The sequence goes on from NZ_JANUEN010000009.1 coordinate 76,429, forward strand.
TAGGCGCGGCCGGCGTGGCAATGTCGACCTCGGGCCGGGAGGTAGGGTGGTAAATGTTCGACAGGATCGGCGGGCCGGAAATAATGCCGCGCGACAACTCATCGCGATAGCGCGTGACTTGCAGCGTGGTGCTGTGGCTGATCGGCCCGGTGTCGAAACGCAGTCGGGCACCGGTGTCGACCGTGTAGCGCCGGACCTTGAATGTGTAATAGCCGGGGATCGACGAAGTGTCGCCGGCGGTGTTGATGATGGTCGGGGTCTGGTCGGAAAGACGTGCCACGTTCGATTTCCCACCGCCGGCATGGGCAAACAGGGTCAGTGCGTCGTTCAGGTCATACTCGCCCCCCAGCAATGCTGATCCGTCGCGAGTTCTGGACCACCCCCACGCCTGGCTGACATTGGTACGCCCGTTGGCGGCGTGGAGAATCGGCACGCCGGGCGCGATCAGGAAAGGCCGTGAAGCCGCGTCAAATTGCTCTTGCTGGGCGATCAGGTCCAGGCTGGTACGCAGGCGATCACCCTGGTAATCCAGGGCGATGGCACTGACCCCGACATCCCGCGATTGCTTGTCGATGACGGTGTCACCCTGCTGCACGCGGCCGTTGACGCGCACGCCGAATCGCCGGTCCTCGCCAAACCGCCGACTCAGGTCGATGTGGGTGCCCAGTTGCAGGTCCTGGGCATAGGTGGCCGTGACGCGGGTCAGGTCGTCGTCCAGGGAGCGCTTGGGGACCACGTTGATCACGCCACCGACGGCGCTGTTGGGGGACATGCCGTAGAGGAGGGCGCCAGGGCCTTTGACCACTTCGATGCGTTCGGCGTAGTCGGTGAATACCCGGTAATTGGAAGCCACGCCGTACACACCGTCGAACGCCAGTTCCCCGAGGTTGCCTTCACCCACCGGAAAACCACGGATAAAGAATGAATCGACGATACCCCCCGTCTGGCCGGTGGAGCGAACCGAAGAGTCGCGCTCCAGCACGTCGCCAACGGTGGTCGCCTGCTGGTCTTTGATCAATGACGCGGTATAGGTGCTGATGCTGAACGGCGCGTCCATCACATCCGTATTGCCGAGCAGGCCGAGACGCCCGCCCTCGGCTACCTGGCCGCCCGGGTACACCGCCGGCAGGCTATCGGTATGTTTTTGCGCCGCCTCCACCGTGGTGGCCGACAGTGTCAGCCGGCGCAGCACCAGGGTGTAGCTGCCATCGCTGCGCAACACCATCTCCAGGCCGCTGCCTTCGAGCAAACGCGTGACGGCCTCCTGCGTGGAGTAGGTCCCGTTCAGTTCGGGGCTGGTCAGCCCCTCCGTGATCGACGGCTGGAACGACAGGGCAATGCCGGCATCCACGGCAAAGCTTGAGAGCGTCGCGCCGAGCGGGCCGGGGGCGATGTGGTAGGCCTGCACAGCGACCGCGTCCAATTGGGCCGGTGCACCCGCCAATGCCGGCGGGCACATGGCACCGGCCAGCAGCAGGCTAAGCACGACGCCCTGCACCATCGGTTTGAACGGACGAGCTGGACGCAGGGGCCGTGCTACAGGCATGAAAGGATGACCCATGGACGAGAGGAAAAGGCTGTTCCTGTCTTTGCCAGTCGAGATCGAAAAAAGTATCACCCCGGTCGCCGTTTATTTTTGCGTGAGATCAGGCGGGCGACAGGGTGACCCAATAACCGCGCAAATGACTGTTCGCCAGCACCGGGTAGGTGTGCACCAGCATGCTTAAGGTGCGATTGGTATCACTGATCGGAAAGGCCCCGGAAATGCGCAAGTCGGCGATGGCCGGATCACAGCGCAGGAAACCTCTGCGGTAGCGCGTCAGTTCCGCGACGAAATCCGCCAGGCGCATCTTGTCGGCCATCAACATGCCTTGGGTCCATGAGCCGATGTAGCGATCGGTCGGCGCCAGCTCACCAAAGGTCTGTGAGGAGAAGTCGGTGCGCTGTCCGGCGTTGACGATCAGCGGCGGGGTCTGGCGGTTATCTGCCAATATCACGCTCACCGCGCCGTCGATGACCGCAAGACGCGTGCGTGGGCTCACTTCACGGACGGTAAACCGTGTGCCCAGCGCCTGCATACGCCCCTGGGGGGTGCTGATCAGGAAAGGCCGGGGCAGGCGGGCGGTGTCCACGGCGGTCTGCACCAGGATTTCGCCTTCGCGCAGGTGAATAAGCCGTTGGCGCTCGTCGAATATGACGTCGATGGCGGTAGCGGTGTTCAGGGTGATACGCGAGCCATCGGCCAGGGTCAGTTCGCGGCGCTGGCCAACGTCGGTGCGGTAGTCCGCTGACCATTGCTGCGATTGCGCCAGCTTCCAGCTCCCCCAACCCGCGGGCGCCACCGCCAGCAGGATCGCCAGCTTGCCCATTGCAGCACGACGTTCAGGGCTGTCTGGCCGGTCCAGCGCCGACATCGCCAGGGAGGGCGGCAGGCCGCCGAACTTGCTCTGCAGCAATTGCGCACGTGACCAGGCGCGATCCCGCTCCGGGCTGCTGACCCTCCAGCGCTCCCATTCGGCGTGCTCGTGCTCGCTCAGTTCGCGTTCGCTCAAGCGCATCAGCCACTCGGCGGCTTCTTCGAGTACCTGCGGGTCCAGCGGCGGCTCCTTGCGCAGACCGAGCATTCACTCCACCAGCATCAGGCACTGTACGAAGGCCTGTTTCATGTAGCGCTTGACGGTGATCAGCGATACACCCAACTGCTCGGCGATGTCGTCGTACTTGAGGCCGTTGATCTGCGACAGCAGGAAGGCGCGCTTGACCAGTGGCGCCAGGGTATCGAGCATGGCGTCGATTTCGTGCAGGGTTTCCAGCACCATGAAGTGCGCTTCGGGCGACGGCGCTTCGTGGGCAGGCACGTTCGCCAGTGCATCCAGGTAGGCGCGTTCGAGTGCCTTGCGCTGGTACCAGTTGACCAGGATGCCCTTGGCCACGCAGCTCAGGTACGCCCGTGGCTGGTCAATCACCGTGACCTGTGATGCGAGGATCCGGGTGAAGGTGTCCTGGGCCAGATCCGCCGCATCCATGGCGTTACCCAATTTTCTCTTCAGCGTGGCATACAGCCAGCCGTGATGCCCGCTATACAGGGCCTCGATGGCGCGCAGGTGATTGAGGTGATTCGCGGAAGAGGTTTCGCTCATGGCGGCAGATTTGTGTAATTGAGAAGTATTCTTAATGCTAGTTGACAAACCGACGCGAGCGCAAGCGTGATCATGTCCGGTGATCAGGCGTGTGACATGCGTATCAAGGCGTTAATCAACGATTGGACGGCACGGACACCGGCCAGCTCCGCAACGCAACCATGGGAATCAGCGCCACTGCATAGGCCAGGCACACGAAAAGATAGGTGTATTGCAGGCCGTAGACCTGGCTCAGCAACCCACCGATGGAGATGCCGGCAATCGAGGCGAACTGCGCCATACGCTGTCGGTGCCTGCGGTCGGCGCGCGGGTGGCCACCGCCGGTTTTTTCGGTACGGGAGGCACATCCGGCAACGTCACGGCGGCGATGACGGTACAGAGTGCACAGAGCGCCGAGGCGACGATATTGATCCAGAAAAACGTCGCGAAATCGAGGATCAGGCCACCTACGACCGCGCCCAGCAGTGAGCCGACATTGGTCGATATCTGCAGGATCGAAAATAACCGGGCGCGTCGCGACGGGGCTTCGATACTGACCCCGTAAGCCTGCGCCGGGGCTATATAGCCGGCAAAGGCGCCCTGCAGAAAACGCAGGACCAGGATGACCCCGATGTCACTGGAAAACGCCAGCCCGAGCTGGGGCAGGGACAACCCCGCGAGTGCGCGGATCATCATTAATTTGTGGCCGTAGCGATCGCCGATACGGCCCCAGAATGCACTGGTCAGCATGATGCCCAGCATCGGCCCGACGTACACGGCGATGCTGGCGAAGCTGAAGACCGACTCCGAAGAGGCCAGCCCGCGCAGGTAAACGGGCCAGAACGGCCCGCTCATTTCCATCGCGCCCATGAAGACCAACTGGATCGCGAACAGAAGATAAATGAGGATTCTCACACGCGAACCCTGGATGGCACCTGTTTGGGACATGAATACTCCTTGGTCAGCCACAGGGCCATTTCACGCAAGTGTGTGAGGACCGCAGCGTCCAGTACAACCCTGGGTACCGTGCAAAAAAATTAAACGGGAGGGTGATACTTTTTCGCACGTCGACTGGCATTAGGAGTGATTCCCATTTTCTCTCGTTGAAAGGATCCTCTCGTCATGCCTGTTGCCAGTCGGCCCTGCGGTGAGCGCGTGTTAACACTCGCCATTCGAACCGCCCTGTTGAATTTCGTCATGGTCGCAGCGGGCGCCAACGCCTGGGCTGAGACATCTCCGCCTGCCGCTACGGATGACAGCACGCCCAGCCTGACCCTCGACACCACCACGATCAACGGCCGCTACAACGGCCCGACGGCGCTGCCTGAGGTCCTCCCCGGTGGGCAGGTGGCGCGTGGCGCGCGCCTGGGCATGATGGGCAACAAAGACGTGATGGACACACCGTTCAACGTCACCAGCTACACCGCCAAAACCCTCGCCGACCTGCAAACCGTCACCGTTGCCGATGCCCTGGAACGCGACCCCTCGGTGCGCTCGACCGGCCAGACCGGCGGTATCGTCGATTCGTTTTTCATTCGCGGTTTTGCCATCGGTGAAGGCAACCTGGGTGAGCTGGCCTACGACGGTGTGTATGGCGTAGCGCCCAATTACCGGGTCTTTACCGAGTACGCCGAGCGTGTCGAAGTGCTCAAGGGGCCGGGTGCCTTGATGTATGGCATCTCGCCCAACAGTGGCGTGGGTGGGGTCATCAACATCGTTCCCAAACGGCCGCTGGAGGAAGACCTGACCCGGTTCACCGGCAGCTACGCGTCAGACTCCCAGGCGGGCGGGCACCTGGATATCAGTCGGCGTTTTGGTGAGGAAAACCAGTTCGGCGTGCGCTTTAACGGCAGCTTGCAGGGCGGCGATACGGCGGTGAACGACCAGCATCGCGACGTAGGGATCGGTGCGATTGCCCTGGATTATCGTGGCGAGCGACTGCGCCTGAACTTCGACTACATCAGTCAGAAAGAAAGCTTCGACGGTGCCTCGCGCCCGTTCACCATCGCGCCGGGCGTTGACGTGCCATCCGCCCCCAATGGCCGCACCAGCCTGCCGCAAAAGTGGGGCTGGTCGGATACCAAGGAACAGTCCGCATTGCTCGGTGGCGAATACGATCTGAGCGACAACCTCACCGTGTTCGCCCATGCAGGGGGCGGCAAGTCGGATGTGAAACGCCTGTCCGACCAGGTGCCGCGCATCCTCAATGACGCGGGTGACACCAGCAACGTTCCGGGCTATTACAAGTTCAACGTCGACCGTTCTACCGCCGATGTGGGGATGCGCGGGCTCTTCGCCACCGGCCCGGTAACCCATACCACCACGCTGATGGCGACCCGTTACCAGGATGAGCTGTCGCGGGGCATCAACAACGGCACGACGATCCTCTCCAATATCTACCACCCGGTGGACACGCCCAAGCAATACATCAACGCGCCCAAGGTGTTGCGAATCTCCGAGTCGGAGCTGTCCGGCGTGGCGTTGACCGATACCCTGGGGATGCTGGATGACCGTTTCCAACTGACCCTGGGCGTGCGCCGGCAGTTTATCGAGTCACGTAATTACACTGCCGCCGGCTCCGTCAGCTCTCGTTACAGCGCCAACGCCACCACACCGTTGCTGGGTGTGGTGGTCAAGCCCTGGGAGGACGTTTCCCTCTACTACAACTACGTCGAAGGGCTGAGCAAAGGCGATGCGGCACCCGGCACGGCGAGCAACGCCGGGGAAACCTTTGCGCCGTATGAGTCCAAGCAGCACGAACTGGGGGTGAAGTATGAACACGGCACCTTCATGACCACGCTGGCGTTGTTTCAGATCGAGAAACCTGCCGGTGAACTGGGCGCCAATGGCGTGTATTCGGTGCAGGCCGAACAGCGCAACCGTGGCCTGGAACTCAGCGTGTTCGGCGAAGTGGCCACCGGTACCCGTTTGATGGGGGGCGTGACCTTCCTCGATGGCGAGCTGACCAAGTCGGCGACTGCCGCTAACCAGGGCAACAAGCCGGTCGGCGTGCCTGACATCCAGGCCAACCTGTGGGCGGAATACGATACCCCCTGGCTGGAAGGTTTCACCCTCACCGGTGGTGCGATCTACACCGACAGCCAATACGTCAACCAGGCCAATACTCAGGAACTCGACGCCTGGACCCGCATTGACGCCGGTGCGCGTTACGCCACCAAAATAGAAGGGCGGCCGACGACATTCCGCGCCACGGTACAGAACGTATTCGACCGTGAGTACTGGTCCGGCGTGGCCTCTTATGGTGCGTTTTCCCCGGGGTATCCGCGTACCTTGCAACTATCGGCTACGGTCGATTTTTGACGGGCGCCGGTATGGAGCAATCATGCACCAGCAATAACCTTCAGCCTTGCTGGTCGCCCGACCATCAATGACCCGAATTCGCCATTGCTCAACGGTGCGCAGGGGTTTACAGCCCTTGCGCTCTTTGTTGGCGTGGTTGCTCAGGTGATCGTTCTGCGAACAGGCGGCGCCACGGTGTCCTGCGATCATTGCCCTTTGAGCGCGATTGCCACTGCTGCTGAAAGTGAAGTCGTGGCCCTGCCGATCAGCGTCGAAAGCTGATGGCTATCATCGAAAAGTGCGCCTTGGGATGCGCTGATATCGTAGCCCGCCAGGGCCTGTGCGAGTGGCTCCGGGAGGCCGAAATTGATTAACGCCGAGGCGTAGTCACTTTCAGGCAAGTTCTTGTAGGGAATGTTCCTACCCGTTTGCCGAGAAACCTCGGCTGCGAGTTCCGATAACGTCCAGGCGCTGTCACCCGCCAACTCGTAGATCTTCCCCTCTTGATCGTCGCGGGTGAGCACTACGGCAGCCGCCTGGGCGAAATCTTCCCGTGTCGCCGCAGCAATCTTTCCATCACCTGCACTGCCGATAAATTCACCGGCCGATAACGCGCCGGCGATAAAGCCGGTGTAGTTCTCGGTATACCAACCATGACGCAATATCGTGAATGCCAACCCCGACGCTTTGAGCTCGGCTTCCGTTTGCCGGTGCTCCTCGGCGAGGCTCAATGAAGAGGTATCCGCGTGCAGTAAACTTGTATAAACAACGCGATTCACACCGGCTTGCTTTGCGGCGTTGATGACATTTCGATGCTGTGAAAGTCGCTTACCTATTTCGCTTGAGGAAATGAGTAGAAGCGTGTCGACTCCGTTGAGCGCCGCGACCAGCGTTTTCGGATTGTCGTAGTCGGCAGCACGTACGTTGACGCCTAGATCACTCGCCTTCTCAGGGCTACGCACCAGCGCGATTAGGTTGGACGCGGGTACTTTTTGCTTGAGTTTCTCGACAACGAGGCGGCCAAGTTGGCCGGTGGCTCCGGTGACGGCGATCATGAGGGTTCCTTTTACAAAAAGTGATAGAGCAGGCAGAGTAGGGTCTTAACTAACTTTTCGTAAGTACGTACCTAAAGGTAAGTAAGCATGTCCGATTCCGAGCCCTCTGGCGCAACTCCTCCCGCAACTATGGCCAACCGACTGCGCAGCGGTGAATTATTCGACCCGGATTGTCCCTCAAGGATCGTGCTCCAGCACGTCAGCAGCCGCTGGGGAGTATTAGTATTGGTGGCCTTGCTCGCGGGTACGCATCGCTTCAGCGATCTGCGTCGGAAGATTGGAGGCGTCAGCGAAAAGATGCTTGCGCAGACCCTCCAGTTTTTGGAGCTCGATGGCTTCGTTCTGCGCAAATCTTATCCGGTTGTGCCACCTCACGTTGAGTACAGCCTCACCCCTATGGGAACCGAGGTGGCCCGCCATGTTGAAGGCCTGGTTGACTGGATCGAGGGCAATCTGCCAAGGATTTTGGATGAACAACGCTCTCGCCAGATTTCATAACGGGCTTGCGAGCTACAGGTAAGGCTATGCGTGAGGAAGACCCGGCCGCTTTGCCGTGGTCGGCAAGCGTTGCAGTTACACGCAATGTCCAGGCTGGCCTTTATCTTCACGTTGGATGACTGAGCGAAGGAGGTCTTCTTGCTCTCGCAGCAGAGTTTAACCAGAGCAGAATGGCGGCGAGAGAGGCGGCGACTACCAGCGTAAGCCACATGATGACCAGCAGGGTGAAGGTGACACTGTTGTTTAACTCACGAAAAATGCCGAAGGCAAAAGCCGTGTACCAAGACACTCCTGAAACGGCACCGGATGCCAGAAATAAGGCCGCTCTTTTGCGGGACACGCCGAAGAGCAGGGGGCGAGTCACGTCGCGTAGTGCTTCTGGCAGCACAAGCGCGTGGATGATTATTCCATTGATGGTCAGGACGATCACCACAATGACTTTCGCCCAGAGTTTAGGGTTTTCAAACTTTTCCGGCGATTCCATCGCATAAAGGGCAAGGAAACCAAGGCCTGAAAGCCACAGAAGGCAGAGTCCAATAGTGACCGCGTCGCTGATGAAGTGAAAGGTGCGTCCGATTTCAACCGGGAGGCTGCCCCGGCGCATCCAACGCAAAATCCAGAGGTCCAGCATCGTGGCCCCACCGAGACCGAAGCACATGCCGAGCAGGTGTATACCTATAAGGAGTGTCAGCACTTTTAGCTGTGGGAGTGGAGCCGGCAATGGAACGCTAAGCGCGAGTGTGTCGGCGAGTAAGTGACCGCTGCCGGACAGCGCAAGCAGGCCGCCTAAAATCATGAAAGACGTTCGTATCTTCATTTATTACGGCCTTGGACGAGTGTTTTTAGTTGGACGCGTGCGCAGTTTATTTACTGGAATAGGCTGATCAAGCGGCTGCAATCTGCAGCGTTGCTGCAACCAGGAGGATGAGTGTCGGGTTGAATGAGGCCTGCGACGATAGCGCCACATCAGCAGGTGGCACGGGCGTAGACCCCCGCTCAGGAAGGGACCGGTGCTTGAGCATCGATCAGGTTCCGGCTCTTGAGCTCCTCCCAAAAGGCTGCTGGGATACCGATCTTCATCGCCTGCACATTGGAAACGATCTGCCCCGGCGAGCGGGCACCCGGAATGATCGCAGACACTTGCGGATGTGCTGCCGCGAACTGCAGGGCGGCAGTATGGATGTCGATGCCATGTCGTTTGGCAACCGCCATGATTCGCGCGCGCTTTTCCACCGCTCCGGCAGGCAGATCCAAACTGAAGTTATACCGGCTGCGCCCCCCCAGGAAACCATCGTTCAGTGGTGTTCCAACCACAACGCTGGTGCCCTTCCTGCTCAACGCCGGAAAGGTGTTGCGCAACGCATCGCCGTGGTCAAGGAGGGAATACTGGCAGGCAAGCAACACGATGTCGGGAGTCGGGTCATCACCGGCCATTGCCTGGACCACAGCATTCGGCGTATTGACGCCGAAGCCCCAAGCCTTGATGAGCCCCTCATCACGCATCTTTTCAAGCTCAACCATCGCCCCTGTGCGCGCAATGCGATACGCCGCTTCCCAACCGCCTTCCAGTTCGGTGTTATCGGGCGAGATGTCATGGATAAACACGATATCGATACGCGGCAGCCCCAGCCGCTGCAGGCTGTCTTCCACGGAGCGACGAGCGCCTGCTGCGGTGTAGTCATACCGGTAGTTGAAGGGCGCGGGTGACTTCCAGATGGCATGGTCCGCGCGCGGGCTACCCGCGGCAGTCAAAACGCGTCCCACCTTGGTGGAGACCACGTAGTCGTTTGGATTTTTGCCGTGCAGAAAGCGGCCCACCCGATATTCACTCAAACCAAACCCGTAGAACGGCGACGTGTCGTAAAGCCTTACACCCGCGTCCCAGGCGGCCTGTAGAACCAGGCTGGCCTGCTCGTCGCTGAGCGGTGCAAAGATATTGCCAATCTGTGTCCCGCCCATGCCAAAGCGTTGAGGCGTCATGTATCGCAGGGTAGGCGAGGGCGAATTGGAGGGCAGGTCAGTGCGCACTTGCCGGCCTTCAGTACGCATCACGCTCCCGCGCTCTGTCAGCAAAGAGGGCGCTGGGGCTGCCGAACTTGCGACACTCGATGCTGGCAGCAAAGCGGCTGCAACAGTACCCACTGCCGAGTAAGTAAGAAAATCTCGTCTGTCCATCCTACTTTCCTTTCGCGACCGAGGTTTCACGGGATCATCGAAGCCGGTATTCGTACTAGAAGTTAGAACAGCGAGGGTTGGCCGGGTGACCCTAATACGCCATATTTTTTGCACAATCCTGCCGATGCGCTTGTGTTGGTCACGCACTCTCAGCAGACTCGAACATTCCGTAAACAGGGGCGCATGTAATGACGAGCGGTTCCTTCTCGCAGTTCGGTTCCGGCCATCTGCATTCTCTGGCGTTGCGCGATCCCATACAGCCCAACGAGCGTCTGCAGGCACTTAGACGGCTGATCGAAAAAGTCACTCGGCAGATTGGTTTGAACGAGGTCTGCAAAACATCCATTCTAGGTCTGGCCTTTTATCGAATGGCTGACCTGGGTACGCCCACTTACTGCATTTATGAGCCTTGCGTGGCCATCATTCTGCAGGGGGCGAAGGAGATCACGTTCGGCGAGGAGGCCTGTGAGTTCGGGCAGGGGGCGTTCTTCGTCACGTCGGTCGACATCCCCACATTGGCCCGCGTTACCGCCGCCAGCGAGGAAACCCCCTATTTATCCGTCGTGTTGAAGCTCAACCTTTCCATGCTCAACGAGGTGATCCAGACCTTGGACGCCCCCATGCAGGAAATGGCTACTCAAGCGCGGGGCTTCGTATCCGGTGCGGCGTCGAGTGAGATGCTCGATGCATTCGCTCGACTCGCTACGCTGATCGAACGGCCACTTGAGGCAGGCTTGATGTCGGATCTGATCAAGCGGGAAATATGCGTGCGGCTGTTGTTAAGTGGTGCAGGGCAGTGGTTGCGCAGCGTCACCCGCGACGGTTACCGAGACAAGGGCATCGTGAGAGCCATTGAATGGCTGAAACATCATTACGACAAACCGCTGCACGTGGCCGATCTCGCCGAACGATCAGGAATGGCCAACTCTACGCTGCATCACAGTTTTCGCAAGCTGACAGGCACCAGCCCCGTTCAGTATCAAAAAGCGTTACGGCTGCAAGCCGCACGCAGCCTCATGTTGACCGATCGGGTAGACGTGAACACCGCCGCGTTGCGAGTCGGCTATGAAAGCGTCGCTCAATTCAGCCGGGAATATGCCCGGCGTTTCGGAGCCCCGCCCTCGAGAGACATCAAGCACGTACGGGAGCAGGGCGGAATGCTCGACTAGCGACGCTTCAAAGGGGAATGTGGGTGGTCGACAAGACCTGACGCAACCCCATGAACGATCGAATCTGGCGAACCCCAGGCAGGTAAAGCAACTGCTCCGCGTGGAGCCGGTTGAAACTGTTGCTGTCCTTGGTTCGTATCAACATGAAGTAGTCGAACTCCCCCGTCACCACATGGCACTCCATGCAGCCGGACACTTTTTGTGCGGCTGCCTCGAATGCGGCGAAGGATTCCGGTGTGGAGCGGTCCAGCACCACGCCGATCAACACCACCATCCCCGCATCCAGCGCCACAGTGTCCAGCAGTGCAACGATGCCTTTGATCAGGCCAACTTGCTTGAGCCGCTCGACGCGCCTGAGACACGCCGGTGCACTCAATTTCACCTTCTCTGCCAGCGCCACATTGGAGATGGAGGCATCTCGCTGCAGGGCCTTGAGAATGGCGCGGTCGGTTCGATCCAGCGGCTGCGGCATCGGGGTTGATACGCTTGGCTTCCTGCGAGTATTTATTGCGTTCATAACTGTTTATTCGCAATTAAAGTATGTTCGATATTTATAGCGAGAAATTATAGTTCTTTAAGTGCTAGAAGTTTGCAACACATCTTTTTGGAAATCTTCTTAATATTGAACTCATCGAAGCCCGTCTGAAAGAACCTGGAAGGCAACCTTTGCCTTTCGGTCTGGCGCTTTGATGTCCAGTAATCAAGGAGCAGCGTCATGAACTTGAATCGTTTTAAACGTTATCCGTTGACCTTCGGTCCTTCTCCCATCACGCCCTTGAAGCGCCTCAGTGAACACCTGGGTGGCAAGGTCGAGTTGTATGCCAAACGTGAGGACTGCAACAGTGGCCTGGCCTTCGGCGGGAACAAAACGCGCAAGCTGGAATATTTGATTCCCGAAGCCATCGAGCAGGGCTGCGATACCTTGGTTTCCATCGGCGGTATCCAGTCGAACCAGACCCGCCAGGTGGCCGCCGTTGCCGCTCACCTGGGCATGAAGTGCGTGCTGGTGCAGGAAAACTGGGTGAACTACTCCGATGCGGTGTATGACCGCGTTGGCAATATCGAAATGTCTCGCATCATGGGCGCCGAGGTACGACTGGACGCCGCCGGGTTCGATATCGGCATTCGGCCCAGCTGGGAGAAGGCCATGGACGATGTGGTGGAGCGGGGCGGCAAGCCGTTTCCGATACCGGCGGGTTGTTCCGAACACCCCTACGGCGGCCTTGGGTTCGTCGGCTTTGCCGAGGAAGTGCGAGAGCAGGAAAAACAACTGGGGTTCACGTTCGACTACATCGTGGTCTGCTCTGTGACCGGCAGTACCCAGGCCGGCATGGTCGTCGGTTTCGCCGCGGACGGCCGTTCGAAGAACGTTATCGGCATTGATGCCTCGGCCAAGCCGGAGCAAACCAAGGCACAGATCCTGCGTATCGCCCGGCACACCGCAGAGTTGGTGGAACTGGGCCGTGAGATCACCGAAGACGACGTCGTGCTCGATACACGTTTTGCCTACCCGGAATACGGCTTGCCCAACGAAGGCACGCTGGAAGCCATTCGTTTGTGCGGGAGCCTGGAAGGTGTGCTGACCGATCCGGTGTACGAGGGAAAATCCATGCACGGGATGATTGAAATGGTCCGCCGTGGTGAGTTCCCCGAAGGCTCGAAAGTGCTGTATGCGCACTTGGGTGGGGCGCCTGCGCTGAATGCCTACAGCTTCCTGTTTCGCAACGGCTGATTAACGCCAATAACCAGGGAGCTCACGAAGCGATGGGTGAGTCGGCATCAATATTGAATGTCACGACCCCATCGTCGAATCGCCACCCGGAGCACGTTGCTCCTATCCAACCGCCGGGAGTACCGCCATGCATGCGATAACGCAATCCGCAGTCTGGATCAAGGAGCCTTCGGCGGATGCCGGAGTGGTGATCGTTACCAGCGCCGCGTTGCCCCCGTACATGATCGACAAGCTGCACGTAGCGATAGATGAGTGGGACCAGGTGGCCTATCTAGCCGTCAAACAATCCGAGGCGTTGAGGCTCGACTGGTTGCGGGCAGGGTCCAGCCCGGAGCCGTCTGCCGGGGGCTACGCGTGCCATGCCAGCCAACTGCTGCGCGGCGTCTCCCACGGCAGCTTTTTACTGGATGTCGAAACTGGCACGGATGCCGGCATGACCTGGCTGGGATCCGTCTTTGGTCATCCGTTGCGCGTGGTCGAACTTGGAACAATAGCGTCCTCCACTGCGCACATGGATCAGCAAGTGGAGGCGGTGTTAGCGGCGACCCGAAGCCTGGCGAAAAGCGTGTTGCAGGCACGCGGCGTCATTTAACTGATGTCCTGGTCAATTTGCCTGTTGAAACAATAAAGGCATCGCTTATGAGCCAAACTGCCGATTGTCGTCCCAACGCAATGAAGTGGATGCGCGAGCCGTCAAGTTGCACGCGCATCGTGGTCATCGTGTGCGGACTTGATAGCGTTCATATTGACTTGATTCATCAAGGGTTCAGCTGTTTTGACAATGTTGCGCTGCTCCATGTCGATACGGTGGACACCGTGCCTGGCAAGCGCGTTGATGTGCAAGTGGTCAAGAGTGACTGTTCTTTTGTAGTGCTCGGTGAACTTGATGAACATTTATTGCATGGCCTTTCCATGGGCAAACGATGCATCTACTCCATAGCGCCAGACGGGACGGCCGAATGTTCGGTCATTGCAGCAGTAGAACAGGTCAAAAACTTTGCCAGAGTAAGCCATTCGCGCCACCTTGAAGCGATACCCGACAGCGGCAGGAGCTGCCTGTGAGCCTGTCGGGTCCCCTGACCTCGGCGACGCGTAGAAACCCATGACCTCAAACGCTGTCGCCGACCGCCAGAATGGTCGCCACCAGGGCCAGGGCGCGAGGCACCAGGGTGTCCAGTTCCAGGTATTCACGCTCAGTGTGGACCTTGCCGCCCACTGGACCGAGCCCGCACAGGGTTGGAACGCCCAAGCTGGCGGTGAAGCCGGAGTCGGCGCAACCACCGGTGAATTCGCCTTCGACGCTGAAGCCCAGCGCCAGTGCTTTTTGTTGGTAGAGGTGCAGCAGTCGTTCGCTGTGGCGTGCTTCCATCGGTAGAAAGGTCGTCGCTTCCTTGAGGACGGCGCGGGTGCCGATCACTTCTTCTTCGGCGACGATGGCCTGGATTGCGCTGAAGATCCGATCCCAGTGCTTGAGTTCGATGAAGCGCACGTCCAGCCGCGCGCAGGCGCTGGGCGCGACGGTATTGCTCGACGTACCGCCGGATATCAGCCCAACGTTAGTGGTGATGCCTGCCGGGTAATCGGTCAAGGCATGCAGCTTGACGATCTTGCGGGCCAGGGCCTCGATGGCGCTGGCCCCGTCGGCATGGTTGACCCCGGCATGCGCCGCGCGGCCGCTGACTTCGATGATCAGCGTAGCGCCGCCTTTGCGTGCGCTGACCACGTTGCCGCTGGCCCGGCCGGGTTCGGTATTGAGCACGGCGCGGGCGGCACGGGCGGCGTTTTCGATATGGGGCCTGGCGCTGCCGGAGCCGATTTCTTCGTCGCCGGTGTACAGGACCTGCACCGGATAGGGCAACCGGCCGGCGCGCTTGAGGGCCATGAGGGCGAAGCAATTGAGCACCAGGCCGCCTTTCATGTCGGCGACACCAGGGCCATAGGCGAGGTTGGCGTCGCGGCTGTAGCCGCGAGTCGTGGTGGTGCCTTTGGGGAACACCGTGTCGCGATGGCCCAGCAACAGCACCGGTTTTCCAGAATCGCCTGGCACTTCGGCGAGCAGCACGTCACCAAAACCCTCGACCGGCATGTGCTTGAGCAGGATGCCGTCGGCTTGCAGTTCAGCCGCGAGCAGCGCGCCCACAGCGTCGACGCCCGCCTTGTCATAGCTGTTGGAGTCGGTGTCGACGATACGCTGCAGCAGCGCCTCCATGGCTTCGCGCTGGTCAGCAAGCCAGTCCAGGGCCTGTTGTGGCGTGGCGCTCATTGCGCCTGCTCCCGTAACTGATGTTCCCGCGTCAGGCGTGCCGCGTCGTTGCCCAGGTCCCAGAACAGCCCGGCCATGATTTGCAGGCTTTCCTTGACCACCGGTGCCAGCAAGTGCTCGTTCGGCGCATGTTGCGAGCACGCCGGGTACGAGTGCGGCACCCACAATGTTGGCAAACCGAGCACGTCCGCGAACACGTCGTTGGGCAGCGAGCCACCGAGGTTTGGCAGCAGCGCAGGTTTTTTGCCGGTGGTCTGTGCCAGGGAGCTGAGCGCCCAATCGACCCAAGGGCTCTGCGGATCCAGCCGAGTGGCATGCATCACATCAATGCGGCTTTGCTTGACCTCAACATTGCTGAAGCCATGCGCATCCAGGTGGGTACGTACCGCCGGGATAAAGGTCGTGTAGTCGCTGTCGACCACGAAGCGGATATGGCAGTGGGCGTTAGCCTTGCCGGGAATCGCATGCACCGGGGCGTCTGGGTTGCCGGTCTTGAAGGCGATGACGTCGAGGGTGTTCCAGCCGAACACCTTTTCGCTCAGCGAAAGCGTCGGGTTACCCCAGTTGGCGTCGATGTCCGGATCGCCCGGTCCGCCACCAACGGCAATATCGGCCAGTGCCTGTCGAACCGGCTCCGGTAGTGTCTGAGGCATCAGGCCTGCAACTTTCACCCGACCATGTTCATCGACCATGCTCGCGATGGCATTGGCCAGGATGATGCCGGGATTGGCCAGCAACCCGCCCCAGTTACCGGAGTGATGAGCGCCTTCACGCAAATTGACCACCAGCTCGAAGTTGAACACCCCGCGTGAGCCGAGAAAAATCGTCGGGCGTGATGCCGCCAGGCGCGGGCCGTCCGAGGCGATGAAAATATCCGCTGCAAGCTCTTTGCTGTGCGCGGCACAGAATGCATTCAAGCCCGGCGAGCCTTCTTCTTCGCCCATTTCCAGCAGCAGCTTGACGTTGAAACCCAGCTTGCCTTCGCGCGCCTTTAGCGTTTGTTCCAGGGCGGTCAGGTTGATCAGGTGCTGGCCTTTGTTATCCGCCGTGCCGCGGCCGTACCAGCGATCGCCTTCGGCAATGACTTGCCACGGCGACAGTCCTTCGCGCCATTGCGCCTCATAGCCGCGCACCACATCACCGTGGCCGTAGCTGAGCACGGTCGGCAGGTCCGGGTGTTCAATGCGCGTGGCGATCATGAAGGGGCCGCGTTCTGCCACCGGGTTGTCATGGATCTTGACGCTGAAACCCATCGCCTCGACATGCGGGGTGATGAACTCATTGAGGTAGCGATACAGCTCGGGCTGGCTGTCCGCTGCCTGGCTTTCGGTGTGCAAGGCGACGCTGCGTTGGAGCAGATTGAAGAATTCGCCGTTGTCGAATTGCGCTGTGGTGTTGCTGATAGCCAGTGAACGACTCAT
The DNA here is from genome assembly GCF_024809815.1 of Pseudomonas sp. BIGb0381. Lineage (NCBI taxonomy): Bacteria > Pseudomonadati > Pseudomonadota > Gammaproteobacteria > Pseudomonadales > Pseudomonadaceae > Pseudomonas > Pseudomonas sp. BIGb0381. The sequence continues at coordinate 93,161 of NZ_JANUEN010000009.1, forward strand.
GAGTGGACAAGCTCCAGTGTTTGGGCAGAAGTGTCGTGAAGGTGGCAACGCACGTTGCCGCCGATAAGCGGACCGTTGGCCGGGTAGGCCGTTTTGCAGGGGGCGAAGCAGCTCGGGCAGCGCGGATGGAAGGCGCAACCGGACGGCGGTGACATAGGGTTGGGGAAGGTGCCATGCAGACCGATGTCGGGAATGCCCAGGCGCGGATCGGGCGTGAGCACCGAATCCAGCAAGGCGCGGGTATAAGGGTGGCCGGGTTGAGCGAACAACGATTCGCGCGTGCGTTCTTCGACGATGCGCCCCAGGTACATCACGGCGACCCGGTCGGCGAGGTGTTCGATGACCGCCAGGTTATGGCTGATCAGCAGATAGGTCAGGCCGAATTCGCGCTTGAGGTCCTGCAGCAGATTGAGGATCTGCGCCTGCACCGACACATCCAGCGCTGAGGTGGGCTCGTCACAGATCAACACGTCAGGGCGCATGATCAGCGCTCGAGCAATCGCGACCCGCTGGCGTTGCCCGCCGGACAGCTGGCTCGGGTAGCTGTCGATCACCCGCTTGGGCAGGCCGACCACATCAAGCATCGCCTCGGTCTTCCTGCGGCGCTCGGCGGTGCTGCCGATGCCATGCACGATCAGCGGCAGGGTAACGATTTCGCGCAGGGTCTTGCGTGGATTCAGCGAGGAATACGGGTCCTGGAAAATCGGCTGAATACGCCGGGACATTTCCTTGCGATCAGTCGCCGCGAGGTGTTTGCCATTGACCAGCACATCGCCGCTGGTGGGCGGCAATAGACCGAGCAGCATCTTGGCCAGGGTACTTTTGCCGCAACCGGACTCGCCCACCAGACCGAGGGTCTCGCCACGCATCAGGCGCAGGGAAACACCATCCACGGCCTTCAGGGTGGCGGCGGGTTTGAAAAAGCCCGTGTTGATCCGAAACTCGCGGCGGATGTCACACAGCTCCAAAGCGATGTCTTTTTTCATGACCTTGCACGCTCCTGAAGGCGAATCGGTGCCGGGGCCGGGGCGGCGAGCAGGCAGCGCGCCATGTGCCCGTCCTGTTCGACTTCGGGGATGTTTTGCGCGCAGGCCGGCATCGCCTGGCCGCAACGATTGCGGAATGCACACCCTTGCTGTTCGCCGACCAGACTCGGCACCAGGCCTGGAATCGAACCCAGCGCCTCACCCGGTTTGGTCCGGCCAGGGATTGGAATACTCGCCAGCAGACCCCGGGTGTACGGATGCTGCGGGTTCTCGAACAGTTGCAGGGCAGGGGCGGTTTCGACGATTTCCCCGGCATACATCACGGCGACCCGGTCGGCGATCCGTGCCACCAGTCCAAGGTCGTGGGTGATGAAAATCACCGCCAGGCCGAGTTCTTTCTGAATGTCGCGGATCAAGCGCAGGATCTGCGCTTGAATGGTCACGTCCAGCGCCGTGGTGGGCTCATCAGCGATGATCAGGTCCGGTTCGCACATCAACGCCATGGCGATGATCACCCGCTGGCGCAGCCCGCCGGAAAGCTGATGCGGATACTGACGCAAGCGCTCGGTGGCATTGCTGATCCCGACCTTCTCCAGCATCTGCGCGGCGCGCGCCAGGGCCTCCTTGCGTGAGACCTTGCGATGCTGAGTCAGTACTTCGCTGAGTTGATCGCCAATGCTGTAGGCCGGGTTCAGCGAGGTCATCGGCTCCTGGAAGATCATCGCCAGGCGGTTGCCGCGCAGGTCGCACATGCGCCGCTCGCTCTGACCGAGCATGTCGATGCCGTCCAGCGTCAGCCGGGACGCGGTGCGTTTGGCCTTGCGTGGCAACAGGTCCATCAACGCCAACGAAGTCAGGGATTTGCCGCAGCCGGACTCCCCGACGATGCACAGCATTTCACCGCGCTCGACTTCAAAATTCAGACCGCGTACGGCATGCAGCATGTCATCCGGCGTCGGGCTGTTGCCCATGGGGATGTCCACGCGCAGGTTTTCCACATGGAGTAGTGCCATGTTCGGTGCCCTCTATCAGTTACGGCGGTCTATCAGTTACGGCCGTCGGGCAGGATCAGGTCGCGCAGGCCATCGCCGACGAGGTTGATGCCCAACACCAGAATCATCAGGGCGACGCCGGGAATGGCGATGACCCACGGGGAAAAGAACATGTAGGGCTTGCCTTCCGCGATCATCAAACCCCAGGACGGCGTTGGCGGTTGTACGCCCACCCCGAGGAATGAGAGGGCCGACTCCAGCAGGATCGCGTGGGCCATCTCCAGCGTCGCGACGACGATCAGTGCGCCGACCAGATTGGGCAGGATTTCACTCACCAGGATGCGCAGTGTCGAGCAGCCGAGCGCCTGGGCCGACGCGACATATTCAGCATCGCGAATCTGTTGCACCGAGGCCCTGACCACCACCGCGAAGCGATCCCATAACAGGCAGCCGAGCAGCACGATCACCACCTTCAATGAGCCGCCCATCAGCGAGGCCGAAGCCAGCGCGACCATCACCACCGGCATTGCCAGCCGGGTAGTTATCAGGTAGCTGATAAACCCATCGACCTTGCCGCCGTAGTAACCTGCCAACAGCCCCATGACCGTGCCGATAAAGCCGGAAATCAGCGCCGCTGCAATGCCGATGAACAGCGAAATACGTGCGCCGTAGAGCAGCCTCGACAGGTAGTCACGGCCCAGCTTGTCGGTGCCGAGCACGTATTCCCAGGTGCCGTTGGCCATCCATACCGGTGGTTTCATGCGCAGCATCACGTCTTGCGCATAAGGGTCGTAAGGTGCCAGCCACGGCGCGAACAGTGCACCCGCGAAGATGATCAGCAACAACACCGCGCCGATGGCGAAACCACGATGACGCAAGCTCTTGCCAAGAACTCGGCTCAGGCTGCTCGGTGGTGGCAGGTAGTCATTGATCGCGAGGGTAGTGGGGATGCTCATGTAGTCCTCCTAGCGCACACGAATGCGCGGGTCGAGCAGTGCGTTGAGCACATCGGCCAGCAACGTGAGGATGATGTAGATCACTGCAATCAGCAGGACCACAGCCTGTACCACCGGAAAGTCGTCACGGGCGATAGCGTCCCAGGCAAGTTGCCCGATGCCCTGCAGGGAGAACACGGTTTCGATCACCACCGAGCCGCCGAGCATGAAGCCGAACTCCACCGCCGCCAGCGCGACGACCGGAATCAGGGCGTTGCGCAGTGCATGCTTGAACAACACGCGGGCAGGGCGCAGGCCCTTGGCGCGGGCGGTGCGGATGTAATCGGAACTGAGCACATCAAGCATGCCGGCGCGGGTCAGGCGCATGATTGCCGGCGTCGCGTAGTAGCCCAGGGCAATGGCCGGCATGACGAAGTGCAGCAGGGTCGAGTTGCCGGACACCGGCAGCCACTTGAGCGTCACCGCGAACACCACGATCAGCATCAGCGCAAACCAGAAACTAGGCATCGCCTGACCCAGCACCGCGATGCTCAAGGCCAGCCGGTCAATCCAGGTGTCGCGTTTGACCGCAGCCAACACGCCCAGTGGAATGGCCACCAGCAAGGCGATCCCCAGCGCCATGGCACCCAGCCCCAGGGTAATCGGCAAGCGGCTGGCGACGAGGTTGTAGACCGATTCCTGAAAGAAAAACGAGTTGCCCAGGTCCAGCCGTAGCAAATCGCCCAGCCAGTTGAAGTACTGGGTCGGCAGCGGTTTGTTCAACCCGTACTGCACGCGAATCTGCTCGATCTGTTCGCTGGTGGCTTCCGGCCCGCCAATGGCAGTGGCGAGATCTCCGGACAGATGCAAAAGAGAAAAGCTGATCACCGACACGGTAATGGCAACGCAAACAGCGATGCCCAGGCGGCGCAGAAGGAATCCAAGCATGGCAAGTTTCCTCATATCCAATGGATGACAAGTGTGAGGATGTATCCGTGGCGCACGAGAGTCCGTGCGCCCGGTTACGTATTACTTCCACGTGGACTCGACGAAACGCGGCAGCTCATCCGGGTACGGCGTGAACGCAAGTTCGGAGGTGTAGGCGTAGTTCATCGAGTAGTTGAACAGCGGCGCCCAGTAGGCCTGTTCGCTGATGCGCTGCAAGGCCTTGCGGTAGTTGTCCTTGCGCACTTGCGGGTCGAGGGCATTGTCGGCCGTCTGCAACCAGCCCTGGACTTGTGGGTCCTTGATGTTGTCGTCCGGATTGCCCTTGAACCAGGTACCGGCCGACGCCGAGGTGTCGAGGATCGAGAACGAGCCCCATGCCTGAAACGACATGGGCACCTTGCCGCCACGTTGCTGATCGCGCAGGGCGGCGTACTTCAAGTAGCGCAGCTTGGCGTTGATGCCCACTGCGCGCAGGTTGCCGATGATGGCTTCGACGTAATCACGGTCGCGATAAGCGAAGATTTCTGTCTCGAAGCCATTTGGGTAACCGGCTTCGGCGAGCAGCGCCTTGGCCTTGGCGGGGTCATAGTTGTAGACCGTAGCCGCAGTGGTATCGCAACCGAACTGGCCTGGATAACAGGCAACCTGCAAAGGCTTGGCTTCGCCACCCACCAATTGCGTGGCCAGCGCATTGCGGTTGATCGCATGGTTGATGGCCTGGCGCACCTTGAGGTTCTTCATCGGTGAGTTTTCAGTGGAGGTGCCGCGTGCATCAAGAATCAGGAAACCGATGCGCATGGTTTCGCCACTGGTCACGGTCAGGTTCGGCATACCCTTGAGGTCGACCGCCTGATCCGAGGTCACACGCCAGGTCCAGTCGACACCCTCGGTCATCAACTCGGCCAGGCGGGTTTCTGCATCCGGGATCACGCGGAACTTGAGGTGGCTGATATGGGGCTTGCCTTGTGGGCTGTCCGGGAAGTAGTCCTTGTTGATCTCCATGCTCACGCCTTCGCCCGCCACCACGGACACGGCTTTATACGGCCCGGTGCCAATTGGCTTGCGGCTGAATTCGGCCAGGCCGACCTTCTCGAAGTACTGCTTGGGGAACATCGGAACGGCGTTGGACAGGTATTCCAGTGCCGGCGGGAAAGGCTTCTTCAAATACAGGCGGACGCTGTAGTCACCGGTTTTTTCGGCGCTCTTGATCCAGTCTACGTTTTGCACGGTAACGACTTTCGCTTCGGGCGACACCACGTAGTTGAGGGTGAACACCACGTCGTCGGCGGTGAAGGCGTCGCCGTTGTGAAATTTGACGCCTTTGCGCAGCTCAAAGTCGATGGTGGTGTCGTCGACCTGCTTCCAGCTGGTGGCCAGCATGGGTTTGTATTCGCCGCTTTTGGGGTCGCGGTAGATCAGGTTGTCCCAGATCAGCCGGCCGAGAATCACGCCTTCGCGTAAATCGTTGTGATAGGGGCTGATGTTTTCAGGCTCGCTGTCGGAAGCGTAAACCAGGGTGTCGTTGGCTTTGCCGGCATGCGCCGGAAAGCTGCTGATAAGGCCCATCAGCGCAATACTGCAGGCGAAACCTTTGATGCCCATGCCGTCGTCTCCGTTGGCGAGAGTGGTTGAATCAAAGGGCAGCGAATCGCAAATGCGTAAAGGAGGAGGAAAAGGTCGGGCACTGTTTTTTTTGGTCTGGACACGAATGTAGGGAAGGGCTATCAATGCCACAAGCACAATATTTCGATACTTCCTTTGCCGAAAAGGCAATCCATGGGGGCTCCGATGCAGCTGTATGGCGTGCAGTCCACGGCACTGCGCTATTTTCTTGAAGTCGCGCGATGCGGATCGATCAGTGAGGCCTCAATGCGGCTGAATGTGGCGGCATCAGCGGTGAGTCGACAAATTTCCAAGCTTGAGCTGGCCCTGGATGCCAGCCTGTTTGAGCGTCGTGCCCGCGGCATGGTGCTCAGCGAGGCAGGGGCACGACTGGCGGCTTATGCGCGTAAGTCGCAACTTGAGGCCGAGCAGGTGGTGCTGGAAATTACCGAGTTGCATGGCTTGCAACGCGGCCATGTGCATGTTGCCTGCTCGGAAGGATTTGCCCTGGAATACATGCCCAGGAGCATCAGCGCGTTCAGGCGTGAGTACCAGGGTATTCATTTCACGCTGGAGGTCTGTGCGCCCGCTGAAGCGACCGAGAAGGTTCGCTCCGGTGAAGCCGATCTGGCGATGACGTTCAGCCTGACGCCGCAAAAGGAAATCAAGGTCGAACATATCCTGAGCGGGGCGATTTTTGCCGTGGTCTCCAATGCCCATCCCTTGGCCGGGCGTGAATCTGTCAATCTCGCTGAGTTGCAACCCTGGCCCATTGCGTTACCCAAGGCTGACACTACGATACGGCAACTGTTCGACATCTGTTGCGGCGTACAGGGGTTGTTGTTCGATCCGGTATTGACCACCAATTACGTTGCCGCGCTCTACAGTTTCGTCCGTGAAGAGGGAGGCATCAGCCTGGCCAGCGAAATGACCTTGCACCAACAGGTGGCGGACAAGCAGTTGCAATGCTTGCCGATCCTTGATGAAGGCATGCAGGCAAGGCGCATCGAGCTGCAAAGCATGGCTGGGCGCAATCTACCTGCGGCGGTTTCTGCGTTCAGGGATTTTCTGATCGCTGAGCTGACGAAGGCGAAACGTCGTTGAAAATCTGTTCCGTCACCTTTGCAGCTCACGTGCAGCCTGGCGAAGTGAAATGACTGAGTATGGAGTCAAGCAACCCTGGAAAGCGTATTTCAAGCTCATCCTTACGAAGAGCGTTCATGTGGGTTGCACCGACGCTGCGCGTGCGCATCAACCCCGCATCACGTAGAACTCTGAAGTGGTGAGAAGCGCTTGATTTAGGTCGGCCTCCATCCAACTCTCCACAGGTCGCTTCACTCACGCCGGCAAGGTGGCGAATAATTTCCATGCGCACAGGGTCGCTTAACGCATAGAGAACACGCTCAAGAATGAACTCCTTGGCTTCCGGATGTTTGAATGCTCTCATGAACAGCAACCTATAGCTTAAGATTTAAAAGGTGTGCCTCTGCTACATCAGCACTTCAACTACGGTTGCCCTATTAAATAATAGGGGGCTTGCGAGATGGAGCAATGCTCGAGTTCTAATGGTCGGTAATGCCTATTTCTTGAAGGCCTCAAGATTTTCACGGAGCCAGACGGACAGCGAACGCGGTGGGGTACCCATGAGGTCTTCAACAGTAAAGGTTCGTTCTGTCAGTACGGAATCATGGAAGATGCGATCAAGCCCCACGAGAATCTCGGCTACAAACGGGGAGAGTCCATCGGCAACTAACGCTGAATGCTGTGCGACTGGAGACCGATGGGTATAGGTGACTGTGTGGCCTAACAGGCTGGACAATTCCTCGGCAACTTGCGGCATTGTCCAGTTTCGCGGCCCTGTCAGGTGATACGCACGTTGTGAGCCTTCTGCTACTTCCTCCAGTAATGCTATGCGCGCCGAGTCCGCTACATCTCGAGTGTCTATCAGGTTCACACGCCCATTGCCTGCGGCGCCTGCCCAAGTGCCCGTGGCAACAGCGTTGCCAGCACGCTTGAGCACGTCCATGAACGTTGTAGGTCTCAATACGGTAGACGCGATAGGTTGTTGACCCAGGTGTGCTTCTATCAATGAATGCCAAGCAAATGGATTGAGAGGGGTCGATGGCCCCATAACCGAAAGCTTTACGATGTGCTGCACGCCCATTTCTACGGCAGCGTCAATGAGGGCTATCTCGTTGGCGACTTGTTGGGGTGAAGTGCCGTGAGCAATGAACAGTTTCTCGACTCCGACAAGTGCTTTTCTGAGCGTTGACGGCTGATCAAACTCCAATTCGGCAGAGACCACCCCTTGTGGAAAGGTCGTGGATGATGTGTGCCGTGTGAGCGCCAGCAGGGTGACCGGGTCTTGCGCTAACTGACTGATCAATCGCCTGCCTACGCGGCCCGTCGCGCCGGCAACGGCGATGCTCAGTGGTTGCGTCCGATTGGTCGATTGATTGAGCATGATAAAATCTTCCTATATGGTGGAACGATCAGTCCAAGTATCCTGGTCTGATCGTTCCATGTTGTCAACGGAGGATTTATGAGCGGCAAACCGCAATATGACGAAAGTGCTGTCCTGAAGGCGGCGACGGCTGTTTTCTGGCGGCATGGGTACGCCAATGCATCGGTCAGCGATCTGACCGAAGCAACGGGGTTGTCTCGATCAAGTCTGTACCAGCGGTTTCATGATAAGGATGGGCTCTTTAACGAGTCTCTTCAGCTATATACCGGCCGTGTATTAACGCGAATGAGATCGACCCGAGCACAGACCTCCAAGGCAAGCGTAGAAGCACTGCTACGAGAGTTTCTTCCGAAGGCAATTGGCGTGGAGCGTCCGCCTGGTTGCCTGATATCTCGCAGTAACGCTGAGCAAGAAGACCTCACTGCCACAGGAAAGAAAACCGCGAATTTTGCGGCTTGTCAGCAGCGACAGATTTTTGTGGACATTTTGACTCATGGTCAGTTGGAGGGTGAGATAGGGCAGCATGTCGATTTGGAACTACTGGCTTGGTATTACTTCGGAATACTGCAGGCTGTGGTAAACCTGCCTTCAGTCGGAGCGACTAATGAGACACTTGGCGCCCTCATTGATGTCGCGATGTCGGCATGGCCTAAAAGCAAAGATAGTTCGGGTACTGAGACGATATGAGTGAGTATTTGCAGGATCGTTCTGCGGTAAGCGAGCGGCCGAGCTGATGCGCCTGCCTACGCAGAGTATGAGCAAATTTGTTTTGCTAGCAAGGGTGCTCACCATGGATTTTCCAAGGTTCAACCAAAGCGGTGCGGCCGGTCGAAGCCGCACGTAACACTTAAGCCCGTACGGCGTCGCTTACACTCAACTCGCTTTGCTGGGTTCACGCACCGTCTGAACTGAGTGGTGAACTCACTCTTGAGCAATTGTGCTTAGGATTTGGAGCTCGGTCGCCCCGGGATATGGCTCAGTATCGATTTGGAGAAGCCACCATCGACACATATATCCTGTCCCGTGACATAGGCCGATAAGGGGCTAACGAGAAATTCGATCACGTTCGCGATATCCACGGGCTCGCCGATTCTCGCCAGCGGAATGATTGCTTCCCGTGCTTTCTTGATCTGGGGGTCGGCATACATTTTTTCCGACATCGGTGTATGGGTCATGCCTGGGGACACCACGTTGACGCGGATTCCGTCAGGAGCCCACTCCAGCGCGAGCGTCTGGGCCAGCATTGTCAATGCAGCCTTGGTGGGGCTGTACGCGCCTGAACCGGCATGTGGAATCTGGCCAGACATCGACGAGGTAAAACACGCCGAGCCTCGGCTCTCGCGTAGGTACGGGTAGCTGGCTTTGGCAAGCAGCCAGGCGCCGCGAAGATTGACCGAGAACATATCGTCCCAGTCCTCGACGGACAAATCACAGATTGCGCCAGGGCTGGCGACGCCGGCATTCGCAACCAGTGCGTCGAGTCCGCCGAACTCCGCCACTGCAGCCGCCACCAGCTGGCTCGGCACCTCAGGGTTGCCGAGATCTCCGGACAATGCGATGGCGATACCGCCCATGACCTTGATGGATTGAACGACTTCTTCCTGCGTAGTCGTGAGTGTGTGTCCGCATACCGCAATTTTCGGCTGCAAGCCCCGGGCAAGGGCCGCCTCCGCGATCCTCAAGCAGGCAGACGCACCGATACCGCTACTACCGCCACTGACCAAAACTCTCATTGGACACTCCTTCTTATAGTTAGACATTGAGGTAAAAGAGAATTGCAAAATACGAAAATGAATCCAACTTTGCAATCAAATTGACAATGGAATTCGATTCCGATATCGTTTTTTCGCAGTCGGTTACCCTGTCAGTGCAGGCCACCGCTGCCCAGATCCATTCATCGTCGCGTCTTCCCTCTAGCGATAGTGGTCCAGGTACAAAATCCATAATACGAATGGCCGTTTCCTCCAGCGAATACTCACCTGAAAGGATGTTTCGACATGATCATCAGCACGTTCTCCTATCTATGGTCCTCCACGGCAATTGACGCGATTGCGCAGTTGGCCGAGCACGGGCATCGCGTGTTTGAGGTACCCGTCAGCTCGCCACATTGCTGGCCGGTAGAACTCTCGACGGCAGAACGTTCTACCGTAAGCAGGCGTCTTCGTGAGTACGACACAAAGATCAGGTCCCTCAACGCCGGCGGCTATGACGTGAACCTTGCCAGTCCCGCCGCAAACATGCGTCAGAAGAGCATCGAGCACATCAAGTCGGTGATTGACCTGGCTGCGGCCTGGGATACTCAGGAAGTGGTGATATCTCCCGGTACCAGGCGTCCCATGATTTCCCCGCCGCTCGAAAAGACCTACGACTGGATGTACGAGAGTCTGGCGGTTCTGATTCCGATGGCGAAGCAGGCTGGCGTGCGCTTGCTGCTGGAAAATACCCCGTATTGCTTTACCCCCACCATGCCGGAACTGGCAGAGGTTGTAGGCACCCTCAATGATGATGTGGTCAAGGTCGTCTACGACATCGCCAATGCCGCTTACATAGGTGAAGACCCTGTAGCGAGTCTGCTGGCTTACCACGCCGCGATCGACTTTGTGCATGTGTCCGACACCGGTATGGATGTGTGGGGTCATGATCCGGTCGGCACCGGTGTCGTGGACTTTGTCGGATTGGGCGAGGCCGTTCACGCGACCTGCGGTATTGAAAACTGCGTACTTGAAATCATCCGTGAAGAAAACGCTTTGTATGAGCTGAACAAGGGGGTGCAGGATCTTCGTGCCAAGGGTTGGAAAATTCCGTAATCACCTTTGGGTCGCGTGTCGTTGCGGCTTGCGACCTGATTGCTCCAGTGGCCCTGAGGCTTGCACTATCCCCAGGTCCAAGCGACAGCGTTGTCACCCGCAATAGGCCCGCGCGCAATCATAAGCGTTCTGCGGGCCAAGGCCTGCTGGAGCTGTTCATGGTCGCAACGGTAAGCTCGGTGCTACCGCGTAGGCAGTGAATCCTTTCCACTGACCGAGGTCCATAGTGCCCAGTGCTCGCCCACCTTGATGGCTGCGCGCTTCAAGCTTTCTATATGAGCGCCCAGGGTGTCTTCTCGCATACGTGCAATTGGGCCGGCGATGCTCAGGGTGCCCACCGGGAGCGAGCTGTCTGGTCGTGAGCTGTCGAACACAGCTGCCGCCACCACACACACGCCCACTTCACCTTCTTCGCGAACTACTGCGTACCCTTCTTTACGGATCAAGGCGATGTCATCAAAGATGTCGCGAATCGAAACGCGCGCATTTGGCCCCGCGTAGTCTCGAGTGTTCTCGATGTCCCAGGCGGCAAGAATTCGCATTGCGCGCTCATCGCGCATGGTGGAAAGCCACACTTTGCCTGCCGCGGTGGTGTGAGGAATGATTTTTTCATCCAGGGCGCGGCGGTACTGAAGGCCTTTGGTATTTTTCGTGGCCTGCAGTACCCAGGTCAGATGATCCTCAGCAACCTCCGCCAACCGAACGTGCTCGCCGGTTTCGCTGGCCAGATCGTTCAGTAAAGGTTGCATGATCTTGGCGAAGCCCGTTTCAGCAATGTAGCTCACACCCATGCTGGGGATCTTCAGTGTCAGGCGGTAGTGATCCTGTTCGTCCTGATAGACGTAGCCTCGTTCTCGAAGCGCGCTCAATATGCGGTGAGCCGTGGCCATGGCGACTTGGGTCTGCTCGCTGATTTCGGACAGGGCGAGACCGCCTGGATGGGAAAGCAGCAGTTCCAGGGTGTTGAAGTAGCGGCCAATATGTGACAATTTTTCAATCCTCTTTGTTGCTGGCCATGGCCAGCAACCTTGCGTCGTGGGTGCTAGAGCGTGATGGGAGCGCCACCGAGGCGATCTGACTCATAGGCAGCCTCGATGATACTCATGACGCTGTGCATCGTTGCAAGTCCTGCGCCTGTATATGCAGTCTCACGGCCAGGGGCCAGGACGTCGGTTACGAAGTTGTCGTAATACACGTCTGAGTTCAGGCTCATATGAAGGTCACTTGCCTGGCCAGCAGCGTCGGTCAGGCGCATGCCATCCGGGGTCGAGCGCGCGTAGAACTGATCGGTTGACAATGAAAAGGAGTACTCCCGTTGCTCGGGAGTATTCCCCGGGTAGTTGTAGCCAGTCTCGATGGTGCAGATGCAGCCGCTCTCGGTCACCAGCGTCATCATTGAGCCGATCTCTACCGCTGTCAGCTGCGGGTCGCGATACATCATTGCGGACACGCTGCGGATGCGCTCTCCGGAAATCTCCTGAACCAGATCGATGAAATGAACGGCCAGGTTGATCGTGCAACCGCCCCCCGAGCGTTTCGGGTCAAGCATCCAGGAGCAGCTGTTCATCAGGTAGCGTTCGGGTGGCCCGGCGTTGAATCGAAACGACTGGGTTCTCCACTTTGCACCGCTCTCAAGCGCCGCTTGTTTGAGACGGTTCAGTAATTCACTGTGTCTCCAAACCAATGGGACCGCTACGAACAGATCTGCGGCTTCAGCACGTCGATACAGATCCAGCACTTCGTCCCGGTTGAGCCCGCAAGGCTTCTCCATCGCGAACGGAATGTTGCGTTCGATCAATTCTTTGCCCATGGCATACAGCTCATCGTGCGGACCAAAGGCGAACGCAAAATCAGCTTCTTCGTTATCCAGCAGGTTTTTCCAGTGATCGTACGGCTGCGCCCCGAAGCGTTGAGCAAGGGCTGGACCACGCGATCCCGTGGCGTCAGATACCGCCGTGACGGTCACATCAGGCAAACGCTCAAGGGCGTCAAGGTAGAGCGGGGTGTGCCAGTGGCTGACTTCCAGAAGAACGACTTTCAACATTCATTCCTTATAAACAAGAGAGTTTGACTAGCTTGCCGGTGCCCTCGGGATTGCGGGTCAAGTACAAAAATAACAACGTGCGAGCCGCTATTGCGAGGTTGTCCGCAGGCTAGCACGAGTCGATTACGAACGGAAGTCAGTTTCGTTTTGCTGCGGAGTGGTGTGGGCAACTAAGCTGAGATGCAATTTCAACGGGCACGCAAAAATGTGCACATGCGGGGCATGTGCACATCGTTGACTGGTTCGATAGAGGGTATTAAGAGGCGGGGCAGGGTGACGATCGGGGTGGGGTATACGCGATCCTTACAATCCGCTCGAGTAGCGACGTTCTATATCTTCGAAACCAAGAAAGCTTAATGCCAACAGGGCTTGGCCCAAGTGCATAGGGTGGCCATCAAGCGTTCGGCAGCCACGCGATTGCGCTTCCAGCAGCAGGGCGGTCGGCTCGGACCTGGTGATGATGTCGACCACCACTGTAGTTGAGGCCAGCTGCTTTGCGTCTATCGGCAACGGGTCATCAGGGTTCATGCCGAGCGGGGTAGCATTGATCACAATGTCATGGCCTGCAGCATCTGCTGGGCCTACATGCACAGCGCAAGGACCCTCTTTGGCGACACATTGCGCCAGGTCCAGGGCGCGGTGCGCATCCAGGTCAGAAATGATCAACGATCGGGCGCCAGCAGCGGCAACGGCAAACGCGATTGCCCTTCCCGAGCCGCCCGCACCAATAAGCAGAACGGATTTCCCCAACAGGCTGACGCCTTGGCGCTGCATGCCCAGCACGCAGCCAAGCCCGTCGAACACGGCACCCACCCAGCGTCCGTCGCTATCACAGCGAATGACATTGATTGCGCCGATCTGACGCGCAGTAGGGTGAAGAACGTCCACAACGTCAAGCATGCTCTGCTTGTGCGGCATGGTGACCAGTAGCCCGGCAAGGTTGCTCACGGCTCGTATGCCTCTCACAAAGTCAGCCAGGCCTTCGGGACCGACCTCCAGTGGAATGCAGATGGCGTCAGACTGCGCTTCGGCAAATAACCTGTTCAACAGCATTGGGGACTTGGCGCTCTTGAGGGGGGCACCAACTAATCCATATATACGAGTGCTGCCAGTAATACGTGGATGCATGTCAACCTACGGGCGTTGGCAGTGGCACGCCAATTGTCAGTAGGGGATATCGGAACCCGCTACTGACAACATGTGCATTGTTACTGCCGTATTACTCTAAGCGCTGTGCAGAGGAATTGAACAGCGCGGTGGTGGTATCAGGCCAGACTGTCAGGAGCGTGTCGCTGGCACTGATTGGACTGCATTGGCTTGCGATTTGGAATTGGACTGTTCCTGCACCCATTCGTATTCCTCTTTAGACATCGGGACCGCATTAGGGTCACCGAGGTCCTTCAGGCGAATCCGGTATGTTTCGCGGGTAGTAAATGCAGCAATCGCAGAGATTACGCAGATACCGAAGGTCAACGCTCCGATTTTCAGCGGGATATTCTCGGTTCCGGGAGGCGCAATCGATACGAAAAGGGCTGGCAGAAATGCTGTGCACGCTACGCCGATATTCTGACCAATGGCCATGCCGGTAACACGGACGCGTGTACGGAACAGTTCTGGGAACAGGCTTGGGAAGACGCCATTGAAGCCCTGGTAAGCCACGCCCCACATGAGGAGCGACAGTATCAACGAAAGCCATAGGTTGTGAATGCTGATCGCATAGAGATACGCAAATGACAGCAGTCCGCCGCTAAGAACACCCACAATTACCGGAGGCCGGCGACCAATCCTGTCAGAGAGCTTGCCTACGAAGGGGATAAGTATCACGGCACACAGATTGCCTAACACCGGTATCCACATGAATACGCCGGAAGGAAAGCCAATGCCGTAGGCAGGCTGGACTGCATAAGTTGCACCGAATACGGAGGCAACGATTGCAAGGACTGCAGACAGGGCCATGCAAATCACTCGCAACACATCTCGCCAGCTCTGGGTGAACACTTCGACCACAGGTAATTTGCGTGTCTCGCCTTTGGTCTGCGCCTCGGTGAATACCGGCGCTTCATGAACTTCACGGCGAATGATCCATCCGGCGACCAGCACCAGGGCACTGAGCAGGAATGGAATTCGCCAGCCCCATGCAGCAAATTGATCAGCTGGCATGAACTGGGCCAGAGGCAGGAAAACCCCAGCCGCGAGTAGTTGTCCGGCTTGTACGCCTTGAAGCGTAAAGCTTGCGAAATAACCTCGGCGTCCATCGGGGGCGTGTTCCAGGGTCATGGAGCTGGCACACGACACCTCGCCAGCGACTGCAAATCCCTGAATCAAACGCAAAAAAATCAACAGGGCAGGAGCCCAGACACCGATCTGCTGATAAGTAGGAAGCAGTCCGATGCTTACGGTCGAAAAGCCCATCAAGAACATGCAGTAGACCAGTACGGTCTTGCGTCCATGGCGATCGCCCAGGTGCCCTAATACCACGGCTCCGATTGGACGAGCGATGTACCCAACGCCGAAGCTTGCCAGCGAGACGATGATGCCTACGGTCGGATTGTCTGTTGGGAAAAACAGCTGCGGGAAAAGCAAGGCTGCTGCAGTGGCGTAGATGAAAAAGTCGTAATACTCCAGAGCCGAACCGATCCAGCCGCTGGCAGCGGCTTTCCTTGACTGTCGTTTGGAATGAGGCTCAACCAATGTGCTTTGATTCATGACGTGTCTCCGTCTTTTAGATTTTTATTATTGTAACCATGTTCCATTAGTAATGTTGTTACTTTGGAAAGGCGGTTGTCAAGGTGCAGTTGACTGGATGAAACCAGTAATAGAATTCGGCCATGACTTATGCGACGAAACGCTCAATGTGGGCTTCGCGACGGTGCGAACGCAGTGTCTGTAGGGCTTGCACAGCGACTTGACGGGAGGACAACGCTCGTCCGCCCGTCAAGTGCTTTTGAAGTTGTCTACAGCTCTATTGGGACGCCTGTGGGCTTACAAGCTGTCTTGGGAAAGATGCCCGTCGACCAGTCTGAAAATGTTCAGCGGATTCGCGTTCTTGAGAGCGTCTGGCAGCAATGCATCAGGGTAGTTTTGGAAGCAGACGGGTCTCAGGAAACGGTCGATAGCCAACGTGCCGACCGAGGTGCCGCGACTGTCGGACGTCGCAGGATAAGGGCCGCCGTGCACCATTGAATCGCAGACCTCGACACCCGTTGGGTAGCCATTGATGAGGATGCGGCCGACCTTCACCTCCAACAAAGCAGTCAACTCTGCGAATTGCGTCAGGTCTTCTGGCTCACCGATCAAGGTTGCGGTCAACTGTCCGTGAAGGGCATTTATGGCGGCGTTGAGCTGCGATTGGTCATTGACCTCGATGAAGATAGAGGTGGGGCCAAAGATTTCTTCTTGAAGGACCTTGTCGCCGTTCAGCAGTAACTCTACATCGGCCTTGAACAATTGTGGCTGGGCCTGGTGTCCCTGTTGGTTGCTGCCAGCCAGGTGCACGATGCCGGGGTGCGCGTGCAGGTTCTGCAGGCCAGCCGCATAGCTGCGCAGGGTGCCTGCGTTGAGCATTGTCTGCGCCGGTTGGTCGTTTATCAGCGCTGCGACTCTATTCTGAAAGGCACTGAATGCATCCGAGCGAATGCCAACCACCACTCCGGGATTGGTGCAGAACTGCCCACAACCTTGAACCACCGAGGCGGCAAGATCGTGAGCGATACTGTCGGCTCGACGCGAGAGTGCCTGAGGCAGGATCACTACCGGGTTGATGCTCGACATCTCGGCGAAGACTGGAATGGGCTCGGGGCGAGCGGCGGCCATGTCACACAATGCTCTACCACCTTTGAGCGAACCGGTAAAACCAACGCCCTTGATGAGCGGGTGTTTGACCAAGGCTTCGCCTACGCCGCTGCCATAAATCATGTTGAAGACACCGGCGGGCATGCCGCTGCGCTCGGCCGCGCGGATAATTGCGTTGGCAACCTGTTCTGCAGTAGCCATGTGGCCGCTGTGGGCTTTGAATACCACCGGACAACCCGCCGCGAGGGCCGAGGCGGTATCGCCGCCGGCCGTGGAGAAGGCCAACGGAAAGTTACTGGCACCGAACACAGCAACCGGACCGATCGCAGTGCGGTACTGGCGAAGGTCAGGGCGTGGCAATGGCTTGCGGAGGGGTAAAGCTTGGTCGATGCGAGCTCCGTAGAAGTCACCGCGGCGCAGTACATTTGCAAACAGGCGCATTTGGCCACTGGTACGTGCGCGTTCGCCTTGGATACGAGCTGCAGGCAATGCTGTTTCACGGCAAACCAGGGCAATAAACTCATCGTCCAAAGCCTCCAGTTCTTCAGCGATGGCATCGAGGAATTCAGCCCGTTTGCTCGCGCTCAGGCTGCGGTAGCTGGAAAAGGCGTTGTTGGCTGCGCGAGCCGCATCCTCGATTTCTTGCGGCGTCGCCTGGTGGAAGGCATAGGGCAAGGTCTCCCCTGTGCTGGCATCCACACTCTTGACGATCATACTGCCGGCAGCGCTGCGCTGACCGCCGATAAAATTCTGGCCGGTGATGAGGGACATGGTGGTCTCCAGGTTGAATGTGCAAGCGATAGCTGGGCAAGGCGTTCCCAGCACTGAAAATCAGGTGACGGCGCCGATCTGCCAAGGCACGAACTCATTTTGTCCGTATCCGTGTTGTTCGCTCATGCTGCGCTCGCCCGAGGCGATGCGTAGCATGGTTTCAAAGATCGCTGCACCGCACGCTTCGATGGTCAATGTGTCTTCGGCTATTTCGCCGCAGTTGATGTCCATGTCTTCTCGCTGACGCGCCCACAAGGCGCTATTGGTTGCCAGCTTGATTGATGGCGCAGGGGCACAGCCATAGGCCGATCCGCGCCCGGTGGTAAACGCAATCAGGTTGGCACCGCCAGCGACCTGGCCGGTTGCGGAGACGGGGTCATAGCCAGGGGTGTCCATGAAAACCAGCCCGTTGGCAGTGACGGACTGGGCATATTCGTAGACATCCATCAGGTTGCTCGAGCCAGCCTTTGCCACAGCGCCCAGCGACTTTTCCAGGATGGTGGTCAAGCCACCTGCCTTGTTGCCGGCGGAGGGGTTATTGTTTAATTCGGCCCCCATACGCTCGCAGTAGCGTTCCCACCAATGAATTCGAGCGATAAGTTTTTCGCCGACTTCACGGCTGACTGCCCGTCGTGTCAGCAAGTGTTCGGCACCGTATATTTCAGGGGTTTCAGAAAGAATCGCGGTACCGCCACAGGCGACCAGGCGATCCACTGCATTGCCCAACGCAGGGTTGGCCGTAATACCGGAGTAGCCATCCGAGCCACCACACTGAAGCCCAACGATCAGATGACGAGCGCTGACCGACTCATGTTGGATCCGATTGGCCTCGCCAAGCAATTCCTTCACGTGGTCAATGCCACTGGCGATGGCTTTGGACGTACCGCCACTGTCCTGAATATTGAACGTTCGCAGCGTATTGCTACGGGTGAGTCCTTGCGTCGCGAGTAATGAGTCGATTTGGTTCGTCTCGCAGCCCAACCCGATGACCAGCACGGCGGCAAAGTTGGCGTGGGTCGCATACCCCGCCAATGTCCGACGCAACATGCTCAGACCGTCGCCCGCAGGGTCAACGGCGCAGCCGGCAGAATGCGTGAGCGCAACAACACCGTCGACGTTTGGATACGCTTGCAGTGCAGCGGGATTGATGTCCCGACGAAAATGGTCTGCGATGGCCCGGGCGACTGTGGCAGAGCAATTCACTGAGGTAAGAATGCCGATGTAGTTGCGCGTCGCGACGCGTCCATCCGGGCGTACGATACCCATGAACGATGGGGCTTCACTCAGCTTGACGTGGGGCTTCGCATCGACGCTGAACGCATAATCTCGAGTGAATTCCCCCATGGCGAGGTTATGCACATGGATATGCTCGCCTGCTTCTATGTCGACAACGGCAAAACCAATGATTTGCCCATAGCGTCTTACCGGTTGACCGGCTTCGATACGCCGGGAGGCCACTTTATGGCCCGGCACAATCGCTTGAAGGACCGTCACGCCTTCCTGCTCAAGGATTTCGCCCGCGATTAGCGGCCGGCGTGCGATAAGCACATCGTCCAGCGGGTTCAAACGCAGCACAGCTGCTGCGCCGGTTTTCATGATCAGTTCCATCGCATCCTCACGGGCTGCTGGGTGGTGCGCGGTCGCCAATAGCGCCGCAGTTTTGTGGCGGCACTATAGGATTCATAGAAATGGCTGCCTAATGAGAGCTTTCGATTGCTCGATAACTTTGCCTCATCGACTTTTACCGGGATCGGTGCAGGGCCTCTTCTCTGTAGTCGTTTGCCGCAGTTCGGCGAACGCTAATAAGGTCGCAACAAACATCCGCATGGGCTCTGACAGGGGCTCATCCTTGCGGGTGATAACCCCGTAATCCTGAGATTCAACCTTGAAGGGAGTATTGAGGATTTGTAGCTGCCCATTTTGCAGTTGCGACTGGACCATTGACTCGGGGAGCATGGCAAGCATTGGCCCAGACTGCAGCAACTGCAGGAAGGTCTGCATCGAAATGGTCTCCACTGTATTGGTCGGCGGGACTATCCGGAACGTCCTGAACGCGCGCTCCATGCGTTGTCGGATCGGCGTGTTAAAGGGATACATGACCCATGGCCATTCGCTGAGTGCGTCAGTGGGGACCTCCTCAAGTTGGCACAGAGGATGTGTGCTGTTCGCGACAAGGCAGAAGGGTTCAGGTCCCAGCGACGTAAATTCGAAGGGCTGGCAATCCTCATCCGTGAAGCGTGCGATGATTAAATCGAGTTTTTTCTGTTCGAGCATTTCCAGCAAGTGATTGCTGGTTTGTTCGATCACCTCGATAGAAAGGAGGGGGCGCTCACGTTTTATGCTGGCGATAGCTTCAGGCAGCACCACTGATGTTGCGGCGAAAATGGTGCCAATTTTTAAATGACCATGCCCGCCTTTTCGCAGCTTGTTGACTTGGTCGACGAACGATTCCGTGTCTTCCAAGGTAATACGCGCATAACGGGCCACGAACTCTCCTAGTTCAGTAAGGACCAGGTTGCGCGTTTGACGTTCAAACAATGGAAAGCCCAGGAGTACTTCCAGATCGCGAAGCAATTTACTGATGGCCGGTTGCGTAACATTCATGTGTTCTGCGGTTGTGTGCATATTGCGGGTCTTGGCCAGGCTATTGACCAGTACCAGATGTTTGATCTTCAGCCATCGGGTGACACTGGCAAACGTAATTTGATCGTTTTCCATCGGATAAGGCCTTGTCTGTCGATAACGAAACAGCATTGATTGGTGAGTTTCTTTCATTGGGATTTACCGGAGCGGTCCATTACTTTTACGGCTCTGATGGCTGACTGCTCTGGAAGCTCTATGGCGAATTTGAAACTGACGCGCGAAAACACCCTGCCGCTGGATGGCTTGGCCGGAACGCTGATCGGCCGCGCCTGGATCCCGGGTGCGATTGCAGGACCCTCGCCAGTGGTGTTGCGCGATGAAGGTGTGTTTGATCTTTCTGAAACTTTTTCGACGATAAGCGAACTGCTGGAACATACCTCGCCGTTGCTGGCTGTTCGCCAGGCGCCTGGGAGGTACATCGGGACCGTCGAGGAGTTGCTTGAGAACACCGGCAGCCATGCCGATCCCGGCAAGGCATCTCTGTTGCCCCCAGCGGATTTGCAGGTCATCAAGGCGGCCGGGGTAACGTTCGCGTCCAGCATGATTGAGCGGGTAATCGAGGAGCAGGCCCGAGGTGACGCTGCCAACGCCGAAAGTGTTCGCCGCTTGGTGCAGGAAGCGATAGGCGATAACTTGCGGGCAATCAAACCGGGCTCGCCAGACGCGATGCGCCTTAAAGCTGTACTGATCAAGCAGGGCATGTGGTCGCAATATCTGGAGGTCGGTATCGGCCCGGACGCGGAAATTTTCACCAAGGCACCGGTTCTGGCCGCAGTGGGCAGCGGCAGCGAAATCGGAATCCATCACAAGTCTGAATGGAACAACCCCGAGCCGGAAATTGTGCTGGCGGTGAACAGTCGAGGCCAAGTGCATGGCGTCACCTTGGGCAATGACGTCAACTTGCGTGATTTCGAAGGCCGCAGCGCACTGCTGTTGAGCAAGGCCAAGGACAACAATGCGTCCTGTGCGATCGGCCCCTTTATTCGTCTGTTCGATGAAGCGTTTACGCTCGATGACGTGCGCAATTGCGTCGTGGATTTGCAAGTTCAGGGCGAAGACGGCTTTATCCTTGAAGGCAGCAGTTCCATGGCATTCATCAGCCGTGACCCGTTGGATCTCGTGGCCCAGACTGTCGGCGGCGATCACCAATACCCTGATGGCTTCATGCTTTTTCTCGGGACATTGTTTGCGCCTACCCAAGATCGTGAAGAGCCCGGAAGCGGCTTTACGCATAAGCAAGGGGATGAGGTCAGCATAGGTAGCCCGCTGCTGGGCACGCTGCGTAACACCGTCACCTACAGTCATGCGGCTGCGCCCTGGACTTTCGGCTTGCGAGCGATGATGCGCAATCTTGCTGCCCGCGGACTTCTGTAGGTAAGGCGGGGTGGTGAGATGCATTGGGCGTTCTTCCGGGAAGATTGAACATACACAGGTGTACGTCTATTGATAAAAAAGCCGAACCAGAAGGGGCGGTTTTCAATATCTGTCAGGCGTTCACCACGTCCTGGACCCCGTCTGCGGTGGTAGCTCTGTCTCGATAAGGTCAACCGGGTACAAGCGGGTTTGACTTATCAAGAGGTGCCTGCATACTATTGGAACGTCGTTCCATTACGAACAATGTTGCTCACATTCACCTCATTGTCAAAGATAAGTCGAGAAAAATATGAGAGTCGTCAAAGGTGCTGTCGACCGCTGCCTGGAGGCCATTGAGCTGCTGGCACGCGAAGCTCGCTGGATGCGGATGTCCGATATCGCAGCTGAGTTGGGCTTGGAAAAGGGGCCTGCTCATCGCGTGCTTGCTCAGTTGGTCGAACAAGGGTGGGCAGAGCAGGATGAAGCCACCTCGCAATACCGCCTGACTCTCAAGCTGGCACTGTTGGGGCAGCGCTATTTACATGGGATTGGCTTGCCGGAATTGGTCCAGCCGATCCTTGAGCAAGTGGCTGCTAAGTGCCATGAGTTGGTGCGACTGACGGTGGTCAACGAGGGCACCTTGTCCTGGCTGTCTTCGGCCCAAGGTGCCGCGCCGGGGCTCATGTATTCGCCGGCCATGGATAAACCCATCAATCTCTATGCCACCGCGAATGGCAAAGCCTGGCTGGCCTCAATGCCTGATGAACTGGCCATTGAGCATGCGCTGCGTAGTGGATTGGGGAAAGCTGACGCCGGGATGGGGCAGGGGCCGAAAGCGATCAACAGCATCGAAGGTTTGTTGGCCGAGCTGGCGCTGACACGCAAGCGCGGGTATGGCTTGGTCATTGAGGAAGCCGAGGCGGGTGTTTGGGCGATTGCCGTACCGGTCAAGCTGATTCCGACTGGTACTGTGGTCGGCACGATGAGTATCGCCGGCCCGGTCTTGCGCATGCAGCCTGAACGTTATGACGAATTGCACGCGCTGCTCGAAGATGCAGCCAATAAGCTGGGTACGGTTTGGCCGCGCCAGAACAGCGTTCATTCGGAGAACACATGAGCCCGCCTGCGCCTGCATGGACCGAGGCGGGGGCAGGGCTGGAAATCGCCGCCGCTGCTCTGGTCCGTGCACGGCTGGAGGGTGTTCGACTGGCAGCCTTGCCAGGCCCGAACCTGCCAAGCAGCCTCGCACAAGGTTTTGCCATTCAGCAGCACGTAGGGCCATTGGCTGGAAAAACCGTGGGGGGGTGGAAGTGTGCCTTACCCCCGGCAGGCAAGTGGATCGTTGCGCCGATCTACAGCGACAGCATTGTAAAAGGCGAACGTTACCGACTGGCCGCCGACGCCGATAAGGCGCGCATCGAGCCTGAATTGGCATGCGTCCTGGCCCATGATTTGCCGGCACGTATCGAGCCTTATACCGCTGAACAGATCGTTGCTGCGATCAGCGACGTGCACGTGGCATTGGAAGTCATCGATTGCCGTTACACCGAGCCACACACTCTGCCGTTCGAGCAATTGCTTGCGGACGGTCTATTCAATCAGGGCCTGGTACTTGGGGCGCCAATCACGCTGTCGAACTCTGCCAGCATGCCCTCTGAACTGGATATCACCCTGAGCGATGCAACGGCAGAGCTTTTGAATATCAAGGGTCGCCATCCGGACGGGGATCCGTTGTTGCCTATCGTATGGCTGGCCAATTTTCTGTCTACACAAGGGATAGGGCTGCAAGCAGGGCAGGTGATTATCACCGGGTCCTATGCAGGTGTTCTCGATGTGCCCGTCAATCAGCCACTGCATGTTCAGTTCGGCGAAGCAGGCTCATTGTCTGTCCATTTCTCAACGCTGGAGGAGTAACAAATGCGCTTAGTTCGTTTTGGTTTGCCGGGGCAGGAACAGCCGGGAATCCTGGATTCGCAAGGGATCGTGCGAGACCTTTCGGGCATTGTCGACGACATTGATGCGTCTGCCCTGAGCCCGTCGGTGCTCGAAAAACTACGTGCTGTTGACGTTGAAAAGCTTCCGGTGGTGGCGCCGGGCACACGCCTTGGTCCATGCGTAGGCAGCGTACCGAACCTGATTTGCATCGGCCTGAACTACTCCGATCACGCGGCTGAAACAAATACACCTATCCCGAGCCAGCCGGTGGTCTTCAACAAACACACCGCGTCCATCAGCGGCCCCAATGACCCGGTGATTCTACCAACGGGGGCTCAGAAGCTTGATTGGGAAGTCGAGTTGGCCATCGTTATCGGTACGCCTGCCTGGCAGATTGATGAGTCGCAGGCGTTGAATCACATCGCCGGTTATTGCCTGGCCAATGATGTCTCCGAGCGGGCTTATCAGCTTGAGTACGAAGGGCAGTGGGCCAAGGGGAAAAGCGGTTTTTCCTTCGCTCCACTGGGACCTTGGCTGGTCACCCGCGACGAAATTGCCGACCCGCATGCCATTGATCTCTGGCTCGACGTGAACGGCAAACGTCTCCAGACCGGCAATACCCGCACAATGATTTTCAGCGTTGCACACATTGTCGCGTACCTCAGTCGCTTCATGCCGCTACTGCCGGGTGACGTCATCATTACCGGTACGCCACCGGGTGTGGGGCTTGGGCAGAAGCCACCGGTATTCCTCAAGGCGGGTGACACCATGCGTGTTGGTGGCCAAGGGCTGGGTGAACAATTTCAGACCGTGGTTCCTTACGTTGCTGAAATGGGTGCTGCATGGGTCGCCGGTCGCCATCCCAATGTTGACTGACTATCGCTGGAGGAAAACGCTATGAGCTTTGCAGGAACAGGTGTAGTCGCGATCTGGCATGATCTTTTGCCCGAAGCGCGGGACGAGTTCTATGAGTGGCATAACCGGGAACACATGCCTGAGCGGGCTGGCATTCCGGGGTTTTTGCGGGGACGTCGATACATCGCTTTGGATGCCGGACCGACCTATTTCAACCTCTATGAGGCTGACACTGTGCAGGTGTTGGGAGGGCAGGATTATTTATCGCGTCTCAACAGTCCGACGGCTTGGACAAAGCAGTCGGTGCAGTCATATCGCAACGTCGCGCGATCCATATGCGAGGTTACTTATACCAGCGGTGTGGGGCAGGGCGCGTATTTGCTGACGGTCCGTTTCGACGTTGTCGAGGGGGGGCATAACTCGGTGTCAGACGCATTGCGCCAACGCGTGCTTCCGCCTCTCGTTGATACCCAAGGTATTACGGGTGTGCATTTGTGTGTGGCTGATGAGGCCGTGAGCAAGGTTGAAACCGCAGAGAAAAAAGCCCGCGCCGAAGGGACCCAGATACCGGCCTGGATCGTCATGATCGAAGGGTGTGCGCCTGACTACGTTCGCGTCGCCGGCGAGTCTTTTGTCGCTGAGCTGCAACGGCTGTTGGAGGGGCAATCGATGGCACCAGAAACCACGCTTTATCAATTGGAATACACACGTTGCAAAACGCCAGGGAGTGCGGGTTGATCGCCGAGCGTTCGAGTCTGTTTTAACTCTCAGTCGTTGTTCTCAAGCAATTCCCCACGAGCGTGCCATGACAGGCATTGATTCAGGCTCGCGTCTGCGCACGCTCGGGTTTTGCTTAAGGTGCTGTTAACCAATTATCAAGTTACTCAATAAAGGATTATCACAAGACACATAAGGGAGCTGCGCAGTCACTGGTAGTTAGTTATTCGAGCTGCCTGTGCACAAGTTGAATGACACGCCAAAAATCGCAACAACAAAAATAATAACTCATTGTGAGAAAACATCATGCGCTACCCTGTTATTTTCCGCAGCGTGCCTGCACATCAATCCCTGATTACTGTGACGCTTGCGTTCTGCGCGGGTACGTCAGCCGCTGTTCAGGCCGATCAAAATAGCGGCTTTGTCGATGGCGCTACCGCCACCCTCAACTTGCGCAACGCTTACATCAATCGCAACTTCATCAATCCGGCCTATCCCAACAGCGCCGCTCCACAGAATAAAGCCGAAGAGTGGACACAGAGCTTCATCCTTGATGCTCGTTCCGGTTATACCGCTGGGCCGATAGGATTCGGTGTCGATGTATTAGGTCTTTATTCCCAAAAGCTTGATGGTGGCAAAGGCACCGGCGGTACCCAACTGCTGCCGATCCACGACGACGGCCGCCCCGCCGATAACTTTGGGCGTCTGGGCGTGGCGCTGAAAGCCAAGCTGTCGAAGACTGAATTGAAAGTGGGTGAATGGATGCCTGTGTTGCCGATCCTGCGCTCTGACGATGGTCGTTCTCTGCCACAGACGTTTCGTGGCGGTCAGGTGACCTCCAACGAGATCGCCGGCCTGACACTCTATGGCGGCCAATTCCGTAGCAACAGCCCACGCAACGACGCGAGCATGGAAGACATGTTCATGAACGGCAAAGCCGCGTTCACCTCCGACCGCTTCAACTTCGGCGGCGGCGAATACACCTTTAACGACAAGCGCACTCAGGTTGGCGTGTGGTACGCCGAGCTCACCGACATCTACCAGCAACAGTACGTCAATCTCAGCCACAGCCAACCCGCGGGCGACTGGACCCTGGGCGCCAACCTGGGCTTCTTCAACGGCAAGGAAGACGGCCGCGCCCTGGCCGGCGACCTTGACAACAAGACCACCTTCGCCTTGCTCTCTGCCAGATACGGCGGCAACACCTTCTACGTCGGCCTGCAAAAACTCACCGGCGACAGCGCCTGGATGCGGGTCAACGGCACCAGTGGTGGAACATTGGCCAACGACAGCTATAACGCCAGTTTTGATAACGCTCAGGAGCGCTCATGGCAGCTACGCCATGACTTTAACTTCGCAGTGCTCGGTGTCCCGGGTCTGACATTAATGAACCGATATATCAGCGGTGATAACGTCCACACAGGTTCGATCACCGATGGCAAAGAGTGGGGCCGAGAGTCGGAACTGGCCTACGTGGTGCAGTCCGGTGCACTGAAAAATCTCAGCGTTAGATGGCGCAATTCGAGTGTTCGCAGGGATTTCAGCACCAATGAGTTTGATGAAAACCGGATTTTCATTAATTACCCCATTTCGCTGCTATAAAACCCCTTACGATCGCACTTACTGAATAAGTAGCCGGCGTTCTGGGACGCCGCTACTTTTCATAGGGAAAGGGCGCTACTCATTCCAGCAGCAAGCCCTTCACACGGCCCGCCGAAAGCCAACGATCGCTTTGGTTTCGAGAAAATCGCCGAACGCAACTTCTCCCCATTCACGACCGTTACCCGACTGTTTGTATCCCCCGAACGGGGCCGCCAAATCCATGTCGGCATAATTGAGCGTGACTTGTCCGGCCCGAAGTTTACGCGCCACTGCCTCGGCGGCTGTATGTTCGCCCTGAACATAAGCGGCAAGACCGAATACGGTGTCATTGGCGATCGCCACTGCATCGGCTTCATCGGCATAACCGATGATGACAAGCACCGGACCGAAGATCTCCTCGCGGGCGATAGTCATGTCATTCGTCACGTTGGAGAAGACGGTCGGTTGCACATAGAAACCGGTGTCGAGCCCTTCGGGTCGGCCGAGACCACCTGTTATCAGCGTTGCACCTTCTTCGATGCCGACCTGGATCAGGTTCTGGATCTTGCGCCATTGTGCCTCGGAGGCGACCGGCCCCATTTTTGCGTTACTTGCCGGGTGTCCGACAACCCACTGCGCTGCCGCAGTGCGCGCGAGATCGGCTACCTCCGCCATTCGTGTAAATGGAACAAGCATCCGTGACGGCGCATTACATGATTGACCGCTGTTGAGCATAATTTGAGCCACACCCGCCGCCACGGCTGACGGAAAATCGGCACTCGGCAAAAGGATGTTCGGCGACTTTCCGCCCAGTTCCTGGTGTACGCGTTTCACCGTCAGTGCAGCATTGCGTGCGACCTGGATGCCTGCGGGGGTGGATCCAGTAAACGAGACGAGATCGACTTCAGGATGACCCGTCAGTGCGTCGCCAACACCTTTGCCGTCTCCGTGTACCAGATTAAAAACACCGGCTGGTACACCGGCATCATGCATGATCTCGGTAAAGATCGTCGCCGAGAAGGGCGACACTTCAGAAGGCTTCACCACCATCGTGCAGCCTGTCGCCAACGCTGCGGCCACCTTGCAGGTCAACTGGTTGAGCGGCCAATTCCATGGCGTGATTAACGCACAAACGCCAATCGGCTCGCGTACGATCTCAGTGGTGCCCATCTCGTGTTCGAAACTGTATTTGGCTAACGCGGCGCGAGCGATTTGAATGTGGGCCAGGCCGGCCGTGACTTGTAATTTCTCGGCGAGCCATAGCGGTGCGCCCATTTCCTCTGACACTGCTATCGCAAGATCCTGTGCGCGCAACTGGTAGGCAGCGATGATTCGATCGAAGAGTGCAAGACGCTCCTCAACCGATATTTGCGAGAAAGACTGGAAGGCGGCTCTCGCGGCTGCGACCGCTTTATTGACGTCGAGGGTGCCGCCGAGCGCTAGCTGGCCGGCAACCGTTTCGTCAGCCGGATTAATGACATCTATTACGATATTGCCAGCGGGCTCCACCCACGAACCATCGATGTAAAACTGAAGATTTTCGCGCATTTTAGTCCTCGTCATATTGGGCTTCCCAAAAAAGGTCAGGCCGCTGGGATCAGCGTTGCCGCGTCGATATCGAAGGCGCTTGGCCAATCGTCGAGAGTCGCAGAGAGGCGCTGGTCAAAGGTCACAAGAAGGCATCAAAATGAGGCCATCGTTGGCGACCTTTACAAGGTATGCGTGATAAACCTAGAGTCAATTAGGCACTTAAAGTAGCGTTGGTAGGTTCATGGATACCGCGGGCAAACCTGCGAAGTCATTCACTCCGTCAGGCTTACCTGCGCGGCCTCGTCAAACTTCAACCGGGCCGTTTCAACCTCAGGCAATTTGTCGAGCGTCCATTTATGCAATTCGCGAAATGGCTGCTGCAGTGTTCGACCCAGTGGGGTGATCTCATACTGGACTGCTACGGGCGAGAACGAGATGACCTGGCGCGAGACAAGACCATTTCGTTCCAGTCGCCGCAGGCACTGTGTCAGGGCCTTCTGAGTGACGCCCTCCAGGCGACGCCTGATGGCGTTAAAACGATGCGGCCCGTCATCAAGTACCGCCAGAACCATCATCGACCACTTGTCTGCGATTTGGTCGAACAGCGCCCGGCTTGGGCACTCCGACGAAAAACATTGCGGCTTTAATTCCAGCATCGAAGTTTCCTCATGTATACCTAGGCGATTCTAGGTGCCTAATTGACATTTAGTTTACAAAATATACTTATATGGTCTCCAAAAGCAAATGGAGACCCTCCAATGTCAAACCCTGATACCAGCGTTTTATTTCGTCCTCTTTCCATCCGCTCGCTTGAACTGAAAAACCGGATTGTCATGGCGCCGATGACCAGGCAATTTTCGCCAGAGGGCATCCCCGGTGAAGGCAGCGCTGCATACTATCGGCGGCGGGCTGAGGGGCGGGTCGGATTGGTTTTGTCAGAAGGGACCGTCATCAATCGTCCTGCTTCACGTAACGGTCCCGGCATCCCTTTTTTTCACGGTGAAGCAGCGCTGGCCGGATGGAAGAACGTGATCGATGCTGTTCACACTGCCGGGGGCCGTATGGGGCCGCAACTCTGGCACACCGGCGCGGTGCGTGACGTCAGCGGCTGGGCCCCTGATGCGCCGGTTGAAAGCCCATCTGGCCTCGATTCGCCAAACGAGCCTCGCGGTGTGGCGATGAGCGAAGAGGATATTGCAGACGCAGTTGCTGCGTTCGCCCAGGCGGCGGCGGATGCCAAACGCCTGGGTTTCGACACGGTTGAGATCCATGGGGCTCATGGTTATTTGATCGATCAGTTCTTCTGGGCCGGCACCAATCAGCGCACCGATCGTTATGGCGGACCGACGATCAAAGAGCGCTCCCGTTTTGCCGCTGAGATCGTGTCTGCTGTGCGTCACGCGGTCGGGCCCGAATTCCCTATCATCATGCGCGTCAGTCAATGGAAGCAGCAGGATTTTGGGGTACGCCTCGCCGAGACCCCTGCACTGATGGAAGACTGGCTGCTGCCGTTGGTTGAGGCGGGTGTGGATGTTCTGCATTGCTCGCAGCGACGCTTCTGGGACGCTGAGTTTCCCGAAATTGATGGTGAGAACGGGCTGAACTGCGCGGGCTGGGCGAAGAAAGTCACTGGAGCCACAACCATCAGCGTCGGTTCGGTCGGACTGGATAATGATGTTACTCACGCATTCGCCGGCAAGGGATCAACCCCTGCGAGCCTGGATCGGCTCGTCGAGCGTATGGAGCGCGAAGAGTTTGATCTGATCGCGGTAGGGCGTGTTCTGCTGAGTGACAAGGATTGGGTCGCCAAAGTGGAAAAAGGTGATTACGCAGAACTGAAGGGCTTCAATCCGGCATCTTTAGCCGAATTGGTTTAAGCCTTACACCGGATCCCGGGCATCTACGTGCGAGTCGTAGATGCCCGGAATCCGGGTGATACGGCGTCGCCACGGATGATGCCGAGCGATCTGGCAAGCGGTGGTGACCGGTCATGGGAAGGTGTATTCAAGTATACCTGGTAGGGATTTAGTGCCTATTTGAAACCAGGTATACAGCCGATATCATGGGTTTCTTTCGCCATCGCCTCTACTGGAAGTTTGGAGGCGAGAAACAGGATTGATCATGACACCTATAAGCCAATCCGTGACGCCCATAAAAAACCACGTCACGCGGTTTACCTGCAACGGGTGCGGAATTTGCTGTAAAGGACGTCTTATCCCTCTGACGCTTCAAGAGGCCGAGCAGTGGTTAAATCGTGGCGGTAACGTCGCAGTCATACTCGAAGCTTTCGACACGTCAGCCTTCCCATTGCCAGAGCACTACAACCACAGCGTGCAACGCGCGGTCGATGTGGCCAGTGGAGAGGCTCGTATTCAGGTCATTGCCATTTTTGCGGGTAACGCCCTGACACAGTGCCCAAGTCTCGGGGAGGATAACCGCTGCACGATCTATGAAGATCGACCGCTGGTCTGTCGAATCTATCCGATGGAAATCAATCCATTTCTGACCCTGCGCCCCGAAGAAAAGGTCTGCCCACCGGAAGTCTGGGAGTCGGGAGAGGTGCTATGGTCCGACCGTGTAGTTGATCCTGTCCTGGAGGATCAGATTCAACGCTCCCGGCAGGCTGACCGCGACGATGCCAAGGCAAAAGTTTCAGTCTGCGCGGCGCTGGGGATGAGTGTTGCCGCTTGGAAAGGCAACGCGCTGGCTGTTTACTTAGCCGACCGTGCGCAATTGCAGCAGGCCATCAGTCTCGTTCGCGCGGGAGGCGACGTACCGGCCAATGTGTCCTGGAAAGTCCGCGTCGATGATGCTGACCTTCACACTCGTCTGCAGGGGGCAGGTGTTGAACTGGATCTTCGTGCACAGACTGAATACATCTTTCACTCGCTTTAATCGGAGAGCTCAGTGCTTTGCCCGCTCCAGGGCGTGGGGGTACCTTGATCGTCGCTGACTCGCTTGTTGCAGCGGCCCCAGCACTTGCCGATAACGTTCTTCCCCCTGTGGTGTCTGGCGGGTCAGGCTGATTTCCAGGCCGACGGGATCGGCTTTGCAGTTGCCGGCCAGCTGACGCCAGCCCTGGCCCGCTTCCCAGATGCGTACCTGCAGTTCACTGATGCCGGACAAGACGGCCACCGCTTTTTTGGGGGCCGGCAACGGGTATCGATCACTGGCCGCTGATGTGGCGCGGTACAGCGTGTCACCCTCCAGCCACCAGCGCACCCGTTGCAGGCCGTTTTCGGGAAGGGCTGCGGGGCGACTCTTTACGTCGAGGCCAACGAGTCGTCCTGTGCAACCCGCGTGGCACCTGCGCTGATGCAGGGCTTCCCGGCCGAGCCGAAACACCGGGTAACGTGGCAGAACTGGATGCGCGCACCCTTCAGCCAGTGGGAGTTTCTTCAATAGCTTGCCGGCGTTCGGCTTTCTGACGTTCACGCAGTCCGCTCACAGGAGATCCTTGTCACGGTTAAATAAGCGGGCATTGGTCACCCGGATGCCCATGCAAAATACTTAATTGAACAAAGCTTTTAAGGCACTAATTGCCCATCAAGGGCTTTGCCGCTGGTGCTTCTTCAGCCGATAGGCAAATTGTGCACGGCTGAGCCCCACAAGCCTGGCGGCGGCAGCCAGGTTGCCGGCGTTGCGTTGCAGGGCTTCGTTGATCAGGCGCGATTCAAGACCTTCGATGGAAAACCCCGGTTCCAGTTGGCCAAGGGTGTCGAACAGGGCCAGGCACGGCGGTGGTGCGCTGTTGGACAGGCTGCCATGGTCGTCCAGGCCATAGGGATCGGCGGGCATAGGCTCGTTTCGAAACAGGTGCACGAGGTCAATGGGTTGGCCTTCGTCACTGGCGATCAGGCCGCGTTCGATCAGGTTTTGCAGTTCGCGCACATTGCCCGCGAAGTCATAGCGCAGCAGCGCTTTCAGGGCGCGCATGGTCAGGCCCATCGGGGTTCGGGCGTATTCCTGGCAGAAGCGCGTGAGGAACGCATTGATCAACAGTGGGATGTCGTCCCGGCGTTCGCGCAGCGGTGGCAGGGCGATGGGGTAGACATTCAGGCGGTAGAACAGGTCTTCACGAAAGGTGCCGTCGGCCACGGCTTTACGCAGATCGATATTGGTGGCGGCCACCACGCGCACATCCACCTTGATCCCGCGCACCCCGCCGACCCGTTCGATTTCCCGTTCCTGCAAGGCCCTCAGCAACTTGCTTTGCCCGGCCAGGCTGAGGCTGGTGATTTCATCCAGAAACAGCGTGCCGCCCTGGGCCCGTTCGAAACGTCCAGGCCGCGAGTGCGTCGCGCCGGTATAGGCGCCGCGTTCGACACCGAACAGTTCGGCCTCGATCAGGTTGTCCGGAATGGCAGCGCAATTGAGTGCCACGAACGGGCTGTCCTGGCGGCGGCTGAGCTGGTGCAACTGGCGCGCAAACATCTCCTTGCCCACCCCCGACTCACCGCTGATCAACACCGTTGCCGGGGTCAGTGCAACGCGTTGCAGGGCTTGTGTCGCGGCGTTGAAGGCCGCACTCGCCCCCACCAGTGTTTGCGGCGGGTTGGCCCTGGCACTGTGGCTCACCGGGTGATCGGGTGTGGGCGCGACCGTGGCGTTGGTGACGGCCTGGGACACATTCAGGTAGCGCAGGTCCTGCTCGACGTCACCCCATTGCTCGGCCGTCTTGCCGATTACCCGGCAGCTGCGGTGGCCCATGCCACGGCATTCCACTTCGCGGAAAATCACCATTTGCCCGAACAGGCCACTGACGAAACCAATGGCATAGCCGGTTTCAGTCCAGCACACCGGGTCCTGGCCGATGCCGTAGGCGCCCACATGTTCATCGGCCTCGCACGAGTGGTGCCAGAGGAACTCGCCTTCATAGAACCCCGAATCGGCATCGAACTTGAAGTGCAGCGGTTCGACCTTGGTCATGCCTTCCAGGGTGTGCAAATGGGTCCCGGCGCGAAACACCGCGGCGGCATCGGCCTGTGGCCAGCGCTCGCGGATCAACCGCGCATCCCGCGCGCCGGAGGCATAACCGGTGCGGGTAAACAGGCCACGCGCCTGCTCCAGCCCCAGGCGCTCGATGACCTCCCTGCGCAGGGCGCCGAACGACGAACTGTGCAGCAACACCATGCGTTGATCGTTGAGCCAGATACGTCCGTCTTCGGGCGAGAAGAACAGGCAGTCGGTCAGTTCCGCCGGGGTGGGCGAACTGCTCTCACTGAGTTGGCGGCTGTCGCCGCGCGGATGGTAGGGCGCGATGGCCACCCGGTCGTCGGGCAGCGCGCTGGGGGGATTAGTCATTGTTATGCCCCTGCAAAGCGAGTGATCGATATGAGTAACTGCTCAGATAGTTATTAAACATAACCTTATCAATTGAACAAGTGGCAGCGCGCCGGTTTTTGCAGTCGATCGGCGGGTGAGGTATGGGCGGTGTGTGTGAGGCCCCGTCCCAGAGCCCTCGACGCTTTATGTCAGCGACGTTGCGTGCAAGCGGCACAGCCTTTGCTCAAGGCTTGATGCGGCGTTTGCACCCTGTGCAGGCGATGACAATTACAAGAACCGGGAGTTGCCATGTCAGTGTCTGAAACCACCCACTTTCTACAGCGGGCCATTGGGTCCGAATGCCTGTTCAACGGCGATTGGATACCCGCTTCGGGATCCGTGATCCCGGTGATCGAACCCGCCACCGGCGAACCCCTGATGCGCTGCGCCATGGCCAACCCGGCCGACATCGCCGTCGCCTGCCGCAGCGCGGCCCTGGCCCAGCCGGCCTGGGCTGCACTCGGCCCACGGGAGCGTGCCGAGGTGTTTCGCAAGGCGGCGGACCTGGCCCAGCAGTCCTTTGCCGAACTGGCGCTGTACGTCGCGCGGGAAACCGGCGGCGCGTTGTTCAAGGGCGAACACGAAGTGCGCGAGGCGATTGTGCTGCTGCATCAAGCGGCGGGGCTGTTGTCCCAACCTCACGGGCTGGTACTGCCCAGTGCGGCCGGTCGCCTGTCCTATGCCCGGCGTCAGCCCCACGGCGTGGTCGGGGTGATTTCACCGTTCAATTTTCCGCTGGTGCTGTCGCTGCGCTCGGTGGCGCCGGCCCTGGCGGCGGGCAATGCGGTGGTGCTCAAGCCCGACCCGCAGACGCCGGTCAGCGGTGGTTTTCTGATCGCCCGGCTGTTCGAAGAGGCGGGCTTGCCCAAGGGCCTGCTGCAGGTATTGCCCGGTGCCGCGCCGGCGGGGGAGGCGCTGTGCCGCGATCCGAATGTGCAGATGATTGCGTTCACCGGGTCGACGGCGGCGGGGCGCAAAGTCGCCGAAGTGGCCGGACGACACCTGAAAAAAGTCGCGCTGGAACTGGGCGGCAAAAACCCGCTGATCATTCTCGAAGACGCCGACCTCGACCTGGCCGCGAGCAATGCCGCCTGGGGCGCCTGGCTGCACCAGGGGCAAATCTGTATGGCGACCGGCTTGATCCTCGCCCATGAGTCCATCGCCGAACGCCTCACGCGCAAGCTGGTGGACAAGGCCCGGGCGCTCACCGTGGGCAATGCCGCCCGCGGTGAAGCCGCACTCGGCCCATTGATCAACCAGCGGCAATTGCAGCGCGTGCACGAGATCGTCAGCGACAGCCTGCAAGCGGGCGCGCGGTTGGAGGCGGGCGGCGACTATGACCGCTTGTTCTACCAGCCCACTGTGCTCAGTGGCGTGCGTCCGGGCATGCGCGCGTTTGAGGAAGAAATCTTCGGCCCGGTGGCCACGGTGGTCAGTTTTGCCACGGACGAGGAGGCCATCGAGCTGGCCAACCGTACCGAGTACGGCCTCTCGGCCG
Organism: Pseudomonas sp. BIGb0381; assembly: GCF_024809815.1. Classification (NCBI taxonomy): domain Bacteria; kingdom Pseudomonadati; phylum Pseudomonadota; class Gammaproteobacteria; order Pseudomonadales; family Pseudomonadaceae; genus Pseudomonas; species Pseudomonas sp. BIGb0381. Next base: position 127,939 of record NZ_JANUEN010000009.1, read on the forward strand.
CGATCATCTCACCGTCGGTCGGGCGTGCCATGGCCATCGGCGAGCGGCTTGACTGCGGCCTGCTGCACATCAATGACCAGACCGTCGCCGACGAATGCATCAACCCCTTTGGTGGGCGCGGCGCTTCCGGCAATGGCGGCAGCGTAGGCGGGCCGGCCGACTGGGACGAGTACAGCCAGTGGCAGTGGGTCACGGTGAAAAACACTCCGCCTGCCTATCCGTTCTGAGTCCTGGCTCATCGTTTTGATCCACCCATGCCTATACAAAAATAAGAGGGCTTGAACATGAACCTGCACAACAAAACCCTGATCGTCACCGGTGTCGCTTCCGGCATTGGTGCCGAGTTGGCGCGCCTCGCGCGTTTCCAGGGCGCCACGGTGATCGGCGTTGATCGCCATGAACCGCAACTGACCCTGGATGGCTTCTTCCAGGCTGACCTGGGCGATCCGGCCAGCATCGATGCCCTGGTGGCACGCCTGCCGGCGCGGGTCGACGGGCTGTGCAACATTGCCGGCGTGCCCGGTACGGCGCCCGTGCAAGCGGTGGCCACGGTCAATTACCTGGGGTTGCGGCACCTGACCCAATCGCTGCTGCCACGCATGCCGGCGGGCGGCAGCATCGTCAATGTCGCCTCGGTGCTCGGCGCGCAATGGCCGCAACGCCTGGAGCTGCACAAGGCCCTGGCCGCGACGCAAAGCTTCGACGCCGGGCAGCAGTGGCTGGCGGCCAATCCGGTGGAGCAAGCCAGCTGTTATCAATACTTCAAGGAAGCGCTGATCGTGTGGAGCTTCCAGCAATCCCAAGGCTGGTTTCGCGATCATTCGGTGCGCATCAACTGCGTCGCGCCGGGGCCGGTGTTTACCCCGATTCTCGGCGATTTCGTCAGCATGCTCGGGCCGGAGCGGGTGGCTGCGGACAGCCAGCGCATGACCCGTCCAGCCCTGGCCGATGAGGTGGCGGCGGTGATTGCCTTCCTCTGCTCGGACGCCGCGCGCTGGGTCAACGGCGTCAATCTGCCGGTGGACGGTGGGTTGGCGGCGACCTACGTGTAAGGGTTGCACCAGCGCTAAACCCCGGCGCGTATCCATCGTGCCGGGGGTCTTGAACAACAACAAAAATACAGGACATACAAGATGCTCAAGCCTATCTTGCGGACGGTTGCGGCCACGACGTTTGTCGCACTGACATCGACTGCTTACGCTTATGATTTGCCCGGACTCAACCTGGGCAGCACCAGTTTCTACGACGGCTCACCGGCCCCGGCCGGCCCGGGCTGGTACCTGGAGGAATACCTGACGTACTCCCGGGCCAGCCGCTTCAATGATGCCAACGGCAACAAGCTGGCGTTGCCCAAGCAGGACCTGGAAGTGGTGGCGCCTACCACGCAGATCATCTACGTCGGCCAACCCCTGGCCAATGGCGCGATGCCGGGAATCACCCTGATCAACACCTCCCTGGCCCATGTGGATGTCGACGATGGGTTGAACAATGCGGCGCTGAGTTCTCGCGCCGGCTTTGGTGATGTGACCGTGGGGCCGTTCCTGCAACTGCCGACCCTGAGCCGCGCCGATGGCAGCCCACTGCTGACCCAACGTGTCGAAGCCGATATCACGGTGCCGGTGGGCGCCTATGACCGCAAGCGCTCGATCAACCCAGGCAGCAACTTCTGGTCATTCAATCCGTATTACGCGGCGACGTACTGGTTCAGCCCGAAGTGGTCGGCGAGCGGGCGTTTCATGTACCTGTGGAATGGCAAGAACGATGATCCGCAGGCAGGTTTTGGAGATGTTTCCGATACCCAGGCCGGGCAGGCGTTGCATGCCAACCTGACCCTGCAATATGCCTTGAGCCAGCAACTGAGCGTGGGGGTTAACGGCTATTGGTTGAAGCAGATCACCGACACCAAGGTCGATGGGCACGCCGTGAGCGGGCGTCGGGAGAAGGTCTGGGCCATGGGCCCAGGCCTGGTCTATGCGTTCAGCAAGGAAGATGTTCTATCGGTAAACGCCTACTTTGAACAGCAGGCGGAGAACCGCACCGAGGGCAACAAACTGGTGCTCAATTGGCTGCATAAGTTCTAGTGGGCGCCGTACGCACCATCACGCTGATGATGGTCAGTGCGGCAATCACCACCCCGGGGGACGTCGCCAGCAGTACCCCCGCGGTGCCGGCGCCAGCGGCGAGGAGTTGCCCGGCCGCCAGCGGCCCGGCGACCGAACCCAAGCGGCCGACGGCCACTGCTGCACCGACACCGGTGGCGCGCACCGAGGTTGGGTAGGAGGGCGGTGCCGACGCATACAGCACCAACTGCGCGGCCATGACGAACAGGCCGGCGGCAAAACCGGCAATGGCCATGGGCACGATGCCCACCGACAACCCGACCCCTGCCAATGCCGCCAGCAACCCGGCATACACGGACAGCACCACTTTGACGGCATTGCACCGGTCCAGCAGCACGCCACCGAGCAGCGAACCGAGGGCGCCGCCGATATTGAAGAGCATCTGCACCATGCCCGCCTGGGGTTTGCTGAAGCCTTGTTCCAGCAACAGCGACGGCAGCCAATTAAGCAACATGTACATCACGGTCAGGGTGAAGAAGTAACTGAGCCACAAGGCCAGTGTGGTGCGGGCGCGACCTTCGCCGAACAGCGCCTGGCCGCTGGAAAGACGGGCGCCAGGCGTGTTGTCGCGCTGTTGGCGAAAGGCAGTGGATTCCGGCAGCAGCAGGATCATCAACGGTACGGCCAGCAAGGGTGCCAGGCCGCCGATGATAAACGTGGTCTGCCAGTGCTCACTGGAAAACATCGCCACCACTGCGGCCAATGCACCACCCAGCGGCACCCCGCAGTACATCACGCTGATGGCCGTGCCACGGTTGCGTTCGCTTACCGCTTCGGCGCACAGCGCGATCAGGTTTGGTAGCGCGGCGCCCAGGCCCAGGCCGGTGAGGAAGCGCACCAGCAACAGGCTTGAGTAGCTTTCGACAAACGCGGTGCTCAGGGAAAACAGCCCGAACAGCAGCACGGCGCTCACCAGGATTTTCTTGCGCCCGATGCGGTCGGCGACCCAACCGCCGAAGAATGCCCCCGGCAGCAGGCCAATGATGCCGACGCTGAACACCCAGCCGAGCATCTTCGGATCCAGGGCGAACGTTTGACGTAACCCGGCGGCGGCAGTGCCGGCGGCTTGCAGATCGAATCCCTCGATCAGCGCAACGATAAAGCACAACGCAATAGTCAGCGTCGAACGACGCGATGGACTGTCCATGGGCAAACCTCATTGTTGTTTTTGTTGTGGTGGCGAGCGCGAGTGGCTGCTGGTGATTAAGATAACAAAGATAACTAAAAAATGAATCGTGGATTAATCTGCTCATAAATCATGAATAAATCCATAAAATTCAAAAACTTGGCATATAGATCCATATGCACCTAAAAAATAGATAGTTTTATTAATGTTCGATTATCGCTCAGTTGCGGTTGACGGGCACCGACGGCTGTTTCCATTCTTGGCTCGCGAAGCCGACCCGGCCGAGCGTGTGCACCCCAAAAACAACAACAAAAAATGGACATCGAACATGCCAGAACTTCCTATGGAGCACGCCGTTGCAGCGGCGCCCGTCGCCTGTGTTTCGAACACCACTCCACGCCTGCTCATGGCATGCCTGGCCTTGAGCGTGCTGCCCGCTCCGCTGTGGGCCGCTGGCTTTATCGACGACAGCCACGGCACCTTGACCTTGCGCAATTACTACCTGGACCGCGACTACAAGGACGACGGTGCGAAGACCGCCGCGCGGGAATGGGCCCAGGCGTTCATCCTCAACCTGGAATCGGGGTACACCCCAGGCCCGGTGGGCTTTGGCCTGGATGTGCGCGGGCTGATGGGGGTCAAGCTCGACTCCTCGCCAGACCGCAGCGGCACCGAGTTGTTGCCGGTGTCGGCGAGCGACAAGCGCGCTGCCGATGAGTACTCGCGCCTGGCCCCGACCGCCAAGCTGCGGTTTGCGCAAACCACGGTGAAGGCCGGCGATGTGTCGATCTTCCTGCCGTTCGCCTTTGCCAGCCCGTCGCGCCTGCTGCCGCAAACCTTTCGCGGCACCACCTTGAGCTCCAAGGACATCGATGGGCTGACCCTCAACACCGGCTACATCGACCGCATCAACAAACGCGACTCCACCGACTACCAGGCCATGACCATCGCCTCGCCCAACCGGCGTTTCAACGCCACCGCCACCACGTCGCACCTGGCGTATGTGGGCGGTGACTATCAGGTCAACAAAGACCTCAGCCTGCGCGTCTATCACTCTCAGGTCGCGGACCTCTACCAGCAGGACACCCTGGCGTTGCTGCACAACCTGCCGCTGGGAGATGGCGTGCTCACCAGCGACCTGCGCAGTTTTTTCAGTCGCGAAGACGGCAGTGCCAAGGCGGGCAAGGTGGATAACCGCAACCTCTCGGCGCTGTTCGGCTACCGCCTCGGTGGCCACCGCGTCAGCCTTGGCTACATGCACTCAAGCGGGGAGACGGCCACGCCCTATATCTCCGGGACGGAGTTGATGGGCATGAGCGAACTGACCATGAGCTCGGACTTTCTCAACGCCAAGGAGCGCACTTGGCAGGCCATCTACGACTACGACTTCGCCGCAGCGGGTGTGCCGGGGTTGAAGACTCGGCTGCGCTATGTGCGTGGCGACAACATCGAACTGGCCGCTTTCAACGCCGAGGATCGCAAGGAGCGCGAGTTCCAGATGGAGTTGGGCTATGTGATCCAGGACGGCCCGCTGAAGAACGTCGGGTTCATGGCGCGCAAGTCGATCTACCGCAATGACTTCCCCAGCGGCGCGGCGTTTCGCGATGAAAACCAGACCCGTTTCCTGGTGCTCTACACCGTGGCGCTCTGGTAAGCCGATCAGTCCTGGTAGACCTTCTTCAGCAGGCGCAGCAGCTCTTCACGCTCCTGGCCGTCGAGGGCGGCCGTGGCATCCAGGTCACTCTGGGCGGCGATCGCCTTGAGCTCCTTGAGCAGGGTTTCGCCGCTCTTGCTGAGGAAGATCCCGTAGGAGCGCTTGTCTGGCTTGCAGCGCACCCGCACGGCGAGGGCGCGGCTTTCCAGCTTGTTCAGCAACGGCACCACCTGGGGCGGCTCGATCGCCAGTGCGCGAGCCAGGTCGGCCTGCATCAGCCCGGGGTTCTGCTCGATGATCGCCAGGGCCGAGAACTGCGCAGGGCGCAGGTCGTGGTCCGACAGCCGGCCGATCAGGTTCTGGAACAGCTTGAGCTGGGCGCGACGCATGGCGTAGCCGATCAGATCGTCCAGGGCTGAGTCCAGCGGCGGCCGTACCTCGTCGTTATCGGGCAGGGCCTGGCTGGCGGCGGCGATGTTGGAAGGCTTGGCCATTGGCAGTGCAATCCTCAGAAGGTGGAGGTTAAGAAGGCTATCTAGTTTGCCGAGGTTGGCGAGCCATGGCTATGCCGGCTTTTCACAACGCATGGAAAACGCAGGTTTCACCGCGTAAAAATATTGGTTATCCAGGTTAATAGTTAATTGACATAACTATATTTGCGGTTTAATTTCGAATCATCTTCAAACCCCAGAACAAGAGCGTACCGCCATGAGCAATTACGAAGGCCGTTGGACCACCGTCAAGGTTGAGATCGAAGAAGGCATCGCCTGGGTCATTCTCAATCGTCCGGAAAAACGCAACGCCATGAGCCCGACCCTGAACCGGGAAATGATCGATGTTCTGGAAACCCTGGAGCAGGACCCTGCCGCCGGCGTGCTGGTGCTGACCGGCGCAGGCGAAGCCTGGACCGCCGGCATGGACCTCAAGGAATACTTTCGCGAGGTGGATGCCGGCCCGGAAATCCTCCAGGAAAAAATCCGCCGCGAAGCCTCGCAATGGCAATGGAAACTGCTGCGCATGTACGCCAAGCCGACCATCGCCATGGTCAATGGCTGGTGCTTCGGCGGTGGCTTCAGCCCGCTGGTGGCCTGCGACCTGGCGATCTGCGCCGACGAAGCGACCTTCGGCCTCTCGGAAATCAACTGGGGCATCCCGCCGGGCAACCTGGTGAGCAAGGCCATGGCCGACACCGTGGGCCATCGCCAATCGCTGTACTACATCATGACCGGCAAGACCTTTGGCGGGCAGAAAGCCGCCGAAATGGGCCTGGTCAACGAAAGCGTGCCGCTGGCTCAACTGCGCGAAGTGACCATCGAACTGGCGCGCAACCTGCTGGAGAAAAACCCGGTGGTGCTGCGTGCCGCCAAGCATGGCTTCAAACGCTGCCGCGAATTGACCTGGGAGCAGAACGAGGATTACCTCTACGCCAAGCTCGATCAGTCGCGCCTGCTCGACACCGAAGGCGGTCGCGAGCAGGGCATGAAACAGTTCCTCGACGACAAGAGCATCAAGCCTGGCCTGCAGGCGTATAAACGCTGAAGGGCGCGGCCGCCTGGCCGCGCCGTTGTACCCTGCTTGAACGTATTCCCGATAAAGATAATAAAGAGGAATCACCATGCTGGACGTGCCCCTGTTGATCGGCGGCCAGTCGTGCCCCGCCCGTGACGGTCGAACCTTCGAACGTCGCAACCCGGTGACCGGTGAAGTGGTCTCGCGGGTGGCCGCCGCGACCCTGGAAGATGCCGACGCCGCCGTAGCGGCCGCCCACGCCGCGTTCCCCGCGTGGGCTGCGCTGGCGCCCAACGAACGCCGCACCCGCTTGCTCAAGGCTGCCGAGCAATTGCAGGCGCGCAGCGCCGAATTCATTGCCGCCGCCGGCGAGACCGGCGCCATGGCCAACTGGTATGGCTTCAACGTGCGCCTGGCGGCCAATATGCTGCGCGAAGCGGCGTCGATGACCACCCAGATCACTGGTGAAGTGATCCCCTCCGATGTTCCCGGCAGTTTCGCCATGGCCTTGCGGCAGCCGTGCGGCGTGGTACTGGGCATCGCGCCGTGGAATGCCCCGGTGATCCTCGCCACACGTGCCATCGCCATGCCGTTGGCCTGCGGCAATACCGTGGTGCTCAAGGCCTCGGAGCTGAGCCCGGCGGTGCACCGCCTGATTGGCCAGGTGTTGCAGGACGCCGGCCTGGGCGATGGCGTGGTCAACGTCATCAGCAATGCCCCGGCGGATGCCGCTGCGATTGTCGAGCGGCTGATCGCCAACCCGGCCGTGCGCCGGGTCAACTTCACCGGCTCGACCCATGTGGGGCGGATTGTCGGCGAGCTCTCGGCGCGTCACCTCAAGCCGGCCTTGCTGGAACTGGGCGGCAAGGCGCCGTTGCTGGTGCTCGATGACGCCGACCTCGACGCTGCGGTCGCGGCGGCGGCCTTTGGCGCCTATTTCAACCAGGGCCAGATTTGCATGTCCACCGAGCGCCTGATTGTCGATGCCAAGGTCGCCGATGCCTTCACCGCCAAGCTGGCGGCCAAGGTCGCGACCCTGCGCGCGGGCGATCCCATTGCAGCGGATTCGGTCCTGGGTTCCCTGGTGGACGCCGGCGCCGGCACACGCATCAAGGCCCTGATCGACGATGCCCTCGCCAAGGGCGCGCGGCTGGTGGTAGGTGGCCAACTGGACGGCAGCATCCTGCAGCCGACCCTGATCGATGGCGTCACCGAACACATGCGCTTGTACCGCGAAGAGTCCTTCGGTCCGGTGGCGGTACTGCTGCGCGGTGACGGCGATGAGGCGTTACTGCGCCTGGCCAACGACTCCGAGTTCGGCCTTTCGGCGGCGATCTTCAGCCGTGACACCGGACGTGCCCTGGCCCTGGCCCAGCGTGTCGAGTCGGGCATTTGCCATATCAACGGCCCGACCGTGCATGACGAGGCGCAGATGCCGTTTGGCGGGGTCAAGTCCAGCGGCTACGGCAGCTTTGGCGGCAAGGCCTCGATCGAGCACTTCACGCAATTGCGCTGGGTGACCTTGCAGAACGGGCCACGGCATTACCCGATCTGAGCAGGCGTCGCGACATAACAATAACAAGGCGGCGTTGACCCGCCTTGCTGGAGGACACCCTTGTGAGTTCCGAATTCAGACCGCAACCCCAGCCCGCACCGCGATACCGCGAGGTCTCCATCGGCCACGCACCGGTGGCGGTCACTGAAGAACACGGCGTGCTGCATATGCGCTCCCTGGAGCCCCTGGCCGAGTTGCCGACGCGCTTGCTTGATCGCCTTGTGCATTGGGCCCAGGTGCGGCCCGAGCAGACGTTTATCGCGGCACGCCAGGCCGGTGGTGATTGGCGCCGGGTCAGCTACCGCGAGATGCTCGACAGCGTGCGTGCGATTGCCCAGGGCCTGTTGAGTTATGGGCTCTCGGCGCACAAGCCGCTGGCCTTGCTGTCGGGCAACGACATCGAGCATTTGCAGGTCGCCCTCGGCGCGATGTACGCCGGTATTCCTTATTGCCCGGTATCGCCGGCGTATTCGTTGTTGTCCCAGGATTTCGCCAAGCTGCGGCATGTGTGCGACCTGCTGCAACCGGGGCTGGTGTTCGTCAGCGATGCGGCCGCTTACCAGCGCGCCATCGATGCTGTCTTGCCGGCCGAGACTCCGCTGATCAGCGTGCGCGGCCACGTGCCTGGGCGCACTCAGGTCAGCTTCGCCAGCCTGCTGCAAACGCCGGGCGGCGCCGAGGCCGACGCGGCATTCCAGGCCACCGGCCCCGACAGCATCGCCAAGTTTCTATTCACCTCGGGCTCGACCAAGTTGCCCAAGGCGGTGATCACTACGCAGCGCATGCTCTGTGCCAACCAGCAAATGCTGTTGCAGACATTCCCGGTGTTCGGTGAGGAACCGCCGGTACTGGTGGACTGGCTGCCGTGGAACCACACCTTCGGCGGTAGCCATAACGTCGGCATCGTGCTCTACAACGGCGGCACCTTTTACCTCGACGACGGCAAGCCCACAGTCCAAGGCTTTGCCGAGACCCTGCGCAACCTCAAGGAGGTTTCGCCCACGGCCTATTTGACGGTGCCCAAGGGCTGGGAAGAATTGGTCAACGCCCTGGAACAGGACGCCGAGTTGCGCGAACGGTTTTTTGCGCGCATGAAACTGTTCTTCTTCGCCGCCGCCGGCCTGTCGCAAAGTGTCTGGGATCGCCTCGACCGCGTGGCCGAACAGCACTGCGGTGAACGTATCCGCATGATGGCCGGGCTGGGCATGACCGAAGCCGCGCCGTCCTGCACCTTCACCACCGGGCCGTTGTCCATGGCCGGCTATATCGGATTGCCTGCGCCGGGCTGCGAGGTGCGCCTGGTGCCGTTGGACGGCAAGTTTGAAGGGCGCTTTCGCGGGCCGCACATCATGCCGGGGTACTGGCGGGCGCCCGAGCAAACCGCCGAGGTGTTCGACGAACACGGTTTCTACTGTTCCGGTGACGCGATCAAGCTCGCCGACCCGCACCAGCCGCAATTGGGGCTGATGTTCGACGGGCGGATTGCCGAGGATTTCAAGTTGTCTTCCGGGGTGTTTGTCAGTGTCGGCCCGTTACGCAATCGCGCCGTGCTCGACGGCGCGCCCTATGTGCAGGACCTGGTGATTGCCGCGCCGGACCGCGAATGCCTGGGAGCACTGGTGTTCCCCCGGCTCTACGAGTGCCGGCGGCTGGCCGGCTTGAGCGTCGACGCCAGCGACGCCGAGGTGTTGGCCAGCGCGCCGGTACGGCAGTGGTTCGGCGACTGGTTGCAGCGCCTCAACCGCGAGGCCACCGGCAATGCCAGTCGCCTGGAATGGATTGCCCTGCTCGACGAGCCGGCGTCCATCGACCGTGGGGAAATCACCGACAAAGGCTCGATCAACCAGCGTGCCGTGCTGCAATGGCGCGCGGCCAAGGTCGAGGCGTTGTATCGCGGTGAAGAGGCCACGATCCTGCGCGCCGGGCCCAAGCCTTGAGCTGCGCCGGGCAGTACTCGGCGTTTGCCGATGCGGCGATTTTCGAGGCGGTGCGCACGCCGTGGGTCGACCTCGGGGGCGCACTGTCCCAGGTGTCGCCCATCGACCTGGGCATCAAGGTCGGCCGGGAAGTATTGGCCCGTGCCGGCATCGACCCCCAGGCGGTGGACAGCGTATTGGCCGGTTCCATGGCCCAGGCCAGCTTCGATGCCTACTTGCTGCCACGGCATATCGGCTTGTACAGCGGGGTGGCGCAAGCGGTCCCGGCACTGGGGGTGCAGCGCATCTGCGCCACCGGTTTCGAGCTGCTGCGCCAGGCCGCTGAACAGTTACGCGACGAGGTGCAACTGGCCCTGTGCGTGGCCAGCGAGTCCATGTCGCGCAACCCGATTGCGGCCTACACCCATCGGGATGGGTTTCGCCTCGGCGGCGAGGTGCAATTCAAGGATTTTCTCTGGGAGGCCCTGTACGACCCGGCCCCTGGTCTGGACATGATTGCTACCGCCGACAACCTGGCGCGCCGTTATGGCCTGAGCCGCAAGGCCGTGGACCGCTACGCCTGCGACAGCCATCAGCGCGCCTTGCAGGCGCAACGTGACGGCGCGTGGGCGGAAGAAATCGTCACGGTCGATAACCAGGTGTTCGAGCTTGAGGGGTATCAGCCCAGGGGCATCAGCCTGGCGCGTCGGGCGAGTGCCGTCAGCGCCGACAGCCACCCACGTCCCACCGACCTTGAAGCCTTGACGCGCTTGCGCGCCGTGCATCCAGGTGGCGTGCAAACCGCCGGCAACAGTTGCGCGGTGGTCGATGGTGCGGCGGCGGCTTTGGTGGGGCGCGCCTCGGCCTGCACGCGGCCGGCCCTGGCGCGGCTGCTGGCCAGCGCGGTGGTCGGTGTGGCCCCCGAGTTCATGGGCATCGGCCCGGCACCGGCGATCCGCCTGCTGCTGCAACGCAGCGGGTTGAATCTGGATGACATCGGCCGCTTCGAGATCAACGAAGCCCAGGCCGCCCAGGTACTGGCGGTGGCCCATGAACTGGAGCTGGACAGCACCCGCCTCAACGTCCAGGGCGGCTCGCTTGCCCTGGGGCATCCCCTGGCCGCCACCGGCCTGCGGCTGGTGATGACCCTGGCCCGACAACTGCGCCAGCACAACCTGCGCTACGGGATTGCCGCAGCGTGTGTGGGCGGCGGGCAGGGCATGGCGTTGCTGATCGAGAACCCTGTCTACCGCGCTTGATGGTTTTTTTAGTCGATGAGGTGTCCCGATGTGGAGCTATGAGGCGCCCCTGGGCGATATGCAATTTGTCCTGGAACACTGGTTGCAGGCGCCCGACACCTGGCAGCGCCACCCGGCGTTCGCGGCCCTGGACCTGCCGCTGGCGGTACAGGTACTGGAGGAGGCGGCACGCTTCAGTCAGGGCGTATTGGTGCCGTTGAATAGCAGCGGTGATCGCCAGGGCTGCCGCTGGCAGGCGGGCCGGGTCAGCTCCCCTGACGGCTTCGTCGAGGCCTATCGCGCCTATGTCGACGGCGGTTGGCCGGCGCTGGCGTGTGCCGAGGAGCAGGGCGGGCAGGGCTTGCCGCAACTGCTCGATGCGGCGCTGCAAGAGATGCTCTACGCCAGCAACCACGCCTGGGCCATGTACACCGGGATCGCCCACGGCGCCTACCTGTGCCTCAAGACCCACGCCGCTCCGTGGTTGCAGGCGCGCTACCTGCCCGACATTGTCAGTGGCCAGGCCTTGCCCACCATGTGCCTCACCGAGTCCCAGGCCGGCAGCGATGTCGGCTTGCTGCGCTGTCGCGCGCAGCCCCAGGCGGATGGCAGTTATCGCCTCAGCGGCAGCAAGCTGTTTATCTCCGGCGGTGAGCACGACCTCACGGCCAATATCCTGCACCTGGTGCTGGCGCGCCTGCCCGATGCGCCGCCGGGCAGCCGTGGCATTTCACTGTTCCTGGTGCCCAAGCAATTGGACGATGGCCAGGCCAATGGCGTGCACTGCGACGGCATCGAACACAAGATGGGCATCAAGGGCAGCGCCACCTGTTCCCTGGTGTTCGACGCCGCCCAGGGCTGGCTGATCGGCGATGCCAATCGCGGCCTGGCGGCGATGTTCGTGATGATGAATTCCGCGCGCCTGCATGTGGGCCTGCAAGGCCTGGGGCATGTCGAGGCGGCTTGGCAGAACGCCCGCCAGTACGCCGCCGAGCGCTTGCAGATGCGCGCACCGTCAAGGCCGGAAGAGGTGGTGGCCCAGGCGGCTGACCCGATCCGTTATCACCCGGCCATGCGCCGCGTGTTGCTGGAGCTGCGCACCACCAGCGAGGGCATGCGTGCCATCGGCTATTGGGCGGCGCACCTGCTTGATCAGGCCGAACATGACCAGGACTCGTCGGCCGCCCAGTTGGCGCCGTTGCTGACGCCCATCATCAAGGCGTTTTTCACCGAACAGGGCTTTCGCCAGGCCAGCCATGCGCTGCAGGTGTTCGGCGGTTACGGCTACGTCACCGAGTTCGCCATCGAGCAAACCCTGCGCGACAGCCGCATCGCGATGATCTACGAGGGCAGTAACGAGATCCAGGCCAATGACCTGTTGCTGCGCAAAGTGCTGGGGGATGAGGGCCGAGCCTTTGGCCTGCTGCTGGCCGAGTTACGCGCCGAGGCCGCGCAGGGCAGACAGTATGTCGAATGCGCAGGCTTCTCCGGTGCGTTGGGCAGCCTGTGCGACGCGTTGGCCAGTGTGGTGAACGCCATACGTGAACGCGCGCACGAGGACAGTGAATACCCCTATCGGGCAGCGCCGGATTTCCTCCAGCTCTGTGGCGTGGCGTTGCTGGCCTTTGCCTGGGCGCGGGCCGCGCGGGTCTCCAGGGCATTGCGCGAAGACGATCCGCTGCGTGCCGCCAAGCTGCAAAGCGCCGGGTTCTTTTTCGACTACCTGCCGTCGCGGCTGGCTCAGCACCTGGGCGCCATAGACGGGGCACGGGCAGCGCTGGCGTTCATCTGACGCGGCCAGGTGGTTGCGGTACGACTTGCGGTACCATGGCGGCTCACGTTTTCTGGAAGTCGCCTGGATGAGTAAACCCGGTCAATTGGTGCTGGTTGCACTGCGCAAGATGATTGCCAGCGGGGAGTTGGCGGCGGGCGAGCGGTTGATGGAGATCCCCACGGCGCAGCTGTTCGGCGTGTCGCGCATGCCCGTGCGCATGGCCTTTCGCACCCTCGAACAGGAAGGACTGCTGGTGCCGTTTGGCGGGCGCGGTTATCAGGTGCGTTCGGTCAGCCCCAGCGACATTGCCGGCGCCGTCGAGGTGCGCGGCGTGCTTGAGGGCCTGGCAGCGCGTCAGACCGCCGAGCTGGGTTTATCCGATGCGGCACGTGCGGCGCTGGAGCGCTGCCTGGTGGAAGGCGATCAACTGTTCGAAAAGGGCTACGTGACCGAGGATGACCTTGAGGTCTATCACGACCTGAACATGCGCTTTCACCAGGTCATCGTCGAAGGCAGCCACAACCCGGCAATCGCCGACGCCCTGGCCCGCAATGATCACTTGCCGTTCGCCTCGGTGACCGCGCTGGCGGTGGATCGCGAGGACATGGCCCGCGAGTACCGACGCTTCAACTATGCCCACATGCAGCATCACTCGGTCTTCGACGCCCTGGTCAATCGCCAGGGCGCGCGGGCCGAAGCCATCATGCGCGAGCACGCCAATGCGACGTTGCGCTATGCCGAGATCTTCAGTTCAGCCACCGCCGCCGCGCGCATGAAAGTGATTTTGCCCGCGTCGTGAACCCTGTCAGATATCGAGCACCAGCAGCGGGGTCTTCGAGCGTGAACAGCAGGGCGTGAACTGATCATTCAGCGCCTGTTCCTGCTCGGTGAGAAACAGGTCGCGGTGCTCCGGTATGCCCTCCAGCACACGGGTCAGGCAGGTGCCGCAAATCCCCTGTTCGCAGGACACGGCAATCTCGATGCCATGGCTTTCCAGGACCTGGACCACGGTCTTGTCGGCGGGGATTTCGAAGACCTGGCCGCTGCTGCCGAGCTTCACCGAAAAGCCGCCGTCGAGGCTGCTGTCCACCGGTGCCGCGCTGAAGTATTCGCGGTGCAGGCAGTCTTCCTGCCAGCCCTGTGCGCGTGCGCTGTCGAGTACATGCTGCATGAACCCGCCAGGGCCGCAGACATACAGGTGCACGTCGTCTGCGGGCGCCGCCAGTACCTCGGCAGCATTCAAGGCTGTGTGCGGCTGCTCATCGAAATGCAGGAACACCTGCTCGGCAAACGGCGACGCCTTGAGCCGCTGCACAAATGCCGCACGCTCACTGGCACGGGCGCAGTAATGCAGTTCGAAGTCGGCCCCTGCGTGGGCCAGGCGTTCGGCCATGCACAGGATCGGGGTGATGCCGATGCCACCGGCAAACAGCAGGCTGCGGCGCGCGTCGTGGGCCAGGGGAAACAGGTTGCGCGGCTCGCTGATCGTCAGGCGCGTGCCCTCGTGAACCTGCTCGTGCAAGCTGCGCGAACCACCCCGGGAGGCCGGGTCCTTGAGCACGCCGATCAGGTAGCGATGACGTTCTTCGGGGTGATTGCACAGGGAATATTGCCGGATCACCCCATCGGGCAGGTACACGTCAATGTGCGCACCGGCACTGAAGGTCGGCAGCGGCTGGCCATCGACACTGGCCAGTTCATAGCTGCAAATATCCTGGGCTTCGTTGTTACGGGATACCACCACCACATCGATCATGTTCAGTCCTCGCAAAGTTGTCGCGCTGTTCAGGCGGTGGTGGTGGCGATCAGTTGCGGTTCGGCGGCGCGTTCCCTGGCAATCAGTCGCTCCAGGATCTTGCGCGACTGCACGCCGCCCGCGTCGATATTCAACTTGAGCAGGTTGCGCTGCGGGTGGGCCAGCAGGTTCTGTTGCTGGCGTTCGAGCATCTCCAGGTCTTCGCTGAAAATCTTGCCTTGGCCCTCGCGAATGCTCGCGGTGAGCGCCTCATCGTGGGGGTTGAAGTTGCGCGCCATGCCCCAGAAGTACCAGATCGAGGTCTCGGTTTGCGGGGTGATGAAGTCGACCACGATGCTTGAGGCCTTGTGTTCGGGGGCGGCGTTATAGCCACCTTTGCCGGCGTGGGCCACGCCGACTTCGATCAATACATGGCTGGGCGGGGTGAAGCGGCAGATCTGCCAGCGGTCCACCGGCACGTCATCGGCGAGGTTATTACCGCGCAGGGCCATGCGCCAGAACGGCGGGGCCATGATGTTTTCCATGTGCCGGGCAGTGACGACTTCATCGCCGTCCACCGTGGTCACGGGCGGCGCTTCGTCGATTTCCTTCTGGCCGATACTGGAGGCGTGCACGTAGGTTTCGTGGGTCAGGTCCATCAGGTTGTCGATCATCAGGCGGTAGTCGCACTGGATATCAAACAGCCCGCCGCCATAGGCCCACTGGTCACTCTCAGCCCATTCCAGATGGTGGATCAGCGCCGGGTCGGCCTGGGCCTGATCGCCGGGCCACACCCAGATGAAGCCGTAGCGTTCAACCGCGGCAAAGGTCTTGTTGCACGGAAAGCCACGCACCCGCTGGCCGGGCATTTCCACGGTCTTGCCATCGCCGCCCATGACCAGGCCGTGGTAGCCGCAGACCAGGTTGCCGTTTTCGACATAACCCAGCGAGAGTGGCGCACCGCGATGGGGGCAGAAGTCCTCGACCGCCACCACGGCGCCTTCCTGGCCACGATAAAACACCATCTTCTCGCCGCAGATCTGTCGACCCAGGGGCTTGTGCGCGATTTCATCGGGGGTGCAGGCGACATACCACGTGTTCTTTGGGTACATGATGACTCTCCAGGCGGCGGATTGTTTTTATTTAATGGATCCATTAAATGGCTGGCCTGATGGAGAGTCAATCTGTTGTGGTTGCTTTATTGGGCGATTATCGGACACTTACATATCAATGGATCCACTGGTTGGATTTAGTAGCGAATCATCACTGACTTCAACTCGGTGTAATCCTCGATGAAGGCGCTGCCGAACTCCCGGCCTATCCCCGAGGATTTGTTGCCGCCAAACGGCACCGCCGGGTCCAGCATCGTGTGCATGTTCACCCACACCGTGCCGGCCTCGATGGCGGGCACCATGCGCAAGGCTTTGCTGAGGTCGTTGGTCCACAGGCTGGCGCTCAAGCCGTAGGGGGTGTTGTTCATCAAGGCCAGCAGTTCCTCTTCGCTGTCGTACGGTAAGAATGTGGCAATGGGGCCGAAGGTCTCCTCGTTGAGCAGGGTGTCGTTGACGCTGTTGGCGAGGATGATCGTCGGCTCGACGTAACAGCCCGGACGGTCGATCAGGTTGCCACCGTGAATGATGCGGTTGTTTTCGGCGCGGGCTTTGGCGAAGAACTCGCCGAGTTTGAGTTGGTGCTGGCGGTTGGTTACGGGGCCGAATTCGGTGCGCTCGTCCAGGGGCGAGCCGATGTTCAGCGTGCTCAGGCGCTGGGCCAGTTTGTCCATGACCGTTTCGATCTGCGAACGATGCACAAAGAAGCGTTCGGCAGCGGCGCAGATTTGCCCGGAGTGCAAAAAGCCCGCTTCGATGATGCCGTTGACGGCCTTGTCCAGGTCCACATCGGGCAGGAACCCGGCCGAGTTCTTGCCGCCCAGCTCAAGGGTGGCGCGGGTCAGCCCGGCGCCCATGGCACTCTGGCCCACCGCAATGCCGGTCGGCACGGAGCCGGTGAACGACACCTTGTCGGTGCCGGCGTGTTCAATCAGGCCTTTGCCGACGCTGCCGCCGCCGGTCAAGACGTTCAGCGCACCGGCGGGAAGGCCGGCGTCAATCGCCAGTTCGGCGATGCGCAGGATGGTCAGTGGCGTGAACTCGCTGGGCTTGATGATGATGCTGCAACCGGTCACCAGCGCCGAAGCGAGTTTCCAGATGGCGATCATGGTCGAGAAATTCCACGGCACGATGCCGACCACCACTCCGACCGGCTCGCGCAGGGTGAACGCGGTGTAGCGCTCGCCGGCGAAGGAGGGCAACGATGGGGTGATGGTCTGGCCGCTGATCTTGGTGGCCCAGCCGGCGTAGTAACGCAGGAAGTGCGCGGCCTGGTCGACTTCGAATGCGCGGGAAATCTGGATGATCTTGCCTGACTGGCAGGTTTCGATCTGTGCCAGTTCTTCGCGGTGTTGCTCCAGCAAGTCGGCCAGTTTGAACAGCACGTTGCCGCGCACCGCTGGTGCGACCTGCGACCACTGTTTGAAGCCTCGGCTCGCGGACGCCACGGCCGCGTCAATGTCGGCAGGGTCGGCGTAGGCGACATCGGCGATGACCTGGCCGGTGGCCGGGTTGATCACCTCCAACCGCTGGCTGGAATGGCTCTCGACGTAGCCACCGTCAATGAACAACGCATGGGTTCGACGGAGGAAGGCTTCAACCTGGGGCAGCAGTGGAATATCGCTCATGGGGTTTTTCCTGGTGGCAGACATTGAAAAGCCCGAGGTTAATCCCAGTGGCCGGAACGGGCTTGACTGTGGCTGCCCAGTGGCATGTCTGTGGCTGCCAGCGCCTGTGCGCGACGGACCAGCCTGAGCCTTTGAAAAGTACAATCTTGACTCTGGAAGGTGCATGTCCTGCCAGGAAGGCACGCTCCATACTGGCCCTGCATCCGGCGCCACGCCTTGATTTCTGGCGCTGCCCGGACATCCAATAATAAGCAGGGCCATCCATGAAAAAGCCAAACCCGCTCCTTGAAGACCTCAAGTCCATCCTGCCGACCATCGCCGCCAATGCCTTCGTGGCCGAGCAGGACCGCCAGGTGCCCGCCGAGAATATTGCGCTGCTCAAGAGCATCGGCATGCACCGTGTGTTTCAGCCGAAAGTGTTCGGCGGCATGGAGTTGTCGCTGCCGCAGTTTGCCGACTGCATCGCCTTGCTCGCCGGGGCCTGCGCCAGCACGGCCTGGGCCATGAGCCTGTTGTGTACCCACAGCCATCAATTGGCACTGTTCTCGGCCCAACTGCAGCAGGAGGTCTGGGGCGCTGACCCTGATGCCACTGCGAGCAGCAGCATCGCGCCGTTCGGGCGCACCGAGGAAGTCGAGGGCGGCGTGTTGTTCAGCGGGGAAATGGGCTGGAGCAGCGGCTGTGATCACGCCGAGTGGGCTATCGTGGGTTTCCGCCGCAACAACCCCCAGGGCGCCCAGGATTACTGCTTCGCGGTGCTGCCGCGCAGTGACTACCAGATCCGCGATGACTGGTTTGCCGCCGGCATGAAAGGCAGCGGCACCAAGACCTTGATCATCGACAAGGCCTGGGTGCCGGAGCACCGCATCCAGAAAGCCAAGGACATGATGGAAGGCAAGTCCGCCGGCTTTGGGCTGTACCCCGACAGCAAGATTTTCTATTCACCGTACCGGCCTTACTTTGCCAGTGGCTTTTCCACCGTCAGCCTGGGCGTCGCCGAGCGGATGCTCGAGGTGTTCCGCGAAAAGACCAAGACCCGCGTGCGCGCCTATACCGGGGCGGCGGTCGGTGCCGCGACCCCGGCGTTGATGCGCCTGGCCGAGTCGACTCACCAGGTGGCCGCCGCGCGCGCCTTCCTCGAAAAAACCTGGAACGAACACGCCGAACACAGTGAGCAGCAGCGCTACCCAAGCCGCGAGACCCTGGCGTTCTGGCGCACCAACCAGGCCTACGCGACCAAGATGTGCATCCAGGCGGTGGACCGTCTGTTCGAGGCCGCCGGCGGCAACGCCTGGTTCGAGCACAACGAGATGCAGCGCTTGTTCCGCGACTCGCACATGACCGGCGCCCATGCCTACACCGACTACGACGTCTGTGCACAGATCCTCGGCCGCGAGTTGATGGGCCTGGAACCCGATCCGAGCATGATCTGAACGCGCTTTTGAAAACAACAATCAGGGCTGCGCCTGACGCAGCCCGGGAGTCTTGCATGTCTGAATCGACCTTCGACCCACGCGCCTTTCGCCGGGCCCTGGGCAACTTTGCCACAGGCGTGACCGTGGTCACCGCCGCCGACGCCTCCGGCCGCAAGGTGGGCGTTACCGCCAACAGCTTCAACTCGGTGTCCCTGGACCCACCGCTGGTGCTGTGGAGCATCGACAAACGCTCCAGCAGCCACGGGGTATTCGAGGAGGCCAGCCACTTCGCGGTCAACGTGCTGGCGGTGGACCAGATCGACCTCTCGAACAATTTTGCCCGGCCCAGGGACGACCGCTTCGCCGAGATCGCCTATGAACCGGGGGAGGGCGGGGCGCCGGTGTTCGCCGATTGTTCGGCACGTTTTCACTGTGAAAAATACCAGCAGGTGGACGGCGGTGATCACTGGATCATGATCGGCAAGGTGGTGGCCTTCGACGATTTCGGTCGCTCGCCGCTGCTGTACCATCAGGGCGCCTACTCCATGGTCCTGCCCCATACGCGGATGACCAAGCGTGACGAAAGCCAACCGCCGAGCAGCCACTTCCAGGGGCGCCTGAGCCATAACCTGTATTACCTGATGACCCAGGCGGTACGCGCCTACCAGTCCAGCTACCAGCCCCGGCAACTGTCTACCGGCCTGCGCACCAACGAGGCACGGATGCTGATGGTGCTGGAGAACGACGCCCGCCTGAGCGCCAGCGACCTGCTGCGGGAGGTGGCGATGCCGGTGCGGGAAATCGACGACGCGGTGGCCAACCTCAAGCGCAAGGGGCTGGTCGACGACGATGAACACGGCGTACGCCTGACCGCTGCGGGTATCGAACAGACCGAAGACCTCTGGGCCATTGCACGGGAACAGCAGGACAAGGTGTTCGCCGAGTTCAGCCAGGACCAGATCGAAACCTTCAAGACGGTGTTGAAGCGACTGATCAGCCACTGCTGATTGCCTGAATCAAGGATGAACACCATGCCGGTGGTGGCCGATGAGGTGCGCAAGCTGGCGGAAAACACCCGTCAGGCAACCCATCAGATCCAGACGATGCTGCATCAGCACGAACGCTGGGAGGGAGCTGCGTTACGCAGCTCCTGAGGCCGGTCAGAAGGGCACGGCCACGGTCAGCTGGCTGTAGAGGTTGGTGCCGTTGCCACCCACCTGGTTGCCGCCGGTGTCGGCAGCCTTCTTGGGTTGGTAGATGCCCACCAGCGGGCTGATGATCAGGTGGCTGTTGACCGCCCATTCGGCGTACAGGTCAAGCTCCCGGGCGTCGAGGTTCAGCGCGTCGTGTTTGCGCAGGGTATTGAAGTCGAAGTACAGCGCGCCGACCGTCAGGTTCTCCAGGGGTGTCGCCTTGAGACCGACGTGATGGATGCCGGTATTGCTGTTGAACGGGCCGGCATAGTTGGAGGCGACTTCACCTTGGAACCAGGTGCCGTAGCCGGTGCTGAGCCCGGTGAACAGCGGATCCCATTTTTGCGAGTAGCGCGTGTAGCGGTAGGTCACTTTCGGCGACCAACCGATATCGGCAAAGGTGTAGCCGGCCTCGGCGTACCAGGCTTTTTCCGGCCCCGCGTCTTTGTCTTGCCAGGCGTATTCGAAGGCGAAGCTGGCATTGTCGATACCGGCGCTGCCTTCGCCGCGCACGCTGTAAGTGTCCAGGCCCTCACGCTGTTTCTGGAAGTCGCTGGCCCACTGGTCGGTGACGTTCATGCCGTGGACCCAGGTCAAGCCCAGCGTGCCGGCGGCGGCCGTGTAGTCGAGGGTGCCCGCCGCCAGTTCGGTTTCAGCCTGGGCGCGGTTGTCCGACTTGAGCCACAGCACCGAACCGTGCAGGCCCTCTTGCCCGCCCAGGCGCAGCACCGCCGTGCGATCGAACGCGTGGCGTGCCGCCAGGTAATAGGCGCCGCCACGGTTCAGCGCACCGTCAGCCGGGCCTTTACCCAGGTTGGGGCCGTCGTCGTTGATCAGGAACCCCCGACCGATCTTGACCACCTGGCGCCCGACGGAAAAATCCACACCGTCCTTGCCCAGCGCCGGGAACAGGTCGGCCGAGCGCCATCCCAGGTAGGCGTCTTCGATTTTGGTGGTGCGTTCGCTGCCATCGGTGTTGCCCGCCGCGTCGCCATCGCCCCAGGTGCCGGAGCTGACCCAATTGAGCGCGCCATACGCGGTGCCGTGCCCGGCCAGGCCCTGGTCGCCGCTCACCCCGTACTTCATGAAACCCTCGCGCCAGGTCGAGCCGCCCGCTGTGCCGTCGTAGTTGTGACGGCTGTTGAACAGGCCGTAGACCGCCAGGAAGTCCGCATTCAAATGGGTGTCCTCGTCGGCGTACAGCTCATAGGCCTGGGCCGATGAATGGCCGATCAACAGCGCGATACCCAGGCCGACGGCCAAGGACAGCGTGCGTGGTTTCAGTGTGTGCTCCATTTTTATATTCCCCAGCATGGTTAGGTCGAGGGCGCATTAAGATGACCGCAGGCGTGGGAAGTCTTTCACCTGCGTGCCATGGAATTGATCCTGCCCGCCAAGTCGTATGCCTTGGCAGGCAGCAACAAAAGCCACGGCAGACATGGGCAAGACGATCAGCGCTCGGGAGGCGCACAGTGATTTTGCGCACGATGCCGTTTCGATCAGGGACTGGCTGGGGAGGGCTTTATCGCCAGCTCCTTGTACGGCTCGATGCATCCACTCAGAAATCCGCTTTCGAGGATCCGTACCATGTCGATCAATGACCGGCTCACACAGCATTTGAAACGCGGCAGCGTCGGGTTTCCGACCGCGCTGGCCAGCACCATTGGCCTGATCATGGCCAGCCCGGTGATTCTCACCGCAACCATGGGCTTCGGTATCGGCGGCAGCGCCTTCGCGGTGGCCATGCTGATTGCGGTGGTGATGATGCTGGCCCAGGCGACCACCTTCGCCGAGGCCGCCTCGATCCTGCCGACCACCGGCTCGGTCTACGACTACATCAATTGCGGCATGGGTCGTTTCTTTGCGATCACCGGCACGTTGTCGGCGTACCTGATCGTGCATGTGTTCGCCGGCACCGCCGAGACGATTCTGTCCGGGGTCATGGCCCTGGTGAACTTCGAACACCTCAATACCCTGGCGGAGTCTGCCGGCGGTTCCTGGTTGCTGGGGGTGGGGTTTGTCGTGGTGTTCGGCATTCTCAATGCCTTTGGCGTCAGCGCCTTCGGCAGGGCCGAGATCATCCTGACCTTCGGCATGTGGACCACGCTGATGGTGTTCGGCGTGCTCGGCCTGATCGCGGCACCGGCGGTGCAACTGGAGGGCTGGTTCGGCGTGTCGCTGGTGGGTACCGACCTGATCACCATTCTGTCGCTGGTGGGCATGGCCATGTTCATGTTCGTCGGTTGCGAGTTCGTCACCCCGTTGGCCCCGGACCTGCGCAATTCGGCCAAGGTCATGCCCAAGGCCATGATTTTCGGTTTATTGAGCGTGGCGACCTGCATGTTCATCTACGGCGCTGCGATGAAGCGCCAGGTGGAAAACGTGGTGCTGGATGCCGCCACCGGCGTGCACCTGCTCGACACGCCCATGGCGATCCCAAGGTTTGCCGAGCAGGTCATGGGGCATGTCGGCCCGCTGTGGCTGGGGATCGGTTTCCTGTTCGCCGGTGCCGCCACCATCAATACGCTGATGGCGGGCGTGCCGAGGATTCTCTACGGCATGGCGGTGGACGGCGCGTTGCCCAAAGTCTTCACTTATTTGCACCCGCGCTTCAAGACGCCGCTGCTGTGCATCCTGGTGGCGATGCTGATTCCGTGCCTGTATGCCCTGTGGCTGGGCGGCAACACCGATAACATCATGCACTTGGTGCTGGCGGCGGTGTGTGCGTGGAGTTTCTCTTATCTGCTGGTGACGCTGTCGGTGGTGATCCTGCGCATTCGTCGTCCGGATCTGCCACGGGCCTATCGCTCGCCGTTCTTCCCGTTGCCACAGATTCTTTCCAGCGTCGGCATCTTGCTGGGCATGTGGTTCATTACCCCGCCGGGTATGAACCCTGCGGACATTTATGTGCCGTTCGGGGTGATGCTCGGGATCACGGCTTCATACGCGCTGTTCTGGACACTGGTGGTACAGAAGGTCAATCCATTCAAGCCGGCTTCGGTAGAAGAAGTGCTGGCCAAGGAGTTTTCCCATGAGCCTGGCAACCCTCACAACCGTTATATCGAGCAGGCTGCAAAAGCTGTCTGAGCTGTTCAGCGCCCAACGGGCCCCGTCCGGTTACCGGCCTGGGGTCACGCTTGAGTACGTGCGGCGCAACCTCGGGCTGGCGAGTTTCACCTCGACGGGGCCAGCCCAGGCAAGGTTTTGCCTGGACGACATCGGCCTTCAGGTCGACGTTGCCGAGCGCACCGAAGCGCAATTGCTGATGCACCTGGTCATGACCGAATTCATGTTCACGGTGCCCGCCTCAGAGCAGGGCAATGCGTGCTTTGAACTGCACCACAGCGGGTCGATCCGGCGCACGGGACTGGCCTGTCGGCAACGGGCGGGAGCGCCGGTTTTGCTGGCCAGGCTCCAGGCAGCCTTGAACGACGATCCCAGCCTGCATCAAGCGTTGATGGGGCTTGACTTCAAGCGCCTGCACCTCGATTTGAATGGGCAGCAATGGCACGTACGGCTTGAACACATGGGCGGCAGCGAGGTGGTCAACCGTATGCCGGCGTTCCGGCGCTACATCCCCTTGAGCGGCGCGCAGCGGGCCGGGCTGCTCACGGTACTGGCGGGTTTGCAGCGGGTATTGGGCGCGATCTGAGTTGAGGAATTGGCATCATTAGTGCTTCTACAGTCGGTATCACGGACTTGTTGCGCCTATATAGATAACATGTTAACTATTAGCCAACAAAAACAAGAAACCATTGTGGAGATGCCATGAGCACCTATCAGTCTGCGCACTATGGGTTGGAAACCTGGACTCGGGATCTGCGAGCGGCCTGCGGCCATTTCGACACGGAACTGGCCTTCAACCGTTCACTGTTCATCGGTGAGGTTTCCAAGCACTCCCGGGGCGGCCTGTCACTGGCCAACCTGCGCACCAATGCCGGCCTGATCAAACGCGAGCGGCCCAATGCCGATCACGATATGGACCAGCATTGCTTCCTCGTCAGCCAGCGCAGCGGCTATTGCCAGATCACCCAAAACGGCCAGGTCATTCAATTGGCCCCCGGCGATATGTTGCTGATGGACTCCACGGGTTCGATCGAGATCAGCCCGTTTGGCCTTATCGAACATGCCTCGCTGTCACTCTCGCGCAATGAAGTGTGCAAGCAACTGGGCAGCGCCTCGAAAACCTTCGGCAAGATCTCTTCGAGCAAGGCCTGCGGGCGCATGCTCCACGTGTTGATGGACCAGCTGTGCCGCGAGGGCCTGGAGGGTCAGGATTCGATTGAAGAGGCCGAGGCCCTGCAAGCGGCGTTTGTCTCCCTGCTCGGTTCAGCCTTTGAACTGCATGACGCCCCAGGCGACAGCACCGTGTCCTTGCAGGGCAGCAACCTGCGCAGTTATGTGCAGAAAGTCATCGACGAGTCCCTGACCCAACCCGGTCTCAGTCCGGTAGGCCTGGCCAGCCGCCTGAACATCTCGGTGCGGCATTTGTACCGCTTGTTTGAAGAGCAGGACGACAGCGTCTGCCGCTACATCCAGCGTGCGCGGCTCAAGCGCAGCGCGGACGATCTGACCAACCCCTTCCTCAAGAGCGAGTCGATTACGTCGATTGCCTACAAGTGGGGCTTCACCGATTCCGCACACTTCAGCCGCTCGTTCAAGAAGCAATTCGAGCTGTCGCCCAAGGATTTTCGTTCCACTCATCTGCAGCTAGCGGTCGGTGCGGCGTAAGGTATCCATCGATCAATGAAACCGCTCACGCTGTCGGCCCATAACATTTGCGCAGTCGCGGTCGAACACTTTGCCGCCCACGGTTACGACGCTTCATCGCTGAACGAAATCGCGGTCGGGGCGGGCATGCGCAAGGCGTCGCTGTATGCGCATTTTGTCAGCAAGAACGCGCTGTTTCAGACGGTCTTCGAGATTGCCCTGGCCCATGAACATCAGTACATCGCGCAGTGCTTCAAGGAAGAAGCCGCCCACACCGGCGTGCCGGGGCAATTGCACCTTGAGCGGTTGAGCGGGCGCTATGAAGGGTCGGCGCACCTGCGCTTCCTGTTGCGCACGGCGTACTTTCCGCCGGCGGAAATTCGCAGCGTCATTACGGCAGGATTTGAGGGGTACCTGGCCAGCATTCGCGAGGATTTTCAGCGTGCCGCGCAAGGGCGGTACAGGATGGTACGACCCGAGGCGCTTGAGGTGTTTTGTGACGCTTACCTGGGTATCGTCGACAGCTTGCATGTGGAGCTGATCTATTCGACGCCCCAGGGTTACGTCAAACGGCTTGCGGCGTTGTCGCGGGTGTTCAGTGATTCACTGTCGCTGCTTGAAGGGGCCGAGCGCTATTCAACGGATACACCGACCCTCCCACATTTGATCCGGTTTACAACCTGATGGAGGTCATTTCACCTCAGGCAGCGTCGACCCGCCGTCCACCACGATGGTCTGCCCGGTGATGTAGGTCGCCAGGTCGGAGGCCAGGAACAGCATCGCCCCGGCAATATCCTGAGCGGCACCCAGCCGTCCCAGCGGCACGCGGCTGGCGATGTCGGCATTGACCTGGCTGTCGCCCAGGTTGTCCATGGCCGGCGTGGCAATCATCCCTGGCTCGACGCCGTTGACGCGCACCTGGTAAGTCGCCAGCTCCAGCGCAGCATTGCGGATAAAACCGTTGACCCCGGCCTTGGACGCCGCGTAGTGACTGAGCCCGGCATAGGCGACCCGTGGCCCGGTGACCGATGAGGTGACCAGCACGCAGCCACCGCCCTGGCGTTGAAACATCGGCAAGGCGGCCTGGGTCAGCCAGAACAGGGCCGAGAGGTTCACCGCCAGCGTGCGTTCAAGAACGGCCGGGGTGATCTGCGCGAACGCTGTCAACGGAAAGTAGCCGGCGTTGTGCACGAGGATATCCAGGCGGCCCCAGTCCTGTTCTATGGCCTTGATGCCTTCGAACACCGCAGTCGCGTCGGCCAGGTCGAGCGCGATGGCCTCGACCTGGCAGCCTCGCGCACGCAGGCCTTCGGCCAATGCCTGGGCTTTTGCCTGGCGCAGGTCTGCGATCATTACGCGGGCGCCACGCCAGGCGAATGCCTCGACGATGGCCTGGCCGATGCCCTGGGCGCCGCCGGTGACCAGCACGGTTTTGCCGCTGAAATCCAAGTCTTCAGGCATGTGCACGCTCCATATGGACGTAAGCCAGTGTGGGCACATCGACGATGCTCGAACCGCCATCGGCGACCACGTTGGCGCCGGTGATGATCGCGGCATCCGGGCTGGCCAGGAAGCGGCACACCTTGGCGATTTCCTCGGCGCTGGCGGGACGCCGCAACGGCACGTCGGCGCACACGCGGGCATAGGCCTGCTGCAGGGTGTCACCATGGAAGCTCATCAGCGGCTGCATTTCCTCGTCGGCCATCGGCGTGGTAACCCACCCCGGGCACACCGCGTTCACCCGCACGCCGCGTGGGCCGTAATCCCGCGCCAGCGAACGGTTGAGCCCGAGCAACGCATGCTTGGCGGTGGTGTAGCCGCACACGTCGGGGCCTGCGGCCAGCGAGGCGATGGAGCCGAGCAGCACGATATTGCCAGCGCTTTCGATCAGTAGCGGCAGGCAGGCGCGGGCGCTGTAGAACGCGCTGTCCAGGTTGCTGCGCAAGGCCGCCTCCCAGGTGTGTGGGCTGGTCTGGGTGGCGCTGCCCACGCCATGCCCGCCGGCGCAGGCCAGCAGCACATCGAGGCGACCGTAGCGCTCACCAATCTGCGCGACTAAACCCTCCCAGGTGGTCGGGCAGGCTGCATCGCCGACCAGCACCAGGCCGCCGGTGTCCTGCGCAACCTGCTCCAGCGGCTCGCGGCGACGGCCGATGAGCACCAGGTTGGCCCCTTCGGCGGCGTACAAGCGCGCGCAGGCGGCACCGATGCCCGTGCCAGCACCGGTGATGACAACGGTGCGTGGATCAGGCATCGGGATACTCCGTGCGGTTGAGCACTTGGCAGTAGGAGCTGACCGGAAAGTTCGACAGCTCATCGAACGACGCACCGGCATAGCCGAAGATCTTGCCATCGCTGCGGTGCTGTTGCAGGTCGATCAGCACCAAGCCGAGGGTCGGTATGATCTTTTCGCGCCAGACGAACAGGTACAACTGATCGGCGATCTTGTAGTAGTGGCAGCGATCGGTATCGCACAGGCCTTGCTCCACGCCCTTGAGGCATTGCCAGGCATAGAACTGATCGTTCAGGTAGATGTGCTCGTAGACTTCGCTGGGGCTGTAGCGATACAGGTTGCGCAGGCCGGTCAGTTCCTGGGTGGGCGCGTGCGGGCATTGGCCGGGCTGCCAGGCTTGATCCAGGCTGCCGTGCAGGAAGTCCACGTCAACCGAAGTCAGGGCCTTGCCGGCCAGGGCGCGGCTGTAGAGGCCTTGCTCGGTTTGTTCGCGGTCCGGCATGCGCCCGATCACGGCGGTGAACGACGACGTGGTGGTGTCCAGCACCAGGCTGATCGACCAGGCCTGGCCGGCTTCATGCTTGATGAAGTCGACCAGGTACAGGCCCGGGCGTACCGAGGTGGCGCGGTAGGCTGCCGAACCGCTGGAGTGACCGTCGGCGGCGTGCCAGTGCAACTGCTCGGTGTCGAATCGATGCTCGATCTGCCAGCCGTTGGCGAAGTGCAGGGTGAAGGCCTTGCCGTTGAGGTCGGCAAGGTTGGGCAGGATAAATGCGTCGGGGGCAAAACCGTCGGCGAGGGCGCCTACGGTGATCCAGTCGGGTGTAGTGGTCATTGCATGGCTCCGGGTTGAGGGAATGGACACCCCGGATCATGCGGTTGGCGACCTGGCTCGCCTATCAACCAAAGGGTTGAGGCGGCTTAAAGAAACAGCGCGGCGACCAGTTCGGTACGGCTGCTCACACCGGTTTTGCGAAACAGGTGGATCAAGTGCGTCTTGATGGTCGGCAGGCCGACGTCCAGCTCCAGGGCCAGTTGCTTGTTGCTCGCGCCCTGACGTAATAACCAGGCAATCTGCCGCTCTTTGGGCGTGAGACCGGCCAGCGCATCGTCGCAGGGCTGCATATTGGCTACGGCCATTTGCAGCAACGCCTGCAAGGCATTGAGCTGAGCCAACTGGTCGATGGTGAACACCCCTTGCTCCGCCGTGCGCAGCAAGGAGATGGCCGCCTGGGGCTGGTCGGCGCGATGGGCGACGATCTCCACCACATCGACCACACCGTAGCGCTGCAGGAAGTCTTGATAGCGGCGACTGTCACGCAGCGGCTGGCGGGCCATGGCAAAACCCAGCGGCACCACCGCCAGCCCGCTGGACAGGCAATTGCGCGGTTGCAACGGGTCGAATTGGCGGTAGTTGTCCAGGTAGTCGCGGTGCATCTCACCGCTCATGCCTTGCAGCCTGAAATCGCGGGCTTGCAGCTGGCGGTCGACACAATAGAACGCTGCCTGGCTGGCGGGCACCAGTTGAGTGAAAGCCTGCAGGCAATGGCCGGCGACTTCCTGAGCGGGGATGGCATGCATGGTCAGTCACCTGCGCCGGAACAAACGCTGCCGGCCGAAGCCGGCAGAGGGGAGCGATCAGACTACCGCGAAATAGTGCTTCACAAAACTCTCGCTCACCACCTCCCACAGCACCGGCGTGCCCTTGGTTACGAACCAGCTGTCGCCGGCCTTGTAGCGGGCGCTCTGGCCAGTGCTTTCGTCGGTCAGTACCACTTCACCGGTGACCACCGTGGCTTGTTCGGCGAACGGGTAGACCATCCGAAACTTGCCTTGGGTGGTGCCGAAATAGGCGCTGCTGATGGCGTCGGTTGGTGCGCCGAAGGTCATTTTGCCAAAGGCTTTGACTTCACCTTCGAGGATCTCGGAACCGAGATCGGCAACGGTGCCCCAGGCATCGAGGTCCGATAATTGGATGTCTTTCTTCAGGGTGGTAACGGGCATGGCAGTTCTCCTGTGAATGAAACAGCGGGGCTCAACGGCGACCGTTGAAGTAGCCCGAAAGTTGATGAAGGCTTTTGCCGGCCGTGAGCAGCAGCGGGCGGATATGGTCCTTGCCCAGGATCTGCGCATGCTTGACCGCGCTGATCAGGTCGTAGCGCGACGAGCCTTCGCTCATGCCCTCGGCCAGGACCTTGCAGATGATGTGGCTGGGCGTGACCCCGAAGCCGGCGTAGCCCTGCACATAAAAGGCATTCGGGCGCCCGCTGAGCGTGCCGATCTGCGGGAACAGGTTGGCCCCGGTCGCCATCGGCCCGCCCCACGCCAGGTCGATCTTCACGTCCTTGAGGTAGGGGAAAATCTTCAGCATCAGGTTGCGGTTCCAGGCTTTGAGGTCCAGCGGGATGTGCTCGACGAAAGGCGTGGCGGCACCGAACAGCAAGCGGTTTTCGTTGGTGACCCGGTAGTAGTCGATCACCGGGCGAATATCGCTGTAGGCGCCGCGTATCGGGCTGATGCGGTTGATCATCTCGTCCGACAACGGCTCGGTCATCAACTGGAAGGCATAGGTATTGACGGTGGTCTTGTGCAGTTCCGGTTCCAGCTTGTTGAGAAAACTGTCGCAGGCCCACAGCAACTTGGAGGCTTTGACCGAGCCTCGGCCGGTGCGCACGGTGATGCGTTCGCCATAACTGACTTCCAGCGCCGGGCTGTGCTCAAAGATGCGCACACCGTGGCCGGCCAGGGCCTTGGCTTCGCCCAGCAGCAGGTTCAGCGAGTGCACGTGCCCGCCGCCCATGTGCAGCAGCGCGCTGGTATAGGCGTCTGAACCAATGATCTGCTTGACCTCGGACCCCGCCATAAAGCGGATTTCGTCCTGGGTGTTGATCGACTTGAAGTCCTTCTCCCAGGCGCGCAGGGTTTTTTCCTGGCGGGCGTTGAAGCCCATGTAGCCGTAGCCGTGGCAGAAGTCGGCGTCGATCGCGTACTTGGCGATGCGATCCTTGATGATGCCGGCGCCCAGCTCGCTGATTTCAAAGATCTGGCGCAGGCCTTCGTCGCCGACTTGTTGCTTGATCTTCTCCAGGTCATGGCCGATCCCTGCCATGATCTGCCCGCCATTGCGGCCCGTACCGCCGAAGCCCAGGTAGCGCGCTTCGAGCACCACAATATTGGTGATGCCTTTTTCGGCGAGTTCCAGTGCGGTGTTGATGCCGGAGAAACCGCCGCCAATCACCACCACATCGGCTTCCACGTCCTGTTCGAGGGAGGGGAAGCTGAGGTTGTATTTCTTGGTTGCCGAGTAGTAGGTCGGCGTTTCGATATTGATCATGGCGCAGCCTGGAAAAGTGAAGGGAAACTCACTGCAGAGCCGACAAGAAGCTCTGTACCTGTTGGGGTGTATTAAGTGCCTTCCGAGCGGTAGGTGTCTTGATTCTGTGTGCCGCCGCTCTTGACCGTGGCTGCCAATAATCAACCCTGAATCCGGTCGCGCGGTAAAGCCGCACACGGGGAACAATTGCCAATGCTAGAATGTTGTTAATCTGTTAACTAATTGCGACGCCACCCCCCATGTCCAAACCGCGCCAATCCCTGACCCTCACTTTGCTCCATGCGCGTGAAGCCGCCATGGGGTTTTTTCGTCCTTCGCTCAATCAACACGGGTTGACCGAGCAGCAATGGCGGGTCATTCGGATCTTGAACCAGCACGATGAGCTTGAGATCAACCGGTTGGCCGAGCTGGCGTGCATCCTCAAGCCGAGCATGACCGGGGTGCTGGTGCGTATGGAAGCGGCGGGCATGGTGGAGCGGCGCAAGGCGCAACAGGATCAACGCCGCGTGCTGGTGCGGCTGGCCGAGAAGGGCCAAGCCTGTTTCGACTCGATGAGCCAGAGCATGGAAGCCAATTACCAGCGCTTGCAGGCGGGGTTTGGCGAGGAGAAGTTGCAGACGTTGCTGACCTTGCTCAACGAGCTGAAAACCCTCAAGCGCTGAGCCGAGGCCGGCATGTCGGTCAGATAAGCCTGTGGCGAGCGGGCCTCCCTCGCCACAGGTCACTTTTCGTTCGCACTCCCTAATAGATAGCGCCGGCCGCGCTGGCAGGCGCCGGTGAATCCTTGAAGGCCGCCGCCAGGCTTTGCAGCCCGCGCATCAGCACGGTGGTGTCCACGCCCACCGCCACGAACGCCGCGCCCAGGTCGATGTAGCGTCGGGCCAGTGCCTGGTCGGCGCTGAGAATGCCGGCGGCTTTGCCGGCGCTGCGGATGCGCGCGATGGCGTCTTCGATTGCCGCCTGCACCTCAGGGTGGCCGGGGTTGCCGCGATGGCCCATCGAGGCGCTCAGGTCTGCCGGCCCGATAAACACACCGTCGACGCCTTCCACCGCCGCAATCGCATCCAGGTTGGCCAGGCCTTCGCGGTTTTCGATCTGCACCAGCAGGCACATCTGCTCATCGGCTTTGTCGAGGTAGCCGGCAATGCTGTTCCAGCGTGAAGCCCTGGCCAGAGCACTGCCGACACCACGTACGCCGTGGGGTGGATAGTGGATGGCTCTCACCAGTTCCCGCGCCTGTTCTGCGCTCTCCACCATGGGCACCAGCAAGGTCTGTACGCCAATGTCGAGCACTTGCTTGATCAACGCGGTGTCGCCGATCACCGGGCGAATCACCGGATGGCTAGGGTAGGGCGCCACGGCCTGGAGCTGGCCGAGCATGCCGCGCAGGTCGTTGGGCGCATGTTCGCCGTCGATCAGCAGCCAATCGAAACCGGCATTGGCGGCCAGTTCCGCGCAATAGGCATCGGCCAGACCCAGCCATAGGCCGATCTGGGCTTCACCGCTGTGCAGGCGATGTTTGAAGGTGTTGATAGGCATGTCCATGGGCACTCTCCCGTTAAACGAATCGGCAGGCAATCGACCCGAGCATGTCGTAGTCGACATGGAAGGTATCGCCAGGGTTGGCCGCCACCGGGCGGGTGAAGGAGCCACCCAGGATGATTTGCCCGGGTTGCAGGGTGACGTCATAGGCGGCCAGTTTATTTGCGAGCCAGGCCACGCCCTTGGCCGGGTGATTGAGCACGGCGGCGGAGACGCCGGACTCTTCGATCACGCCATTGCGGTAGAGCACCGCCGGCACCTTGCGCAAGTCGATCTCGGTGGGGCGCACGGCCCGCCCGCCCATGACCACGCCGGCGTTGGCGGCGTTGTCGGAGATGGTGTCGAACACCTTGCGGGTCGCCTTGGTGTGCGGGTCGATCTGCTGGATGCGCGCATCGATGATCTCCAGCGCCGGGATTACCCATTCGGTGGCGTCGAGCACATCGAACACCGTCACGTTCGGCCCCTTGAGCGGTTTGCCCAGGATAAATGCCAGCTCCACCTCGACGCGCGGCACGATAAAGCGCTCGAAGGGGATGTCGGTGCCTTCATCGAAGAACATGTCATCGAGCAACGCGCCGTAATCCGGCTCGGTGATGTTGGACGAGACCTGCATGGCCCGGGAGGTCAGGCCGATCTTGTGGCCGACCAGCTTGCGCCCGTCCTTGATTTTTTGCGCGACCCAGGCGCGCTGGATGGCATAGGCGTCGTCGAGGGTGATCGCCGGGTGATCGAGGGAAAACTGGCGCACCTGCTCGCGTGAACGTTCGGCCTGGTCGAGGCGCGCGGCGGCTTGCAAAATGAGTGATTGATCAAGCATGGCAAGAGTCTCTTATTGAGGGTTGACGATGGCCGCTCGGGTGCGCAGCACCAGCAAGCCACCGAGAGCAATGAGCAGCGCCAGGACGTACAGGGCCAGGCTGGCGCTCTGGGTGGTGTCGCGCATCCAGCCGATCAGGTAGGGCGCGAAGAACGACGCGATGCTGCCGAACGAACTGATCAGGGCGATCCCGGCGGCTTGGGTGCTGTTGGACAGGAACGCCGGGGGCAATTGCCAGAACATCGGCAACGCCGCGCTGGCGCCCATGCCGGCGAGAATCAAGCCGCCCAGCACCACGGTCGGGTTGGCGGGGGCGAGCCCGGCGATGGCAATACCGGCGGCCGACATCAGCAAGGGCACGCACAGGTGCCAGCGGCGTTCACGCTGGCGGTCGGACGAGCGCCCACAGCCAATCATGAAGAAGCACCCGGCCAGGTACGGCACCGCACTGAGCAGGCCGACCTTGCCGTCGCTGCCGATGCCGGCGCCGTGGATCAACGTCGGCATCCAGAACGCCAGGGTGTTGACCGCCAGCATCACCGCGAAGTACACCGCCACCAGCAGCCACACCTGCGGGTTGCTGAGAATCGCCGAAAACGAGGTGATCGATTTGCGGTGTTCTTCCCGGTGCAGTTGCTCGCGCAGTTGTTGCTTCTGTTCCGGCGCCAGCCACTTGACCGTCTCGAAGCTGTCCGGCAAGCACTTGAGCACCACCAGCCCGAGAAGAATCACGGGGGCGCCTTCGATGACGAACATCCATTGCCAGCCGCGCAGGCCGCCCAGGTCGTGAAAGTGTTCAAGGATGCCGCCGGAAAGCGGACCACCGATTACCCCGGCCATCGGCACTGCGATGGCAAACAGGGCGGTAACCTGAGCGCGACGGCCGGCCGGGTACCAGCGGTTTAGAAACACCAGGATGCCCGGGAAGAAACCGGCCTCGGCCACCCCCAGCAAAAAGCGCAGCACATAGAAACCCATGGCGCTGTCGATCAGGAACATGCAGGTCGACAGCACCCCCCACACCACCATCAGCGTGGCAATCCAACGCCTGGGGCCCACTCGGTCCAGGGCCATGTTGCTGGGCACGCCGAACAGCGCGTAGGCCACGAAGAACAGGCCGGCGCCGAAGCCATAGACGGTGTCGCTGAAGTTCAAGTCCGCGCTCATCTGCATCTTGGCGAAGCCGATGTTGATGCGATCGAGATGGGCGAAGAGGTAGCAGATCAGCAACAACGGCATCAGCCGCCAGGTGATGGTGCTGTGAGTACGGTCGCGTGCGACCTGGCCGAGGTTGTCGGCGGTATGGGCTGTGCTCATGGTTTTATACTTTTTATCTGAGAGGCCGAGGGTGTGAACGGGCAGGGTGTCTTAACCGACCTGCGCCTTGAGGAACGCATGCACGTTGTTCTGCTTGAAGTTGAGTTGCTCGTGCAGTTCGATCATTTCAAACGACAAGGCCAGCAGGCGCTGGGCCTGAAGATCGGCGAAGTGCTGGGTGATGACCTCGAACAGGCGCTCGGCGACGTGCTGCCGTGTCGCCAGGTCGCGGCCATGGCCGACCTTCAACGTCATGTGCACGAAGGCGTAGTCATGCTTGCCGTCGGCCATGCGCCAGGTGTCCAGGCGCACGCCACGGCTGCGGATGCCGCCCAGGGGAAACACGCCGCTGTCGCCCAGGCTGGCGTGGACTTTTTCGAACAGGCCCGGCAGGTCTGCCTGCTGTTCGATGTTGTCGGTGTATTCAGCGATGAAGTGGGGCATGAACGGCTCCTTCAGGCCGCGCGGGGATGCCGCGCGGCCATGCGGTCAAACAGGGAAAATGGCGTTGATCTGCCCGGTGCCCGAGCTACCGAAAGGCGCGGTGATGATCTCGGCCGGCTTGTCGTAGTCCGGCCCGCCGAGCAAACCCAGGAGCATGGCGGTGTCGTGCATCTTGCCTTCGCCAAAGCAATGCTCGGCGTAGTCCGGGAGCATGGCGCAGAACTCTTTCCAGCGGCCCTGGCGCCACAGTTCCACCACATGCAGGTCGACCTGTTTGTCGAACTCGCGCGTCCAGTTATGGATATTGGCTTCGGCATTGCGGTCGTCGGAGAAACGGTGCGACAGCGACCCCGAGGCCAGCACCACGACTTTGCGGTCGCTCTTCTCGATGGCCCGGCGCACGGCGGCGCCGAAGGTGAAGCTGTCTTGCAGGCGATGCCAGGCACACCAGGCGGCAATCGAAACGACGTTGAATGTCTGCTCGTCCGGTACGCCCATGTGCATGTAGCGCATCGGTACCAGGGTGCCGTATTCCAGTTCCAGGCTCGGGATGTTGTGGGCCAGGGTGCGCACGTCGGCGGCGTTGGCCTCGGCGGCGATCAGCTCGCCCAGCTCCGGGCAGCCGGGGTATTCGTACGCCATGTTCTTGATGAAGTGCGGCAGTTCGTTACTGGTGTAGATGCCTTTGAAGTGCTTGCCGCTGTTGACGTGATAGGCGCTGTTGACCAGCCAGTGCACGTCGAACACCACGGCGGTATCGGCGCCCAGCTCGCGGGCGCGCCGACCGATTTCCTTGTGCCCGGCAATCGCCGCTTCGCGGCAGCCGTGGTGCTTGCCAGGCAGCTCCGACAAATACATCGAGGGAACGTGACAGATTTTCGCCGCCAGGACGACTTCGCCCATGATGATTCTCCTGAAATTGTTGTTGTTTTCTTAGGGGCTTCGGGTGTTGCTCAGAGGCCCCAGCGTGGAATGTGATGGCTGCCCATCGAGATACACACGTTCTTGATCTCAGCGAACACCTCAAAGCTGTACTGGCCGCCTTCACGGCCGGTGCCGGAGCCCTTCACACCGCCGAACGGCTGGCGCAGGTCGCGCACGTTCTGGCTATTGATGAATACCATGCCCGCTTCGATGCCATAGGCCAGACGATGCGCTTTGCCGATGTCCTGGGTCCAGATGTAAGACGCCAGGCCGTACTCGGTGGCGTTGGCCAGCTGCAGCGCTTCGGCTTCGTCCTTGAACGGAATCAGGCACACCACCGGGCCGAAGATTTCTTCCTGGGCGATACGCATATTGTTGTTCACGTCAGCGAACACCGTGGGCTGGATGAACTGGCCTTTGCTCAGGTGCGCCGCCAGGTTGGCCGGGCGCTCCAGGCCACCGGCGAGGAGGGTGGCGCCTTCTTCGAGGCCGATCTTGATGTAGCCGGTGACCTTGTCGTAATGGGCCTGGGTGATCATCGAGCCGACCTGGGTTTTCGGGTCTTGCGGGTCACCGACGATCAGGCGTTTGGCGCGCGCGGCGAACTCGGCGACGAACTGCGGGTACACACTTTCCTGGATAAAGATCCGGCTGCCGGCGGTGCAGCGTTCGCCGTTGAGCGAGAAGATGGTGAACAGCGCGGCGTCGAGGGCACGTTCCAGATCGGCATCTTCGAAGATCAGCACCGGCGACTTGCCGCCCAGTTCCATGGAGTACTTTTTCAGCCCGGCGGTCTGCATGATCTTCTTGCCGGTGGCGGTGCCGCCGGTGAATGAAATCGCGCGTACATCGGGGTGGCGCACCAGGGCGTCACCGGCGGTCGCGCCGTAACCCTGGATGACGTTGAGCACGCCTTTTGGAATGCCGGCCTCCACCGCCAGGCGCCCCAGTTCATTGGCGGTCAGCGGCGACAGCTCGGACATTTTCAGCACGGCGGTATTGCCCAGGGCCAGGCATGGCGCGGTCTTCCAGGTGGCCGTCATGAACGGCACGTTCCATGGCGAGACCAGCGCGCAGACACCCACCGGCTGGTACAGGGTGTAGTTGAGCATCTGGTTATCGACCGGGTAGCTGTGGCCGTCCATGCGCGTGCAGACTTCGGCGAAAAAGTCGAAGTTGTGCGAGGCGCGGGGAATCAATACGTTTTTGGTCTGGTGGATCGGCAGGCCGGTGTCGAGGGTTTCCAGTTCGGCCAGGTGCGGCACGTTCTGTTCGATCAGTTCACCTAGCTTGCGCATCAAGCGCGCACGTTCCTTGGCCGGGGTGCCGGCCCATTTCGGGAAGGCTTCCTTGGCTGCGGCCACGGCTTGCGCGACTTCCTCGGCACCGCCGCTGGCCACTTCGCCGATGGCTTCGCCGGTGGCCGGGTTGTAGTTGACGAACACGTCTTTGCTTTCGACCTCACGGCCGTTGATCCAATGTTTGATCATGCTGCTCAAGCCTCTTTACGGGCGCTGAAGAACGCCGCTTCGCTGACAATTCGGTTCACCAGGCGGCCTACGCCTTCGACTTCCACAATCACTTCATCGCCAGGCACGACGTCCGCCAGGCCTTCGGGCGTGCCGGTGGCGATCATGTCGCCGGGTTGCAAGGTCATGAAGCTGGACAGGTATTCGATCAGGTAGGGAATGTCGAAAATCATGTCCTGGGTGCTGCCTTCCTGGCGCAGCTCGCCGTTGATCCAGGTGCGCAGTTTCAGGTTGCCTGGGTCCGGCACATCGGCTACATCGACGATCCACGGGCCAACAGGCGTGGTGGCGTCGCGGTTTTTCACGCGCAGGTTGGGCCGGTAGTAATTTTCCAGGTAGTCGCGAATGGCGTAGTCGTTGCACACGGTGTAGCCCGCCAGGTAATCCAGGGCGTCTTCGCGCTTGACGTTGCGCGCCGGCTTGCCGATGACGGCCACCAGTTCGCACTCGTAGTGCATGTAGGCGACGTTATCCGGGCGCCAGGTCACCTGGTTGTGGCCGGTGTACGTGCCCACGGACTTGATGAAGGCCAGCGGTTCGGTCGGCGGCTTGAAAGCCAGTTCAGCGGCGTGGTCGGCATAGTTCAGGCCCAGGGCGAACATGCTGCCGGTCGCCGGTGGCAGCCATTGCACCTGGTCTTCGGCCAGCAGGCGGCCGTCAGCCAGGCGTACGGCGTTTTCAGCTTCGACCTGTACCGAATGGACTTCACCTTCAAAGCGAATACGGGCGTGTTTCATGAGAGCTCCTCCGCCTTGATGTGATTGACCAGGCGGCCCAGGCCACTGATCTCGACCTCCACGGTGTCGCCAGGCTGCACATCCACCCGGCCTTCGGGAGTGCCGGTTATCAGCACATCGCCCGCGTGCAGGGTCATGAATTCGCTGATCTCGGCGATCAGCAATGGAATGTTGCGCACGAAGTTGGCCGTGGTGTTTTGCTGGCGAATCTCGCCGTTGACGTACAGGGTGATCGCGAGATTGTGCGGGTTCGAGACCTGCGCCGTGGGTATCAGCTCGGGCCCGATGGCGCAGAAACCATCGCGGCATTTGGCTTTGACGGCGGGGCGGTAGTAGCTGTCTTCCGGCAGGCTGAACTCATTGACGAGGGTGTAGCCAGCCACGTAATCGAGGGCTTCGGCCGGGCTGACGCGGCTGGCGCTCTTGCCCATCACCACCCCCAATGCCGGCCCAGGCTGCAAGCGTTCGCCCTGGCCTGGATGCACCACCTCGGCGCCGTGCTGGTTGCGGGTGTTGGGCGTCTTGATGAACAGCACCGGTTTGACCGGCGGTTTCTGATACGGCGGCTGTTCGAACTCGGCGAGGCGCTGCTTGAGCAGCCCCTGGTAGTTCAGCGCGACACCGAAAAGGGTGCCAGTCGCGACGTCATGCAAGGCGCGGCTCATGCTTTCTCCTGGCAGAGCCGTGGGGGCCCTGTATTTAGTTAATGTGTTAACAGTTATAATTAAGATGTTAACTATCGTCAAGGGTGGCAGACTGTTTGTGCGGTGGTTGTGCCGCCCAAATCGGTGCAGGATGAGCGCTGCTGCACTGCAGCAATCACAATAAAAACGAGTAGCGTGCGATGAGCGACCGTCAACCCATCCCGAACATCAACATTGGCCAGGTGTACGACCAGCGCTACAGCGACGCTGAAGTCCACTACGACAAACTGGCGAACCTGGCGGATTTCTTCGGGCGCAACATGCCCGTTCACCGGCATGACCGGTTTTTCCAGGTTCACTACGTAAAAAGCGGCACCGTGCGCGTGTACCTGGACGACCAGCAATACGTCGAATCCGGGCCGATGTTCTTCCTCACGCCACCCACGGTCCCGCACTCGTTTGTGACCGAGGCCGACAGTGACGGGCACGTGCTGACGGTGCGTCAGCAGCTGGTGTGGCAACTGATCGAAGCCGACGCCAGCCTGGCACCGGCCGGTGCGCAATTGCCGGCCGCGTGTGTCGCCCTGGCGCAGTTGGAGCCGCAATACGCGGGGGATATCCGCCGCTTGGATTATTTGTTCGAGGAACTGAGCGAAGAAGTGAAAGCCCAGCGTTCCGGGCGCAGCGCGGCCCTGGACAGCCTGACGCGGTTGATCATGATCAGCCTGTTGCGGCTGTGCTCCCACTCGTTGAAAGCCACGCCCGCCAGGCACGAAGACTTGAAAATCTTCCACCGCTTCAATGAGCTGATCGAAGTGCACTATCAGCAACACTGGCCGTTGTCGCGGTATGCCCAGGGCATTGGGGTGACAGAAGCACGGCTCAATGATGTGTGCCGACGCATTGCCGACCTGCCGTCCAAGCGCCTGATCCTGGAGCGCCTGATGCAGGAAGCCAAGCGCCTGCTGCTGTTTACCGGGAGCTCGGCCAACGAGATCTGCTATCAGTTGGGGTTCAAGGATCCGGCCTATTTCAGTCGTTTTTTCCAGCGTTACGCACAGCTCACGCCGGGGGAGTACCGCCAGCGCCAATCGGGTTTGCGTTGAGCCAGGCATAGGGGCTTCGCGCCTTGGTCTTGTTGATCTTGTAGGGATCATCATGCGCATCGGCGCGCCGCGACAGAATGGCTTTTACGCGGAACCGATTGTACTTTTCACAGCGCCAACGCCGCTTGCAGCCGCTGGCCGGCGACACTAAGCTGCCGACTCGCCCATTCAAGTGGTGCCGTCATGGCCAACCCCAGACCTTCGCTGACACTGACCCTGCTGCAAGCCCGTGAAGCCGCAATGGCTTTCTTCCGCCCGGCCCTGAACAAGCATGAACTGACTGAGCAACAGTGGCGGGTCATTCGCATCCTGCGCCAGCAGGGCGAACTCGAAAGCCATCAGCTCGCCCAGCAGGCCTGCATCCTCAAGCCGAGCATGACCGGTGTGCTGACCCGCCTGGAGCGCGACGGCCTGGTGCGTCGGCAGAAGTCCAGCCAGGACCAACGCCGGGTATTTGTGGGCCTCACCGAGCGCG
This sequence comes from Pseudomonas sp. BIGb0381, assembly GCF_024809815.1. Classification (NCBI taxonomy): domain Bacteria; kingdom Pseudomonadati; phylum Pseudomonadota; class Gammaproteobacteria; order Pseudomonadales; family Pseudomonadaceae; genus Pseudomonas; species Pseudomonas sp. BIGb0381. Next base: position 167,726 of record NZ_JANUEN010000009.1, read on the forward strand.
GCCAGCAATGCTTCGTCTCCATGAGCGAGGGCATGGAAAGCAACTACCAGAAAATCGAAGAGCAGTTTGGCGCCGAGAAAATGGAGCAGTTGCTGGGCTTGCTCAATGAGCTGAAAAACATCAAGCCTTGAACGCGCCAATATTTCATTAATAGGTGAACGTATTTTCCCGTTGAAGGTATCGCGGCCGCCAATCCTCACTATCCGTTTTCGGCACACCTGCACGAGCTGCCCTGGGTTCGGAATGGAACTTGCGTGCGATATGACCTGTAAGCCTTGCAACTGAAAAAGGTTGGGTCAATGAACAATAATAATGTGCTGACGCCTGTGGCCTCGGTGGTGCTTGCACCGACGCTACCCCTCCAGCGTTTTCTGACCAGCGACATCGATGAACACGCGCGCAATATGGACGGCTGGCAGGTTCGCTACGATCAGTTATCCCCCGGCCCCTTTACCGGTGAGTTGGTGGCGTTCCGTTCGGACTGGATGCAACTGGTGCGCGACCGCTCTAACCAGGCCATGATCAAACGGGGCGCGGCCTGGAAAGGCGCAATCACCTTCAGCATTCCCTTGAATGCCGACGGCCCGGTGTATTGCTCGGGGCACCCGATCCACGAGCCCAGCCTGTTGGTGGCCCACGGTGAAAATCTTCCCGAACTGCACACCCCACAGCACCTGGATCTGCTCGGCGTGGCCATCGAAGAGCACGCACTCGAACATGTGCTGGAGCGTCAAGGCAGTCAGTTTCGAATTACCGATCTTCCCAAGTGTTACCGCTTGGGCCATTCATCCGTGCAACGTGACCTCGCGGCGTTGTTCGATGAATTGGCAGGCTGCGATCAGGGCCGTGATGCCGTGCTGGGGCACGATTCGATCCGGCGCGACATACGCGATGCGGTGATGCTGCATGTGCTGGAGTTGATCGCGCCGGACCAGGCGCCACCCCTCAACCCCACGGCGCGCAAAAGGATGGTCGACCGCGCCCGCGAGTACGCGTTGAGTCACCTCGACGAACCGCTGTCGATCCTCGATCTGTGCAATCACATCGGCGCCAGCCGGCGCAAACTCCAATACTGTTTTCAGGAAACCCTGGGCATCAACCCGGTGGCTTATCTGCGTGCACTGCGCCTCAATGCAGTGCGCCGCGAACTGCGAACGAGCACCCAGGCCCATGGCGTCCAGGAAGTGGCTGCGCGTTGGGGTTTCTGGCATTTGAGCCGGTTTTCCAGCGATTACCGCACCCTGTTTGGCGAAAGCCCTTCACAGACCCTGCGCCGCACGCAACTCTGCTGAAAACGGATAACCGGCTCACGTCGCGCGTTACTAGGATGGCCCACACCACTTGATGGGAGGGGCATTCGATGATTCATAACAATAACGCAAGCGCCGCACGCATGACGCTGTTCACCCTGGGTCTGCTGGGTTGCTGCGCCAGTGTCCAGGCCACCGAGAACGGTGCGCCGACGACGGCCGTCGGTGTCTATGACTTTGGCGCAGGGATGATGCCGCCGGCCACGCCTTTCGGAACTGTAGGGCTGCGCACGGCATTCTATTCGGCCAACGTGCAGAAGGATCGCCAAGGGCGCGCTGTCGACAACCACTTCTCACTGGATGTGTTGTCCATCGGCGTTGCCTATATGCGCATGACCGATTACACCGTATTGGGCGCCACCTATGGTTTCGGCGCCGTGGTGCCGTTTTTCAAGATGGACGCTTCCGTCAAGGTGCAGACGCCGGTGGGGCCGCTGAGCCTGGAGGCCGATCCGTTTCGAATGGCCGACGTGCAACTGTTGCCGGTGATCCTGCAGTGGAACCTGTCGCCGAATCTGTTTATCAACACGCAGTTGCAGATCCAGACGCCCACCGGTGACTACGACAAGAATCGTTTGATTTCTCCAGGGCTCAATCACTGGACGTTCTCGCCGATCGTCAACGCCACCTACACCACCGACAGTGGCTTCGAGGTTTCTTCCAGCTTTGAAGTCGACGTCAATACCCGTAACCCCGCGACCGATTACAAGAACGGTGTCGAGTACCGTCACGAGTTTGCCGTGGGCCAGCACGTGGGGCCGTGGACTCTTGGCCTGGGTGGCTATTACTACCGCCAGTTCAGCGATGACGACGCGCCCGGGCTGCAATCGGGCAACCGCGCGCGGGTGCTGGCTGTCGGTCCTGCAGTGAGTTATTTCAAGCCCGGCCTGCCGCCCGTGTGGCTGCATGCCTATAAGGAAACCGATGCCCGCAACCGTGCCGAGGGTTACACCGTGGCGCTGCGCATTTCTCAAAGTTTCTAAGGGGCTGGCCATGAACTCATCACATTCCGATTCCCCATCACCACGGCAAGCCACCGGGCGCCGTGAAGGGCTGGTGCTGATGCTGGGCAGCAGCCTGACCATCATGGGCGCGGCCATGGTGGCGCCGATCCTGCCCAAGCTGGGCGCCGAGTTCGGTGCGCTGGAACCGCGTGCCGACTTGTTGGTGCCGTTGGCGGTCACCGGGCCGGCACTGGCGATTGCGCTGTGCGCGCCGCTGGCCGGCTGGTTGGCCGACCGGGTCGGGCGCAAGGCGTTGCTGGTGATCGCCACCCTGTTGTATGCCGTGCTCGGGGCTATCCCGGCGCTGCTGGATAACTTGCCCGCCATCGTCGGCGTGCGCCTATTGTTCGGTGCGGCGGAGGCTGCGGTGATGACCTGTTGCGCCACGCTGATTGCCGACTATTGGCACGGCGAGGAGCGGTTGCGCTATATCAACCGGCAGGTGGTCACCATCGGTTTGGTCGGCTCGCTGTTCTATGTTGTGGGCGGCGCGTTGGGCGAACACTCCTGGCGCCTGCCATTCCTGCTGTACCTGCTGCCACTGTTGTTGGTGCCGATGATGATCAAGGTGCTGTGGGAGCCCGCCGCAGCCGCTCGCCAGCCCGCCGAGGTGGCTGAACAGGGCAGGGTGGCCGTGCTGCCCCTGGTGCTCGGTTATCTGCTGATCCTCAGTGGGATGGTGCTGAGTTTTATCGTGCCGATCCAGGCGCCGGTTTTACTCGTCAGCCTCGGCATTACTTCAAGCACGATGATCGGGCTGTCGGCGGGGGGCAGTCTGCTGGCAACCCTAGGTGGTTCGTTAGCCTGGCCGCTGCTGCGCCGACGCATCGGTATCCCCGGCTGCAATGCGCTGTTGCTGAGCCTGTTGGGCCTGGGATTGTGGCTGCTGATGCGCGCACCGAGCTACAGCATGGTGTTTGTGGCAGTGCTGATCCATGGCCTGGGCGCCGGGCTGCTGGTGCCCAACGCGATGGCGCCGGTGATGAATGCCCTGAGCGCGAAAACCCGTGGGCGCGGCTTGGGTGGGTTCACGGCGTTTCTGTATTTTGGTCAATTTGTCAGCCCGCTGGTGGTGGCCTTGCTCAGCGTTTACTCGGGTGACGTACGTCGTTCAATCCTGTGGCTGGCCTGTGCCAGTTTTGCCTCGGCCCTGGCCTGGGCACTGGCAGGCCTGCAAGCACGGCGCAAAGCGCTGACCCAGGCATTCGGATCAAGTCATTCATAATCAATAGGAGACGAACATGGACATCCACAACCTGCTGGACAGCGAGGACGCCACCGGTTTGGCCGAATGGGTCAGGCGCGGTGAGGTGCAGCCCGCCGAGCTGCTGGAAGCGGTGATTGAGCGTATCGAACGGGTCGAACCGCAGCTGAACGCGGTGGCCGAGCGGCTTTACGATTCGGCGCGGCAGTCGGCACGCGCATCGCGCCCCGGCCACGGTGTGTTTGCCGGGGTACCGACCTTGATCAAGGACCTGTTTTCACCGGTTAACGGCGCGGCGATGACCAATGGCTCGCAGGCGTTGGGAGGCGCTCGCGCTGACTTTGAAGCTGAACATGTAAGCCGTATCCGTCGTGCCGGGTGTGTGATTCTCGGCACCAGCACCTCACCCGAGTTCGGCACGTCGTACTCCACCGAGTCCAACCGCTTTGGCGCCACACGCAACCCCTGGAATATCGGCCACAGTGCCGGCGGTTCCAGCGGCGGCGCGGCAGCCTTGGTGGCGGCGCGCGTCGTACCGTTTGCCCATGGCAACGATGGCGGCGGTTCCTTGCGCGTGCCGGCGTCCTGCTGTGGGGTGTTCGGCTTCAAACCCAGCCGTGGGCTGTTGCCGTCCGGGCCGATGATCGGCGAGGGCTGGGCCGGCATGGGCACCCCCCATGCGATTACCTTGTCGGTGCGTGACAGCGCCGCGCTGTTGGATGCCACGGCCGGGATCGACCTGGGCGCACCTTATGCTGCGCCGCTGCAGGCACAGCCCTATGTCACCGCGCTGCAGCGTGATCCCCGGCCGCTGCGCATCGCCCTGGTTGAGCACCTCGGGCCTTGGCCGACTTCCAGCGAAAGTGTGGAAGCCGTGCGCCAGGCCGCCAGGTTGTGTGAATCCCTGGGCCACCGCGTTGAACCGGTCAGCTTGCCGGTGGTGTTGCCGACGTTTCTTGATCAGGTCTTCACCATCATTGGTGCAAGTACTCGCCACTATGTTGATGTGTTGGGCCAGATGCGCGGTTTCGCTGTGCAGCCTGAAGAGCTGGAAGCTCGCACCCGCATCATTTTGCGCAGCAAGGGCGATGTCAGTGGTGCGCAGTACGCGGGGGCCGTGGAGTGGATTCATGCCTTGGGTCGGCAGTTGGCGGTGTTCATGCAGGATTACGACCTGATCCTCACGCCGACCCTGGCACGCGAGCCGGTGCCAATCGGTGAGCTGGACCTGCAAGACGACCGTCTGAGCCTGGAAGATCTGATTGAACAGTTCCACAGCTACTCGCCGTTCACGGCACTGTTCAATGCCAGCGGGCAACCGGCGATGTCGGTGCCGTTGTACTGGAGCGCTGCCGGCTTGCCGATGGGCGCTCATTTCGCCGCGCGCTTTGGCGAAGAAAGTACCTTGTTTGCCCTCGCGGGGCAGTTGGAGCGGGCCCAGCCCTGGCGCGGTCGGGTACCGCAGGTCAATGCCTGTCGGCTATAAGCGTCCGAGGGGTTCTGCATTGGGCGGGTGACCGACCTGCCCGATGCGAAAAACCGCCTTGTCACTCAGCCGCAAATCGGCGCCTTTTTACCCGGTACATATCTCCGTCCGCATGGCTGAGCAGGCTATCGGCGTCCTCTCCGTCCTGGGGATAAACCGCCACGCCGATACTGCAGGACGGCATCACTACCCCGCCAAACTCTGGGCCCAGCGGCTCGGCCATGACCGCGAGTATCTGCACCACCTTGGCAGAAATAGCCTCCCGCGACGGGATGTCCGTCAGCAGCACCGTGAACTCATCACCGCCCATCCTCGCCACCAGGTCGCTCTCGCGCACGCAGCGTTCCAACCGTCGGGCAATCACACACAGCACCCGATCGCCCATGGCATGGCCATGCACATCGTTGATGCCCTTGAAATCATTGACGTCCAGAAACAGTAACGCCAAGTTGCGGTTGTGGGACTGTGCTAGGTGCAGGGCGCGGTCCAGCCGATCATTGAACAGTGACCGGTTGGTCAGGGCGGTCAGCGGATCATGATGGGCAAGGAAGCGCAGTTCTTCTTCGGCCTGGGTGAGCGCGGTCACGTCCCGTGCGACCCCGATGCGCGCGCGCACTTCTTGGGACCAGAAGGCCGCCCACAGGATGTGCACGACACTGCCATCCTTGCGTATGTAGCGGTTGCGGAAGTCGACATGGGATTGGCCATTCATGACCCGCACAATGGAGGCCCGGGTGCGCGCCAGGTCTTCAGGGTGCATGTAGTGGGTGATCAGGGTGCCGATCAGTTCGTCGGCACGGTAGCCGAGCAGGGCCTCACAGCCATCGCTGACGAAGACAATCTGGCTGTCACCGTCGACGACAAAGACCGTATCCAGCATCAGGTGGATCAGTTTCGGGTAGAGAGCTTGCAGATCAACAGACATGGGGCGTTGGGCATCCGGTTCATATCGGCCGATCATAGCCCGATCATGCACCGAGGCGTTGAGCAATCCTGCACATTTTTAGTCCGCTCAGTAACCGTCGAGAGCGGCCTGGCAGAGTCTTTCGTGTAGGCGAAGGCGCTGCGAACGGACAGGAAAGGTTGTCGTACAACCGAATGCGCTATGATGCGCGTTCCTCCGCTAACCGAGATACCCGTTCTTGATGGACAACCCGAACGTCCAGCCCACCGTTCGCCGCCGGCACCGCAGCCTGGCTGAAGAACTGGTCACCGAGCTTTCCCGGCGCATCTGTTCCGGTGAGCTGCCGCGTGCCACCAAGCTGCCCACCGAATCTGAAGTGATGGCCGAACATGGCGTGAGCCGCACGGTGGTGCGCGAGGCCATTTCGCGCCTGCAAGCCGCGGGCCTGGTGGAAACCCGGCACGGCGTCGGCACCTTTGTGAAGGATATCCCCAGCCCCAGCGGGTTTCGCATCGACCCGGACAGCATCGTGACCTTGCAGGATGTGCTGGCCGTGCTGGAGTTGCGCATCAGCCTGGAGGTGGAGGCCGCCGGCCTGGCGTGCGTGGGGCGCACCGACGAGCAGTTGCGGGTGATGCGCGACTCGCTGGATGCGCTGAACTCGCGGGCGGTGAGTGCCGACTATGCGGTGTCGGCAGACTTTCAGTTTCACCAGCAGATCGCGTTGGCCACGGGCAATCGCTACTTCACCGACATCATGTTGCACCTGGGGGTCAACATCCTGCCGCGCACACGCCTGCACTCAAAACGCTTGGCCAACGACAACAAGGAGCCCTTCCTGGAGCGCTTGAGTCGTGAGCATGAGGACATCTACAAAGCCATCCTGCGCCGTGACGCCGATGCGGCTCGGGCGGCGATGCGCCTGCACCTGTCCAACAGTCGCGAGCGTATGCGCCGGGCCTATGAAGCCGCCGCCGCCGAGTTATCGAACGGCCCCGCCGCGGTGAATGCGCCGCCCTGAAGCCGGCTGCCTGGTTCATCAGCCGGCGCTGGCGGTTGTTGCTCGACCTTGGCGCGAAACGCTTCCGAACTGTCCTTGGGTGCAAAGCCCAGGTGCTCCGTGTGCCGAGTGCTCCACCAGCGGTCCCGATTGTCCGAGACGCCATACACCACACTGTGCCCGACTTCCTTGGCCAGCAGGGCGCGCGCCACCAGATGGTCCAGGTCGGTGTAGCTAAGCCACGTCGAAAGCATCCGCCGGTTGCGCGGCTCGGGGAACGACGAGCCGATGCGCAAACTCACGGTTTCAATCCCGTAGCGGTGAAAGTAGAACGCCGCCAGGTCTTCGCCGTAGGCCTTGGAGAGGGCGTAGTAGCCATCCGGACGGCGCGGTGAGTGCACGTCCAGTTCAACGTCTTGGGGATAGAAACCGGTGACGTGGTTGGAACTGGCAAACACAATCCGCTTGACCCCCTGTTGTCGCGCCGCTTCATAAATGTGGAATGTGCCGCGAATATTGGCGTCGAGAATCTCCTCGAACGGCCGCTCCACGGAAATCCCGCCCAGGTGAACGATGGCGTCGACGCCGTTGACCAACGCCGCAACGGCGGCCTTGTCGGCCAGGTTGCAGGTGATCACTTCGTCGTGCTCACCACGGCTGGGCGCCATGGGGCTGATGTCCGAGGCGCGGACGATGCCGGCATGGGCGTGCAAGGTGTTCCGCAGGATTTGCCCCAGGCCGCCGGCGGCGCCGGTGAGCAAGATGCGCGTGAAGGGTTTGGGTTGTGTGGTCATGGTCAGGTCTTCCATTGAACGCTGAATGCAGGTGGCTTGCCTGTCGAGCGATGCGCACTCGCCAGGCAAGTCGTGGAGGCTTTACATGAAGTTGTACTGGATGCCCAGGCGCCACCGCGCCTGGCGGTCTTCGGACGTGGCGTTGACCTTCACATCACCAATCTCCATGAACGGGGCCCATTCCTTGTTGAGCTTGTATTTGACGCTCAGGTTCTGTTCGTAATCGCTCTTCTTGTTGTCGTAGCGGATGTAGTCAGTCTTGAAGTAGATGAACTGATATTCGTACGCCCACTTACTGGCCGGCGTGTAGCCGAGCCAGCCCTCGAAACGATGGGTGGTCTGGTCATCCTTGATGTGGTCGGGCAAGTCCTCGTTGACCTGATCGCGGTCCAGCTTCTTGGCATCCAGGCGATAGCGCGTGGCGGCGTAGAAGGCGTCGTTGATCTTGTAGTTGTACTTGAGGCCGAACTTGTAGGTGGTCGAGTCTTTCGAGCTGTCCATCTGGAACGCCGGGGTCAACGTCGATTGCGCGCTGAGTTTGTAGTTGTAGCTCACGGTGAACTCGTGCCCGTTGTTGACCATGTTGTCGTAGGCAACGTCTTCACGGTCTCCGGCGGTGCGGTATTTCATTTCCGCTTCAAATCCCAGGCCGCTGTCCAGGCGGTAGTTGAGCTTGATTCGGTCAGCGTGGGCGCTGTCCTCCTCGGTGAACTGGTGGCGGTAGTTGATGCTGGCAGAGTCAGCGCTGACATACAGCGGCAGGCCGAGGGTCAGGGCAGTAACGAGCGTGCGTAGGGTGGTGTTCATACGGTCTTCTTTTTTGTTTTTGTTAGGGTCGTTTGACGGTTGCTACGGCAGTGCGTTGTTGCGTATGGATCTCATCTAAGGTGCCGATATACGTTATCGTACGACAAGACGACTCGTCTATGGGTTATCGGTGGTTTTGAAACACTTTGAAATATATGTGCCCAATGAATAGGGCTTTACAGCAATCCTGGTTATTCCTTGGTTGTCTTTAAAAATAAGGGTTTTGTCGGGATTTACTGAAAATGTACGCAGGCGAGAGGCGGGTTATTGGGTCTTTTCAAGCGTTGTACGATGACCTATGATCGATCGCAACAGACGACACTTCCGTCACAAATCCAATAAGAAGGCTTACGACGTCCATGAGAATCACAGCAGTCAACGTCCAGGTATTTTCCTACCCGACCCGCCGCGCAGTGGACAGCGCCGGCCATGCGCACCCGGGTGATGTCACCCAGGCGCAGATGGCTTTGCTGCGCATCCAGACCGAAGACAGTCACGAGGGTTATGCCTTCGGCGCCCCTGAACTGATCCGCCCGTATGTGCTTGATGGTTTCGTGCGCAAAGTGCTGGTGGGGCAGAACGCCTTCGATCGCGAAAAAATCTGGCATGACCTCGCGCATTGGCAGCGTGGCAGTGCCAGCCAGTTGACCGACCGCGCCTTGGCGTTGGTGGAGCAGGCCCTGTGGGATTGGGCTGGGCGCAAACTGGGTGTACCGGTACACAAGTTGATTGGTGGTTTCCGCGACAAAGTGCCGGCCTACGGTTCCACCATGTGTGGCGACGAACTGCCCGGTGGCCTGGCGACCCCTGAAGACTACGGGCGTTTTGCCGAGACCCTGGTGCAGCGCGGCTACAAGGCCATCAAGCTGCACACTTGGATGCCGCCGGTGTCCTTCGCCCCGAGCCCGCGCATCGACGTGCAGGCTTGTGCTGCGGTACGCGAAGCAGTCGGCCCGGACATCGCCCTGATGCTCGATGGTTATCACTGGTACAGCCGCACCGAAGCGCTGTACATCGGGCGTGAGCTGGAGAAGCTCGACTTCGCCTGGTTCGAAGAACCGATGATGGAAGAGTCCGCCGAGTCCTATGCCTGGCTGGCGGGGCAGTTGGACATTCCGGTGCTGGGCCCGGAAACCCTGTCCGGCAAACACCTGAGCCGCGCCAGTTGGGTCAAGCACGATGTGTGCGATATCTTGCGCGCCGGTGTGGCGGGTGTCGGCGGTATTGCGCCGTGCCTGAAGGTTGCGCACCTGGCTGAATCCTTCGGCATGGATTGCGAGATTCATGGCAACGGTGCCGCCAACCTGGCTGTCGTCGGCGCGATCAAGAACTGCACCTGGTATGAGCGTGGCCTGTTGCACCCGTACCTGGATTACGACGAAGTACCGGCCTACCTCAAGCGTCTGGTAGACCCGATGGACAGCGACGGTTTTGTGCACCTGTCCGACTTGCCGGGCCTGGGTGAAGATATCGATTTCAACTTCATCGAGACCAATACGCTTAAAAGCTTCTGACGTGTACACGGTCAGTCCGGCATAAGTCGGGCTGATCAAGAGCCCTATAAATATAAAAAAGGCACTCTTGTTATGAACATTTTCCCCTCGCTGTGGGCGCGGGTATTCGTCGCCGCCCTGGCCGTTACCGCCGTACCTGCAAGCTTTGCCAAGACACCGGCCGATCAGCTGATCGTCGGCATGAGCATGATCAACCTGCTGTCCCTCGACCCGGCGGCGGCCACCGGCCTGGACGTGTCGGAGATCAACGCCAACCTCTATGACATGTTGCTGGTGCAGGACGTCGCCCAGCCGGATCGCCTGGTACCGGCGCTGGCCGAGCGCTGGCAGGTCAGTGATGACCGCAAGACCCTGACGTTCAACCTGCGCACCGGCGTGAAATTCCAGTCCGGCAATGACCTGAGTGCCGAAGACGTTGCCTGGTCGTTGCAGCGCGTGCTCAAGCTCAACCTGGCGCTGGCTTCCACCTGGAAGGCCTACGGCTTTACCGCCGAGAACGTCGAGCGCTACATGCGTGCCACGGATGCCGCGACCTTCGTGATCGAACTGCCTCGGCCGACCGACCCGCTGTTGGTGCTCAATACGTTGGCGACGTCGCCGAGTGCGTTCATCCTCGATCGCAAAAAAGTTCTCGAACACCAGAAAAACAACGACATGGGCGCCGCCTGGCTGGTGACTCACGCCGCCGGCAGCGGTGCGTTTGTGCTCAATGACTGGCGCGCCAACGACGTGATCCTGATGACCCGTTTCGATGGGTACTGGGGCGGTCCGGCCAAGCTCAAACGTATCGTCATGCGCAACATGACCGAGTCGCAGTCGTTACGCCTGATGATCGAACGCGGCGACCTGGACATCGCCAAAGGCATGTCCGCGCCGGACATCGAAGCCCTGCAGAAAAGCGACAAGGTCCGCACCCAGACCTTGCAGCGCGGCACGCTGTACTACGTAGCCCTGAGTGTGAAGCAACCGATGTTTGCCGATGCGCGTGTGCGCAAGGCCGTGCGTGCGCTGATCGATTACCAGGGCATCAACCAGACCGTCATGCCCCATTACGGCGTGATCAACCAACGGCCGCTGCCGCTGGGCCTGGCCGCGCGCCTGCCGGATCCGGGTTACACGCTCAACGTCAAGCAGGCCAAGGCCTGGCTGGCCGAGGCCGGTTACCCGAACGGTTTCAAGACCACCATCCGCGTGCTCGCCGAACCGCCGTTTATCAACATTGCCTCCAACCTGCAGTCGACCCTGGCCCAAGCCGGTATCGATGCCAGCATCATCACCGGCACGGGCAACCAGATCTACGGCGCGATGCGTGAGCGCAGCTTCGACATCATCGTCGGCCGCGGCGGTGGCGGCGCGGAGCGGCATCCGCACTCCAGCCTGCGTACGCTGGTGTACAACCCGGATAACCGCGATGAAGCCAAGCTCACCAACTTCCAGGGCTGGCGCACGTCCTTCTACAGCCCTGAGCTGAACCAGCTGATTGAGCGCGCGGAAGTCGAGCCTGACACAGGCAAGCAACTGGCCCAATACCGCGACATCCAGGAGCAGGTCGATCAGCAGGTCGGGGCCATTTTGCCGGTCTCGCAAATGACCGACACCGTGGTGGTGTACGACGACGTGGCCGACTTCCAGGGCCATACCGCCGCGACCACGCGCTACAAAGACGTCTACAAGAAGCGCTGACCGATTATCAGGAGCTCACTATGTTTGTTATGACTGCCTCTGTCATGGGCGCTCGCGCGTCCAACACAGCCCGGCGTGCCGGTACGGTGCTGGTGACCTTGCTCGGCCTGTTGGCCCTGACGTTCATCATCGGCCGGGTCATGCCGCTCGACCCCGTGCTGGCGGTAGTCGGGCCGGATGCCGACAGTTCCACCTACGATCAGGTGTACCGGTCGATGGGCCTGGACAAGCCGATCTGGACCCAATTCGGTCTTTACCTCAACGACCTGCTCCACGGTGACTTCGGCAATGCGCTGTTGACCGGCCACCCGGTGCTCGACGACATCCTGCGCGTATTCCCCGCGACGATCGAACTGGCCACCCTGGCGATCCTGTTCGGCGTGCTGATCGGCTTGCCGCTGGGTGTCTGTGCGGCCAGCAACCAGGGTCGTCTCGGCGATCACGTGGCGCGGGTGATCACTTTGTTCGGCTACTCCACGCCGATTTTCTGGCTGGGCATGATGGGGCTGCTGGTGTTCTACGCCTGGCTCGGCTGGGCCGGTGGAGCGGGGCGCATCGACCTGGCCTATGACGGCATGGTGCCCGAGGTCACCGGCCTGCTGCTGATCGACTCGACCCTGGCACGTGACTGGGAGGCCTTCGCCAGCGCCCTGCGCCACATCGTGTTGCCGGCGCTGATTCTGGGCCTGAATTCAGTGGCGTATATCAGCCGCATGACCCGCAGCTTCATGCTCGAGCAGCTGTCCCAGGAGTACATCATCACCGCGCGGGTCAAGGGCCTTTCCCGTCGCCAGGTGGTGTGGGGGCATGCGTTTCGCAACATCCTCGTGCAATTGCTGACGGTGGTTGCGCTGGCCTACGGCTCGTTGCTGGAGGGTGCGGTGCTGATCGAAACCGTGTTTGCCTGGCCGGGGTTCGGCCAGTACCTGACCAGCAGCCTGATGCTCGGCGACATGAACGCGGTGATGGGCTGCGTGCTGGTGATCGGCTTGATTTTCGTCGCGCTCAACCTGATCAGCGACGCCTTGTACAAGGTATTCGACCCCCGTACCCGTTAACGCACTGCGCCGTACCGATAAAACTATAAAAAGAAGGAATTTTGCATGAAGACGGTCTTTTCAACACTGCACCTTGGCCTGTTGACGGCGATACTCGCCCTTGGGCCGATGACAACGGCCAGCGCCAAGACCCCCGCCGATCAATTGATCGTTGGCATGAGCATGGTCAACCTGTTTTCCATCGACCCGGCCAATGCGCCCGGCCTGGATGCCTCCGGCGTCAACGCCAACCTCTACGACACGCTGATCAAGCGCGACCAGGGCAACCCGGAAAAACACCTGCCGCAATTGGCCGAACGCTGGGACATCAGCGAAGACGGCAAGCAGGTGACCTTTCATCTGCGTCAGGATGTGAAATTCCATTCGGGCAACCCGCTGACCGCCGAGGACGTGGCGTGGTCGCTGTACCGGGTGATGAAGCTCAATTTCGGCCTGGCCACCACATGGAAGGCCTACGGCTACAGCGTCGAGAATATCCAATCGCTGATCCGCGCTACGGACACCCACACCCTGGTCATCGACCTGCCGCAGACCATGGACCCGCTGCTGCTGGTGGACTCCCTGGCGATCTCGCCGAGCGCCGTGGTAGTGGACCGCAAGACGGCCCTGGCGCATGAAAAAAACGGCGACCTCGGCGCCGGCTGGCTGGTGACGAACGAGGCGGGCAGTGGCCCCTTCGTGCTGACCAAATGGAGCGCCAACGATTCGCTGCTGCTGACCCGTTTTGACGGTTACTGGGGCGGCGCGGCCAAGCTCAAGCGCGTGGTGGTGCGGCACATGACCGAATCCCAATCCTTGCGCCTGATGCTTGAACGCGGCGACCTCGACCTGGCCTACGGCATGGCGGCGCCCGACATTCGCGCCATCGACGGCTCGGACAAGATCCAGGTGCAATCATTGCCGCGCGGCACCATGTACTACGTGGCGATGAGCATGAAGCAACCCGAGTTTGCCAAGACTCAGGTGCGTGAAGCCGTGCGTAACCTGATCGACTACAAGGGCCTGGATGAACAGGTGATGCCGTATTACGGCAAGCTCAATCAGCAGCCGATGCAGTTGGGGCTGGAAGCGCGCTTGCCGGATCCGGGCTATCACATGGATGTGGCCAAGGCGAAAAAGCTGCTCGCCGAGGCGGGTTACCCCGACGGTTTCAACACTACTATTCGCACGCTGTCGGAGCCACCGTTCATCGACATCGCCGCGCGCCTGCAAGCGACCCTGGCCGAAGGTGGGATCAAGGCCAGTATCGTCACCGGCACCGGCAACCAGGTCTACGGCGCCATGCGCGCGCGCAATTTCGAGATCATCGTGGCCCGTGGCGCCGAGCGCTATCCGCATCCGTATTTCAGCCTGCGCACCTTCGCCTACAACCCCAACAACAGCGATGACGCTGGCTTGCCGAACTTCCAGGGCTGGCGCGCTTCATTCTTCAATCCGCAGCTCAACAGCCTGATCGACCAGGCGGGCGTAACGCGCGATTCGGCACAGCGGGTCAGCCTGTATCACCAGGCGCAGACGCTCTATGACCAGCAGGTGGGGCCGATCCTGATGATCTCGCAGATGACCGACACCGTGGTCAGCGCTGCCGACGTCAAGGGTTTCAGCGGTGACGATGCCGAGGCCACCCGTTACCTGGGTGTCTACAAGCAGCGTTGAGTGGGGCTGCGGCCCTTCAGAATTCACACAGAGAAGATGCTTATGAATGCCAATCTGTCTTCCATCGACACGGCGGCGAAGCGGCCGGTGGATCGCTCGCCGGGCTCCAGCTTCGATGCCTTCTGCAAGAGCGGCCTGCGGGTGCTGCGTCACCTGTTGCGTAACCCAATGACCCTGGCGGGCCTGCTGGTTGCGCTGTTATTGGTGGTGGTCGCGGCCTTTGCGCCGTGGATCGCCACCCATGACCCGGTCGCGCAAAACCTCGCCACTGCCTTGCAGGCGCCGGGCTCGGCGCACTGGTTCGGCACCGACGAATATGGCCGGGATATTTTCAGTCGGCTGGTCTATGGCTCGCGGATCACGCTGTACATCATTGCCCTGGTAACCGTGATCGTCGGTCCCATCGGGCTGTTTATCGGCACCGTCTCGGGCTACTTCGGCGGGGCGGTCGACACCGTGTTCATGCGCCTGACCGACATCTTTATTTCCTTCCCCAGCCTGGTCCTGGCGCTGGCCTTTATTGCCGCCCTGGGCCCTGGCCTGGAGCATGCGGTGGTGGCGATTGCCTTGACTTCATGGCCACCGATTGCGCGGCTCGCGCGGGCCGAAACCTTGTCCCTGCGCAACGCTGACTTTGTCGTCGCCGTGGAACTGCAAGGTGCGTCGCCGGCGCGGATTATCCTGCGCCATATCGTGCCGATGTGCCTGTCCTCGGTGATCATCCGCCTGACCATGAACATGGCCGGGATCATCCTCACCGCCGCCGCGTTGGGCTTCCTCGGCCTGGGTGCCCAGGCGCCGCTGCCGGAGTGGGGCGCGATGATCTCCACCGGGCGCCGCTACATGCTCGAGTGCTGGTGGCTGGTGGCGGTGCCTGGGGCGGCGATCATGTTGGTCAGCCTGGCCTTCAACCTGTTGGGCGATGGCCTGCGGGACATCCTTGATCCGCGCAGCGAATAATCGGAGAACACCTTATGTCCGCCATCAAACTGAATGTCGAAGGGCTTAATGTGCGCTTCGTCAGTGGCCAGAAAGAAACCCACGCCGTGCGCGATGTGTCCTTTACCTTGGGGCGGGAGAAACTGGCGATTGTCGGTGAGTCCGGCTCAGGCAAGTCCACCGTCGGGCGCAGCCTGCTCAAGCTGCATCCGCCCAGCGCCAGAATCACCGCCAAGGCCATGGCGTTTGGCGAGGTCGATCTGCTCTCGGCCAGTGAAAAGGCGATGCAGAAGATTCGCGGCCAGCGCATCTCGATGATCATGCAAGACCCCAAGTACTCGCTGAACCCGGTGGTCAAGGTGGGCGACCAGATTGCCGAAGCCTACCTGGCCCACCACAAGGCCAGTCGCAGTGATGCGCGCGAGCGGGTCATGCAGATGCTCGAGCAGGTGCATATCCGCGATCCGAAGCGGGTCTACAACCTGTACCCCCACGAGGTGTCCGGCGGTATGGGCCAGCGCATCATGATCGCGATGATGGTGATCACGCGTCCGGAAGTGATCATTGCCGATGAGCCCACGTCGGCGCTGGATGTCTCGGTGCGCCAGCAAGTGCTCAGCGTGCTGGAAGAACTGGTGGACCAGCAGCAGATGGGGCTGATTTTTGTCAGTCACGACCTCAATCTGGTGCGCAACTACTGTGACCGCGTGTTGGTGATGTACGCCGGGCGTGTCGTCGAATCCCTGGCTGCCTGCGACCTGCAATACGCCGAGCATCCCTACACCCGTGGCCTGCTGGCCGCGCTGCCGAGCATGGATAACCGTCGCGTGCACCTGCCGGTGCTCAAGCGCGATCCACTTTGGCTGACTCAATAAGGAACCTGACCATGCCCATGATCCAAGCGCACGCCTTGAACCTGAGTTTCGGCACAGGCGCTGCCATCAACCAGGTGCTGCACGATGTGAGCCTGAGTGTCGCCGACGGCGAATCGTTCGGCCTGGTGGGGGAGTCCGGTTCGGGCAAGACCACCGTACTGCGCTGCCTGGCCGGGCAATACCGGCATTGGAACGGGGAGCTGAGCATCGCCGGCGCGCCGTTGCAGCACAAGATTCCCAAGGAGCATTTTCGCAAAGTGCAGATGGTCTTCCAGGACCCCTACGGCTCCCTGCACCCCAGGCACACCATCGATACCGCCCTGCGTGAGCCGCTGATTATCCACGGGGTAGGAGACAAGGACGACAGGATCAACGAGATCCTGCTCAAGGTCGGCCTCAACGATAGCTTCCGCTTCCGCTATCCGCATCAGTTGTCCGGTGGGCAGCGCCAGCGCGTGGCCATTGCGCGCGCATTGATCCTTGAGCCCCGCGTGCTGTTGCTGGATGAGCCGACCTCGGCCCTGGATGTGTCGGTCCAGGCCGAGATCCTCAACTTGCTGGCGGACCTGCGTCAGCGCGAGAAACTCACCTATCTGCTGGTCACCCATGATCTGGGGGTGGTCACTCACTTGTGCGACCGGGTGGCGGTGATGCAGCACGGCAGGATCGTCGAATTGCTCGACTGCCAGGCCTTGAGTCAGGACCAGGCCGTGCACGACTACACGCGCATGCTGGTGCAGGCCAGCCGTGACTTCAGTCAGGAGTCTGTAGGGCGTAAGGTCGGCTGATCTCTATAGTCATCGTATGACTATGGCTTATTGATGATGCGTGACTTCATGTTTTGTTCACGCAAGCTTATGGTTTTATTGATTAAATAATAATGGCACAAACAAAAGCGCTTAGAACTAGCTAACGACCTTCTACAGTTGTACGATGACGTACCTCTTTAGGTATCCCCTTTATTTTTCGATTTGAGGTTTGCGAACATGACGCCACAAGAACTAAAAACAGTCCTGTCTTCCGGCTTGCTCTCGTTCCCGGTTACCGACTTTGACGCGGCCGGTGACTTCCGTGCCGACACCTATGCCCGCCGCCTGGAGTGGCTGGCACCCTACGGCGCCAGCGCGTTGTTCGCGGCGGGGGGCACCGGGGAATTCTTCTCCCTGGAAGCCAAGGAGTACACGCAGATCATCAAGACTGCCGTGGACACCTGCAAAGGCCAGGTGCCCATCCTCGCCGGGGCAGGGGGCCCTACACGCCAGGCCATCGCCTACGCCCAGGAGGCCGAGCGCCTCGGTGCCGCCGGTATTCTGCTGATGCCTCACTACCTCACCGAAGCCAGCCAGAAAGGCCTGGTGGCCCATGTTGAGCAGGTGTGCAACTCGGTGGATTTCGGCGTGGTGGTGTACAACCGCAACCTGTGCCGACTCAACGCCGACAGCCTGGAACAGTTGGCCGAGCGCTGCCCGAACCTGATCGGTTTCAAGGATGGCATCGGTGAAGTCGAATCCATGGTGTCGATCCGTCGCCGCCTCGGCGACCGCCTGACCTACCTCGGCGGGCTGCCGACCGCCGAAGTCTATGCCGCGGCCTACAAGGCCCTGGGCGTGCCGGTGTATTCCTCGGCGGTGTTCAACTTCATCCCGAAAACCGCGATGGATTTCTACCGCGCGGTGGCCGCCGACGACCACGCCACCGTGGGCCGCTTGATCGATGATTTCTTCCTGCCGTACCTGGCGATCCGCAACCGCTGCGAAGGTTATGGCGTGAGTATCGTCAAGGCCGGTGCACGCCTGGTCGGCCACGACGCCGGCCCCGTGCGTGCGCCGTTGACCGACTTGTTGCCGGAAGAAGTGGAGCAATTGGACGTGCTGATCAAGGCGCTGGGCGCCCAGTAAGCCCCTTGTAGGAGCGGGCTTGCCCGCTCCTACAACCGCCTTATCAACTACCTCGAAGAATCCGGGCGGCAGATGTAGCGCCCCTCGGTGTGAATACCGGCAAAAACAAGGAGAACAACATGCCGTATCAACCCTCGAAAAAAAGACCGGTGCGTTGCGCGCTGGCCCTGGTGGTCCTCGGTTGCAGCCCGCTGTCATGGGCGCTGCAAGCCCCGTCAAAACTGCAAGTACCGACGCTGGCCTTTGATGACCGGCAAATCATCCTGGTGTGGGAAAAGCCTGCCGATCACGCCGACATCAAGGATTACCGGGTCTACGCCAATGGCACGCTGCTGGGCAGCGCCAATGCCAACAATGACCAGGTGTCACCGGCCAAACCCTACATCGACCGGTTTTATCGGCAAGACACCGCCAACTTCCACCATCGCATCGGCATTCACAGCTTCACCGCCCAGGGCCTGAAGCCCGACACCGCGTACCGCTTCACCGTGCGCTCCGTGGATGGCAACGGCAAAGAGTCCGCCGACAGCGCCCCGGTGCTGCAGCGCACCACCCAGGTTGCGGCGGTATTTGACGTGAAAAAATACGGCGCCAAAGGCGATGGCAGCCATCTCGATACCCAGGCGATTCAGAACGCCATCGATGCCTGCAGCGTCGGTTGCAAAGTCTTGCTCCCTCAAGGCACCTACAAAAGCGGCGCGCTCTACCTCAAGAGCAACATGATCCTGGAGATCGCCGAAGGCGCGACCTTGCTCGGCTCCGAGCGCGCCGAAGATTACCCGTTGGCCGGCTACATCCAGTACCCGTATTCCACCACCGTGCGCCCGGCCTCGCTGATCAACGCGTTGCCTCGCGATCCACGCCAGCATCAGTCATTCGAAAACATCCGCATCGTCGGCAAGGGCACCCTCGACGGCAATGGCTGGAAGCGCAACGCCGATGTCGTCGACGAACGTGGCCAGGCACTGCCGTTCTACCTGCCCAGCGACAATACCCGCTATGCCCAGGACGGCATCCTCGCCAAGGCGCAGGTGGAACAGGCCGTGGCGCGCGGCATGAACGTCAAGGATGCCTACGGGCAGATGCGCTCCTCGCTGATCACCCTGCGCAATGTGAAGAACGTGTTCTACGGCGGCTTCACCGTGGTGAACCCGGCGTTCCACGGCATCATGAACCTGGAGACCGAGAACGTGGTGCTGGCCAACACCACCCACAAGACCTACGACGCCAACAACGGCGACGGCATCGAGTTCGCCAACAGCAAGGGGGCGATGGTGTTCAACAACTTCTTCGACACCGGTGATGACTGCGTGAACTTCGCTGCCGGCACCGGTGCCGATGCCGTGCATCAGCCGCCGCAGGAAGATGCGTGGATCTTCAACAACTACTTCCGCAAGGGCCATGGCATGGTGGTCGCCGGCAGCCATACCGGCGCCTGGATCCAGAACATCCTGGCCGAAGACAACGTGTCGGACGGCACTGATGCCGGGTTGCGCATGAAGAGCACCAACTTCATGGGCGGCGGCGCGCGCAACGTGACATTCCGCGACTCGGCGATCCGCAACACCGTCAAGCAGGCGTTCATTTTTACCCTCGACTACAACGACCCGAACGCCAAGCTCGACTATCAGCGCTCAACGATAGCGGGGCAGTTCAAGGACATTCGGGTGAGCGACGTGAGCGTCGAGAATGCCCAAGGGGCGGCGATCGAGGTCAAGGGTGATGCCTTGCACAACGCCTACCATCAGGGCCTGGTGTTCGAGCGTGTGCGCTTTCGCGGCGCAGCCAAGGCGCGTATTGATGGACTGAAAGACTCACGCTTCGACCACGTGGTCTTCAGCCAGACCGGCGGTGCCAATCCATGGCAGGTCAGCGATAGCCAAGGGCTGGTGTTCAAGGATGTGGAGCCGGCGCCGTAAGCGTAAACGTTATGACGAATGGACCCTTGTAGTGAGCGGGGCAAGCCCGCTCACCACAGGTACGGTGTTCGCTCTTAACTGAACGGTCCGCTCACCACTGGGGAATCTATTGCGTCCTGCGTTAATAGACCTGCGGCACGATGATTTCCACCGGCGTCGGGCTGCGCGAGTAGTCCTCCTGCCTGACCCGTTGCGGCAGCTCGATCACCGGCAGTTCCACTTCCTCATAAGGCATCTGCCCGAGCAGGTGGTGGATGCAGTTGAGTCGGGCTTTCTTTTTATCATCGGCCTGCACCACCCACCATGGCGCTTCGGCGATGTGGGTGCGCTCGAGCATGACTTCCTTGGCCTTGGTATAAGCCTCCCAGCGCCGACGCGACTCCAGGTCCATGGGGCTGAGTTTCCATTGCTTGAGCGGGTCATGAATGCGGCTGAGAAAGCGCAGGTGCTGTTCCTGGTCGGAAATGGAGAACCAGTACTTGATCAACTGGATGCCGGAGCGGGCGAGCATGCGTTCGAACTCCGGCACGGTGCGGAAGAATTCCTCGTACTGGTCTTCGTTGCAAAAGCCCATGACTTGTTCGACGCCGGCGCGGTTGTACCAGCTGCGGTCGAACAGCACGATTTCACCGGCGGCCGGCAGGTGCGAGACATAACGCTGGAAGTACCACTGCGTCTGTTCGCGGTCGTTGGGGGCGGGCAGGGCGGCGACGCGGCAGACCCGCGGGTTGAGGCGCTGGGTAATGCGCTTGATCACACCGCCTTTGCCGGCGGCATCGCGGCCCTCGAACAGGATCACCACTTTGGCGCCGGTCTTGACCACCCAGCTTTGCAGCTTCACCAGTTCGCCTTGCAGGCGAAACAGCTCGCTGAAATAAATCCTGCGCGCGGCCTTTTCCGGGCTTTCCTCGACGTGCTCATCGAACAGCGCATTCAGGTCGTGCCCGTCTTCGGACAATTCCAGTTCCAGCTCTTCGTCACTGTGATCCAGCAGCTCTCGGTGGATGCGCTGGATCAAGGCGTCGTCTACTGCAGACATGGGAGGCACTCGCGTCGTGGGGGGGAGATGGCAAAGTCTTAGTCGCATTTTGTTACCAACCAATTACATCGAAATGCATGGCAGTGGCGGAAAGGCGGGAAGAAATAGCGGTTTGCCACTCAATTTTCATAAAAGCGTAACAAAGCTGCTGCAAAGTGCCGGGAGCCCGTAATCACAAGGATTTCCCTGAATGAAACGTCTGATGAAGTCTGCTGCACTCGCCGTTGCGGTTTCTCTAAGTGCCACCTCGGTATTTGCTGCCGAGAACGTCCGTCTGACAGGTTCTGGCGCCAGCTTCCCGGCGCCGATCTACCTCACCTGGTTCAAGGATTTCAGCAAGAAGACCGAAGGCGTCACGGTTGACTACCAGTCCAAAGGCAGTGGCGCGGGTGTACAGGACTTCCTGAACAAAACCGTGGACTTCGCCGCCAGTGACTCGGCCATGAAAGATGAAGACATCGCCAAGGTCGCCGAAGGCGTGCAGTTGCTGCCGATGACCGCAGGCGAAATCGTGCTGGCGTTCAACCTGCCAGGCAATCCTAAAGAACTTAAGCTGCCACGCGATGTGTACTCCAACATCTTCCTGGGCAAGGTCACCAAGTGGAACGATCCGCAGATCGTCGCCGCCAACCCTGGCCTGAAACTGCCGGATATGCCGATCACCGTGGTCGTGCGTGCAGACTCCAGCGGTACCACTGCCGTGTTCACCAAGCACTTGTCGGCCATCAACCCACAGTTCCAGAAGGACTTGGGTGAAGGCAACACCGTCAACTGGCCAGCCAGCGACAAATTCATCAAATCGCCGAAGAACGATGGTGTGACCGCCACCGTACGCCAGACCCCAGGCGCGATTGGCTACATCGAATACGGCTTCGCCAAGCTGGCCAAGGTTGACTTTGCCCAGTTGCAAAACAAGGCTGGCAAGTACGTGGTACCTAACGCCGAAAGCGGTGCCGAAGCACTGGCGGCGGTGAAGATGCCGGAAAGCCTGGTGGCCTGGCTGCCAGATCCGGACGGTGCCAAGTCCTACCCGATCACCTCCTACACCTGGATGATCTTCCGCAAGGACAACGGCAACCCGGCCAAGGCCAAGGCCATGCGTGAAATGGTCGAGTACAGCCTGACCGAAGGTCAGAAAATCGCCGACTCGATGGGCTATATCCCGCTGCCGCCATCGGTGGTCGATCAGGTTCGCAAAGCGTCTGCCAACATCAAGTAACGCTCGTGAGGCCTCTCTCGGCGGGTGCTGTCAGCCTTGCTGGGAGAGTTACCCCCCTGTTCCGGAATTAGCCAATGAACACACCGTTTGTCGTACCGGGTAACCCGGATTCTGCCTGCCAGCCACCTTCTACGAAGGACTTCCTGGTTGACCGCACCTTCCGTGCGCTTGCGCGAATAGGCGTGGTTCTGGTGCTGGCGTTGGTGTTTGCCTTGGTGTTCGAAGTCGGCCGCAAGGCCCTGCCAGGCATGGAAAAGCACGGGTTTGACGTGCTGCTCGGCAGCGTGTGGGATGTCAACCAAGGCAAGTACGGCATTCTGCCGGCCATCTGGGGCACGCTCTACAGTGCTTTTATCGCGTTGCTGATCGCAGGCGTCTTTGGCGTCAGCATGGCGATTTTTCTCACCCAGGATTTTTTGCCGGCGAAGCTGGCGGCGGTGTTTCGTACCATCGTCGAACTGCTCGCGGCCATCCCCAGCGTCGTTTACGGCCTCTGGGGCATTTACGTGGTCATCCCGGCGATCCGGCCGTTGACCGCATGGTTGAACACTGAACTTGGCTGGATCCCCTTTTTCGGCACGTCCCTGAGCGGCCCGGGGTTGCTCCCGGCGGCGCTGGTACTGGCCATCATGATTCTGCCGACCATCGCCGCCGTGTCGCAGGATGCGCTCACCGCCGTGCCGATGAAAACCAAGCAAGCCGCCTACGGCATGGGTACCACCCACTGGGAAGCGATTCTCAAGGTGATGGTGCCGTCCGCCGCCACCGGCATCTTCGGTTCCCTGGTGCTGGGCCTGGGCCGCGCACTCGGTGAAACCATGGCCCTGGCCATGCTGGTGGGCAACGCCAACAACATCTCGCTGTCGCTGTTCGCACCGGCCAACACCCTGGCAGCCTTGCTGGCGCTGAACTTCCCTGAAGCCGGGCCGAACGAGATCGAAGTATTGATGTACGCCGCACTGGTGCTGATGTTGATCACGCTGATCGTGAACATCTTCGGCTCCATGATCATGATGTACGCCCAACGGGGTAATAAGTGATGACTGATCTCACTGCTGCAACCGACCTGACGTCCCCTGCAGGCGCACTGCCCAGCCTGCAGCGCCGGTTCGAAGGCCGTGCCCTGCGCAGCCTGGTGTTGACCACCCTGGTCTGGGCGGGCGCGCTGCTGGCCAGCGTACCGCTGATTTCCGTGCTCTACATGCTCATCACCCGCGGCGGTGCGCGCCTGAGCCTTGAAGTGTTCACCGAGCTGCCACCCACCGGTTTCGAGACCGGCGGCGGTTTCGGCAACGCGATGGCCGGTACCTTCGTGATGGTCGGCATTGCCGCTGCCATCGCCGTGCCGGTCGGCATCATGGCGGCGATCTTCCTCGCCGAACTGGGGCCGGACAGCAAGCTGGCGAACGCCGCGCGTTTTGCCGCGAAGATGCTCACCGGCCTGCCTTCCATCCTGGCGGGTGTATTCGCCTACGCCCTGGTGGTGATGACCACCGGCACCTACTCGGCCCCGGCCGGTGGTGTGGCGCTGGCGGTATTGATGCTGCCGATCGTGGTGCTGACGGCTGAAGAGTCGATGCGCATGGTGCCCAAGATCATGAAGGACGCCGCCTACGGCATGGGCTGCACCCGCTCCCAGGTGATCTGGAAAATCGTCCTGCCCACCGGCCTGCCGGCAATCCTCACCGGCGTGATGCTCGCCGTGGCCCGCGCCGCAGGCGAAACCGCGCCGCTGTTGTTTACCGCGCTGTTCAGCAACTACTGGATCTACCACGACGGCAGCCTGGCGGTGATGAACCCGACGGCCTCGCTGGCCGTGCTCATCTACAACTTCTCCGGCATGCCCTTCGACAACCAGCTTGAACTCGCATGGGCGGCGTCGCTGGTACTGGTAATGATCGTGCTGGTCGTGAATATCGTGAGCCGTATCTTCGGCAAGCCAAAGTATTGAAAACGGGAGCATCTGAATCTTGAACGTATCAACTGCGCAAATAGCCGCTCCGTTTGTCACCCAGGCGCCTGTGGTCATGGACTGCAAGCTGGACAAGATCTTCTACGGCAACTTCATGGCCGTGCGTGACAGCCATGTGCCGATCGAAAAGAACAAGATCACCGGCTTCATCGGGCCTTCCGGCTGCGGTAAAAGTACCGTGCTGCGTAGCCTCAACCGCATGAACGACCTGGTCAAGGGCTTCCGTTTCGAGGGCCATGTGCACTTCCTCGGCCAGGACGTCTATGGCAAGGGCGTGGACCCGGTGGTCGTGCGCCGCTATATCGGCATGGTGTTCCAGCAGCCGAACCCGTTCTCGATGAGCATCTTCGACAACGTCGCTTTCGGCCTGCGCCTGAACCGCTACAAAGGCGACCTGGGCGACCGCGTCAAGCACGCCCTGCAAGGCGCTGCGCTGTGGGATGAGGTCAAGGACAAGCTCAAGGTCAGCGGCCTGTCGCTGTCCGGTGGCCAGCAGCAACGCCTGTGCATCGCCCGCGCCATCGCCACCGAGCCTGAAGTGCTGTTGCTCGATGAACCCTGCTCGGCGCTTGACCCGATCGCCACGCGCCGGGTCGAGGAATTGATGGTCGAGCTGAAGAAGGACTACACCATCGCCCTGGTGACCCACAACATGCAGCAGGCGATCCGTGTGGCCGACACCACGGCGTTTTTCTCGGTGGATATTTCCCAGGGCACGCGCACCGGCTACCTGGTGGAGATGGGCCCGACGGCGCAGATCTTCGAGAATCCGCGTGAACAAATGACCGGGGACTACATCAGCGGCAAGTTCAGCTGATGCCCCTGCGGGAGCTCGGATGCTCCCGTATTTTCAACTGCTTATGGGAATGCCAATGCCTGCAACACGACGCCTTGATTTGCCCGCGATTGAACGCGCACTGCGTGAGGTGCAACAGCGCTTCGCCGAGCTCAGCCGGGACTTTACCGAGCCGCGCGATCCGTTGACCGACGAAGTGCTGCACAACGTGCTTGAAGGCTACGCGCTGATTGATGACTATGTGGCGCGGGGCGTCGACCTGTTTGACCTTCAGCAACTGAACCTGATGCTGGAGATCAACGCCACCGTACTCTGTGGCAGCGACCCGGCGCGCCGCCTGGAATACGCCCAGCACCTGGCGGCGACCGAGGAACACTTCTTCAACAACGTCGAGGGCGGCATCAAGGACTTGTACAACTGGTACTGCGCGTACCGCAGTGAATCAGTCTGGAAGCGTGCAGCCGGGGTGTATGTACGCATCCTCAGCAAGCCGCAGTTGTTCATTGAAGGCAACAACCGCAGTGGCTCCCTGATCGTCAGCTATTTGCTGATGCGTGCAGGCTTGCCGCCGTTCGTGCTGACGCTGGAGAACGCCGAGGGCTATTTCAACCCCTCGTCTGTCATCCGCAACTCAGCCAAACATGGAGTCAAGGCGTTGTACGAATTGCCCAAGATCAAGAAAAAATACGCCGCCTTCCTGGAAGAACAGGCGCCGGATCCGATGAAGTTTTTTCTTAAAGGCCAGTCCTTGCCCGTCTATCAAGGGGGCCATTGATGAGCGGTTATTCCCTGTTAGCCAGGGCAGGGCAGGCGCTCCAGCGCGTGCTCTCGATGCAGCTGGTCAAGCGGCCGCGCATCCGCATTTCGTTCGATATCGACGACACGTTGGCTTGCCAGCTCCACCACTGCGACGTCGAGCCGAGCCGGCTGCCGGCCTGCGTGCACCGTTGGCTGGGTGAGCCCTTGCGTATCGGCACACGGTCCCTGACCCGCGAACTACGCCGCCAGGGCTGCAGCATCTGGGTC
The DNA here is from genome assembly GCF_024809815.1 of Pseudomonas sp. BIGb0381. Lineage (NCBI taxonomy): Bacteria > Pseudomonadati > Pseudomonadota > Gammaproteobacteria > Pseudomonadales > Pseudomonadaceae > Pseudomonas > Pseudomonas sp. BIGb0381. Next base: position 193,829 of record NZ_JANUEN010000009.1, read on the forward strand.
TACACCTCGTCCGGTCGCACGCCGTCGTATATCCGCCGCTGGCTGATGCTCTACGGCATCCGCGTCGACGGTGTGGTCAACAGCGTGCTGCACAACCATGCGCTGACGGCGCACGGCCTGTCGAACGCACCCTCTAAATTCCCGCCGGCTTTCGACATCGACCTGCATGTGGATGACTCCGAAGGCGTGCGCAGTGAAGGCCATGACCATGGTTTTCGCGTGGTAGTGGTGGACCCCCAGGACGAGAACTGGGCACAGCGGGTGCTGGATGCCGTCGCCCAGGTTCAGGCGCAGCTTGTTCGACAGCAGCCGGTCCGGCACAAAACAACAACACAGGGTGCGCGGAGGTTTTTTCTGCCTGAGGCACTCTGAAGCCCCATGCAAAGGCCACCCTCGGCGTACTCTACGCCGCTGCGCGACGACCGTAGCCCAAGTCGGCCACCTCAGTCGGAGCGTTCAGCTTCCATATCGCGCCGAATGCGCATCAGGTCCTGATAGGCCTCGGTGCGCTTAGCGTCCGCCACCTGTTTTGCCTCGGTAAAACGCAACCACGCGCCGGCATCAGCCAGGCTGCTGCCAATGATGGCGTAGGCCTGCGTTTCCAGGCGGTCTGCCTCGTAGAACAGCTCGGTGTTCCTGGCCAGCTCTGCTTCCCAGTCGGTTTGTTTCGACGCTTCACGCATGTTTGCTGCCATGGCCTTCACCCCAAGGTCGTCATGTGCGAGCGAAGAGTGCAGGGGCCTGATCAAGGCCGCCGGGGTCGTAGCTCGCGTAGGAGCGACACAAGCCGCTCTCGTGTCTGATAGGTCCTTCAGTGTTGATGGATAAACGTGGGGGTTCGTTCAAATTAGTTCGGGGTGCGGGCCGCACCCTCGGCTCGATCTATGTGATACCGGCAGCAGGCTTGGTGCTGGTACTGGGCGTCTACCGGTTTATCTCCGAAGGCGGCGCACTGATCAATGTGATCGGCAACGGCGTGGCCACCCTGTTCATTGCCCGCTGGGATGGGGCGCTGGACCGTTAGCCACTCAAGCGGGAGTTGGGGCAGGTCTCAGAAAGCCTTGGTCAATCGGCCGGTTTGGCTGTGCCCAGCACGCGATTCAACTCGCCAGCGACAGCGATGAGTTGTTGTTCCAGTGCTTCAACCTCAGAAAGGCTAATGCCATTGTTGATAACTTGCAGGGTTTTAGCCCGCTTCTTTGGGGCGGGCGCCAGATTGTGTGCTTGTTGCGAAATCAACGCCTGACGCAACAGATTGTTGATCACGGTTTGATAGCCCGTACCGGCGCTTTCTGCGCGTTCACGGGCGGCATCGATTACCGCATCGTCAAGCATGATGGTGATGCGGGTCTTGCCCTTGTTGCTGGCGACAGCACCGCGTTTGCTGTGGGTGAAATCGTATTCGTCTTTCATTGTTCAAGCCTCCAGATAACGGCGCCGTTCATTTTTTGATGCGAGCCTGGCGCTGATAACGCGTACGAAATTCGGATCGCGGTAAGTGTATGTCACTACCAAAATTCGTCCCCTCGCGTCAGTGCCCATGGTCACCCAGCGCTCTTCATCGTGATCGTGGTCTTGTATCGTCAGGGCGATCTCATCGTTGAACACCGGTTCTGCGTCCGCCAGGCTTATGCCCTTGTGCTTCTGCTGATTGGCGATGTTTTTTGCCTCATCGTATTGAATCCTGAACATCTTCATTATGCATACTTTATATGTATGAAAAAGCGGTTGAAGGAACCGTCAGTCAGGAAGATGGCCAGCCATAAATAGCGGTAGTGTGAATTTGCCATGTTCCGCTCGGTCAGTTGGGTCTCGATCTTGCTGAGGTTGCCAACATATTTCCGTGCGTAATGGTTAATCCGTTACGTAGAAGGATTCTGTTTTGATTGTCGGAAGAGGCGAGCTTGAATAGGCGAGTAATCGGACAGATCAACGTTCGCGGGGCCGGATCAATACTAAGTTTGTTCACATCAACCCTTATTCCCCGGCATGCTCATTTCACTGCCCACGCCGGGGAAAAGGTCGGGACGCTACCTTCAACGCATATGCAAAATAATCGGACTGCTGCTGGCCGGGTCGGTATGCCCGCGCAGCTTGCCGACGGCCTTGGCATCGACCGCATCACCGTGGTTGCCCCAGGTGCTGCGCACGTAGGTCAGTACCTGGGCGATTTCCGCGTCGGACAGTTGCTCACGAAACGCCGGCATGCGGTAGGCGTCCGGTACGCCGGCGGCCACTACCCGTTGTGAGCCGTTGAGGGTGATGTTGATCGCCGAGGCGCTTTCCTTGGCCAATGCCGAGGTGGCGCCGGCCAGGGGTGGCATCCATTCGGGCTGGCCCTTGCCGTCAAGGCCATGGCAGGAGGCGCAGCGGGTCGCGTAGGTGTGGGCTCCGGGGGCGTCCTGGCGTGTATCGGCGGCCGCGTACTGCCAGGCTGTGCCGTCACGCTGTGGGTCGCCGGGCAGTGACTTGAGGTAACGGGCGATGGCGGCCAGGTCGGCGTCTTCCATGAACTGCGTGGAGTTGTTGAAGGCTTCGGTCATCGAGCCGTAGACCACCGCATGGGCATTGCGCCCGGTCTTGAGGAACTGCACGATCTGCGCCTCGCTCCAGCGCCCCAGACCGGTGTTCGGGTCCTGGCGCAGACTCGGAGCGTACCAGCCGTCGAGCAGGGCGCCGGCGAGGAACGGCTTGCCGGACTCGTCCAGGGCTTTTTCGTTGAAGGCCAGGCCGCGCGGCGTGTGGCAGCTGCCGCAGTGGCCAGGGCCTTGGACGATGTAGGCGCCACGGTTCCACAGCGCGTCCTGGTTGGGTTTGGCCGCGTAAGTGGCGGTCGGCGCGAAGAGGCCGTTCCACAGGGCGATGGGCCAGCGCAGATTGAGCGGCCAGGGAATGTCGCTGGGGATGTTGGGCTCGTTGGCCGGTTGTATGCCTTTCATGAAGAACGCATACATCGCGCGTATATCGTCGTCGCTGAGCTTGGCGTAAGACGGGTAGGGCATCGCCGGATAGAGCCGGCGGCCGCCCGGTGCGACGCCGTGGCGCACTGCACGGTCGAAGTCGGCGAGGCTGTAGGTGCCGATACCGTGGGTGCGGTCCGGGGTGATGTTGGTGGCGTGAATGGCGCCCAGCGGCGTGGCCATTTCCAGGCCTCCCGCGAACGGCGCCTTGCCAGGCAGGCTGTGGCAGGCAACGCAGTCGCTGAGGCGGGCGACATACTCGCCGCGACTGACCTGTGCGGGGTCGACGCTGGCGGCCTGTTCCTGCTCAAACGGGGTGGCGGGCTGGCGGGTGACATACCAGGCCAGCACGCCGGGGGCGACCAGGCAGGGCAGCACCAGCCAGCCTGCGGTTCTTGCGAATCGACGGTTGTTCATGGGCGGTCTCGCTCGGTCAGCTGAAGGTGTGTCGGCTTAATGGCAGGCTGCGAACACGCTGGCCGGTCAACTGCGCTACCGCATTGACCACGGCCGGCGCCACAGCGGGGAGCGGAGGCTCACCGATGCCGCCCATCTTCTCGCCACTCTCGACGATCTTTACGTGCACCTGCGCCATCCGTGAGGGCGGCAGGATTGGGTAAAGGTCGTAGTTGCGCGCCCGTGGCTTACCGTCCACGTACACCGCCTCCTCCAACAGGGTTTGCGATAAGCCCAGGGCCACCGCGCCATTGACCTGAGCTTGCACAATCGCCGGGTTGACGATGCTGCCGGGGTCGATGGCTTCCCAGATGTGGTGGACCCTGACCTGGCCGTTCTCAAGCGAGACTTCGGCGATCACCGCCGCGTGGGAGCCAAACGGCGAGGCCATGGCCACGCCACGGGCGCGCCGGGTGCCGTCTTCGGCGGTGTAGGGGCCACGCTTCCAGCCACCGGACAACTCGCCCACGGCCTTGAGCAGGGTGGTCAGCCGTGGGTTGTCACGCAGCAGGTGCAGGCGCAGCTCATAGGGATCGCGGCTGCCTTTGTCCGCCAGCTCATCGAGGAACGCTTCGTAGAAGAAGTCATTCAGCGAATTGCCCACCGAACGCCAGTAACCGAGCATGGCCGGGCCCTTGACGTAGATCTGCGCGATGCGTTTGTTGGGGATGGCGTAGCTCTTGCCCGACAGGCCTTCAAGGGCGGTGGGGTCGAGTTTTTCGCCCTGCTTGCCGGCGATGGCCTCGGTAGGGCCTTCGGTTGCGCTCACCGCTTCGATCGCCACCGGCAGGCCGTCGGCGTCCAGTGCGGCGCGGAACTTGACCACGGCGACCGGGCGCAACACGTCGCGCAGGAACTCTTCCTCACGGCTCCAGATCAGCTTGACCGGACGGCCCACCGCCTTGGCCAATGCAATGGCTTGCGGGTAAGGGCTGGCCGAGTCATACAGGAAGTGCCGGCCGAAAAAACCGCCCAGCAGCGGCGAGTGCAGGGTCACTTGCGCGGGGTCGAGCCCGGCGCGCTTGGCGATGTCGGCGCGGAACATATCGGGCGCCTGGTTGGGCAGCCAGATCTCCAGCGAACCGTCGGGGTTGAAGCGCGCCAGGGCTGACGGTGGCTCCAGCTGGGCATGGTTGAGGTATTGGTTGTGGTAGGTGGCCTCGACCTGGGTCTTGGCGTTTTTCAACGCGCCGGCCACATCGCCTTCGTTCTCGTCGTCACGGGCCGGACCTTGCTGGGCCGCGAGAAAATCGCGAAAGCCGTCGCTGGAGAAATCCGCGGGCATACCGCGCACTGTTGAGTCGGCCGTCGGTTCCTGCCAGTCGACCTGGATCGCCTCCACCGCACGCTTGGCGTGCCACCAGCGTTCGGCCACCACGGCCACCGCACCGGGCAGCACATGCACCGAGTGCACGCCTTTCATGGCTTCGACGTGCGATTGGTTACGCAGGCTGCCCACGGTCATGCCCAGGCGCGGCGCGTGCTGCACGGCGGCGTGGAGCATGCCGTCGACCTTCATGTCGATGCTGTACTGCGCCTTGCCGGTGGATTTGTCATAGGCATCCAGGCGCTTGACCGGCTTGCCGATCCAGCGGAACTGGCTCGGGTCGCGCAGAGTGATGCTGGCCGGGTCGGGCACCGGCATGTCCAGCGCACGGCCGGCCAACTCGCCGTAACCCAGGGAGCGGCCGGACGCGGCGTGGACCACACGGCCGGGTTGGGTGGTCAGTTGGGCCACCGGCACACCGAGCTGCTCGGCACCGGCCTGCAACAGCATGGCGCGGGCGAGGGCGCCCAGGCGGCGCATGACCGGGTAGCTCATGCGCACCGACATGCTGCCGCCGGTGATGCGCATGCCGTTGTCCATCACCACGTAGGCCTCACCGGGTGGCGCGGCTTCGACGATAAAGGTGGCGGGGTTGGCATCCAGTTCTTCGCCGACGATCTGCGCCATGGCGGTATGGGTGCCTTGGCCGCCTTCCATAAAGGGGCTGAGCAGGCGCACCGTACCGTCCGGGCGAATCTCCAGGAACGCGGGCACCTGGGTGCCGCGTTCTGCGGCACTGGCGGCCTGTACCCGCGCCGAGCCCAGCGGCAGGCCGAAACCGATGACCAGCGCACCCACGGCCGTACTGGCCAGGAAGCGTCGACGCGACAGGTTGATCGGCTCGCCCAGGGTGATGCCAGGGATGACGGATGGCGTGTTCATCAGGCGCTCTCCTTCCCGGCAGCCAGGTCATGCATGGCGGCGTGGATGGCGTTGTAGGTGCCGCAGCGGCACAGGTTGACCATGGCCGCGTCGATCTGCGCATTGGTGGGCGCGGGGGTGTGCTTGAGCAGCGCGGTGGCCGCCATCACCTGCCCGGACTGGCAGTAACCGCATTGCGCCACCTGATGCTCGACCCAGGCACTGACCACCCGCTTGCCGACTTCATCGGCTTCGATGGCCTCGATGGTGGTGATCTCACGCCCGACCACCCCGGCCACCGGCGTGACGCACGAACGCACGACATTGCCGTCCACCAGCACTGAGCAGGCGCCGCATTGGGCCAGGCCGCAGCCGTACTTGGTGCCGGTCAGCCCCAGGTCATCGCGGATCACCCACAGCAAAGGCGTGTCCGCGTCGGCGTCGACCTGATAGGCCTTTTGGTTGATGCGTAATTCCATGGCTGACTCACCTGCTGATCATCGGTTGGTATGGCTTGGTTCTTATAAGAAAGGCGATGGGCGCCCATTGTCGAACTTTAGATCAGGGCACAAGGGCCATCTACGAAAAAACCGAACATTCGGAGGATCAGGCAAGTATTCGAGAGGATTGAGTCAGTCAATCAAGGTGGTCGATCAACACGGGGACCAGCAGCCGATTGTTTTGGGAGGGTTTATTGATCTGGGTCAGTACAAACTCCTATTGGCTCAAGATGGCCGTCCGAGAGCGGTAGCGCCGTTTTCATGGGTGATATTATGGCGCCACTATCTTGGCGTGACAGGCGCCAGTCTGATCCATGGACATGAGGCTTTAGGGAAATGCTTAAGAACGCTCCGCTGCGTCTGAAACTGTTGTTGATACTGCTGCTGCCCATGCTCGGGTTCCTGACCCTGGCCGGCGTGTTTGTGGTGGACAACTACAAAACGCTGCGTGACATGAACACCACGGTGATGGCCAGCGCCACCGCCCAGAAGTTGAGCCAACTGATTACTACGTTGCAGCGCGAGCGCGGTGCCAGTGGCGTGTTCCTCGGCAGCGGCGGCAAGTCCATGGGTGATCGGATGGTGCAGATGCGCAGGGACTCCAGCGCAGCCGTCGAGGTGGTGCGCGGTTTGTCCACCTCCGGCAGTGCGAACCTGGACAACGTCCTGCGGGCCCTGGACCAGCTGCCGGCCATGCGTGGGCAGGTCGATAAACTGAGCATCAACAGCACCGAATCCGGCGCGCGTTATACCCAGATCATTCAAGTGCTGACCGGTTACACCCATTCCCTGGAAGCGAGCGTCAACAACGCGACCATCGTCAACGCGCTGGGGGCACTGAATCAATTTATCGAGATGAAAGAGCGGGCCGGGCGCGAGCGCGTGGTGCTGGGCCTGGTCTTCAGCCAAGGGCATTTCGATGAGGCGCTGTTGTCGCGCTTCAGCCGCAACCTGGGCGAGTTCGGCGCCTACTACGATGCGTTCCGACGCAAGGCGCCCGCGGCCTCGCTGGCGCAGTTCGACACGCAAATGCAACAACCTGCCGCCGTCGAGGTCGGCAAGTTGCAGCGCCTGGCGTTTGAGGTGCCGATGGGCCAGGCCCTGGGGATCAAACCCGAAGCCTGGTTTGAAACCTCCACCCAGCGCATTGACCTGATGAGCCAAGTCGAGGAAGCCTTGGGCCAGAGTGTCAGCAGCCTGGCGATGCACGAGCGGGATGACGCCAGCCGCGCTCTGTGGCTGACCGTCGGCGCGGTGATCGTGTCCCTGTTGGCGGTGGCGGTGTTGTCCTGGCTGATCATCCGCATGATCGATTCGGCGGTGCGCGACCTGAACCGCGTGCTCAACGACCTGGCAGACCGCGACCTCACCGCGCGGGCGACCTATGAGAGCAAAGACGAGTTCGGTCAGATCTCGCGCAACCTCAACCGCATGGCGCAAGAAATCAGTGGCGTGGTGCAGGAAATCGGCAACGCCACTGCACAGGTTGCAACGGCGGCGGAGGAGTCCTCGGCCGTGACAATGCAGACCAGCCAAAGCGTCGAGCAGCAGCGCCAAAGCACTGAACTGGTGGCCACGGCGATCAACCAAATGAGCGCCACCGTGCGCGAGGTGGCGCACAGCACCAACGATGCGGCGCAACTGTCGCAACGGGTCAATACCAGCACCACCCAAGGGCGCACCGAGATCGAAGGCACCATCACCCTGATCCGCCAGCTCTCGGGGCAGGCCGAGGACACCGCGCTGATCATTGATGAACTCAAACAGGAAAGCGATGGGATTTCCTCCGTGCTGGACGTCATTCGCGGCATTGCCGAGCAAACCAACCTGCTGGCCTTGAACGCGGCCATCGAAGCGGCGCGGGCCGGGGATCATGGGCGCGGATTTGCCGTGGTGGCCTCCGAGGTGCGGGTACTTGCGCAGAAGACCCAGGAGTCCACGGGGAACATTCAGCAGATGATCAGCAACCTGCAAAGTGGTTCGGATCGCGCGAGCTCGTCCATGCAGGAGACCTTGGGCAAGGCCCAGGACGGCGCGCGCAAGGTCGAACGTGCGGGTGAGTTGCTGTTGGAAATCGCCGAAGGCGTGGCCAGTATCAGTGATCGCAACCTGCAGATTGCTTCGGCGGCTGAAGAGCAGAGCGCGGTTTCAGAAGACATCAACCGTAACGTCAACGAGATCAACGACCTGGTCATCCAAGTCAGTGCCGGCGCCGAGCAAACCGCAATCACCAGCCAGGAACTGGCGCGTCTGGCCGAGCACCAGCAGGATCTGGTCAATCGTTTCAAAGTGGCGTGAGGCGAGGGCGGCCTGCTCCGACGGCGGTGGGGCAGTCGACCTCTACAGTGACTGACACTCCGCTATCGGGAGCAAGCCCCCTCCCACAGTTGTTTGGTGGCGATGGATGGATTGCAGCAAGGCTTTGATTTCGACGAGGCCTGTTCCATTAGTCCGCCCACCCGTCACGCACCGCACTGCGAATACCCTCCAGCAACATCGCGAATGCCGGGTTGTCATTGTTCTCGCGCCAGATCAAGTGCAGTTCACTCTGTGCGCCTTCGCCCAGGTCGATATCGCGAAACACCACGTTCTTGAACACCACGCTGCTGGCGCAACGCGGTACCAACGCCAAGCCCATGCCGGCGTTGACCAGGGCCAGGATGGTCAGGGACGAGCCCAGCCACTGCACATATTCGGGGGCGACACGGGCCGAGCGCAGCAGGCCGGTGAGCAGTTCGTTGAATGGCGGGTAGGCCGAATGGGCGTACATCAGGAAGGGCTGGGCGTCGAGGTCGTGGACACTGACGCTGTCGGCGCTGGCCAGTCGATGGCTGCTCGGCACCGCCAGCACGAAAGGCTCGCGCACCAGGCACTCGGTGGCATAACCGGGCTCCAGCAGGGGCGCGCGGACGATGCCAAGGTCGATGCGGCGCGCACGCAGGGCTTCGTATTGCTGGTAGGTGTTCATCTCCGAGAGGTCGATCCTGACCTGGGGCTGCTTGAGCCGTGCCTCGGCAATGACCCTGGGCAAAAACTCATACACCGCGCTGCCGACGAAGCTGATATTCACCGTTCCGATATCGCCCTCGGCAAAGCGCCGTGCGGTTACGGCCGCCTGCTGGGCCCGTTCCAGCAGGTTCTGGGCCTCGATAAAAAACGCCCGCCCCGCGGCAGTGAGCGCAACGCTGCGGGTGGTGCGGGTAAACAGCTCCACGCCGAGGTGATGTTCCAGTAATTGGATCTGCCGGCTGAGGGGCGGCTGGGTCATGTTCAGGCGTTCAGCGGCGCGGCGAAAATTCAGCTCGGTGGCTACGGTGGTGAAGCAGCGCAGTTGCGTCAGTTCGAACATTGATCTAATCCAGGTATCAATCAAATGCCAAGTTAGATTAGACGGGAACAATCCCCGGCGTCCATCATCGGAGCGTCCCTAAAAAAACAATGATTGGGAGTTGCCCTTGGATACCGTCCAGAATTCGCCCGACCCGCGCGTGCTTGCCCGAGCAGCCGCCAAGGTCAAGCGCCATGTACTGCCGTTGTTCGTGGTGATGTTCATCGTCAATTACATCGACCGGGTCAATATCGGCTTTGTGCGCAGCCATTTGGAGACCGACCTGGGCATTGGCGCCGCCGCCTATGGCTTGGGGGCCGGGCTGTTTTTCATCGGTTACGCCATCTTCGAAGTGCCGTCCAACCTGCTGCTGCAGCGCTACGGCGCACGGGCCTGGTTGACGCGCATCATGTTCACCTGGGGCGCGGCCGCGATGGCCATGGCCTTTGTCAAAGGCGAGACCAGTTTCTATATCCTGCGCTTCGTGCTTGGCGCGGCCGAAGCCGGTTTTTTCCCCGGCATCATCTACTACTTCACTCAATGGCTGCCGGCCGCCGAGCGCGGCAAGGCGATGGCGATTTTCCTCAGCGGTTCGGCCATCGCCTCGGTGATTTCCGGGCCGGTGTCGGGGGCGTTGCTCAACGTCAGCGGCTTGAGCCTGCATGGCTGGCAGTGGATGTTCCTGATCGAGGGCTTTGCCTCCGTCGTGTTGTGCGGGTTTGTGTGGTTCTGGTTGCAGTCTCACCCCCATCAGGCCAAGTGGCTCAGCGACGAAGAAAAACACGCGCTGGTGACGGCCATCGCGCTTGAGCAAACGGCCCGCGAAGCCACCCAGAGCGTGCGGCCGTCGATGTTCAAGCTGCTGGCCGACAAGCAGATCGCGCTGTTCTGCTTTATCTACTTTTCCATTGCCCTGACCATCTACGGCGCCACGTTCTGGCTGCCGAGCATGATCAAGAAAATGGGCAACCTGGGCGACTTCCAGGTGGGGTTGTTCAACTCGATCCCGTGGTTGATTTCCATCGTCGCCATGTATGGGTTCGCCGCCCTGGCCAGCAAGTGGAAACACCAGCAGGCGTGGGTGGCGCTGATGCTCGTGATCGCCGCCGTCGGCATGTTCATGTCCACCATGGGCGGGCCGGTGTTTGCGTTTGTCGCCATCTGTTTTGCCGCGATTGGCTTCAAGGCTGCCTCCGCGCTGTTCTGGCCGATCCCCCAGGGTTACCTGGATGCGCGCATCGCGGCGGCGGTGATTGCCTTGATCAACTCAGTCGGCAACCTCGGCGGTTTTGTTGCACCCACCACCTTCGGCCTGCTGGAGCAGACCACCGGTTCGATTGAAGGCGGGCTCTACGGCCTGGCCGCGACCTCGCTGGTGGCCGCGGTGGTGGTGTTTTTTGCGCGCACCGCACCACGGCCCGGTGTGCCCCCCACCTCCAAACCGACTAATCATCATCACGCCTTGCGTCCAGGCCCACAGGGAGCCGCCTCTTGAAAATCGTCCGAGTCACCGTCACCCCCATCGCCTTTCGCGACCCGCCGCTGCTCAACGCCAGCGGTATCCACGAAGCCTTCGCGTTGCGCTCGATCATCGAAATCGAGAGCGACACCGGCTATATCGGCCTTGGCGAAAGCTACGGCGATGCCCCGGCGCTGGCGATCCAGCAACAGGTCAAGGACCAACTGATCGGCCTCGATCCGTTCAACCTCAACCAACTGCGCGCCATCGTGCAGGCCACCGTGGCGGCACACAAACCTGTGAGCATTGCCGGCGCCGAACTGGCCCCCGGGTCCCATGCGAGCAAGGCGGTGAGCAATGCCTATTCGGCGTTTGAGGTGGCGTTTCTCGACCTGCAGGCGCACTCGCTGAATGTGCCGCTGGTGGACCTGCTGGGCGGCGCGATCCGCGACCAGATCCCGTTCAGCGCCTACCTGTTCTTCAAGTACGCCGAGCACATCGACTCGCCCTATAAACCCGACAGTTGGGGCGAAGCCCTCAACGAAGTACAGATCGTCGCCCAGGCGCGGCGGATGATCGAAACCTATGGCTTCAAAAGCATCAAGCTCAAGGCCGGTGCGCTGGACCCTGAACATGAAGTGGCGTGCATCAAGGCCTTGAAAAAGGCCTTTCCCGGCGTGCCGCTGCGCATCGACCCCAATGGCAACTGGTCCCTGGAAACCTCGATCCGCATGGCCGAACTGCTCGGCGACGACCTGCAGTATTACGAAGACCCGACCCCCGGCCTGGAAGGCATGGCCGAGTTGCACACACGCACCGGCTTGCCCCTGGCGACCAATATGGTGGTCACCGATTTTGACGAGTTCCGCCGCAGCGTGGCCCTGAACAGCGTGCAGATCGTACTCGCCGACCATCACTACTGGGGCGGCCTGCGCGACACCCAGGTATTGGCGAAGATGTGCCAGACCTTTGGCCTGGGCGTGTCGATGCACTCCAACTCACACTTGGGCATCAGCCTGATGGCCATGGCCCACGTGGCCGCGTCGGTGCCCAACCTCGACTATGCCTGCGACACCCACTACCCGTGGCAAGAACCGGACGAAGAAGTGATCAAGGGCGGCAAACTGCCGATCGTCGACGGCTGCGTGAAGATCACCCGCGCACCGGGGCTGGGCCTGGAGCTGGACCATGATCAACTGGGCAAGCTGCATGACCAGTACCTTACCTGCGGCATTCGCCAGCGCGACGACGTGAAGCAGATGCAGCGTTATCAACCGGATTGGAAGACCGTCAAACCGCGTTTCTGAAGCTGGTCGCTTCGTTTTGCCCGGTGACCTGCGTCACCGGGTTTTTTTTAGCTGAAATCTTCTTCGAAGTGCTCCTGTTCACCCCGTGTGTCGCTCTGGCGCCGCACCACCTCCATCTGCCGCAACTCAACCCGGCGGATTTTCCCGGAAATGGTCTTGGGCAACTCACTGACAAACTCGATCCGCCGCACCCGCTTGTAGGGCGCCAGGTGCTCGCGGGCGAAGGCGAGAATGTGCCGCGCCAGCTCGGCGTTGCCAGGGGCGTCGTGGGCCAGGATCAGGAACGCCTTGGGCACCGCCAAGCGCAACGGATCGGGGCTGGGCACCACGGCCACCTCCATCACCGCCGGGTGTTCGATCAGTGCGCTCTCCAGTTCGAAGGGGCTGATACGGTAGTCGGAAGCCTTGAACACATCGTCGGCGCGCCCGACAAAGGTGATGTAGCCGTCGGCGTCGATCTGCGCGGTGTCGCCGGTGCGGTAGTAACCGTCGCGCATTACCTCGGCGGTTTTCTCCGGGCTGTCTTCGTAGCCGAGCATCAGGCCCAGTGGGCGCACCTCAAGGGGCAGGGCGACTTCACCCTCGGTGCCCGGCACGCCGTCGGCGTCCAGCAGGGCCACCTGGTAGCCCGGCAATGGGCGGCCCATGGACCCTGGCTTGAGCAACTGGCCCGGCGTGTTGCCCACCAACGCGGTGGTTTCCGACTGGCCGAAGCCATCGCGCAGCGGCAGGCCCCAGGCCTGTTGGATCTGCTCGATGATCTCCGGGTTCAGCGGTTCACCGGCGCCCACCAGTTCGCGCAGGTTCAGGCGCGGTTTGTAGCTGGCCAGGTCTTCCTGGATCAGCATGCGCCACACGGTGGGCGGGGCGCACAGGCTGGTCACCCGGTACTGCTCCAGCGCGCCGAGCAACGCCTGGGCACTGAACCGCGCGACGTTATGGATAAAGATGCAGGCGCCGGCATTCCACGGCGCGAACAGGCAGCTCCAGGCATGCTTGGCCCAGCCCGGCGAGGAGATGTTCAGGTGCAGGTCGCCGGGTTGCAGGCCGATCCAGTACATCGTAGACAGATGGCCGATCGGGTAGCTCTGGTGGCTGTGCAGCACCATTTTCGGTTTTGAAGTGGTACCGGAGGTGAAGTACAGCAGCATCGGGTCCGTGGCCAAGGTACGCCCTTCGGCCTCGAACCGCTCGGGGTATTCGAAAGCGGCGCTGTGCGCGACCCAGCCAGTAGGCGCCGCCCCCACACAAATGCGGCTGCAACCCTCACCCAGGCCCTCGAACTTGCCGACATGCGCCTCGCCGACCACCAGGTGGCGTACCTGGCCCCGCTCGATGCGGTCGTGCAGGTCAACGGGGTTGAGCAGGGCGGTGGCGGGGATCACCACGGCGCCGAGCTTGAAGGCCGCCAGCATGGTTTCCCACAGCGCCACATCGTTACCGAGCATCAGCAGTACGCGCTCGCCACGCCGCACACCGAGGGCGCGCAGGTGGTTGGCGACCTGGTTGGAGCGCGCGGCCAGTTGCTGGAAGCTGTAGCGCTGCTCGCTGCCGTCCTCTTCGACGATCCACAGCGCGTCGGCGGCATTGCCCTCGGCCATGGCATCGAAGTAATCCAGGGCCCAGTTGAAGGCGTCCAGTTGCGGCCAGCGGAAGTCGCGGGCGGCGGTGGCGTAGTCGGTGCGGTGCGCGAGCAGAAAATCCCGGGCAGCCAGGAAGGACTGGGTCATGGTCGGTGTCCTTAATTATTGTTGTGGGGACTGACCCCCTCGGGTGCACCGAGAGGCTGGACCGAGTATAGGCACGCATAAATAAGAGCAAAACGCTCAAAAACACCGGAGCGTTGTGCAAAAAAGTCATGGGTGCGGCACCGGCAATGCCGGCGCCGATGATGATGAAGTCCGCGTGGCTCATAGCTGTCAGAGGGCGTTGGCCAGTGCGATGTCTTCCAGGCCCAGGCCGATGGAACGGCAAAATGCGAGCAGCCGTAAGCCGTGCGCTGGATACCTTTCTGGCGGGCTATGCGCTCGGGCCTCACAGCGTTGCCCCCTAGGGAAACGCGATCTGGCTCAATGGGCGGCGCTGGCCGTTTCACGGTAGAGCCTGGGCGGCATGCCGAATGCTGCCTTGAAATGGCGACTGAAGTGAGCGCTGCTGCCATAGCCCCAGGCGTAAGCAATGTCGGTGAGCGAGCGATGGCTGAGGTCACGGTTGCGTAGGTCTTGCGCGCAGCGCGCCACGCGGCGTTGCCAGATGTACTCGCTGACACTGCAACCGAATTCGTCCTGGAATGCCCGATGCAGACTGCGCACGGAACAGTGTTCGGCAAACGCGATGCGCTCGATACTCAGGTCGCGGTCGGCCAGGTGAAGTTCGATATAGCGCTTGAGGCGGTTCTGCTTGTAGTGACGGAAGTCGTGTTCGAGCTTCTTCTCTTCCTGCTTGTTGCCCAGCGCATTGTTCAAAAGCCCGACGATACTGTCGCCGACCAGCGCCGCCGACTGGCTGTTCAGCAGCGGATATTGGCTGTAGGCGTCAACGATCAGGTGCATCAACATCCGCCCAAGCCCGTTGCGTGCGCTGATATGCAGGTCGTCAGCGTCCAGTGCCTGCCCGGCGCCTTCGTTGAACAACAGGATGAAGTGCTCACAGCCTTGGGGGCTGCTGACGTTGAATGGCTGGGCGCAGTCAACCACCAGCAACTCGTCGGGCGCCAGGGCGTTGCTGTGCTTGCCTTGCTGGAAATGACTGACGCCGGCGGTTTGCAGAATCAACATGCGTGACGTATCGGGCGCCTCGACTGCTTTGCTCAGGTGACGGGAGTAGCGGTGCGCGCTGGCGGTCATGCGGCAAAAACGCAGTTTTCCAAGATCGCCGTATTCCAGGCGGCCCTGGAAGTCGGCATCGTGCAAGGGTTCGATGTAGGTGGACTCGAGGCGCTTGATGTACTCCGGCGTGCGGCCGAGGTTGTCACTCATAAACTCCTTCCACTTCATCAGGCGGTCGGAGCGCATCACTTGATCGGTAGAAACGCAGGCTAGATTGCTCATGGTTCGCCTCTTTTTATTGTTATGGGGTGGGCCACACCGGGTTGGCCCACCCTGTCTCCTAGAAGGGGTAGCGGTGGCTCCCGGCTTGCCAGGTCACCCAGTGCGCACGGGTGAATTCGTCCAGGGCATAGTGACCGTTGAAGCGTCCCAGCCCCGAGTTCTTTTCGCCACCGAACGGGGCATTGGGCTGGTCGTCCACAGTGATGTCGTTAATGTGCGTCATCCCAGCCACGATGCCACGGGAAAAGTTCAGAGCGCGGGCCATATCTTTACTGAACACGGCGCTGGACAGCCCATATTCGCTGGCGTTGGCCAGGGTCAGGGCATGTGCCTCATTGTCGGCGATCAATATTGGCAGCAAGGGCCCGAAGGTTTCATCGTGCGCCAGTTCGTGGTCGAAAGGGACATTCCCGTATACATGGGGCGGCAGCACCAGCCCGGACGCCGGACCACCGTGCAGTTTCTTCAGGCCCGCGCTGTCGGCGGCATTGACCTTGCGCAGCAAGCCGTCCAACTGGCTGCGGTTGATTACCGGGCCAATCACGGTATCGGCGAGGTTCGGGTTGCCGGTTTTCAAGTTGCGCACGCGTTCCACCACCAACGCGGTGAAGTCGGCGTAGAGCGAGCGGTCCACAATCACCCGGTTGACGCTCATGCAGATCTGGCCCTGATGCAGGAAGCGTCCGACCACTGCTGCATGCGCGGCAAGGTCGATATCCGCATCATCGAGCACCACCAGCGGCGCGTTGCCGCCAAGCTCCAGGGCGACTCGCTTGATGTGCTGGCCGCCGGTGGCGATGCGCCCGACATTGCGCCCGACATCGGTAGACCCGGTAAATGAGATCAGGCTGGGAACGGGGTGCCCCACAAAGGCATCGCCGATTTCCGAGCCGGCGCCGACTACTACATTGAGCGTGCCCTCGGGAAAACCCGCTTCTTCGAACAGGTGCGCAATCAGCAGGCCGCCGGTCACGGCCGTGTCGCTGGCCGGTTTAAGGACCACGGTATTGCCCAGTGCCAACGCCGGAACCACCGAACGCATGCTCAAGTACAGGGGGAAGTTCCAGGGGCTGATGACCCCAATCACCCCGAGCGGCTCACGGAACACGAAGCTTTGCTCGCCGGGCTTGTAGCTACTCAGGATGCGCCCCTCCACCTGCATGGGCAGCGCAATGCATTCACGCACCAGGTTGAGGGTGAATTGCCATTCCATGGTCGCTTTGATACGGGTACTGCCGGACTCGCGAATCAGCCAGTCGATGATCTCTTCGCTGCGTTGCTGGATGATGTGAACGAGCTTTTCCAGCTGGGCGCCGCGTGCGGTTGGATGCAACTGCGCCCACGGGGTTTGCGCGCGTTGTGCTGCTGCGTAGGCCGCGTCGAGGTCGGCAATGCTGGCCAGGGGCATTTCGAGCAATGTCTCGCCGTTGAAAGGATTGCGATCGTCCAGCTGTGCTGAGGAACGACCGGTGTGCCAGGTGCCGTCGATGAACTGGTCGCCGTTGAGGGCGTAAGGGGTTGGGCGTTGGGCAGTCATGGTTTTACCTTTGGGTCAGTGGGGCACGTGGTTTCAGAGCAAGACGGGCTCAGGTTCTGATCCACGCGCGCCCCCAGGAATTGAGGGTGTGTTCTTCTTGCGGCCAAGTGCCAGGAGGGTCGCTCGCTTCGGTGATTTGCAGCTCCGCCGAGAACTCCAGCCGGTTGCGATCGGCATCCACCACCATGAAGAACAGGTTGTCGCCGGGTCCATGACGGCCGGGGCCAAAGAAAATGCTGATGCGCTCCTTGGCAAAGCGATCACCCCAGTCCCGAATGTCATTCCATTCATTGGTTTCGTAACAGTGATGATCCCACTCGTTTTTCGAGCCGCGGAAGAACGCCAGCGAATGGTGCTCATCGTCCGAACGCAGAAAGCACACCATCAACAGGCCACTCTGTTGGTCGACCACGCTGTCGGACACCGTGAAGCCAACGGTGTTGACGTAGAACTCAATCATCGCTTCCAGCTCGGTGGTCTGGAATACCACATGCTGCAGGCGGCCGGGCATGCCGGGTGGGGTGGCATGAGTGTGCGCCTGGGATACGCCAAAAATCGTCTGGCGACCTTGAGGATCGCGTATTGCAAAGGCGCCCTGTGCGAGCAGGGGCGAGCTGATGTCTTCGGTGGTGCAGTTGCGCTCGCGCAGGCGACGGTGCAGCGTGGCAAGTTTCTCTGGGCTCGCCAGGTCATACGCCGCCGCCAGCAGGCCGCTGTGCTCGGCCGGGGAGAGCAGCATGGCGCGATTAGGCCCCCTGAGTAGCCAGTGGCCGTCGGCTTGGGGCTGGCCCTGCATGTCCATCATGCGTTGATAGAAGTCGATCTGCCGTTGCGGGTCTTTGCTCGCCAGGTGCAAGTAGCACAGGCGAGCAGGGGTGGACGTTTGCAATGTGTTCATACGCACCTCTCGAGCGTGACGGGTGTTGTGATGGACGGTCGGGGCGCGCGATCGCCCGCGGGCACGGCACCCAGCAAGGACTGCAAGGCCTCGGCAGTGATTGTCTCGGTGGCGCTGTGGAAAATCGCGGCAATGTAGCGATCAGGCCGCAGCAGGAAGAAGCTGGCGCTGGCGCCGAGCAATGCCTCGAGCGCCCCGGCATGATCGTGCAATACCGTGCAGCCCGGCAGGACAGGTGGCTCGCTGACGGAACCTGGCAGGATCAGAATCCGCTTCACCTCCAAGTGCGCCCAGAGCGGGTGCTGCAATTGATCCAGGCGTTCGCGGTGAGGGGCGCCGTATTGGATCAGGGCGAAACCTGCGCCGATGTAATCGTCGAGCAGGCGTTCAGTGCCCTGGCTGTCGGTGAGGCTTGGCTGAGGGAACATTTGCCCGCTGGACACGCTGCCCGCGGCACCGGCGGTGAGCACCAGGCCTTGGCGCAGCCGTGGTTTTGGCTTGAAGCGCATCTGCAGGAAGTAGTCACGCAGCGGCGGCACCAGCCCGATCAGCGAGAATGCACCACTGATCAATCGCGCCCGCAGCACGGTAGCGGGCGCCATCACCACCCCGAGGTTCAGCGCGAGCTTGATCAATGCCCACGCGTGATCGCGGCGCTCGGTTTCGTAGGTGAGCAAAACGGCCGGGGCCATTTTCCCGGTCAGCACGCCGATCAGTTTCCAGGCCAGGTTATGGGCATCGCGCACGCCGCTGTTCATGCCTTGTCCGGCATAGGGCGGAGTGAGGTGTGCAGCGTCACCGGCGAGCAACACACGGTTGACTTGCCAGCGTTCGGCGATGCGGGCGTGAAAGGTGTACACGGTTTTACGCACGATGGAGACCGGTGCATCGCCCTTGAACGGGCGTAGCAACGCTTGCAATCGCGCTTGGCTGAGCATCTGCGCGTCGCTTTCGCCGTCCTTGAGCATGAACTCGAAGCGCCGCGTGCGATGCGGGCCGGGGACCTCGACGGTCGGGCGGCGCGCATCGCAGTACACGCGGGTTTGCCAGAACGGGTCATCGTCCTGATCGGTGTCCACCACCAGCCAGCGCGACGCGAAGCTGGAGCCGACCATATTGATCCCAAGCTGTTTACGCACCGGGCTGCGCCCACCATCACAGGCGATCAGGTAGTCGGCCTGCACTTCCAGCAGTTCCTTGTTGGCGTCCACGACCAGCGCACGCACGCCGTGCTCGTCCTGGGTGAACTCCAGCAGTTCGTGGCTGAAGCGCGCGGTCAGGCAAGCGAAACGCAGCAGGCCGGTCCTCAACGTGCTTTCGAACAGCGGTTGGCGGAACGCATTGCGCTTGGGAAAACCATACAGCTTGCCGCTGGGTTCGACCTTGCCGAAGCACCGCCCGCCAGGGCGCGTAAAGTAATGCACGCCATAGCCGGCCACCACGTCCGCCAGCACCGCCTGGCTCAAGCCCATGGCCTGCATGGTGCGCAACGACTCATCATCGATCGAGACCGCGCGAGGCTCGGTGACGGTGCCCGGTTTGCTGTCGATAATCCAGGCATCCACGCCGGCCTGGCCCAGCAGGTTGGCCAGGGTCAGCCCGGTAGGGCCGGCGCCGACGATCAGGACGCGGGTATTGATACTGTTCAGGGTTGTCATTGTTGTTCCCCTACGACTGCATCAGTCCAATGGCTTGGAGGATGGGTTGGCGCTGTGGGTCAGCGCGAGCATGTGCCGCGAGAGCGTGTGGGCCAGCGCGACCATCTGCTCACCCTGTTCCTGCTCCAGCGCCTTGTGCCGCTCGGCTGCCGGGCGCACGCAACTGAGGCTGCCCACAACCTTGCCGTCGCCGTCGAATATCGGTGCGGCCAGGCCGTACACGCCGGGGTCGACTTCGCCTGCACTGGCTACATAGCCCTGGCGCCGCAAGCGTTGCAGCGACCGGCGGAAGTCTTCCCAGGTGGCGCCCAGGTTGCTGGCGCGCACCTCGTCAGGGTGTTCGAGAAACAGCTGGCTGTGCTGGCGAGCGTTCATGTGCGCAAGGATGGCTTTTGAGGTCGCGCCCATGAACAACGGCCGTGGCGAACCACGGGAATAGCTGACGGTGCTGGTCAATTCACCGCACTGGTGAACACACACCACTTGGTCTTTGAACAACCGGCAGATCAGCCAGACTTGTTGCTCACTCCAGCCTGGCAGGTTGGCCTCCAGCTGCTGCGCGGCGCGTACCAGCGGGTCGCTGAGCCGCAGTTGACGGTCCCAGGTAATGATCCTGGCCCCCAGTGCATAGCGCCCGGCCTCGACCTGGAACAACAGATTGGTCTCGGCCAGTTCACGCACGTAGCGGTAGGCGGTGGAGCGGGTAAACCCCAGCGCGCTGACCATGTCGTCGACCGCCCAGATCGGCTGCGTCTCGGTAAACAGATCCAGCACGCGCAGCATGCGCTCCAGGCTGGAGCCCTTGGTGTCGCGCTCTGGCGGTTGGGATGATTCATCGATCAGGGTCATGGTTTATTGCTCATCGACGATGGTGTTACGCAGGGTGCCGATGCGCGAGATCTCCACTTCCACCACATCACCGGGCTGCATCC
Organism: Pseudomonas sp. BIGb0381; assembly: GCF_024809815.1. Classification (NCBI taxonomy): domain Bacteria; kingdom Pseudomonadati; phylum Pseudomonadota; class Gammaproteobacteria; order Pseudomonadales; family Pseudomonadaceae; genus Pseudomonas; species Pseudomonas sp. BIGb0381. Next base: position 214,102 of record NZ_JANUEN010000009.1, read on the forward strand.
ACACCGGCGGCTCGCGGAAGGCACCAACCCCGCCGGTGGTGCCGCTGACAATCACGTCACCGGGGGCGAGTTCGGTAAAGGTGGAGCAGTACTCGATCAGTGCGCCGACGTCGAAGATCATGTCGCCTGTGGACGTGTGCTGCATGACCTCGCCGTTGAGCCGGGTGGTCAATTCGAGGTTCTGCGGGTCGCTGATTTCGTCACGGGTGACCAGCCACGGGCCAAAGCCGCCGGTGCTCGGGAAGTTCTTGCCGGGGACGAATTGAAGGGTGTGCTTTTGCCAATCGCGCACGCTGCCATCGTTGTAGCAGGCGTAGCCGGCGACGTAATCGAGGGCGTCGGCTTTGCGGATGTGGCGCGCGGTCTTGCCAATGATGATGGCGAGTTCGCCTTCGAAATCCAGCTTGTGCGAAACCGTAGGCCGCACGATGGGTTGCAGGTGAGCGGTCTGGCTGTCGGCAAATCGCGTGAAAATCATTGGGTAAACCGGCATGTCACGCCCGGTTTCGCGCACGTGGGTCGCGTAGTTGATGCCAATGCACAGCACCTTGCACGGGTTTGGAATGACCGGCAGCAGCGTCACGTCGGCCAGTGCCAGACGCGGCAGGCTCGACACCTGCTCATCGCTCATCGACCCCAGGCGGCCGAGGGCAAGCGCCTGCTTGAGATCCGCGCCGAGGGTGTTTTTCATCGATTCCAGATCAGCCACCTGGTCGCCTTCGACGATGCCATAGGTGTGACGGCCTTCAACGGTGAAGCTTGCAAGTTTCATTCGATAGTCCTTGTGGGCGAGGGAGGCGTGGACAGAATTTCACTCTATTCGCGCTTAAAAATCCTGTAAAGCGGGATTTTGCTTAAATCCCAAATTGCAGGAAAAATGTATATTTTTTGCTTTCGCGCAGCCGAGTGCCTGCCTTCGGGAGCAGGCCATTCGGTGTGCTGGCGGTCGGGTCTAGCCCAGGGTTATCCCTGTGCCCAGCAGCCGTGCAGGGACATGCGCATCCGTAATGGAACCTTGACCCGCGCAATGGGCCCGCTGGCCATGTCGCGCGAATCCAGGATCACCAGCTCGCTACGCGCCTGGTCCAGCACATTCAGCAGTGCGACCACGTAACCGTCGGCCTCTTCGGCATCCGAAGAACGAGGGATGAATATGGGCTCCTGGAAACAACTGTTGTCCCCTGGGAACCAGGCGTCGGTGCTGCCCGTCTTGAGGTTCAGATGGGCCAACTGGTTGAAAAACTGAAAGGGCATGGGGCCGTTTGCGGGGTTGTAGGGCAGTGTCGGATCAAAGGCGAGCACAAAGCCGTGTTCGTACGGGCGACCCAGATAGCGCTCATCGCAGCGGGGAAACTCACACATGTAGTCGGTCAACGGTTGCGGCTCGACGTCATCCCGCGCGTCGTTCAGATCAAACGTCCAGCGCATCAGGCTCGAAGGCAGGTCCTCGGGGGCGGGCACCGCACCGTCCGCCTGGGGGAAGAAATAAAACACGTTGCCGCCAGTAACCGGCATGTCCACGTACACTTTGCCGTCTTGATCGAAGGCATTGAGGGTGTGGCCTTGAAAGCTGTCCTTGGGGCCTTTGAACCAGCGGATAGCCTGCGCGTTGCCATTGCGCGGCAGCACGGCAAACAACTGCGGCAGATCAGGTTGCCACTGAAAATGCGGCCCGCCGTTTTTCATGCGTTCTACATCGACGGTCAGCGGAATCAGTGGGAACACGACGTAGTGCTCGGTGACCGCAAAGTCATGCACCATCGCCGCGTAAGGTGCCTGGAACCAGATCTCTTTGAGCAGCTTGCCGTCGGGTGAGAGTTCGAAATACGCCATATCCGGCGTGCCGTCACCTTTGGCTTCATAACTGAAGGCCAGCAGGTTGCCGGTGACGGGGTCGATCTTGGGGTGGGCGGTAAAGGTCGCCGACTTGATTTGCCCGGCAAAATCCCATTCGCCCAGGGTTTCCAGGGTTTGCAGGTCCATGGCCCAGGGCAGGGCGTCCTCCTTGAGCGCGAGCAGCCTGCCGTTGTGAGGGATCACCGACGTATTGGCGGTGGTGTTGTTTTTGGCCGCCAGTGGGTCATTGGTGTACGTGTTTCGATAGACGCCATTGAGGGAGCGGCCTTCACGGCGCTGCGCGAGCAAGCGATCTGTCTGCACGTAGCGTCGCCGCAGGGACACCTTGCCGTTAGCAAAATAGAAACCGCTGACCATCCCGTCACCGTTGAAAAACATATCGCTGCCCAGCATGGGCGGGTATTGCGGGTCGGGGGCCACTTGATAGAAGACGCCTAGGATGGACGCGGGAAGGGTGCCTTCGACCTCAAGGTCCAGCACCTCGGCTTCTACACGACTAGGGCTATACAGCGCCCCGGAAAATTCAGGGGTTTGCGGGAATCGGGTACTCATGGCTACGACCTCATGTGCGCAGTATTTATTTATCGAGCAGGCCGGCGGGCAGCGCAGGCGCGTCGGGTGTTGAAGGGCCGGACGCGCGGCGAAAACGGGCAACCATCCAGCAAGAGATGACCAGGGCGACGATATACGCCGAGGCCGCCAGCCAGCCGACCGCTCGGAAGTGTCCGTCACCGACGACCAGGGCCGCGCCAAACGGGCCGAGGCCCTGGCCCACGAAGATCGCAGCATTGCCCAGGCCTGCGAGTCGGCCGCTCGCGTCCAACTCGGCCGCCATCGAGAGCAGGTAGGGAAGGCTGAAGAACCAGACCATATGGATCAGGCATGCCGTGGTGGCGAACGCCATGGGGCTGTCGCCGTAGACCATGATCAGCGTGGCCATCACCGCCGTGCCGAACCCCAGCAACTGCGGAAACAGCAGTCCCAGGCGCCGTCCGATAAGTCCCGCCAGCGCAGCACCGAGTGCCCCGGCAAGAATACTGCCACCCAGGATGGCGCCGATCTGCTGGGGCTCCAGGCCGATACTTTTGCCGATGCGTTCCTGATACACCCACAGCGCCGAATGGCCAAAAAACAACAGCGCAAACAGCCCGATCAACAAGAGTGACGTCAGGCCGAACGGCTGGGCCAGCCGAGCCGGTGCTCCGTCGGCGGGGGTGTACCGCGCAGGCACGCGCCCGCAGCCGAACAGGGCCAAGGCACTGGCGCCGGCCAGCAGGTAAAACGCGCCGTTGACGCCAAAGGCCATGAGCACCGCTGGCATCGAGGTCACCAGTAACATGCCCCAGAACAGATTACCGATATTGATCACCGCGAACGTCGCGTCCTTGGATGTGCGCAGTGCCGCCGAGGCATACACCACCGCCATGACCGCGCCGCCGCTGGCGCCAGAGACGATGCGGCACAGCAGCAGCGATGTTTCGCTGTGGAACCGGGTACTCGCCAGATTGGCGCAGACCAGCACCAGCAAGGCGAGCTGCGCCACCCATCGGCGATTGACGCGGGTCATCAACAGGGCAGACACCCCGCAGGTGAGCGCCATGGCAATCAGTTCGCCTGCGAAAATCCTACCGATGGCATTGAGCGGGATACCGAGCTGATCGATAAAAGCCCCGCCCAGAATCGGTTGAATCTGCAAGGTGCCAAGGGACGTGACCATCATCAGGCAAATAGCCGCCAGTGATGTTTTGCTGTCGATGCCAGCGGATGCATTCATGAATGCAGTACCTCGATAGGGTGAGCGAGCGCTTGTCGGTCAGAAGGTGTGGGCGTAACGAACCTGCACGGCATAGTCCTGCCGGGAGCGGTTCTCGACACCGGTTTCCTTGTAAGTGTTGAGCCAGAAGCCTTGGCCTTCACTGATTTTCCAGAACATGCCGGGGCCTATGCCCAGCACTTTTTCCCGCGAGTCGCTCAGCCGGTCGCCGTTGATCTGGTCGTCGGTGATCTGCCGGAAGTAATAGCCGTTGATCCCCACCGACACGTTGGGGATGACTTCATAGGACGCCGTGAAGTTGGCCCAGGCCGACTGCCCGGCGCGGCTGTCACTCACCGGTTTGCCCTCGAAGGAGTCCTGCGAGCTGCTGGCCGGATCGCGGTTCTTGAAGTTGTACAGGTAATGCAGGCGCCAACTGACTTCCCAACGCGGTGCCGGCATCCAGGTTGCGGCCCAGTAGGGGTTCAGGGAGTAATAGTTCGACCCTGGGTTGAGGTCTTTGTGTTTGTCGTATTTACCGGTCGGCAGGATCGTGTCAAAGGCCACCCGCTGCACAAACACCGGGCGCCCGTGCGCATCGACGATAGGATCGAATTGGATCTGCGGCCCGACGGTGACATCGCCAAGCCCTGTGGCGTTGTCTTGCAGCGCCGGTCCATTACTGCCAAAGGTGGCATCCAGTGACACGACGGGCACCAGCAAGCTCCAGCCCAGGTGCGCACCGCCGCCAATGGTGTCGGGCGAGTAGTAGCTGAGTTGGTTGATCAGCGTGATCACGTTGATTTTGGGATTGTCGAAGGCGCTGTTGGCCTTGCCGCTGTTGGTCCTGAGACTGCTGGCGGTACTGAACTTCAAGTAGGTGAGATGGGACAGGCCGGGCGGCCCGGCAAAACCATCGTAGAAACTGGTGCCGCCGAGGTTGATGCCACTGGGCTCGGTCACCGAGGGCGCTGGCGGCCCATCGGCGGCGAAGACAACTGACGAGGCGAAGCTGAGCACCAGGCACGCTGGCAAGTATTTGAGTGGGCTCATGGACGTGGCTCTATTATTGGAATTGTGAGCAGAGGGAACTCCCTCGCACAATCACCCTAAGCCAAACCCCGCCGGCGTACTTGAGCGGTACCGCCAGAGTTGACTGATAGCGCCACGGGGCTCGTTTTAACGCCGGCGCTGTCAGCCCCCGTAGCGAAACCCACCCGACAACTTGCCCTTCAAATACCCCACCAACGCACTCACCGACTTCGGCACATGGGGCGAATACGGTCGGATCAGGTAGATCTCGTCGGCAAACGCGCCCCTGAGTGTCCAGCCCTTGAGCACCTGCACCAGCTTGCCGCTGGCCAGCGCCGCCTGGGCGCTGAAGTCCGGGAGCAGGGCGATGCCCAAGTGGTTGAGCGCCGAATCACGCAGGGCTTCGCTGTTGTTGGTGGCGAAGCTGCCGGCGATGGGCACGGTGAGGCGTTCCACGGTTTTGTTGCCGCGCTCGAACGTCCACGCGGGCTGGTCGGTGCCGCGTGGGTAGAACAGGCAGTTGTGCGCGGACAGGTCGCCGGGTTCGCGCGGTTCGCCGTGGCGTTGCAGGTAATCGCGGGTGGCGACCAGCACCGAGCCGGTGTCGCACAGTTTCCACGCCACGTGGGTTTCCGGCACCTGGAAGCCATGGCGCACCGCCAGGTCGTAGCCCTCGGCCGCCAGTGAACTCAGGGCATCCGACACATCCAGCTGGATACGCACCTGCGGGTACTGCTGCAGGAATTCCGACAAGTGCGGCACCAGCTGTTGCCGGGCGAATGCCACGGGGGCGGTCAAGCGCACCAGGCCGCGGATTTCCCCGGCGGAATCGCGCACCGACGAGAAGCTGCGCGCGATTTGCTCATAGGCACCGCGCACTTCACGGGTCAACGACAACCCCGCATCGGTCAACCGCACACTGCGCGTGGTGCGCGTCACCAGCCGTGTGCCGGTGGCTTTCTCCAGGTCGGAAATGCGCTGGCTGACTGCGGATTTACTCACCCCCAGGCGCGCGGCTGCGGCGGTGTAGGTGCCGTGTTCCTCCAGCACTGAGAGCCAGTGAATGTGGGTCCACAGCCCTTCGATCTCGGATTTTTCCATGGGCTTATTGTTCGCTTGTGAGGACAATCAGTTCTTGATTCTGCTCTGGTTTGGAACAAACCGAAAGCCTATCGTGTGTCCCAACGCAACCCACCTGGGATCTACTGCCATGACTACAACAATCGAGCACTACATCAACGACCAGCGCGTCAGTCGCGATGATCGCTATCAGGACGTCTACAACCCGGCCACCGGTGAAGTGACCGGCCGCGTCGCACTGGCCAGCAGCCAGACCGTGTCCGAAGCCGTCGCCGCTGCCCAGGCCGCTTTTGCCGGCTGGGCCGACACTCCGCCCATCCGCCGCGCCCGCGTGCTGTTCGAATACCTGCACCTGCTGCGTGAGCGCAAGGACGACCTGGCGCGCATCATCGTCGCCGAACACGGCAAGGTCTTCACCGATGCCCAGGGCGAAGTCGACCGTGGCATCGACATTCTCGAATTCGCCTGCGGCATCCCCAACCTGCTCAAGGGCGAGCATTCCGACCAGGTCTCCCGTGGCATGGACAACTGGACGATGCGCCAACCCCTGGGCGTCGTGGCCGGTGTCACGCCGTTCAACTTCCCGGTGATGGTGCCGATGTGGATGTACCCAATCGCCATCGCGGCGGGTAACACCTTCATCCTCAAGCCAAGCCCGACCGATCCAAGTGCTTCGCTGTTCATGGCTGAACTGCTGCGTGAAGCCGGCCTGCCCAAAGGCGTGTTCAACGTGGTGCAGGGTGATAAGGAATCGGTGGACGCGCTGATCGCACACCCGGACGTCAAGGCCGTGAGCTTCGTCGGCTCCACGCCGATTGCGCAGTACATCTACGAAACCGGTGCGCGCAACGGCAAGCGTGTGCAAGGCCTGGGCGGCGCGAAGAACCACATGGTGGTGATGCCGGACGCGGATATCGAAAAAACCGTCGACGCCTTGATGGGCGCCGCCTACGGCAGTGCCGGCGAACGCTGCATGGCCATTTCCGTAGCGGTGCTGGTTGGCGATGTCGGTGACAAAGTCATCGCCGCGCTGACCGAACGCGCCAAGCACCTGCGCATCACCGACGGCCGCGACCTCAAGGCCGAGATGGGCCCGATTGTGTCCCGCGCCGCACTGGAGCGCATCAGCGGCTACATCGAACAAGGCGTGCAGGCCGGCGCGCAACTGCTGCTCGACGGACGTGACTATGTACCCACCGAGGCTGGCCTGGAAAACGGTTTCTGGCTCGGCGCGACCTTGTTCGACCACGTGACCAAAGAGATGAGCATCTACCGCGAAGAAATCTTCGGCCCGGTGCTGGCCTGCGTGCGCGTGAATGACTTTGCCGAGGCGATCAAGCTGGTCAACGACCACGAATTCGGCAACGGCGTCAGCTGCTTTACCCGCGACGGCAACATTGCCCGCGAGTTTGCCCGGCGTATCGAAGTGGGCATGGTCGGCATCAACGTGCCGATCCCGGTGCCGATGGCCTGGCACGGGTTTGGTGGCTGGAAGAAGAGCCTGTTCGGCGACATGCATGCCTACGGCACTGAGGGTGTGCGCTTCTACACCAAGCAGAAATCGATCATGCAGCGCTGGTCGGAGAGCATCGAGCAGGGCGCGGAGTTTGCGATGCCGGTGTCCAAATAACGCTTGGAAGAACACCGTAGGGCAAAAGTGGGAGGGGCGGTGCGACGATTCGACTTGCCCCCTCCCACTTTTGGTTGTTTTTCACTTGAGGGTTGACGGCCAGGCGAATGACGAATACTGTACATAAACACAGTGTTTAAGCGCTGATCAACCAGGATGGCAACATCAGCCACGCCAAACACTGTGTGCAAGTTAATGGATTAACTTCATGCACAGGCTCGTTCTACCGAGCCGTTTTTATGTATAGAGAGGGAACTCATGTCGTATCCAGAAAGCAAACTCACCGGCTTGACCGGTTTCGCCCTTGCGGCAAAAGTGACCGGCGGCTGGTCTGGCCCTGTGGTCAGTATCACCAGCCTGGATCAACTCAAGGCCAATATTGGCGACACTACCCCACGGGTATTGGTGATCAACAGTAATATCTCGGCGTCGAGCCTGACCAAAGTCAACATGGGCGCCAACAAGACCCTGATCGGTTCGTTCCAGAACCGTACGTTGGAGAATATTCACCTGCGTGCAACCGCGCAGTCGCAGAACATTATTCTGCAGAATATTATCTTCAAGCATTCGGCGAGCATTAAGGCCAATGATGATATTCAGGTCTACCTGAACTACGGCAGCAAGTACTGGATTGACCATTGCTCTTTTGTCGGGCACAGCTGGTCAACCACTGACGGCAGTGAAGACAAACTGGTGTATATCGGTGAAAAAGCCGATTATGCCACCATCAGCAACTGCTTCTTTGGCAGCCACAAATACGGCCTGATCTTCGGTCATCCGGCGGATGATAATAAGGCGGAGTTCAACGGTTACCCGCGCCTGACGGTGTGCCATAACCGCTTCGAGAACATGGAAGTGCGCGCACCCGGCTTGATGCGTTACGGTTATTTCCATGTCTACAACAACTACATCAATAACTTCCACCTCGGTTTTACCCTGGCGCAGAATGCCAATATCCTCTCTGAAAGCAACTATTTTGGCGAAGGCAGCCAAAACAAAGGCATGTTGGATGATAAAGGCACCGGGACGTTCACTGATACAAACAGTGTGCCGCCGATCACCAATCAGAAGTCGCCCAAAGCACAATGGACGGCAAGTTCCAACTACGCCTATACCTTGAAGACGGCGGCACAAGCCAAGGACTTTACACAGAAAAATGCCGGGGCCCAGGCTGCGGCGCTGGTATTCGGTAGTTGAGTAGCTAGCTTTTTACTGAGCTGTCATTTATTGCAAGTGCCACTGTCTTTATATCAAGGATATAAATACAGTGATGGCCTTTGTAATCTAAATAATTCTTCATGTTGCGATAAGCGGGTGCCCATGTTAAACCTTGGTGCGCACTTGCAGGGCCAACTATCTCTTGCTCTTTCAGTCAGTATTAAGTTGCTGGCTGCCAGGTGCTATTTAATCTTCGCTTGTCATTTAAGCGTCAGCAAAAGGACATCATCATGAAACATGCGAATCACACACCCACTCGCTGGACACGGGCCGATGCGCTGAAAGTTAATGAGAATGACCCGACGACGACACAGCCGTTAGTGAGTCCTGACTTTCCTGTCATGAGCGACACGGTCTTTATTTGGGACACCATGCCGTTGCGTGAACTGGATGGCACGGTGGTATCGGTGAATGGCTGGTCGGTGATCTTCACCCTGACCGCCGACCGCCGCCCCCATGATCCACAATTCATCAATGCCGATGGCCGTTACGACATCAAGCGTGATTGGGAAGACCGCCATGGTCATGCGCGGATCTGCTACTGGTACTCGCGCACCGGCAAGGACTGGATCTTCGGCGGCCGTGTCATGGCCGAAGGGGTCTCGCCGACCACCCGTGAATGGGCGGGCACGCCGATCCTGTTGAATAACAACGGTGACATCGACCTGTATTACACCTGCGTCACGCCGGGTGCCACGATTGCCAAGGTCAGGGGCCAGGTTGTCACGTCGGACACCGGTGTCGAGCTGCGAGGCTTTACTCAGGTCAAGTCATTGTTCGACGCCGACGGCACCTATTACCAAACCGAAGCGCAGAATGCGACCTGGAACTTTCGCGATCCCAGCCCCTTTATCGATCCCGTCGATGGCAAGTTGTACATGGTGTTCGAAGGCAATGTGGCCGGCGAGCGCGGAACTCATGAAGTGGGCCCGAATGAAATAGGCCTGGTGCCGCCAGGGCATGAAGATGTCGGCGGCGCGCGTTATCAGGTGGGCTGTATCGGCATTGCGGTTGCCAAAGACCTCAACGGTGACGAGTGGGAGATTTTGCCGCCGCTGGTGACTGCCGTCGGGGTGAATGATCAGACCGAACGGCCGCACTATGTGTTCCAGGACAACAAGTACTACCTGTTCACCATCAGCCACAAGTTCACCTATGCGGATGGCGTGACGGGGCCGGATGGCGTCTATGGGTTCGTCAGCGATCACCTGTTCGGCCCCTATACGCTGATGAATGCGTCGGGGCTGGTACTGGGCAACCCGCCTTCGCAGCCGTTCCAGACGTATTCCCACTGCGTGATGCCCAACGGCCTGGTGACGTCGTTTATCGACAGCGTGCCCACCACCGGCGATGACTACCGCATCGGCGGCACCGAGGCGCCGACGGTCAGGATCGTGTTGAAGGGCGCTCGTTCGTTTGTGCAGGAGGCTTACGACTACGGTTACATTCCGGCGATGCGGGATGTGGTGTTGAGCCAGTGACCGCAGTGCAAAACCCAGCCTGATTTCATCAGGTAGGTGGGAGGGGGCTTGCCCCCTCCCACTTTTTTTGACCGCATTTCAGCCGCCTTCAACGCTCAAGTCCCCGCCCACCTGGCCGATACAGGCACTAGCACCACGAGTGATCCCGAACGCGTAGGTGCACACCTGGTCGTCGCTCAGGTCAACGAATAAAAATCAAAAGGGGTGGCCATGACCATATTGCAGCGTGTGATCGGCGGGTTCGCAGTGCTGGTGCTGTTACTGCTAGTCATGGCGGGGATCAGCTATCAGAACACGCAGTCCATCAGCAGTCGCTTGAACATTATCACCGGCCAGTCGGCACCCTTGAGCCGGGCCGCCAGTGAGTTATACGTGCATATCCTGCGCGCCAACCAGGCGTTGCTGGCCATTCAGATCAGCACCGACCCCAAGCAGATCGAGGACGGCAAGCGACCGTTCACCGAGAGCATCGCCCAGTTCAATCAATTGCTCGACAGCACCGTTGCCTATACCGGCGAGCATGAGGCGCTGCGCGCGAACCTGGCGCAGCAGCGCCAACAGGTAGCGGCCTACGCCGAACAGGCGCAGGCGTTGATGGCGTCACACTCGCAACATGTGCAGCAGTTGGCGCTGACGCGCAAACTTCAAGGCTACAGCAGTGCGCAAGCGATGCAGCTGACCAGCTATTTGCGCGATTACATTGCCCATGCCCGCAGTGTCGGCGAGCCGCAACAGGTGGCCGCAGCGGAAAAGCTGCTGTTGGAAGTCAACAAATCCTACGATGGCTTCGCGGCTCATACCGTTACGCCCGCTATTGATAAATTACAGCGCGTGCTCAACCTGCAGGACGAAGTGATCAGCACCCGGGCCCAGGCCCTGACGGCGATTGATCCCAGGGTCGGGCGGATTGCCGGCGTCATGGTCAATCGCCTGCTGACTGACCTGACCGCCCCTGACGGGCTGTTCCAGGCTTATCAGGTGGAGGCGAAACTGGCTGCGCAGGTGCAGCAGCAACGCAATGCGGTTGACGCGACCCTGAAAGCCACCCTGGACAGGATTGGCGAGTTCGGCAGCCAGTCCCTGGAGGTCGCCAACCAGGCCAGTCAGTCGGCCAATGCCACCATCGGCACCAGCCGCAGCTTGCTGTTGATCGCGTGTGTGCTGGCGGTGCTGGCGGCGGTGGCGATTGGTACGTGGGTCGCCTTCAGCCTGCGGCGTCCGCTGGCGGCGTTTCGCGAAGTGCTCAAGACGCTCACGGCGGGGGACATGCGGGTCAGTTTCGATGTCAGCCGTAAAGATGAGTTCGGTGAGTTGGGCGGCTACCTGAACGAACTGACCACGGCCCTGCGCAAAACCTTTCGTGAATTGATCAGCTCTGCCGATGCGCTGGCCGTGACCGCGGGCAGCAACGCCTTGAACAGCGAGCAGACCACCCGTGTGGTGGATGAGCAGAAGGACCGGTTGCAATCGGCAGCCTCGGCCATGACGCAGATGGAAAGCACGGTCGAAGAGGTGGCTCGGCGTGCGCAGGACACCCGCCAGGCCGTGGACGACACGAGTGAACTCACGCACAAGGTGCAGGCGCGCGTGGCCGAGACCATCGTCAACATCCGCCAGCAGGCCGACCAGGTGAACAAGGCCACGCAGGTGACCGATGAGTTGCAGAAGTACGGGCAGAATATCGAGGGCATTGTTGTCGCCATTCGCACCATTGCCGAACAGACCAACCTGCTCGCCCTGAATGCGGCGATTGAAGCGGCCCGTGCCGGCGAGCAGGGACGCGGTTTTGCGGTAGTGGCCGATGAAGTGCGCTCCCTGGCCAGCCGTACCCAGACCTCGACCAGCGAAATCCAGGACATGATCGGGCTCATGCAGGAAAAGATTCACTCGGTGGTGCACGTGATGAACGAAAGCCAGGCGCAGTCCACCCAGTGCGTGTCCCTGGCCTCGGGCGCGGGCGACTTGCTGCTGTCGATGAGCGATTCGGTCGACAGTATCCGCGACATGAATATCCAGATCGCCGCCGCCACCGAGGAGCAGAGCGCCACGGTGCAGGAAACCAGTCGGATGGTCATCCAGATCAACGATTCGGCCCAGCAGACGGCAAATGGCGCCGAGCAGTCCGCCATCAGCAGCCACGAGCTGTCGGACATGGCCAAGGTGCAGCGCGAGCTGCTCCATCATTTCAGCGTTTGAGCCGCGGGAGTCAGAACATGAAAGCATGGTTAATCCTCGCCTTGGGGGCGACGCTGTTCATACCGGGCCCAGCCCAGGCCGCCACGCCCTTGCTGGGTGTGGGCATGGCAAAGTACGACGATAACTTCCAGACCCTGCTGCGCAATGGCGTGCAGCACCAGGCCGACGTCATGAACGTCGACGTTTTTATGGAGAACGGGAAGGACAGCGTCGATTTGCAGATGCGTCAATTCCGCAACCTGGTCAATTCCAAGGTGGATGCGATCATCGTCGCGATGGTGGACGGCAAAAGTGCGGCGCAGATGATGCAGCTGGCCTCGGACGCCAAAATTCCGCTGGTCTTCGTCAACCGCAATCCGAACCCGGAAAAGTGGCCGGCGCAGACCGCATTTGTCGGCTCCAACGAGCTGGAGTCGGGGACCTTGCAGATGGAAGAGCTGGCGCGCCGGGCCGGTTACAAGGGCAACGTGGTGATTCTGGTGGGCGACCCGGCCAACGCGTCCTCCTTGATGCGCACCGAGGACGTGGAGAAAGTCGTCGCCAAATACCCCGATATGAAAGTCGTACAGAAAAAAGTCGGTAACTGGGAGCGTAGCCAGGCCGCCACTATTGTCATTGACTGGGTCAAGCAGGGCGTCGATTTTTCGATCATCGCGGCCAATAACGACGAAATGGCGATCGGCGCGATCATGGGCCTGGAAAAGGCCGGCAAGCAGGCCGAGGACTATTGGGTCGGCGGCATCGACGGCACCCCGGACGGGTTGAAATTGATGGCTGAGGGCAAGATGGCGGTCAGCGTGTTCCAGGATGCCGCCGGCCAGGCCGGTGGCGCCGTGGACACCGCGCTACGCCTGGTACGCGGCGAGGTGCTGGAGTCGACGGTGGTCTGGGTGCCGTTCAAGTTGATCACGCCAGAGAATCGCCAGGCGTTTGAATAGGACTGACCACCTCGCTCCCACCTTGGAATGCAGTCAAATGTGGGAGGGGGCAAGCCCCCTCCCGCAGGGTTATGGGGTGTTAGTGAGAACGGGCGTCAGCGCCGCCCCGTGCGCGTACTCACATCCACCCACACAGCTAACACCAGGATGCTGCCCTTCACAATCATCTGCCAGTAACTGTCCACGTCCAGCATCGACATGCCGTTATCCAGGCTGGTAATCACCAGCGCCCCGAGCAATGCGCCGTACACCGTGCCCGAGCCGCCGCGCATCGACGTACCGCCAATAAAGCACGCAGCGATGGCATCCAGCTCGCCCATGTTGCCCGCCGACGGTGAGCCCGCCGCGAGACGCGCGGTGTTGACCAGGCCGGCGAGGGCGCACATCACGCCCATGATGCCGAAGATCCACAGTTTTACCGCCTGCACGTTGATGCCCGACAGGCGCGTGGCTTCCATATTGCTGCCCACCGCGTATACACGGCGGCCGAACACGGTCTGGCTGGTGACGTAGCTGAACACGCCGAGCAGCACCAGCAACAGCAGCACCGGTACGGGGATGCCGTCGTAGCTGTTGAGGGTGGTGACGAACCCGGCGAGCACCGCGCCGATCACCCCCACGCGCAGCACATCGCGCATCAGGGCGTGCGGCGCCAAGCCATGCAGCGCGCGGTTGCGGCGTTGTTTCCAGGTCAGGAACAGGGTCAGGGCAAACAGCAGAACCCCAAGGCCAATCCCCACTGAATGCGGCAAATACCCCTGGCCTACATACACCAACGACGGCGACACCGGCGCAATGGTCGTGCCGCCGGTGATCCCCAGCAGAATCCCGCGAAACGCCAGCATGCCGCCCAGGCCAACGATAAAAGAGGGGATGCGCAAATAGGCCGTCATGTAACCGTTGGCCAAACCGATCATCAGCCCGCACAGCGCCACCAGGCTGAGATTGGCCAGCAGCGGAATGTGATAAACCACATCCAGGATCGCCGCCAACCCGCCCAACAACCCCAGCAACGAACCCACCGACAAATCAATCTCGCCGCTGATGATCACCAGCACCATGCCGCACGCCAGAATCCCGGTGATTGCCATCTGCCGCAGCAGGTTCGACAGGTTGCGCGGCGTGAGGAAACCGCCCTCGGTCTGCCAACTGAAAAACAGCCAGATCACCGCCACGGCGATCACCAGCGCAAGCATTTTGTAGCGGGTAAACAGCTGTTTGACCTGATTCATCTACGCGGTCTTCCGATCATTATTGTTGTTTTGGCTGAGCGCGGCGGCGAGCACCTGTTCCTGGGTGAGCCCTTCATTGATGAAATCGCCGCGCAACTGGCCGTCGCCGATCACCAGCACGCGGTTGGATACGCCGAGCACTTCGGCCAATTCCGAGGAAACCATGATGATCGACACGCCTTCGGCCGCCAGCGCGCCCATCAGTTTGTAGATCTCATACTTGGCACCGACATCCACCCCGCGTGTGGGTTCGTCGAGGATCAGCACTTTGGGCTTGGCCATCAGCATTTTCGCCAGCACGGCTTTTTGCTGGTTACCACCGGACAGGCTGGTGATCGGCAGGAACGGGCTGGCGGTCTTGAGGTGCATGCGTGCGATCTGCTGGTCGATGCTGCCCAGTTCGGCTTCGGCGTCGATGCGGGTCAGGTGGGCATAGGTGTCGAGCACCGCCAACGTGATGTTCTGGCCCACGCCCAAGTCGGGAATGATGCCCTGGCGCTTGCGGTCCTCGGGCACCATGCACAGCCCGGCGCGGATCGATTTGAGCGGCGTGCGCGTGTCGATCACCTGGCCGTCGAGCCACACCTCGGCGCTGTAGCGGCCGGGGTAGGCGCCGAACAACGCCGACACCAGCTCCGTACGCCCGGCGCCCACCAGCCCGGCTATGCCGAGGATTTCGCCGCGCTTGAGCACGAAGGAAATATCGTCGACGCGCTTGCGCTTGGGGTTGTCGACGTCATAGCAGGTGACGTTGCGCGCTTCGAAAATCACCTCGCCGATGGCATGGGGCTCGGTGGGGTAGAGGTTGCTCATTTCCCGCCCGACCATCTGCGTGATGATCTGCGGGATGTCCATGTCGGCCATGGCCGTGGTCGCGATGTGCTTGCCATCGCGGATAACCGTAATGGTGTCGCACACGGCCGCGACTTCATCGAGCTTGTGGGAGATGTACACGCAGGCCACGCCCTTGGCCTTGAGGCCGCGGATGATGTCGAGCAGCACCTCGATTTCCGAGCGGGTCAGGGCCGAGGAGGGCTCGTCGAGAATCAGCAGGCGCGCCTGTTTGTTCAGGGCCTTGGCGATTTCCACCAGTTGCTGGTAGCCGCCGCCGTACTGCGACACCGGCAACGCGACGTTCATGTCCGGTACCTTGAGCTCGCGCATCAACGCTTCGGCGCGGTGAAGCATCGCCGGGTAGTTCATGCGCCCGCCGGGCAAGGTCAGTTCGTGGCCCATGAAGATGTTCTCGGCCACCGACAGGTCGGGCACCAGGGTCAGTTCCTGGTGAATGATGACGATGCCGGCGGCCTCGGTCTCGCTGATGGACTGAGCCCTGAGCGGCTGCCCATCCCAGAGAATTTCGCCCTCCCAGGTGCCATGGGGGTAGACCGCCGACAGCACCTTCATCAGGGTGGATTTACCGGCACCGTTCTCGCCGCACAGGCCGACGCATTCCCCCGGCCGCACCTTGATGTCGATGCCGTTCAGCGCGTGGACACCGCCAAAGGTTTTGACGATGCCGTTCATTTGCAGCAGGTAGTCGGCCATGGCGGTCACTGCCCGCCGATCTGCTCTTTGGTATAGAACCCGTCCTTCTCCAACAGGTCGATATTGGCCTTGGTCAGCGGGGTCGGGGTGAGCAGGATGGTGTCGACTTTCTTGCTGCCGTTGTCGTACTGCGAGCTGTAGGTGGGCTTTTCGTTACGCGCCAGTTGCACCGAGAGCTTGGCGGCTTCGGTGGCGATCAACTTGAGCGGCTTGTACACGGTCATGGTCTGGGTGCCGTCGATCACGCGCTTGACGGCGGCGAGGTCGGCGTCCTGGCCGGAGATCGGCACCTTGCCCGCCAGCTTCTGTGCGGCCAGGGCCTGGATCGCACCGCCGGCGGTGGCGTCGTTGGAGGCGACGATGGCGTCGATTTTGTTGCTGTTTCGGGTCAGGGCGTTTTCGACGATGCTCAGGGCTTCGGTGGGGTTCCATTCCTTGACCCACTGCTGGCCGACAATCTTGATGTCGCCCTTGTCGATGGCCGGTTGCAGCACCTTCATCTGGCCTTCACGCAGCACCTTGGCGTTGTTGTCGGTGGGGGCGCCGCCGAGCAGGAAGTAATTGCCCTTGGGCGCCGCTTGCAGCACGCCGCTGGCCTGCATCTCGCCGACTTTTTCGTTATCGAAGGAGATGTAGGCATCGATGTCCGCGTTGAGAATCAGGCGGTCATAGGACACCACCTTGATCCCGGCTTTCTTGGCTTCGGCGACGGCATTGGTCAGCACGGTGGCGTTGAACGGCACGATGACGATCACGTCGACGCCCCGGGAGATCAGGTTTTCGATCTGCGAAATCTGCTTCTGCTCGTTGGCATCGGCGGACTGCACAAAGACCTTGGCATCGAGTTTTTCCGCAGCGGCGACGAAGTAATCACGGTCACGGGACCAGCGTTCCAGGCGCAGGTCGTCGATGGAAAAACCGATTTTCGGGTGGGCGGAATCGGCCATCACCGGCAGTGCGAGCAGGGCCAGGGCGGTGGCGAGCAGGGTACGTTTGAATGACTTCATGGTGGTGCGTCCTTTTATTGTTGTTGGAAAGACACAGCGTGATGCGGGTAGAACTGTAGAGCGTCCTTCGACGCTCCGTGCACAGATTTGTCGCGCAAATGTCACCGATAAATAAACCGGTTGACCACTCCCTCCAGCATCTCCTGCCGACCACTCACGGCCTGCGGGTTCAGTTCGTGGGCAAATGCATGTTCGGCCAGCGACTCCAGGCTGAACTCACCGGCCAGCACGGCTTGGCCCAGCGGCTGTTGCCAACCGGCATAACGCTGGTCCTTGAACTGCTGCAACCGGTCGTTTTGCACCATGGCCGCCGCACGTTCCAGTGCCAGCGCCAATACGTCCATGGCCTCGACATGCCCGTGGAACAGATCCACCTCATCCAGGCTCTGACGCCGTACCTTGGAATCAAAGTTATAGCCGCCGTTCTTGAACCCGCCAGCCTTGAGGATTTCATAGGTGGCGAGGGTCATCTCCTCGACGCTGTTGGGGAATTGGTCGGTGTCCCAGCCGTTCTGCGGGTCGCCCCGGTTGGCGTCGATGCTGCCGAAGATGCCCAGGGACACGGCCGTGGCGATCTCGTGATGGAAGCTGTGCCCGGCCAGGGTGGCGTGGTTGGCCTCGATATTCACCTTGATCTCGTGTTCCAGGCCGTACTCATGCAAAAAGCCGAACACCGTGGCGCTGTCGTAATCGTACTGGTGCTTGGTCGGCTCCTGGGGCTTGGGCTCGATCAGCAGGTCGCCCTTGAAGCCGATCTTGTGCTTGTGCTCCACCACCATGCGCATAAAGCGCCCGAGCTGTTCGCGCTCGCGCTTGAGGTCGGTGTTGAGCAGGGTTTCATAACCTTCACGGCCGCCCCACAGCACATAGTTGGCGCCCTTGAGCCTCAGGGTGGCGTTCATCGCGCTGAACACCTGGGCAGCGGCGTAGGCAAACACCTCCGGGTCCGGGTTACTGGCGGCACCGGCGGCAAAACGTGGGTTGCTGAAGCAGTTGGCGGTGCCCCACAGCAACTTGATGCCGGTCTGTTCCTGATGGCGCTCCAGGTGGTCGACCATCTGCGCAAAGTGGTTGCGGTACTCCTTGAGCGAACTGCCTTCCGGCGCCACATCGGTGTCGTGAAAACTGTAGTAGTCGATGCCCAGCTTGGAGAAAAACTCGAAGGCCGCCTCAGCCTTGCAGATGGCCACGTCCATCGGCTCGCCGCTGCGCTGCCACGGGCGTTTGAAGGTGCCCATGCCAAACATATCGGCGCCGGGCCACACGAAGGTGTGCCAATAACACGCGGCCATGCGCAGGTGCTCGCGCATCGGTTTGCCGAGGATCAGCTTGTTGGCGTCGTAATGGCGAAAGGCGAGGGGGGCGTCGCTGCTGGGGCCTTCGAAGCGAACCTTCTCGACACCGGGGAAGTACGGCATGGCGTTTTCCTTATTGTTCTTGGCGGTGTCTGGATACTAGCAACGGCTCCTGGCCCGCTGATTATGAAAATCATCAAGGTGTAGTGCGATTTTGAGTGGCAGGGGCTAGTCTGGTGTGACTGGCCTCAGGACAAAAACAATGAAAACCCTACCGCCCGTCCACCGCATCGCCCTGTTGTTCAACGGCAGCAAAATCTACGACCGCGGCATCATCGCCGGCATCGGCAATTACCTGAGCAGCACCCGCGCGTCCTGGGATCTGTTCCTGGAAGAGGACTTCCTCTGTCGCCTCAAAGGCATCGAGCGTTTTCAGGGCGACGGCATCATTGCCGACTTCGACGACCCGCTGATTGGCGAGGCATTGGCCGACAGTCAGTTGCCGGTGGTGGCGGTGGGCGGCTCTTATGAGGATGCACGCGCCTACCCCAAGGGCATTCCGTATGTGGCGACCGACAATGACGCGTTGATGAAGCTGGCGTACGAGCACCTGATCGAGGCCGGGCTGACGCGATTTGCCTGTTTCAGCCTGCCAGAGGCCCAGGCCAATCGCTGGGCCCAGGAGCGTGAAAAAGCCTTTCGCCGCCTGCTGCAACGCGATGGTTTGCACGTCGAGGTGTATCGCGGCCTGGGCACCAGCGCGCCGTTGTGGGACAGCGCGGTGGAACAGCAGATTGCCTGGCTGCACAGCCTGCCCAAGCCCATCGGCATCATCGCCGTCACCGACGCCCGCGCCCGGCAACTGCTGCAAGCCTGCCTCACTGCCGGCATCGCCGTGCCGGAGCAAGTGGCGTTGATCGGCATCGACAATGACCCCCTGACCCGCACCCTCACGCGGGTGCCGCTGAGTTCGGTGATCCAGGGCACGGAAACCATGGGGCGCACGGCCGCCGCCTTGCTGCACCAGATGCTGCACGGCAAACCGTGCGTGGGCACGCAGGTCCTGGTGCCACCGGAGGCGATCAATGTGCAGGCCTCCAGCTTGCATCAACCCTTGGGTAATTCGTACGTGATGCAGGCGCTGCTGTTTATCCGCCAGTACGCCTGCCAGGGCATCAAGACCGCGCAGGTGGCGGCCTATGTCGGCGTGTCGCGCTCCTCCCTGGAAGCGCACTTTCGCAAGGTGCGCGGCTGCAGCGTGCATGACGAGATCCTGCGCTTCAAACTCGCCGCCGCCGCCAAGGGCCTGGAAAGCCACGAACTGGCGATTGCCGATATTGCCGCCAGGTGCGGCTTCAAGTCGGCGCAGTACCTGCACACGGTGTTTCGTCGCGAGTTTGGTTGTACGCCACGGGAGTACCAGCAGGGTGCGTAGTATGCGTTGCCCGTGCCTGAGTAAGGCCTTACATACACTGCTGGACCCAATGTGGGAGGGGCGGTGCGACGATTCGACTTGCCCCCGATGACGGTGGATCAGTCAATCAATTCATTGACTGACACCGCCATCGGGGGCAAGTCGAATCGTCGCACCGCCCCTCCCACCTTTTTAACGCGTTCAGGCAGTTGCTTTAGAGGGCTTCAGGCATTCGATGGAGCGATCCACGGTGGTCTTGGCAATTTCCAGCAAATGCCACACGGCCAGAATCTTCGCCCGTTCGGGGTTTGGTAGCAGGTCACCGCAATCCAGCGCCGTGGCGGAAGCGCTGTCGAGCAAGCTGGCGGTGTAAAGCAGGGCGTCTTCGAAGCTCAGGTCTTCGTTGACCGAGTGGAGGCCTTGGGTGGGTAGGTAGTGGTCGATGGCGCGGTTGAAGGCGGCGCGGTCTTTGGCGGGGTCGTGGGGTGGATCGGGGATAACTTTATTCATGGTGTACCTTCGCGTTGGATGAGAGGCCGACACCCTTCGCGACTAAACGAGGGTGGCGGCTGTACGCAGGTTAGTCGACCGGCTCCAACGCGAAAATACCGGCGCACCCGAAGGTGCCCTGCGCACAGCCACCATAAAACTCATGGAGGACCATGCACGCGTTGGAAGGTCAGGCGACTAAACCCGATCACTGATTTGGCAGTGACGGACCGCAGACTAGCCAGCGATTCCAACAGGCACAAGGCGGCAGGGATTGTCTAGGAAACGTCCTGCAATTAAAAGCGACCCGACTTGCTGGCCCTTTACAAACCATGACCAAATGCCACTAACGATGCCGCTCAACTATTGAAATGCAGGCGATGTGTGAGGGGGCTTGTTGCCGATGCCGGAGCGCGGTGCAGGGGCACCGCGCGGACAGAGGGGTTATGGCAGGGCGTAGGCGATCACGTAGTCGCCACGGTCGGTGGACTGGCGCGCACCGCCGGCGGTGACGACGATGTACTGCTTGCCGGTTTTCGGCGACACGTAGGTCATCGGGCCGCCCTGGCTGCCGACGGGCAGGCGGGCCTTCCAGATTTCATCACCGTTGCCGCTGTTGAAGGCGCGCAGGTAGAAGTCCTGGGTGCCGGCGATAAAGATCAGGCCGCCCTGGGTCGACAGGGTGCCGCCGAGGGTCGGCAGACCGATCTTGATCGGCAGGTGCATGCGGATGCCCAGCGGACCGGTGTCTTCAACGGTGCCAACCGGCACTTGCCATGCGACTTTCTGGGTCTTCATGTCGATGGCGGTGAGGGTGCCGAACGGCGGCGCCTGGCACGGAATGCCGGCCACCGACAGGAAGCGGTTTTTGTTCACCGCATACGGCGTGCCCTTGAGCGGGACCGCGCCCATGCCGGTGTTCAGCGCTTCGCCACCGGACGAAGACTGGGCCTTGTTCTGCGACGGCACCATCTGGATCCACAGGCCCAGGCGCATGTCGTTGACGAAGATAAAACCATGCACCGGGTCGGTGGAAATACTGCCCCAGTTCATGCCGCCCAGGGAGCCCGGGAAGCTCAGGGATTTATCGGTGCCCGGCGCGGTGTACAGACCGTCGTAGCGCATGCCCTTGAAGTCGATGCGGCACAGCAACTGGTCGTACGGGGTGGCGCCCCACATGTCCGACTCGCTCAGGGTCTGCGCGCCGATCTGCGGCATGCCCACGGATTTCGGCTGGGTTGGCGAGTAGGGTTCGTTGGGGATGTTCGCGGCTTTGACCGGGACTTCCTTGACGTCGGTCAGCGGCTGGCCGGTGGCGCGGTCGAGCACGTAGATCTGCCCGGCCTTGGTGCCGATTACCACCGCGGGTACCGCCTTGTCGCTGCCCGGTGGGGTGAAGTCGATCAGGCTTGGCTGCATCGGCAGGTCGAAGTCCCACAGGTCATTGTGGACGGTCTGGTACACCCACTTTTCAGCACCGGTGGAGGCATCCAGCGCCAATACCGAAGCGCCGTATTTATGGTTGAGCGGGGTGCGCTCCACGCCATAGATGTCGGTGGACGAGCTGCCCATCGGCAGGAAGACCGTGTTCATCAACGGATCGTAGGACATCGGCGCCCAGCTGTTGGGGGTGCTGCGCACATAGGTGCTGCCGGCGGCCGGTGCTTGTTTGTCTTCAGGGTTGCCCGGGTCGAAGGCCCAGCGCATTTGCCCGCTGATCACGTCAAAGCCACGGATCACGCCGCCGGGCATATCGGTTTGTACGTTGTCGGCCACGCGACCACCGACCACCACGGTGGTACCGGCGATCAATGGCGCGGAAGACAGCTGGTAGTAGCTGTCCGGCACATTGCCCAGGCCGGCTTTCAGGTCCACCTGGCCGTGGGTGCCGAAGTCTTCGCAGAATTTACCGGTGTCGGCATCTACTGCGATCAGGCGCGCATCGATGGTGTTGGTCAGCAAGCGGCGCTGGCATTGCGCACCGGCTGGAACGCTGGCGGCAATGATCGGCGAGCTGTTGGGCTGGCTCGGTTGGGCAATCGGCGCGGTGGCGTCGAAATACGCCATGCCCCGGCAACGCTGCCACACCGCCGACTTGGCGTTGACTTCGTTCTTCCACAGCTCTTTGCCGGTGTCGGCGTCGAGGGCGATCAGGTTGTTGTGCGGGGTGCAGATAAACACCTTGTTGCCGATCTGCAGGGGCGTGAGCTGGTCTTCGGCGCCATTGCCGTCGCTGAGAGCCACGTCACCGGTGTGGTAGGTCCAGGCCACTTTGAGCTGGTTGATGTTGTCGCGATTGATCTGGTCCAGCGCGGCGAAGCGGCTGCCACCTTCGGTGTTGCCGTAGTGCGCCCAGTCCTTCTGCGCGTCGGCGGCGGCCACGGGCGTGATGCCTGGGCCTGCACCGGTTGGGGCGACACTGGGGTGGGCGACAAACATATTGCCCGCCGCCACTGCCACGCCCACCGCCAACACGGCGGCAACGCCATAGGCACCGCGCGCAGGTCGGCCCGCCAGCAGCGGATACACCAGCGCCACCACCAGGCCGATGACCGCGAACATGAACAGCCGCGAGAACAGCGGCCAGAACACCAGGCCCACATCCGCCACCGCCCAGATGGCCGTGCCGATCAGGAACGCCGCGAACAGCCATGCACCTGCGGTCTTTTGCCGGGCAATCAGCAGGCCGGAAACCGCCATGGCCACGCCGCCGATCAGGAAGTACCAGGAACCGCCGAGGCTGACCAGTTTGGCGCCGCCAACGGCCAGCGCGAGGCCGAGCAGGGCGATGATCACGCCCAGACCCAGGAGTAAGAATCTAGAGACGCCAGTGGCGCGCGATGCTCGTTTCATGTCGAAAGGACTCGAGTGAGAGAGGGCAAAGACGCGATTTTAGCAAGATAAGTAACCAGATAGTACATTTTGCCGTGTGCACAGCGATCCAATCCTCTTTCTGTGCGGGCAATCAGCACTCAAGGGGAGGCGCCCGCCAGGAAACATTTATTAATAAATACGCGCGCTGATTGGTTGTACGACGTCATATCAACTGTGTTCGACTATCTCCGCTCTCACAAAAAAAACAACGGAGACTCCCCCTATGACCGATTTCCCTTCGATAGAAGGCAAGTCTGCCGCACCCGTAAGCGGCCATGTTGTACGACTACTCAAGCTATTAGGCCCAGGCGTGATCGCCGTCCTGTCTTGGCTGGGTGCCGGCGATTTGATTACTTCCTCCGTTGCCGGCGCCAATTACGGCTACGCCATGATGTGGGTGCTGGCAGTTTCTCTGCTGCTCAGGTACCTGATCGTCAACATCATTGCGCGCTTTCAGCTGTGCAATAACCAAGGCATGACGATCCTTCAGGGGTATGCCCAGTTGAACCCGTTCTTCGCCTGGTTCCTGCTGGTGTATGCGCTGCTGATGGGGCATTTGATGAATGCCTACATGATCAAGGGTGCGGGTGAAGCCCTGGCCATGCTGTTCAAGACTGACTACGCGCTGCTGTGTTCGGTGGCGGTGGTGTTGGCGGTGTGGCTGCTGGTGGGGCGCAATATCTATTCGATGATCGAAGGCGTGATGAAAGGCCTGCTGGCAATCATGACCCTGGCGTTCATTGCCTTGGCGGTGATGTCCGGGCCGGATATGGCGGGCATTGTCAAAGGGACTATCGGTTTCAGCATTCCGCCGGATGAGGGCGTACACGGGGCGTTGCTGGTGGCTGTCTCGGTGATCGGCGCGGTGGCGGGCTCGATTGCTAACTTCGTGCACCCTTATGTCATGCGCCAGAAAGGCTGGGTCGGCCCACAGCACAAGCGCATCCAGCGTAACGACCTGCTATTCGCCGTGTTCGTCGGCATTGTGATCAACCTGGCGATCTGGATTGTGGGCGCCGAAATCCTGCGGCCCAACGGTATTGAAGTGAAGACCTTGGGCGACCTGGGCAAGGCGCTCGAAATCTTCTTCGGGCCGATCGGCTGGTACATTTTCTTTATCGGTGTATTCGCTACGCTGTTTGCCAGCATCTCCGGCAAAACCACGGCCTTCCCGATGCTGATCACCGATGCCTTCCAGCACGTACGGCCTGGACGCCGTGAGCGTTACGGCAAAGAGTTCCACCATGACCCGATGCACAAGTGGTTCATGTTGTTCATTCTGGTGACCCCGCTGATCTGGTCGCTGCCGGGCATGCCGGACTTTGTCACGCTGACCATCGGCGTCAGCGCGTTGAACATCATTGGCTTGCCGGTAATTTCCCTCGGCTTGCTGATTATGTCCAACCAGAAGTCGCTGCTGAGCAAGGAATACCGCAATAACCTGTTCGAAAATATTGCGCTGCTTTTCGCCACGGGGTTGGCGCTGTGGGTCGCGTTCCAATTGGGTGTCGAACTGTTCAGTTGATGCCGGGCGGGCAGGCGTCGCACCTGTTTGGCGCGACGCCTGCAATCAATCAACGAAACGCCGGCACCACCTGCTCGATAAACAGCGCCAACGACTTCTTCTTCTCGGCATGGGGCAGGCTGTTGTCGCACCAGAAGCTGAACTCATCCACGCCCAGTTCCTGGTAGTAGCGGATGCGCGGGATGATTTCTTCGGCGGTGCCGATCATCGCGGTCTTGTGCAGGCTGTCCAGTTCGAACTCCGGGCGGGCGGCGAATTTTTCTTCCGGGCTCGGTGCCAGGAAGCCATTCACCGGCACCTCTTTATTACCGAACCAGGCATCGAAGGTGCGATAGAACTTCGAGATCGCCTTGGCCCCGACTTTCCAGCCGTCCGGGTCATCGGCGGCATGCACGTGGGTGTGACGCAGCACCATCAGTTGCGGGCGCGGTACGCCGGGGTTGTTGTCGAGGGCGGCCTGGAATTTGTTTTTCAGGTCGAGGACTTCTTCGTCGCCCTTCATCAGCGGCGTGACCATCACGTTGCAGCCGTTGGCGACTGCGAAGTTGTGCGAGTCCGGGTCGCGGGCGGCGATCCACATCGGCGGGTTGGGCTGCTGGATCGGCTTGGGCACGCTGGTGGAGGTGGGGAATTTCCAGATGTCGCCGTCGTGGGCGTAGTCGCCTTTCCACAACGCACGCACCACCGGCACCATCTCACGCAGCGCCTGGCCGCCGCTGGAGGCGGGCATGCCGCCGGCCATGCGGTCGAACTCCACCTGGTAAGCACCACGGGCCAGGCCGACTTCCATGCGCCCGTTGCTGATCACGTCGAGCAAGGCGCATTCGCCCGCCACCCGCAGCGGGTGCCAGAACGGCGCGATGATGGTCCCGGCGCCCAGGTGAATGGTGGTGGTCTTGGCCGCGAGGTAAGCCAGCAGCGGCATCGGGCTCGGCGAGATGGTGTATTCCATGGCGTGGTGTTCGCCAATCCATACGGTGCTGAAACCGCCGGCCTCGGCCATCAGGGTCAGTTCGGTCAAGTCTTCGAACAACTGGCGGTGGCTGACACTTTCGTCCCAACGCTCCATGTGTACGAACAGGGAAAACTTCATGACGCTTACCTCGGATCTATTGTGATCGGCCTGTCGACTGCGGGCCCTTAAGTGCTCTCGCCAATGTGAAGCATGCCAGTGATGATGGCTGTTCGGCGGATTGATTGTTGGTATACCATAATACGGAATATCCGCAAAACTTTTCTCTCCAACGGTTGCATCTGTACCTCACGACCAAGGCGGGCAGTGGTTCAAACGTGTTGTCTCGTCATGGGTTTGCACGATGCCTGGAGCGCAGGCGTGGTCAGCCCGTATGTGTCAGGAGGGAGCAACGTCGATGCCGATCAAGTCCGGTGAGTATCGGTTGCGGGCCAGTGATGATCAGCGGCGCAGTGCGAGTCATCCGCTGATGAGGTCCTGCGGATTGTCACGCTCGCGAATTACTCTCTGCGCTTCCAGAGCCTGATCAAGGCTGAGCGTTAGCTCCTCATCATTCCAGGGTTTGCTGATGTAGCGGAAAACGTACCCCTCGTTGATCGCCTGCGTGATCATGCTCATGTCCGCATAACCCGTCAGCAAGATATTCATGCAGGCCGGATTGCGCTTGTGCACCTCGCGAAGCAGCGTTGGACCGTCCATGAACGGCATGCGTGCATCGCAGATGATCAAGTCGATAGCGTGCTGTTCGAAGAGAGTCAGCGCCTGGGCGCCACTCGTTGCCAGAAGCAAGTCGTAAGGTTTTGCGCGCAGCAAGCGTCGCAGGCTGTTGAGTATGCTTTCTTCATCATCCACGAGCATCACGGTGTGGCGTTTTACGCTATGAGAGATAGTGTCCATGATCAGCATCCTTCACTGGCGAAGAGAGAGGGCGCCTGTACCGCGGGCTGGCGTAGGGGGAGCCACGCGCGCAAGCAACTGCCTCTACCGGGCTTGCTTTCGACGGTAAGCCTCCCATGGTGCTTGACTATGATGCTGTACGACAGCGACAGGCCGAGGCCCGACCCCATGCCCACCGGTTTGGTGGTGAAGAACGGTTCAAATATTCGGCTTTGGATTTCAAGGGGGATGCCATGACCGTTGTCGGCGATCTCGACAAATACCCCGCCGTCTTCACGCCCACTTCTGATCGTGATTTCTCCGTCAACGCCCACAGCATGGCTTGCGTTGATGAGCAAGTTCATAAAAACCTGATTGATCTGTGAGCCCATGCATTCGATGGGCTCGATATCCCCATAGCACTTAATCACCTGGGCCTTGAACTTGATCTCGTTCCAGATAACGTTGAGGGTACTGTCGAGCCCCTTGTGCAGATCGGCCAACTGCCATTCGTAACTGTCGACATGGGAGAACTCACGCAGGTCCTTGACTATGCGGGTGACCCGGTCAAGCCCGTCGGCCGACTCGGCCAGCAGGTCGTCGATGTCCTGGCGCATGAAGGTGTAATCCATCTTGTCCCGCATCACCGCAAGCTCGGGATGAGCACTGGCATGCTTGTCATCGGTCGCCTGTTCATGGGCCTCGAGCAGCGCGAAGATGTCCACGAGGTAACGACGCAGGCTGTTGACGTTGGAACAAACAAAGCCAATCGGGTTATTGATCTCGTGGGCCACCCCCGCAGCCAATTGCCCGATCGCCGCCATCTTCTCAGACTGCAGCAACTGCGCCTGGGCATCTTCAAGCCGCGCGATAAGCAGTGCCTGGGCGCCCTTTTCTTCTTCCAGCAACTGGTTGAGGTGCGTCAACTCAAGTTGTCGGGCAGCAGTGTCGGTCGTATCACTGATGGCCAGGCCCACGCCAAGGTTGCTGCCATCGGCATCCTGCACGGGGAAAAACGTGCAGTTCTGATACATGAGCCGGACCATGCCACTGATGGGCCGGGTGCTTTCGAAATTGAACAGGTGCGGTCGTTGCTGCCACGAAGTGAAAGCAAAGTTTTGCAGAGTCATGACGCTGTTGATCTTCTGCCGGGTCCAGACTTCCGGCAGTTCCGGAAAAGCTTCGAACAGCGTACGGCCGATCAGTTCTTCAGCGCTGCGGCCGCTGTTGATGGACATAAAGTGATTGGAGAACAGCACCTTGCAGTCCTGGTCGACCAGCAGCACGCCCATGTTGATGGCCTTGAGCATCGACTCAAGGGTTTCCCGGGAGATTGCCTTATTGTCTGTCATGGGAGCCCCCTTCAAAGCTCGTCCAGCAAACGATCAATGGCCCGAACGACAACGCCTGCTGTACGTTCAGTGATGCAGATCAGCAGGTCGCAGGAGAATTGATGAGCCTGAACCTCGAAACGGATTTCCAACACCATCGCAAGGTGTTCATTCAGGTTCAATTCATCCAGTGCGCTCGCCGATTCTTCTCTGTGGACCAGAATCGACGGCGCGTCGTAGCTCACTTGTATCGCCACCTGCTTGGCCAGGCCGCTGATGCAGGCACCGGACAGAATGTTGGTGACATCCAGCATCAGCTCTTCCTGTTGCGCAGGGTCGCCGTCGTTGTAGCCCAGCAGCTCGGCGAGCTTGTCGGCTCCCATCGAGCCAAAGCCCACGAACACCTCTCCGCGCAATTCACCCAGGAAAGACTGGCGGGTGACGATCTTGAAGCTTTGGCGCAGATGGTCCGGAATCGCCAGGTTATTCTGTTCCCGGATCAGCGGATGAATAAAAGGAACCGAAAGCGTCACCATGGTATTGGTCAGCAGGGCCAGTCGCTCGGCCGCTTGTCCCATGGCGATATTCATCAGTTCCTGCATGGCATCACGTTGGTCTTCGGTGAGCGCGGCCAAGGTTTCCATCAAAGTACTCCTATGACGTGCAAAGCACTGAGTACGGCTTCTGAAGTAACCGGCTTGGCGACGAATGCAGCCGCGCCGAGATCGGATACGCGCTGCCTGGCCAGGGGCTGGATGTCTGCGCTGATCACCACCACGACCACATTGGCGTCTTCACGCTTGAGCGCCTCAAGGGTCTGGAAGCCATCCATGACCGGCATCGTCAGGTCGAGGAAAAGCAGGTCCACCAAACCGGCGTGATAGGCCTCCATCACTTCGGCACCGTTACAGGCCTGGCGAACGTCCTCGGTCAATGATTCCGGGAGGGCACGCAAGACCATCTTGCGGGACATGGATGAGTCATCGGCGATTAAAACTTTCATGATGAACTCCCTATTTTTGAATGTGTTGTGCGGCTTCATTCGAAGCCGGAGAAACCAGGATTTCTTTAAGTCTTTTATTCACTCTAGCGCGCAGCATGGCAAAGAGCCATCAGAAGGTACTGGTAGTAGGGTAGTCATTTGCGAAGTTTGTAGGGATTTTCCTACGAGACGGTCGGGTCATGTTTCAGGCCGCCGTAAGCTGCACGATGATGAAAAAACTCACGGGTAAACCAGAGAATGCAGTTCGTCACTTTTTCCGTATAAAAAACCCATAAGGCATGAAAAAAGGACATAAAAAAAAAGCCAACCTACTTTTATTTTCTATTAAGATGAGATCAAAGGGCCATCACTCAAGTAAAGCTGACCTCAGGCGATTAAAATATGAAATAAAGCGTCGAATTGCGCACATATGCAGAGAAGGTGTCTACTGCGCTTGCAGTCAACTGACGACAACAACGCTCCTAAAAAAGGGCACCGTCCGTTATTGTAATGTTACTTAAGCACGCGGTTTCATTGGGTTTCAGACGCCTCGGATCAAAAATCTTGAAGTTGGCTTTGCCCGGGTGTCGGATCAAGAAGTGGTGGGTATATGTTCTCAAGCGTAAGCGCTGAAGCTGAAATCGTCATTATCGATGACAGTTTGACCAATTTGATTTTATTGAGCTCTTGCCTTAAATCCTTTGGGCTAAATAAAGTCCGGATTTTTTCCGACTCTGCGGAGGGCCTGGAATGGTTGATGAATAACCAGTGGAACCTGGCTCTGCTTGACCTGAGTATGCCATCTCCTGATGGCTTTGAAGTACTTGATTGCCTTAGCCAGCGCAATCGCGCTGAATACCCCATTATCATCGTGACCGCCCTGAATGATCCAGAGAGTCGTCGAAAGGGGCTTGAAAGAGGGGCTAATGATTTCATCTCAAAACCTATTGACCTCCCTGAGGTATTACTCAGAGTCCGCGGTTGCCTGGAGTTGGCAGAAGCATCAAGAGTGCTGCGTAATGCTAATGCGGAGCTTGAGCGCAAGGTGGAAGAGCGAACGGCACAACTTGAAGACAGCTACAAGGCGATTATCAATAGCCTGACCAGAGCCGCCAGTTATCGCGATGATGATACGGGTGAGCATATTCAACGCATTGGTGAGTCGGCGGCGATCCTGGCAAAGGCCATCGACATGCCTACGGCGTGGTGTGATTTGATTCGCATGGCTGCTCCCATGCATGACGTCGGAAAGATTGGTATTGAAGACGCTATCTTGCAGAAACCCGGGCCCCTCACCGATGAGGAGCGCAAGTCCATGCAGAGACACGCACGTATTGGCTATGACATTCTGTTGGATCCTAACCGGTCTGCGGTGACTGATATGGCCGCAGAAATAGCCTTGGCCCACCATGAACGTTGGGATGGTCAAGGATATCCTAATGGTTTAAAGGGCGATGCCATTCCTCTCAGCGCACGAATAGTTGCAATTTGTGATGTTTACGATGCACTGAGAATGCCCCGCCCTTATAAAAAACCGTGGAGTAAAGAGGACGCTCAACATTATATTCGGGATCAGGAGGGAACCCATTTTGATCCTCACCTCGTGAAGGTATTTTGCACCCTGTTCGATTCTATCGAGGCGTTGCGTGATTTAAAAAGTTGAGTCCCGTTTTAGTGATCAAGCTTTTTTATAAAGCTGAATGCAATACCTCCTGAGTCATGAAGATTGTTGAACAAGTTTGGTGAGCGTTACGTGCTTTTCAGTAAGATGAAATAAGCCCTGATGAGTCCTCCTTTGCCATGTTGTGAGACATAGGAATTATAAGATGGAAGACTTTCGACGGCAGGGAGCGTTAAGGCGAATACACCATTCTGCAGTGGTCATTTTTCCTGTTGTGCTGCTGGCTATGGGGTTATTCATAACGGCTGCACTCTGCTTATGGGGTATCGAGCGCAACCGGCAGAGCACTGCTGAAGCGATGGTTGCTGCGACTCAACAAACCCTTGAGGCGATCGAGTTTCAGCTACAGCGCTACCATTACGGCCTCCACGGTGCCCGTGGGGCCGCACTGGTAGCCGGTGAGCACACCCTGACGCGAGACAAGTTCAGGCGCTACATTGAGAGTCGTAACCTGGCAGTCGAATTCCCTGGTGCTCGAGGCTTCGGTTTTATACGACGTGTACCTGAATCGGAGGAAAGTGCTTTTATAGCGAGCGCACATCTAAATGGCATTTCCGATTTTTCTATTCGGCAGCTGTCTCCTCATGCGGGTGAGCGTTACGTCATTCAATATGTTGAGCCACTGGAGAAGAACCGCCAGGCGATTGGGTTGGACATTGCGTCCGAGATCGACCGTAGGGAAGCTGCGCAGAGTGCCATGCGCAGTGGTGAAGCCAGGCTGACGGCGCCTATAACATTAGTTCAATCGACTGGCGTACCCCATCAGTCCTTTTTGTTCTTAATGCCAATTTACCGTACCGCAAGTACACCTGCGACGGTCTCGGAAAGAGTAGAAGCTACTTATGGTTGGGCTTATGCAATCCTGAGCATCCAGGACGTACTAAGTAGCAGCGGGCTCAACCTTCAGCATGCCAAACTGGATCTACAGGACGTGACAGCCGATAGCGGGCCTAACACTTTTTACGCCACAGCCGCACCTCAAGGAAATCCCCCGGCACTGGATAGTTATTCGAAAACTCATACCTTTAATGGGAGAGTCTGGAAGTTAACCTTTAGCATATATCCTCACTTCTCGGACCGACTTCCTTTGGTACCTGTCAGCGCACTCGCCATCGTTGGCGTGTTAATGAGTGCAATCCTGGCAATCCTGGCATTCTTCTGGAATATGAGCCAGCAACGACGCCGTGAGTTTCTAGAGGAGAGACTGTGGCTGGCTGCCGTTGTTGAAAGCTCCCATGACTGTATTATTTTTAATGATGTAAGCGGCATCGTCATTAGTTGGAACAGGGGCGCTGAACAACTTTTTGGGTATACCGTTTGTGACACGTTGGGGCGCTCTCTTTCTTCATTAATAACACCGCCAGAGTTTCATCATGAAGACGCAGAATTTCTGACGCGGATTGCCAACGGGCAACGAATTGAGAACTTTCATACCTCGCGTCATCGCAAGGATGGTCAAGTCATCCAGGTCTCCATATCGGTATCTCCGGTCTACGACTCTTTCGGGTGTATCGTTGGGGCATCCACGACGGTAAGAGATATTTCTTTGGAGACGGCGGCTAAGGCTCAGGTATTGGAGGCCAATGCCAGACTGGAATACCAGGTCAACGAAAGAACGTTGCAGTTGGAGACGGCACAGCGTGCTATGCGCACGGTTCTGGATGGCGTACCGTCTATGATCAGTTACTGGGATGCTCAACTGATAAACCGCGTTGCCAACCATGCTTATTTTATTTGGTTTGGTATTGATCCGTTGACATTGCCCGGTCGGTCAATGCAGGACGTTTTGGGAGAAAAGTTATTTCAGGCTAACCGTTGCTATATTGAGGGTGTACTACGCGGTGAACCTCAGACGTTCGAAAGAGAGATTCCCGGACCAGACGGAAGAATTCGCCACTCGCTGGCTCACTATCTGCCTGATATCTCACAAGGTGAGGTTAAAGGGTTTTTCGTGATAGTTCATGACATCTCAGAACTCCACGAGAGCCAGATCAAGTTGGCAGGAGCGCTGCGTGAAAACGAGTTGTTGCTACGTACCATCAACGAGCAGTTACTCTACTCAGCCACTGACGCCACAGGTTTGATTAATGACGTCAATGAGCACTTTTGTTCAACGCATGGATTTACGCGAGCAGAACTATTGGGGCAGGATCACCAGGTGCTCGACTCGGGGGTGCACCCGAAGACGTTTTGGCAAGAGATGTGGGCTGACTTAAACAGAGGCATCGCCTGGCGTGGTGACATTTGCAATCGCGCGCGTGATGGAAGTCTGCATTGGTTTGATACTTTCGTCGCACCCAGCTTTAACTCATCGGGTGCAATAGAACGCTACATCGCGCTGCGTATCGATATCACCTCTCGCCGGGCCGCTGATGAGGAAGTGTCCAGACTTCATTTATTATTAAGCAATGTTCTGCGAGCAGCCTCTGAAGTCTCAATCATCGCAACGGACGGAGAGGGCGTCATTACGCTATTTAATACAGGGGCTCAGCAGATGCTGGGATATGAAGAGGATGAGGTGGTGGGTGTGGCGACACCTCAACTGTTTCATCAGGCAAAGGAGGTCGCTGATCGCGCATGCGTTCTGAGTGCGCAAATGAATCAACCCGTCAGTGGGTTTCGAGTTTTTGTCAGCGTACCAGAGGCTGTGGGTTCTGAAACACGTGAATGGACCTATGTCAGAAAGGACGGCACCCACCTGACCGTTTCCCTGATCGTCACAACCATACGCGATTGGACGGGGAAAATTTTGGGGTATGTGGGAATCGCCACGGATATTACCGAACAGCAGATTCAGCGGCGCGACCTTGCTGCGGCGCGCGATCAACTTGTCCTCGCCGCCGAAGCGGCGAAGCTGGGGATCTGGAGTTGGTTGCTGGGTGACGATGTAGTGGACTGGAACGATCGGATGTTCAGCCTCTATGACCTGCCTGATAGTCTGAACCACAGCGGTGAGCTGTATGGTCACTGGCGGTCGCGTATACATCCGGATGATATTTTAACGACTGAGGCAAGCCTCGAAGCCGCTATAAATGGAAACAGCAAATATAAACCTGTGTTTAGAGTACTTCGGCCTGATGGCTCTATTCGTTATGTACAAGCCGGGGCTTACGTTGAACGTAATTCTGAGGGAAAAGCGACTCGAATAACCGGGGTCAACTTCGATATTACTGAACGCAAGGAATTCGAGTCTCAATTGCTTAACGCCAAGCAGCAAGCAGAGCAGGCAAGTTCCATCAAAAGCCAGTTCGTCGCCAATATGAGTCATGAAATCCGCACCCCGATGAATGCTGTTCTGGGGATGCTGCAACTGCTTCGTAAAGCAGGTCTGGATACACAACAGGATGATTATGCGAGTAAAGCCCAGACGGCTGCTCGCGCTTTGCTCGCATTGTTGAATGACATACTGGACTTTTCTAAGATCGAAGCCGGAAAACTTGAACTCGACCTGCATCCGTTCAGCCTGGAAAAACTAATGCGCGATCTCGCCGTTGTCCTTTCCGGCAACCTCAAAAACAACGAAGTTGAATTGTTGTATGAAGTTTCACCTCAATTACCTGGTGTCTTGATCGGGGATCAACTTCGCCTGCAGCAGATTCTGATTAATCTAGCGGGTAACGCGATGAAGTTCACGCGAGAAGGTTATGTGTTAGTGAAGTTGACCGAACTCGCGCGTGACCAGAACCAGATCACCCTGCGCATTTCTATCAACGATACAGGTATTGGTATAAGCCCTGACCACCTTACGCATATTTTCGAAGGGTTCACACAAGCCGAAGCGTCCATAACACGTCGTTTCGGTGGCACCGGACTCGGGTTGCCAATCTGCAAGCATCTTGTCGAACTGATGGGCGGAAAATTGAACATCGAGAGCGAGCCAGGAAAGGGCAGCACGTTTTGGTTCGATCTCACCCTCACCATGGCTGACGAGACGCCTCTTATCGCGGTGCAGAAACTTTCAAGGCGAAAACGCCGCATCTTAGTGGCTCACGACAATATTTTATCAGGCAGGCTCCTGGCTCAAACTATTGAAGCGCTTGGATGGGAAGCGGTGTATGTCGCGGATGCGAGGACCCTCGTCGAACGGTTGACTCAGTCAAAGAACGAACCTTTCGACGCAGTGATCATGGACTGGCGAATGTCCGATCTGGATGGATTGGCTACGACAAAAGCAATTAAAAATGCGCCCTGTACTCAAAAGCCTCCCGTTATTGTGATGGTCACGGCCTACGGTCGTGAAGAATTGGAGAATGTGATCGCTCAAAAAGACGCTCCGTTCGAAGACTTCCTCACTAAGCCGGTGACGCCACAGCAGCTTTTCAGTGCGATTCAAAAAGTGCTCGGTAATGCACCTGCGCCACGCAGTAGGGTTGAAGAGGAACCGGCAGCTTTTCCGTTATTGGGTTTGCGTTTGTTGGTGGTGGAGGACAATGAGTTAAATCGACAAATCATAAATGACTTGCTCACAGCCGAAGGGGCAAGAGTGACCATGGCGGTGTGTGGCTTGGAGGGTGTGGAGCTGGCTACCAGGTCGGTCGGCGAGTTTGATGCGGTTATCATGGATGTGCAAATGCCAGATATAGATGGGATGGAAGCGACACGCCGTATTCGATCAGACAGTCGATTCACCTCACTTCCCGTTCTTGCCATGACCGCCAATGCATCAGACTCAGACCGAGGCGAGTGCCTGGCGTCCGGTATGAATGAGCATCTGGGTAAGCCAATTGATATGACGCAGGTTGTGCCGTTGCTACTCAGGCTCACCGCGAAGCAAGAGAGCGGTTCGGATCGCCCTGTTGAGACAAATGAGCTCGACCGACACGAGATTACCGAGCCCATGGTGAAGGTTCTCCAGCGCCTGGGAGGGCTTCGCGAAGTCTACCGAGCGGCTTTGGATAGCTTCAGTCTGGAGGGGGAGAGATTGCTGGGTAATCTCAAGAAGCTTTCTATGGACGGCAGTGCTGATGACATTGCCAAGGCATGCCATGCGATCAGGGGCGTAGCAGATACACTCGGTGCCGTAGCACTCGCGCGGCGGGCAGGTGTATTAGAAAATATGGCCAAGGCCAGGCTTCACGCTGACGGGGCGCAGTTATTGCCAGAAGAAACCCTGGATGAACTGGAAAAGTTGTTTAGGGATAGCAACGAACGATTAAAAACAGCCTTTTACAACGAATAAGCTGGCTGTTTCACCGCCATCGGGGGCGCAAGCCCCCTCTCACAGAATGATAGGTGTTGCTCAGGCCGGCATCGGCAACGCGCCCATCTTGCCGTGGCAATACACCAGTGGCCCGGCGTTCTGCCGGGGCACGATCAGGTTTTTTACTGCGCCGACCATGATCGCGTGGTCACCGCCTTCATATTCGCGCCACAACTCGCACTCGATCACCGCCGTGGCATTGGCCAGGATCGGGTTGCCCAACTCACTGAGCGTCCATTCGATGCCCTGGGCCTTGTCCTTGCCCTTGCGCGCAAAGGCATAGGCTTCGGTTTGCTGCCCACCGGAAAGCACATGAATGGCAAAGCGTTTGTTCTTGATCAACACCGGGTACGAGTCGGAGCTGTAGTTGGGGCAGAACAGCACCAGGGCCGGGTCCATGGACAGTGAGCTGAAGGCACTGGCGGTCAGCCCGACGATTTGCCCGTCGTCATCGAGCGTGGTGATCACGGTGACCCCGGACGGAAACGAACCCATCACTTGTTTGTAGATAGCGGCATCGATCATGGGGCGGTCCTCTGCGGGTAAAGCGGTTTTTATGGGTTTGTAGGTCTGATGGTATACCGTAATACAGTTGATGCAACCGCTTTTTCAGTCGCCCGATGAACGTCAATCCTGGGGCTTATAGCCAATAAATACGGGAGCCATGGTAGGAAATAACAGGGTGCCCTGTGGCACACTTGCGGATCAGATGCGTGCTGAAACTACGGATCAGTCTTGTGAAAATGTTGGAATACCATAATATGGTGTTCATCTGAGGGGCGGCCAGAGAGCTCCCCCGGTTTGGCGTCAAACAACTATAAGATCAGACAAACGCGAGTTCATTTCCATGCCCCAGATGTCCCGGCAAGACCCCCTGATCGAGCATCACACGGTCGATTACGTCCCCCTCGCAGAGCGCCATGGAAAGGCCCGCGACCTGTTCACCTTATGGTTCAGCACCAACATCGCACCGCTGCCGATCGTCACCGGTGCCATGGTCGCCCAGGTGTTCCATCTCAATCTGGCGTGGGGGCTGCTGGCGATTGCCCTCGGGCATCTGCTCGGCGGCATCGTGATTGCCCTCGCATCGGCCCAGGGCCCGCGCATGGGCATCCCGCAGATGGTGCAGAGTCGTGGCCAGTTCGGCCGTTACGGCGCGCTGCTGATCGTGTTCTTCGCCGCACTGATCTACATCGGCTTTTTCATCTCCAATATCGTCCTGGCCGGCAAGTCCATCGTGGGCATCGCACCGTCGGTGCCGGTGCCGGCGAGCATCCTGATCGGCGCCCTCAGCGCCACCGCCATCGGTGTGATCGGCTACCGCTTTATCCATACCCTCAACCGCATCGGCACCTGGGTGATGGGCAGCGCGTTGCTGGCCGGTTTTATCTACATCTTCGCTCATGACCTGCCAGCAGACTTCCTGACCCGAGGCGGCTTCAACGCCGCTGGCTGGTTGGCCACCGTGTCGCTGGGGGTGATCTGGCAGATCAGCTTTTCGCCCTACACCAGCGACTACTCGCGCTACCTGCCGGCGGATATCGGCATCACCCGGCCGTTCATTGCGACCTACCTGGGCGCCACCCTCGGCACCATCCTCTCCTTTGCCTTTGGCCTGGTTGCCGCACTGGCCACGCCCGAAGGCACCGAAGCCATGGTCGCGGTCAAGCAAGCCACCGGCTGGCTGGGGCCGATCCTGATGGTGCTGTTCCTGCTCAATATCATCAGCCACAACGCCCTGAATCTGTACGGCGCGGTGCTGTCGATCGTCACCTCGATCCAGACCTTCGCCAGTCACTGGACCCCGAGCATCAAGGTGCGCGTGGTGCTCTCAGGCGTGATCCTCACCGGTTGCTGCGTAGTCGCCTTGGGCGCGTCGGCGGACTTCATCTCGCAATTTATCGGCCTGATCCTCGCGCTGTTGCTGGTGCTGGTGCCGTGGGCGTCAATCAACCTGATCGACTTCTACATCATCAAGCGCGGGGTCTATGACATTGCCTCGATTTTCCGGGCGGATGGCGGGGTGTATGGGCGTTTCAACCTGCATGCGATCGTGGCGTACTTCATCGGCATCATCGTGCAACTGCCGTTTGCCAATACCTCGCTGTATGTGGGGCCGTGGGCCAACCTGGTGGAAGGCGCGGACCTGTCGTGGCTGGTGGGACTGGTGGTGACGTGCCCGTTGTATTACTGCCTGGCGACACGTCAACACACCCAAAAGGTCAGGGCGGCGCGGTTGGGCTACACCGACTGAGCCACCCCGCCGAACTCCTCCAACGCATCCCGTAACGCGCCCTCGAAGTATGCCTTCGAGGCGCGATCCCAGAGGATATGAAACGCCGGCAGCTCCACACTCCCTGTGTGGATGACAATCGCATTGATCCGCGCCACCGACGTCTGCGCCACCGTCCCCGGCTTGAAGGCCGGGAAACTGAGATCCACCCCGCACAGCTTGGCCATCACCTGCGCAATCACGCCACCGCTGAGCCGCACGCAGGCATGGCTGTCCTGGCGCGGCAGCAGGTAATTGGCGCGGTGGTCCAGTTCCCAACGCGCTTCTTCATCGGCAATCCGCTGCCCCTGATCCTGCGGGCTGCCCAGTAGCAGGTATTCGTTCTGGGACAGGCGCGCCACCCAACTGCCGTCCGCTTGCGCGCTGGCTTGGTTGGGCGCGCCCGGCAACGTGAAGCCGCGCGCCGTGAGGTACTCGGCGCTTTGTGTGCCGCGAAAGCCGACCCGGGGCAGGTCGGTCTGGTCCTGCAGCTGGCAGGGCGGCGTGAACAATTCGTGGGCTTTCAGACTGGTCATGGCTTAACCCTCCTGGCGTTGGTTGGTGGGGTCGAAGAACGGCAGTTGCACCACCTCGGCCTGGACGACGATGCCGCCTTCGACGCGAATCGGAATGCGCTGCCCCGGTGTGCTCTGGTCGATCCCGGCGTAGGCCAGGCCGATGATGCGGCCCAGGCTGGTGGAGTATTCGCAGGAGGTGACGTTGCCGCTGATGTCCGCGCCGTTGAGCACCAGGTGGCCTTCCAGCGGTTGCACACTGCCCTTGGGCAGGCTGAAGCCCACCAGTTTGCGTTTCAGCGGCTGGGCTTCGAGGATGTCCACCGAGCGGCGGCCGACGAAGAATGGCTTGTTGCGGTTGACCGCCCAGCCCATGTCGATTTCTGCCGGGTGAGTCATGCCGTCAGTGTCCTGGCTGATGATCACGTGGCCTTTTTCCAGGCGCAGCAGGCGTTGGGTTTCGACGCCGAAGGGGCGAATGTCAAAGGCCTTGCCGGCCGTCATCAACGCGTCCCACAACGCCAGGCCGTGGCGCGCCGGTACGTGGATTTCATAGCCCAATTCGCCGACGAACCCCACCCGCAGCAAGCGTGCCTTGATCCCGGCCACCGTACCCTGGCGCACGCCCAGGTAGGGGAAGCCTTCGGCACTGAGGTCGATGTCGCTGCACACCTGCTCCAGCACCTTGCGCGAATCCGGCCCGGCGACGTTCACCGCACAGATCGCCGCAGTGACGTTGGTCACGTCCACGTCCAGGCGCCACTGCGCGTTCCACTTGAGCATCTGCTGGTAGATGCGGTCGACGCCGCTGGTGGTGGCGGTGACGTAGAAATGGTTGTCGGCCAGCCGCGCGCACACGCCATCGTCGATCACCACGCCGTGTTCGTTGGTCATCAGCGCATAACGCGAACGGCCCACCGGCTGCTTGAGGAACGCAAAGGTGTACATGCGGTTGAGCAATTCGGCGGCGTCCGGGCCGCGCACGTCGAGGCCGCCGAGTGTGGACACATCGATCAGCCCGACCTTGTTGCGCACGTGCAGCGCTTCGGCCTGCATGCATGCTTCGCGGTCCTCGGCCTTGCCGTAATAGGCCGGGCGCTGCCAGATACCGGCGGGCATCATCTTCGCTCCGGCTTGCACATGGCGTGCGTGCATCGGCGTTTGGCGGTAAGGGTCGAAGGCGCGCCCGGCGACATGCGCGAGTTTCTCCGCCACGAACGGCGGCCGTGCGGTGGTGACCCCGGTTTCGCTGATAGTGCGCTGGGTCGCCCAGGCCACCAGCCGTGCGGTCGGCAGCGCCGAGTGGCGCCCCTGGGACGGGCCCATGCCGACCGTGGAGTAACGCTTGACCAACTGCACATCGCGGTAGCCGATGCGGGTGGCGTTGACGATGTCCGCCACCTGCAGGTCTTCGTCGAAGTCGACAAAATCCTTGCCTTTGGGGTGCGGGAAGATCGGCCAGTGGAAGTTGACCTGGGCTTCACTGCGCAGCGCTGCAGGCGAGCCGGCGCTGTTCAAACCGAGGGCGAGCAGGCTGTCGGCGGCGGCGTTGGTCGCTTCCGCCAGCACATTGTCCAGTTGATGCCGCCCGTGTACGGACCCCGCCACGCCCAGGTTGCGCGGCAGGCCACTGAGGCTGAACTCCGCCCGCGAGTCGTCATAGGCCAGCTTGCCACCGGCCTGGCATAGCAGCTGATAGACCGGCATATAACCGGCCGACATGCACAGCAGGTCGCAGTCGATCACTTGCCCGCTGGCACTGACCTGGCCCTGGCCGGTGATCTGGCGCACGTCGACGCCTTTCACATGGCGCAGACCTTTTTCATGCAGGGCTTCGAACACGGTGCTGTTGCTCAGGCACGGGATCTTGCGCTGGGCCAGGGCGCCCGGCAGGGCTTTGTCCGCCGGGGCGTGACGCAAGTCGATCACGGCGGCCACGTCCACGCCCTGGTCATGCAGGTCGAGGGCGGCGAGGTAGCCGTCATCGTTGCCTGTGAGTACCACTGCGCGCTTGCCGGGCTTGACTGCATACAGCTTCATCAGGCGTTGCGCGGCGCTGGTGAGCATCACCCCCGGCAGGTCGTTGTTGCGGAAGACCACCGGTTGGTCGAACGAACCGCTGCACACCAGGCACTGTTGCGCGCGCACTTTGTACAGGCGCTTGCCCTGGATCACCGGCAGGTAGTTGTCGGTGAACCAGGCATTGCAGGTGGCGTCGGTGAGCACCTGGATATTCGCGTGTTGCTGCACCGCGCCGAGCAACTCGCGGCGCAGGGTGTCGGCACGGGTGCCGGCAATATCGAAGCGCGCGTAGGTCAGCGACCCGCCGAGGATCGGCTGCTGCTCGATCAGCAACACCTTGGCGCCGGCATTCGCGGCGGTCAGCGCGGCCTGCAAGCCAGCGGGGCCGGCGCCGATCACGGCGAGGTCGGTGAACAGGTAGGCCTTGTCGTAGTACTCGGGTTGGAACGTCAGGTCGAGCACGCCCAGGCCGGCTTTTTTGCGGATGATCGGCTCCCAGACTTTCCACATGCCCTTGGGCTTGTAGAACGAACGGTAGTAGAAACCCACTGGCATGAACTTGGAGAACTTGCCCAGGTAGGCGTCCTTGTCGTTGTCCAGCGAGCCGTTGACGTTCTGCGCCGTCACCGCCAAGCCGGCGGACAGCGCGTGGGCATCGGCCAATACGTTGGGTTCGCGGGGCAGTTGCACCAGGCTGTTGGCGTCATGGCCGGCCATGGTCAATGGGCCGCGTGGGCGGTGGTACTTGAACGAACGCGACATCAGGAAGCGCCCGTTGGCGAGCAGCGCGCTGGCGATGCTGTCGCCCTGCAAACCTTGGTAGGGCAGGCCGTCGAAACTGAAATCGAGTGGCTGGTCACGCTGGATCAGCAAGCCCATGGGGGCGGGGAGGCGGTTCATCCGGCGATCTCCTTGGCGGTGGTGAAATCGACGCGGGTGGTGAACACTTCGCGCGGATCGAAGGTGCGCACGATCTCGTCGGTGACCGTGTGGCGCTCGGCGAGGAACCAGTAGCTGGACGGCGTGTGCATCCACCATTCGCGCACCACACCGGCGAGGTTGTCGGTGTTGAACACGTAGTCGGCCCATTCGGCATCGCTGCAGGTCACCGGATCGGGCATCGGTTTGAATTCACCGCCGTAGGTGAACTCGCTGATATTGCGCGGCCCGTTGAGCGGGCAAATCATGATTTTCATCGTCTGCTCTCCGTCAGTGGCTGGCCGCTGTGGCGCCCATTTCGTTGACTTGCTGGAAGGTCGAAAAGCGTTCGAGGCCGAAGGGCTTGATCAAGTCCGGCACCTTGCCGCCGCTGGCGACCAGCTCGGCCATGGTTTTGCCGCAGATCGGGGTGGCCTTGAAACCCCAGGTGCCCCAGCCGGCGTCGAGGTAGTAATTCTTTACCGGCGACAGGCCCATGATCGGGCTGTAGTCGGGGGTCATGTCGGTGATCCCGGCCCACTGGCGCATCAACTTGGCGTTGGCCAGGAACGGGAACATCTCGATGGCATGGGCCAACAGGCTTTCCTTGAGGTCCAGGGTCGAGCGCGTGTTGAACAGCGGGTACGGGTCGGAACCGCCGCCGAACACCACTTCGCCACGGCTGGTTTGCTGCACGTAGCAGTGCAGGGCCGAGGAACTCACCAACGGGTCGAGGAACGGCTTGAACGGTTGGGTGACCATGGCCTGCAACGGGAAGGTCTGGATCGGCGAACGGATACCGGCCTTGGCCATCAGCAGCGAACTGTGCCCGGCAATCGCCTGCACCGCGCAG
This sequence comes from Pseudomonas sp. BIGb0381, assembly GCF_024809815.1. Lineage (NCBI taxonomy): Bacteria > Pseudomonadati > Pseudomonadota > Gammaproteobacteria > Pseudomonadales > Pseudomonadaceae > Pseudomonas > Pseudomonas sp. BIGb0381. Next base: position 256,294 of record NZ_JANUEN010000009.1, read on the forward strand.
CCGCAACGGATGGTGCCGCGATTGGTTTTCACTGCGGTGATGGTGCCGTTTTCGATGATCAGGTCCTGCACTTCGGTGAGCTGGTGGATTTCCACGCCACGCTTGGCCGCCTGCTTGGCGTAGCCCCAGGCCACGGCATCGTGACGTGCGGTGGCGCCGTCGATATGCCAGAGCCCGGCGAGCACCGGCAAGTGGCCGGGGTCGAGGTTGAGGCTGGGCACCAGCTCGCGGATCTGCTGGCGGTCGATCATCTCGGTACGCCCGCCGAAGTGCTTGTTGACCTCGGCGCGTTGGCGGAACGAACGCACGGTGGCGTCGGTGTGGGCCAGGGTCAGTTGGCCACGCTCGGAGTACATGATGTTGAAATCGAACTCGTTGGACAGCGACTGGAACATCTTCACCGACTCGGCGTAGAAACGAACGCCTTCGCTGGTGAGGTAGTTGGAGCGGATCACCGCCGTATTGCGCGCGGTATTGCCGCCGCCCAGGTAGGCCTTTTCCAGCACCGCTATATTGGTGATCCCGTGGTACTTGGCCAGGTAGTAGGCCGTCGCCAGGCCATGGCCACCGGCGCCAATGATCACCACGTCGTAACTCGACTTGAGTTCCTTGGGCGGTGGCAGGTCCACCTCCACCGGGTACTCCGAACTCAGCCCGTATTTCAATAGATTGAATGGCATACGGCCTCCGATTGGCTGCGTAGGGCGTGGTGTTGCGCCAGGGCGGCGGCCACGGTGTTTTTCATCAGGAAGGCAATGGTCATCGGCCCGACACCGCCGGGCACCGGGGTGATGGCGGCGACATGGGGCAGGGCGCTGTCGAAGTCGACATCACCCACCAGGCGGCTGCGGCCGTCGTCGTCGATGCGGTTAATACCGACATCGATCACCACCGCGCCGGGCTTCAACCAGCTCGCGTCAATCAAGCGGGCGCGGCCCACGGCGGCGATCACGATATCGGCCTGGCGACACAGGGCCTGGGCATCGTGGCTGCGTGAATGCAGCACGGTCACCGAGCAATCCGCCTTGAGCAGCAGCGCGGCCATGGGCTTGCCGACGATGTTCGAACGGCCGATCACCACCGCGTGTTTGCCACGCAGGTCGCCGCAGGTTTGCTCCAACAGATACAGGCAACCGCTCGGGGTGCATGGCGTGAGCACCGCGCGGCCCTGGCTGAGGCCGCCGACGTTCTGGCTGTGAAACCCGTCGACGTCCTTCTCCGGCGCGATGGCTTCCAGGGCGCGCAGTTCGTCCATCTGCGCCGGCAACGGCAATTGCAGGAGGATGCCGTGGATCGCCGGGTCGGCATTCAATTGGCCGATCAGAATCAATAATTGTTCGGTGCTGGTATCGCCGGGCAGGCGATGCTCCACGGAGCGGATGCCCACCTCTTCGGCGCGCAGGATCTTGTTGCGCACATAAACCTGGCTGGCCGGGTCGCTGCCCACCAGGATCACCGCCAGCGCCGGTTGAATATCTTGCCCATGCAGCCGCGCCACGTCCTCGCGCACTTGCAGCAGCACTCGCGCCGCGGCGGCTTTGCCGTCGATCAGTTTATGCGCGCTCACCGGAACACCACCGTTCTATCCTGATTGAGGAAGACCCGGTGCTCCAGGTGGTACTTGACCGCCTTGGACAGGGCCACGGTTTCGGTGTCGCGGCCGATGGCGACGAGGTCGTCGGGCTTGTACACGTGGTCGACGCGCTGCACTTCCTGCTCGATGATTGGGCCCTCATCCAGGTCGCTGGTCACATAGTGCGCGGTGGCGCCGATCAACTTCACACCGCGTTGATACGCCTGGTGATAGGGCTTGGCACCCTTGAAACCGGGCAGGAACGAATGGTGGATATTGATCGCCCGCCCCGACAGTTGCCGGCACAGGTCGTCGGAGAGGATCTGCATGTAGCGCGCCAACACCACCAGCTCGGTGCGGGTGTCATCGACGATCTTCATCAACTCGGCTTCCTGCGCGGCCTTGTTGTCCTTGGACACCGGCAGGTAGATAAAGCGAATGCCCTCGCGCTCGGCCATCGGCCGCAGGTCGAGGTGGTTGGAGACGATGGCGGTGATGGTCATGTCCATCTCGCCCTTGTGGTAGCGGTAGAGCAGGTCGGTGAGGCAGTGGTCGAACTTGCTCACCATCAGCATCACGCGCATCGGTTCGCGGGTGTCGTACAGCTCCCACTGCATGTCGAAGGCCTGGGCGACATCGGCGAAACCGTCTCTGATCTCTTGCAGGTCCCCTGTGTGCCCATCGTTGAAGCGGAACACGGCGCGCATGAAGAAGCGGCCGCTGAAGTCATCGTCGAACTGCGCCATTTCCCCGATGTAGCACGCCTTGTCCGCCAGGTAAGTGGTGACGGCAGCGACGATGCCGGACACGGCGGGGCACGTCACCTTGATGATGAAATGGTTTTTTTCGTGTTGCATGACACGTCCTCGGGATGATGGCGGCAGCTCATCGCATAGCGAAAAAATGTCTGAGGACAGCAGGCTCATTCCTTGAGCGCGTTTTCTTGTGGGGAATAAAATATTCCTGAAGTGGCTTTATAGGGGAATGGGGGCAGGGCGTCCAGGGGTTTTGGGAAAGTTTTTTAACTGAGGAGAAATTTTTAGCGGGCAGGACGGCATCGAATGCAGTCAAAAATGTGGGAGGGGGCTTGCTCCCGATAAGGGTGGGTCAATGACAAATGCATTCACTGACATTCCCTTATCGGGAGCAAGCCCCCTCCCACAGTTGAATCTCTGTGCTTCAGGTGTATCGCGAGTTCGGATTATTCCTTGTCGTTGCCGTAGTTCATGATCGACAACAACCGAATCGGCACCTGTACCAACTGCTCCGGCCCGTGTGGAATCTCGCCCTCAAACGTCAAGCTGTCGCCAGCCTCCATCCGATACAGCTGGTTGCCATGCCGGTAAATCAACTCCCCCTCCAGCAAATGCAGAAACTCCGTCCCCGGATGAGCAAAGGTCGGAAACTCCTCACTGGCGTCATCCATGCTGACCATGTACGCCTCGAAGCTCTTCTTCGGTCCGCGCGTGTGGTTGAGCAGGTGATAGGTATGCCCCTTCTCCGTCCCACGGCGCACCACTTCCATGCCCTGGTCGGCCTTGACCAGCAAGGCGCTGCCATCCTGCTGATCGTATTCGCTGAATAACTTCGACAGCGGCAGCCCGAGCACATCGCACAGGCGGCTCAATGTATCGAGGCTGGTGGAGACCTGGGCGTTCTCGATCTTGCTCAACATGCCCTGGCTTATATCGGCAATCTTCGCCACGTCGGACAGCTTCAGGTCCTGGGCCTGGCGCTGGCGTTTGATCTGCAGCCCCAGGTATTGCTCGAGCTTGAGGCGCGGGGCGGTTTCGGTGGACATGATCATCGGCTCCTGCACGGTTTCCGTTCAGTAATATTATTTTCGCACTGGGAAAGTGCAAGGTCTGGCGCTTGAAGGCCACCCCGCTGTGCGTATTCCTGCGGGGAAAAGAATTTTCCCATATATACAGCACAAAAGCGCAGCGCCACCCACTTCGATGTGTCGACCACGAATCTGGCAAGGGTATTGCATTCCTGTAGGGAAACTAACTTTCTTTTTAGGAATAAAAAGACAGCCTAGGCCCACCCACACGGTTTTGCCTTTCGCGAGGAGTGACACGCAATGTTGCCAGCAGAAACCCAGCGCCTCATCGACAAGCACGGGATCAAGTACGTGCTTGCGCAGTTTGTGGATATACACGGTGCGGCCAAGACCAAGTCGGTGCCCATCTGCGGGCTCAAGACCGTGGCCGAAGAGGGCGCGGGGTTTGCCGGGTTTGCCATCAGTGGCATGGGTATGGAGCCCCACGGCCCGGACTTCATGGCGCGTGGCGATCTGTCGACCTTGACCCCGGTACCCTGGCAGCCAGGTTATGGGCGCGTGGTGTGCGTCGGGCATGTCGACGGCAAGCCTCATCCCTACGACAGCCGCTACGTGTTGCAGCAACAAGTGCAGCGCCTGCAGGACAAGGGCTGGACGCTTAACACCGGCCTGGAGCCCGAGTTCAACCTGATGCGCCGCGACGAGCAGGGCAAGTTGCAATTGGTAGACCCCAGCGACAACCTCGACAAGCCTTGCTACGACTACAAGGGCCTGTCGCGTTCGCGGGTGTTTCTCGAGCGCCTGACCGAAGCCTTGCAGGCGGTGGATTTCGAGGTCTATCAAATCGACCATGAAGACGCCAACGGCCAGTTCGAGATCAATTACACCTACAGCGACGCCTTGACCTCCGCCGACCGTTTCACCTTCTTCCGCATGGCCGCCGGCGAGATCGCCAATGACCTGGGCATGATCTGCTCCTTCATGCCCAAGCCCGACCCGAAACGCGCCGGTAATGGCATGCACTTTCACCTGTCGATCAGCAGCGCCGAGAACAAAAACCTGTTCCATGACGCCAGCGACCCGAGCGGCATGGGCCTGTCGAAACTCGCCTATCACTTCGCCGCCGGCTTGCTCGCCCATGGCCCGGCGCTGTGTGCGTTCGCCGCGCCTACGGTCAACTCCTACAAGCGCCTGGTGGTCGGCAACTCGTTGTCCGGCGCCACCTGGGCCCCGGCCTTTATTGCGTTTGGCGCCAACAACCGCTCGGCCATGGTGCGCGTGCCGTATGGCCGCCTGGAGTTCCGCCTGCCGGATGCCGGCTGCAATCCCTATCTGGTCAGCGCCGCGATCATCGCCGCGGGCCTGGACGGTATTGATCGCCAGCTGGAAATCGACCACGTCTGCAACGAAAACCTCTACAGCCTGAGCCTCGAGCAGATCGCCGAGCGCGGCATCAAGACCCTGCCGCAATCCCTCAAGGAAGCCTGCGACGCGCTGGAAGCCGACGCGCTGTTCGCCGAAGTGCTCGGCCCGCAGATCGTGGGCGAGTTCATCAAGCTCAAGCGCATGGAGTGGGTGGAGTACAGCCGCCATGTGAGCGACTGGGAAATCCAGCGCTATACCGAATTTTTCTGACACCGTGTGACGGAGACTTATTATGTGTGGAATCGTAGGCCTGTACCTGAAGAATCCGCAGCTGGAACCCCAGCTCGGCAAGCTGTTTGAACCCATGCTGCAAGCCATGACCGACCGTGGCCCGGACAGCGCCGGTTTCGCCATCTACGGCGATGAAGTCGCCGATGGCTGGGTCAAGCTGACCCTGCAAGCCACCACCGAAGCCTTCGATTGGAAAGGCTTGATGGGCGAGCTGGAAGGGCGCCTCGGCTGTTCCCTGGACTGGTTCCAGAACGCCAGCGCCGCCGTATTGAAGATCCACGCCGACGAAACCCCGGTGCGCCTGGCCCTGGCCGAACTGGCGCCGAGCGTGCGCATCATGAGCGCCGGGCAGAGCATCGAGATCCTCAAGGGCATGGGCCTGCCCCAGGAGATTTCCCAGCGCTTCGGCCTGGCAAACATGCAGGGCAGCCACATCATCGGCCACACCCGCATGGCCACGGAAAGCGCGGTGACCATGGAGGGCAGCCACCCGTTTTCCACCGGCGCCGACCTGTGCCTGGTACACAACGGCTCGCTGTCCAACCACTTCCGCCTGCGCCAGGAACTCAAGCGCGAAGGCATCCACTTCGAAACCGACAACGACACCGAAGTCGCCGCCGGCTACCTGACCTGGCGCCTGCAACAGGGCGACTCGCTCAAAGAGGCGCTGGACCATTCCCTGGAAGACCTCGACGGTTTCTTCACCTTCGCCATCGGCACGCGCAACGGTTTTGCGGTGATCCGCGACCCGATTGCGTGCAAGCCGGCGATCCTCGCCGAGACCGACGACTACGTCGCCATGGCCTCCGAGTACCAGGCGCTGTCGAGCCTGCCGGGCATCGAGAACGCGCGGATCTGGGAACCGGCACCGGCCACGTTGTACATCTGGGAACGCCAGTCAGCTTAAGGAGCGCACACATGAAAACCATCGATCTTTCCACCGCCACCGTGCGTGACCTCAACCAGGCGCTGCACGCCCAGGCCATCGACAACGAGTGGCGCGTGACCCATTCCAACGGCAAGCACAACCTTGCGGTGGGGGTGAACCAGGCCGTGTCCATCGATATCGAGGGCCACGCCGGTTATTATTGCGCAGGCATGAACCAGCAGGCGTCGATCACCGTGCACGGCAATGTCGGCGTGGGCTGCGCCGAGAACATGATGTCCGGTTCGGTGCGCGTCAAAGGCAGCGCGTCCCAGGCGGCCGGGGCCACGGCCCATGGCGGTTTGCTGGTGATCGAGGGCGATGCGGGCGCGCGTTGCGGGATCTCCATGAAGGGCATCGACATCGTCGTCGGCGGCAGCATCGGCCATATGAGCTGCTTCATGGGCCAGGCCGGGCGCCTGGTGGTGTGCGGCGACGCCGGCGATGCGCTGGGCGATTCGCTCTATGAAACCCACATCTACGTGAAAGGCACGGTGGAGTCCCTGGGCTCGGACTGCGTCGAAAAAGAGATGCGCAGCGAGCACCTGCAAGAGTTGCAGGAGCTGCTCGACCGCGCCGGTTTCGCCCACCAGGCGGCGGATTTCAAGCGCTACGGCTCGGCCCGTCAACTCTACAACTTCAAAGTCGATAACGCCTCCGCGTACTGATCAGGAGCTCCACCATGACTGAACAAACCCCTCCGGTCCTGCGCGAGTCGGCCACCTTCGACCGCCTGACCATCCAGGAAATCCAGCGTGCCGCCGAAACCGGCATCTACGACATTCGCGGTGGCGGCACCAAGCGCAAGCTGCCGCACTTCGATGACTTGCTGCTGCTCGGCGCCAGCGTGTCGCGCTACCCGCTGGAAGGCTATCGCGAGAAGTGCGGCACCGATGTGATCCTCGGCAACCGTTTCGCCAAGAAGCCGATCCACCTGAAGATCCCGGTGACCATCGCCGGCATGAGTTTCGGTGCGTTGTCGGCCAACGCCAAGGAGGCCCTGGGCCGTGGCGCGACCATCGCCGGCACCAGCACCACCACCGGTGACGGCGGCATGACCCCGGAAGAGCGCGGCCAGTCCCAGCACCTGGTGTATCAGTACCTGCCATCACGCTACGGCATGAACCCGGATGACTTGCGCAAGGCCGATGCCATCGAGATCGTCCTCGGCCAGGGCGCCAAGCCCGGGGGTGGCGGCATGTTGCTCGGCATGAAAGTCACCGAGCGTGTGGCCGGCATGCGCACCTTGCCGATCGGCGTGGACCAGCGCAGCGCCTGTCGCCACCCGGACTGGACCGGCCCGGATGACCTGGCGATCAAGATTGCCGAGCTGCGCGAAATCACCGATTGGGAAAAACCGATCTACGTGAAAATCGGCGCGAGCCGGCCGTATTACGACGTGAAGCTGGCGGTCAAGGCCGGTGCCGATGTGATCGTGCTCGACGGCATGCAAGGCGGGACTGCCGCGACCCAGGAAGTGTTTATCGAGCATGTGGGCATCCCGATTTTGTCGGCCATCCCGCAAGCGGTACAGGCTTTGCAAGAGATGGGCATGCACCGCAAGGTCCAGTTGATCGTGTCGGGCGGGATTCGCAACGGTGCCGATGTGGCCAAGGCCATGGCGATGGGCGCGGATGCGGTCGCTATCGGCACGGCGGCGCTGATTGCCCTGGGCGATAACCACCCACGGCTGGACGCGGAACTGAAAAAGATCGGCTCGGCCGCCGGCTTCTACGACGACTGGCAGAACGGCCGCGACCCGGCCGGCATCACCACGCAAGACCCGGAGCTGTCCAAGCGCCTCGACCCGGTGGAAGGCGGGCGGCGGTTGGCCAACTACCTGCGGGTGATGGTGCTGGAGGCGCAGACCATGGCCCGTGCGTGCGGCAAATCGCACCTGCACAACCTCGACCCCGAGGACCTGGTGGCGCTGACAGTGGAATCGGCCGCCATGGCGCGGGTGCCGCTGGCGGGGACCAGTTGGGTGCCGGGTTCGGGTAGCGGTTACTGAGGCGGGAGAAGAACCTGTGGCGAGGGAGCTTGCTCCCGTTCGACAGCGCAGATGGAGCCGGCTTTTTAGGGCTGCTTCGCACCCCAGCGGGAGCAAGCTCCCTCGCCACAATAGATAGGCAAATCAAGGAGCCCGCCTAGAGGCTCTCCAAACAACAACTGCTCGCTGCCCGACACTTCCCATTTCTTTTGCAGGAGCTTTGAACATGGTCAATCGTCTTCTCGGCAAATCCCTCTCCGGTTTATTGGTGGCCAGTGCCTTTGCACCCTTGGCCCAGGCCGCCGACGCCCCCACCTTGAACACCGGCAGCACCGCCTGGATGGTCACCGCCGCCGTGCTGGTGCTGTTCATGTGCTTGCCGGGGCTCGCGTTGTTCTACGGTGGCCTGGTCCGTGCGAAAAATATGCTCTCGTTGTTCACCCAGTGCTTCGGCATTGCCGGGTTGGTGGGCGTGCTGTGGGTGATCTACGGCTACAGCATGGTGGTCGACACCACCGGCATGGTCGAAGGGCAGGTGACCTTCAACAGTTTTGTCGGCGGCCTGAGCCGCGCCTTTCTGGCGGGCATGACCCCGGAAAGCCTGGTGGGGGATATTCCGGAAGGGGTGTTCGTGACCTTCCAGATGACCTTCGCCATCATCACCCCGGCGCTGATCGCCGGCGCCTTTGCCGAACGCATGAAATTCTCGGCGGCGCTGCTGTTCATGGCCCTCTGGTTCACCCTGGTCTATGCCCCGGTGGCGCATATGGTCTGGGGCGGTTCGGGGGCCTTGATGCATAACTGGGGCGTGCTCGATTTTGCCGGCGGCACCGCCGTGCACATCAATGCCGGTGTGGCTGCGCTCGCTGCGTGCCTGATCCTCGGCAAGCGCAAGGGCTACCAGAACACGCCGATGCCGGCGCATAACCTCAGCCTGACCATGGCCGGCGCGGCGATGCTCTGGGTCGGCTGGTTCGGCTTCAATATCGGCTCCGGTGGCGGCCTCAGCGGCACCTCGGGCATCGTCATGCTCAACACTCAGTTGGGCGCCTGCGCCGGGATTCTGGGCTGGATGTTCACCGAGTGGTTCAAGGTCGGCAAGCCCAGTGCCCTCGGCCTGGCCAGCGGCGCGTTGGCCGGTCTGGTGGGGATCACCCCGGCGTGTGCCTACGTGGGCGTCGGCGGTGCGTTGGCCATCGGCTTGCTGTGCGGGGTGTTCTGTTATTTGAGCGTGACGGTGTTGAAGCGCCGCTTCGGCTACGACGACAGCCTCGACGTGTTCGGCCTGCACGGCATTGGTGGGATGATCGGCGCGGTGTTGACCGGTGTGTTCTGTGTACCGTCCATGGGTGGCCTGGTGGAAGGTGTGACCATGGGCGCTCAGGTTGTTGCCCAGCTTAAGGGGGTGCTGCTGACTACGGTGTACTGCTTTGTGATCAGTTGGGTCATCCTCAAGGTGGTCAATGCCCTGGTTGGCTTGCGTGCCCATGAGTCGGTGGAGGAGATGGGGTTGGACCTGGCCGAGCATAATGAGCGGGCCTACAACCACTGATCATTCCCCCTGAGTAAACGCAGCTCAAAATGTGGGAGGGGCGGTGCGACGATTCGACTTGCTCCCGATGTCGGCCTTTGGGCCGACCATTTGTTGGAGTTGGAATGAGTACATATCCGTTGCTGCGGTAACGGCCACTTAGGGTTCCGCTCTTACAGCGGGTCACTTTTGGAAAAGAGCCCCAAAAGTAACCAAAAGGGCTCTTGCCCCACCACTCGGCACCTCGCCCAGGCTCGGTGTGCCCGTAATCCGACAGTGATTCGGGGGGCCGCCGCCACGCGCCATCCATGGCGCGGGGCGGCTAAACCGGCATCCCTGCCGGTTTACCCCCCAAATCACTATCGGATTACGGCCAGCGTGGTTAACGGGGCGCCTGAGATCAAGATCAAGATCTACAGCAAGATCAAGAGCGGCTCGCTTCGCATCGTGGTTACCGTTGTGGATACCTCGCCTACAGCGGTCTGTCAGTCAGCTTGGTTGTAGCTGAGCTACGGCCATCGGGGGCAAGTCCCCTTCCGCATTTGCCTTGCTGCGTTGCAGCTGGCTCGCCACCAGGGTGTTCTTCAGCAGGTAGGCAATCGTCATCGGTCCCACACCGCCGGGCACTGGCGTGATTGCGCTGGCAATGGTGCGTGCGCTGGCGTAATCCACATCCCCCACCAACCGCGTGCCGGTCTCGGTGGTGATGCGGTTGATCCCCACATCAATCACCACTGCGCCGGGCTTGAGCCAACTGGCATCGATCAACTGCGGCCGGCCTACGGCGGCGACGACGATGTCGGCCAAACGGCACAGCGCCGGTGCATCGATGCTGCGCGAGTGCACCACGCTGACCGAGCAGTTGGCCTGCAGCAGCAGGGTTGCCATGGGTTTGCCGACAATGTTCGAACGTCCGATCACCACCGCGTGCAAGCCGCTCAAGTTGCCGCAGGTTTCGTGCAGTAGGCGCATGCAGCCACTGGGCGTGCACGGCGTGAGCACTTCGATGCCTTGCACCAGGCCACCGACGTTTTCGCGGTGGAAGCCATCGACATCCTTGATCGGGTCGATCGCATGGATCACCGCCGCTTCGTCGATATGCGCCGGCAGCGGCAACTGCACCAGGATGCCGTTGACCGTCGCATCGGCATTCAACTGGGCAAGCAGGTCGAGCACTTGCGTCTGGCTGGCATCCTCCGGCAGCCGGTATTCCAGGGAGCGAATCCCGACTTCCTTGGCCCGCAGCAGTTTATTGCGCACGTAGACGTGGCTGGCCGGGTCATCGCCCACCAGCAATACCGCCAGGGCCGGGTAGATTTGCTGCGAGGCAAGCAGCAGGACCTCTTCGCGAACCTCGTCGAGCACCTGGGCAGAGATGGCCTTGCCGTCGATATCGCGGGCAAGCGTGGGGAGAGAGCTGGTCAAAAGCGTCACCGTTGTCTGGGGAAATAAGGCGCTGAGGGATAGGAATCCCTCAGCCATAGGCAGGCCAGAAGGCTCAGGCTACCAGTTGATGGCAGGCATACACCACCAGCACACCGGCGACCAGCGTGGCATAGGGCAGCCAGCCGGCGCGGCGTTGGCCGTCATCGGCCTGGATATACAGGTCAGTGAGCATGGCGGCGGGGAAGCGGCCCTTGTCCTGAACATAGTGGCGGTAGCAGAACACCGGCAGGATCAGCAGCGCCAACAGCAAGCCGGTGACCAGAGTGCCTGCGCCCCAGATGTCCGCGCCCAGGCCCATGCAGGCCAGGTTGACGAAACTCAGCACGCCGCCGGCCGCCAGCAGCACGGTGGGGGCTTTGTACGGGCGCACCCAGTCGGGGCGGTCCAGGCGGTGGATCCAGCCGGCATTGAGGTTGAGGAAGTTGAAGATGATGTAGCTGACGTTGGACGCCGCAAGCACGAACACGTAGTCCGACATCAGCAACAGCAGCAGGTTGAACGACAGGTCGGTCCACATCGCCGCCGTCGGCGCGCCATGTTCGTTGGTGCGCCCCAGGTACTTGGGCAGCCAGCCATCCACCGAAGCCTGATACAGGGTGCGCGACGAACCGGACATCGAGGTCATGATCGCCAGCAACGTCGCCAGCACCAGCATGATCAATACGATATTGGCCACCACTTTGCCGCCGCCGATGCTGTCGGCCAGCACCTGGCCAACGCCCATGCCGCTGTAGATCGCCGGCGAGAGCAGGCCGCTGTACACCGCGGGCGTCACGGTTGCGCCACTGGCGTCGAGCACCGCCGGCGTCACCAGTTGGCCCAGCCCGAGGCTGCCTTGAAATGCCAGCGGCACCAGGGTGAACACCAGGATGCACAGCAGGCCGGCGTAGAAGATCGCCTTGAAGGTGTCGCGCTTGGGGTCCTTGAACTCACGGGTGTAGCACACCGCCGTTTCAAAGCCGTAGGTGGACCACGCCGCCATGAACAGCCCACCGGCCATCAGTGACCAGCCGGATATATCCCACGGTCCATCGATGACTTGCCCGGCCGCGTCATGGGCCAGGGGGTACAGCGGCAGGAAGTTGGCCTGGGTCGCATCCCCGGTGAACAACGGCACCACGCCCACCAGCAGCAGCGGAATCAACGAGGTGACGCCGAGCACCAGGGTCAGGCGCGCCGACCGCAGGATGCCGCCGTGCTGCACGGCAAACACCGTGAGCAAAATCAACAAACCTATGGCGAACGTCGCGTTGATGCGCAACGACAGACCGCTTTTCACCCAGCCCAGGTCCAGCAGGGTCAGTTGCCAGGTGTTGATCAGCGCATCGGCGGGAAACAGCGCCGTGAGGATATACCCCGCCGCCAGCCCCGAACCGATGGACAGCACCGGCGACCAGGCCAGCCAGTTGCACCACACCGACACCGGTGCGATCAGCTTGCTGTAGCGCACCCAGGCCACCGCGCCGTACACCGAGGCGCCGCCGGATTTGTGCGGGAACAGCCCGGCGATCTCGGCGTAGGTGAAGGCCTGGATAAACCCGAACAGGATCGACACGATCCACACGATCCACGCCGGTTTGCCCACCGTGGCGGCAATCGCACCGATGGAGAACAACACCAGCGCGGGCACACCACTGGCGACCCAGAATGCCCCGCGCCAATCGATCTTGCGGTGCAGGCTGCCCACCGAGCCGGTAGCCTGCGGTACAGCCTCGAACGTCGTCGCTTCCATCTTCGTATTCCCATGTCTGAATAGCGGTTAGGTTGGGGCAGTCAAAATGGGGTGGCACACCCGTTTCGGGACGATCAGCTACGCACCCGGCTTTTGTCCGGGTCGTAGAAAATCGCTGCGCTGACCGTGGCGCTGATGCGCTTCTGCAGGCCATCGACTTTGCCAATCTCAAGTTCAGTGCCGGGCTCGGCGCAGCTCACGTCGACCCGGCACAGCGCGATATTGCTGGCCAGCAGCGGTGAGCGGCAGGCACTGGTGATCACCCCGACCTGGGCCCGGCCCTGGTACACCGGGTCGCCATGGTGGGCGGTCTCGTTGCCGCTCAGGTGCAGGCCGACCAGCTTGTGGCTGGGATGGGCGCTGCGCCGCAGCAGGGCGTCGCGACCGATAAAGTCATCGGTCTTGCTCTTGAGCGGCACGCTGAAACCGATACCGGCCTCGAACGGATCGGTCTGGTCGCTGAACTCGTAGCCGGCGAAAATCAGCCCGGCTTCTATGCGCAGCAGGTCCAGGGCTTCCAGGCCCAGGGGCACCAGGCCCAAGGGTTGGCCGAGTTGCCAGATGCGGTCCCAGACCCGTTCGGCGTCTTCGGGCTGGCACCACACCTCAAAGCCCAGTTCGCCGGTGTAGCCGGTGCGCGAAATCATCAACGGGCAGCCGTCGAAACCGTCCAGCCGACCGACCAGGAAGCGAAACCAGCCGAGGGTTTCCACACTCGGTTGCGTGGGCGCAGTCCAGACCATCTGCTTGAGCAGCTCGCGGCTCAGCGGCCCCTGCACCGCCAGGTTGTGAATCTGTTCGCTGGCGGACTTGACCCACACCTTCATGCCCAGTTTCTGTGCCTGTTCGCGCAACCACACGCCGGCGTAGTCTTCGCCGCAGATCCAGCGGAAGTTGTCCGGGCCCAGGCGCAGCAGGGTGCCGTCGTCGAGCATGCCGCCGTGGGCGTGGCACATCGCCGAATACACCACCTGGCCCACCGCGAGGCGCCGTACGTCGCGGGTCAGGCAGTACTGCAACAGGGCTTCGGCGTCGGGGCCGATGATTTCGAATTTGCGCAGGGCGGTCAGGTCCATCACCGCCACCCGTTCGCGGCAACCGAGGTATTCCTCGGTGACGCCGTAACCGTCGTAGCGCAGCGGCAGCCACCAGTTGCGGTAGTCGGTGAAGCTGCCGGTGAGGGCGCGGGTACGTGAGTGAAACGCGGACTCACGGGTGAGGATCGGGTCGGCATCCGCCGTGGTTCGAGTGCTCATGGCGATGGAAAAACGCTCCTTCTCGCTGTAGATGCGGACATGGATGTCGGTCGGGTTCCAGCCATTGGCCGGGTCAATGTCATCCGGGCACGAGGTACTGCCACACAGCAGGTCGGTCATGGCCCGCAGCAGCACGTAATCGCCGGGCCGTGACCAGGGTTCATCCAGGGTCATCTGCTGGTGCGCATCGATACCGGTGTTGAAGAAGAAATTGATCGCCGGCCAGCCGTTGCGCGCCTGCACGCCATGGGGGGCGAGGACGCGGCTGAGGTTGTCGCTGCAGTTGTCGTGCCCGAAATAGCCATGGGTTTCGTAGTAGCGCGCCGCGCAGGCCAGGGCGAATGAATCGTGGCGCCCGACGGTGTCTTGCACCACCTCCAGCATCGGTTGCATATGGCGGTCGAAAAACTTCGAGAACAGCCCCGGTGCCGGGTAGGCGCTGCCGTTCAGGGTGCGCGTGACGGTCTGGTCCAGGTCCAGCTCGACGCCGCGATCCAGGGCTCGCCGGTCGAGGGCGACGAAGTCCGAACACTGGCGGCCTGCGACGTCCAGCACCTGGATGTACTGCCCTCTGGCGACGGTGTAGCTGTGGGCCGTGCCCGCGCGCAGGGTGAATTCGTCGAGTACATCGCCCAACGGTTCGGGCAGGGCCGGTACCAGCAGCGGCGAGGGGTTGGCCCGCGTCACCAGCAGGCGCAGCTCGCTGGGCCGGTATTGCCGGTCGACGGCGGTGGCCTCGGCGGGGGCGGCGACGATTACCAGCAGCGCGTCCTCGGCGACAAACTGTCGGCTGTGGCCGGGCGGGCTGTCGGCGTCCCACAGCGAGGCAGCCAGCGGCAATGCCTGTGCGTCGATGCCGCGCCGCAGGAGTGCCTGGCCGATACGTCCAGGCACGCTGCACGCCGTTGACCCGCTCAGACCCCAGCTCGCCAGGGCGCTGCGGCCGCCGGCGTCGAGGGCCAGCAGTGCGCAGGTTTGCCGGCCTTCGACGTCGATCACGTGCAGGCCGTCGCCAGGCTGCAAGTCGACCAGGGTCACGCCGCCGACGGCCACGCGGTAGCGTTCCAGGTTCGGCGCGCGGGCAAACAGCCCGGGTTCACGGGGATGGGAAACACGCGGTGCATTCATCATCAGCCGACCGACTTGATGGGTGTCGCGGGCTCGCCCAGGTAAGCTGCCATCGAGTCATCCAGGGCCTGCAACCACGGCGTGTGGTGCGGCGGTGACTGAGTGCCGGTCATCAGCGAGCGATAGGACTTGTCGCGATAGCCCATGATGTTTTCCGCCTTGTCGTGCTTCCAGTGCAGAAAGGTTTCGTTGACGGCGGCGATGTCGAAATTCGGGTAGTCGGTGGCGTCCACCAGTTGCTGGATATAGGCGCCCTGGTACTCGAACATCTGCTGGTTGGTTTCCAGGGTCTGTTCCCGTGCGTGCCACGCCTGGCTGTCGGCGACCATGTCGGCGTGGCCGGGCAGTTGAATGCGCCCGAGGATCACATCGCGGGCATACCAGGCCTGGGCGTCGAACATGTTGAAGGAGTACCACTGGTCCTGCATGCCGAGGTAGATCAGGCGTGGGTTGGGTTCCCAGAACACGCCCTTGTAGAGGTTCATCGGCCACAGGCGGTTGTCGGTCTTGAGGCTCAGTTCATCGGGCAGGAACGGGAAGTGGTGCTTGTAGCCGGTGCACAGGATCACCGCGTCGATGTGCTTGCTGCTGCCATCGATAAAGTACGCGCGGTTGTTTTCCAGGCGCTGGAGCAGCGGTTTTTCTTCCCAGTTATCCGGCCAGGCATAGCCCATGGGCGCGCTGCGGTAGCAACTGGTGATGCTGCGCGCGCCGTATTTGTAGCATTGCGAGCCGATGTCCTCGGCCGAATAGCTGCTGCCGACGATCAGCAGGTCCTTGTCCTTGAACTCCAGCGCCTCGCGAAAATCGTGGGCATGCAGGATACGCCCGGCGAACTGTTCGAAGCCTTCGAAGTACGGCACCTTGGGCGTGGAAAAGTGGCCGCAGGCGTTGATCACGTAGTCGAATTCCTCGCAGGTCAAGGTGTCGCTGGTGTAGTCGTGGGCGTAGAGGGTGAAGCGCTGGCTCTGTTCGTCGAAGGTGACTTGGCGCACCACATTGTTGAAGCGGATGTAGTCGCGCACGCCGGCCTTTTCCACGCGGCCCTTGATGTAGTCCCACAGCACTTCGCGCGGCGGGTAGGAGGCGATGGGCCGGCCGAAATGCTCTTCGAAGGTGTAGTCGGCGAACTCCAGGCATTCCTTGGGACCGTTGGACCACAGGTAGCGGTACATGCTGCCGTGCACCGGCTCGCCGTTCTCGTCGAGGCCGGTGCGCCAGGTGTAGTTCCACATGCCGCCCCAGTCCTGCTGTTTTTCAAAGCACACCAGCTCAGGGATGGCGGCGCCTTTGTCGCGGGCCGACTGGAACGCGCGAAGTTGCGCCAGGCCGCATGGGCCGGCACCGATGATTGCTACACGTAGGGTCATGAGCGTGCCTCCTGAAGGTTTCAGCGAAAGATCACTGTCTTGTCCTGGTTGATGAACACCCGGTGTTCCAGGTGGTATTTCAGGGCTTTGGAAAGGGCCACGGTTTCGGTGTCACGGCCGATGGCGACCAGCGAATCGGGCAGGTGGGTATGGTCGACGCGCTGGATTTCCTGCTCGATGATCGGGCCTTCATCCAGGTCGCTGGTGACGTAGTGGGCGGTGGCGCCGATCAGCTTGACGCCACGGTCATAGGCCTGGTGGTAGGGCTTGGCGCCCTTGAAACCGGGCAGGAACGAGTGGTGGATATTGATCGCCCGGCCCGACAGTTGCTGGCACAACCCGTCGGACAGGATCTGCATGTAGCGCGCGAGCACCACCAGATCGGTCTGGGTGTCTTCGACGATGCGCATCAGCTCGGCTTCCTGGCCGGCCTTGGTGTCCTTGGTGATCGGCAGGTAGATGAAGCGGATGCCTTCGCGTTCGGCCATCGCCCGCAGGTCCAGGTGATTGGAGACCACGGCAGTGATGTGCATGTCCATCTCGCCCTTGCGGTGGCGGTAGAGCAGGTCGGTGAGGCAGTGGTCGAACTTGCTGACCATCAGCAGCACGCGGGTCGGTTGGCGTGAGCTGAACAACTGCCAGTGCATGTCGAAGCCACCGGCAAGGTCGCCGAGGCCTTTGCGCAGGGCGTCGATGTCGCCGCTCACGCCGGTGTTGAAACGGAACACCGCGCGCATGAAAAACTGCCCGGTGAACTCATCGTCGAACTGTGCCAGCTCGCTGATGTAGCACTGCTGTTGGGCCAGGCACACGCTGATCGCGGCGACAATCCCGGACGCCGCCGGGCAGGTGATCTTGAGGATGTAATGTTCGCTGGAGGCGTCCATCGAAGGCTCCTGAATTCAGTGAAGGAAGGTTCAGCCCTTGGCCGTGCGCTTGGTTTTTTGCGGGTCGTCGAAGGGCAGGGCGTGGGTGCTGGCGCTGGCCTCAAGGCTGCCGCGAACCTGCAAGGCAATACCGGGTTCGGAACAGGCGACGCTCATGCGCGCGATGGCCATCGAGCGTTTGCTCAGGCGCGAATACATGCCGCAGGTGATCACGCCGACTTGCTGGTTGCCCTGCCACACGGTGTCGCCGGCCTCGGCGGCGCGGACGCCCTCAAGCAGCACGCCGGTGATCTTGAAGCGCTCCTGGCCGCGCAGGCGCAGGTGTTCTTCGGCGCCACGGAAGGCGTTCTTGCCAGGTGAAACAGTGAAATCCAGGCCCATTTCCCAGAGGGTGTCGCCGGCCTTCTGGTCGGCGAAGGGGTACATCTGCGAGTTGTCGTAGGGGAAAAACATCAGCGAGCTTTCCACCCGCAACCAGTCCAGGGCGGTGAAGGCGCAGGGGATGATCCCCAGGCTCGCGCCTTGTTCGAGGATGCTGTCCCACAGGAACGGCGCATCGGCGGCCTTGCAGAAAATCTCATAGCCACGTTCGCCGGTGTAGCCGGTGCGCGAGATCATCACCGGGCGGTCGAACAGGCGGGTTTGCAGGTGGTGGAAGTACGCCAGCTGGCGGATGCCGGGCACGTGTTCGGCGAGGAAATCCACCGCCAGCGGGCCTTGCAGCGACAGGTCGTGCAGGTCGTCATCGAACAGCACCGCCACTTGCCGGCCCTGGGCCGAGCGCACGAGCATTTCATGCCCGGTGCCGGCGCCATGCACCACCATGAACGCGTTGGGGCCGGTGCGGTAGACGATGCAGTCATCGACGAACTTGCCGTCCTCATCGAGCATCGAGGCATACACCGATTTGCCGGGGTAGAGCTTGGCGATGTCGCGGGTGGTGGCCCACTGCAACAGGCTCTCGGCGTGGGGGCCCACGTAATGGACTTTTTTCAGGCCGGACACGTCCATCAGGCCGGCGCGGGTGCGGATCGCCTGGTGGTGGTCGGCGAGGTCACTGCTGTAGGTCCAGGCAGTGCCCATGCCATTCCAGTCTTCGAGGTGGGAGCCGAGGGCGCGGTGCCGTTCGGCCAATGCAGAAATACGCCATGAGTGGGTCATGTGAGGTTCCTTGTCGTAGAAGAAGGGGCGTCAGGCCTGTGGGTCGAACTGGCTCAGCCACTCGACCAGCGTGTGGCGGTAGCGGGTCATGCCCTTGTAGTCGGCGATGGGGTCGGGCAGGTCGCGCAGCACGCGGTGCAGGCGACAGCCCCAGCCGGGTTGCGTGACCAGCTCGTCCAGGCTGATCAGGTAGGTGCGGATGCTGAACATCACCGCGTGGCTGCGCGGCAGGCGCGCCATCACTTGCAGCTCGACCCGCAGGTGCACCTGTTGCCCGACGTTCTGCGCGGTGATCTGGCCGCGATCGGCGCCCCATTCATGGAAGGTTTCCGGCGACGAATCCAGTCGCGGGTTGATGGTCAGGGTCCAGTTCAAGCGCCGTACCGGCTGGTCGACCTGCAGGTTGAGCAGGTACTTCAGCGCCCGTTCGAACACGCCCATCTGATGGGCCATGGGCACCGGTGCGTGCCATTGCTTGAAACTCATGCCGGCGTCGAACGCCAGCGACCAGTCGGCCGGGCTGGTGACCAGGCCGGCGTCCATGTACAGGTCGCCGTCGCGCTGGTCGAGCAGGGCGAAATCCCCCTGTACCTGACGGCCGATGTACTCCAGCGGCGCGCAGGGCAGGCTGGTGGCATCGCCGAAGATGAAGTGCTGGTCGATGTCCAGGAGGTGGTTGCGCCACTGCCAGCGCTCGCCGTTTTGCGTCAGGCTGAACGACTGCGGGTAGTCGGCGGCCAGGTGTTCCATGATCATCTGCAGCGCATCCCAGGCCGCCACTTGCATGTGCGGCATCACCAGGTAGCGGCGCGGGTCCTTGTCCAGCACCAGGGCGCGCTCGGCCATTTCCGAGCGGTAGTGCTCGTCGATGTCGAAGGCGTGCTCATAGATCGAGCCGGGGTCGCGGGAGATGGCCGGTTCGATGTTCACCGAGTACAGGTAGCTGTCCTCGATAAAGGGAAAGGGAAAACGCCGGATCGCTGCCGGGCTGTTGCGAAAGCTGAAATCGTCGCGATAGCTCAGCACGGGGCTCGTTTGCAGGGGCATGGCACTCACTCCTATAGGTCCAGCGAAACGCAGGGGCCGCTGCCGCGCGAGACGCAGGGCATCAGAAAGTCGGCCTGCTCGGCCGGGCTGAGGAAGCTGTCGCGGTGTTCGATGGCGCCGCCTTGGTGGCGCGTGATGCACTGGCCGCAGACCCCGCCACGGCACAGGTTGGGCACCTGTAATCCTGCGTGTTCCAGGGCTTCGAGCAGGCTTTGCTCGGCCTCGACCCGCAGGCGTCGGCCACTGCGCAGCAGGTGCAGGTCGAATGGCTGGCCGGGTTGTGCGCCCTTGAAGGCTTCCGAATGCACACGCTTGAGCGGCCAGCCGAGGCGTGCGGCGTGTTGCTCAACCGCCTCGAGCAAGGGCTGCGGACCGCAGGTGTAGACGTGGCTGCCCAGCGGTCGATTGCCGAGGATCCGGTCTAGGTCCGGGCGCCGATCGTAGGTGTGCAGGCGCGGGCCGAGGCGCTCTTGTAACTCGTCGAGATAGGCGTCGCTGAGGCCCGGACGGAACAGGTAATGCAGTTCGAAGTCGGCCTGCTGTTGTTCCATCGCGGCGATATAGGCCATGAACGGCGTGATCCCGATCCCCGCGGCGATGAGGATATGCAGGCGCGCGGTGCCATGGGGTGCGAACAGATTGGCCGGTGGTGAAATCTGCAAGGTGTCGCCGACCTGCACCTGCCTGTGCAGGTACTGCGAGCCACCGCGCGAGGCGTCTTGCAGGCGCACGGCGATGCGGTAGTGCTGGGGGTGCGCCGGGTCGCTGGTGAGTGAATAGGCGTTGCGCACCGTGCCTTCGGCCAGCGGCAGATGCACCTGCACATGGCTGCCGGGCGAAAAGCCGGGCAGGCTGCCCGTGGCGGGTGTCAGGGTGAATTCGCGCACCACCGGCGTGAGCATGCGTGCCGCGCTGACCTGGACCTTGAGGGCCGCGCTCATGGCTGGAACCCCGCGTAGGGTTGGTCGGGGTTGATGCACACGCCGAGATACGCCCCCAGGCGCCGGGAAAAATGCGTGCGGACCTCCAGCCCGACGTGGCAGCCGATGCAGTTCAACAGCGGCTCCGGCCCGGCCGCCTGGGTCAGGCCGCAGTGTGCGCAATACACCTGGCGCAGGCCCGGCGTGGTGCAGGTCATGTCGATCTCGTCGTCTTCCAGGCCAGCGGCGCGGGCCTCGCCGTGCACACGCCAGATAAAGGCTTCGTCGCCCAGCAGGTAGAGCCGGCAGCCCACGGTGGCGCTGGCCAGCGCCTGTTGCAGGCGCCGCGCAAAGTCGGGGTGTTCGCCGTTCAACAGCACGGGCATGTGCAGTTCGCTGATGAACGCTGCGCTGGCGGCGGCTGATTGCATCACCACGATGGGGCGGCTGCGGGTAGGCGTCATGCGGGCTCTCCACGGTGTGTGTTTGTTTCCTGTTGGGAGAGATACTTTCCTATGGGGAAAATCTTCTCAATCTGGAAAAAGGGCTATGCCTTTGGAGATAAGCCTTGTGCGCCGGCCATTCGGGGCATGGAAGTTGCTGGGCCTTTCGACCATGCAGAGCAACCGGACGGGGAGTTATCAAAGAGTGCTGACACGACCAAAAGGCTGGCCGCTCTGGTTGGGGCCTATACGCCGCGAACAGGCGCGCAGCGTGCGCAGGTTGTTGGCCGAGTTACCCCTGCACGCTGACGGTGCCTTGTCGGGTTTCCTGGACCGTTTCGACGCACTGCTGCCGCCTGCCAGGCTTAACCTGATCCTCGGCGGCGAAGACCTGGGCCCGACGCGGCGAGGGTGGGTCGACGGCTGCCAGGAGGTCGCGCGTTGCCCCTGGCGCGACGCGAGCGTGACGGACGCCCCTCAAGCCTGCGGACCGTGCAGGCAACGGGGCGTGCACCGTCTGGTGTGCGCGTTGCCCGAGGGTGAAAAGGGCGCATTGCTGCTCGACACCCCCCGGCGCGCCGGTGCCAGTTGGCGCCAGTTACTGGAAGAGGCGGCGCAGGCGGTAGGCGTGACCGTACGCCTGCGCAGCCATAACCGTGAGCAGCAGCGCAAACAGGCGACCTCCCGCCACGGCGCCCTGGCCCGTGAGCTGCATGATTCAGTGGCGCAGCAGTTGGGCTACCTGTCGTTCCAGGCCCATGGCTTGCAGTCGCAGCTGGGCGAGCCGGCACTGCAGGACCTGTGCACCGGCCTGAGCCAACTGCAACGCCAGGTGCGCGAGCTGATCACCAGTGCGCGCCTGACCATGGACGGGCGCTCGCTGCGCCAGGCCCTGGCCGACTCGGTCGCGGAGTTCTCGCGGCGCTGCATCATTGTCTTCGAACTCGACAACCGCCTGGCCGACGACGCCCTGAGCCCTGAAACCGAATTGCAGATCCTGCAGATCATTCGCGAGGCCTTGGCCAATGCCGTGCGGCACTCCCACGCGCGCCACGTGCGCATCGAACTGCGCCAGACCCAGGATGGCGACGCCTCGGTGTCGGTGGAAGACGATGGCATCGGCTTGATCCCGGCCTGCGACGAGCACAACCATTTCGGCCTGGCGATTATCCGCGAGCGCGCCGCCAGCATCGGCGCACGGCTGAGCATAGAAGCGATCCGCCCGCACGGGGTGCGTGTGCACCTTGGCCTGCGTCGCCACCACGATCTGCCACAGGGGAGTCTCGATGGACTGCACGACCTTATTACTGATCGATGATCACCCGTTGTTTCGCAAGGGCCTGGCGCAGTTGTTCGATGCCAGCGGCGACTTCGAAGTGGTGGGGCAGGCGGCCAGCGGCCGCGAGGGCATCAACCTGGCTGTGAGCCTGACGCCGCAACAGGTGCTGCTGGATTTGCACATGCCGGGCCTCAGCGGATTACAGGTGCTGGATGAACTGCGCCAGTTGCGCCTGGATTGCCAGGTGGTGGTGCTCACCGCCTCCATGGACCGCGCCGAGTTGCTCACGGCCTTGCGCCTGGGCGCCAGCGGTTATGTGCTCAAGGAAACCGAGCCGGATGCGCTATTGGCGTATATGCGCAACTGTCACAAGGGCGCGATCGTGCTGGACTCGACCCTGATTGCCTTGCTCGCCGACCAGGCCGAGCCCACGCAAGCGTGTGAGGCAGCGGGCAGCGAAAACCTTACCGAGCGCGAAGGCCAGACCCTGGCGCTGATCGCCGCCGGCATGAGCAACAAACAGATCGGCCGGGAGCTGGGGATCAGCGACGGCACGGTGAAAATCTACGTGCGCAGCCTGTTGCAGAAGCTCGGCCTGCATTCGCGCCTGGAGCTGGCGGCCTGGGTGCACAGCGGCGCCTTGATGAAACACGAGGAGCGCCACTAGATGAGGGACAGCCCCGAAGCGTTTGCGCCGCCGCCAATGGACTTGATGGATTGCTTTCCCGCCGCCTTATTGCAACTGCGCGACAACGGTCAGATCGCCCATTTCAACCTGGCCTGGGCCGAGTTGATGGGCCCGCCCGGCGCGGAGCGCAACCTGATGGACTACGTGCATCAGGAAGACCGCCCGCTATGGCGCCAGGCCCTGAATGAACTGCGCCGCCGCCCCGACACCTCATTCAACCAGCGCCTGCGCTTTGTGCACCCCAACGGCGAATTGCGCTGGTTCGAGATCAGCCTCAAGCGCGGCCCCCAAGGTTTCTACCTGGTGGCTGGCGATGTCACCACGCACAAGCGCCGCGAAATCGCCTGGCAGGCCAGCCAGCGCAGCAGCATGAGCTTGCTCGACAGCATGCCGGGCCTGATCTATCGCGGCCGCAACAACCGCGACTGGACCATGGAATTCGTCAGCGCCGGCTGCCTGGAGCTGACCGGCTACCCCGCCGAGCGCCTGGTGGACAACCATGAGTTCACCTACAACAGCCTGATCCTGGCGCAGGATGCCGACTATGTGTGGCGCGAGGTGCAATATGCGTTGTCACGGCAGGAGCCGTTCGAGCTCAATTACCGGATTCGCTGCGCCGACCGGTCGATCAAGCACGTGTGGGAGAAGGGCGTGGGGATTTATGCGGATACCCGTGAGGTGTTGGGGATCGAGGGGGCGATTTTCGAGCGCCAGCTTTAACGGGTAAATGCAGCTCAAATGTGGGAGGGGCGGTGCGACGATTCGACTTGCCCCCGATGGCGGCCTGACAGCCGACCAGGATGTCAGGCCGAGTACATATCCGTTGCTGCGGTAACGGCCACTTAGGGTTCCGCTCTTACAGCGGGTCACTTTGGAAAAGAGCCCCAAAAGTAACCAAAAGGGCTCTTGGGTATGACTCACCCACATGGGTTACAAATCAGTTCACACACATAGGTAACAGTTTTTAACTGGCAGGGTCGATTTCGCGAGGATCTGACCATGCC
>NZ_JANUEN010000010.1:0-278603 GCF_024809815.1 Pseudomonas sp. BIGb0381
TAAGATTTACGCATATCCAAACACCTCAGATTTGGGCGCTATCATAGCGCCCGATTGAAGTGTCCAAAATCATTAGGCCAGTTCAGCTTGCCCCCGATAGCGGTGGATCAGTCAGCTTATCTATAGCTGACCCACTGCCATCGGGGGCAAGCCCCCTCCCACGTTTTTAAGCCGGTTTATTCAAGAGCACCTCATATGGCCAAGTTTCCTACCGCTGTAAACCTGCACAAAACCTCCAACACCCTAGGCCTCACCTACGGCCCCGACGAGGTTTACCGGTTGCCCGCCGAACTGCTGCGGGTGCACTCGCCTTCCGCCGAGGTCCAGGGCCATGGCAAACCTATCCTGCAGTTCGGCAAGCTCAACGTGCGCCTGACCAAGATCGAACCGGCCGGCCAGTACGCCCTGAAATTGACCTTCGACGACGGGCATGACAGCGGACTGTTCACCTGGGACTACCTCTACCAATTGGCCGTGCGTCAGGATGCGTTGTGGGCCGATTATCTTGTCGAGCTCAAGGCGGCCGGAAAAACCCGCGACCCGAGTGAATCGGTCGTGCGGCTAATGCTCTAGTTCAGGCCTCTTGCTCTTTAGAGGGCATTTTCTAATTTCATCTGCTTGAATGCCCTGTCGCGTGGCCAACGATTGGCCCGCTTGCGAAAAAAATTAAACTCGGGTAACCAATGGAACTGGCAAGTTCCCTGCATTTGACGATGCGGTATCAACGGTCACCCGAGTCGCAGTACCTGGCTTGTGTTGTGTATCGAAACCTGGTGCGCAGCGGTACCCGGTACTCGTCTTTCGGACAATGGAGCGTCGTAGATGAGTAACAAGAACAACGATGACTTGAAACGCCAGGCCTCGGAAAACACCCTGGGGCTCAACCCGATCATCGCGTTACGTAAAAAGGATTTACTGACCTCGGCCAAGATGGTGCTGACCCAAGCCATCAAGCAGCCGTTGCACAGCGTCAAGCACGTCGCCCATTTTGGCGTTGAATTGAAGAACGTGATGTTCGGCAAATCGCAGCTGCAGCCCGAAAGCGATGACCGTCGCTTTCACGACCCCGCCTGGAGCCAGAACCCGCTCTACAAACGCTACCTGCAAACCTACCTGGCGTGGCGCAAGGAACTGCACGACTGGATCGGCGACAGCAACCTGTCGGAACAGGACATCAGCCGCGGCCACTTCGTGATCAACCTGATGACCGAAGCCATGGCGCCCACCAACAGTGCGGCCAACCCGGCGGCGATCAAACGCTTCTTTGAGACCGGCGGCAAGAGCCTGCTCGACGGCCTGTCGCACCTGGCCAAGGACATGGTGCACAACGGCGGCATGCCGAGCCAGGTCAACATGGGCGCGTTCGAAGTCGGCAAGACCCTGGGCATCACCGAGGGGGCGGTGGTATTTCGCAACGACGTGCTGGAGCTGATCCAGTACAAGCCGATCACCGAACAGGTGCACGAACGCCCGTTGCTGGTGGTACCGCCGCAGATCAACAAATTCTACGTATTCGACCTGAGCCCGGAGAAGAGCCTGGCGCGCTTCTGCCTGCGCAATGGGCAGCAGACCTTTATCGTCAGTTGGCGCAACCCGACCAAGGCCCAGCGCGAGTGGGGCCTGTCGACCTATATCGAGGCGCTCAAGGAAGCGGTCGATGTGGTCACGGCAATCACCGGCAGCAAGGACATCAACATGCTCGGCGCCTGCTCCGGCGGCATCACCTGCACCGCCCTGCTCGGCCACTACGCGGCGCTGGGTGAGAAGAAAGTCAACGCCCTGACCCTGCTGGTGAGCGTGCTGGACACCACCCTGGACACCCAGGTGGCGCTGTTTGTGGATGAACAGACCCTGGAAGCAGCCAAGCGCCACTCCTACCAGGCCGGCGTGCTGGAGGGCCGCGACATGGCCAAAGTGTTCGCCTGGATGCGCCCCAACGACCTGATCTGGAACTACTGGGTCAACAACTACCTGCTGGGCAATGAGCCGCCGGTGTTCGACATCCTGTTCTGGAACAACGACACCACGCGCTTGCCGGCGGCGTTCCACGGCGACCTGATCGAGCTGTTCAAAAACAACCCACTCGTGCGCGCCAATGCCCTGGAAGTGTGCGGCACGCCGATCGACCTCAAGCAGGTCACGGCCGATATTTACTCACTGGCCGGCACCAACGACCACATCACGCCATGGCAGTCGTGCTACAAGTCGGCTCAGCTGTTTGGTGGCAAGGTGGAATTCGTACTGTCCAGCAGCGGGCATATCCAGAGCATCCTCAACCCGCCGGGCAACCCCAAGGCGCGCTACCAGACCAGCGATGGCTTGGCAGGCAAGCCGTTGGAGTGGCAGGAGAATGCGACCAAGCACACCGATTCCTGGTGGCTGCACTGGCAGGCATGGCAGGCGGAGCGAGCGGGCAAGCTGAAGAAGGCGCCGACGACTTTGGGTAACAAGACCTATGCCGCAGCGGAAGCCGCCCCAGGGACTTACGTACACGAACGCTAAATTGAAATGCGTTCAAATGTGGGAGGGGCTTGCTCCCGATTGTGGCGTGTCAGGCACAACATCTGAAACTGGCACACGGCTATCGGGAGCAAGCCCCTTCCCACACTGACTGCATTCCAGCTGTAACACTTCACAGGGTCTGAGCATGCCGCAACCGTTCATCTTCCGTACCATCGACCTGGATGGCCAGACCATCCGCACGGCGGTACGCCCAGGCAAGCCCCACTTGACGCCGTTGCTTATCTTCAATGGCATCGGCGCCAACCTTGAGCTGGTGTTTCCGTTTGTCCAGGCCCTGGACCCGGACCTGGAAGTGATCGCCTTCGATGTGCCGGGCGTGGGCGGTTCCTCGACGCCCAACCGGCCTTATCGTTTTCCCGGCCTGGCCAAGCTCACTGCACGCATGCTCGATTACCTGGATTACGGCCAGGTAAATGCGGTGGGCGTGTCCTGGGGTGGCGCCTTGGCACAGCAGTTTGCCTACGACTACCCGGAGCGCTGCAAGAAGCTGATCCTGGCGGCGACCGCGGCCGGTGCCTTTATGGTGCCGGGCAAGCCGAAGGTGTTGTGGCTGATGGCCAGCCCCCGGCGTTATATCCAACCGTCCCATGTGGTGCGCATCGCACCGATGATTTATGGCGGTTCGTTCCGCCGCGATTCGAAACTGGCGGCCGAGCACGCGAGCAAAGTGCGCTCGGCCGGCAAGCTGGGCTATTACTGGCAGCTGTTCGCTGGGCTGGGCTGGACCAGCATCCATTGGCTGCACAAGATCCGCCAGCCCACCCTGGTGCTGGCCGGGGACGACGACCCGCTGATCCCGCTGGTCAACATGCGCATGCTGGCCTGGCGCATTCCCAACGCACAGTTGCACATCATCGATGACGGCCACCTGTTCCTGATCACCCGGGCTGAAGCCGTGGCACCGATCATCATGAAGTTTCTCGAGGAGGAGCGCATGCGGGCCGTGATTCACCCGCGACCAGCGGTGTAAGGACCACACCGCCGCGCAACTTGCCCAGAACCGACTATGGTTCTGAATTGGCGTGCCTGTTGATGGCTTGACGAAGGAGTGTTGGCTCATGCGAGAAAGACCCGTGACGAACCCGGCGCCCACCCCTGCCGCGTTCATCAACGCACAAAGCGCGATCACCGGCCTGCGCGGTCGGGATTTGCTGTCGACCCTGCGCAGCGTTGCCGCCCACGGCTGGCGCAACCCGGTGCATACCGCCCGTCACGCCCTGGCCCTGGGCGGTCAGCTGGGGCGCGTGCTGCTGGGTGAAACCGTGCACGAGCCCAACCCACGGGACAGCCGCTTCAGCGACCCGACCTGGGCGCTCAACCCGTTCTACCGACGTAGCCTGCAAGCCTATTTGAGCTGGCAGAAGCAGACCCGCCAGTGGATCGATGACAGTTCACTGAGTGACGACGACCGCGCGCGCGCGCACTTTGCCTTCGCCTTGATCAACGACGCCGTGTCGCCCTCCAACACCCTGCTCAACCCCCTGGCCGTCAAGGAGCTGCTCAACTCCGGCGGCAACAGTGTGGTGCGCGGCGTGAGCAACCTGTTCGATGACCTGCTGCACAACCACGGCCTGCCGCGCCAGGTGAGCAAACAGGCCTTCGAAGTCGGCAAGACCGTGGCCACCACCCCAGGCTCGGTGGTGTTTCGCAATGAGCTGCTGGAGTTAATCCAATACAAGCCCATGAGCGAAAAACAGTACGCCAGGCCACTGCTGATCGTGCCGCCGCAAATCAACAAGTACTACATATTCGACCTGAGCCCGGCCAACAGCTTCGTGCAGTACGCCCTCAAGAACGGCCTGCAAACCTTCATGGTGAGTTGGCGCAACCCAGACGTGCGCCATCGCGAGTGGGGCTTGTCCACCTATGTGGCGGCGCTGGAAGAAGCGCTCAACGTCTGCCGGGCCATTACCGGCGCCCGCGAGGTCAACCTGATGGGTGCCTGCGCCGGGGGCCTGACCATCGCCGCCCTGCAAGGCCACTTGCAAGCCAAGCGCCAGCTGCGCCGCATCTCCAGCGCCAGCTACCTGGTGAGCCTGCTGGACAGCCAGATCGACAGCCCTGCCACGTTGTTCGTCGACGAGCAAACCCTGGAAGCAGCCAAGCGCCGTTCCTACCAGCAAGGCGTGCTCGACGGCCGCGACATGGCCAGGGTGTTCGCGTGGATGCGCCCCAATGACCTGATCTGGAACTATTGGATCAACAACTACCTGCTGGGCAAGGAGCCGCCCGCGTTCGACATCCTGTACTGGAACAACGACAACACGCGCCTGCCCGCTGCGCTGCATGGCGACCTGCTCGATTTCTTCAAGCACAACCCCCTGAGCCATCCCGGTGGCCTGGAGGTGTGTGGCACGCCCATCGACTTGCAGAAGGTCACGGTGGACAGCTTCAGCGTGGCCGGGATCAACGATCACATCACGCCGTGGGACGCGGTGTATCGCTCCACGCAATTGCTGGGTGGGGAGCGGCGCTTCGTGCTGTCCAACAGCGGGCATATCCAGAGCATCCTCAACCCCCCGGGCAACCCCAAGGCCAACTACGTCGAAAACCCCAAGATGAGCAGCGACCCACGCGCCTGGTACTACGACGCCAGCCACGTCGAAGGCAGCTGGTGGCCACAGTGGCTGGCGTGGATCCAGCAGCGCTCGGGCGTACAGCGCGAGACCCTCACTGCCCTGGGCAACCAGAATTACCCACCGATGGAAGCGGCGCCGGGCACCTACGTGCGCGTGCGCTGAGCTCAACGATCAGATTAAGAAGACTGGATGAAGACCCGCGACCGTATCCTTGAATGTGCTCTGCAGTTGTTCAACCAGAAGGGCGAACCGAACGTGTCGACCATGGAGGTGGCCAATGAAATGGGGATCAGCCCCGGCAACCTCTACTACCATTTCCATGGCAAGGAACCGCTGGTCATTGGCCTGTTCGAGCGTTTCCAATCTGAGCTGGCGCCGCTGCTCGACCCACCGGCGGACGCGCAACTGCAGGCCCAGGATTACTGGCTGTTCCTGCACCTGATCGTCGAGCGCATGGCCCAGTACCGGTTTCTGTTCCAGGATTTGTCAAACCTGGCGGGACGTCTGCCAAAGCTGGCCAAAGGCATTCGCAACCTGCTCACGGCGCTCAAACGCACCCTGGCATCCTTGCTGGCGAGGTTGCAGGCGGCAGGGCAAGTGGTCAGCGATACTCAAGCGCTGGGGCAACTGGTGGAACAGATCACTATGACCCTGCTGTTTTCCCTGGATTACCAACGCATTCTTGACCGTGAGGGCGAGGTTCGGGTGGTGGTGTACCAGATCATGATGCTGGTAGCACCGCACCTGCTGACATCGGCACGGCTGGCGACTGAACGGTTGGCGCTGCGTTATCTGGAGGATCAGGATTAACTACCCAAGCTGCCCGAGCTGGTGAGTAAACTTGAACAGTTCACTGTCGTTCCTGATCCCCAGTTTTCGATAGGCTGATTGTTTTTGCGTACTGATCGTACTTGCACTACGCGAAAACTTTTGCGCAATTGAATTCACGGACATACCGTCCAGAAAACAACGCAATACTTCCTGCTCTTTAGGCGTCAGACACTCGTTGAACCGCAGTGGTATTGAAACATCTGTTTCCGATTTAATCTTTCCCCCCTCCAACACGGAATGTACACCCTGCAACGCGGGCACCATACAAAGCTGCAGGTAGATCCGTCCCTGGGCGACCGTTCGGATAGCCGTGATCAACTCCGTCAGGTTCTGGCTTTTCCCCATAATCCCCCTGCATCCCGCCTTCAACGACAAAGAAACAATGGCAGGCGTGTAGTGCGAACACACAATCAAGAGCCTGCAGGTGCTGAAGCGCCGGTGCAGTACCTGGATCAGGCTGAGACCATCGCTGTCCGATGGCGCGAGGATAAAGTCCATCACCACGACATCGGCCGGCCGCTGCTTAAGGGCTTCCAGCAGTTCCCTGCCTGTTCCGAAGGAACCGATCACAGCGAGGTCGGCTTCTTTGCTCAACCCCAACTCGATGCCCTGCCGAACCATCTCGTGGTCATCCAACAGCATGACGGTATGCGTAGTGGATATTGAAGTAGCCATAATTACACCCATATAAGTGAATACAGCACCGCCCCCATAATCGCTCTGGTTAAATACACGGTATACCCAGTTACAGCCCAGGATCAATACGACAACTCAGTAAGTTAACGTCCTTCAGTCATAACTTACAGACAATTCCCAGTACTACAGAAAACACCTACATAAGTTGAAAGCAACTTATCGAACGATCACTAGATGAGTCTCGTTAGTTCTCTATAGATACCGCTCGGCAAACGCGACAAATTAGGGCACCCCGCCAGTCGAGAGATCAGTGCTATCAACTGCGATGGGCCATACCTATGAATCACGACTGGGAACACCATGAAAGTTAACCTCCTCTCCACGGTTGCGGCCATCCTGGTCTTGTCCGCCGTCGCCTCACAATCGGCATACGCAGCAGATGGCATTATCAAGTTCAGTGGTCTTGTGACCGACCTGACTTGCACGGTAGAAGGTGCGGCACCCGGCTCTGGCGCAATCGTCAAGGACGTCAACCTGGGCGGCGTCTCGGCGGCACGCCTGGCAAGCGCTGGCAGTCGCGCCAACCCGACAGGCTTCACCATCCGTATCGGAGCGCCAGGCGAAGGCAGTTGCACCAACGGGCGCACCGCCATGGTTGCCTTCGATCCGACCAGCCCGGCCATTGATGTGGCGACCGGGCGCTTGAACATCGACGGCTACGACGACCCGACCGACACCAGCAGCGCCAAGAACGTACAGGTGGAAGTGACTCAGCGCGATGGCACGCCGATCAACGTCTACACCGAGAAATCGGCAGGCGCGGTGATCGTCGACAACCAGGCAGTCATCCCACTGGCTGCGCAGATGTACGCAAGCGGCCCCGCAACCGAAGGTAAGGTCAACACCCGTGTGGGCTTTTTGATCGAGTACGCCGAGTAAGGCATTCCAGAGGCCTGAAACGATGAAAAGAATCGCCTGCCTGATGCTGGCTGCTACCGCTGCTTGCGCGTGGCTCTCGCTGCTGCCGCTTCCTGCTCGGGCAGGCGTGATCATCCATGGCACACGCGTGATCTACCCCATGCAGCAGCAGGAAGTCGTGGTGCGCCTGGAGAACAAGGGGCCGCTTCCGGCGCTGGTGCAAACCTGGCTGGACACGGGCGACCGGCATTCGACACCGGCAACAGCACACACACCCTTCATTCTTTCGCCACCGATCTTCCGCATTGAACCGCGCCAGCAACAAGCCTTGCGCCTTCGCTATGTTAGAGGCGCCTTGCCGACCGACCGCGAAAGCCTGTTCTGGCTGAACGTGCTGGAAGTACCTCCGCTCGCCGCCGACGCCGCACAGAAAAACCAGATTGAATTGTCGTTCCGCACCCGTCTGCGTGTGTTTGTGCGTCCGCAGGCATTGCCCTACCCAGTCGACAGCGCCGCCGAGAAGCTGCAATGGAAGCTGGTAGCCCATGAACAGGGGTTCGCCCTGCAAGCCACCAACCCTACGCCGTACCATATTTCCCTCGCCTCGATTGAGTTGCTGAGCGGCGGCAAGCGGTTCAGTAAGGCTGCAAACAAAGCCGTCGATGACAGCCTGCTGATGCCTGCCGGCGACGTGAAACTGTTTGTGCTGCCCCTGCTACGCCATCAGCCGGTCGATACGCCTACGGTCGAGTTCAGCACCGTCAGCGATTTTGGCGCCCGAGTACCTCACTCGGCCCGCCTTACCCTTCATCCGCAGGATGATCGATAACATGCCGGCCACCACCCGCTCACACTTACCGCTGCAGTGCATGGCGTTGATGCTTGCGCTGTTGACCACGCTCACCGCGCAGGCGAGCGTGATCATCAACAGCACCCGAATTGTTTACCCGCAGGACGACAACGAGGTGAGCATCAGGCTGCACAGCAAGAACCAGGCACCGGTGCTGATCCAGGCCTGGCTGGACAACGGCGATGAGTATTCAACGCCGGATCTGGCGACAGCGCCCTTCATTCTCACACCGCCGATCTTTCGCATGGAGCCAGGCAAGCAACAGGTTGTACGCCTGGCCTACACCGGCGAGGCCTTGCCGTCGGCACAGGAAAGCCTGTTCTGGTTCAACGTGCTGGAAGTGCCCTCACGATCGCATGGCGGCCAACCGGGCGATCAGTTGCAATTCGCCTTCCACTCACGCATCAAGTTGTTTTGGCGCCCGTCGAACTTGCCTTACGGGGTCGAGGCAGCGCCTGGAAAGCTGCTGTGGCGGTCTGTCTCGACCGAGCAGGGCCTGGCGCTGGAAGTCCTTAATCCCACGCCTTACCACGTGACATTCGAACGCATCGAAGTGCGGGTGGCAGGGCGGCGTCATGTCCGAGAACCCGCAGCGTCGAGTGCCGAGAACATGGTGACGCCAGGTGGGCGCGCCCGCTTTGAGTTGCCTCGCCTGTCCCCCCCGATGGGCAGCGCTGCAAGCGTGGAGTTCCAGACGCTCGACGACTTTGGGGTCAAGACCCGCCACAGCGCAGAGGTCTCTCCATGACAACCGTTCTTATGTAGCAATCCCGCTGCGCCTTATTGAACACACCTTAGGTTGATGCCCATTCAGTGGGCAGGGACGCCCTGTGCCGAGATTCGGGGAGCCCGGTTTATGGAAACGTGAAAAATGAGTTTGTACCCGCCCGCCAGGCTCGCAAGCCGGCCCCGTTTAAAGCAGACGATGCGTAGCTTGCTGCTGGTGAGCGGCGCCCATGCCATGGCCGCCAATAGCGCAGAACAGGTCGAGTTCAACCCGGCTTTCTTCGCGGGTGGCCGGGCCAGCCTGCAGATCGATATTGCAAAGTTCGGCCAAGGTAACGTCGTGCTACCTGGCAACTATCGCACCGACATTTATCTCAACGGCCAGTGGATCGGGCGTGAAAACCTAACCTTCAGCGCGGTCGAAGGACAGCAAACGGCGCAGCTGTGCCTGGAGCGCGATGCGCTGCTCAGGTTTGGCATTGACCTGGATTCCAATGAGCTCAATCAGGCCTCCCACATGCCGTTTGCGCGCTGTGCGCAGATCGGGACCTATCTGCCGGGTGCCAGCAGCCAATTCGATTCAGGCGAAAACCGCCTCGACCTGCAAGTGCCGCAGGTTTACCTGGCGCGCAAGGCGCGGGGCTATGTCGACCCGCGGCACTGGGACAGCGGGATCGACGCCGCCTTTGTACGGTACAACGCCAATACGTTCGCCACCCAGGCCGGTACGCGCACACTCGGCTCCAGCTACCTGGGCCTGAACACCGGACTCAACCTTGGCGATTGGCACTGGCGCCATACTGGCAGCTACAGCCATTCAGAGGTCGCCTCGGGTTATCAAAGCAGCGCCACCTACGTGCAACACGAAGTGAGCCGGTTGCAGTCACAGCTGATGGCGGGTGAGATCTACACACCGGGGGAACTGTTCGATAGCGTACGTCTGCGCGGTGCCAGCCTGTTCAGCGATGATCGGATGCTGCCCGACTCCCTGACCGGGTTTGCGCCGGTGGTACGTGGCGTTGCCGAGACCAACGCGCGGGTCAGCGTGCGCCAACGCGGCGTGCTATTGGACGAAGTATCTGTAGCGCCCGGCCCGTTTGTCCTCAACGACCTGTTCCCCACCGGGTATGGAGGCGACCTGAGCGTCACCATTACCGAGGCCGATGGCCGCCAGCGCGAGTTCATCGTGCCGTTCGCCGCCAACGCCAACCTGCTGCGCCCCGACCACCGCCGCTACGCATTGAGCGTTGGCCAACTGGATGAAATAGGTCTGCATCACCCTCCCACGTTGATGCAGGCCACTTATCAGCAGGGCCTGAGCAACCTGCTGACCGGGTACACCGGCGCGACGATTGGCGAGGACTACCAATCGCAGTTGCTGGGTACCGCGTTCAATACCTCAATGGGTGCGCTGTCGTGCGACCTGACCCATTCGAACGCCCATGTACCAGGTCACGGGTCACGCCAGGGGCGAAGCGTACAACTGCGCTACAGCAAGAATTTCACGGACACCGGCACCCATTTCGCCCTCGGGGCTTACCGCTACTCCACTGAGGGGTTCCTGAATGTGGGCGATGCGGCACACGTTCGTGACTTGGCCATCGACGGGCTGACCCCGGATAACCTGTCGCGGCTACGCAACAGGATGGACATCAGCCTCAACCAGAACCTGAGCAACGGCTCCGTGTACCTGACCGGTTCTTCGCAACACTATTGGAATCGCGACCATGGCAACCTGACCTTCACCACCGGGTACAGCGGCACGTGGCGGGGCCTTCACTATCTGCTGAGTGCACAGCGCAGCCGTGATCTGCGCAGTGAACGCGTGGACAAGCAACTGGAACTCACCTTGAGCCTGCCACTGGGCAGCCACGCCCACTCGCCGACCTTGACCACCACGGCCTATCGAGGCGGTCAAGGCAGCGGTGAGCGCGCCAGCCTGGGTGGGAGCGTGGGCGAGCGCGGTGAGTTCAGCTATAGCGTCAGTGCCAACCGGACCCAGGACAGCAACAACGCTACCAATGCCGACATGAAATACCAGACCAGTCAGGGCGTACTGTCCGCCAGTCATGGTCAGAGCAGCGCGTACCGCTCCACATCGCTTGGCATGACCGGCGGTATTGTCGCCCACGCAGGCGGTGTGACCTTCGCCCCAGAACTCGGCGATACCCTCGGCATCGTCCAGGCGCCTGACGCCCAAGGCGCACAAATCAATGGCAACCACAGCGCGAAAATCGGGAAAAGCGGCTTCGCGGTGGTGCCCCACCTCACACCCTACCGCCAGAACATCGTGGAACTGGACCCCAAGGAATTGTCCACCGACGTGGAACTCAAGACCGCCGCCCGGAATGTCGCCCCGCGCGCCGGTGCAGTGGTGCAACTGCAGTTCGAGACGCTCAGCGGCCAGGCCTTGTTGATCACGGCACGGCGCGAGGATGGCAGCCCGCTGCCGTTTGGTGCGGATGTGTTCGATGAGGACGGCGCCAGCGTCGGGGTTGTCGG
The DNA here is from genome assembly GCF_024809815.1 of Pseudomonas sp. BIGb0381. NCBI lineage: Bacteria > Pseudomonadati > Pseudomonadota > Gammaproteobacteria > Pseudomonadales > Pseudomonadaceae > Pseudomonas > Pseudomonas sp. BIGb0381. The sequence continues at coordinate 11,566 of NZ_JANUEN010000010.1, forward strand.
GCAGGGCGCCAAGGCCTTCGTCCGGGTGTCTCGCCCGCGGGGGAAGTTGACGGTCAAGTGGGGGAGCAGTAATTCGGCGATGTGCCGGATGCGCTACGAAGTGGAAGCAAAGACGCCAGCCAAGGACTCAGCTCGATTACTGCAACTGGACGGGGGCGCTTGCGAGGTCGTTGGCGATCTCATCGTGCAGCCATTTGCCAATGATCTGGCCAACTTGCGCTCATCGTGGAACTGAAAAATGAAGCACTCTATTCAATTCATTTCGACCCTATTGGTGTTCAACCTGCCCATCGCTGCTCAAGCGGCGTGTGACAGGTATCAGAACGCCACACTCACACTCACCCTTCCTTCCACAATCACCGTGCCGGACAGTCTCCCGGTGGGCGCTGAAATTATCATTCGGGAATTCAGTGGTACGGCGCCCGCTTTTACCGCGTATTGCAGCTCCACTTTACTGACGATCATCGGACGATACCAAGCAAGGGCTGCAGGTTACCCAAACATCTATCAGACCGAGGCTTCAGGTGTGGGCGTACGCTTGCGCATCCGAGATGCAAGCGGACTCTATCCTTTCTTTGCCATGATTAACCAACAAGTCCCATACAGCGGCCCCTACACCAGCTTCACGGCCGCGGAGCTGAGGTTCCATAAAGTCGGGCCGGTAACAGGCCAGACAGTGCCCGCCGGAAACATTTGGGTGAGGCGATGGGATAACCACCCAGAGAGTTTCACCCTGAGACTCGGCAACCCCGTGCGCTTTGTCAGCCCCGCCGCCACCTGCGACCTGGCGACTGGCGACGTCAACCGCACGATCACCCTCGACCCCGTTAAAGTCAGCACGCTTCAAGACGCCACTTACGCAAACCAACGTAACTTCGAACTTACTGCAAACTGCGCACACGCATCCAACGTCACTTTTCGTTTTTCCGGAACCCCCGCACCGGGCAATGACCGGCTCTTCGCCAATACGGGCAGTGCCGGTGGCGTTGCCCTGTGGCTGTACTCGCGAATTGGCGGGGGTATCCAGAACATTCTCGCCGACGGCACCGAAAACACGCGCACGGTGCCGGTCTCGGGCGGCCGCGCCGTGTTGCCGCTCGGCGCGGCCTATCACCAGAACGGCACGGTCAGACAAGGCACGCTCATCGCCACCACCACCGTCAGCATCACCTACAACTAAAAACCTGAGGATTATGGAATGAGGATTCGAGCCCTGCCCCTGCTGCTGGTAATCACCGCGAGCCTGGCCACCACTGTGGTCCATGCCGCGACTACGGGCACCTTGCGCTTTACCGGCCAAGTCAATGCCGGTACGTGCAACCTGGCTGCCGGCGACGAAAACCGTACCATCACACTGCCGACTATCAAGATTTCCGACTTTGGCGCGACTTCCAGCGCGGGCGCGTTTGATTTCGAGATCTCTGCCGATTGCGAATCGGATTTACGCAACGTGATTTTCCTGTTCGCAGGCACCGCCTCAACGGGGAACGCCGCGCTGTTTTCCAATACGGGGACGTCAAAGGGTACTGCCCTTCAACTACTGCACCGCGTCTCTCCCGCTTATGCCATTCCTGCCAACGGTACCCCCGCCCAGCGCAGCCGGACCATTGCAACGAGCAGCAACAAGGCCGTGATCCCCCTAACAGCGGCGTATCACAAAACCGGCGCAGCGATCACCCAAGGCACCCTGGCCAGCGCAGTTACCGTTTCGATCACCTACAACTGACCGAGCTTGGGCCCACGATCACACGGTAAGCGCGCAAAAAAATGCCCAGCCTTTGCAGGCCGGGCATTTTTACGTGTCCCGGAAAAGTCAGGACTGACTGGTTGGCGTCGGGGTTACCGGCGTTGCAGTCGGGGCAGCAGCAGGCGTCGGTGCCGACACTGAATTGGCTGGCGAAGCAGAAGGCGCCGTGGTTGCGGGCTTGGCGGCAACAGCTGGCTTCGGCGCTGCTGGTTTTTTCGCTACAGCTGGCTTCTTCGCAGCAGCAGGTTTTGTTGCCGGCTTGGCCACCGGCTTCGCGGCAGCAGGCTTGGCTGCAGATTTAACAGCGGCTGGCTTGGCGGCTGCGGTTTTGGCCGCGGGCTTAGCGGCCGGTTTTGCGGCGGCCTTGGCTGCTGGCTTAGCCGCAGGTTTGGCAGCCGCTTTCGCAGCCACGGGTTTAGCGGCAGGCTTGGCAGCCGGTTTGGCCGCTGCAGTTTTGGCGGCGGGTTTAGCAGCCGCTTTTGCCGGGGCCTTGGCCGCTGGTTTTGCAGCTGGCTTGCTGGCAGCTTTCACCAACGGTTTGGCGGCCGTTTTGGCCGCAGGTTTGGCAGCGGCGGTTTTAGCGGCAGGCTTGGCAGCTGGTTTAGCGGCAGCCGCTTTCACTGGAGCCACTTTGGCACCGGTGAGTTTTTCGATTTGCTTGGTCAGGGTATCGACCTTGCTGTGCAGGGTCTTCAGCTCAGCTTTACTTGGCACGCCCAGGCGCGAAATAGCACTGTTGAGGCGCTTGTCCAGAGCCCCTTCGAGTTCGCCCCAAGTACCCAATACCTGCTTCTTCGCATCACTGATGCGCGAACCGGCAGTCGCTTTAGCAGCGCCTACTTGTTTACCCACTGCGCTCTTGGTCAACTTCTCGGCCTTCTCGCCGTCTTTAACCAAGGTCTCGAAGAGTTTGCTGCCGTCACTGTCGATCTTCGAGTAAACGCCTAAACCAGCCAGCCAGATCTTGCGGGAATATTCTTCAACTTTCCCGACCCACGAGCTGCCTTCTTTCTGAGTAGTCTTTTTAACAGCCATCCCGATGTCTCCTTAGTGTTTACGCGCGACACGTTCGAGCAATGCCGTCAGCTCTTCGAGCTTAGCAGAGAGTGTCTCCACGTCATGTTTAGACGCAATGCCAATTCGATTCAAGGCACTGGCAACGCGAGTATCAAAAGCTTTTTCAACTTTATCCAGCTGAACTTCTACCAGACCTTTGACCGTGGAGACATTACTCTTTACTTGATCAATCTGACTGTTGGCCGCATCAAGTTGTTCCACTGCAACTTTTTTGCCTTTACTTTCAATATGTTGACCCGCTTTAACCAGCTCTTTGAAGTAGTCGCCGCCCTCGCTGCCGACCTTCGCGTAGGCACCAAGACCCGCTAACCAGATCTTGCGGGCGTAGGTTTTAACGTCACTCAAAGCGCCGGTCTGAGCATCGATTTTTTTCTTCAGGATAACTTTGGCCATGGTGCACCTCACGCAGAATAGGGGGGAGGAACGGCCCGCAGGAGTTGAGGGCTTGGGCACAAAGTAGGCTGGAAAATTAGAATCGGCACCCTAAGTACTCGCGGATCAGGCCAAGGCTTTATCCAGGGCTTTCTCGATTTCGGACTTGATGGTGCCACTCATGGCCGACATCAACAGGCCCAGTTCCACATCAATGCGCAGCGAATCCTCCGCCACTAATACCGTGCCTTTAACCCCTGACCGCTTGAGGTTCAAGGTATCGCCAGACCACGAAGGCTCCAGGCCATATTGCTCCTGGAGTTTGTGCGCCAACTTTTCGGCCTTTGCGCGTGCCGCTTCTTTACCCAGGGAATGCGCACGCTCAACGGTTATACGGGCCATTGCAATGACTCCTCTTTAATAGGGATTTGAATACCTTGAATGCGGCAAAAGGTCTCGGTGCCCGCCTATCTTACCTGCAGCCTTGCCAAGACAAAGCAGGCCTTGGGGATTATCATGTCCCGCATTCTCTTTTGGTGACAGCGATATGACTGATCAGCGCAAAGGCAGCGATGCCGAACCCACCACTCACTTCGGTTTCAAGAACGTCCCGGAAAGCCAGAAAGCGGAAAAAGTCGCTGAGGTGTTCCACTCCGTGGCGGCCAAGTACGACCTGATGAACGACGTGCTCTCCGGCGGCATGCACCGCCTGTGGAAGCGCTTCACCATCGAGCTGTCGGGTGTACGCACCGGCAACCGCGTGCTGGACATCGCCGGCGGTACGGGTGACCTGGCGGCCAAGTTCTCCAAGCTCGTCGGCCCTACCGGCCAGGTGGTGCTGGCGGACATCAATGGCTCGATGCTCAAGGTCGGCCGCGATCGCCTGCTCGACAAGGGCGTGGCCGGCAATATCGAATTCGTCCAGGCCGACGCTGAAAAGCTGCCGTTCCCCGACAACCATTTCGACTGCGTGACCATCGCCTTCGGCCTGCGCAACGTGACCCACAAGGAAGACGCGATCCGCTCGATGCTGCGCGTGCTCAAGCCGGGTGGCCGCCTGTTGGTACTGGAGTTCTCCACGCCGACCAACGCGCTGATGTCCAAGGTCTACGACACCTACTCCTTTGCCTTCATGCCGTTGATGGGCAAGCTGATCACCAATGATGCCGAGAGCTACCGCTACCTGGCCGAATCGATCCGCATGCACCCCGACCAGGAAACCCTGAAGTCGATGATGGTAGAGGCCGGTTTCGACCGTGTGACCTACCACAACATGACCTCGGGCATCGTCGCCCTGCACCGTGGCATCAAGCCCTGATGCTGCTCAAAGGCCTTCTCGCCAGCGTCGAACACGGCCTCAACCGTGTACTGCGCCTGGACAGCACCGCCCTGGCGCGGCTCGCGCACTTGAACGGCAAGGTCATCGCCGTGGACTGCACCAGCCCCGCCCTGCAGCTGTTTATCCTGCCCAGCGATGAAGGCCTGTTGCTTGCCACTCAATGGGCCGCTGAAGCCGACTGCACCCTGCGTGCACCGGCCACCAGCCTGTTGCACCTGGCGCTGAGCCGCAACAAGACCGCCATCCTCCACGGCCCCGAAGTGCACCTGGAAGGCGACAGTGCGGTACTGATGGACTTGGCTGCCGTACTCCAAGACCTGGAACTGGACTGGGAATACGAGCTGTCACGCTGGATCGGCCCCGTCGCCACCCAGCTGATCAGCGGGCACCTGCGCAGCCGCACGCGCTGGTACCAGCAGGGGTTCGCCAGCCTCAACCAGAACCTCGCCGAATACCTGAGCGAAGAATCGCGCACCCTGGTCGGAGAACGCGAAGCGCAAGCGCGCTTTCGTGAACTCGACAAGGCCAAAATCGACCTGGAACGTCTCGAGGCTCGCTTCGAGCGCCTGAGCCGTTCCCTTGATCCAAGCGATAACGCATGAAGCTGCTCGCCGTCCGCCGTTTGTTCCGTATCCAGCACGTCGTAATCCGCTACCGCCTCGATGACCTGCTGTTCGCCCTGCCTTTGCCATGGTTCCTGCTGGCCGTGCGCTATGTACTGCCGTGGCGCTGGTTCCCGCGCAAGCAACTGGAGCTGAGCCGGGGCGCGCGCCTGCGCCTGGCGCTGCAGGACCTGGGGCCGATCTTTATCAAGTTCGGGCAGATCCTCTCCACGCGCCGCGACCTGCTGCCCGAAGACATCGCCGACGAACTGATGCTGCTGCAGGATCGCGTGCCGCCGTTCGATTCGCAGCAGTCGATGAAGCTGATCGAAGAGCAACTGGGCAAGAAGATCAGCGAGGTGTTCAGCCGCTTCGACGTTGAACCGCTGGCTTCGGCCTCGGTGGCGCAAGTGCACGCCGCGCAGTTGAAGACCGGCGAAGAAGTGGTGGTAAAAGTGATCCGCCCGGGCCTCAAGCCGATCATCGGCCAGGACCTGGCGTGGCTGTTTATCCTCGCCCGCGCCGCCGAACGTTTCTCCGCGGATGCGCGCCTGCTGCACCCGGTGGATGTGGTTGCCGACTACGAAAAAACCATCTACGACGAACTCGACCTGCTGCGCGAGGCGGCCAACGCCAGCCAGCTCAAGCGCAATTTCGAAGGCTCGCCGCTGCTGTACGTGCCGCAAGTGTATTGGGACTGGTGCCGCCCGAAAGTGTTGGTGATGGAGCGCATCTACGGCGTGCAGGTCACCGACCTCGCGACCCTGGCCGACCAGCGCACCGACATGAAGATGCTCGCCGAGCGCGGCGTGGAGATCTTCTTCACCCAGGTGTTCCGCGACAGTTTCTTCCACGCCGACATGCACCCCGGCAATATCTTCGTCAGCACCGTCAACCCGTGGAGCCCGCAGTACATTGCGATCGACTGCGGCATCGTCGGCAGCCTGACCCCGGAAGACCAGGATTACCTCGCGCGCAACCTGTTCGCCTTCTTCAAGCGCGACTACCGCCGCGTGGCGCAGTTGCACATCGATTCGGGCTGGGTGCCGGCGGAAACCAAGCTCAATGAATTCGAAGCGGCGATCCGCACGGTGTGCGAGCCGATCTTTGAAAAACCACTGAAGGATATCTCCTTCGGCCAGGTGCTGATGCGTCTGTTCCAGACCGCGCGGCGCTTCAATATGGAAGTGCAGCCGCAGTTGGTCTTGCTGCAAAAGACCTTGCTGAACATCGAAGGCCTGGGTCGTCAGCTGTACCCGGACCTTGACCTGTGGAACACCGCGCAGCCTTTCCTGGAGCGTTGGATGCGCGAGCGCATGAGCCCCAAGACCATGCTGGGCAACTTGCATAGCCAGATGGAACAACTGCCCCACCTGGCCAACATGACCCGCGACCTGCTGGAGCGCATGTCCCAGCCTCACGCCAAAGACCCGGAACCGCCATGGCGCAAGCGCAAGGACGATTGGTTCCTGCGCCTGCTGGGTGCCGCGCACCTGGTCGGTGGCGTGATGCTGGCCATTGGTGGGCCGCTGAACCAACTGGGCCACTGGCCGGCCGGCATCATGGTCGCCGTGGGTGTTTATCTGATCGTGCGTCGATAGCCCATCCGGTTATACACTGTCGCAAATTGCCGGAGCCGAAGATGAAAGACTGGCTGGACGAGATCAAGTGGGACAGTGACGGCCTGGTGCCGGCCATTGCCCAGGACTACAAGACCGGGCGCGTGCTGATGATGGCCTGGATGAACCGCGAGGCCCTGAGCCTCACTGCCACTGAGCAGCGCGCCATTTACTGGTCACGTTCGCGTGGCAAACTGTGGCGCAAGGGCGAAGAGTCCGGGCACGTGCAAACCCTGCACGAGATGCGTATCGACTGCGACGCCGACGTGGTGATCCTCAAGGTCGAGCAGATCGGCGACATCGCCTGCCACACCGGCCGCCACAGCTGCTTCTATCGCGTGTTCGAGAACGGCGAATGGAAGGTTGTAGAGCCGGTGCTCAAAGACCCGCACGCCATCTACTCCGCAGGACACTGACCATGAGCGATACCCTGAACCGTGTGGCCCAGGTGCTGGAGGACCGCAAAGGTGCGGACGCCGACAGCTCCTACGTCGCCAGCCTGTACCACAAGGGCCTGAACAAGATTCTGGAAAAACTCGGCGAAGAGTCCATCGAGACCATCATCGCTGCCAAGGACGCACAAATCAGCGGCGATTGCAGCGATGTAATCTATGAAACCGCTGACTTGTGGTTCCATAGCCTGGTCATGCTCGCCCAACTGGGGCAGCATCCACAGGCCGTGCTGGATGAACTGGACCGTCGCTTCGGCTTGTCCGGGCATGCCGAAAAGGCCTCGCGCCCGTCCGCTTGAATAACTTTTACTAGAGGATTTGCAGCATGGGTATTTTTGACTGGAAACACTGGATCGTCATTCTGGTGGTGGTGGTACTGGTATTCGGCACCAAGAAACTCAAAAACCTCGGCACCGATGTGGGCGAGTCGATCAAGGGCTTCCGTAAAGCCATGAACGACGATGAGAAGCCTGCCGACCCGGCCGCCAATCCGGTGCCACCGGCCCAGCCTGTACACCCGCAGGCCACCCAGCCGATCACCGAGCGTCGTACCTTCGACGTGCAGGCTGAAAAAGTCGAAGAGCCGACCCGCAAAGACTCGTGAGCACTGACTAATGTTTGGTATCAGCTTCTCTGAACTGCTGCTCGTCGGCCTTGTTGCCTTGCTGGTACTGGGGCCGGAACGCCTGCCCGGCGCCGCGCGCACAGCCGGCCTGTGGATCGGGCGCCTGAAACGCAGTTTCAACGCCATCAAACAGGAAGTTGAACGGGAAATCGGCGCCGACGAGATTCGCCGCCAACTGCACAACGAACATATTCTGTCGTTGGAGCAGGAAGCCCGGAAGATTCTGTCCCCGGTACAGGAACCCACCAAGCCGGTGGAGCCTGTGGCCGAGCACAGCATCGCGCCCGCGGTTGAAACTACGCCCGCCGCCCCGACCCCGACCGCTCCAACCGAGCCTGCGCCGACGCCTGTTGCGTCGCCCGCGCCCCATGATCCTACATTGCCGCCGCGAGCCCCATGAGCGCTGATAAACCGGAAAACGACCAGCATATGCCGCTGGTCTCGCACTTGACCGAGCTGCGGACCCGCCTGCTGCGTTGCGTGGCGGCGATCTTCGTGATCTTTGCCGGGCTGTTCGCCTTCACCCAGCAAATCTACACCTTCGTCTCCACGCCACTGCGCCAGTACCTGCCGGCCGGTGCGACGATGATTGCCACCGATGTGTCATCGCCGTTCCTCACGCCGTTGAAGCTGACCATGATGGTTTCGCTGTTCCTGGCGATCCCGGTGATCCTGCACCAGATCTGGGGCTTTATCGCGCCAGGCCTGTACAAGCATGAGAAGCGCATCGCGGTGCCGTTGCTGGTGTCGAGCATCCTGCTGTTCTACACCGGCATGGCCTTCGCCTACTTCCTGGTATTCCCGTTGATCTTCAAGTTCTTCGCGGCCGCCACTCCGGCCGGCGTGGAGATGATGACCGACATCACCAGCTACCTCGACTTCGTGATGACGCTGTTCTTCGCCTTTGGCGTCGCGTTCGAAATCCCGGTGGCCGTGGTGCTGCTGGTGTGGATCGGCGTGGTCAACGTGCAGTACCTGAAGAAGATCCGCCCGTATGTGATCATCGGTTGCTTCGTGGTCGGCATGATCCTCACGCCGCCGGACATCTTCTCCCAGACCCTGCTGGCCGTGCCGATGTGGATGCTGTTCGAGATCGGCATCCTGTTCAGCGGCTTGATCAGCAAGCGTGGCGATCACCCGGATGACCAACCCGCCGACGACGACCAGCCGCCAGCGACCCAACCGTGAACCTGCTGTTGCTGTTCGATGCCGACTTTATCGCGGCCGACCGAGTGATCCTGCGTGATCGGCGCCTGGTGCATATGCAGGAAGTCCACCGCGCCGCCGTGGGCGACAGCCTGCGGGTCGGGCGCCTTGGCGGGTTGATGGGCAACGCGCAACTGCTGCGCCTGGAAGCCCGCGAAGCCGAACTGCAAGTAAGCTTCGACCAACCGCCACCGGCCAAACTGCCCCTGACCCTGCTGCTGGCCTTGCCACGCCCGAAAATGCTGCGCCGGGTGCTGCAAACCGTGGCAGCCATGGGCGTGCCGAAAGTAGTGCTGGTCAACAGCTACCGGGTGGAAAAAAGCTTCTGGCAAACCCCCTTCCTGGAACCCGACGCCGTTCGCGAGCAACTGATCCTCGGCCTGGAACAGGCGCGGGACACGGTGTTACCGGAAATCGTTATCGAAAAGCGCTTCAAACCTTTCGTCGAAGACCGCCTGCCAACCATGACCGAAGGCACCCTTGGCCTGATCGGCCACCCCGGCGACTACCCACCCTGCCCCCGTGGGCTGGATGAGCCCGTCACCCTGGCCATAGGCCCGGAAGGCGGCTGGATCCCCTACGAGGTAGACCTGCTGGCCAAGGCCGGCTTGCAGCCGGTGCAATTGGGCGCCCGCATCCTGCGCGTCGAAACGGCCGTCACCGCCCTGCTCGCCCGCCTGTTCTGACAACACCGCGGTCGGGGCTTGCTCCCACATTGGTACCGCGTCGCTACAGAATCCCGTGGGCAGGCCGATAACTCCTGAATAAGTCCAAGCCTTGTTCCAAGGGAGTTTGCAGCATGTATCGTTGGTTAGCCGAAAAACTGGGGAATGTCAGCGTCAAAACCAAGCTGGCCGTAGGCTTTGGCCTGGTATTGCTGTTGACCCTGATGATCACCTTCACTGGCTGGACCGGCCTGGGTGACGTGATCAACCGCGGTGACAAGCTGGGTTACATCTCCAGCCTCAACGGCCTGACCAAAGACCTGCGCCTGGCACGCCTGGACTATGAGATGCGCCGTGGCGAACAAGGCCCGACCGCGGTCAACGAATTGCTGAACCAGCTGGACAGTGGCTTGAAGACCGCACGCACCCTGATAGAACAACCCGCGGACACGGCCCTGGTCGATGAACAATTGGCCGCCGTGGACCAATACAAACGCGCGTTCAACGAGATGGTGCAGGCCGGCGCCAGCCGCGAAAATGCCCGCAGCAAGCTCGGCGACACGGCCGACAATGCAGTACTAAAGGTCGGCGAAGTGGAGAAATCCCTGCTGCAAGGCGACAGCGTCACGTTGTTCAACAGTGTGGTGGACCTGAGCAAGCTGATCCAGCAAGCACGCTTTCAAGTGCGCGGCTACACCTACAGCGGCAAGGTCGAAGCCGAGCAGCCGGCGCTGGATGCCATCGATAACGCCCTGAAAAAAATCACCAACCTCACCAGCCAGGTGCCTGATCAATATTCGGCCAACCTGCAACAGGCCAGCGTCTCGCTGCAAGCCTACCGCGCCGCTGTCAGCCAATACCGCGACTCTCAGGTGGCCAGCGCAGCGGCGCTCAAGACCATGTCTGCGCAGGGCGATATCCTGCTGGGCCACAGTGACAAACTGACGGTATCCCAGACGGCGGTACGCGATACGGATGCCGCGCAAGCCAAATACTTCCTGCTACTGGCTGCCGGGCTGGCGCTGATCTTCGGCCTGGTCGCGGCCTGGGCGATCACCCGTCAGATCATTATCCCGCTGAGCCAGACCCTCGAAGTTGCCGAGCGCGTTGCCTCGGGTGACCTGAGTCACAACCTCATTTCACTGCGCCAGGATGAATTGGGCCAACTGCAACGCGCCATGCAAAGCATGACTGTGGGCCTGCGCGAGTTGATCGGCGGCATCAGCGAAGGTGTCACCCAGATCGCCAGCGCCGCCGAGCAACTGTCGGCCGTGACCGAGCAGACCAGCGCCGGGGTCAACAGCCAGAAAGTCGAGACCGACCAAGTGGCCACCGCCATGAACGAAATGGCCGCGACCGTGCAGGAAGTGGCGCGCAATGCCGAAGAAGCGTCCGAAGCCGCCGCAGCGGCTGACCAGCAGGCCCGCGAAGGCGACAAGGTGGTCGGTGAAGCCATCGCCCAGATCGAACGCCTGGCCACTGAAGTCGGCAATTCCACCGTCGCCATGGCCGATCTGAAACGCGAAAGCGACAAGATCGGCAGTGTGCTCGACGTGATCAAGTCGGTGGCACAGCAAACCAACCTGCTGGCTCTCAACGCCGCGATTGAAGCAGCGCGGGCCGGTGAAGCCGGACGTGGCTTCGCGGTGGTGGCCGATGAAGTGCGCAGCCTGGCCCAGCGCACCCAGAAGTCCACCGAAGAGATCGAGGAACTGATTGCCGGCCTGCAAAGCGGCACCCAGCAGGTAGCGAACATCATGGACAATAGCCGTGGCCTCACCGATAGCAGTGTCGAGCTGACGCGCCGCGCCGGCAGCGCCTTGGAAAACATCACACGAACGGTATCGACCATCCAGGCGATGAACTCCCAAATCGCCACCGCTGCCGAACAGCAGAGCGCCGTAGCGGAAGAGATCAACCGCAGCGTGCTGAACGTGCGCGATGTGTCGGAACAAACGGCTGCCGCCAGCGAAGAGACCGCCACGTCGAGCACCGAACTGGCACGCCTGGGCGCCCATCTGCAAACACTGGTCGGCCGCTTCCGGGTCTGACCCCCTCCCCGCGCGGCGACCTGTCCTGGGTCGCCGCCTGCGACCTCTGAAATTTCCTACACGTTTATCAGCCCCACCTCTGCGTCAAGAGAACTAGCGTTCAATTCAGCTCAATGTGCTTGCGCATGTCGAGAACGCCCATTGTTCACTTGTCGGAGGTTAATCATGCTTCGTCGAATGACTCATCTGTTGGGTGACGCCAGTGTCACCCTCAAACTCGCCCTGGGTTTCTCCTTGGTACTGGCCCTGAGCTTCGTGATTGCCGTGACCGGCTGGCAAGCCCTGGCTGCGTCCCTTTACCGCTCGCAAACGCTGACCGTACTCGCGCAACTGGCGGTGGCTGGCGAAGAACTGCGGGCCGACAGAATCATTTACCGCACCCTGGACGACCCCACCAGCTTCAATCGATTGAGTGTGAGCACGGTAAAGATCGACGGGCTTCTGGTGGAGCTTTCCAGCCGGCTCAAAGTGCCAAAATCCATTGGGTATCTGCAGGAAATGGCCCGCATCAATGCAACGTTCAAAACCACCCTCAAAGACGTACCCTCACTGGTTGAGAAACGCGAAAACGCCCGAGAGCAACTGAAGCAGACCACCACGCGGACCGGTGATGTCCTGGCCCAACTCGCAAGCGATCTCCCGGACCAGGACGATACAAAGGCCCTGGATGCCATCGAAGACCTGCGCCAAGCCATCGAACAGGCCGAAGATCGTGCCCAGAGCCCTGCCTGGGCCGCCAGTTCGCTGGATGCCTACGCCCAGGCCATCAGCGACGCCGAGCGCAACCTCGAACTCGCCCAGGCAGCCGTGGCAAAACTGCCGGTCGATAGCGGCGTGCTGAAAAACGCAGTGCTCAGCATTCGCACCTACCTGACACGCCTCAAGGACACCCAACTCGCCACCGAAAACACGCAAAACCAGTTGGAGCAGCAGTTGGATCAGTTGCTCGGGCAGAGTGATCTCTTGAGCCAGGACCAGACCCAACGACGCGACAGTGAAGCCGAGCAGGCCCGCACCCAAACCCTGGGCATTACTGCTGCTGCGTTGCTCTTCGGCGCCCTGGCTGCCTGGGTGATTGCCGGGCAAATCGTCAAGCCGCTGCGTAGGGCGCTGACAGTCGCCAATCGCATTGCCGAGGGCGACCTGAGCCAAGATGTGCAGACCCGACGCCGGGATGAGCTGGGCCAGTTGCAAAGCAGCATGACCCAAATGACGCTTAGCCTGCGGGGGCTGATTGGCAACATCAGCGACAACGCGAGGCAAATCGCCAGCGCTGCCGAAGAACTTTCCACCGTGACCGAACAAACGCGTGCCGGGGTGAACAATCAGCGCGATGAAACCGAGCAGGTCGCAACCGCGATGAATCAGATGCTCGCCACCGCCCAGGAGGTTGCGCGCCACGCCGAGCAGGCGTCGATCGCTGCCGGCCAGGCCAATCAACAGACTGAACTGGGCGATCAGGTGGTGACGGATGCCGTGGCGCAAATCGAGCACCTTGCCCATGAAATGGCGCGCGCAGGCCAGGCCATGATAGGACTGCAACGGGAAAGCCAGAAAATCAGCAGCGTGCTGGATGTGATCAAGTCTGTGTCACAGCAGACCAACCTGCTGGCGCTCAACGCCGCGATAGAAGCCGCTCGCGCCGGCGAGGCCGGTCAAGGGTTCGCGGTGGTCGCCGACGAGGTGCGCGGTCTCGCCCAACGGACCCAGCAGTCCGCCGAGGAAATCGAAGAGCTGATTGGAGGCCTGCACAGCGGTACACAACAGGTGGCCGACATCATGGACTACAGCCGCACCCTGACCGACAACAGCGTCGGCCTGGCCCGCAACGCCGGGGACTCCCTCACGGAGATCGCCCGCACGGTGTCGGTCATCCAGGAAATGAACCCGCAGATCGCCGCCGCCGCCGAGGAGCAAAGTGCGGTGGCCGAAGAGATCAATCGCAGCGTATTGAAAGTGCGCGACGCCTCGGAGCAAGCCGCCGCCGCCAGTGAACAGACGGCAGCGGCCAGTATCGAGCTGGCGCGGCTGGGAACGGATTTGCAGCAGTGCGTGGGGCGGTTCAAGGTATGAACGCCCCGCGCCCTATAGCACTTGACGCAGGAACGCCTGGGCGCGCGGGTCTTTAGGCGCCGCGAAGAACTCGGCCGGGGCCGCATCTTCGAGCAACTTGCCATGATCGAAGAACAGCACCCGGTCCGCCACTTCACGGGCAAAGCCCATTTCGTGGGTGACGCAGACCATGGTCATACCTTCCAGAGCCAGGGTCTTCATGACATCCAGCACTTCACCGACCATTTCCGGGTCCAGGGCCGAGGTGGGCTCGTCGAACAGCATCACCTTGGGTTCCATCGCCAACGCCCGGGCAATCGCCACGCGCTGTTGCTGTCCGCCGGAAAGCCGTGATGGAAACTCGTTGGCTTTCTGCGCAATGCCGACCTTTTCCAGGAGTGCCAGGGCCTTGGCTTCGCGCTCTTTCTTGCCGCGCTTGCGCACGACTTTTTGCGCCAGGCACAGGTTCTCCAACACGGTCATGTGGGGGAACAGGTTGAAGTGCTGGAACACCATGCCGACTTCACGCCGATAGGCGTTCACATCGGTTTTCGGGTCGGCCAGTTGCAAGCCATCGATGCTCACCGAACCCGAATCGAACTCTTCCAGGCCATTGAGGCAACGCAGGAACGTGGACTTGCCGGAGCCGGACGGGCCGATCACCACCAGCACCTCCCCCTTGGCCACCTGAGTGGTCACATGGTCCACCGCGCGCACCACGTGCCCGCGGGTATCGAAGACTTTTACCAGATCGCGGACTTCAATCACTTTGCGCGAGCCTCCGCTCAAGCCGGCTGGCCATTTTCGACAGCGGCAGGTTGATCAGCAGGTACAACCCTGCAACGCAGAACAGGATTTCAAACGGCGAGAACGAGGTGGTGATCACTTCGCGACCGCTTTTGAGCAGCTCGGTAATGGCGATCACCGAGACCAGCGAGGTGTCTTTCACCAGACTGATAAATTGCCCGGCCAGGGGCGGCAGCACGCGCTTGAAGGCCTGCGGCAGCACCACATGGCGCATCGACTGGCTGGCGCTCAGGCCCAGGGAGCGAGCCGCCTCGTTCTGGCCACGGGTGATGGACTGGACACCCGCGCGGACGATTTCCGCCACATAGGCGCCGGTGAACAGCGACAGCGCGGCGATCCCGGCAAACTCCCGGGACAAGTTGAGCACCGTGCCGATAAAGAAATAGAAAATGAAGATCTGCACCAATAGCGGCGTACCACGCACCAGCTCGACGTAGATCGTCGACAGATCGCGCAGGGTCGGGTTACTGGACAGTCGGCATAACCCGGTGGCAAGCCCAATCGCCAGGCCGAGGATCCCGGACACCACCGACAGCCACAACGTGGTCCACAAACCCCACATCAACGGGCCCAACGCCCAATGGCGGTTAACACCGATGACATCGCCTTCGGCCACATCATCGCCGCGCGCCACTTGCAGGCTGTTGTCGGCCACACTCACGCGTTGTTCGACGCCGGCATCGTTGCGCAGGGTGACTTCGGCCACATCGCCTTTGCGGGCCAGCTCGACGACAGTCGAGATGTCTGCGGCACGCTGGGCCTCTTCGGCCTGGTAGGCGAAGTATTGCGGCACACGGTTCCAGCGCCATTCGTAGGACATCAGCGAGGTGGCGTAATACAACGCGCCGGCCAGGCCAACCAGCACAACCACGGTCAGCAGGTGCCAGGGCCATTGGGCTTTTTTCTGTTTCATTTACTCAGCATCCAAAAGAATCGTGGCACGCACACCTGAGGTGGCGAGCGGGCTTGCCACATCAAGCCCCCTCACAACAGAAAACAGTCCCGCTTTATTCCATGTCCTTGAGCCACTCGGAGCTCTTGAACCACTTGTCATGGATGCGATCGTAGGTGCCGTCGTTCTTGATCTGGTGCAGGAAGTTATTGATGAAGTTGATGCTGTCGTAGTCACCCTTCTTCAAGCCGAACGCCAGCGGTTCAAAGGTGAAGGGTTCTTCGAGGAACACCAGCTTGCCGTTACCGACTTTTTTCTCGGCGACCACGTTGTACGGCGCGTCATACACAAAGGCATCGGCCTTGCCGTTGACCACGTCCAGCACACCTTCCTGCTCGTTGTCATAGCCGTGGTACTTGGCCTTGGAGATCAGCTTCTTGGCGACCATCTCACCGGTGGTGCCGAGCTTGGAGGTCAGGCGGTATTTCTCGTCGTTCAGGTCTTTGTAGGACTTGATGGTGCCTTCCAGCTCCTTGCGGATCAGCAGGGTCTGGCCGACTACGATGAAGGGTTCGCTGAAGTTCAGGCGCAGGTTGCGTTCCTGGGTCAGGGTCATGCCGCTGCCGATCATGTCGAACTTGCCGGTCAGGAACGCCGGGATGATGCCGTCATAGCCGGTGGACACCAGCTCCAGCTTGACGCCCATGGACTTGGCCATGGCCTTGAGGATGTCGACTTCGAAGCCGATGATTTCCCCGCGCTTGTCGGTCATTTCAAACGGCATGTAGGTCGGGTCCATGCCGACTTTCAGCGTGCCGCGCTTGACCGCATCGTCGATGGCACCGGCCTGGGCGGCATTGGCCGCGACCAGCGCGGTGACGCCGAGCAGCAGCATCGAAAGATACTTTTTCATCATCAAGTCCCCTGAACGATTCTTATAAGGTCGGCGCGCAAAAGGGCTGCACCAATTCGGGGTGCGATCCTAACCCACTCATTGCCCGTCACAAAGGTTTCACGGGTAATTGTTATCTGCGTATGTCGGAAAAGCCCCACAACGGTGCGGCCAAATGCAGGGATAGACACTTGCGCCGGCCACATCGGCAACGGATTGATGTGTAAGAAGTTATGACTTCCAGTCAACCTCAACCATCCAGTCCATGTCCTTGAACCACTTGTCGTGCAAGCGATCGTAGGTCCCGTCCTGGGCGACCTGATTGAGGAAATGGTTGATCCAATTAAGGCTGTCAAAATCGCCTTTCTTCACGCCAAACGCCAAGGGTTCAAAGGTGAACGGCTGTTCAAGCGCCAGCAGCTCGCGGTTTTCCGGCAAGCTCAGGGCAATCAGGTTGTACGGCGCATCATAAATAAAGGCATCGGCGGCGCCGTTCACCACTTGGCGCACGGCTTCCTGTGGCGTTGCAAAAGCGCTCAACCGCGCCGCCCCCAGGAATCGTTGCGCCGCTGCCTCGCCAGTGGTGCCTTGGACGGTGGTGACCCGGTAAGTGGCGTCGTCCAGGTCTTCAACACTGGTGACCTTGCCCCTCAGCCTGGGGTGCAGCAACACGGTTTGCCCCACCACGATAAAGGAGTCGCTGAAATTGAGCTTCAGGTTGCGCTCCTGGGTGACGGTCATGCCGCTGCCGATCAGGTCGAACTTTTTCGCCTGCAGCCCAGGCAGCAGCTCGGTGTAGGGCACGCTGACCAATTCAAGCTCGACGCCCAGGGCCTGGCTCATCACCTTGAGCAGGTCGATTTCAAAGCCAACGATACGCCCCTGTCTATCGGTCATTTCAAAGGGGATGTAGGTGGGCGTGGTGCCAACTTTCAGCACACCACGCCGAACCGCGTCGTCGATGGCACCGGCCTGCACCAGACCTCCGTGAATCAATGCAATAACGCCGATCAGCAATGCCGAACAATACCTTTTGATCATGAATCCCCCTGTGACCGAGTCAAATTTGGGGGGCGATCCTACCCCACTCACGGGCACGTAAATACGCCTCGAACAAGGGTCTTTTGTTTCGAAATAACAAGGAGTTAGGGCGATAAAGAAGAAGATGGAAACGCTGTAGGACCAGCGCTTCGAACGCCCCCGAAGTGAACCCTCGGGGGCGCCTGAATCAGGCCGGTTGGGCCTGGGATGACAGCGGTTGCAGCGGCAGCAAAGGCGCGTGCGGGTCGGCCTTGATCGAATCACGCCAGGCAGCGAGCCACTCGGCATGCCCTTCGCTCCAGATCTGCTCGTGCAAGCGGGCCAGGGCTACCGGGTCGCTGAGCAACGCCAGGCGTTCGCCGTTGTTGAGGCCGGCAGGGCCGACTTTCAACGCGTGGCGCACACGTTCGGCACGCAGGTACTCGATCGGCTCGGCCTGACCGTGACGCGAGGTTGCCAGGGCACAGGCCAGGGCGTTCTGCTGCGGGTCGACCACCGAGCGCACAAAGCCATCTTTCAGCGCGTGCCAACGGTTTTCGTGGGTGTACTTGTCGGTGGACAGCAACGCCTGCGGCGGATTGTATTCCTCAGGGATCAGGAACAGGCTCTCGTCGCGGGACTTCAAGCCGAGGTTGACCCGGCTGGAAATCACCGACACCGGGATCGACAGCATCAACGAACCCACGATCGGTACCAGCCACCACAGGAAGCTCGGGTTCAGCCACACCACCAGCAGCGCCCAGAAGAAGCCCAGCAAGGTCTGCGTGCCGTGACGCTTGATCGCTTCGCCCCACGGCGTGGAGTCGTCGTCACGCTGCGGCGAGTTCCAGGTCGCGGCCCAGCCGAGGAACGCGGCGAGCACGAAACGGGTGTGGAAAATCATCCGCACCGGCGCCAGCAGCATGGAGAACAGCATCTCCAGCAGCATCGACATGGTCACCTTGAACTTGCCGCCGAACTCTTTAGCGCCCTTGGCCCAGATCAGGATGATGCTCAGCAATTTCGGCAGGAACAGCAGCACGATGGTGGTGGAGAACAGCGCCACCGCCTTGTCCGGATGCCATTGCGGCCACAGCGGGTACAACTGGCGTGGCGCCATGAAGTACTGCGGCTCCATCAGGGTGTTGACCGCCAGCAAGGCCGTCGACAGCACCAGGAACAGGAACCACAACGGTGCCGACAGGTAGGACATCACGCCGGTCAGGAACACCGCGCGGTGCACCGGGTGCATGCCCTTGACCAGGAACAGGCGGAAGTTCATCAGGTTGCCGTGGCACCAGCGACGGTCACGCTTGAGTTCATCCAGCAGGTTCGGCGGCAGTTCTTCGTAGCTGCCCGGCAGGTCGTAGGCAATCCACACGCCCCAGCCGGCACGGCGCATCAGCGCCGCCTCAACGAAGTCGTGGGACAGGATGGAACCTGCGAATGCACCTTTACCCGGCAATGGCGCCAAGGCGCAGTGCTCGATAAACGGTTTCATGCGGATGATCGCGTTGTGACCCCAGTAGTGGGATTCACCCAGCTGCCAGAAGTGCAGGCCGGCGGTGAACAGTGGGCCGTACACGCGGGTGGCAAACTGCTGCATGCGCGCATACAGGGTGTCCATGCCCGACGCACGTGGCGCGGTCTGGATAATCCCGGCATCCGGCGTGGCTTCCATCAGGCGCACCAGGCTGGTCAGGCATTCGCCGCTCATCACGGAATCGGCGTCGAGAACGACCATGTACTTGTAGTCACCGCCCCAACGACGGCAGAAGTCGTCGAGGTTGCCGCTTTTACGCTTCACGCGACGGCGACGGCGGCGATAGAAGATCTTGCCGAAGCCACCCGCCTCACGGCAGACGTCGAGCCAGGCTTGCTGCTCGGCGATGCAGATGTCGGCTTCGTTACTGTCGCTGAGCACAAAGAAGTCGAAACGATCGAGATCACCGGTAGCGGCCACCGATTCGAACGTCGCGCGCAAACCGGCGAATACGCGCGGCACGTCTTCGTTGCAAATCGGCATGACCAGCGCGGTGCGCGCGTCTTTCGGGATCGGCTCATCGCCGGCACTTTTACCGGAAATCCGGTATTTATCGTGGCCGGTGAGCAGTTCGAGGAAGCCCATCAATGCGGTCCAGAAACCGGCCGAGACCCAGCAGAACAAGATCCCGAACATGATCAGGATGCTGGTTTGCAGGGCGTAAGGCAGCACCTGAGTGGCGGTTTGCAGCAGGGTCTGGCTGCGGATCTCGTCGAAGTCGACCAGCGACCAGCCTTGGTACGGCATGATGCCTTTCATGTACCAGCCGGCCACGATGGTCTGGCCGAGCATCAGCACCAGCAGAATGTAACGCCGAATCGAACCCACGGTACGCCAGCGGGCTGCCGGCAATACGCGCTCATCCTTCGGCGGCGCCGGCGGATTGCTGCGGCCGGTGATCCGACGCCAGCCGCGCACCAGGATATTGGTGCGCCAGGGTTCAGGCACCACGCGGGTACGCCGAATCGGCGGCGTGGCTTTGAGGCACACACGCCCACTGGCGTCGACCCCCAGCATTTCAGCGTCTTGCAGCTCTTCAGCCGTACTGAGGGTCAACCGGCGACCCACCGACGCCTGGGCGGCGTCGACAGGCGCATCAAACACTTTGGACGACAAGCGCTCATGCAACTCGGTGAAGGATGTGCAGCCCGCCAACTCGGCGCGCTGCTCAGCGGTCATCGGAAGATGCGCCAGGTACTCGGACAGAGTCTCTGGCTGGATTTGAGAATTACTCATCGGCAGGCAACTGATAGCTCCAGGTTTCGGTCAGGACCTGCTCGGTCTTGATCGGCTCCGGTGTGGCTGGGGCAGCTTCTGGCTGCTTGGCTTCCTTGTCTTTCGCGTCTTTCTTGGCCTGTTTCTCGTGTTGCTTGGCCAGGACCTTGTCGGCCTTGAGCACTTGAGTCGAAACCTTCTCGGGCTCGGGCTGCACGATGTCCTGCACCAGCGACGCACGCATCTCGGTAGGCTTGCTTGCGTCCTTGATCTTCAGGCGCAGGGTCAGGCGCCAGCCTTTGGTGTGCTCGTTGTAACGCACGCTGTTTTCTACCAGTTCAGCGTTGTCACCCACGCTCACCTGGCTGCGCACCGGGGCGTCCGGCAGCAGTTTTTTCAGGGCCGGGCCTTCGAAGTCCACCAGGTACGCGACGCTGCCATCCGGCTGACGGATCAGGTTGGATTGCTTCACGTCACCGGTGGAGCGCAGGGTCTGCTTGACCCAGGCGCTGTCCGGCGAGTGGAACGCGGCGTCGTCGAGGGTCCAGTGCAGGCGATAGGCTACGTCGAGGGGCTTGCCGACTTCCGGCAGTTCGGCCGGGCTCCAGAATGCAACGATGTTGTCGTTGGTTTCGTCGGCAGTCGGAATCTCGACCAGATCGACGGAACCCTTGCCCCAGTCGCCTTCAGGCTCGATCCACGCGCTTGGGCGCTTGTCGTAGTTGTCGTCGAGGTCTTCGTAGTGGCTGAAGTTGCGACCGCGTTGCAGCAGGCCGAACCCACGCGGGTTTTCCACGGTGAAGTTGCTGACCGACAGGTGTTTAGGGTTGTTCAGAGGGCGCCAGATCCACTCGCCATTGCCGGCATGGATCGACAGGCCGCTGGAATCGTGCAACTCGCGACGGTAGTTGAGCACCTTGGACGGCTGGTTGGCACCAAACAGGAACATGCTGGTCAACGGGGCAACGCCCAGCTTGCTGACCTTGTCACGCAGGAACATCTGGGATTTCACATCGACAACCGTGTCGGTGCCCGGACGCAGGATCAGGCGATAGGCACCGGTGGCGCGTGGCGAATCCAGCAAGGCGAAGATCACCAGGTGCTTGTCACCCGGTTTTGGACGCTCGATCCAGAACTCGGTGAAGCGCGGGAATTCTTCACCCGACGGCAGCGCGGTATCGATCGCCATGCCACGGGCGGACAGGCCATAGACCTGATCCTTACCGACGACGCGGAAATAGCTGGCGCCGAGCATGGTCATGATTTCGTCTTGCTTGTCGCCCTTGTTGATCGGGTACAGCACACGGAAACCGGCATAACCCAGCTGTTCGGTGGCTTTAGGATCAAACTTCACGCCGCCGAAATCGAAGCGAGCCGGGTCGTATTTGATTTCCTGGACGCTGTCGGCGGTCACTTCGTTGATTTTCACCGGTGTATCGAAATGCATACCCTGGTGATAGAAGGACAACTTGAACGGGGTGTTTTGATCGGCCCATTCGGCTTTTTCGTTGCGGAAACGAATCTTTTGGTAGTCCGCGAACTTCATTTCGCGGAATTCGTTCGGCAGATTGCTGCGCGGAGCTTCGTATTTCTGCCCGGCCAGCTCTTTTGCCTTGGCCGACACATCGTCCAGACTGAATGCCCACAGTTGACCCGCGCCGAACAGGCAAAACAGGGCAGAGCCCGTCACCAGTGCGTTTCGTAACCGTTTGGCAGACAATTTTGGTGCATTACAGGGACTAACAATCACGAGCAACCCTCGCCGAAAACAGATCAAAAAACCAACGGCCAGCTATCTATATGCCAGGTTGGCGAGCATTGTTCCGACTCCCCTGGGGCAAAATGATTCCCCTGAGGCCGTCGGACAAGTCTCTACCTAAGTCAAAAATGGACCAAACAACGCTGATCCCCGTAGCGCGCGATTATCTAGTAGCCCGCGAAACAACGCATCAGGGACAACGAAGTATTTGTAGCGAAACCCTACGTTTTTAGGCATTAAAGTCGTTTTTAATACATTCATGTCTGCAAGAGAAAGGTCACAGGGCCATCATTGACCAAATGCACCTGCATATCTGCGCCAAAACGCCCCGAGGCCACCTTGCCATGCAATTGTTGCGCTTGTAACAGCAAGTGATCAAAAAGCGCCGCTCCCAGGGCCGGCGGCGCGGCGGTGGAGAAGCTTGGCCGCAGGCCGCTCTTGGTATCCGCTGCCAGGGTGAACTGCGACACCAGCAGCAATCCCCCATCGATATCCTTCAACGACAGGTTCATCTTGCCCTCGTCGTCGCTGAACACCCGGTAGTTAAGCAGCTTGTGCAGCAGTTTGTCGGCGCTCTCGGGCGTATCTGAAGGTTCGACGGCCACCAGCACCAGCAAACCCTGTTCGATCGCCCCGACAATTTCGCCCGCCACTTCGACCCGGGCGCCGCGCACCCGTTGCAGCAGGCCCTTCATGCTTCTTCTGGCGGTAGATCAAGCAGGCGCCGTGCCATTTCGCCGGTCGCGCGTACCAGTGCATCGGTAATACCAGGCTCGGACGCCGCATGGCCCGCTTCACGGATGACCTGCAGCTCGCTGTTCGGCCATGCCTGATGCAGCTCCCAGGCGTTATCCAGCGGGCAGATCATATCGTAGCGGCCATGGATGATTACGCCAGGCAGATGGGCGATCTTGTGCATATCGCGAATCAGCTGGTTGGGCTCCAGGAAGGAGTTGTTGGTGAAGTAGTGGCACTCGATACGCGCAATGGACAGCGCACGCTGAGGCTCGGAAAAACGCTCCACGTGCTGCGGGC
Organism: Pseudomonas sp. BIGb0381; assembly: GCF_024809815.1. Taxonomy (NCBI): domain Bacteria; kingdom Pseudomonadati; phylum Pseudomonadota; class Gammaproteobacteria; order Pseudomonadales; family Pseudomonadaceae; genus Pseudomonas; species Pseudomonas sp. BIGb0381. Next base: position 34,536 of record NZ_JANUEN010000010.1, read on the forward strand.
TCGGGCACAGGCCCAGCATGCGCCCTTCCCAGCCGGACCAGGCCTTGGCGGCGTGCATCTGGGCGATCTGGTCGTTGCCGGTCAGGCGTTTGTGGTAGGCCGCGATCATGTCGTGACGCTCATCGGCAGGAATCGGCGCGATGTAGTCCTGCCAGTAATCCGGGAACAGGCGGCTGGCACCAGCCTGGTAGAACCATTCGATGTCCTGCGGGCGGGCGAGGAAAATACCGCGCACGATCAGGCCATGCACACGTTCAGGGTGGGTTTGCGCGTAGGCCAGGGCCAGAGTCGAGCCCCAGGAGCCGCCGAACAGCACCCATTTGTCGATGCCAAGATGTTCGCGGATGCGCTCAAGGTCGGCGACGAGGTCCCAGGTGGTGTTGTTTTCCAGGCTGGCGCGCGGGGTGGAACGGCCGCAGCCACGCTGGTCGAAGGTAACGATGCGGTACAGGTTGGGATCGAAATAGCAGCGGCTCTGGGCATCGCAACCGGCGCCAGGGCCACCGTGGATGAATACGACAGGCAAGCCTTCGGGGGAGCCACTTTCATCGACGTAGAGCGTGTGGGTGTCATCGACGGCCAGATCGTGCCGGGCGTAGGGTTTGATCTGCGGGTACCAAGTCTGCATTGCGCGCTCCGTAGGGGGTCGGGTTCATCCCTGGGGGGACGTCTTTTATTTTGCCGTCTGGCACTATAAACCCGAATTGTGCAATGAGCATGTCCTTGAGCGCTTAGACCTGTGTCACCCCTTCACTCCTCAGGTAATTCAGCAGATAACCGTACAGCCGATCCACCTCCGGGGCCTGGCCGCGCGCGCGTAAACAGCCGTGGACCAGGCCTTTGCCCGGATACAACAGCGCAGGCACGCCAGCCTGTTGCAGGCGCTCGGCATACAGCACGCCGTCGTCGCGCAGCGGGTCGAATTGGGCCACGGCGATCAAGGCCTTGGGCAAACCACTGAAATCCTCGGCCAGCAGCGGCATGGCATAGGCTGACGCCGTGCCCGAACCACGCAGGTAAAGCGCGAGGTAGCCATCGGTGTCGGCACTGCTGAGCAACGGCGCGTCCCTGCAGTCACAGCGCGATGGCAAATCGGCCGGGCCGCCCAGTCCGGGGTAAATCAGGACCTGTACGCGCGGCATAGGCTGGCCATCATCGCGCAAGCCCAGGCACAACGCCGCCGCCAGGTTACCGCCCGCACTGTCACCCACCACCGCCAGGCGTTGCCGGTTGATGGCGTGCGGGCACTCCCCTGCCTGGATCGCCTGCCACAACGCGCGGCAGTCGTGGTATGCAGCCGGGAATGGGTGCTCGGGTGCCAGGCGGTAGTCGATGGCAATCACCAGGACCTGAAGTGCAGTGGCCAACTCGAAGCAGATAAAGTCGTGGGAATCCAGGCCGCCGACCACCCAACCACCGCCGTGTATATAGAGGAGGCATGGCCAGCCATCGGCGGGCGGCGTTGTGGACGGCAGATAGCTGCGCGCGCCCACACCGGCCAGGGTGAAGTCCGCGAGCTGCAAGCCTCCCGGTTTGGGCGGGGTGAATGCCTGGCACATGCGGTCGTAGCTTTGGCGCAGGCCCACCAGGGAAGAGTCGTCGCTGGTGAAGGACGCGGTTTTTTCGACGAAGGCGGCGAGTTGCGGGGATAGTGGGTACATACGCAATGATCTCTGGCACAGCAGGTTCAAGGCCTGCGGGGGCTTGCTTGCGATTGTGGTGGATCAGTCACCGGATAGGGTGTGAGGCATGGCGCTATCGGGGGCAAGCCCCCTCCCACCGTTGGGGCTGCATTTGGCTTAGGGTTTGAGGTAGGCCTGGAGCGACGCCAAGCCATCGCTGCCATCAAATGCTGTAACCCCGGCCAACCAGCGCTGCAAATCCTCGGGGTGGTCGCGCAGCCATTGCCTGGCCACGTCCTGTGGTGACTGGCGCTCAATGATCGGCACCATGAGCTGGCTTTCCTGGGCGGCGGTGAAGGTCAGGTTTTCCAGAAGCCGGTTCGCATTCGGACAACGCTCGGCAAAATCCGGTGCAGTGACGGTGGAGACCGTGGCGCGCCCTTCGTCAGGACCGAACACATCTTCGCTGCCCGTGAGATAGGCCATTTTCATGTTGATGTTCATCGGGTGCGGGGTCCAGCCGACAAACACCACGAACTCCTTGCGGTTCACCGCGCGTTGCACGGCGGCCAGCATGCCCGCTTCACCGGAGGCCACCAGCTTGAAGCCGCCCAGGCCGAAGTGGTTGGTGTCGATCATTTTCTGAATATCGGTATTGGCGCCGCTGCCGGGCTCGATGCCGTAGATCTTGCCGCCGAGCTTGTCCTTGAAGCGGGCAATATCGGCAAAGGTCTTCAGCCCGGCGTCGGCCACGTATTGCGGCACGGCCAGGGTGGCCTGGGCGTCGGCCAAGCTGGGCCTATCAAAGACCTTGACCTGCCTGGCGGCCAGGAACGGCGCGATGTTGTTGTCCATCGCCGGTTTCCAATAGCCGAGGAACACGTCCAGGCGTTTGTCGCGAATGCCGGCGAAGATGATCTGCTGCACAGCACTGGTCTGTTTGCTGTCATAGCCCAGGCCGTTGAGCAGCACGTCGGCCATGCCCGAGGTGGCGACCACATCGGTCCAGCTGACCACGCCCATGCGGATGGATTTGCAGGAGGCCGGCTCGGCGGCCAGGGCTTGGGCACTGAGCAGTGCCGCGCCGGTGAGGGTCAACAGGTAACGGTTGAACAGTCTTTTCATGAAAGAGGTCTCACTCGGCAGCTTTTATTGTGGGAAGTGGCGTCTGGTGCGCCGTATCCACAACCTTACCGAACGAGGCCTCTCTCAACACGACCTGTGGCGACTGTGAGTTGCACAGAGGCGACCGTTCGTCACCCGTAGCGCTTGCGCCCCCACGCCAGCAAGCCTTCCAGCAACTGCTTCAACACCACTTGCGTCGGCTCGGCCAGATCCGGGCGATAGCGGAACGGCTCGAACTCCTCCATATACGTGCTCTGGCATAACTCCAACTGCACGGCATGGATATCCTGCGCCGGGTTGCCGTAATGGCGGGTGATATGGCCGCCCTTGAAGCGCCCGTTCAAGACGTGGGTGTACTGAGGATGGGTGGCGCAGATGGCCTCGAGCTGGCTGGCCAGTTCCGGATCACAGGCGGCGCCGTTGAAGGTGCCCAGGTTGAAGTCCGGCAGTTTGCCGTCGAACAGGTGCGGGATCACCGAGCGGATCGAGTGCGCATCGAACAGCAGCGCATAACCGAACTCGGCCTTGAGCCGTGCCAGTTCTTCTTGCAACGTGCGGTGGTAAGGGCCCCATATTTTTTGCAGGTAGCTGGCGCGTTCGGTCTCGCTCGGCTCCAGCCCCTCGCGGAACAACGGCACGCCGTCGAACAACGTGGCCGGGTACAGACCGGTGGTGGCGCCTGCATACAATGGCTTGTCGTCGGACGGACGATTCAAGTCGATGACGAACCGCGAATACTCGGCCGACAAGGTGCTGGCGCCCAGTTCATCGGCGAAGTCATACAGCGTGGGGATGTGCCAATCGGTGTCCGGCAGGCTTTGCGCTTCGGGGATCAACCCGGCTTCCACCGCAGGCGTCAGGCGCAGCCCGGCGTGGGGCATGCTGATCAGCAGCGGCACACGGCCTTGTTTGAAGTTCAGAACCTTATCCACAGCAATGCTCCTTACACAGGGACGTCGACGCCGTGGCGCACGACGCGTTTATCCAGCTCGCCACCCAGCCAGTAGGCCAGGTCGGCGGGGCGATCAATCTGCCAGGCGACAAAGTCAGCGACTTTGCCCACTTCCAGGGACCCATGGGTGTCACCCATGCCAAGGGCGGTGGCCGCATGTTGCGTGGCACCGGCCAGGGCTTCTTCCGGGGTCATGCGGAACAGGGTGCAGGCCATGTTCAGCATCAGGCGCACCGACAACGCTGGCGAGGTGCCTGGGTTGAGGTCGCTGGCGATGGCGATCTTCACGCCGTGCTTGCGCAGGGCATCCATCGGCGGCAGCTGGGTTTCGCGCAGGAAGTAGAACGCGCCCGGCAGCAAAACGGCGACGGTGCCGGCAGCGGCCATGGCGATGGCGTCTTCTTCGGTCATGAATTCCAGGTGGTCCGCCGACAGCGCGTGGTAACGCGCCGCCAGGCTGGAGCCGTGCAGCGACGACAACTGCTCGGCATGCAGCTTCACCGGCAGGCCGAGTTGCTGGGCGACCTTGAACACGCGCTCGACCTGCTCGGTGGAAAACGCCAGGTATTCGCAGAACGCATCCACCGCGTCCACCAGCCCTTCCGCCGCCAAGGCCGGCAGCATCTCGGCGCAGATGTGCTCGATGTAATCGTCGGCGCGATCCTTGTACTCCGGCGGCAATGCATGGGCCGCCAGGCACGTGGCGCGCACGCTGACCGGCAGCGCGTCGCCAAGGCGCCGAGCCACCCGCAACATCTTGCGCTCGTTGGCCAGGTCCAGGCCGTAACCGGACTTGATCTCCACCGTGGTCACGCCGTCGCGCAGCAGGCTGCGCAAGCGCTTGTGGGCGCTGGCGAAGAGTTCATCCTCCGTCGCGGCACGGGTGGCGCGCACGGTGCTGGCAATACCGCCGCCCTTGGCCGCAATGTCGGCATAGCTCACGCCTTCGAGGCGCTGCTCGAATTCGCCGCTGCGATTGCCACCAAACACCGTGTGGGTGTGGCAGTCGATCAGCCCGGGAGTGACCCACGCGCCTTGCAGGTCATGCGCCTGGGCGTAATCCGCCGTCGGTACTTCGCTGCGCGGGCCGATCCACTCGATGAGCGAACCTACGGTGACCATGGCCGCATCCTCGATGATCGAGTATTTGCCCTGGGCCATGGTTGCGACGTGGCAGTGCTGCCAAAGGGTTTTCATCCGACACTCCTAGGGTTACAGGCTCGGCAGCAACTTGGCCGGCACCAGCTCATTCAAGCAGCGGCTGGCGAGCAGCTCGCTGGCGGCGATGATGTCCGGGGCGAAGAAGCGGTCCTTGTCGTAGAACGCCACTTTGGCACGCAGGATGCCACGGGCTTTTTCCAGTTTCGGCGAGGTTTTCAGGCCTTCACGCAGGTCCAGGCCCTGGCACGCAGCCAGCCATTCCACCGCAAGGATGCCGCGCGTGTTCTCGGCCATTTCCCACAGGCGCTTGCCGGCTGCCGGGGCCATCGACACGTGGTCTTCCTGGTTGGCGGACGTCGGGATGCTGTCGACGCTGTGGGGATGGGACAGTGCCTTGTTCTCGCTGGCGAGTGCTGCAGCGGTCACCTGGGCGATCATGAAGCCGGAGTTCACCCCACCATTGCCCACCAGGAACGGCGGCAGTTGCGACATGTGCTTGTCCATCATCAGCGAGATACGACGCTCGCTCAGGGAACCGATTTCAGCGATGGCGAGGGCCATGTTGTCAGCGGCCATGGCCACCGGTTCGGCGTGGAAGTTGCCACCGGAGATCACGTCCCCCTCAGCGGCAAATACCAACGGGTTGTCGGACACGGCGTTGGCTTCGACCACCAGCACCTCGGCCGCCTGGCGCAACTGAGTCAGGCAGGCGCCCATGACTTGTGGCTGGCAGCGCAGGGAGTACGGATCCTGCACCTTGTCGCAGTTCTGGTGCGACTGCGACACCTGGCTGCTCTCACCCAGCAGGTCACGGTAGGCCGCAGCCGAATCGATTTGCCCACGTTGACCGCGAGCCGCATGAATACGTGCGTCGAACGGCGAGCGCGAGCCCAGCACCGCTTCCACGGTAAGGCCGCCGCACGCCAGGGCACCGGCGAACAGGTCTTCGCCTTCGAACAGGCCACGCAAGGCATAGGCGGTGGACACCTGGGTGCCGTTGAGCAGCGCCAGGCCTTCCTTGGCGGCGAGGGTCAGCGGCGTCAGGCCGGCGACTTTCAGCGCGTCGGTGGCCTGCAGCCATTCGCCCTTGTAGCGCGCCTTGCCTTCGCCCAGCAGCACCAGGGACATGTGGGCCAACGGCGCCAAGTCACCGGAAGCGCCCACCGAGCCTTTCAACGGAATATGCGGGTACACCTCGGCGTTGATCAGCGCGATCAGCGCGTCGATCACCTGCCGGCGAATCCCGGAGAACCCACGGCTGAGGCTGTTGACTTTGAGCACCATGACCAGCCGTACCAGCGCATCGCTGATCGGCTCACCGACGCCGGCGGCGTGGGACAACACCAGGGAACGCTGGAGGTTTTCCAGGTCTTCGCTGGCGATGCGGGTCGAGGCCAGCAGGCCGAAACCGGTGTTGATGCCATAGGCGGTGCGGTTCTCGGCGAGAATCTGCTCCACGCAGGCGACACTGGCTTCGATCTGGGCCGAGGCACTGTCATCCAGGCTGAGGGTTACCGGCTGCTGGTAGATGGCTCGCAGTTGGGCAAGGCTCAGTTGGCCTGGAATCAGGTTTAGCGCAGTCACATTTATACTCCTTGTGAATTATTCTTTTGAAATACGTGTTCAGTGCAGATTCGGTAATGCGGTGTCCTTGAGCACCTTGGCGGCAGCCGCAATATCCGGCGCCAGCCAACGGTCCTGCTCATAGGCGGGTACCACTTCACGCAGCAGGCGCCAGGCCCTGTCGGTGCCCGCCCCGAAGCGTTGGTCTTTCAGGAATTCGAAGGCCTGGGCCGCCAGCAGGTACTCGATGGCGAGGATCTGGGTGACGTTGGCCAATACCTGGTGCAGCTTGAGCGCGGCGTTGGTGCCCATGCTCAGGTGGTCTTCCTGCAGCCCCGAGGTGACGAAGTTGTCGAGCACCGCCGGTTGCGCCAACTGGCGGTTCTGTCCGCACAGTGAAGCGGCGACGTACTGCACGATCATCATCCCGGAGTTGACCCCGGGGTTGCTCACCAGGAACGCCGGCAGGCCGCTGACGTGCGGGTTGATCAGGCGGTCGAGGCGGCGTTCGGCGACCGAGCCGATTTCGGCCATGGCAATCGCCAGCATGTCGGCGGCCAGGGCGACGGACTGGCCGTGGGGGTTGGCCTGGGACACCACGCGGTAGTGGTCCGGTGTGCCGAGCACCAGCGGGTTGTCGGTGGCGCTGTTGAGTTCGGTCTCGATCTGGAGCGTCGCGTGTTCCACCTGGTCGCGCGCCGCGCCGTGGATCTGCGGGATCGAGCGCAGGCTCAGGGCGTCCTGGGTGCGGATACCTTTGCTGCTGGCGATCACTTCACTGCCATCGAGCAACGCACGCAGGTTGCTGCCGACATGCTGCATGCCCGGGTGCGGCTTGAGGGCGATTATTTCTTCGTCGAAGGCGTCGATCTGGCCGCGCTGGGCCTCAAAACTCATAGCGCCGATCACGTCGGCCCATTGCAGCAAATGATGGGCGTCGGCCAGGGCCAGGCAGCTCAGGCCGGTCATGCACGGCGTGCCGTTGACCAGGCACAGGCCGTCCTTGGCGCCGAGCACGACCGGCTGCAAACCTTCTTCGTCCAGGGCCTGTTGCGCCGGGACGATCTGGCCGCGATAGCTCACATCACCGACACCCAGCAGCGCCACGCCGACATGGGCCATATGGGTCAGGTAACCCACCGAGCCCTGGGACGGTACTTGCGGCGTGATGCCGTGGTTGAGCAGTGCCAGCAGCGAATGCACCACCTGCGGATGCAGGCCGGATTTGCCGTGGCTGTAGTTGATGACCGCCGCGCAGATAATCGCGCGGGTCTGCTCGTCGCTGAGGACCGGGCCGACGCCGCAGGCGTGGCTCAACAGGGTATTGCGCGACAGCTGGCTCAGTTGCTCGCCTTTAAGCGACACGTTGCACAAGGCGCCCAGGCCGGTGTTCACGCCGTAGGCACGTTCGCCGCTGGTGACGATGCGCTGCACGATGGCCTGGGCATTGTCGATACGCGCCCAGGCCTGGCCCGAGAGTTCAAGCACCGCGCCGTGACGGGCCACGGCGACCACGTCCTGCCAGCGCAGGGGGGTGTCGGCGATGATGATTTTTGCTGCCTGGGACATTGTTGACCTCTTCATATTCTCTACAGCTTCGCCGGCCTCATCGGGGGCAAGCTCCCTCCCACTGGGGAATGCATTCAAAATGTGGGAGGGAGCTTGAGCCTCACCACAGAACCTGGGTCAGACCACCGCCGCGCGCCGCTGAACAAAACGATCCACATACTCATCCGCCGGCGAATGCAGGATCTCCCGCGGCGTGCCGACCTGGATCAGCCTGCCGTCCTTGAGGATCGCGATGCGGTTGCCGATGCGCACGGCCTCGTCGAGGTCGTGGGTGATGAACACGATGGTCTTGTGCAGGGTCTTTTGCAGCTCGAGCAACTGGTCTTGCATTTCGGCGCGGATCAGCGGGTCGAGGGCGCTGAACGCTTCGTCCATCAGGATGATGTCGGTGTCAGCGGCCAGGGCGCGGGCCAGGCCTACACGCTGGCGCATGCCGCCGGAGAGCTGGTGCGGGTACTTGTTTTCGTAGCCCTTGAGGCCCACGGTTTCGATCCAGTGCAGCGCGCGTTCAGCGCAGACCTGCTTGGTTTCGCCACGCACCTTGAGGCCGTAGGCGACGTTGTCGAGCACGCTCTTGTGGGGCAGCAGGCCGAAGCTCTGGAACACCATGCTGATCTTGTGTCGACGGAATTGGCGCAGGGCGTCCATGTCCAGTTGCAGGATGTCTTCGCCGTCCACCAGGATCGCGCCGCTGGTGGGGTCGATCAGGCGGTTGAAGTGGCGCACCAGCGTGGATTTACCCGAGCCTGACAGGCCCATGATCACGAAGATCTCACCGGTGCCGATGCTCAGGGACAAATCGTTCACGCCGACCACGCAACCGGTCTCGGCCAGCACCTGGTCCTTGGTCTTGCCCTGGCCAACCATCGCCAGCGCCTCCTTGGAGCGGGCGCCAAAGATCTTGAAGACGTTTTTAACTTCGATTTTGCTGACAGTAGTCATTTGCTCGCCTCATGCCGTGGACGACCATAGGCCTGGGTAATGCGGTCGATGACCACTGCGAGAATCACGATCGCCAGCCCGGCTTCGAGGCCACGGCCGACGTTGAGGGTCTGGATGCCGACAAGCACGTCTTCACCCAAGCCACGGGCGCCGATCATCGAGGCGATCACCACCATCGACAACGCCATCATGGTGGTCTGGTTGATACCGGCCATGATGCTCGGCAGCGCCAGCGGCAATTGCACGCCGAACAGTTGTTGCCAGCGGTTGGCACCGAAGGCGTTGATAGCCTCCATGACTTCGCCGTCGACCTGGCGAATCCCCAGGTCGGTGAGGCGAATCAGCGGCGGCGCGGCGTAGATCACCGTGGCGAAGATCGCCGGCACCTTGCCCAGGCCAAACAGCATCAGCACCGGGATCAGGTACACGAAGCTGGGCATGGTTTGCATGATGTCGAGCAACGGCATCAGCACCGAGCGCAGGCGATTACTGCGCGCCGACAGGATGCCCAGCGGGATGCCGATCAACACCGAGATCACCGTGGCGACCATCATCAGCGCCAGGGTCTGCATCAGCTTGTCCCACAGGCCAACCGCGCCCACCAGGAACAGCAGACCGACGATCACCGCCGTGGTCACCACCTTGCGAGTGGCATGCCAGGCAACACCGCCGACGATGGCCAGCATCAGCCACCAGGGGGCTGCACGCAGCAACCCTTCCAGGTTGACGATGGCCCACAGCAGGGTGTCGGAGATTTGCCGGAACACATCGCCGTAGTTGGTGACCAGTGAATCCACCCAACCGTTGACCCAGTCGGCGATGGAAAACGTAAAACTCTCAGGAAACATAGCGTGCTCTCGATCCAATGGGTTGTAGCCAGGCACCCGGCCACCCCTCAGGGTAGCCGTGCACACTTGACCTACAAGGCCGCGTCGATTTTCTTGGCTGCGTCTTCACTGACCCAGGCGTGCCAGACTTCAGGATGTTCCTTGAGGAAAATTTTCGCCAGTTTCGGCGACTCAATGCGTTCCTTGGCCATGCGCCCCAGGTTCTGGTTCAGCAGGTCGATGGGCAGGTTGACCTTTTCCAGCACGGCCACCAGTTCCGGGGCTTGTTCGTGGAAGGTCTTGGACAGGCCGACCTTGATGCTCACGGTCTTATCCACACCGGGTTTTTCTTCCAGCTTGACCAGGTCGACCTGGCCCATCAACGGGGTTGGCGACCAGTAGTAGAACAGGATCGGCTCGCCGCGCTTGTAGCTCGACAGCACTGCCGCATCCAGCGCCGGGCCGGTGCCTGGGCGGAAGTTGGTGTAGGTGCTTTCCAGGCCATAGCTCTTGAGCATTTCGCTGTTGTCCAGCTCGCAGGTCCAGCCGGCCGGGCAGTTGTAGAAACGGCCCTTGGACGGTTCTTCCTGGTCCTTGAACACCGAGGCGTACTTGGCCAGGTCGGCGATGTTTTTCAGGCCCGGCGCCTTGGGTTCAAGCTTGCGCTTGGCGTCGCCTTCGATCACGTAGCGCGGTACGTACCAGCCTTCGATAGCGCCCACCACAGGGGCACCGACACCGACGACTTTGCCGGCCTTCTCGGCCTTGTTCCAGACTTCGCTGCGGCCGACCCATTCTTCGGCAAACACTTGGATGTCGTTGCTGCTCAGGGCGTTTTCCATGGTGATGGAGTTGCCTGGCAGGCTGTCGGTTTTGCAGTCGTAGCCTTTTTCCAGCACGGTTTGCAGGATGTCGGTGAGCAACATGCCGCTTTCCCAGTTCAGGCCGGCGAATTTCACCGGTTTTCCGGATTCACACCAACCGGCCGCCTGGGCGCCAGCAGTGGCCAGCACGCCCGCAGAGAATACGGTGGCCAACAGGGTCTTATGCATTTTCATTGTTGTGACGCTCCCAATCATGAAATGGATTACGGCAGTCAGTAGGCATCCAGCCCTGTCCACGTCCCCTCAGGCCTGTGCAACCAGCCCGTTTGTCGTCGTTGGTACAGCGCCCTGCTCTTTCGGCAGGATCAGGTGTTCAGGGTGTGCGGCGGGCCACTTTTTCGCAGCCCAGTAGTAAAGCGCGGCGGGGAGTACCAGGCCGATGATCCAGGAAATATCCACATCACCCAGGGCCGCCACCAGCGGGCCTGTGTAGAACTTGGTGGAGATGAACGGCAATTGCACCAGCACACCGAAGACATACACGCTGATACCGAGCAGGTTCCAACGGCCATAGCGCCCGTTCGGATCGGCCAGCGCCGGTACGTCGTAGCGATCACGGGTGATGCAGTAGTAGTCGACCAGGTTGATCGCGCTCCATGGCGTAAAAAACGCCAGCAGGAACAGGATGAAGGACTTGAACGCCCCCAGGAACGAGTGCTGCCCGAGCAAGGCGATCAGAGTCGCCGTACCGACGATGACCAGCACGAAAAACAGCCGCTGCAAGCGCGTGACCTCCAGGCGACCGCGAAAGCCGCTGATGATGGTGGCAATGCACATGAAGCTGCCGTAGGAGTTCAGCGTGGAGATAGTGACTTTGCCGAACGCGATGCTGAAATACAGCAGCGCCGCAGTGGCCCCCGTACCACCCAGGCCCACGATGTAGGCCACTTCGTGGCCGGCAAATTGCCCGTTGGACATGGCCGCGGCAAACACGCCGAGGATCATCGCCACCTGTGCACCCACCACCGAACCTGCACCTGCGGCAAGAAAGGTTTTGACCGAGGACGTCGTGCTCGGCAGATAGCGTGAATAGTCCGCCACGTATGGGCCGAAGGCGATTTGCCAGGAGGCCGCGAGCGACACCGCCAGCAGGAAGCTGCTCCAACTGAAGTGACGGATTTGCAGGAGTGCGCCCACGTCGGCCTGGCTCATCAGACGGCTGAACAGGTAGACAAAGGCAATCACGCCAATGACGCTGGCAACACGGCCGATGAAGTGGATCACCCGGTAACCGAGCACCGTGACCAGCACGATGACACTGGCGAAGATCAGGATCCCGACGCTGTCGCTGACGCCAAACAACTGGCCCAGGGCCTGACCGGAAAGCACGGTGCCCGTTGCGGTGAAACCGAGGTACATCAAGCAGACCAGTACGATCGGGATCGCCGCGCCGTACACACCGAACTGCACCCGGCTGGAGATCATCTGCGGCAGGCCCAGCTTGGGCCCCTGCGCCGCATGCAACGCCATCACGCCGCCGCCCAGCAGTTGACCGATCAACAGACCGATCAACGACCAGAACACATCACCGCCCAGCACCACGGCCAGGGCCCCGGTGACGATCGCGGTGATCTGCAGGTTGGCACCCAGCCACAGGGTGAACTGGCTCAATAGACGACCGTGTCTTTCCGCTTCCGGGATGTAGTCGATCGAACGTTTCTCGATCAACGGGGTGGTGCTTGCACGCGCGTCACTTGCAGCCATGGGTGTTCAACCTCTGATGGATTGTTTTGGGGGTCGCCGCCGCTCAACTGTGGGAAGGGGCTTGCTCCCGATAGCAGTGGGTCAGTCACCAGGCCTATTGGCTGATACACCGCCATCGGGAGCAAGCCCCCTCCCACATGGGTTACTTGATCATTGGAAGATTGAGGCCCTGCTCTTTGGCGCAGTCGATGGCGATCTGATAACCGGCGTCTGCGTGACGCATCACACCGGTGGCCGGGTCGTTATGCAGCACGCGGGCAATGCGCTCGGCCGCTTCGTCGGTACCGTCACAGACGATGACCATGCCGGAGTGCTGGGAGAAGCCCATGCCCACGCCGCCGCCGTGGTGCAGCGAAACCCAGGTCGCGCCGCTGGCGGTGTTGAGCAAGGCGTTGAGCAGTGGCCAGTCGGACACGGCGTCGGAGCCGTCCTGCATGGATTCGGTTTCGCGGTTGGGGCTGGCGACCGAGCCGGAGTCCAGGTGGTCGCGGCCAATCACTACCGGTGCCGACAACTCGCCGCTGCGCACCATCTCGTTGAACGCCAGGCCGAGCTTGGCGCGTTGGCCCAGGCCAACCCAGCAAATACGCGCCGGCAGGCCCTGGAAGCTGATGCGCTCGCGCGCCATGTCCAGCCAGTTGTGCAGGTGCGCGTCGTCGGGGATCAGTTCTTTGACTTTGGCGTCGGTCTTGTAGATGTCCTGCGGGTCACCCGACAGCGCAGCCCAACGGAACGGGCCGATGCCACGGCAGAACAGCGGGCGGATGTAAGCCGGTACAAAGCCTGGGAAGTCGAACGCGTTTTCCACGCCTTCTTCCTGGGCCATCTGGCGGATGTTGTTGCCGTAGTCGAAGGTCGGGATGCCTTGTTTCTGGAATTCCAGCATGGCTTTGACGTGCACGGCCATGGACTGCTTGGCGGCCTTGATCACGGCAGCCGGTTCGGTCTTGGCGCGGGCGCGGTATTCGTCCCAGGTCCAGCCGGCCGGCAGGTAACCGTTGAGCGGGTCGTGGGCGCTGGTCTGGTCGGTGACCATGTCCGGGCGCACGCCACGCTTGACCAGTTCCGGCAGGATTTCAGCGGCGTTACCCAGCAGCGCGATGGAGATGGCCTTGCCTTCCTTTGTGTACTTGGCGATGCGGGCCAGGGCGTCGTCGAGGTCGGTGGCTTGCTCATCCACGTAGCGGCTGTTGAGGCGGAAATCGATGCTGACCTGCTGGCATTCAATGTTCAGCGAGCATGCGCCGGCGAGGGTTGCCGCCAGAGGCTGGGCACCGCCCATGCCGCCGAGGCCGGCGGTGAGGACCCAACGGCCCTTAAGGTTTGAATCGTAGTGCTGGCGACCGGCTTCAACGAAGGTTTCGTAGGTGCCCTGGACGATGCCTTGGCTGCCGATGTAGATCCAGCTGCCGGCGGTCATCTGGCCGTACATGGCCAGGCCCTTGGCATCCAGTTCATTGAAGTGCTCCCAGCTGGCCCAGTGCGGCACCAGGTTGGAGTTGGCGATCAGCACGCGCGGGGCATTGCTGTGGGTCTTGAACACGCCGACCGGCTTGCCGGATTGCACCAGCAGGGTTTCATCGTCATTCAGGTTGGTGAGGCTCTCGACGATCTGGTCGTAGCACTCCCAATTGCGCGCTGCACGGCCGATACCGCCGTACACCACCAGTTCTTTGGGGTTCTCGGCCACTTGGGGGTCGAGGTTGTTCATCAGCATGCGCAGCGGCGCTTCAGTCAGCCAGCTTTTGGCGGTGAGCTTGTTACCGCGGGCGGCGCGGATTTCGACGTCACGGTATTTTGTAGGCTTGGTCACAACAAGAACTCCTCGGCGATCGATGCGCGAACATTGATGGTGCGAAGGAGAGTCTTACGCACACATCTTTACTTGTACATACAAGCATATGCAATCAAGCGGCCAACTTTCTGGGCTAGGTGATTGGATTTTTTTGGAAAGCGTGTGCGAGCCTCGGAAATTAAGGCTTCGAGGCATGATGAAATTTCTTACGAAGGCGTTTTATAGCGAGGGAGGTTTGTCACGACAGCGCGGTTTTGCGCCACGCTGGGGCGTTCGGTAACAAATTGGTGCGAGAGCTGGAAACAGATCGCAAGAACAGTGAGAAACAAATGTGGGAGGGGGTTTGCTCCCGATTGCGGTGTGTCAGCCCAGGATATACCCACTGATCCACCGCTATCGGGAGCAAGCCCCCTCCCACATTTTTTAACCCTGCGGGGTCAGTTCGATGATGCAGCAGCGACCCGTGACGGAAATATCCAGCAGACCGCTGTTACCGTCCACTTGCAGGCAATCGTGATGGCCCAGTACCTCGTCCAGTACCTTCACTTCATCCGCCACGCTGAACACCAGCACCGTCTGCGCCGTGCTGAAAAACCGCTGCACACCATCCACCCACTGCAACCGCGCATGGTAACGCTGAGGCGAGTAGATCAAATTGAAGTCGCGGATCGGCCCGGTAATCAGGCGGCATGACACCTGGCTGTCGCCCTTGAAGGCGAACGGTTGCAGAGGTAACAGTCCGCGCTGTTCCTCGCCATCCACGGTCAGCACCATGCCTGCGCCTTTGATCACGGTGATCACGCGCTGGTAGCCGGCGAAGGTGGAAAACCCGCCAGACTCACCGATATCGGCAATCGACAGGCGCCAGCCGAAACCTTCCAGGCCCTCGCCCGCATCGCGGGAGATTTCTTCGGTGCTGCCGCCGCCGTTTTTCCACGGCATGCGCACGTAATCGGCGGCGCGCCAGACTTTCACTGCACTCATTTACTGAACCGTCCTTCCAGGCTGTGGCGTGAACCGGGGTGGATCAAACGCGCGGCAGTCACCGGCTGACGGCCGGACCAGGTGCGTCGACGAATCAACAGGCACGGCTCGCTCGGCTCGATCTGCAGCAACTCGCACTCGGCAGCGTCGGCGAGAATCGCTTCGACCACGTGCTCGCCTTCGGTCAACGGCGCCACCTGGTTGAGATAGGCATAGGGGGTTTGCAGGGTGAAGTCCTGTTGCAGGTATTCCGGCGCGACCAGGGCATTGACGAAACGGTCCTCGATTTGCACGGGAATATCGTTTTCGTAATGCACGATCAACGAGTGGAACACCCGCCCGCCTTCGCGCATTTCCAGGGCGACGGCGCGCTCGGAACCGGCGGCCTCTTCGCCCAGGTGGATGACGCGGCACGTATGCCGATGACCGCGGGAGGCGATCTCATCGGCAATGTTGTGCACTTCAAACAGCGCTGACTGGCTCTTGGGCTCGGCGACGAACGTGCCGACGCCTTGCATGCGCACCAGCAAACCTTCGGCGGTGAGCTCACGCAGGGCGCGATTGATGGTCATGCGGCTGAAGCCCAACTGGCTGACCAGTTCGCTTTCCGACGGTACGCGGTAATGGGGTGGCCAGTTGCCGTTGAGGATCTGCTGGCTGATCATCTGTTTGACACGGGCGTACAAGGGCGCCGGACTTTCGTCCATGTGGGCAGCCAGTGAAGACTTGGCGGGCGGAGTCGGCACAGGGAATCCTTGCAGGGGGAAAAGATGCATAGATTGCCGGAGTTTACCGAGCAGGCAAACGTCTGTATATGTATATACAAATAAACACACGACCGGGGTGCTCTAATCATGTCCGCTTTCTTTGCCGAACGCGCGCTGCTGCCTAATGGATGGGCCAACGATGTACGTCTTGAAGTCAGCGCCGATGGCCTGCTGACCCAGGTTGAGGCCAACGCCAGCGCAGACGGTGCCGAACGGCTCAGGGGCCCGGTGTTGGCGGGCATGCCGAACCTGCACTCCCACGCCTTCCAGCGCGCCATGGCGGGGTTGGCCGAAGTGGCCGGCAATCCGAATGACAGTTTCTGGACGTGGCGCGACCTGATGTACCGCATGGTCGGCAAGATCAGCCCGGAGCAACTGCGGGTGATCGCCTGCCAGCTGTACATCGAGATGCTCAAGGCCGGCTACACCTCGGTGGCCGAATTTCACTATGTGCATCATGACGTCAGCGGCCAGCCCTACGCCGACCGTACGGAACTGTCCCGGCAGATCAGCCAGGCGGCCGCCAGCAGCGGGATTGGCCTGACCTTGGTGCCCGTGCTCTACACCCACTCGGGTTTTGGTGGGCAGGCACCGAACGAAGGCCAGCGACGGTTTATCAACAGCACCGAAAACTACCTGGACCTGCAGTCGCGCCTGCAACCGATCCTTGCGGCACAACCGGCGCAGCAACTGGGTTTGTGCTTCCACTCCCTGCGCGCTGTCACGCCACAACAAATCAATGAAGTACTGGCTGCCAGTGACAAGACTTGCCCGGTGCATATCCACATTGCCGAACAGCAAAAGGAAGTCGACGACTGCCTGGCCTGGAGCGGAAAACGCCCATTGCAATGGCTGTATGACAATGTCGAGGTCGATGAGCGCTGGTGCCTGGTGCACGCCACCCATGCGGATTCTGAAGAAGTGACGCGCATGGCCAAGAGCCGCGCGATTGCCGGCTTGTGCCTGACCACCGAGGCGAACCTGGGCGATGGGATTTTCCCTGCCGTGGATTTCCTCGCCCAGGGCGGACGCCTGGGCATCGGTTCCGACAGCCATGTGTCACTGAGCGTGGTGGAAGAACTGCGCTGGCTGGAATACGGCCAACGCCTGCGCGATCAACGGCGCAACCGCTTGTATCGCAGCGACCAGCCGATGGTCGGCCGTACGTTGTTCGATGCGGCGCTGGACGGTGGCGCACAGGCGCTGGGACAGCCGATAGGTCGACTGGAAGTGGGCAAGCGTGCGGATTGGATCGTGCTGGACGGTAACGACCCTTACCTGGCGACAGCGACAGAAGACGGCATTCTCAATCGCTGGCTGTTTGCCGGCGGTGACCGGCAAGTGCGCGATGTGCTGGTCAACGGCAAGTGGGTAGTGCGCGATGGGCGGCACGCCGGCGAAGAAGAAAGCAGCCGGGCGTTTACGCAGGTCTTAAGAGAGTTACTCGGTTAAAAAATGTGGGAGGGGGTTGCCCCTCCCACAATTGGATTTGTGGCTATCCAGAATTATTGCGAGGTCTTCGCCATCTGCTTATCCGACGTACGCCAGATCAAACGCGTGGTGTCATACCCTTGCTGCCGCGCCCTGCTCAACAGGTCTTCACGGGTGTCCGCACTGACCGTCGGCGTGCGTGACAAGATCCACATATAGCGCCGGCTCGGGCTGCCGACGATGGCGGTCTTGTAGTCGTCGCTGACATACAGCACCCAGTAGTCGCCCTTGGCGACGCCAGGTAGCAGTGACGTAAACCAGTTATTGAATTCCACCCAGAGCTTGTCGGTCTTGCCAGGCACCTGCGGCGTGGCCGTGCCCTTGGCTTCTTCCCACTTCCACTCGGTGGTGAGGCAGCGGTTGAATACCGACATATCGCCATCAGGCAGCAATGTGTAGCGGGCTTCGGACTGCGCGCAGTTGCGCTGGAAGTACATCGGCAATCGAGCCAACTCATACCAGGTACCCTGGTAACGCTTGAGGTTGACGTTGCTCGCTGTCTTGGGTTGCAGATCATCGCCAGAATGGCTGGCGCAGCCCGCCAAAAACAGGCTGGCGCAAAGGAACAAAACAAAACGCATCATTCTTCTTCTCCCGCAGGCTCTCGCCCCGGTTTACTTCAGGCCTTGCCCGGAAAACATCAGAACTTTGTCACCGGCATATTGAACGCTGATAAAGCTGTTTTTATCGCCCCACGTGCAGCTGGACATGCCCAGTGCGCCTGAGCAATCGGTCGGCTTACCCAACAACGACTCGACTTCTGTCTTGGCCATGCCAGCCGACAATTTTTCGTAGTTTTCTTGATTGACCTTGCTGCAAGCGGCCAACAGCACGCAAAAAGCCAGCAAAGCGAGACGGCGTAACGACATGGAATAACTCCTGGAGGGACGAAGCAGCCTGGGTATCTGCCAGAAGCTTAGAAGGGAAAAGAGGTGTCTGGTTCCCGACGAACGAAAACAAAAAAGCCCCGAAAACGCTGAAACGTTTCGGGGCTTCTTTAAGGGTGAACCGGCTCACAACAATGCCGTTCACTTATCGCAGCAGGTTACTTCTTGTGGTAAGCGGTCACACGCTCAACTTCTTCCTTGGACCCCAGGAACACCGCCACACGCTGGTGCAAGCCGTCGGGCTGGATATCGAGAATGCGCTGGTGACCGTCGGTGGACGCACCACCCGCCTGTTCTACCAGGAAGGACATCGGGTTGGCTTCGTACATCAGGCGCAGTTTGCCCGGCTTGGACGGCTCGCGGCTGTCGCGTGGGTACATGAACAGGCCGCCACGGGTCAGGATACGGTGCACGTCGGCCACCATCGCGGCGACCCAACGCATGTTGAAGTTCTTCTTCAACGGGCCTTCTTCGCCTTCCATCAACTCGTTCACGTAGCGCTTGACCGGTTCTTCCCAGTGACGCTGGTTGGACATGTTGATCGCGAATTCCTGGGTGGAAGCCGGGATGGTGATGTCTTCATGGGTGAGGACGAAGCTGCCCATTTCACGGTCCAGGGTGAAGCCTTTGACGCCATCGCCCAAGGTCAGCACCAGCATGGTCTGTGGGCCGTAGATCGCGTAGCCGGCAGCGACCTGCTCGGTGCCTGGCTGCAGGAAGGCCTTTTCGTTCAGGGCTTCGTTCTGGCTCAGGTATTCGCTCGGGCAACGCAGTACCGAGAAGATGGTGCCAACCGGGGCGTTGATGTCGATGTTGGACGAACCGTCCAGTGGGTCGAACACCAGCAGGTAGGCGCCCTTCGGGTATTTGCCCGGGATCTGGTAGGCATTGTCCATTTCTTCGGACGCCATGCCGGCCAGGTGACCGCCCCATTCGTTGGCTTCGAGCAGGATCTCGTTGGAGATCACGTCGAGCTTCTTCTGGACTTCGCCCTGCACGTTTTCAGTGCCCATGCTGCCCAGGACACCACCCAATGCGCCTTTGGATACGGCGTGGCTGATTTCCTTGCAAGCACGCGCCACCACTTCGATAAGGAAGCGCAGATCGGCAGGCGTGTTGTTGCTGCGGGTCTGCTCAATCAAATAGCGACTCAAGGTAACGCGGGACATGGAAGGCTCCGATGAATGGGGGGGGCTAAAAACCCGCGCAGTTTAACGCGAGTCGGGGCGTATTTCCTCCTATCAGAGGATTAAAACCCAATAGAGTTCATGGACTTTATTTAACGTGCCACCGGCGGCTTGCGCAGCAAACTGTAGGCCATGGCTCCCAGTGCAGCGACGCCGAGCAGTAACACGGCCCAGAGTCCGAATGTTTTCCAGTTCGGCCCGCTGTCGACAGCCGCAGTGACCACCGGCGAAGTGACCGCGACGGCCCCGGCCACCTTGGCCTGACCCATGGTGTTGAGGCGCTCGGCGTTGTAATCGGGGATCAGCGTCGACAGCGGCAGGTTCGCCGCCTTCACCGAGGCATTCCCCAACGCCAGCGTGAACGGTGGCTCGCCCCGCGCCAGGAACACCAACTGCGTGGCGCGCACCGCGAAGTGCAGGGCCGGCGCTTCGACGCCCAGGCCGCCGCCGCGCTCGTCGACCTGCAACTTGAGTTCGGTGACCGTCTGGCCGGGCAGCTGCAATTCGTCCTGCACCACGTCCTGACCATTTTGAGTCAGGCGATACAACACGCCATTGCTCAACGGCTGCCAGGCCTGATTGCCATCGCGTCGCCCCGCCAGGGTCACCGGCGCCAGCGTATTGGGCTGCTTCAACTCGATACGCAAGCGCTCGACACCCAGCCCGGTGGGCAGCTTCCAGCTGTACTCGCCCGCCTTGAGCCGCGTGCCCGAGAGCGGCTGCGACCATACCAGCGGCATCGGCAGGCTGCTGCTGGTTGCACTGGCCAACTTGGCCGAGGTCAGCAACGGCGCCGCTTGCCCCTTCCACACCAGGCGCAGGTAACGCGCGGATTGCCCCGGTAAGCTGACGTCATGCTGCTCGACCCGCTCGTCGGCAAACGACAAACGCGCGACTTGCCCATCCCCCCAGGATTCCCAGTGCTGCAAGTCATCACTGGCTTCAATGCTGAAGCGCTGGAAGCCCTCTTGCTCGCGACTCCAGTCCAGGCTCAACTGCTGCAAAGGCGCCTTGATCCTACTGGCGTCGAGCACCCAGCCGCGCAGCACCTGCTTACCCGGCTCCGGTGCGGTGGACGGCTTGATTTCCACCAGGGTGCCTTCGGCCGTGGTTTTCATCACGACACCGGGCAAGGTTGCCTGGGTGTCGGCGGCGTACAGCGGGAACCACTTCACGTCGGTGACTTCACGACGTTCGGTGCGTTGCGACGTTTGACGCGACAGCGCGTAGGCCTGGGGTTCACCGGCAGCGTTAAACACGCGCACATCGCTGAGGTCAGCCTGGCGCGCATTCAGTTGCACGGCCAACGGCAACTCAAGGCGATACCAGGGGCCGTTGCCGCTGACGCTCAGCGGCACCTGGCTGCTGAAGTCGGCCGGCGTTTCCTGCGCCCACACCGACAACGTCGTACACATGCCCAGCACGACCACGCTCAACTTACCGATCAAGAGGATGCTCCTTCAGTTTCCAACACAGGTTCGGCACGCTTGGGCGGCAGCGGCGCAAAGTAGCCCACCACCAGCAACAACCCGCCCACGCCGATAAACGACACGATCCGCGCCAGGCCGCCACGGTTGCTCAGCTCGACAAAGAACAGCTTGGCCACCACCACCGCGATCAACGCCGCACCGATCAGCCACACTTCGCGGCGATGGCGCAGGTGGCCGCCGATCATCAGGCCGAGGGCGATCAGGGTCCAGACAATCGACAGACCGGCTTGCACCAACATCGACTCCAGCAACGCATCCAGATGGAACGGCACGCCGCCCCAGTGGTGTGCGGTGCGCATCACCAGGGCCGTAAAGAACGTGAACAGCGAAATACCGGCAATGCCTTGGGCGATCAATTCAGCACGCGGCCCTCGCTGCGGCGCCACGCTGGGCGACCACAGGTACACGCCCAGCAGCGCAAACAGCAAGCCCAGATCCAGCGGGTTGAGCAACGGCACATAGGGCAACGGCTTTGCCGTGCCGTCGCTGAAGGTATTCGCCAGCCAGAACCAGCCCAGCATCAGTACCGCCAATGGGAGTGCCGCCAACACTCGATATTCCCGTGGATACGCCGACACCGGCCACGGCCAGTTGCGCGGTGCAGCAGCCAGCACCAGATACAGACTTGGCAGGATCGCCCAGCCCAACCAACGCCAGGCGTTGTATTCGCTCGACAGCAACAACAGGGCGTAGCGCAGTTCCAGCGCCAATACACCGATCAACATCCAGCAACCCAACACGTGAGCAACGCTCAGGACGTTGGCCGGCACCACCGTCGCTAAACGCCGCAGCGCGATGAAATGCACGCCAAATACTGCCAACCAGGCCAGCCAGCCGTACTGCGCCGCCGGGTGGTAATAGTGATGCGCGGACACCAGCAGCACCAGGCCCGCCGCCGGCATCAACAAGATGCACAACACGCCCAGCGATGCCCAGCGCAGCCGCGTCGCGAGCAGCGCCCAGATCGCCACGCTGACCGCCGCTATACCCAGCAGGAACGAGCCCTGGAGCTCGTCGGGAATAAACCGCAGCACTTCAGCGATCAGCGCCAACGCCCACCACGCCGCGCCCCACACCAGCAGCAGGTCAGACAGGCGTTGCAGCTTGAGTACGGCAAACACCGGCGCATGGGGCTCACGTTGCAAGCGCCAGGCACCGATCAAGGCGGCCAGGCCCAACACCATCGGCGTCCAGAAGCCACTATGCCCCAGCGGACGCAAACCCTCGCTGGTCAGAGGCCCGAGCAGCTCCGGCACCGCCAGCAGGAACGACGCGCCGCCGATCACTTGCAGCAGTAACCCGAACACGAAACTGACGCGCTGTTGCAGGTACAGGCTCAACCAGATGATCAACAACCCACTGGCCGCCCACACACCACTGGCGCTTTCCCATGGCAGTACAAACAACACGGCGAGATTGATCAGCACCAACCCGGCCAACAGCACCACGGACAGCCCGCGCAACAGGCGCACATCGCTGCGTACCATGTCGTCACGCGCCGCCAGCAGCATGCCGCCGATCAACGCCAGGCCGACCAACGACGCGGTGAGCAGGCCGTTCCAACCGGCGTTGAATACCGCTGCCGAGTCGCCGCCTTGCAGGCGCAGCAGGAACAACGCCCCGCCCAGCAGTTGTACGGCAAACGCCGTGAACAGGAAGGTGCGCGAGCCAATCCGCAAGCCGATAAACAGTGTCGCCAGACCCGCGAGCGCCCAACTGATGGCAACGCCTTGAGTCAGCAACAGCAGCGGCGCGAGCAAGTACACACAGGTCAGGCCGAGGCTGGCCAGAACCGGCAGGCCCTTGCGCTCCCAGTCTGCCGCTTGTTCCATCGCGGCCTTGCGCAGTTGGTCAAAGCTGAACAACAACGCCGCGCCCAACAACAGCGCCCCCAAGGGCGCCCCCTCCAACAGCGTGTGTTCGCCGATGCGTAGTTCACTGAGAAACGCCAGCGCCGAGCCCAATTGCAGCAACAGGCCAAATGCCCGCGCCAACGGCCGCTGCTGACGCAAGCCGAGCCAGAAGATCCCGGCGCCCTCCACCGCCCAGGCGGCTGCGGTCCAGCGTGCATCGAGGCCCAGGGGAATCGCCAGGCTGGCAAAGATCACCCCCAGGGCCAGACAGGTTTCCGCCAGCAGCAAAGCGCGCCCGCCACTGAGCACGCGGGCCAGGCCCATGTAGAGGATGCCCAGGCCCAGTGCGCTGAACGCAGCGGCGAACTCAAGGTGCTGCACCAGCGCGAACTGCAGGCCAAAACCCACCAGCGGCGGGCCGAACAGCATGCTGCCATCGACGTAATCGCCTTTGGATGCCGACCAGCGCAACAACGCATCACGGCCTTCGGGTGCATCGCCCATCTCACGCAACTTGCGCCGGGCGAACAACAGGCCGATAGCCAGGTACATCAGGAAGAACAGGATCAGGAACGGCTCGGTACTCCACAGCAGTTCCGGCGCATAGGAACGCATGCCCCAGGCAAAGCCGATACCGAAGGTGCCGACAAAGCCGATCAGGTTGAGCAAGCGCCAGGCCTTGAACCACGCGATGGCAAGGATACCGGCGTTGAGCAGGGCAAAATAACTGAACAGCGCGACGTGGCTGCCGGCGCCGGTCGACGTCAGGATCGGCGCCGCGAAACCGCCGAGCGCTGCCGCACAGGCCAGTCCCAACGCATCCTGGGTAATCGCCAGGATCGCTGAGAAGACCGTGACCGCCACCAGCAGGCCCAGCGCCGCACTCGGGTCGATCAACGGGTGCAGGCGCATCGCGGCAAACACCGTCAGGTACAGCACCGCGATCCCGGTGCCTTGCAGCATCAAGCCGTAGTTGCTGTTGCGCAGCCGCAGCCACCAGCCAAGGCCCAGCAGGCCAAGGGCCGCTGCAGCAACCCCGGCGTAACGCAGCTCGATCGGCACCACCATGCCTTCGGTGGCGTAGCGCAGCAGGAAGGCCAGGCCGAGGAACAGCAGCACCACGCCGACACGCAGCACGGTGTTGCCCCCAAACAGCCAGTTGCGTGCGCCGCTGATGGCGCGTTCGATCAGGTTGGGGTCACGGGGAGCGACAGGTTCTTGAGGCGGGCGTGGCGTCGGGGCTGGCGCCCAGACGTCGTCCGGCAGTGGTTGGCTCGGTTCGGCGACCATCGCGACAGGCGCCAATTCAGCCGGCAGCTCCCACACCAGTTCGGGCGCCTTGGCGACAGGTGCCGGCTCAGAGACAGGTGTTTCGACAATGACAGGGCTCGTCGACGTGGGTACTTCCAGTTGCCGCAGGCGCTCACCCAGGGCGATCAGCGCCTTCTGCGTGGTTTCCAACTGAGAAGCCTGCTGCTGCGCCTGGGTCGCCAGCTTGGACAGGCGAATCGCCTGGCCAATGCCCAACCCCAACAGCGCACCGATACCCGCATCGTAGAACGACTCATCGAGCGTCCAGCCGAGCACCAGGCCAATCAGCATGAAAATCCATTGCATGGTCGATATTCCCTAAGCAAACCGGCGCTCAGTATATCGACGCGCAACCAATGTGGGAGGGGCTTGCTCCCGATAGCGGTGTACCAGTCGACATATCTGCAAACTGACACTCTGCTATCGGGAGCAAGCCCCCTCCCACATTTGCTATCGCAGTGTTTAGTCCAAGGCTTTCCAGATTTCGGTTGCGTACTCGCGGATCGTCCGGTCCGACGAGAACCAGCCCATCCGTGCGGTATTGAGCACCGCCGAACGCCACCACGCCTTGGAATCATGCCAATGCGCTTCGACCCGCGCCTGGGCATCCCAGTAGGAATCGAAATCGGCACAGACCAGGAAGCGGTCGTAGTCGATCAACCCGTCGATCAAGCCCACATAGCGGCCCGGATCATCCGGCGAAAACACCCCGCCCCGAATCGCTTGCAGCACGTCGTTCAGACGATGGGACGCAGCAATGTCGGGCCCGGCGTTGAATTCACCGGCATGTTTACGCGCCTCGACCTGCTGCGCGCTGAGGCCGAAGATAAACATGTGATCGGCCCCTACGCGCTCGTGCATTTCCACGTTGGCGCCGTCCATGGTGCCGATGGTCAGCGCGCCGTTGAGGCCGAACTTCATGTTACTGGTGCCCGATGCTTCAAAGCCGGCGGTGGAGATCTGCTCCGACAAGTCCGCCGCCGGGATGATGCTTTCTGCCAGGCTAACGTTGTAGTTGGGCAGGAACACCACCTTGAGCAAGCCGCGCACGGTCGGGTCGTTGTTGACGGTGCGCGCGATGTCGTTGGTCAGCTTGATGATCAACTTGGCCTGGTGATAACTGGCCGCCGCCTTGCCCGCGAAGATCTTCACCCGTGGCACCCAGTCGGTGCCCGGCTCGGCACGGATCGCCTGGTACAGCGCCACGGTGTGCAGCAGGTTCAGGAGTTGGCGCTTGTATTCGTGGATACGCTTGACCTGCACGTCGAACATCGCCGCCGGGTTCACCGAAATGCCCAGGCGCTCATGGATGATCTCGGCCAGTGCACGCTTACTGTGCAGGCGCTGGTCGGCGAAGGCTTTGCGGAAGGCCTGTTTCTCGGCGAAGGTTTCCAGCTCGCCCAGGCGGGTTTCCATGTTGTCGAGAATGTCCGGGCCCAAGGCGTCCACCAGCATATCGGTGAGCTTGGGGTTCGCCTGGTACAGCCAGCGGCGGAAGGTAATGCCGTTGGTTTTGTTGTTGATGCGCTCCGGGTAGAGCTTGTGCAGTTCGGAGAACACTGTGCTGCGCATCAGTTGGGTGTGCAGGCCGGACACGCCGTTGACGCTGTGGGAGCCGAGGAACGCCAGGTTACCCATGCGCACACGGCGGCCGTTGTCTTCTTCGATCAGGGAGACGGCGCGCAGTACGTCGAAGTCATGAATACCCTTGGCGCGCAGCGCATCGATGTGCTGCGCGTTGATCAGGTAGATGATCTGCATGTGCCGGGGCAGCATGCGTTCCATCAGACCGACCGGCCAGGTTTCCAGGGCTTCGGGCAACAGGGTGTGGTTGGTGTACGACAGGGTTTCGACGGTGACATCCCACGCGGCTTCCCACGGAATGTCGTGCAGGTCGACCAACTGGCGCATCAACTCGGCCACGGCGATCGAGGGGTGGGTGTCGTTGAGCTGGATCGCCGCGTGTTCACCCAGGCTCAGGACCGAGCCGTGCATGTTCTTGTGGCGACGCAACAGGTCCTGCAAGGAGGCGGCGACGAAAAAGTATTCCTGGCGCAGGCGCAGTTCCTGCCCCGCTTCGGTGCTGTCCGCCGGGTAAAGCACTCGGGAGATGCTCTCGGCGCGGGCCACTTCGGCGACGGCGCCCAAATGGTCACCGGCGTTGAAGCGCTCCAGGTGCAGGTCTTCCACCGCACGGGCACGCCACAGGCGCAAAGTATTGACGCTGGCGCCGCGCCAGCCGACCACCGGGGTGTCGTAGGCAACGGCGCGCACGGTTTCGTTGGGCGTCCACACCTGGATCTGCTTGCCGGAGGCATCCGGCAGGGTTTCGACGCTGCCGCCAAAGCCAATCGGGTAAATCACCTCGGCCCGTTCGAATTCCCACGGGTTGCCGAAATCCAGCCAGCGCTCGGTCTGCTCCTGCTGCCAGCCATCGACAATCGCCTGACGGAACAAACCGTGCTCATAACGAATGCCATAGCCGTGGCCGGCGATGCCCAAGGTCGACATGCTTTCCATAAAGCACGCCGCCAGACGGCCCAGGCCGCCGTTGCCAAGCGCCGCGTCGGGCTCGAGCAGGCGGATGCGTTCGAGGTCCACACCGAGCTCAGACAGCGCTTCGCGAGCGATCTCCAGCACGCCGAGGTTACTCAGGCTGTCGTAGAGCAGACGGCCGATAAGGAATTCCAGGGAGAGGTAATAAACCCGCTTCTGGCCTTTGCGGTAGATACGCCGCGTGTGGTCCATCCAGTGGTCGACCATCTGGTCGCGGGCGGCCAGGGCAATGGCTTCGAACCAGTCGTGGTCGAAGGCATGGTCCGGGTCTTTGCCCACCGCGTAGGTGAGTTTGGTCAAGACAGCATCGCGGAATGCGGCTACCTCTGCTTCTCGTGCAAGCGGTTCCTGAGACATCGGTGCGACCTCGGGCGAGATTGAAGGAGTTGCTAGAGCCTAGTCGGTCTGACAGACGGTAGACGCTCTGGTTCGGCAGTTTTTTAACTCATTCACCTTTACAGGCATTTGATGCAGGGGTCGTGCCCGATCTGCCCATGTCCAAGCCTTTGAGCTGAAATACGCAAAATATTGTTCAAAAAAACACCAATCCCGGTATTATCGCGCGCCCAGATACAGCCCCACCTTTTGGAACCCCGATGAAGCCTCAACTGATCGCCGCCGCGGAACTCGACCGTCTCGAGACTTGGCAGAAATATTCCGCCCACATGTGCGGCGGCTGCGTGTCCAGCTGCTGCACACTGCCGGTTGAGGTGAAGATCAAGGACCTGATCCGCATTGGCATCGTCGATGAGTTCGAGCGCGGCGACCCGCCGAAGAACATCGCCAAGCGGTTGCAGAAGGAAGGCATCGTCGAGCGCTACAACAACAAATCCGAGATTTTTACCCTGCAGCGCATGAGCAACAACGACTGCCTGTACCTGGATCGTAAGACGCGCTTCTGCACTATTTATGACAAGCGCCCGGATACCTGCCGCAACCACCCGAAAATCGGGCCGCGGCCGGGGTATTGCGCGTACAAGCCGAAGGAAGTGGTGCGCGAGACCAAATTCAAGACCCTCGATAAGTTCTGATTCGGGTTTTGCGGGGCTCTCAAGGGCCTCATCGGGGGCAAGCCCCCTCCCACATTTGATCTGTGAACACATTCAAAGGTGGGAGGAGGCTTGCCCCCCGATGAGGCCAGTACAACCACCACCAAAACTGCAGGCATAAAAAAACGCCCCCGGCCTTTCGACCGGGGGCGTTTTTCATTCAGCCTGAGTTAACTCAGTTCTTGGATTTCTTGGCAGCGCGGGTACGCTCGCCTTCGTCCAGGATCTTCTTACGCAGGCGGATCGACTTCGGCGTCACTTCGCACAGCTCGTCGTCCTGGATGAATTCCAGGGCCTGTTCCAGGGTGAAGCGAACAGGTGGAACCAGGGCGATGGTTTCGTCTTTACCCGAAGCACGCATGTTGTCGAGCTTCTTGCCTTTGGTTGGGTTGACGCCCATGTCGTTGTCACGGCTGTTCAGACCAACGATCTGACCGTTGTAGATCTCTTGACCGTGTTCAACGAACAGCTTGCCACGCGCCTGGAGGGTTTCCAGGGAGTAGGTCAGTGCCTTGCCGGTTTCTACCGAGACCAGAACACCGTTCTGACGGCCGGACATGTCGCCGGACTTCATGGTGTCGTAGCGATCGAAGATCGAGGTCAGGATGCCAGCACCGTTGGTCAGGGTCAGGAACTGGTTACGGAAACCGATCAGACCACGAGCAGGGATGTTGTATTCCAGACGCACACGGCCTTTGCCATCCGGCACCATGTTGGTCAGGTCGCCCTTACGCAGGCCCATCTCTTCCATGACCTTGCCCTGGGATTCTTCAGGGGTGTCGATGGTGACGTTTTCGAACGGTTCCTGCTTCACGCCGTCAACCTGACGGATGATCACTTCTGGACGACCAACGCCCATTTCGAAGCCTTCGCGACGCATGGTTTCGATCAGTACCGAGAGGTGCAGCTCACCACGGCCGGAAACCTTGAACTTGTCAGCCGAGTCGCCTTCTTCAACGCGCAGTGCAACGTTGTACAGCAGCTCTTTGTCCAGACGTTCCTTGATGTTACGGGAAGTCACGAACTTGCCTTCTTTACCGCAGAAAGGCGAGTCGTTTACCTGGAAGGTCATGGAAACGGTTGGCTCGTCAACGGTCAGAGGCTTCATCGCCTCGACAGTGTCCGGCTGGCACAGGGTGTCGGAGATAAACAGCGAGTCCATACCGCTGACGCACACGATGTCGCCGGCGAAGGCTTCTTCAACGTCGATACGGTGCAGGCCGTGGTGACCCATCAGCTTCAGGATACGACCGTTACGCTTCTTGCCGTCGGCGCCGATAGCGACAACCGGGGTGTTCGGCTTGACGCTACCACGGGCGATACGGCCAACGCCGATAACACCCAGGAAGCTGTTGTAGTCCAGTGCCGAGATTTGCATCTGGAACGGACCGTCACGGTCAACCTTCGGTGGTGGAACGTGGTCAACGATCGCCTGGTACAGCGGGGTCATGTCTTCCGCCATGGCGGTGTGTTCCAGACCGGCAATACCGTTCAGGGCCGATGCGTAGATCACTTGGAAATCAAGTTGCTCTTCGGTGGCGCCCAGGTTGTCGAACAGGTCGAAGATCTGGTCCAGAACCCAGTCCGGACGCGCGCCTGGACGGTCAACCTTGTTGATGCACACGATCGGACGCAGGCCGGCTTCGAAAGCCTTCTTGGTCACGAAACGGGTTTGCGGCATAGGGCCGTCTTGAGCGTCAACCAGCAGCAGAACGGAGTCAACCATCGACATTACGCGTTCTACTTCGCCGCCGAAGTCGGCGTGGCCCGGGGTGTCCACGATGTTGATGTGGTAGCCGTTCCAGTTGATAGCGGTGTTTTTAGCCAGGATGGTAATACCGCGCTCTTTTTCCTGGTCGTTGGAGTCCATCACGCGCTCGTCGTTGAGCTCGTTGCGCTCCAGGGTGCCGGATTGACGCAGGAGTTTGTCTACCAGGGTGGTTTTACCATGGTCAACGTGGGCAATGATGGCGATGTTACGTAGATTTTCGATCACTTGTGTATCTCGATCAGAGGATTCGGTGTGCTGACAGGTCGTGGCAGCGATTAACAGTAGAGTCAGGCCTTGCCGTTACAGCTTGACGGCAGAGTCGGGGGGCCGGTGACGCAGGCCACAGGCAAACAGCCCCGGGCTCTTAGCTCGGTCGATAAACGCGCACATTGGCATGCCCCTCACTGAGCAAATGGTGGGCATGCAGGCGACTCATCACGCCTTTGTCGCAATACAGCAGGTACTGACGGCTGTTATCCAGTTCCTTGAAACGCGCGTTCAATGCATAGAACGGCAGCGTTTGTACGTCGATGCCGGCGACTTCCAGCGGCTCATCTTCAGCGGCATCCGGGTGACGGATGTCGATGACGATCTGACCGGCCAGGGCTTCGCCAACTTCTTCGATCTGCACATCCTGGCCCAACTCGTCGATAACACGATCGATCGGGACCAGCTTGGCGTTCTGGATCGCACGCTCCAGAACCGCCATATCAAACTGTTGTTCTTCGTACTCCACGCGGTTGCGCTTGGCGTGGGTCTTGGGGTTCACCGAAATGACCCCGCAGTATTCAGGCATGTGCTTGGCAAAGTCGGCGGTGCCGATTGCTTCTGCCAAGTCGATGATGTCCTGCTTGTGGCTGGCGATCAGCGGGCGCAATACCAGCTTCTCGGTCACGCAGTCGATCAACGACAGGTTCGGCAGCGTCTGGCTGGAAACCTGGGAAATCGCTTCACCGGTCACCAGTGCGTCGATCTGCAACTGATCGGCGATTCGGGACGCGGCGCGCAACATCATACGCTTCAAAACTACGCCCATATGACTGTTATCGATTTTACCGAGAATTTCGCCCAGCACTTCCTCGAACGGTACGCTCACAAATAGCACGCGTTGGGAGCTGCCGTACTTCTTCCAGATAAAGTGCGCAACTTCCATCACGCCCAATTCGTGTGCACGTCCGCCCAGGTTAAAGAAGCAGAAGTGGCTCATCAGGCCGCGGCGCATGATCTGGTAGGCCGCCACCGTGGAATCGAAACCGCCGGACATGAGGACCAGGGTCTGTTCCAGGGCGCCCAGCGGATAGCCGCCGATGCTGTCGTGCTGGCTGTGAATCACAAACAACCGTTGGTCGCGAATTTCCATGCGCACTTCAATTTGCGGCGCCTTGAGGGAAATTCCGGCGGCGCCGCACTCGCGACGCAGCTTGCTGCCGACGTATTTCTCGACGTCCATGGAGCTGAATGGGTGCTTGCCGGCACGCTTGCAGCGCACCGAAAAAATCTTGCCTTCAAGGCTGTCGCCGAAGTGCCGTTTGCATTTTTCGGTGATGTCGTCGAAGTCGCCCAGCGGGTACTCATCCACCTGCAGGAAATGCGCGATACCCGGCATGCAGCTCAGGCGCTCGGTCATGTCCTTCAAGGCTTTGGCGTCGGTCAGGCGGGTTTCCAGCTCGAGGTTGTCCCACACACCGTTCACCACCACAGCCGGGTCCAGATCGCGGAGCACGGCACGGATGTTCTTGGCCAACTGACGGATGAAACGCATCCGTACCGGTCGGCTCTTGATGGTGATCTCGGGGAAGACTTTAACGATTAATTTCATGGAAACAGCGCGCGCAGGGCCTGCCGAAAAAGGGGGGCGCGGATTATAGCGGAAATCGCTCAAGGTTTAACCAGTTAATATGC
Source organism: Pseudomonas sp. BIGb0381 (assembly GCF_024809815.1). Taxonomy (NCBI): domain Bacteria; kingdom Pseudomonadati; phylum Pseudomonadota; class Gammaproteobacteria; order Pseudomonadales; family Pseudomonadaceae; genus Pseudomonas; species Pseudomonas sp. BIGb0381. Next base: position 65,928 of record NZ_JANUEN010000010.1, read on the forward strand.
ACAACACTCGTCACGCACTAAAGAGGTGCATTTGCATCGCCAGGCGCCACATTTCAGTGCTCGAATTTCGGGCTTTTGTCGCTATGTACCTTTTATAGGGCGTTTTTGGAGCAAAAAACCCATGTTGGCGCACTGGCATGCAATTTGCTCTCTTGTGAGGCAGGTTGCCATGGCGGACTATCCGCGCCGGCATCACCCACATTCTAAGGGCTAACTCCACTACCCCAGCCCGAAGCCACCCGGAGGACACTATGTCGAAGTCGGTTCAACTCATCAAAGATCATGACGTTAAATGGATTGATCTGCGCTTCACGGACACCAAAGGCACTCAGCACCACGTGACCATGCCGGCTCGCGACGCGCTGGATGATGCTTTCTTCGAAGAAGGCAAAATGTTCGACGGTTCCTCCATCGCTGGTTGGAAAGGCATCGAAGCCTCCGACATGATCCTGATGCCGGACGACAGCACTGCCGTCCTCGACCCGTTCACCGAAGACCCAACGCTGATCATCGTCTGCGACGTGATCGAGCCTTCGACCATGCAAGGCTACGACCGCGACCCACGTGCGATCGCCAAGCGTGCCGAGGAATACCTGAAGTCGACCGGTATCGGCGACACCGTATTCGTAGGCCCGGAACCAGAATTCTTCATCTTTGATTCGGTCAAGTTCAAGTCCGACATCTCCGGTTCCATGTTCAAGATTTTCTCCGAACAAGGTTCGTGGATGTCCGACCAGGACGTGGAAGGCGGCAACAAAGGCCACCGTCCAGGCATCAAAGGTGGCTACTTCCCAGTTCCGCCGTTCGACCACGACCACGAAATCCGTACCTCCATGTGCAACGCCATGGAAGAAATGGGCCTGGTCATCGAAGTTCACCACCACGAAGTGGCGACTGCCGGCCAGAACGAAATCGGTGTGAAATTCAACACCCTGGTTGCCAAGGCTGACGAAGTCCAGACCCTGAAGTACTGCGTACACAACGTGGCTGATGCCTACGGCCGTACCGCTACCTTCATGCCTAAGCCGCTGTACGGCGATAACGGTTCGGGTATGCACGTTCACCTGTCCATCGCCAAAGAAGGCAAGAATACCTTCGCTGGCGAAGGTTATGCCGGCCTGTCCGACACCGCCCTGTACTTCATCGGCGGCATCATCAAGCACGGTAAGGCCCTGAACGGCTTCACCAACCCGTCGACCAACTCCTACAAGCGTCTGGTCCCAGGTTTCGAAGCACCGGTAATGCTGGCCTACTCGGCTCGCAACCGTTCCGCCTCGATCCGTATTCCTTACGTGTCCAGCCCGCGCGCTCGCCGTATCGAAGCCCGCTTCCCGGATCCGGCAGCCAACCCATACCTGGCCTTCGCTGCCCTGGTCATGGCCGGCCTGGACGGTATCCAGAACAAGATCCACCCTGGCGACGCCGCCGACAAAAACTTGTACGACCTGCCGCCTGAAGAGGCCAAAGAGATCCCACAAGTGTGCGGCAGCCTGAAAGAAGCCCTGGAAGAGCTGGACAAGGGCCGTGCGTTCCTGACCAAAGGCGGCGTATTCAGCGACGACTTCATCGATGCCTACATCGAGCTGAAAAGCGAAGAAGAAATCAAAGTACGCACCTTCGTACACCCACTGGAATACGAGCTGTACTACAGCTGCTGATCCGGTAGCGCTGCTTGACGCAGCGTGAAGAAAAAGGCCTCCTTCGGGAGGTCTTTTTTTGCCCGGGAATTAACCCGAATCCCCCCCTCCCTCCCACAAGGAGATCAGTATTGAAACGTCGACTTGCGTTCGCTTTAGTGTTTTTCAGCGCCAGCGCATTGGCTGCGCCACCCACTCTTGAGCCGCTGCTCAACAGCATCGCCGAACGCCTGGAGATCGCCGACCAGGTGGCCCTGAGCAAATGGGACAGCAAAAAACCTGTAGAGGATAAGAAGCGCGAACAAGAGGTGATCGCCAGTGTCGTCGCCCAGGCGCCGAGCTACAAACTGGCCCCCGCCGCCGCCGAGCAATTTTTCTCGGCACAGATCGAGGCAAACAAGCTGGTGCAGTACACCCACTTATCCGATTGGCAGTTCCAGGGCAAGGCACCCGACGACCCGCGCCCGGACCTGGTGAAGCAGATTCGCCCGCAACTGGATCAATTGCAAAAACGCCTGCTGCAACAACTGGCGGACTTCACCCCACAACGTACCGACCCGCAGTGCCCTCAATGGCTGGCCGAAGCAGTGCATGAGCCGCTGAACGACCCACTGCGGCAACTGGCGATGATCCGCGCTACGGCCGAGCTGTGTATCTACAAAGACTAAAACTGTAAACCCGATCCAAAAATGTGGGAGAGGGGCAACCCCTCCCTGATTTGATTTGTGTGATTTCGGCACTTCCTGAACAACCTTCACAAAACCGCACTATATTGGTGCGACATCCTGCACCCTTCCCACTGCCTCACACCATTTTGGTTCGAAACTTCCCGATCAAGCTGGCAGAACGCCACAGTTTCGCGCCTTAAACCCCTATTTCAGGGGTTTAACGCTTCTTTTCGGAGCCTTGGTTTGGTTTTTGCATTTTCCTTGTATCAGCGTGTGCCTCAAGCCCGCGCCTTGCTCCAAAAGAGGTCCCGATGACCATCAGCGATGCACTGCACCGTTTGCTACTCGACAACCTGACCACCGCGACCATCCTGCTCAATGACGACCTGCGCCTTGAGTACATGAACCCGGCGGCGGAAATGCTCCTGGCCATCAGTGGCCAGCGCAGCCATGGGCAGTTCATCAGCGAATTGTTCACCGAGTCGGCCGAAGCCTTGAGTTCGTTGCGCCAAGCCGTGGAGCAGGCACATCCGTTCACCAAGCGTGAAGCGATGCTCACGGCACTGACCGGCCAGACGCTGACCGTCGACTACGCCGTGACCCCGATCCTGAGCAACGGCGCCACCCTGCTGCTGCTTGAAGTGCACCCCCGCGACCGCCTGCTGCGAATCACCAAGGAAGAAGCCCAGCTGTCCAAGCAGGAAACCAGCAAGATGCTGGTACGCGGCCTGGCCCATGAGATCAAGAACCCGCTGGGTGGCATTCGCGGCGCGGCGCAGTTGCTGGCCCGCGAGCTGCCGGACGAGCACCTCAAGGACTACACCAACGTCATCATCGAAGAGGCTGACCGCCTGCGTAACCTGGTGGACCGCATGCTCGGCTCCAACAAGCTGCCGTCGCTGGCGATGACCAACGTGCACGAAGTACTGGAGCGCGTTTGTCAGTTGGTCGAGGCCGAAAGCCAGGGCTGCATCACCTTGGTGCGCGACTACGACCCGAGCATTCCCGACGTATTGATCGACCGCGAGCAGATGATCCAGGCGGTGCTCAATATCGTACGCAATGCCATGCAGGCCATCAGCAGCCAGAACGAGTTGCGCCTGGGCCGCATCAGCCTGCGCACCCGCGCCCTGCGCCAGTTCACCATCGGCCACGTGCGCCATCGCCTGGTGACCAAGGTTGAGATCATCGACAACGGCCCAGGCATCCCTGCGGAACTTCAGGAAACCATCTTCTTTCCCATGGTCAGCGGCCGCCCGGACGGTACCGGGCTGGGCCTGGCCATTACCCAGAACATCATCAGCCAGCACCAGGGTCTGATCGAATGTGAGAGCCATCCCGGCCACACCACATTCTCGATCTTTCTGCCTCTGGAACAAGGAGCCTCATCGACATGAGCCGTAGTGAAACTGTGTGGATCGTCGATGACGACCGTTCTATCCGCTGGGTCCTCGAGAAAGCCTTGCAACAGGAAGGCATGACCACCCAGAGCTTCGACAGCGCCGACGGGGTCATGAGCCGCCTGGCGCGTCAGCAGCCCGACGTGATCATCTCCGACATCCGCATGCCCGGCGCCAGTGGCCTGGACCTGCTGGCGAGGATTCGCGAGCAGCACCCGCGCCTGCCGGTGATCATCATGACTGCGCACTCGGATCTGGACAGCGCTGTCGCGTCCTATCAGGGCGGTGCCTTCGAGTACCTGCCCAAGCCGTTTGACGTGGACGAGGCCGTGGCGCTGGTCAAGCGCGCCAACCAGCACGCCCAGGAACAACAGAACCAGGAAGCCCCACCGACCCTGACCCGCACCCCGGAAATCATCGGTGAAGCGCCGGCGATGCAGGAAGTGTTTCGCGCCATCGGTCGCTTGAGCCACTCCAACATTACCGTGCTGATCAACGGCGAGTCGGGTACCGGTAAAGAGTTGGTGGCCCACGCCCTGCACCGTCACAGCCCGCGCGCGGCCTCGCCGTTTATCGCGCTGAACATGGCGGCGATTCCCAAGGATCTGATGGAGTCCGAGCTGTTCGGCCATGAGAAAGGCGCGTTCACCGGCGCAGCCAACCTGCGTCGCGGGCGTTTCGAACAGGCAGACGGCGGCACGCTGTTCCTCGATGAAATCGGCGACATGCCGGCCGACACCCAGACCCGCTTGCTGCGCGTACTGGCGGACGGCGAGTTTTATCGCGTGGGCGGGCACACACCGGTCAAGGTCGATGTGCGCATCATCGCCGCGACTCACCAGAACCTGGAAACCCTGGTGCACGCAGGCAAGTTCCGTGAGGACTTGTTCCACCGTCTCAACGTGATCCGCATCCACATCCCACGGATGTCGGACCGCCGCGAAGATATTCCGACCCTCGCCCGCCACTTCCTCAGCCGCGCCGCCCAGGAGCTGGCCGTCGAGCCGAAGTTGCTGAAAAGCGAGACCGAGGAATACCTGAAAAACCTGCCGTGGCCCGGCAACGTGCGCCAGCTGGAGAACACCTGCCGCTGGATCACCGTGATGGCGTCCGGCCGCGAAGTGCACATCGGCGACCTGCCGCCGGAGCTGCTGAGCCTGCCGCAGGATTCGGCCCCCGTGACCAACTGGGAGCAGGCGCTGCGCCAGTGGGCCGACCAGGCCCTGGCACGCGGCCAGTCGAACCTGCTGGACAGCGCCGTACCGGCGTTCGAACGGATCATGATCGAAACGGCCCTGAAGCACACCGCCGGCCGCCGTCGCGATGCCGCCGTGTTGCTGGGTTGGGGTCGCAACACCCTGACGCGCAAGATCAAGGAGTTGGGCATGAAGGTCGATGGTGGTGATGACGATGAGGGCGACGACGCCTGATCTCCAATCTACCGAGATCTAATGTGGGAGGGGGCTTGCTCCCGATGGCGGAGTGTCAGTCGATATCTATCTGACTGACACTCCGCCATCGGGAGCAAGCCCCCTCCCACATTTGGACCTCCACACGGACTCAGAATCGTGCACCGCTTCAATGCACCCTGTTCTAGCATCGCGCACACGTTCCACGCCCGAAACAAACGTTTTGTTAAGAAAATGCTGAACCTCGAAAACACCAAAGCCCCGTATCCCGGGGCTTTTCGCTTTCTGGAGAAATTTTTCGCCACAACTTAGCCACTCTGGCACGCGCCCTGCAATAACCCCAGTACAACCCAGTTTCGGGGACCTTGGTACAGGCAGGCCGAGAATCCCCTCTTTACACCCGGGGTGCTTGATGCGAACCGCGTCGCGCTCCACACCGCTTTCGGGAACCTCGGTACAGGCAGGCCGAGGACTCCCTCTTTAACACCGAAGCCTTTGGCTTCACCCCGTTTTGGGAGCCCTGGTACAGGCAGGCCGGGAACTCCCTTCTTTACACCCGGGGCTTATGTGGCTCAGCGCCCATAGCTCCAGCCCGTTTTGGGAACCTTGGTACAGGCAGGCCGGGGATTCCCTCTTTTATTGCTCTTGGAGATGGATCTCCAGCCGCCAGCGGCCATCGGCCTTCTCCCCTTTCCACTCCCCGCGCAACGGCCGAGCCGCCACCAGGTTCAGCAGCAAGCCCGCATCGGTCTTGCGCACGCGCCAGTTCACATCCTTGTCGTTGACCTTGAGCTGCCCACTGGCGGCCTTGCCTTGCGCGTCGAACAACAGCGCCACGGTGCCGTCGATGTGCTCGCCGTGCAGCTTGGGTTCGCTGTTGAACCACACCACCACACCGTCCGCAGCCGTCTCTACCTGCTGCAACTCGACCGGGTCAGGAGTGGTCAGGCGGCCGATCATCAGGCCAACCATCAGGCCGACAATCGCCAATGAGCCCATGACCCTCGGCATTAGCTTCGGCCTTGGGTCTTCTTCAGGGGTAGAATGCAGCGCATCTTTGCCTTCGGAGCCGTGCATGTTTCACGTCATCCTTTTTCAACCAGAAATTCCGCCGAATACCGGCAACGTTATCAGGCTGTGCGCCAACAGTGGCTGCCACCTGCATTTGATCGAGCCCCTGGGCTTCGACATGGACGACAAGCGTCTTCGTCGTGCCGGGCTGGACTACCACGAGTACGCCACCCTCCAGCGCCATGCCGACCTGGTCAGCTGCCTGGAAAGCCTCGGACACCCGCGCTTGTTCGCGTTCACCACCAAAGGCTCGCGGCCGTTTCATGATGCCAGCTTTGCCGAGGGCGACGCCTTCCTGTTCGGCCCGGAAAGCCGTGGCCTGCCAGCCGAGGTACTCGACGCCCTGCCCGACGGCCATCGCCTGCGCCTGCCGATGCGCGAAGGCTGCCGCAGCTTGAACCTGTCGAACACCGTCGCCGTTGCCGTCTACGAAGGCTGGCGCCAACTCGGCTTCAAATAGCACACATAACAAATGTGGGAGGGGGCTTGCTCCCGATGGCAGAGTGTCAGTCGACATCTAGGTGACTGATCCACCGCTATCGGGAGCAAGCCCCCTCCCACATTGGGTTCTGCGTCGGGTTCGAGATTACTGAACCGTCGGCGCGCCTTCCTGTTGCATGCGCTGCAGCTCTTGAGCGTACAGGGCATCGAAGTTCACCGGAGCCAGCATCAGCGCAGGGAACGAACCACGGGTGACCAGGCTGTCCAGGGTCTCGCGGGCATACGGGAACAGGATGTTCGGGCAGAACGCACCCAGGGTGTGGCTCATGGACGCTTCGTCCAGGCCCTGGATCAGGAAGATACCGGCCTGTTGCACTTCAGCGATGAAGGCCACTTCTTCGCCATTCTTGACGGTGACCGACAAGGTCAGCACGACTTCGTGGAAGTCGCCTTCCAGTGCCTTTTGACGGGTGTTCAGGTCCAGGGCAACGCTTGGAGTCCATTCCTGGCGGAAGATCGCCGGGCTTTTCGGCGCTTCGAACGACAGGTCACGCACATAGATACGCTGCAGCGAAAATTGTGGGCCTTGGGCTTCTGCTGCTTCGGTGTTCTGTTGGTCAGTCATCGCAGATCCTTCTTGATCTTGGGGTCTTTTAGGGGTTAGGAGTCAGACGAGCAGCAGCGCATCGAGTTTACCGGCGCGCTCCAGGGCAAACAGGTCGTCGCACCCACCGATGTGCCTGGCGCCGATCCAGATCTGCGGCACGGACGTGCGCCCCGCCTTCTGGGCCATTTCGGCACGCACCTGGGGCTTGCCATCGACCTTGATTTCTTCGAAGGCAACGCCCTTCTTCTCCAGCAGGGCCTTGGCCCGCATGCAGTAAGGGCACCAATCGCTGGAATATACGACGACCTGGCTCATATCACTTCACCAGCGGCAGGTTGTCGGCGCGCCAGCTGCTGATGCCACCGGACAGCTTGGCGGCGATGAAACCGGTCTTGAGCATTTCGCGGGCGTGGGTGCCGGCGTGCTGGCCCTGAGCGTCGACCAGGATGATGGTCTTGGCCTTGTGCTTTTCCAGCTCGGGCAGGCGCGCGATCAGCTTGTCCTGAGGGATGTTCAGGGCACCGACGATATGGCCCGTGGCAAAATCCTTGGCCGGGCGAATATCCACCACAATGGCCTCGTCCTTGTTAACCAGCGCGGTCAGCTCCGACGTGCTCAGGCTGCGGCCACCACGGCTCAATTCGTGAGCGATCAGCAGCGCCAGCAGGATGACGAAGGCACCCACGAGCAGATAGTGGGCAGTGGCAAATGCAATCAGGTGATCAACCATCAAGGAGGTTCCAGGGCGTTAAAATGGCGGTAAGTATACACAGCCGTCAGGGGGGGCCAACCCCCGTAAAGCGGTGACGTGGTCGGAACTTCGCTTTAAACTGCCACTCCCTTTTCAATTGCCTTCCTTTATTACCGCCGCGAGAGGATCTATGACTACCACGCCTAAACCTTTGGTCCTGATAATTCTCGATGGCTTCGGACACAGTGAAAGCCACCACGACAACGCGGTGTACGCGGCCAAGAAGCCGGTACTCGACCGTCTGACCGCGACGGTGCCCAACGGCCTGATCTCCGGCTCGGGCATGGACGTGGGCCTGCCGGACGGCCAAATGGGCAACTCGGAAGTCGGCCACATGAACCTCGGCGCCGGACGAGTGGTATATCAAGACTTCACTCGCGTGACCAAATCGATCCGCGATGGCGAGTTCTTCGAGAACCCGACTATCTGCGCAGCGGTAGATAAAGCAGTGGCCGCCGGCAAGGCCGTGCACTTCATGGGCCTGCTGTCCGACGGCGGCGTTCACAGTCACCAGGACCATCTGGTGGCGATGGCCGAGCTGGCCTTCAAGCGCGGCGCCGACAAGATCTACCTGCACGCCTTCCTCGATGGTCGCGACACCCCGCCAAAAAGCGCGCAATTCTCCATCGAGCTGCTGGACGCCACTTTCGCCGCCCTGGGCAAGGGCCGCATCGCCAGCCTGGTGGGCCGCTACTTCGCCATGGACCGCGACAACCGTTGGGACCGCGTATCCCAGGCCTACAACCTGATCGTCGACGGCCAGGCCGAATTCCACGCCGCCACCGCCCAGGAAGGCCTGGAAGCTGCCTACGCCCGTGGCGAGAGCGATGAATTCGTCAAGGCCACCACCATCGGCGAGCCGGTAAAGGTCGAAGACGGAGACGCCGTGGTGTTCATGAACTTCCGCGCCGACCGTGCCCGCGAGCTGAGCCGTGTGTTTGTCGAAGACGGTTTCAAGGAATTCGAGCGTGCGCGCCAGCCAAAAGTCCAATACGTCGGCCTGACCCAATACGCCGCCAGCATCCCGGCCCCCGCTGCCTTTGCTGCCGGCAGCCTGGACAACGTGCTGGGCGACTACCTGGCGAAGCACGGCAAGACCCAGCTGCGTATTGCCGAAACCGAGAAATACGCCCACGTGACCTTCTTCTTCTCCGGCGGGCGTGAAGAACCGTTCCCTGGCGAAGAGCGCATCCTGATCCCGTCGCCAAAAGTCGCCACCTACGACCTGCAGCCGGAAATGAGCGCGCCGGAAGTCACCGACAAGATCGTCGACGCCATCGACCACCAGCGCTACGACGTGATCGTGGTCAACTACGCCAACGGTGACATGGTGGGCCACAGCGGCAACCTGGAAGCTGCGACCAAGGCAGTGGAATGCCTGGACCTGTGCGTCGGCCGCATCGTCGACGCCCTGGAAAAAGTCGGCGGCGAGGCGCTGATCACCGCCGACCACGGCAACTGCGAGCAGATGTCCGACGAATCCACAGGCCAGGCCCACACCGCCCACACGACCGAGCCGGTGCCGTTCATCTACGTCGGCAAGCGCGACTTCAAAGTGCGTGATGGCGGCGTGCTGGCGGATGTGGCGCCGACCATGTTGATGCTGATGGGGTTGGAGAAGCCGAAAGAGATGACCGGGACCTCGATCCTGGTCTGATCCAAACAACAGTGTGGGAGGGGGCTTGCCCCCGATAGCAGTGGGTCAGCCAACACCTATTCAGCTGACACACCGCAATCGGGGCAAGCCCCCTCCCACATTAGCTTCGCGGTGTTTGGTAGATGTCTTTTTGCCATACCGCCACCACTCGGCACCTATCTTGCCTTCCAGTCCGAATTGGGCGTTTTTTTTGCGGCGCTTGGCGGGCATACTAGGCCGTCCCTTTCCCTGGTGTCGCCCGCCTCTATGCTTCGCGCCTTGATTACCCTTGCTCTTGTCTGCCTGCTCCAACCGGCGTTTGCCGACGAGCGTGCACAAACTCAACAACAGTTGGACGCTACGCGTCAGGACATTACCGAGCTGAAAAAACTGCTCGGCAAGCTCCAGGAAGAAAAATCCGGGGTGCAGAAAGACCTGCGCGGCACGGAAACCGAAATGGGCAAGCTGGAGAAGCAGGTCCAGGAGCTGCAAAAAGAACTAAAGAAGAGCGAGTCGGAACTGGAGCGACTCGACGCTGAGAAAAAAAAACTCCAGAGCGCACGCGTTGAACAGCAGCGTTTGATCGCAATCCAGGCCCGCGCCGCCTACCAGAGCGGCCGCCAGGAATACCTCAAACTGTTGCTCAACCAGCAGAACCCGGAAAAATTCGCGCGCACCCTGACCTACTACGACTACCTGAGCAAGGCCCGACTGGAGCAGTTGAAAAGCTTCAACGAGACCCTGCGCCAGTTGGTCAACGTCGAACAGGAAATCGCCAACCAGCAGTCGCAGTTGGAGGACCAGAAAGCCAGCCTCAACGCCCAGCGCGACGAGCTGGACAAGGTCCGCAAGGAGCGCCAGCTGGCCCTGGCCAAGCTCAATGACGACGTGAAGGCCCGCGACGCCAAGCTCCAGGCCCGCGAGCAAGACCAGGCCGACCTGGCCAAAGTGCTCAAGACCATTGAAGAAACCCTGGCACGCCAGGCACGTGAGGCCGAAGAAGCGCGACAGAAAGCGCTGATAGCCCAGCAGGAAGCCGAAAAAAAGCGCCAGCGTGAGGCCGAACTGGCAGCCACCACCGATGCCCCGGCGCCCCGCAAACCGGCGCATGCCGCTCCTGGCCCGCTGGTTTCCAGTGCTGGCGAGTCCTTCGGCGGACCTTTTGCTTCAGCGCGCGGCAAACTTCCATGGCCAGTTGATGGTCGACTACTGGCACGCTTTGGGGAAACCCGTGGCGATGACACCCGCGCCAAGTGGGACGGGGTGATGATCAGCGCCTCTGCCGGCAGCCAGGTTCATGCCGTACACGGTGGGCGCGTGGTGTTTGCCGATTGGCTGAGGGGCGCCGGTTTGTTGGTGATTCTCGACCACGGTAATGGCTATTTAAGCCTTTATGGCCACAATCAGACGTTACTCAAGTCGGCAGGTGATGTTGTAAAAGCCGGTGAATCCATCTCCACTGTCGGTAACAGTGGCGGCCAGGACACCCCAGCGCTGTACTTCGCTATTCGTCAGCAGGGTCGCCCGAGCGATCCCGCACAATGGTGCCGGTCCCAAGGATAGGGTCGCATCTACATTAGGAGTTCGTTCGACATGCTGCATTTGTCCCGCCTCACTTCGCTGGCCCTGACGATCGCCCTGGTGATCGGCGCGCCTCTGGCTTTTGCCGACCAGGCCGCCCCGGCTGCACCCGCCGCCACGGCCGCGACCACCAAGGCGCCGTTGCCGCTGGACGAGCTGCGCACCTTTGCCGAGGTCATGGACCGGATCAAGGCAGCCTATGTCGAACCTGTAGACGACAAGACCCTGCTGGAAAATGCCATCAAGGGCATGCTCAGCAACCTCGATCCGCACTCCGCCTACCTCGGTCCGGAAGATTTCGCCGAGCTGCAGGAAAGCACCAGCGGCGAATTCGGGGGCCTGGGCATTGAAGTCGGCGCCGAAGACGGCAATATCAAGGTGGTCTCGCCAATCGATGACACCCCGGCGTCCAAGGCCGGCATCCAGGCCGGTGACTTTATCGTCAAGATCAACGGCCAGCCGACCCGTGGCCAGACCATGACCGAAGCCGTCGACAAGATGCGCGGCAAGATCGGCCAGAAAATCACCCTGACCCTGGTGCGCGACGGCGGCAACCCGTTTGACGTGACGCTTACCCGCGCGACCATCGTGGTCAAGAGTGTGAAGAGCCAGCTGCTGGAATCGGGCTACGGTTACATCCGCATCACCCAATTCCAGGTCAAGACCGGCGACGAAGTGGCCAAGGCCCTGGCCAAGCTGCGCAAGGACAACGGCAAGAAACTCAGCGGCATCGTGCTCGACCTGCGTAACAACCCAGGCGGCGTGCTGCAGTCGGCGGTGGAAGTGGTCGACCACTTCATCACCAAGGGCCTGATCGTCTACACCAAGGGTCGTATCGCCAACTCCGAGCTGCGCTTCTCGGCCACCGGCAACGACCTCAGCGAAAACGTACCCTTGGCTGTGCTGATCAACGGCGGCAGCGCCTCGGCGTCGGAAATCGTCGCCGGCGCCCTGCAAGACCAGAAACGCGGCGTGCTGATGGGCACCACCAGCTTCGGCAAAGGCTCGGTGCAGACCGTGTTGCCGCTGAACAACGAGCGTGCGCTGAAGATCACCACCGCGCTGTACTACACGCCGAACGGCCGCTCGATCCAGGCCCAAGGCATCGTGCCGGACATCGAAGTGCGCAAGGCCAAGATCACCAACGAAATCGACAGCGAGTACTACAAGGAAGCGGACCTGCAAGGTCACCTGGGCAATGGCAACGGCGGTGCCGACCAGCCAACCGGCAGCAGCAAGAAAGCCAAGCCGATGCCGCAGGACGATGATTACCAGCTGGCCCAGGCGCTGAGCCTGCTCAAGGGCTTGAGCATTACACGCAGTCGTTGATATGCGTGTTGCCCTGATCATCGCTGTGCTATGCAGCCTGGCAGGGGTCGCCCACGCGGCCCCTGCCAGCGAATCCCACAAAGCCTACCTGACCCTCATCATCGACGACCTGGGGCAAAACCTGACCCGGGATCGTCGCGTGCTGGCCCTGCCTGGGCCGGTGACCACGGCGATCATGCCCGACACGCCCCACGCCGCCGAATTCGCCCGCGAAGCGCACAAGGCCGGCAAGATCGTGATCCTGCACATGCCCATGGACCCCGCCACCGGCCCGTTCGCCTGGCACCCCGAGCTGCCTATCGAAGAGTTGGGCAAACGCCTGGACGCGGCCTTCAACGCCGTGCCCTATACCGCCGGTATCAACAACCACATGGGCAGCCGCATGACCGCGCAACCGGCCGCCATGGCCTGGCTGATGGCCGAGCTGCAACGGCGCAACAAGTTCTTCGTCGACAGCCGCACCAGCGCGCAGACCGTAGCCGCTGCCGAAGCGCAGAAGATTGGCCTGGCGCATGTTTCGCGGGATGTGTTTCTCGATGACGAACGCACCGAAGCGGCGATCACCACGCAACTGCAAACCGCGATCAAACTGGCGCACAAACAGGGTTCGGTGGTGATGATCGGCCACCCTTACCCACAAACCCTGGCAGTGCTGGAGCGCGAGTTACCCAAGCTCAAGGCCCTGGGCATCGACTGGATAGATATCAAGTTGATGATCAGTGTGCGCAGCAATCAAGCCATGGCTGGGCACGGCAAGAACGGCACCTACCGCTACAAATAGTTCGCCATGATCTGTTCCACCCGCCCTTCAGAGCGCAACTGATCCAACGCCGCCTGCAGCTTGGCTACCGTCTCATCCGGCACATCCTTGTTCAGCGCCAGGTACAACTGAGCACTGTTGAACCGCAGCACGGTCTTGAGCCCCGTCACACCGACCTGGCGCGCAAGATAACGCCCGGCCGGGTCGCCGGTGGCCCACAGATCGATCTGGCCATCCATAAGCTTTTGCGCGTTGTCCTGGTCGCGCAACACCACCACCGGGTTAAGGCCCTGCTTCTCCAGGGTCTCGGCGATGGCGTCGCCTTTATAGGCGCCGATCCTGTAGCGCCGCGCGTGCTCCAGGTCATCGAGCTGGATCTTGCTGTCGGCTTTGGCCAGCAGCACCCAATCATCCGGGCCGATGGGGCCGACCCACTTGAACAGCGCTTCACGATCCGGCAGACGCGCCATCACGAACACGCCATAGCCGGGCTTCTCCAGGGCGAGTTTGTAGATTCGCTCCCAGGGAAAACGCAGGGTGAGATTGTAGGAAATGCCGGCACGCTTGAAGGTCTCGCGCACGATGTCCACGGCGATGCCTTCGATGTTCTCGTCCTTGGCGAAGTTCTTACCGTTCCTGGCCATGTTGTAGGGCGGGAAATTTTCCGTCAGCAACACCAGGGAGGCGTCAGACGGTTCCTCTGTGCAATGGGCCGAGCCGGCCAAGAGAATGGACGTGCTGGCGACAGCAAGAAGCAGTTGTTTGAACATGAAGGCTACCGGAATCCATGGCAAGCGCAGAGAGTGCCGCGCGCCTGCCATGGTGTCCAGCAACGTTTAGCGAACGACGATACCGCGCGCCGCCATGTAGGCCTTGGCCTCAGGAACGGTGTATTCGCCAAAGTGAAAAATACTCGCCGCCAGCACCGCGCTGGCATGGCCTTCGATCACGCCGTCGGCCAGGTGTTGCAGGTTACCGACACCGCCTGAGGCGATCACCGGAATACCCAGCGCATCGCTGATGGCGCGGGTCACCCCCAGGTCGAAGCCGTTCTTCATGCCGTCCTGGTCCATGCTGGTCAGCAGGATTTCCCCGGCGCCCAGGCCTTCCATCTTCATCGCCCACTCCACCGCGTCCAGGCCGGTCGGCTTGCGACCGCCGTGGGTGAAGATCTCCCAGCGCGGGGTTTCGCCCGGGCCGGAGACTTTCTTGGCGTCGATGGCTACCACGATGCATTGCGAGCCGAAGTGCTGCGCGGCTTCGCCGACGAACTCCGGGTTGAACACCGCAGCGGTATTGATCGAGACCTTGTCCGCACCGGCATTGAGCAGGTTGCGAATGTCTTGCACGGTGCGCACGCCACCGCCCACGGTCAGCGGGATAAACACCTGGCTGGCCATGCGCTCGACGGTATGCAGCGTGGTGTCGCGGCCGTCGACGCTGGCGGTGATGTCGAGAAAGGTAATCTCGTCGGCACCTTGCTCATCGTAGCGACGGGCGATTTCCACCGGGTCGCCGGCGTCACGGATATTCTCGAACTTGACGCCCTTGACCACGCGACCGTTGTCGACGTCCAGGCAAGGGATGATGCGTTTGGCCAGCGCCATGGTCAGTCCTCAGCCGTTGTAGGCATCGCAGTAAGCCTGGGCTTCGGCGACGTCCAGGGTGCCTTCGTAGATCGCACGGCCGGTGATGGCGCCGATGATCCCTGGCGCCTTGGCGTCCAGCAGCGACTTGATGTCGCCCAGGTTGTGAATACCGCCGGAAGCGATCACCGGGATCCTGGTCGCAGCGGCCAGCGCAGCGGTGAACGGCACGTTGCAGCCCTGCATCATGCCGTCTTTGGCGATGTCGGTATAAACGATGGCGGACACGCCGTCGGCTTCGAACTGCTTGGCCAGGTCGATGACTTGCACGGTGCTGATTTCAGCCCAGCCGTCGGTAGCGACGAAACCGTCTTTAGCGTCCAGGCCCACGATCACTTTGCCCGGGAACGCGCGGCAGGCTTCGGCGACGAAGGCCGGGTCTTTCACGGCCTTGGTGCCGATGATCACGTAGCTCACGCCGGCCTTGACGTAATGCTCGATGGTTTCCAGGGAGCGGATACCGCCGCCGATCTGGATCGGCAGGTTCGGGTAGCGCCTGGCGATCGCGGTGACCACCTCGCCGTTGACCGGCTGGCCTTCGAAGGCGCCGTTCAAGTCCACCAGATGCAGACGACGGCAGCCCCCTTCCACCCATTTGGCAGCCATGCTCACCGGGTCATCGGAGAACACGGTGGAATCTTCCATACGGCCTTGGCGCAGACGTACGCAGGCGCCGTCCTTGAGATCGATAGCGGGGATAATCAGCATCTGGCAAACCTTATTCGATATTCAGCAATGCTTGGAAATCAGGGTTTCTCAAGCGACCACAGGTCGCTTTCGATGCTTTCGAACCTTTCTTTAAGGAGCGTCTGCGTATCGAAAATCGCCCTGTTGTAATAATGCGGAGCCACTTCGGTGGTGAACAGCTCAAGAATCTCGGCGACCTCGAACGAGCCCAGCTTGAGCTCGAAGCGGTCTTCCATGAAGCGCTTGATCTTGAGGGTAGCCTCACTCTCCTGTTCGGGCGTGAGGTTCAAGATTGGCAGCTTCGGCTTCCTGGCCATTTACCAGCGTCCATCCCAGGCGGCGAAGTTCTGCAGCAATTGCAGGCCATGGGTATGGCTCTTCTCCGGGTGGAACTGCACGGCAAACCGCGAACCTTCGGCCAACGCTGCGGCGAAGTCGACGCCGTAGTGCCCGCGCCCCACCACCTGGCCCGGTTTACCGGCGGCGATGTAGTAGCTGTGCACGAAGTAGAAACGCGCCATGTCCGGCACTTCGTGCCACAGCGGGTGATCCACGGTCTGGCGGACTTCGTTCCAGCCCATGTGCGGGACTTTCAGGTGTTCGCCGTCTTCATGCAGGTCTTTGCCGAAGAACTTCACTTTGCCCGGGAACAGGCCGATGCAGTCAACGCCGTCGTTCTCTTCACTGCTGTCGAGCAAGGCTTGCATGCCCACGCAGATGCCGAGGAACGGGCGATCCTGGCTGACTTCGCGCACCAGGCTGTCAAAGCCCAGGCGGCGAATTTCGGCCATGCAATCGCGAATTGCACCTACACCGGGGAACACCACGCGGTCGGCTTCGCGAATCACATTGGCATCGCTGGTGATCAGCACCTTGCCGGCCCCTACGTGCTCGAGGGCCTTGGCCACCGAGTGCAGGTTACCCATGCCGTAATCGATAACCGCGACCGTCTGCATTACAGGACGCCCTTGGTCGAGGGCATTTGCCCGGCCATGCGGTCATCCAGCTCCACGGCCATGCGCAGCGCGCGGCCGAAAGCCTTGAACACGGTTTCGATCTGGTGGTGGGTGTTGGTGCCGCGCAGGTTGTCGATGTGCAGGCTGACGAGTGCGTGGTTGACGAAGCCCTGGAAGAACTCCTGGAACAGGTCGACATCGAAGCCGCCCACGGTGGCGCGGGTGTACGGCACGTGCATCTGCAGGCCTGGGCGGCCGGAGAAGTCGATGACCACACGCGACAGCGCTTCGTCCAGCGGGACATAGGCGTGGCCGTAGCGACGGATGCCTTTTTTGTCGCCGATGGCCTTGGCAAACGCCTGGCCGAGGGTGATGCCTACGTCTTCCACCGTGTGGTGGTCGTCGATATGCAGGTCGCCCTTGCTGACGATATCCAGGTCGATCAGCCCGTGACGGGCGATCTGGTCCAGCATGTGCTCAAGAAAAGGTACACCGATATCAAATCGGGCCTTTCCGGTGCCATCCAGGTTGATCGAGGCTTTGATCTGGGTTTCCAGAGTGTCGCGCTCGACGGACGCCTTACGTTCGGCCATCACCAGCTCCGCAAAATCATTGGGCGAAAAAGGCAGCCATTATAGGGGCGCGGGCGCTAAACAGAAACATCGAAGGGGATAAGACTGACGAGTTGAAGCGGGGAGTGTCGGGGATAGACATGTGCATACAAGCGGGCGCTCCAGGATGGTGCGCCCGCTTGCAGTCAACTTAGTGGAACAGTACCGCCGTCTTCTGCAGGGTCACCCACACACCCCACGCCAACGGAATACCCACCACCAACCAAGCGGCGATCGCCAATGGCACGGTGCCGGACGCGGCTTTCCACTCCAGGGAAGTGGTGGCATCAGCCCCTTTGTCATGGCCCAGCGCTTGCTCTGCGGCAAGTTCTGCATCGGTCATGAAGTACTTGTCGGCCACAGGGCGGACCAGCATGTTGCAGATAAAGCCCAGCACCAGCAGACCCGCGAGGATATACAAGGTGATGTCATAGGCCGCAGCGCGTTCGACGCCGATGCTCAGTTGATATTCACGCAGGTAGTTCACCAGCACCGGGCCCAATACGCCCGCGGCTGCCCATGCGGTCAGCAGGCGACCGTGGATCGCGCCGACCATCTGGGTACCGAACAGGTCGGCCAGGTAGGCCGGGACGGTCGCAAAACCACCGCCGTACATCGACAGGATGATGCAGAACGCCGCGACGAACAGCGCCACGTTGCCCAGGTGCCCCAGGTTCGGGATCAGCGCATACAGGGCAAAGCCCAGGGCGAAGAACACGAAGTAGGTGTTTTTACGGCCCAGGTAGTCGGAGAACGACGCCCAGAAGAACCGGCCACCGATGTTGAACAGGCTCAACAAACCGGTGAAGCCCGCAGCGATGGCAGCAATCGACGCCAATTGCCCGGCGTCCAACTGGCCAAACGGCACATCAACACCCAGCAGCTTGCCACCGAACACTTCCTGCAGCAGCGGCGAAGCCATGCCGAGGATGCCGATACCGGCCGATACGTTCAGGCACAGCACCAGCCATACGAGGCGGAATTGCGGGGTTTTCCACGCCACATTCACGTGCACGTGACGGTGAGTGATCATCGCGTTACTGGCTTTTTTCGCCGGTGCGGTCCAGCCCTCAGGCTTCCAGCCGGTCGGTGGGACGCGGTAGGACAGCGCGCCGCCGATCATGAACACGAAGTAGATCGCGGCCATCACCAGGAAACTCTGCCATACGCCCACGCTGGTCGGCGAAGCGAAGTGCCCCATCAACGCAGCAGCCAGCGGGGCGCCCACCATTGCGCCGCCGCCGAAGCCCATGATCGCCATGCCGGTGGCCATGCCGCGCTTGTCCGGGAACCACTTGATCAGGGTCGATACGGGCGAGATATACCCCAGGCCCAGGCCGATACCGCCAATGACCCCGGAGCCGATCCACATCAGCCAGATCTGGTGGGTATAGATACCCAATGCCGAGATCAGCAGACCGCCACACCAGCACAGCGCCGACACAACACCGGCCTTGCGTGGCCCGGCATGTTCCAGCCAGCCACCCCAGATCGCTGCCGAGCAGCCCAGGAAGATGAAGAACAGGGTGTAGATCCAGCCCAGCATGGAGATGGGCCAGTCGCATTGGGACGAGAAGACTTGGGCGATGAAGCTCATGTCCGGTGCGCAGGCGACCGGCTTGGTGATACCCAGCGCCTTGGACAGCGGCAACCAGAACACCGAGAAGCCGTAGGCCATGCCGATGCACAGGTGGATGGCCAGGGCGGCCGGTGGAACCAGCCAGCGGTTGAACCCGGGCTTGGCGATAATGCGCTCCTTGGACAGGAACGCAGGCTGTGCGGCGGTAGTGCCGGCCACAGTGCTAGTGCTCATTGATGAATCCCCCAGTTATTAGTATGCGTTCGTCAGGCGCTCTCTCCCTCGGCCTTGCACGCAAAGCGTGGCCGTTTTTGTAGAGTGAAGCTCCATTTGGCGCGACGATAAGTCGCAGAAGGCGAACGAACGGCCGAAGATTAGCATTAGCGGATGACAGAAAAACCAAAATGACATCATCTTTTTGCGATTTTTCGGTTTTATTGACGTCAAAAACCCGCTTTCGCCGCCATGGATACAATGTAACGATCGGTGACCTGACGCAGGCCGTCGGGCGTTATACTCTGCGGCTAAATTTTGAAATCGACATACAAGGACTCGCCCATGAAAGCGTTCGGCAAAATCCTGGGTCTGGTACTTCTCGGGCTGTTGCTGATCATTGTGGCTCTGGGCTTTGCCCTGACCCACCTCTTCGATCCCAACGACTATAAAGACGAGATTCGCCAGATTGCCCGCGACAAGGCCCACATCGAGCTGACACTCAATGGCGATATCGGTTGGAGCCTGTTCCCCTGGCTCGGCCTGGAACTGCACGAGGCCAGCGTGGCGACCCTGACCACGCCGACCCAACCCTTTGCCGACCTGCAAATGCTCGGCCTGTCGGTGCGCGTGCTGCCGCTGCTGCGTCGCGAGGTGCAGATGAGCGATGTGCGTGTCGAAGGCCTCAACCTGCGCCTGAACCGCGACAAGCAGGGCCATGGCAACTGGGAAGACATCGGCAAGAACGCGCCGGTGGCAACTGCCGGAACCCCCGCGCCAGCGCAAGCGCCTGCTGAGCCCGAAGCGGAAAAACCGTCAAAGCCGATCCGCCTGGACATCGACAGCCTGACGGTCAACAACGCCCGCGTCGAATACAACGATGAACAGACCGGCAAGCAATTCAGCGCCGAAAGTATCCAGCTGAGCACCGGCGCCGTGCACGAAGGTGCGAGCATCCCGGTGAAACTCACCGCCTTCTTCGGCAGCAACCAGCCGGTGATGCGCGTCAAGACCGAACTCAACGGCAACCTGCGTATCGAGCGCGCGCTCAAGCGCTACCAGTTCGAAGACATGAAAGTTACCGGCGAAGCCACGGGCGAGCCGCTGCAAGGCAAGACCGTGACCTTCTCCACCCAGGGCCAGTTACTGGTGGACCAGGCGGCCAATATCGCCGAATGGACCAACCTGAAACTCTCGGCCAACCAACTGCGCGCCCTGGGCGAGCTGAAGGTCAACGACCTGGACAAGACCCCGCAGCTCAGCGGCGCGCTGTCCATCGCCCAGTTTGACCTGGCCAAGTTCCTCGACAGCGTCGGCAACCCGCTGCCGCCCATGGCCGAGGGCAGCCTGAGCAAGGTCGAGTTGGTCAGCCGCCTCAAGGGCACTCCGACCAGCCTGGCGCTGGAAGACCTGAACCTGAAACTCGATGGCAGCACCTTCACCGGCCGCGTCGCCGTGGACGACTTTGCCAAGCAAGCGCTACGCGTGCAGCTCAAGGGCGATACCTTCAACGCCGACAACTACCTGCCGGCCAAGTCCGAATCCGCCAAGGGCGCAACCGCCGCCCGCCAGGCCGAAGTGCAGAACAGCGAAGCCGGCGCCATGGCGGCCGGGGGCACCACTCCACTGCCGGAAGCACCGACCAAAGGCGCCTGGAGCACGGACAAACTGCTGCCACTGGCCCACCTGCGCAAGCTGGATGTCAATGCCGACCTTGCCTTCGGCCAACTGACCCTGAGTAAATTGCCGATCCAGAATGCCGTGCTGAAGGCGTCCGGCGTCGACGGCCAACTCAAGCTCGACACCCTGAGCGGCGGGCTCTACAACGGCACCTTCCAGGCCAACGGCAGCCTGGACGTACGCCAGGACATTCCGCTGCTGGCCCTGCAAAGCCGGATCAAGCAGGTACCGGTCGAACGCATCCTGCAGGCCCAGGGACAAACGCCACCGGTGAAAGGCCAGGTCACCCTCGACAGCAACCTCAGCGGCCGCGGCAACAGCCAGAAAGCCCTGATCGACAGCCTCAACGGTACCGCCAGCTTTGTGATCAACAACGGCGTGCTGCTCAACGCCAATCTCGAGCAGCAACTGTGCACCGGTATCGCCCTGCTCAACCGCAAGACCTTGAGCGGCGAACAACGCGGCAAGGACACACCGTTCCAGGAGTTGAAGGGCAACCTGACCTTCCGTAATGGCGTCGCCAACAACCCCGACCTGAAAGTGCGCATCCCAGGGCTGGCGGTCAACGGCAACGGTGACGTCGACCTGCGCGTACTGGGTATGGATTACCGCGTCGGCATCATCGTCGAAGGCGACCAGCGCGAAGTACCGGACCCAGCCTGCGAAGTCGGCGCCAACTTCCAGGGCATCGAAGTGCCGCTGCGCTGCCGTGGCCCGCTGGAACTCGGCGCCAAAGCTTGCCGCCTGGACAAGGACGGCCTGAGCCAGGTCGCGATCAAGGCGGCCGGCAACAAGCTCAGCGAGAAGCTGGAAGAGAAGCTCGACAAGGTCAACCCGCAGCTCAAAGATGCTTTGAAAGGCCTGTTCAAACGATGAGAAACGAGCAGTTTTCAACGGCGGTGCTGGACTGGTACGACCGCCACGGCCGCCATGACCTGCCCTGGCAACAGGGCATCACGCCCTACCGGGTGTGGGTCTCGGAGATCATGCTGCAACAGACCCAAGTCAGCACCGTACTCAATTACTTCGACCGCTTCATGGCCTCGCTGCCAACGGTCGAAGCCCTCGCCGCCGCGCCGGAAGACGAGGTACTGCACCTGTGGACCGGCCTGGGTTATTACACTCGAGCACGCAACCTGCAAAAGACCGCGAAGATCATCGTGGCGGAGTACGGCGGCGAGTTTCCCAGGGATGTCGAAAAGCTCACTGAGTTGCCCGGCATTGGCCTGTCCACCGCCGGCGCGATTGCCAGCCTGAGCATGGGCCTGCGCGCGCCGATCCTCGACGGCAACGTCAAGCGCGTGCTGGCACGCTTTACCGCGCAAGAGGGCTACCCAGGCGAACCGAAGGTGGCCAAGCAGCTGTGGGCCACCGCAGAACGCTTCACCCCCCATGATCGCGTTAATGCCTACACCCAGGCGATGATGGACATGGGCGCCACCCTCTGCACCCGCAGCAAGCCCAGCTGCCTGCTGTGCCCGCTGGAAAAAAACTGCGAAGCCCATATGCTCGGCCTGGAGACCCGCTACCCGATCCCCAAGCCGCGCAAGACCATCCCGCAGAAGCGCACGCTGATGCCGCTGCTGGCCAATGCCGAAGGGGCGATTCTGCTTTACCGTCGCCCTTCCACGGGCCTGTGGGGCGGTTTGTGGAGCCTGCCCGAGCTGGACGACCTGCAAGACCTCGAACACCTGGCCAACCAGCACGCGCTCGAACTGGGCAAGCACCAGGCACTGCCAGGGCTGATCCACACTTTCAGTCATTTCCAACTGGCCATCGAACCCTGGCTGGTCCAGGTCGAGGAAACTGCCCATCACGTGGCCGAGGCCGACTGGCTCTGGTATAACCTCGCCACCCCGCCGCGCCTGGGCCTTGCCGCCCCGGTAAAGAAACTGCTGAAGCGCGCGTCCGATGTATTGAACGCAGGAGAGTCGTCATGACCCGCACCGTAATGTGCCGCAAGTACAACGAAGAATTGCCAGGCCTGGAACGCCCTCCGTACCCAGGTGCGAAGGGCCGGGACATTTTCGATCATATCTCCGCCCAGGCATGGGGCGACTGGCTGAAACACCAGACGCTGCTGATCAATGAAAAACGCCTGAATATGATGAACGCCGAAGACCGTAAATACCTGTCAGGCGAAATGGACAAGTTCTTTTCCGGCGAGGATTACGCCAAGGCCGACGGCTACGTGCCACCTGCTCAATAATTGATCAAAAACCGGGGTCAGCACGTAAGCGACGGTAATAATTAAATATTTTTTGAAAACTTGCTTGACGACCCCCTGAAAAACCCGTTTAATGCGCCCCGTTGCCCAGATAGCTCAGTCGGTAGAGCAGGGGATTGAAAATCCCCGTGTCGGCGGTTCGATTCCGTCTCTGGGCACCACTCATTAGTTTCAGGTGGTGCAAATGTCATCTGAAACACACAAAAAACCCGCCTAGTGCGGGTTTTTTGTTGCCTGCAATTTGAACTAGCCAAGTCGCAATTTTGAGATGAGGCGGCTGATTCATTCCAGCCGAAACACCATCAGTGGGTTGTCATTCAAACGCCCTTCAAAACTTGGCGCCTGATGCTCCAGAGGCGTGCCCTTGAGCAACGCGGTTTCCTTGCGCGCCACAATGACCCACGAAGGTCGCGGTAACGCGCTCAATCGTTCGATGTCTGCAGCGCTGATAAACGACGGCTGCTCGTCATGATCCAGATTCATCATGTAGCGCACCGCCCAGGTGTCCCTGCCGAGATTCAGGAACACCAGTGGCCCAGGCTGCGATACGCGAAGTGCTTCCACCTGACGGACGAATTGCCGAGTGTCGAACTGCAAATCCTTGGCGGGCTCCACCACCGTCACCAGCACCAGCCACTGTGCAGCCAGCGCGAATACGCTGAGCCACACCAGCCGCTCAATGCGTCGCCAGGCAATCAGCGCCGCCACTTGCAGCACCACCAGCGCGCTAATCAACAACGGCAACGAGACGCCAGGCCAGTAACCATGCTTCTGCCACCCATGTCGACAGACAAACACCGCAACCACGCAAAACGCCGGCAGCGCCGCGACAAGCCCCTCGTAGCATCGACGCACCCCGGCGAGCCAGCCTTGCGCCTGGAGCAGCCCATAGGCAGCGACAGCGGCAAACATCGGCACCATGGGCAGAATGTAATAGGCGCGTTTGAAGTGCGGCACCGACAACCCGATCAAGATCATCAAGCCGCAGGCACCGAGCCGCATCACCAGTTGCACAGGGTCATCGAACCGTTCACTCCAGCGATGACGAAGCGCAACCAATGTGGCCAACGCCAACGGGACCACAGGGAAATAGCGGTACAAACTCAGCTGGAAATAGAAATATAACGGCTCGCCGGCTTCATCGAGGCGCCCGCCCACTTGCATCTTGAACACCTCATCTGCAAACGCATCGCCACCGCTGATACGCGCCAGCTTCACCAGCAGCCACCAACATGCCGCCAGCAACACCAGGCCCACGATTCCGTGAGCTAAAACCTGCTTGACCCGCTCGCCGGGACGACCCAGCACCCAATACACGCACACCACGCCACAGACCTCGATCAAGCCCAATGGCCCGCGTATCGCAAACCCCAGGATGAACAGCGGGAACACCGCGAGCTGGCGCCATCGCGAGCCGAGGCGCTCACCGCTGTGCAGCAGGTAGAAACTGCCCACACAAAGCAAAGCCACCATCTGGTCCAGACAGACCGAGCGCGACTTTTCCAGCAGTTGGGTGGTGAGCAACGTCAGCAGCACCGTGAGCAGCGCCCATGGGCGACTCGCCGGGACCAGCAAGCGATAGATCAAGGCCACGACCCCGGCGGATGCAAGGGCAGTGGGCAGCACATTGGCCAAGTGGTTGGGCGCACCGAACAGCCGGGCAAATACGTAACTGAAGAAGGTCGCGGTACCGGGGTAGTCCGCGTAAGGCTGCCCATAGGTGGTGGGGAAAAGACTCGCACCATGACGAAACATTTCCTGCAGGAACAGCGCCCAGCGCCCGTCAAACCCCTGAGGTTGCTGGTCCCAGATACCCAGCGTGAACAGCAACAGCGCGAACAGGAAAATGCCCAGAGACTCCAGGCGGAAGCGGTTGCTGTGATCCATGGGTTGGCCTGTCAGGTAGGGAGCGCCGACCTAGGGTGCCGAACGTATCCCTAATAGCGCCTGAACAAACCTGAACATTCACATTTCAACGACCTGCAGGCCACACCAGCCTCGGGATCAGGCGCACGTAAATCAACTCGCCCACCAATTCGACCAGGGTTTGCAGGATCACCGCCGTCGCCGCCAGCCCACGCACATCGTCGGGCAAGGCCAGCGCCAGGGGCAGCACCACCAGCGAATTCCGTGTCGACGCGCTGAACGTCACTGCCCGGGCCGTAACCGCCGGCAGCGCGAACAGCCGCGACGCCAGCGCCCCCATTAACGGCGCCAGCACCAGAAAGCCGATATACACCGGGATCACCGGCAGCAGCAGGCTGATGTCACGTACCACCGAAGTGATCTGCGAACCGATCACCACGAACAACACCCCCGCCATCGCCGGCACCGGCAACCATGCCCAGGCATTGTTCCAGGCATTGATAACCGCCGATCTGCGCGCCAGGGATGCAGTGATCACCGCCAGCACCATCGGCACCACAATCAACAATACAAACGCCTCTATAAACGGCCCCACCGCTACCACCACCCCGGACTGCGCCCCCAGCATCAACCCCAGGTACACCGGCAACAGCAGTAACTGCAGCAACAACAGCACCGGCGTCGCCGCCAGCATCAAGCGTGAATCGCCTTTACCGATATGGGTAAACACCACCACGTAGTCGATACACGGCGTCAGCAACACCAGCAATGCGCCCACCAGCAACGCCGGGCGCTCCACCAGGCCACGGGTCAACACCCACACCAGCAACGGCACGAGGATGAAATTGGCCAACAGCAACGCCGACAGAAAGCGCTTGTGACTCAAGCTCTGGCGCAGATCCAGAAAGGGGATTTGCAGGAACATCGCATACATCAACACCGCAATGGCGGGCGTGACCAGCACGCCGAGGCCATGGGCCAACGAAGGCGCGAGCAGGCCGAAAGCGGCAGCCAGGAGGACAGCGGCGAAGTAGAGGGGGATCTGGTTGTGTTCGAGGGTGTCGCGGGTCATGAAAACGCTCTGGTGGATCGCAGAGGTGCAAGCCTATGCGTCTACTGGCACGAGGTCGAGTGAAGCGGACCGGTCGCCTCTGAAGGATATTCTTGGCGCGTATGCAATACGGTCAGGATCTCGACCTGTTCCATAACGCGATAGACGACCAGATAGTTTGGATGAACGACCATTTCACGAGTGCCGGACAAGCGCCCTTGCCTGAATCCGTATGGCATTGACGACAAACCCTCAGTGGCCGCCACAATCGTATGGTGCAACGAAGCGGCGGAAGCGGCGTTGTACTGCTCGATGTAATCAATAATTTCGGTCAAGGCGACGATAGCCTCAGGTCGCCATTTAACGAGCAGCACGGCGAGCCTTGCGCCTCTCTTCCAGCATCCTCTCGACTTCGGCCATTGCCTCATCATGTGGAATACTTGGGCGAGGATCATCAATTGAAGCTTGTACCTTGGCACGAAACCAACGGTCGTAGCTGGCAGCCTGCTCTTCAGTTTCAAACTCTGAAACGATGGGAGAACGTGGGATGCTCATGGAGACCTCCGGAATGGGTGCCTGCCAGTCTAATCTGTCCATGGTTTGCTGTCGTTTCTCTCGGATGTATGGCTTTCGCCGAGGCTCTGCACGCTTTGCGAGCGCCGAAGCTTAATGAGCCAATCAAAGGGCAGACAAGTGCTGGCAAACTGGCTAACTGTTACTAAAAAATAATAATCCAGGCAGGGGCTTCGAAACGATGAATTTGAATGACGCCTCTTCAGTAGAACTTGCAACTACACCCAGAAATAGCCAAAGCGAATCCTTCAAAGAATCCGCCGCAGACGGCCACCTCCTCGGCGGCTTCACCTGGCGCCACCCGCGCACCGACCTTGGACGCCCGGTCGTCATCATCAATGCCGCCACCTCCGTGCGCTGCCGCCACTACTCACGGTTCGCCGATTACCTGTTCGCCAACGGCTTCAACGTGATCACCTACGACTATCGCGGCATCGGCGAGTCGCGCAGCGGTTCGTTGCGCGGTTTCAAGGCGTCGTGGTCGGATTGGGGCACGCTGGATTTCGAAGCGATCCTGCTGCGGGCACAGCGGGAGTTTCCAGGCCAACCGATTGATGTGGTCGGCCACAGTTTTGGCGGCTGTGCGGCGGGGCTGGGCGCATCCGGCGCGGTGATCCGGCGAATCGTGACCGTGGGCGCGCAGTTCGCCTACTGGCGCGATTACGCCGCCGCCGGGCGCTGGCAGATGTTTGCCAAATGGCATGTGGTAATGCCGTTGGTCACGGCACTCTGCGGGTATTTCCCCGGCAAGCGCCTGGGTTGGTTGGAGGATACGCCGGCAGGCGTGGTGCGTGACTGGAGCACGCCAACGCCCAGGTATGAGACGCGACCCAGCGGGCGTGCCCTGGCCGACGTGCCATTCAGTCGTGTGAAGGCGCAGGTGCTGGCGATCAGCATCACCGACGACCCGTTCGGCACCGTGGCGGCGATTGAGCGATTGCTGGGCTATTTCGCAAACAGCGAGCGCACCCATCTGCGCATCGCCCCGGAAGATATCGGCGAAAAACAGGTCGGACATTTCGCGTTCTTTCGCAGCGAGTATCAGGATCGGTTGTGGCCGATTGCATTGGCATGGCTTGAACACGGCCAATTAACGGCGGATACCCTTGGGATTTCCCTCAACCTGCGCTTCAATACCCCACCCAGATCCTGACCCAAGGACGTGAGCCCATGGCCTCGCCGAACAAACAGCAAAAACGTGCCCACCGGGCCAAGGCCAAGGCCAAGCAGAACCGCACCCAACGCGCCGTCGCGAGCAAGCCGGATGCATTTTCCGGCGATGACGACCGGATTGACCTTGAGTCGGTGGATTTGACCGAGCTGTTCGTCGAGATGCGCACCGCCGGCGAGACCAGCCAGCAGGCCCTCTGCGCGGTATTCCTGGCCCACCCCCTGCTCGCGCTGGTGCTGGAGCAGGAAGGCGAAGAAGAAGCCACCGACTTTATCCTGGCGGCACTGATCGAGTATCGGCAGTGGGCCACGGACAGCGACGATGAAACCGCCGCACTGGCGTGGATTGAATCGCCGCAGTTCCAGGCCGATTACGTCGCCGCATCCCAGGCGCTCACCAACTCCCAAGACTGACGCAAAACAAAATGTGGGAGGGGGCTTGCCCGCGATAGCGTGGTATCAGTCAATTAGATGTCGACTGACGCACCGCTATCGGGGGCAAGCCCCCTCCCACATTTGAACTGCGGCGCAATCAAGCACCGCATTCCATCACATCAATTCAGCACCACAGCGCCTGCTCTCTGCGCCTTGCGACGGCTCGACACAAACAACCCCGCCGCCACCACCAGCAAGCTCAAGACCCCAGTCGCGATGATCTCGACCCGGTGCGCTTCCTGGAACAGCATGATGGTCAACGTGCCGACGATAAACACCATCACCGCGTAGGTCAGGCCTGGGAACAGCCACATTTTGAAGACAATTTTCTCGCCCGCAGCCATGCGTTTCTGACGCATGCGCAGTTGCGACACTGCAATCACCAGGTACACCAGCAGCGCGATGGCGCCGGAGCTGGCCAGCAGGAATTCGAACACCGCAGCCGGTGCCACGTAGTTGGCAAATACTGCCAGGAACGCCGCGCCAGTGGACAGCAACACCGCCCAGTAAGGCGTGCCGCTTTTGTTGGTGCGCTTGGACACGGCCGGTGCATCGCCGCGACGACCCAGGGAGAACAGCATGCGCGAAGCGGTATACAGCGCCGAGTTCAGGCAGCTGGTCACGGCAACCAAGACCACCAGGTCGACGATCAGCTTGGCGTTCGGAATACCCATGCGTTCCAGCACGGTCTGGTAGGAACCTACGGCCGCCAGGGTCGGATCATTCCAAGGCACCAGGGACACGACGATGAAGATCGACAACAGGTAGAACAAGCCAATCCGCCAGATCACCGAGTTGGTGGCCTTGGTGATTTGCTGGCCCGGGTTCTTCGATTCGGCTGCAGCGATGGTGACGATCTCGGTGCCCATAAAGGAGAACATGGTGGTCAGGATCGCCGCTAATACCGCGCCCATGCCGTTGGGCATAAAGCCTTGGGTGTCGAAAAGGTGCGAAACGCCGCTGACCTGGCTGGTCGGCAGGAAGCCGAAAATCGCCGCCAGGCCGAGGATCACAAAACCTACGATCGCCACGACCTTGATCAACGCAAACCAGAACTCGAACTCACCGTAGTTCTTCACGCTGAACAGATTGGTAGCCGTCAGCAGCAGGGTGATGATCAGCGTGAAGGCCCAGATGGCCACATCCGGGAACCAGGCGTGGAGAATGGTCGCGGCGGCGTTGGCTTCCAACGGAATCACCAGCACCCAGAACCACCAGTACAGCCAGCCGATAGTAAAACCGGCCCAGTGACCGATCGCACGGTCGGCATAGGTGGAGAACGAACCGGTGTCCGGCGACGCCACGGCCATTTCGGCCAGCATGCGCATCACCAATACCACCAGCGTACCCGCTGCGGCATACGCCAGCAGGACCGCAGGGCCGGCGGCAGCAATCGCGTGGCCGGAGCCGACAAACAAACCGGCACCAATGACGCCGGCAATCGACAGCATGGTGACGTGACGCGGTTTGAGCCCCTGTTCGAGGTCATTGGAGCTTTGCGTACTACTCATTGACACACCTTTGCGAGGAATTGCGAAAACGGTCCGCCCGGCCTGGGCTCTTCCTCGTGAAAAGAAACCAACAGGGCGTTCTTTATTTTTTACGCAAGATTTGCGCCAAAATGTTACAAGACCGCGATTGACGCGGCCTGTAGGACGATTCAACAGTCATCGCAAGTCATTGAGAACAATGGCATTTCGCTATAGCGTTACCGTGCGACTCACTTTCAACACGAACAAACGCACCAAAAGCACACACAAAAAGTACACCGCGCGCCATAAAAGGGCCGATAGGTACCGTTTGCCCGTTTAACCCTTCCAACACCCGTCCAAAGCTGGCACCATCGCGCCCTTTTTTACGCGAAGCCTGCGGGATTCACGGGTTCAAACGGTTGTTCGGTTGTTGATGGCGCGACACCCTGCTGTACCGATGCGACACCCTGCCGCACACCGCCCGTTTACCGCCCGCCGCGCTGTTGGCCGCCATCAAGACGCTATGCTAGCTTGGCGCCTCGCCAGGAAGGCGGCCCAACAGCGAAGATCGCAATGAACACAATGAGGACCCCACATGGCCGAGGCCACGCCCGCGCTTGAAATCCGCAACTTGCATAAACGCTATGGTGAGCTGGAGGTACTCAAAGGTATCTCGCTGACCGCTCGCGACGGCGATGTGATCTCGATCCTGGGTTCCTCCGGTTCCGGCAAGTCCACGTTCCTGCGCTGCATCAACCTGCTGGAAAACCCGCACCAGGGCCAGATCCTCGTGGCCGGCGAAGAACTCAAGCTCAAGGCCGCGAAAAACGGCGAGCTGATGGCCGCCGACGGCAAGCAGATCAACCGCCTGCGCAGCGAAATCGGTTTTGTGTTTCAAAACTTTAACCTGTGGCCACACATGAGCATCCTCGACAACATCATCGAGGCCCCTCGTCGCGTGCTCGGCCAAAGCAAGGCCGAGGCAATAGAAGTGGCCGAAGCCCTGCTGGACAAGGTCGGCATCGCCGACAAGCGCCACGCCTACCCCGCGCAATTGTCCGGCGGCCAGCAACAACGGGCCGCCATCGCGCGCACCCTGGCGATGCAGCCCAAGGTCATCCTGTTCGACGAGCCCACTTCAGCCCTTGACCCGGAAATGGTCCAGGAAGTACTTAATGTGATCCGCGCGCTGGCCGAAGAAGGCCGCACCATGCTGCTGGTCACCCACGAAATGGGCTTCGCCCGTCAGGTCTCCAGTGAAGTGGTGTTCCTCCACCAGGGCCTGATCGAAGAGCAAGGATCGCCACAGCAGGTGTTTGAAAACCCGCTTTCGGCGCGCTGCAAACAATTCATGTCCAGCAACCGCTAACGGAGCAACATGCATGCAGAACTATAAAAAATTCCTTCTGGCCGCGGCCGTCTCGATGGCGTTCAGCGCCACGGCCATGGCAGAAACCTTGACCATGGGGATCGAAGCGGCCTACCCGCCGTTCAACAACAAAGACGCCAGCGGCAACGTGGTCGGCTTCGACAAAGACATCGGCGACGCCCTGTGCGCGAAGATGAAAGTCGAGAAGTGCGACGTGTATGTGTCCGACTGGGACGGCATCATCCCGGCCCTGAATGCCAAGAAGTTCGACTTCCTGGTGTCCTCGCTGTCGATCACCGACGAGCGCAAGCAAGCCGTCGACTTCACCGACCCGTACTACTCCAACAAGCTGCAGTTCATCGCACCTAAAGCCACCGCAGACTTCAAGACTGACGCCGGCTACCTGAAGGGCAAGATCATCGGCGCACAGCGCGCAACGCTGGCCGGCACGTACCTGGAAGACAAGCTGCCTGACACCGAAGCCAAGCTCTACGACACCCAGGAAAACGCCTACCTCGACCTGACGTCCGGCCGCCTCGACGGCATCCTCGCCGACAAGTACGTGCAGTACGAATGGCTCAAGAGCAAAGACGGGCAGGCCTACGAGTTCAAGGGCGACCCGGTTGTAGAGAGCGACAAGATCGGGATCGCCGTACGCAAGGGCGACCCCCTGCGCGAGCGCCTGAACAAAGCCCTGGCAGAGATCAAGGCAGACGGCACCTACAAGAAGATCAACGACAAGTACTTCCCGTTCAGCATCGAATGATCTGAACGGCCTGCCCGGCGCGCGCCTTTGAGCGCGCCGGCTTTCAGCAATGCCTGCCGCGATATGAAAACACCATGAATTTCGATCTCTACGGATTCGGCCCGGCGCTCGCTGCCGGCGCGCTGATGACCGTCAAACTGGCGCTCACGGCATTATGCCTGGGGCTGGTACTCGGCCTCGCCGGTGCCCTGGCCAAGACTTCCCCGTACAAGCCGTTGCAATGGCTGGGCGGTACTTACTCGACAATCGTTCGCGGTGTGCCGGAACTGCTGTGGGTGCTGCTGATTTACTTCGGCACGATCAACGCCATGCGATCACTGGGTGAGTTGCTCAACATTCCCGACCTATCCCTCAGCGCCTTTGCCGCTGGCGTCATCGCGCTCGGCCTGTGTTTCGGCGCCTACGCCACGGAAGTGCTGCGTGGCGCGATCATCTCCATTCCCAAAGGCCACCGCGAAGCGGGTGTGGCGCTGGGCCTGTCGAAGTTTCGTATCTTTACCCGATTGATCATGCCGCAGATGTGGCGCATCGCCCTGCCGGGGCTGGGCAATCTGTTCCTGATCCTGATGAAAGATACCGCGCTGGTCACGGTCATCGGCCTCGAAGAAATCATGCGCCATGCGCAGATCGCCGTAACCGTCACTAAACAGCCTTTCACCTTCTATATGGTCGCCGCGTTCATCTACCTGGCCCTGACGTCGCTGTCGATGGTGGCTATGCACTTCCTGGAACAACGCGCCGCCCGCGGCTTCGTGAGGACGACGTAATGGAATGGGAAGTCATCATCAAGTGGCTGCCGAAGTTTATCCAGGGCGCCATCCTGACCCTGGAACTGGTGAGCATCGCTGTGATCCTCGGCCTGATCCTGGCCATCCCGCTGGGCATCGCGCGCTCGTCCAGGCACCTGTCTGTGCGCGCCCTGCCCTACGCCTACATCTTTTTCTTTCGCGGTACGCCGCTGCTGGTGCAATTGTTCCTGGTCTATTACGGCCTGGCTCAATTCGAAAGCATCCGCTCAAGCTTCATGTGGACGTACCTGCGCGACCCGTTCTGGTGTGCCACCGCCACCATGACGCTGCATACGGCGGCCTATATCGCCGAGATCCTGCGGGGCGCCATCCAGGCCATTCCGCCGGGGGAAATCGAAGCAGCCCGTGCGTTGGGCATGTCCAGGCCCAAGACGCTGTTCTACATCATCCTGCCCCGGGCCGCGCGCATCGGGCTGCCGGCCTACAGCAACGAAGTCATCCTGATGCTCAAGGCCAGCTCGCTGGCGAGCACCGTGACCCTGCTGGAGCTGACCGGCATGGCCAGGACGATCATCGCGCGCAACTACCTCACCGTGGAGATGTTCTTCACCGCCGGCGTGTTCTACCTGCTGATCTCCTTCCTGCTGGTGCGCGGCTTCAAACTGCTGGAACGCTGGCTGCGCGTCGATGCCTGCCAGGGACGTTGAAGCCCGCTTCAAGGCGCTGGATGCGTTTCTGATCGAGCACCAAGGGCTGTGGCGACCACGGCCCTTTATTCATCGGCAATTGCCTTGGGAAACCGAGCATCCGGAACTGGCCCGGTGGCTGCGTCAACGCTCGTTATCCGACGCAGAAACCAGCCATAACCACCCCCACACACTGCCGGCGCCCGCACCGTTTCCCACACTGGCCCGCGAAGCCTTGCGTCTCAGTGCTGTGGATAAGTTACCGACGCAGCCCCTGCAACCAGCTGCGCACCGCCTGAATGTCGACGTACCCGGGCGCAAATGGCAGCAAATCGAAGCCTTCGGCGCCGCGCTGCAGTTTGCGCAAACACCCCGGCATTGGCTGGATTGGTGCGCCGGCAAGGGCCACCTCGGCCGCCGCCTGTTGCACACAGGCCAACAGCTGACCTGCCTGGAATACGACCCGGCGCTGATCGCGGCAGGCCAGGCCTTGAGCGACCAGCATGGATTGCCCGTCACCCATCGCCTGCAAGACGTGATGGCCGATGTGGCGCTCGGCCCCGAACACACGCCTGTCGCTCTGCACGCCTGCGGTGACCTGCACGTGCGTCTGCTGCAAGTAGCCAGTGCCGTCGGCTGCAAACAGCTGGCGCTGGCGCCCTGCTGCTATAACCGCATCAACGCGTCGACTTACCAGCCGCTTTCCAATGCGGGCCGTGCTTCACGTTTGCAACTATCGGTTGATGACCTTGGCCTGCCGCTGAGCGAAACCGTCACCGCGGGTAAACGCGTGCGCCGGCAACGGGACATGTCGATGGCCCGCCGCCTGGGTTTCGATCAGTTGCAACGCCAGTTACGCGGCTGCGACGACTACCTGCCCACACCGTCCCTGCCCGCCAGCTGGCTGGACAAACCCTTTGCTGATTACTGCCGGGAGCTGGCGGGTGTTAAAGGGTTATCCACAGATGAGCAGGATTGGCCGGTGTTGGAAGCCTATGGCTGGCAGCGCTTGGCCGAAGTCAGAAACCTGGAACTGGTGCGTGGTCTGTTTCGGCGCCCGCTGGAGTTATGGCTGGTGCTGGATCGGGCACTGTTTTTGGCCGAGCACGGCTAC
Organism: Pseudomonas sp. BIGb0381; assembly: GCF_024809815.1. Classification (NCBI taxonomy): domain Bacteria; kingdom Pseudomonadati; phylum Pseudomonadota; class Gammaproteobacteria; order Pseudomonadales; family Pseudomonadaceae; genus Pseudomonas; species Pseudomonas sp. BIGb0381. The sequence continues at coordinate 100,068 of NZ_JANUEN010000010.1, forward strand.
AGGGTAGAAGTTGGGATCTTCTGCGAAACGACACTGACACCGCGCAACTTGTTGGTGCTCGCCGAGCGCGATTAGGGGGCAAAATTGTCGCACCCCAACCTGTGGATAACTCTGTTGATGAATTTTGTACGGAGCCTGTATCCACCTACGCTACAGCCCAAATGCCATGCTGTTCATTTTTTACTCACAAAATAAAGTGCACGTAAAACAGGCAGTTGCGGCGAGTTGAGAACGGCTCCACAAAAAAGTTGTTTCATGACCCAGGCATTCAACCGATTGTGCATAAGCATCTGGCGCTAAGCCTTTAAACCGCCATTTACAGACATTTTTTGCGAGCAATCAGTAGTCGGCAAAGGTCGTTGATATCGTCCGCAGCCAAGCCCAATGCCTGGCTGTCCAATGGGTCGGTTCCGAATGCCAGCGCTTCACTGATCGATGTGTCGCGGTGCACCTCCAGCGGCTCTTTCGCGCCCAGACGCTGCTTGAACGCCTCGACCATATCCAGGCTGAAGGCATTGCCCTCGTCCAGTTGGTTGATCAAGAAGTGAACGTGCGGCGGGCGCTCACGCTCAAGGTGGGGCGCCAGCAGCCCATTAAGTTGGTCCAGAGTGCCCAGGGAAGCGGCGTCAGGCTGCGCAACCACCAACACCACATCGGCCACGCTGAGGGCTTGATGAAAGTAAACGTTATGACCGGCGGGGGTATCGATGATCACCGTATGCCGGGCACTCAAGCCCATGGTCGAGAGGTGCTGGGCCAGCCAGTCCGGCTCGTTTTTGAGCCAGCGCTGCAGGTCTTCCTGTTGCTGCATGTCGGTTTCACCAAAGGGGAGCACGCGACTGCCGAAAAAACCGGGCTGCTGGATGTTCTCCCACTGCCCATGTCGCAGACTGGTCAGGCCGATACCCGGCACGCAAGGGCTGACCCCGAAGTGCAAACGCAAGGCGTTCTGAGGGTCCAGGTCCACCGCTACCACCGACTCGCCATGGCGCTGTAAGCCACTGCTCAAGGCCGCCGCCAAGGTGCTTCGTCCGACCCCACCATTGACCGACACCAACGCAACCACACACGGATGCCGCGCAGCCTTATTCAACGGATGGGACTGCTCATTGACACCGGAAGTTGGTGGAGGAAACGGGGTGCCGTCATCCACGGGGACGCTGCCGAAAAAGTGCATTCGCGCATTCAGCCCTTGGGGATCGAGGCTGACGTCTTTGCCCAGCAGAACCAGAAGACCGTCGGTGAAGCTCATAGCGCAATCCTCATCACGGCGAAGCTTAAAGACGTGAAAAGGTCAGCTGATACGACTGCTTACCGCAGGTCTTTTTGTGGTCGCCCTTGTGCGAGCAGTCTGCTTCAAGCTCGCCAAGGTGTCATTATTTTGATCCTTTCGCTGTTTATTTTTTAGACAGACGGCAAGCCGTCAAATTACTGACCAAGCGTGATGATGTCATACGGCGTTTGCAGGTCGCGCTCTGGAATCTCCCAGATCAACAACTTAGGCGGGGTTTGCCGGAACGCTGGGCTGTCGAAGTACGCCTTGGCCGCGCCGGAAAATTCGCCGCCATCCTTGCTGAAATTGCCTACCGGCGCATTCAGAGCTTTTTGCAGGAAGCCCACAAAGTTCGAATTGCGCGAGAACGAGGTACCGATCAGCGCCACATTGGGCAGGCCGGCGTCGCCGAACAGGTCATCGGCACTGCTGGTGGCACCGCCGCTTTCGTGAGCGGAACTGGCCGCGACCGATTCCCCTGGCGGCTGCAACTTGGGTGGCAACCAGTCGAGACCGGCCAGGCGCACCAGGTCTCCCGGGCGCACGGCGAGCGGCGCCTGGGTAATCTCGAAGGCTTGCTCGGGCGTGGCCTGGATGCCACGTTGCCGGATGCGTTGTACCAGGGCCTTGGCCCCCGCGTTTGAGCCGATTTCGCTCCAGTGGGTGTCGGTACGCAGGTACGCTTCCGGGCCCAGCGGCTTAAGGGTGTCGGTCAGGTCGAGTGCTGATACGCCAGCCGCCTGCAACGTGGCGGTCCAAGCCTGGATGCGGCCATCAAGCGCCGCAGGACGGTACAGACCGCAACGTTGGGCGGCGGCGATACGGCTCTTGTCCGGCACCACCACCACTTGCAGGTCGATGCCCTTTTTGCCCAGTTGCTGCTGCAAGGCGATCACCGCCTGGGCCTTGGTCTGTGCATTGGCCTCGGCATGGCGGTTGATGCGCAGTTCATCGCTGATAAACAGCCAGCCTGGGCAACCCTGGCGCACACGCGGCCCGGTGTCGCCGAACGCCAGCCAACTGGTCCCACGCTCCAGGTTGGCAGCCTGGATCGCCATCGGCGCCTTGGCCAGTTCCTTGGCGAAACGGTGGGTCAACTCACCGTGCAGCAGCATGTCGCTGTCGATCTTGGCGGGCAAGAAGCTGATCGGCCCCTTCACCATCAGCCAGGCACAGGACAGCAGCCCCGCCGCCAGGAAGGGCACCAGCACCCAGGCCGCCAGGGGGCTGGTGCGAACGGCCAAATCGCTCGGAGGAGTCGGCGCGGTAGGAGCGGGCATGGTCGGGCGTCCTTAGAACTGAAAGTACAGAAACGGTACAGCGTCGCGGCTGGCGATCAGCGCGAACGACAACAAAAACCCGGCCACCGGCCACAACGAAGCAGCCACCACAAACCAGGGCTGGGTACCGAAACGCTGCTCGCAACGCACCTGCCAGATCGGCGCAATGATGCACACCAGGCCCAGCAACGCCGCCATGCCGTGGGCCGGGCGCATGGCCACGGCCATTGCGTCACCCAGGGCGACGCCATGCATACCGAACTGGCCGGCGTACATGGTCAGTGCCGAATGGAAGTCCGGCGCGCGGAACAAGGTCCAGGCCAGGCACACAAACAGCAGCGTCAGGATGTGCGACAGCACCGGCGGAATGCGCGGCAGGCTCGACCGCGACCAGGCGCGATCCACACACAGCGCGATACCATGTGCCGCCCCCCACAACAGGTAGTTCCAGCTGTCGCCGCCGTGCCACAACCCGGCGATCGCCATGGTCAGGAACAGGTTGCGATAGGTGCGCCACACGCCGTCGCGGTTACCGCCCAGGGCGATATACAGGTAGTCGCGCAACCAACTGGACAACGACAAGTGCCAACGACGCCAGAAGTCCTGGATGCTGCTGGCCAGGTACGGCCGGTTGAAGTTTTCCGGGAAGTGAAAGCCCAGCATCAGGCCCAGGCCGATAGCCATGGCGCTGTAGCCGGCGAAGTCGAAGAACAGTTGCAGCGAATAGGCCAGGCAACCGACCCATGCATCCACCAGACTCGGGTTTTCGAGGTGGAAGGCAATGTCCACCAACGGCGACAAGGTGTCAGCCACCAGCACTTTCATGCCCATGCCGATCATGAAACGACGCGCGCCCAGAGAGAAGTTCGGCCAGTTGAAATAACGCTGGTTCAGCTCGCGACGGACCCAGTCGTAACGAATGATCGGGCCTGCAATCGAGTGACCGAACATCGAAATGTACGTGGCGTAATTGATGAAGCTGCGCTCCACCGGCACCGTATGACGGTGCACGTCCACCAGGTAGGAAATCGCCTGCAACACGATGAACGACAGACCGGCCGGCAAGGCCACGCGCTGCCAATCCAGCGGCATGGCGCCGTACCAGGTGATCACCTCGCTCACGGTGCCGGCGACGATGTTGGCGTACTTGTACCAACACAGCACCGCCGTGTTGAACACGATCAACGCAATCAACAGGCGCACCCGGCCTTTGCCGTCCTCACGGGAGCGGTCCACCAGCAGGCCGCCGACCCATGCCACCACGGTCAACACCATGTGCAGGAACAGGAACAGCGGGCTCAGCCAGCCATAGAACAACCAGCTGCCGATCAACAGGATGACATTGCGCCAGCTCGGACGAGCCAGGGCATAAATCAACAGGAAGGCCGGCAGGAACAGCGTGAGAAATTCGAGTGAGGCAAAGACCATGGTGGTGTCGGGCCCGATCAGTTAGCGAGCGAATCAGGCGCGAACAACAACCGTGAGCCCGTTGCGGATGGCAGTGCCAATACGCTGTAGCGCTCGCCTGCCTTGAGGCTGAAGGTCAGTGGTTGGCCGACCGACGCACCGGCGCACTTGAGCTGCACCGACAGCTCCACCGGGTTGATCATGCGGCGCTGCACCGCACCTTCAGCCACCTTCTTGAACAGCTCGGCTTTTTGCGCCACGGCTTCCAGGCTGGCGTCGGCGCACGCGGCGTCGGCATTGATAAAGGCCAGGGAGGCTTTCAAGGCGTTGAAGTCGTCCGGTTGCTCATGGATCACCACCTGGCGAAGACCGCCCTTGGCATCAGCCACCGCCACCACCGTCGCGAATTCGCCCGGGGCCACAGTGACCGCTAGGTCGGCGGTCTTGCCGCCCTGGCTCAACACGCCCTTAATGGGCGCACTGCCGCCCGACACAGGCAGGTAATCGGAAACTCGCTTGTCACCCGCCAATACCAGGCTGGCCTTGGAACCTTCGGCGACCAGTTTCAATTCGCTGTCAGTACCATTGGCAAAACGCAGGAACGCCGAGTCCTTTTCCGGCCCGGTGGGGTACAGCGGAATGTCGGCGCTCCAGGCACTGACGCTGGCGAGCAAGGTCGCAAGACCCAGGGTGATGCGCATCATCACTTGGCTCCCTTCACAGCGTCTGCCGGCAATGTCGACAGTGCACCGCCAATGGCCTTGGCCCACTTCTGGTAGCCATCGATGGTGAAATGCTGACCGTCAGTGGTGATCCATTCACCTGGCTTGGAGAAGGTCAGCGAATCGATATAGGTGCACGGCGCCACGTTGGTCGCGAGAAATTGCGACATCAGCTTGGTACGCGCGTCATCCTTCTTATACATGCTGCCGACCTTGCCCCACGCCGGGCCGACCCATACGCATTTGGTGCCGGTTTCGCTGACAGCCTTTGTCAGCGAAGTCACACTCTTCCACGCCCAAACTTTCGGGAACTGCGGATCAGGGTAAGAGGCCATGGTGTCGCCGATGATGATCACGACGAGGTCCGGCTTGTCCTTGGCGATCAGGTCCTTGACCGGCGTGGTGCTCATGGCGTTTTTGCCGAACACCTGAGGCTTGCCGCCGGGCAATTGCTCGGCTCCACAGTCGACTTTCTTCGGCACGATCCAGTCGGCGGCACCGGCACCGCAGGCACCGATGGTGTGAACCTTGGCGCCTTGCGCGGTGAGGTTGGCTTGCAGCGGGTCCAGCAAATGGTCCGGGAAGCTCAAGTGGCTTTCGCCCAGTACCAGCAGGGTCAGGCCGGCAATTGCAGAAACAGGCATGGATGACTCCTATCAATCAATTCGAATAAGGGGAACGGTAAGGGCTGACCGGCAAGGGCATAGGCCCGCTCAGGTCTTCAAACAGGTAGCGCAGGTACGCGTTGCCAACGTACTGGCGATAGTCCTGGGCGTTGTCGACTCCGACTTCGCCCCCCAGGTAAAAGCGTGAAGTAAGACGGTATTCGGCGGCCGCGTTGAGACTGTAGCCAACGCCGGTCTTGCTGCTGCTGTCGTATTTTTTGGTGGCTGCGTTGCTTTGAAGCGTACTGTCCGTAGGGAAGTAGTCGGCGCCATCTTGCGCGATATGCTGCACGCCCACCGAACTTTTCAACTCGTAGCTGAAGCGGTCGAAGCTCTGCGCCCAGCGAACCGGTACAGCCAGGGAAAAGAAGCGCTGCGGACTGAAGTAGCCGCCATTGCCATAGGTGTAAAAACCCTGATTGTCCTTGAAGCCCATGGCCATGCCGCTGACACCCAGCGTCAAGGTGTCGGTTGGCGTGTTGCGCAGGTACCAATAGACGCCGCTGCCCAGTTCCATACGCGTGTTGTCTTCAACATTATTGCCGAGCAACTGGTGCAGCGAAGCATAGCCGTAGGCCCCCACTTCCTGGTTGTCATAGCTCAGTTCGGCACGCCCGCCGTTGGCGGTGACGCCGCCCCATTTTTTGCGTTCCCCATTGGCGGTCGTGGTTTGCGAACCGGCAAACGACGTCACGCTGTCGGTGACCGGACGCCGCGAAACATTCACCCCATAGCGCAGATTGCCGCCCTCGGTGAACGGTCGATTCACACTCACGCCACCCACCACGGTGCTATAGGTGAAGCCCAGCGGGCTGACGCCGACGTCGGCCTTGACGCCTTGCGCCGGGTCTTCCACGGCGACGGCCAGGCCGACACCGTTCTCTCTCTGGGAACCGTCCGTACCGGTGCCCGCACCAAAGCGCGCTGCCGAGATGGCCTTGACCGTCCCGGAACTCAAACTGACCGGCGTAGCACGCAACGCGACGTTGTAGTCACCCACCGGCATGCGTGCCTCGAACGGCGTCTCCACGTCGGTGATTCGGCTCAGGCCACTTTCACCGTTGTTGCTGCGCACGCTCAAACCTTGCACCAGGTAGCCGCTACGATCACGCAGCAGACCATCGAGGGCACGACGTGCCGGACTCAAGGTCGGGTTATCCAGCGCAGCAATGCGGGTAGGCGGTACAAACGGGTCGCTCAGCTTGCTCGAGGGTGCGAAGCCGGCAGTCACCAGGGTATTCCCGGGCGCCGATACCGGCGCCGGCATCACATTGGCCGGCGCATCGATCGGTGGCGGAACTGCGCCGCGGTCAACGGCCAAATCAGTAATCTGTCGACGCTGGCCAGGCAACCCGACAAACGGGTTGTACGCCACACCTTGCGCATCCGCCAAGGCCGAGCGCGCCTGGACGCGCTGAGTGTTTTCGATGGCCAGGGCGCGACGCAGCAATTCGGCCGCTTCGGCATTGCGGCCCAGGCCTTGGTAGATCTGGCCGGCGGCCGTCAAGGTCTCGGCACTGGTCGGGTCCAGCCGCAGCGCCTTGTCGGTAGCCGACTCAGCCAGGCTGCGATTACCGCCCTTCAAGGCGATCCCCGCAAGGCCCAGTTGCAGGCGCGCGTTATCCGGGTTCTGCTGCACGAGCGGCTCGTAAAGCGCCATAGCTTTCTTGCCGTCGCCACCGTCAGCATACATGCGCGCCAGCACCGCAATGGCCGACGTGTCATGGGGCCGTTGGACCAATGCCGGTGAGAGCATGTCGTAGGCGGCCACCAGGTCGTTCTTCTCGCGCAGCGCATCGGCTTGCTTGACCCGATATTGAAAGATCAGGTCTTCGTAGCGCTGGCGCCCGGCGTCACTCAGCGCCTGGCCCTGTATGTCGCGCAGGATGTCGCCAGCCTCGGTGTAGTGGTTGGCCTTGAGCAGCACACCGGCGTAGAGCAGCTTCTGGTCGGCAGTCGGGTTGGGGGTGTTGTCGAGCACGCCTTGCATGATCTGCAGGCCCTCTTCCGGTGCGCCGACGTCCACATAGGCAGACGCCAGTACCGCCAGCCGCTCCGGCTTTTTACCGGCCAGGGTCGCGCTGCGCCCCAGCAATGCCAGGGCTTCCGGGCGCTGGCCACGGCGAGCGCTCTCAATGGCGATGTCGGTCTGTTTGTGCAGGGCGATGTCACTCGCCAGCTCATTCATATCCGCCGTGCGCTGGCCCGCCGGAATGCGCGACAGCGTCGCGTCTGCGGCTTTCCATTCGTTCAGTTCGACTGACAGCAACGAACTGGTGTACAGCGCGTCCGGCTGGTTGGGTTGACTCTTGAGCAGGCCATCGAGCAAAGCGCGGGCGTTGCGGATTTGCCCGTCGCGCAGGTAAACACGCGCCAGGGCAAAACGGGTCCAGGGATTTTCCGGATCGGCGTCGAGCGCCTGCTGGTAAGCGGCCTGCGCGGCTTTCAAGTCGCCACGCTGGTCGGCCACCTTGCCCATCTGGGTGGCACGCAAGGCTTTGATTTTCACGTTGGAGGACAGCTTGGTGCGATCTGCGGCAGACACCGAATCGATCAGCTTCAAGGCCTCTTCCGGGCGGCCGGATTGCGACAGCACACCGATCAGGCCGTTCAACGCATCCGCATCGCCAGGGTTGCGCGCCAGCACCTTGCGGTAGCTGGCTTCGGAGGCGTCGAATTGATTGTCCTGGGCCTGGAAACCGGCGAGGGCCACGGTAGCATCCGCGCGGCCCGGGTTCAGGCGCTCAGCCTGCGCCGCCAGGTCACGGGCCTGGCTGCTGCGGCCGGCAGTCTGCGCATCCCGAGCCTGCTTCAAAAGGCTCCAGTAACGCACGTCATTCAGGGCTTTTTGCCAGGCTGCACCGCCTGGCAAGCGGGTGGCCTGGACCAGGTAATTTTCCGCCTCGCTGAAGCGCTGCTGCTGTTGGCGGACTACACCCATGCCGCCGAGGGCATCGACATCGTTGGATTTTTCCGCCAGACGTGCCGCCAGCAACGGCTCGGCGGTCTTCAGGTCGCCGTCGTCGAGGGCCTTGAAGGCCTTGACCAGCTTCGGATCACGCTGCCAGCCACCCTCCCCCTTGCCTTGGGCAATGCCCTTGTTCATCAGCGCACGGATCTCGCTGTCATCCGGGTGCTTGGTCAGGAATTCCTGGAATAACGGCACCTGATCACGGTTCGGTGCCCCCAGCCAGACCAGTGCGAAGCGCCAGCCTTCGTCTGCGGCGCCGCCGACTTCGTTGTTGGTCGCCAGACGTGCCATGGCACGGATACCTTCGACACGGGTGCTCGGGTTACGCGCCAGATGCCTGGCCAGGAACAGCGCGGCAATGCCGTCATCCGGCCGCTCACGGGTTACGCGTTGCAGGCCGGCGATACCTTCTGCGGTGCCTTTGGGGGTGAAGGCCAGGGCGTTGTAATACTCACGGGCGATCAAGCCTTGAGGCGGGCGCCCCTGGAAAATCTGGCGATACAGCGCCACGGCCTTTTCGCGTTCTTCGACCGGCTCGCCCAGCTCACGAGCCTGCTCCAGCAATTTGGCATTGGTGGGCGTGCTGACCGCGATATCCTGCTCCAGCAGCAACGCCTGGCGCGGCAGCGGCGAAAGTGCGCGCAGACGGGCCAGGTATTTTTGTGCCTCTTCCGGGTGCTGCTTCTGCACCTGGATCAGTCCCATGCCATACAGCGCGTCCGGCTGTTCGGGGCTCAGGCCCAGCAGTTTTTGCCAGGATTCCGTGGCCCGCTCCGGGTTTTTCTTCGACTGCCAGTAGTAACCCTGCTCGATCAGCAAAGCTTGTGGGTCGGTCGTTGCGGCCAGGCTGACGTTGGACGCCAGGGTGGCCAGTATCGCGAGGGCTAGCGTGTGACGGCGCATGCGCCCTCCCAGAATAATTTGACCGTACCGTCCTGTTCGAAGCGGTACTTTTGATCGGTAAAGCCTTGGCTGAACAGGCTGAGCATGTAGTCGTAATACACCGGCTGATCGCCGTCGGCCGCTGATGCGACCAGAGCCTTGCCCAGCACATCATCCAGCTTGTGTTTTTGCAGTTGAGCCAGGGCGGTTTCGCCGCGTGCCTGGAAGAACACCAGAGCAGATGCCGAGAACCCCAGCGGCGAATAGCCGTTGTTCTTTTCGGCCACACCGGTGAGCACGTGAATCTTCTCCGGTGGCAAGCCATTGGGAGACGCCGCCGTAGCACGCGAAAAACCACCCAACGCCTTGAGCATCGGCGCCGCCAGCGGGTCCCCTTTGGCGGTCATTCCAGCCCACAGGTAAGTGCGGATGGCGTCGTAGCTGCCCAGGTCATCGGAATACGGATCGACCACAAACACCCCGGTGTTTGCACCCGTGGCGCGGTAACCCACCCAGTTGGCGGCGATGCCATGGGGGTTGCTCTTGGGGTCGGCGAGCATTTTGGCGTTGCTCTCAGCCACCTCATTCCAGCCGCCATTGGGGCGTTCTTTGTGGAAGCGTCGCAGTTGCGCCAGCACTTGGTAGCTGGGGTTGAAACGCCACAAACCGTCTGGGTAGCTGTAACCCACCGGCCCCGGCAACAGCATCTTGCCCAGGCCCGGCACGCGTACGATCAAGGTCTTTTCGACATTGGCCAACACCAACTGCGCATCGGCGCGGTACTGCGGCACATTCCATACACGTGCCGCTTCCAGTAGCGCGTAGGCGACCCACAGGTCAGCATCGCTGGCGGAATTGGCGTCGATCAGGCCCCATTCGCCGCTCTGGGTCTTGCCCCACAACCAACCCGGCAGGGTGCGGCTGATGTCGTTGCCGGCCATATTGGCCTTGGTCCAGGTCCAGAGCTTGTCAAACCGCGCGCGGTCGTTGCCCACCAGCGCAAAAAACATCGCGTAGGACTGTCCTTCAGAATTGCTTTCGCTGGGGTTCAGGGACGAATTCAGCACCCGCCCGTCATCCTGCACAAACCGCTTCGCGTAGTTCTGCCACAGTGGCCACTGCGCGTCGCACGTCTGCGCCTGGGCTGCGCCGGCGAAGAGCGCGATGCCCAGCGCAACCCAACCGGCCGGACGCATCATGCCAGCCGCCGTTTTGCACGTGCCCGCAGGGACAGGTAGATCAGGCAAGTGACAATCGCCAGGCCAAGGAAGGTCAATAACAGCATCCAGCCCAAGTTCTGTGACAACTGCCATTGCACCTGCTTGAACAGGCCCAGCTTGCCGACGTAGTACTGCTGGTCAGCCACCAGCGAACTGACTTGCGTACCCTGTACCACTGCGAGGCTGCCCTGGATGGTGTCTTTGAACTGGTCACCGCCGATCAGCACGGCTGTCGCGGCCTGCAGGCCTTCGGGCTTGACGCTGGAGATCAACACCACACTGCGCCCAGCCTTGAGTGGCGACTCGAAACCGGCAAACCAGGTACTGGTTGCCAAGCTATTAAAGCTGAGCGCGGCGTTGGCTGCATGCTTATTGGCTTCGGCGTCAGGACTCACCCAGTTGCTCACGTAGCGCGGCAGGTCAGACAATTTGAAGTGCTGTCGCGGCCCGTCAACGTTGGCCGGCAGATACTGCTGCCACTGCTTGAACAACGGCTGGTCAGCACCGGTGGCGATCACCAGCAGGTCCTTGTCGGCAACGCTTTGCACGTCCTTGGCCTGTACCACTTTGACCGCGGTGGCCGGGTAGCCGGTGGACTCGCCGAAGCGGCCAAGGATGGTGAGGTAGGCACTCAGCTCATCGGTGCCGAAGGTGTCCGGCAATACCACGGCCGACTCGGAAAGGTCCGCCAGGCGGGTGAACGGGAAGCCAGCATCGTTGAACACACCCAGGTTAGGCATGGCGATAAAGTGCTGGTAGCCGGTGATGTCCAGGCTCGAATCCGGGTCGATGGTGCCGCGCATGTTGTCGACAATAATGTCGCGGCATTCACCTTCTTTGATGTAGTCGTACATGAAGCGCAGCTGCAGCTTGGACATCGGCGACGCCGAGCTGATCGGCAGCAGCACAGTGGCTTCGCGCGGCAGCGTGTTGTCTTTCTGCATCATGCTCAGCAGGGTCTTGCCGTCCGCCAGGCTGGTGATCGACGGCAGCGGCATGGACTTCATGAACTGGTCATCCATGCCCACGAGCAGCGAAGAATTAGTCGACACCTGCTGCGGTGTGTAGCGGTATTTAAGATGCAGCGGCACGCCCTCTTCACGCCAGTTGAACAGGTCGGGCGGCAGGCGGAAGTCGACACTGATCGCACCTGGGTTGTAGCCCGAAACGCTGAGTTTTTTCAGCTCGACCAATTCACCCAGGCGCACCGGACGATCGCTGGGCACCCAGTTCGGCGCGTCATAAGGGCGACGCGGTGCCAGGCTTTCGAACTTGTCGATCACCACGCTGCTGCCGGCCAGCACCGGGCTACCCAGTGCCACGGCGGTGGCGGCGCGCTTGAGTTCGGCGCCATCACGGCCCGACACGATCAACAGCTTGCCCTGCGGGTCGTTGGGGTTGGTGATGAGGTTCAGGGTCGGCCCGGTGGCTTGCGCCACTTTGATGCCGTTGACGTCAACCGCGCTTGGGCTCAGCACCAGCACAATGGCGTTGCCCTTGGCCGGTATCGTGCCGTAGGTGGTGGGGAACGTCGCGCCACGGTAACTGGCCAGCGCGCCGAACCACGACGACAAGGTAGCCGCCGCTTCCAGCGTGGCATTGTCCGGTGCGGTAGCAAACACGAACGGCAGGCGGACCTGGCGAGCATCGCGTTTATCGAAGAACGGCAGCGGCAACACCGACAGGTCGTCCTTCAACGGGATCTGCGACACCTGCAGTTTCAGCTCGCTGCTGTTACTGATTTTTGCCCACAAGCTACTGTGCAACGGATCTTCGCAGGACATGGTGTAGTGACCGATGAACTGCACCCGCAAGCGGTTGAATTCGGTGATCAGGTGCGGCGGGATCTGCACCAGTGTCTGTTGCGCAGTGCCCGCGCCTGCTTTGGTCAGCGGGATGCTGGCGGCCACTTCATCATTGACCAGCACGTTGATCTGCGACAGATCCGCCAGTAAGGCCGGCGAGTAGCTGTAGTTGAGCAGCACTTGCGCGCCGGTGACCACCTGGTCGGCGCGGATATCGAAGTTGACGCTGTCGGACGACTCCACACCTTGCAGGTTCATGGCGTCGCGACGCCCCAACTGCCTGAGGGTCAGGTTGTAGCCATCGTCGGCGCCTTGCACGGCCACCGCAGCGGCAGGCGGTTTTTCGGCCGCCTGCAGCAGCGGGCTCAGGCCCAGCAGCGAGGCAGTCATCAACGCGAGTGCCGCACGTACGTGGGCACGCGCAAAAATTGGTGTGGAAGTCATGGCTTGTCCATCAACGTGTCGAGCGGTTGTGAGGGAGTGCGGCGCAAGGCCATTCGCAGTTCATACAGTGTGGCGCGGCACAGGGTGAACAGGCCACCAATGCCAATGCCACCGACTTCACGCAGGGCTGCCAGCGGTGTGTCGGGCTGGCCGGCCCCCCAACTGGCTGCCCAAGTGTCGGCACGGGAAAACGTCAGGCGGACCAGCTCGCTTTGTTCTCGCAGCGACAGGGATTCGAATTGTGCTCCGATCTGCGAACCTTTACTGAATGCGACCCGCGCCTGGAACAGGCTGTCCTGACCGTTTCGCGACAGCACCAGCTGCACCCGTTCGCCCTGGCTAATGGAGTGGCCCTCATCGAGGATCAGGCCAAAGCCATTCTGGGAGAAGTCCTGGGTGACACCGGCGAGTACACGACCGTCGGCGCAGATTACGCTGACCGGCAATTTCGCACTCACCCGCGGTTCGGAACGCACTTGCCGCGTCTCGGACGCCACGGCCACGGCCGCACTGGTGATGATCAAGTTATAGAGGGTCCAGGTCAGGTTGATCGCCACCGTCACGGCAGTGGACGCATCGCCCCAGATCAATTGGTGCACACCGAAACCGATGCCGACCAGGTTCACCAGTAACAGCACCAGGTAAGGGCGCGCCAGCTTCCAGTCGAAGAACTGCTTATCGATGATGCCGCCCTTGTCGGTGACGTTGAAGCCACCGGCCTTGGGGTTGACCAGCGCCACCAGCACCGGCGGCAGGATGTACCAGGCCAGTACGGTCTCGTACACCTCGTTCCAGAACGAGTGCCGGAAGCGGCCCTGGATGCGTGAGTTGGTCAGGCTTGAATGCACCAGGTGCGGCAGTACATAAGCGACGATCATCAGCGCCGAGGCATGGAAAATCTCCGCGCCAAAGACCAAATAGGCCAGCGGCGCGGTGAGGAACACCAAACGCGGCAAACCATAAAAGAAGTGCAACATAGCGTTGGCGTAGCAGATGCGCTGGCCCCACTTGAGGCCCTTGCCCAGCAGCGGGTTGTCGGTGCGGAAGATCTGCGCCATGCCCCGCGCCCAGCGAATCCGCTGGTTGATGTGGCGCGACAGGCTTTCCGTGGCCAGACCCGCGGCTTGCGGGATAGCCAGGTACGCCGTGTTGTAGCCCAGGCGGTTGAGCTTGAGCGCGGTGTGGGCGTCTTCGGTCACGGTCTCGACGGCCACCCCGCCGATTGCCAGCAGCGGCTCACGGCGAATCACCGCACACGAGCCGCAGAAGAAGGTGGCGTTCCACAGGTCGTTGCCGTCTTGCACCAGGCCGTAGAACAGCTCGCCCTCGTTGGGCACGGCGCGGAAGGTGTCGAGGTTCTTTTCGAACGGGTCCGGGGAAAAGAAGAAGTGCGGCGTTTGCAGCATCGCCAGCTTCGGATCCTTGAGGAACCAGCCCAGGCTGACTTGCAGGAAGGAGCGCGTCGGCACGTGGTCGGCGTCGAACAGCGCGATGTATTCGCCGTCGGTGACCTTCAATGCTTCGTTGAGGTTACCGGCCTTGGCGTGGAAGTTATTGTCGCGGCGGATGTAGTTCACGCCGATCTTGCGGCAAAAGTCGCGGAACTCGTCACGGCGACCGTCATCGAGCACGTGGACGCGCAGCTTGTCCTTGGGCCAGTCCATCGCCTGGGCGGCGAAGATGGTCAGTTTTACGATACTCAGCGCTTCGTTATAGGTGGGGATGAACACGTCCACCGTCGGCCATTCTTCCGGCTCGGCCTTGAGCCATACGGGCGTGCGGCGCAGCGGCCAGGCGGTTTGCACGTAGCCGAAGATCAGCACGATCAGGGCGTAGAACTCGGCGGCGACCAGGCCGTAGCCGAAGAACATGTCGAGCCAGGTTTCAAAACCCAGGGTGGAGGTGAGTCGCCAAAACATGTAGCGCAACGAGGCCACCAGCGACAACACCACCAGCGCGAGGATTGCCAGGCGCCCCGGGACCTTGCGCAGCACCAGCACCGCCATGAAGCACACGGCGGCAAACAGGCATTGGCTGTAGAGGTCCAGCGGCGCGCTGATAACGCCCATAAGCAGCAGGGCACCGAGCACGCAACTGGCAAATACCAGCACCGTACGCAGCGCCGCAGGCCAGCGATTGAAGCGCGCGATGGCGCCATTCAGGCGCTGTTCAGCGCGCCCTTCGACGAAGGGCGTGGAAGACGTATTGTCGGTCATGGGAGGTCCGAGTCGATGCGTTCGAGCAAGGTACGGCACAGGGCGTGGACGTCCTGGCAGCCGATACTGTTGACGGTAGGGTCGAGGGGGTCACGCCCGCAGGCCTGGGCTTCGCTGAACGCCAGGTCGCGGTGGACGATGCCCAACAGGGCAGTACCGAGGCGCGTCTTGAACACCTCGGCCATGTCCAGGCTGAACCGGTGGGCGGCGTCCAACTGATTGATCACATAAAAGCGTCGTGGTGGTTTTGCGCGTTGCAGGTATGGCGCCAGCACGCTGTCCATCTGGTCCAGGGTGCTGAACGACGCCACATCCGACTGCACCACCACCAGCACCGCGTCGGCGACCGACATGGCTTGGCGGAGGTACACGGTGTTACCGGCCGGTACGTCGATGATGACCGTGTCCTGGCCGTTCAGTTTAAGGCTGGCCAAACGCTTACCAAGCCACTCGGAATCCTGGCCCAACCAGCGATTCAAGCTCTGCTGCTGCTCGTGGTCAGTGCCACCGAAGGCCACCAGGCGGCAACCGGCAAAGCCGCGCTCGGGCAGGGCTTCCCAGCCTTCGTTAAGCAAGCTGGTGGCGCCGACGCCAGGGATGTCGAGGCCCAGGCACAGGTGGTGACGCAGGGCGTTTTGCGGGTCCAGGTCGAGGGCAAGCGCCGGGTGACCCTGGCGCTGCAAGCCACTGGCAACCGCAGCAGCCAAGGTGCTACGGCCGACGCCGCCTTTGACCGAAACCACCACCACCACTTTCGGCGTGGACGGCTCCGAATACACCTCGCCTTGCGGCCCCTGTACCACTTCGGGCAGGGGCAGGTGGTCGGCGTCGCCATGGTTCAGCTCTTCGAGCAAACGCAACAACGGAGCCGATGGGGCTTCATCTAAAAGAGCTGCCAATGCAGGCAGGGGAGCAACAACCTCCGGGCTTTCCAGGACCTCTACTTCGTCCTCGATGAACTCATGGATAAAGTCGATTTCGCGGTAGCCATTCGGGTTGGCACCCAGCTTGTTGAATAGTTTTGAAATGTCATCTGCTCGACTCACTCACTGCCCCTCCCCACCTGGTTTGCCCTTTAAAGGCGATAAAAAGGTCAGCAATGGGCTGACCTTGTATTTTTATAGTTATGTGTTGGCCGAGGTATTCTGTGATATCACAATGATAGTGTCAGTATTTTGATGATTTTACCCGGTCATTATCCGACGAACGGCATGGCGCCATTTTTATGACTATTTCGCCGAGAAAAATGCATCCCTCGTAAGAACATGGACTTGCACTGATTTATCGTGATTTTTGTTGGCCTAGTGGTCAGAAACGGCACAAATCTGACATGCCCATAAACAGATAATCGATTGGCTCAAACCTGTCTCGAAAATTTGCCTACACGATTTTGCGATTAAACCTACTATTCATATCGCGCGACAGAATACGCAAACCGCGGCGGGATTCAAGGCAAAACCCGCCCGGCGGTCGCCCGTAAAGGCACGGCCGGTGTATGTCTGCGCAGCTTCTATAGAGGCAGCTTCTATAGATAGAGGAGAGAGCCCACACCACCCGGTAGCTCCTCGGGGGTCGCCCCCTGAACGGGACTTCCTGATCACCGTAAAGCTTGTTAACGAACCCGCCGCTCGGTGAATTCGTAGCCATCCTGGCAATCGCTGGTAGGGTCCGCCGCGACACTCACGTAATGCACCGTGTCCGGATCCACCAGCTGATAGGTGTACACATCCGGCGAACGCACCCCATCGGTGCGCAACTCGTTCTTACCGTTGGCCGCCGACCACGAACCCTGCTCGGTCTGAATCACCTGCGTCTGCTGCGCATCGCGGAAAAAGGTAATGGTGAAACGGCCATCGGGCTTGAGGTTGTTGGTCCACGACAGAAACTGACATTTGCCGGTTTCCGTACGCAGGCCTTTCCAAGTGCCGACCAGCGCGGAGTCGTTGCCGGGCTTGGTAGTGGAGCACGCGCTGAGAGCAGCGGTGAGGAGGATGAAGCACAGGGAGAGAGTCCGTTTCACGTGGGGCTTCCTTAGATAGAGATGAATTCAAGATCGCGCCGGCCAGACCGCTCGGCGACGAGGGAAGAATCCTACCCGCGCTTGCCGGAAAAAGGGGCGTTGGTGGAAAAAGCTCGGTCTCTGCAAAAATAGTCAGAATTCAGGGGTTTACAGAACGTTGCCAATCGCTATAATCGTCGCCCTAACACGCCGGTATAGCTCAGTTGGTAGAGCAACTGACTTGTAATCAGTAGGTCCCGGGTTCGACTCCTGGTGCCGGCACCATTTAAAACAAGGCCTCGCAGCAATGCGGGGCCTTGTTATTTCTGTTGTACGTACAAACAGACGTACAATTAGGTAGGCGCGCCCTACCCTTCAACACCATCGCGCTGGGCACAGCACTACTTCAGAATCGCATTCGCAGATCCACGAATTGAGACCGCAAGACATCTGGAAGAATGCAGGGCCGACGGCTAGACCCTCAGGCTCACATTAGAATTGACCCGCATATGAAGATGTATCACTTCACTTTTGTGGCTTTCCAGCTAGCCAACCTAAGCAGCGTCGCCGCATCGCCAGTGTCATTCCACACCGCTGACTTCAGGTTCCAGTAGAGCGTATGTCTGCGATTTGTAGTCGAAGTGGACCATGAGTTTTTCCCCACAGCAGTCCTCAGAACGATCTCGTCCCCAGATTTGACATCGTGTTTTGGAAACCAAAATACGTGTCTATTTTTATCCGTGATCTTCTCACCAGCATACGTGGTGTCAACGAGCGCATAGTAGGACAAATCACAGTCACTACTTACCTTCAGTAGCACATACTCTTCATCAGCCTTACCGTGGCCGTGGACGCTGACAACCTTGATATCCATGTCGTACTCCATGTGATTGAAATTTAGGGTTCATCGACCCACCAGTTAAACGGTAGCACTGTGAAGACACTTAAGTGAACCCTACCTTCGAAGGCACCAATTTTTAAGGCTTATAGCTCACTCATTGCCTACTTGCTACCTGCTACTCCACCATCCTCGTGTCACGCATTTTTCCTCCTCGAGCAGGGATAGACTGTATCCATCTATCAAAATCCCCTCAGTTGTGTTTCGATACATTTTTAAGCGAAAGCCGAGAAAATAAATGTCCAACTCTAACGAGACAAAATTGCAAGCGCTCGAAATTGAGTCAGTTAGCACTTTCTCCGATCTCAATCAGGGTGCTGCGGGCTTCACCGTCTTACGATCGTCGACTTGAATACAACCACAGCTATAAAATGCACGGACAAACACCCTCACAAATTACGACTTGTTGATTAATATTAATTGAGGTGCGAGTCATGTCACATCCAAAACTCATCTCGGCGGTACTTGCCAGTCTTCAGTTGAATCAAATGATGATTGGCGAGGCGTTCGAAGAAATAGCGATGTGGCTGGACAAGGAGGGCGAAACAGCATCCTCACCCCAAAGTATTCCCCTCCTAGGCAATTAGTATAATCCAAGACAACAAGCTGCTCACAACATGAAACTAGAAATTTGGACACTAGTAAAGAAATCAAAATTACTAACTAACGGTGAATTCAGAGTCAATCTGAGCAAAATAGAACTCAAGCTAATTGAAGCAATTGCACAAGAGCCCGAACGCAAAGCAAAAACTGATTTCCTTATCAGACAGATAAACAAACAACCAAACACCTACAAAGGGCTACCCATGTGCATTAGCAGACTAAGAAATAAATTCAAAACCTCAACTAATGATGAACGCCTATTTGTTTCAATCAGGAATTACGGTTATTACACCACAAAGCTAATAGTTGTTTTAGAGTAGAGACTGCATAAAGCCAGCACAAAAATCGAGCAGCTTTCGACCATTGATATTCATCACACCCTAAAACATCTAACAGCGACTGAAGTACGCACCCCGATACTACCTCACAAAATCAAGAATCCTGAAAACTAGCAAATCCACATATAAGCCTTTTTCGGGAAACTATTTAGACTTCGCACCGGATAATTCAGCACTACCTCTTATAATCTCAGCCAACCTCGCAGCTGCGCGCCGAATGTGAAAGCGACTATCAAAGCACTGCAGAGATCTTTGGCTCAGAGCTTCATACTCAGATAATGTGAGGTTCAACCAACGCGTCAAATTTTCCTCAGTACCAGCAATCGTGTCATCAGAAATAAAACCTGCACCATCCTTTTCAATTTCTCGCCAAATGTTCACTTTATTGCTGATAAGCACGGGTTTTCCGCACGCCAAAGCTTCGGCTACAACTATTCCGAAATTCTCTTGGTGTGAAGGTAAACAAAAAACCTCAGATGCATAAAATGCCCCCCACTTATCGCGTCCTTGAAGCATTCCAGGCCAAGTTATCCTATTATCCACACCTAACTCTTTAGCCATTGCCTGCAAACGTTCCTGCAATAGAGCCTGATCGGGGCCAGCCATAACCAGATGTAATCGCTCATCCCTAGCAGCAACTAATGCAAAAGCCTCAATCAATAAGTCACATCCCTTTTTCTCATGCAGCCTGCTCAAAAACAAAATGATACGTTTGTTCTGCAGCTCAGGATACTTAGTCAAAAATGCATCAGACAACTCTTTTTTATTTTCCGGCGGAACACCTGTACCATGAGTCGACACAGATTCTCGTACTTTATACAACCAAAAAGACTGCCTAGCTAACAATCGTTCCTCTTCACATGTAAAAATTACTGACTGGGCATCACGTAACATCCTGTATTCAGCCCAAGGCCAGTAAAGCCATTTTTTGATATGTTTAAGCGGATATGTTTTTTTAAACCATGGATCTAACATTCCATGTGGAAAAACAAAGTAAGGTACTCTTGTTTTCGATAAAGCAAGATGAACCGCCCGACTATGATATTGCCACAGACCATCAACAACCACTGCATCATAATCTGTGGAATGAGCGATTAACCACTCTGTTAGTTTTGGAGTGTATGCGTAGCTAGTTTTACCTGGACCTAATGCATGCACCTTTGGAAGACCCGGATCATCATGCCATGGTCTGTTGGGAGCTTCGCAGCATGCCAATTCTGCTTCAATACCCAAGCTTGAATACTGTGAAAAAAGCTGCTTTACGCCTTCTATCGGCCCACCTCCCTTAGGATTCGCAGATGGTATTACATGTAGAATCCTAATCTTTTTATCAGCAGAAATATCCATACGGTCGGCCCACTCAGCTATAAATAATTAGGCAAGCTGTAGAGCCAGCCCTTTATGGATGAGCATAATATATCTCCGCGCCAAACAATCGGGATTCATTACACTGACAATTCATAACATTATAGCTTTAAGTCTAGACCAGAAATTATTGTTCCAATTTATATAGAGCCTCTTAACAGCTTACCGCTTCTATTAAACCTATTTTTTTGATCGTAACGCATATCATCGATTAGTAGATCTGACGTACGACTGACACGCCCGCAACGCGATCAATCCCTGGTCACCGGCGTCGGTGATGCCGATAATTCGTTGAGCATGCGCCGGGTCAAGTTGGGCTCGACGGGCTGCATGAACCACGCCGAGGGTGCCGGGGGTGGCAGACACGTTACAACCACTGGCTGGGGCCTTGGAGTCGAGAAGGACTGACAGCCGCACATCAGCAGTAGCAAGGCGGTCACGCAAAAGGGCTTGATTACGTTTGGCATCGGACAGTTCTCGGATGTGCTGTTGATCGGAGACGGCGAGTTGTTGCTCTGTGGCCAGGCGCTTGTCCTGTTCGGTCTGCTGCTGGCGTAGCGCGGCCTGAGTCAGATTGTTCAGATCATCTGCCTGCAGCGCCGTCTGGCTCGCGAGCTTTCCAGCGTAACGCCATGCTTGCACCTGCCAGGCCGCGCCGAACGCGATGGCCATAGCAATCAACAAGACTGCCAGTTTCTGTGATGTGGTCAGCATTAATCATCCTCCCAATCGGGTAGGTCGACGGTCTGCCCTGCCAACTGGTGGGTGCAGTCCTCAAGAAACTGAATGCGCCCACTAGTCACGAAGGAATGACAAACCCGGGGGCCGTCCGACCAGTTGTATCGAACCAAAATGCTCGGCGTGAACGTCGGCGCCTCCACATTGCCATTCCACCCCCACCGTGGCCCTGGTCCATTCCCATGTGAAACACCATGCGCGATGCCGCATCCCGGGCATTCGAAATACAGCCGATCTGCTTCGGCTTGAGCCAGGCAGCGTGACACTTTCCGTAATACCGTCATGACAGCACTCCACCCGCCAAGCGGTACTGCTGGATCAGATCATCAAGCCGGTGTTCACGCTGGCCATACCCTGCACCAGGCAGGCTTGCCCAAATATTCCGGCACTTTGCGATTGCGGATTCGAGCCGGCCGGCATGCACATCCGGTAGTGCGCGGCACTCACGGACGTGCTGCAGAGCCAGCAAGTCCTGGCTGATAGGGCTGAAGTCAGGCAAGGCCAACAACGTTCGGTAATACGGCCAGTCCTTGAGCATCTGCTGGTAACGGCCCGAGGCATTTGATGTCAGGCCCTTGCTGTTGATGACCTTCGAGCGGCGTCCCTTTGCGAAGGGGTGATCACTGAAATCTGTGAAGACCTCAGGCTTTCTGTCGATGCCCGTCACGATGACGTCGTAGCCATCTAGGGCAGTGGCCGGCGATGTGCTGGTCCCCTCGGACCAAGCGAGCATATCTAGGAAGGCCAGCGCATTGCGGCTGCCTGCCTGGATGGTCGAAAGTCGTGCCATAGCCTTTTCTCCAGACGAAAAAAACCCGCACAACGGCGGGAATTAGAGGTAAAAACCAACTCAATAGGCTGAGGTGGATAAGGTGCTGTACTCAAACGAATGGGGCCAGAAACCCCGTTGTGATAGGAAGTTCCGCCCCGTTATTAAATGACAGCCTTTGCGCTGGAGCACATCGCTATCATCTGCGCCAAATCTCGCCACGAAGGAACGCGTAAATGGTGCAAAGGCCCGCCAAAACTACCAATCGCCACGGATGGGTTTGGGTCTATAAGAAAATCAGACGCTTTGGATTCTCTCGGTTTACTGCTTGTTACAGAGCAACCCGTTACGTTCTCACAGGAGATACAGGAACTTTCCGATTCAAAAACGGCTGGGAAAAATTCCGCTTCCGCCGCTAACCATGTGTTTCGGCGGGTTCATAGATTTACCTGGCCAGCTATGGGAAGGTCGACGGCGCCGTAAAGGTGTCACCAGCAAACCGGCCACCTGCCGCGAAAGCGGCATCCCATAGCGCCTTGTCGAGGGCGTCGACGTCTGCATAAGTTCGCCCCGACACGGTCAGATCCTCGCAGTAGCCGCGATAGAAGATGTCCGAGGGGCATTGATTGGTCAGCGCGGAACCAGATCCACCATTACCGAAAATGATGCTCCCGGCCGCTGTCACGACCGTATCACCGCTACCCGCAGACACTCGCATCGAGGAGTATCGGTTGGCCACGGCGTTGGCCCCGCCGACGACGTTGTAAAGCCCGGAAGCCTTGCCTGTATTTCCGGCTCCACTCATGTACCCCAGGAAGTTGCCGCCGCTGCCGATCTCCATGTATCGGTGACCGGTTGCGAGTGCTGCACGTGTCCGGTGCGCCCACACCGAGAAATAGAACAGGTGGGTCTTGTTAGCGATGATGTAGTCGCGGATCGCAGCTGCGACATTGATCTGTGAACCATGGCCACTCACGGTGTTGTTAACCTGGCTGTAAATGGCGTGCAGGCCCTTCTTGGGCGTCCGCTCGAACAGAGCGTCAGCTGCGACCGCATTACTGCTGAACGACCCCGCCAAGCTGCTCTCGGTACCCGCACCAAGCACCGCTGCCGCTTCGGCGTAAGCGATATTGGGGATAACAGCGCCCGCTGCCGGCACTCCGCTCACACCACCCAAGCTATGCCCCAAGTCGAACAGATACAGCGACCCCGCACTCAGCAACGCATCGGAACGCAGAATGGGCAACGTCGTATCGGTAAAGGTGATGCCATCCAGTACGGTTTTTTGTCCGGCCATTACCAGGACCTCCGGTTAATTTCATAGGCAATGCGACGGGCGATATGCCCGTTGCTGATCGTGGTGTTGTGAATGATGTCCAGCCGCAGCGAACGCGGAACCACGCCCTTGGCCACGTCGTCGAGATCATCGGCGCTGCCGTCGTTGAACTGCATCAGCCACTCGCGGATCTTGATCACGCGATCGCCATACTCGGTGGTGGCCCAATCTTCCAGCGCGACGCAGTTGTTGTAGGTGGCGGTACCAACCCCCTCCCCCGTCGACGTGCCCGGTGTCGGGTTGCCGCCAAGCGGCGGCGTGATGATCAGGTAGCGGTTTTCAACGGTTTTCTGCACACCCACCATCGCCCGAATGTCGGCCTTGATCTGCTCGATGTTGTCGAGGTTGTTTCGACCCATCCAGATAATCTCTGTGTAGAACCCGTCACCGGGCACGTCGGGTACAAACGGCGACTTGGGCGCGCTGTATCGGGCGTCTCCGGCGGTATCCCGAGCAAACGTGTAAACGTCAGACGAGTCCCCTGTCTCACTGTGCGTGCACGTCAACGTGCCGTGGATGCCGCCCAAGGTACCTGTCAACGTGAAGGTCCCCGAGTTGGTCGCAGGCGTGGACAACAGCAAGGTGCTCAAGGCTGTAACCGTCACTGACCCCGAGGCTGGGATCTGATTGTCTGTCACGGTCAGCAGCGCACTGCCGGCGCCGAAGCGCGCGGCGATCTGGCGAGACGTCTGGCCGCCAATTCCGCCATTCACAATGGTCCGCGCACTGATCAGTGGCGCCAGTTGCTCCCGCCAGGTGACCTGGCTGCTGTTGGCTGTCAGAGAATCTCCCACACAGAGCAGGTCGTGTACCGGTTTGAGGTACTCGATCCCTGTGACATCGGGGATATGAATATCAAAGTTACCCACGGTTTTGCCGGCTGTGGTGATGCCAAGGGCAATTCGGCCAACCGCATCGACGACGGCCCAGACATAGCCGGACTCTGGACTCAGTTGAACGGCAATGAAGCCCGACAGATCGGCTCCTAGCGCTTTGCGTGGTACAGCCCCGGTGCCGAGCAAGAACTTTCCGGTAACGGTCCCGTCCACACGTAGAGCCAGCCCAATCCGGCCCAGGGTATCGATCACTGCCCACGCGTATCCCGACTGAGGGTCCAACGCCTTGGCGATGAATCCGTCGAGGTCGAGTTTCAGCGTGTTGCGATCGACAGTGCCGTCGCGCAGCATGAACTTGCCCACGAGTGAACCATCCACCCGGCACCCCAGCGCCATGCGCCCAACCGAATCCACCAGCGCCCAGGTGTAACCGGACTCTACGGCCAATCGAACAAAGCGCAGCTCCAAACCGTTAAACGTGCCGCTTTCAACCGCAGCGGTGCGCACGTCTATCTCTGCGATGTAACCCACAGAGGGGTCATCGGAGACGTGTCTGGCCTCCGTGGCACTGACCCGCACATACAGACTGCGCGATATATCTGGCGAGGTGGGTTCCACGTAAAAGGACTGGCCGTCGACGGTGGCCAACAAACCGGCGGCTACGCTGGCATGCACTTTTCCATCGACCATATCGCGGTTGAGGCGATCAATTTCCGCATTGATCATATCTACCGGATCACTGGTACCGATGCCCTGCAGCAGCGGCGCTCGGTACCCCGCGTAACCAATCTGAATATCGATGCGGGCCGCTGTGGTGTAGAAGAACACCCGCGCACTGGCATCGGCATGCATGGGGTTGGCCAGGACAACGGTCGCCGCTGCATCGGAAAACAGCGGCGCCAAGGTCTCACTCCCTGAGACAAGCACCCTCACCGTTGCTCCGGGCAATAGCACGCCGTCTTCAGCCCTTGCGGCAAAGAATTGAATAGGTTGCATGATGAGTCTCTATCAGGTGTTGAAGGTGATCGCCGGGGCGAAGTTGAGTTGACTGCGTACACTGCTCCAGGTGTCGTACGCTGCAGCGCAGAGGTAATACGTGGTGTCTGGCGTCAGTCCCGTGATCTGGCCGGTGCGTGATACGCCTTGATACCCGACCGTTCCTTCGGTTGCCGGATCAAAGTCCTCCTCTGTCGAATACACAAACACATAGCCGGCGGCGTCTGCAGCTGCACTGGCGGCGCAGCTGACATCCGCGGTGGTGCCAGTGACCGTGGCGGCGGTTCCCGTAACGGGCGCCGGCGCCGTATTGGTGACCAACAACGACACCAACTGAGCCTGGCCTGCAGCGTTGCGCTCGATGACCTCCACCCGATAGCTGCGAATGAGCGCGCCATCCACCAGCGCATCTTCACGCTGGTACGTGAATGCCGTGCTGGTGGTCGCCACCTCTCGCAGGAGGGCATTACTGCCCGCGTGACGAACACGTACCAAGCGATCCTCGGCACGAGCTCCGGCCACCCAGCTGACGGTGAAGTACGGCGCCTCGAAGGCCCCCACCAGGGCAAGACTCTGCGCGGAATCGGGGGCTACCCGGGCAGGCGATAACGTGACGCTGTAGGCCGTGACATCCGCTAGATCCTCAAGCGCCCGACCGAACACGTTAAATGAGCGGAACTTGACCCAAACAGTCTTGCCGACCTGATCGGATGTGTAGCTGTACTTCCAGACCGCATCATCCAACCGCACAAAGGGTGAACCGGCCGAGTGACTGGAGATGGCCGTGCTCAGACGCCCGCGTCTCAGATAGCTCAGCTCATACCCTCCGACGCCGGTGAGCACTGCGTCGCGGTAACTCAGCAGCTCACCGGCCACCCAACACAGCGTGGCACCACTGTCCGCCTCTGCAGTAGTGGCGGCTGCCAGTTCGGTCGCGGCTGCCAGTTGCACCGACAAGGTGTTGACCGTATCGGGATCGCTTCCAGCGGCCAGCGCCGTCGTCAGTTGCCCCATGCGCGCCCTGCCGTAAATCGTCTCCGCTAACCGGTAGCTGTCGCCATCAGCACTGATCCAGATCTCACAACCGCCCCAGGCTTCACCCACACCGGCAACACCGCCCCAGATCTGCAATGTGCCGGCGGGCAGCAAGCTCTCGGGTGGGTTGAACATGATGGGCGCCAGAACAGGACCAGGCGCGACGTTCTGATTGCCCTGATAACCGCTTTTGCTCTGCACTGGATAGTTGGGGGCGCTGCCGACACCCAGCAACGCGTCCTCGGCCACAATCGCCAACTTACCCAGCTCGTCCTCCTCAACCGAAATCAGCCGGACCAGGCGCTGGTGTAGGTTCAAGCCAGGCTCAGTGATCGTGACCAGGTCCATAGGCTCGAGGAGCACATGCTGCCAACCGAGGGAGAACTCGTATTCATTGCGCACATACAGCTTGCGTTGCACCAACAGCTGCGCCGCATGGGCTCCAATGGCGATATTGCAGATCTCGTACGCCTTGATAGTGTCCATCGGCTTGGAGCCAAACTGCTCAATGGCAGCCTGATCAGGCGCACGCACCACGTCGGTGTTGTACTCATGGTCGCGATCGAGGATCTCCAGCGACACTTCGTTGTAGCTGTCGGCCTGGCTCTTGATCTTGAGCGAGACCGGAGGCTCACCGTCCTCAGAAAGAAAATCGTCATCGGTCAGATCCGCCACTGGCGTGATGTTCGGAAACCACGTCACGCCATTGCCCGTGACGGCCTGATCGCCGTAGGGGATCACCTTGAGTTGACCAGCGGACCACACCATCTCGCTGTTGGTCAGTTGCAACCAGCGCGCGATCGCCTCATTCGCCGGCGACTGCTCGTCGAGTACCGGACTCAATAGTAAGTTTTCCGCCAAGCAATAGTTGCGGTAGTTCGACATATCCGCGACCCATGCCGGGGTAAAACCGATTCCGTCCAACGGATCGAGCAACAACCCGGGCAGGAAATCGCCCGGGTTGGCATCCGGCAGCCCGGGCACTTGATAACGACCGTCCACCTCAAAGGTATGATTCTGGACGCCGGCGTTATCGTTGAGCAGGTACCTGCTGGAAAACACGTAGGCCGTATCGGAATAGGCAATGGCCTCAGCCGGGTGACGAGTCTGAAGAAACCCCCACACCGCCTGATCATGAGTGCCATTGGCATAGTTCAAGCCAATCTGCGCCAGTGAGGAAAACACCTCTTTGTCACGAAATACGCGGTGAATCGCACCCAGCGGGCCTCGCCCGACGGCCAAAATGATGGCCGCGTAGTAGGTATAGGTCGTGTCTTTTTGAGTAGCGCCGCCCCCGCCTTTACCCCCCGACTTTTTCGTCGTGGTTTTGGCGACCGCTTCAAAGTCACTGTAATAAATGAGGTTAGGGCTGATGCGATTGCGGCCGGCGATCCAGGCGATCGGTTTGCCACTCGCACTGCTCTGGATCTGCAGAGCGTTGATGCGCGTTGCACTGTTGGAAATAGTACTACTGCTGCCCCCCATCGCTGACTCCATATCGGTTAAGTGTGTAATAACGCACGGTGTGGCTGGAGAGCCGCTCCTCGCGCATGTCTGCAAACTCGACGCCGATGTCCCGATAGGCGTGAATGATGCGGTGCTCATCGACCACCACCGCGCCGTGGCTGAAGGTGCGGCCGAATTTCCAGACCGCAACATCGCCACGCTGTGGCGTATCGATCTGCCGGCCATACAACTCCAGCCAGCCCAGATAACGCTCCTCACTGCGATGCAGGTGCCAGTCCTGGGCATAAGCCCCGGGATCGATCGAGGGAATCAACCCGGCGGCGTGATACACCTCAATCAGCAACCAGGCGCAGTCAACACCAACACCTAGCAGGTGCTGCCGGTGCTGGTACGGCGTGCACAACCAGCGCTCGGCCTGCGCGATCACGGCATCACGCTGCAGCACTTCGAACGGGCTCATACCGATGTCTCCGCAACGGGAATGAACGGCATCCCTCGGTACCGCGCTCGGTTGCCGAATTTGTTGGTGCAGGCATCCAGCGTCCGTGGGCAACCCGGGTAAATCAGAAACTGATCACCCGCCACTGGCACACCTGGCAGTCCCAGGATCATCGTCACGGCGCCATCTGCCGTGAAACGGCGTACGGTTCTTGTCACTCCCGCGTTGGCACCGTTCACAAAACGAATCACGCCTTGGTCGAACCAACCCTGAGAGGCGGGCACATTGGAGTTCACACGCAGGGCCGTGCTGGCGCCCTGGACCACACCCACAGTTTCAAACAGGGCGCGATTCACTCCGCAATCGGCGCTGTACACCGTGCGCAGGCAGGAGGGCTGATAGACGCCCCGGGGCACCTTGGTATCCAGCAGCTCGATCGGCGATTTCACCGTCACCGTCGCCTGCTCGCGGTCGGCAGGATCCACCTCGGCGACACGCCCGATAAAACGTGTGACCGTGCCCACCACGGGCGACCGCCAGTCCGCCATGAACGCTCGCACAAGGTTCAGCGTGGCCCCGTCAAAACCGCCGCCGGCAATGAATGGCAGCAAGGGCTCACCGAACACCGTGTCGTCCATGCCGGCGGTAAAGGTCACATTCAACGTGTCGACCTCAATCCCGCGCACCGCACGCACGCCGGTGCGCTTGATCAGGGGCCCGCTGGCCGAGTAGTTCTGTCCGCCATAAAAAATCTGCAAACCCGCATCGGTGTAACGCAGCACCTGGCCGCTGGCTAGGGCAATCGTGTACAGATCCGCCATGACGAAACTGCGCGCCGTGGCCAGAAAAGCTTTCAGTTCAGGTGTGGCATCAATCATGGTTTGATACTCGAGAACGCGATGTTTTTGAGTTCCCAGATCGCGCGATAAGGCTGAGCCCCGTCGAGCGAATCGGCCTCGAAAGCACAGCGAAAGTAAAACGCCCCACTCCACACCAGCGCCGCATTGATGGGTGGGGCCACCGTAAAGGTGATGCGCCCCAACTCATCCACAGTGAAGGCTGAAGTAGGAGCACTACTGACAGTGACGACGTCCACATTGACGACGCCGTACACCGGCTCCACCCAGTGACCGATCTCCCGGGAAAGCTGAAATGTTCGCGTGGTGCCGTCCCCGGTGCCAAAGCGCTGAAGCGTTACCAGGTGATCACTGCGGTCGAAGAACAGGAACTCGCCGAATTGCCCTTTGCGCTGATTAAAGAACTCAATCAGCCTCGACCATTCATCCAAGCCTGGGCGCTTGCGCACGGCGTTGTAGCTCAGTTGGAAAGACCACAGCGGTGCCGGGTAGTACGCCGTTGTCCGGCGTCGACCACTGGCAGCTTTCTGCACACCAGTACTCCACTCAGGCGCCTTTTTTGAAAGCAGGGTTTGCCCGGGCAGGCGCGGCAGAACGCCTTCAACCGCCGCGCCCATATCGGGGTAACTGGCGATCCAGCGCGCCGGCCAAAAAGGTCCTAACGACATCTCGCCCCCTAAGTTTTGATGGCGCCGTTGCGCCGCATTTTTTGCATTTCCTCGGCCAGCACCCGGGCGCCACGCCGAATATCCGCAGGTGACATCCGGCCGCTGCTGTCGTGGTAGTGATAGCTGTTACCGGCCCCTCCCAACTGCCCCTCTCCACTGGCTGCCTGGCGGATGACGTTGGCGTATTGCTTGGGCAGCACCATTTCCTGCTCGTGGAGTTGCGTCACGGGATTGGTACCGGCAGGGATGTCATAGCCGCCCTCGGCCGAGGCGACGTTTTTCACCAAGCCAAATACGAATGCGCCGGCAGCCACTGCAGCCGCCGCGCCGAGGATCGGACCAATGATCGGAATGGCCGACATGGCTGCAAAGGCACCGGCCATGGCCTGCCAGGCGCTGGCAATGATGTTTTTGATTGTGGCTGCGCCCCAGATCGCTACGGACATGGCCGCACCGCCTGCCTCTGCAGCCGTTCGAACGCCAACACCCACCACCGTCGCACCGGTTTTAGCCGTCTCACCGAACATCCAGGCCATCAACGGCTTGGTGACCATGTTCTCAACGAACGCGGTCCCGATGCTGGTGAAGATCCCGCGCAACAGGCCCTGAGTGCTCATGGTGCCGCTGATGATTCCAGTAAGCCCGCTAGACCAACTGGTACGTAGACTGTCGACCATGCCCGTCCAGTTGCTTTGCGACTCGAAGGTTTGCTGCCTGCCAATCACCGCCATGCTGTTGCGGTGGGTTTGCTCCAGCGCCAGGATCTGCTGCTGGACCTGCTGCAGGGCGACCGGGTTGCGGTCAGGATCCTGCTCCAGCAGCGCTTTACGCTCGGCCAATGCCTGGGCTTCAATCGCATACCGTTGCTTTTCAAACTCAGCCTGGGCTTGCAACAGTTGGCCTTGGGCGATCAGGTTGGCTTGCAGATCCAGCTGGGCCATCTGTTCGGCATGGGCAACATCGGTAAGCCGCGCCTGCTGATCGGCAGCCAGCTGCTGCTGTTTCATGTTGGTGATTTGCTGCTGCTTTTCGCGCTCGACAGCAACCACCTCGGCCGCAGCCTTGCGGTATTCCTGGCTGTCCTGGCCATAGAGTTGCCGGCTGCGCTCCAGGGTCTGCTGAGCAATCTGCAGGCGTGCGTCCATATTGTTGCGGTACTGCTGCGCCTGGGCCTGCAGATCGGCAAAGGCTTGGCCTTCGTCTTGCCGGCGCAACGCATTCAGTGACGCCAGGTAATTGCGCTGAACACTCAAGCGTTCGGCCGCGCTCAAATCCGTACGTTTGAGAATGCCCTGCCAGTACTGCATTTCCTGCTGCTGAGAAAACTGCAGGAAGGTACCCTGCTCGGCCTGCTGCTGGGCGTGAGCGACCTTTTGCGCGTCCAATGCCTCTGCCCACTGGCTGACACGCGAGGCGGTCTTAGCTGGAGGGGTTACCGGGTCTTCGGTCTTTTTTGGTGGAGTAGTGGATTCAACCACTTTTTTCCGATGTTCGACGGCTGCCGCGTAAGCCTGCTCCAGCTTGGTCAGTTGGGCGATCTCAATGCCATAAGCCGTAGGACTGACTCTGCCCTGCTGTGGCGCCTTGGTCAGGGCTGTATTGCCGGTCGCGGCCATCTCGGCCACTTTGCGCCGCTGCTCTTCGATGCGAGCGGAACGGGAGCGCATACCCGCGTCGACTTCTTCCAGCTTGTTGGACACCAACTGCATGTTTTCCAGCAGCAGGCGTTCCTCGGCCAGTGTTGCTTCAAGCGGTGCCTTACTGCCTCCAGCACGCGGACCTGCCGTAAAATTCGCCAGCATTTGTTCGTAGCGGGCGACATTGGCAGCGACCTCATCAACGGTCACCCCAACCCCCGTCATGCTTTTCAGCAAGTTGTTAAACCA
This sequence comes from Pseudomonas sp. BIGb0381, assembly GCF_024809815.1. Taxonomy (NCBI): domain Bacteria; kingdom Pseudomonadati; phylum Pseudomonadota; class Gammaproteobacteria; order Pseudomonadales; family Pseudomonadaceae; genus Pseudomonas; species Pseudomonas sp. BIGb0381. Next base: position 131,183 of record NZ_JANUEN010000010.1, read on the forward strand.
ACTGGCGGTCTCCGAAAGCCGCTTGTTCAGGCTGATGAAGACAGGCTCAAGGATGGTGCCGATGGTGACCTGCAGCTGGTTGCTTTTGGAGTCGAGCTCGGCCTGGCTCCCAGTCAACCCATCGGCCGCTTTGGCGGCGTTGCCGACCTGGGCCTCGGTCTCTTTCATGATGCCGTTGTATTCGGCCGTGATCTTTTGCGAGTCCGACAACTTGTCACGACTGGTGCCGATGCTCTTGGCGTACTCGTCCCACATTTTGGCAACGTTTTTCGTGACACCGGCGTTATCCACCAGCACCGAGTTTTCGTTTTTCAAGCCCTCGGTGGCCGACACCACAGCCTCCGACATGCTGAGATTGGCTTGCCGGTTGAATGCTGCAGCGTCTTTTAAGCGATTGATCACCGCCACCGCCTGGTCGACGTTGTAGCCACGGCTAAGCAGGTTTTGCAGGGCTTTGGCCGCGTCACCGACGCTGAGCAAGCCATCGGACGCGAGCTTGTTGGCCTCATCCATGGCACGGCCGATGCCGACGCCGGCATGATTGGCCACCGCTTCCAGGCCACGATAAGCCGCCTCTTGCTGGATCGCCGCGTCCTTGCTATCGCTAACGATCTGACCAAGCTTGAACGCGCCCAGACCGAACACACCCGCAATGCCTGCCGCCACGCCACCGAGGCCCGAGCGCATGATGGTGCTGACGCCGGAGAACGCCTCATTCACCGCCGGACCAAAACGAGCGAGCCGGGTTTGACTGCCGACCATCTCAGTGTTGATCGCCCTAAGCTCGCGACTGAACGTCGTGCGAGCGTCACGCATATTGCGCTCAATACTCTCAACCGCACGGTCGAAACCCTGAGTGCCAGCCGTAAACTGGTAAGCAATGTTCCTATCCATACCAACCCCACCAAATAACACGCAATAAAAAGCCCCGTAAATACGGGGCTTTTTTCACTTAAAAATTCACCATCCACAGGCCTTTCGCAAAGGTTCAATCACCCCCTTAAGTCCGGTGATAGGAAATGTTACAGTCTCAGGCGACTGATTATAGGGGGTTGCCCTCACTAACATAACGTCATGATCCAACAGAGATTTGATCATGGGTATAGCCTTCTTACCCGACCACAGACCTAGCGATTGGTTATTGGTAGATGCCGTAAATGCTCGTGTCTCTGCCTTCTGGTTATCAATGCGGTAAGTTACATCACCGTACCCACTAATATCCGCTAAAAACTCCCCCGCCAAATTGATCAAAAGTGAAGTTTCACGTTCTTGACATCGAAGCGTCAGCGTTGCTGTGTCAGAACCGCCAGAGCGTTTTTCAATACTTTCATTTGATACAACTTGCAGATATACGGCCTGACTATCATCAACTTTCGAAACCTCATTGCTCACAATCCATTTACCTACTCTTTCGGTCTTTTCGATAGGCTTATACTTCATATCGTAGCAAGCAAGCCTTTTTTTATCATCGGTAAGAGCGACACACTCATCTGCTGAAAACGCAGGTGAAGAAATCATCAAAAAACCACATAGAAAAATAAAACGCATTTTGAACCCTCCTTAGTCATATGGAGGAAATTACCTGCAAGACGAAACGCCGTCTACTCACTCAGAAACAATAAAGGCGTCCAGTGCACTGCGCAGGTGATCGGGCAAATCATTCCGTAGATCTGCAGCTATTGCTTCTAGGTTGCAGGCCAGGTCAGGTGCATCAGTAACTTCTCGGCTTGGCTTGTAGCCCATGTATCCGGCAACAAGGATGTGCACTGGTGGATGGCTACGCCAATAATCGGTCATATGGCCTACCATGACCATATCCCAATCACGCCGCAGCGTAACTGGGCTTTGGCCTGTACTGGCGATCAGGTGAGCGTAGAGTTGGCCCCAGTCGAAGGGGCCTGGCCTTCCCCCGGTGCCGGCTCCGTAACTTCGAGGCCCGAGGCGCTCATAACCGCATCAAGCGCCTCACGCATATTGCGAAGATCCAGCAGCGAGGCCACTTCCGCACGTTCTATGTCGGGGTAGTTCCGACGCAATGCCGCGTGCGTGGCATCGATCACCGTCGCGATACTGTCCCGGTCCATGTTGCCGGCCATCACCGCGTTGATCCGCTCCAGCAGCTGCTCCAGATCCCCCAGCGCCAGGGGTGGGATGACGAGCGTTTTCCCTGGAAACGGGAACGAAACGCCGGGAACATTCACGACCGTCATTCGTTGGCACTCCAATAGCACACCTCTCCGAACTCATCCGCGTAGCCGGTGAATTCAAAGTCCGGGATGGTGTAGTCGTCCTGTTTGGTGGCGATCCCGAGCTTGTTGCTGACAAAGTTCGGCACGCGCACGTACACAGTCTTGCCCTTGTATTTCAGGACGAGCTCGCCCTGAAATACCGGCATGTCACCCATGGGCAGGTTTTTCACCGACAGGCTTTTACCCGTCGTAACGGCGTAGCGGTAATCAATGAACACCGACTTGGCCACGTCTGCAGCGGCAAATGCATATTCCCCCGTGGCGGCATCAAAGGTGTACTGCCCAACTGCCGGCGCGCTCAGTACCCGTACGTACGGGATCGCACCGGCGCCCCGTACCCCAAGATCGCCCGAGAGCGTCCCGCCCGCTGGAGGCTCCACGGTGATGGTGGCCCCTGCCGGCACCACTGTGGGCTCCGTGGAGTGATGCACTAACACCTGGCCGCTGGTCAGGGTCTGCCCGAACACCAGTTGATTCCACTGCAGCAGGCTGATCTGGGCGGACTTTGCCTTGCCCGTCAGCTTGCCCTGGCCCCGCGCCGCGTCGACCGCAAACTGCTCGCTGCCGAACAGTTCCTTGGAATCAAACGACAGATCCACCGATGCTTCTTGCATGATGCCCAGCAGGATGGGGGTCGGCGCGGAAATGGCATTGCCATAGGCGTCCATCAGCGGAGTGGCGTAAAACAACCCGCTGCCGAATGCGATTTGCATAATGTGTTCCTCAGTAAAAGGTAGGTCCGGCCGTCAGGTCGCCGGTGTTGCACAGGTAGGTGAAGCGGTAGCGCACCATGCAGTTGCCGGCGGTGTTGTCGCCCTCGTCTTCGATCCAGTCGATATAGAAGCGCTGCACCCGATCCGCCTCCTCAAAGGCGTCCTCTGCCATCAGGACCGCATGCACGGCAACCTTGACCAAGTCGGCGACCTGATCCCAGGCAGCACCTGTGACCGTGTCCTCCCGGGCGATGATTTCCACCGTCAGCTCGAACTGGTTGCGATCCACGGCCGCGCTTTCGCGCTCACAGGTTTCAAGGTCAGGGCGCAGCACTATCGCGGGCGTCATGTCCCGTTTGATCGCCTCAGTACGACTGCGATACACCCGGTCTGCCGCCAAGGTACCGGCGGCCAAAATCAGCGCCTGCGCCTTTGCGACGATGCGTTCTTGAATCGAGGGCATGAGGCTTAAACCTTGGTGAGGGAGGCCAGGCTAAAGGCGCCGTCATCGATCATTCGGCGGTCACGGACGCGAAAATTCACGCCGGCGACGGTGATCAGTTTGGGGTTGTCGATGCCCAGGCGCTCGGCCTCGGCGGTGATGATCAGGATCTCGTAGCCGGTGGACTGGCTGTTGGTGCCACCCATACCGTGGATCTCGTCCGGCATATCCCGCGCGGCCAGAAACGGCTGACCATCAACCATCCCGCCGACGTCGAAGTCCTCAAGGAAGCCCCTGAGATCTTCGTCAAGCATCGGGGCTCACCTTGACGGGCTTGCGTCCGCCCTCACCTGCAGCGGAAGGTGCCGGTGCTGGCTCGACCACCAACACTTCCAACTGGTGGCGAAAGCGCTGGGCCACGTCATCAGGCAACTCGATCACGCCCCCCGCACCGGTCAGTTTGTCATCTGGCCCGCGAAAGGAGCCGGATAGCACCGTGTAGGATTTATTCGGCATTGCGCTCTCCTGCGACCCTGTCCAATTTCGTCAACCGCTGCCCCAACGCCTTGTCCGGTTCGCCGGGGATCACAATCACTTCCCCGGCTTTGAACTGAACAGGCGACACAATGGTGTAGCGGCCCTTCTTGTTTGCGACCGGCTCCAGGTTGTGCGCACGCGCACTGGCCTGGGCCGCATTCAGGATCAGTTCACCGCCATAAAGGGTGATCGTCTGTTCCACACGGTATTTCGGCATATCAATGCCCTCAGTGAGGTGTCAGGCCGAAAGGCTTACGCCACCAGTTGGTTAAGAACGGCGTACTGCCAGCGCCCAAAACCCACATTGCGCCAGGTGTCGACACCGTATTGATGGGCATCGTTGTCGAACTCGAACTCCGAGCCTTCGGCCTTGGCCTTCATGGCCACGTCGGTCTCTTGCTGACGGATGAACGCTTTCAATCGACCGTCCGTGCGGAAGGTCACGAACTTGTCGACCCAGGCGTTGAGGCGCACGTTACCCACCACGCGGACAACCACGTTGTCCGGCATGACGATCTCGCTGATGTTGGTACCGCGCGGCACGCTGAGCGCCGTCTGCGCAACGCTCAGCAGGTTGAACGGCACCATCACCAGAAACTCGCGTGCCAGTTCGTTGATGGGTTCGCCCTGGTCATCCTTGAAGCTGGTCAACTGGGTGACCGACCGGGCAACTGCCTGCTGAAACTCCTCAACGCTCGGCCGACTGGGCGTCCCGTGAAGTGTTGCTGGCAGTTCGGAGATGTCGGTGGTGATCTTGTTGGACTGCACGCCGCTCTGGCCTTCTTCGTGGTCGGTATCGAAGAAGTACTGGCCGTCATAGCAGGTCTGGCTTTCACCGTTGAGCAACAGCACCGACAGCAGTCGCGCCCAGTGGGCATTGGTGCGGTCGGCCAGTTCGCCCAGGCGGATGCGCAACTGTCCGGTTTTGTCGCGGCGCAGCTCGGTGACCAGCACTTCGAGGGTGGCCTCAAAATGCAGGTTTTCGATTTCGAGATCAGCGCTGATAAAGCCCTTGGCGTGGCGACCACCAATCCATTCACGCAAGGTCGGCACCATGCCGATCCATGGATAGGTTTCTTTGGCCTGGTCGGAGTCGAACAGGTTGGACACGGCGTCGATCCAGTTCGACCCCACATTCTGCTCGAGCAGTTCGTAAAACATGCCGATGATGGCACGGCTGGAAAGTACTTCAGCACCCATGGGTGATTCTCCTGAAGAAGGATACGGTCAAAAAAAAGAACGGATTGAGTGATGGGTTACGCCGCGACAGGGACGGCCTGGGCGGTGAACTTGACGATGCCAACGCCGGTGCGCACGAACCGGTGAACATGCCCGATAAGGCTGTTACCGGCGGCGGTGAGCAGAAACGTGCCGCTGTCGCTGGCATACACCGGTTTGCCGATGTCGGTGATTGCCAGCGCAGTGACGGGCAGTTCAACTTTGCCCTCTTCGCGAAGACGCACACGCGCTGCTGCAGCGGCACCGATTCGATTGTCGACGCCGCGATCGGCGAAGCCTACGAACAGATCGCCTGCCGCGAGAGGTCGCGCAAGGCCGTTGGCCGCGACAATGCCGACCGCCGAACCTTCGAAAATTTGCACGCCGGCCGCAACCGACAAATCGTTGATGTCCCCGATCTCATAAGCGCGGGGAGTGTCGAGTGTAAGAGGCATAGGATTCTCCGGAGCCATGGGTGAAAAGGGGTTACCAGGTACTTACTTTTTCAGGACCTTGACCAGGCCCCGCTCGGTTGCCTTGCGGTAGCCGTGATAAGCCTCGAAGGTGCCAAACTCGGCGCGCAGCTCCTTGTCACCGTCCCAGGTAGCCTTGGCCCGTTCCTCCAGCGGCGCCTCTGGATCCTCCTTCACAGCCTCAGGGGCTGCCGGTGGCGTCAGCGCGTTGGGCACCGGCGCAGGTGCCTGGGCACGAATGTCGGCCAGAGCACCGGCACGTTTGGTTTTTTCGGCGCCGATAACCTGCGCCGCCGCTTCGGCGCCGCTGGTTTTGCCATCGAACTTGAGCGTGGCGATCAACTCTTCGTGTCCGGGCAGCGCGGCGGCTTCCACCGCCTGGATGCGTTCGCATTCGGCGCGGGCACCGGCGGCGGCACCAGCGGCGTGCGCGTCATGTTCCAGGCTGGCGAGCAGCTCGGCATGATTCGCGGCCAGGTATTCACGGTTAATGACGGGTTTGTCTGCAGTTGGAACGGGTGCGTTACTGTTGGTGGTAGTAGACATAGGTCTTTCTCCAGAAGAACTGCTGTTGAACTCGGCGATGAGTTGTTCAAGGGTGGATTCACGGTCGGCCATGCCCAATGCCACGGCATCGGAGCCAATGCGCATATCGCCCTGGCCGAAGTCGGCCAAAACGGTTTCAACACTGAGGCCACGGTAATTGGCGACGTCCTCGACAAAGATGTCAGTCAGCCGGTCGACATGGGCCTGGGCCACCGCTCGGCCTGACTCGGTGCCGAAGTCAGGCCGTTTTTTCGGGCTCTGGCTGCTGACGATCTCGAAACTGCCGTCGTCGTCGCTTTTGCGCACCGTCAGCACCGTGCCGATGGAGCCCACGGCGCCGGTGCGGCTCATGACGATTTCGTGTGCTGCTGCGGCTATCCAGTAGCCGGCACTGGCCGCATTACCGGACACATACGCAACCACCCGCTTGGGCGAGGCGCGGATCATCTGGCCGAATTCAGCGATGCCGCTGGCAATCCCGCCCGGCGTGTCCATCACCAGGATGATGGTGTCGGTGCGCGGATCGTCGACGGCTGTGGTGAACTCCTTGGCCAGCACATCCAGCGACGTCGCACCGGACAGCGCCGTAAACAAGTTGGCGTAGCGGAACACCGGGCCGGTGACGGGCAGCAACGCCACATTGCCGCGTTGGGTCACCGCGCGGCTGTTCTGTAGGGGTTTGCCCTGCCTAGCCTCCAAGGCTTCCGGGCCTTCATGCTCCCGGCGGGCGATGGCGGTGATGGTCTGCAGCATGTCCGGGGTGATGGCCCAGGGCTCGCGTGATACCAGGTCGAACGCCGTCACCCGGTGCACGGGAGGTGCATCGGTTGGGTTGTCGCTCATAGTTAGGTCCGTTCAGGAAGATCAGGATTAGCCGCAGGCTCATCCTCGGGGCGAGCCGTTGGTGAGACGGATAGGCCGTCATCGCGCCTACGCTTCACTTCAAGCGCACGCTGTTCGTGGTTCTCTTCCCAGTCGCTGCCGTCGTAAAGCATGGATTCCTTGGCGAGGGTGCTGACGCCAATATCGATGCGCTTTTCGGCGGCATTGATGTCTTTGAGCGGATCAACGGTGCCAGGACCATCACCCACCCATAGCGACCCGCTGTACGCATAACGCAGCAACGGGTGGTCGAAAAACCCGGGAGCCTCGATGTCTCCCTGTGCCACGGCCTCTTCAAGCCAATGCTCGTACACGGGCTGGCAGAAATGCTGGCCCAGGAAGTCACGGCAACCGCGAACGAATTGCCAAGCCTCCATCACCGCAGCACGCGCGGCGGTGTAACTGGCGGTAAAGTGCTTAATCAACACCTCATAGGGCAGCTCCAGGGCCATGCCGATCTGCCGGAGCATGGCGAGCACGAACGGATCGAACGCCATGTTCGGGCGGCCAGGTGATGCGGTATCGATCGACGCACCGTCGTCCAGCTCGGCGACAATGCCGCCACTGAGTGAGCCGTCCCAACCGCCCTGGTCGCGCCCGGCGGGTTTATCGCCACCCACCGGGGTGTTGCCGGTGACGGCCGATGCCAGAGGGCTCAGATTGCCGCCCTGCCCCGGCTTGATGAACACGGCGAAGAACGCAGACACTACCGCCGCTTCCAGCTCGGCATCGGTATAACGGTCCAACTGCTTGAGCTTCTCGATCACCGGCGCCAAGTACGGCACACCGCGTGGCTGGCCCACCCTACGACGCCGGTACACATGCAGCAGCACCCGACCGCCGCGCTCGTTGAAGAACGGGCGGTCATCCCAGACGCGCTCTTTAACGCCCAGCGCCCCCGGGTGGCTGCGCAAAATGTGAGCCTTGATTGGCGCCCCATCAGCGTCACGTTCAATGCCGGCGGTGAGGGCTTCCGTGTCGGCCTTGTTGCTAGGGTTACAAACCCGGTCAGCCTCAATCAGCTGGATGCACGCCGAGTAGTGCTGGCCGGGTTGTTCTTTGTGCGTGAGCAACGTAAAGACGTCACCGCTGCTCAGCACCGACCGCCAGGTCAGGTCCTGCAGGCCATAGAAATTCTGCTCGCGGGTGATGTCGCAGCTGGTGGTTTCCGCCCAGGACTTGAACAGCGATTCGGTTTTGCGCTGCCACTCCCTGGCCTGGTCTTCGCCCCAGCCCAAAATCGAGCGATTGACCACTGACTTAAGCGCCAGGCCGGTGCCGACCGTTTTAGTCGTCACCGTATTGATCGCACCACCACCGATGGGGTTGTTGCGTTCAAGGTCTCGGCAGCGTTCGCGAAGCGTGGGCAAGTCGGGCAGCAGATCTGCTGCCGCACTGCCTGCCGTCGGGGTCCAGGCGCTCAACGTGCGCTTGGACTTCGACGCGCCGCTGTAACCACCCAAGGCGGTCATGGTCAACCGGGCGTGCATGCGCTTGGCGCCGCGCTCGGGGCTGAGCCAGTTGATGGCTTTATCTAGTAGCGTCGGCTCTGGCACTTTCGGTGCGCGGCTCATCGCGGCGTAATCCCACGCAGCACGATCCCCCGGGGACGGCCACTTTCCAGGCGATCAACTTGCTGTTGCCAGTAGTCGATCGTCTTGGTGATTTCGGCAAGGTCGGCGTATTCCAATTGCCGGGTGCCGATGCGGTAGCTCTGCTTTTGGCTGACCTTCATGCTCGCATCGAGCCAGGCTTGCAGCTGGCCCTGCGCTTGTTCCAGGGTGATAGCCATTGATTAATTCCTGCGTTGGGAGAGCACGCGCATTGCACTACGGCGCCCAGAAACAACTCTCCCGCCAGAGGGCGGGAGATTGGGTGGTTCGACTGGTGGTTCGGGGGCCGGACTGATCCCGTCCGTTTCGGGAGCGGGTTCTGCCTCAGATTGATCCTGCTCGGGTGGGTCAAATAAGGCACCCTGACGGATCTGCGCATCAAGCCCTGCCCAGTCTTGCTCCCGCATCAAGTGCGTTTTCAGAGAGCGGGCCGCGTGCAACGCGTACGTCTCGCAGTCGGTACCTTCGTTGGGTTGGCCGGCCTTTTTCTGCCAGACCTTGCGGTAATGGTGTCGCCGGCTGGGCGCCTTCACTTCGGCGGTGATCTGCCGGAAATAATCCGGGCGCACCGTTTTGTAAAAGTGCATCCGACCAGGACCATCACCGGTCAATGGCAGACGGCCCTCAATCCAAAGATCCTTGGCCCGTGAGGTGCCGACGATGTAAGGGCGCAGGCCGTACTTCGAGGCCTTTTGCTCTTTGTCCGTATCGACGCCCTGCCGAGGTGCGCTGAAGATCTCCCGACGCTCATCGTCGCGTGTGTTGCCGCGCTCGCTCGCGCCCTTGATCGCCATCACACCATTGCGCTGATGCTTACGGCAAAACGCATACGCCGCGTCTTGAGTGATGGTGCCGTCCGAGGTATCCAGCGAAGTAGCCAGTACTCTCAGCTTGGCGCCGCAGGCGTGTGAAATCGGCGCAAACAGCAACTTTTCCAGATCCAGCCAGACGCCTTGGTCAGGGAGCACCACCTCGCCGTAGATCTCGCCCCAGTAGATGAGCCAGGATTCCTCGCCTCGGCCCCAGGCCCGCATCACCACCGCCAGACGATCGTGCTGCACGTCGACCCCGGCGGTGATCACCAGGCCCCCCATGGGCACAAACATTTCCGGGTAGTCCTCCGCTCGCTCAGCCAGTTTATCGGCCTCAGGCAGGTCGGATTTGTACTCGTAGGCACGGCCCTGTTTCTGGTTCACGAACTTGATCAGCAACGACAGATTGCCAATCGACGCCTGGTGTTCGGCGTTGAGTTTCTCCCGCACGATGTCGGCCAGGCTGGTACCGGGCAGGCACGCGTATAGTTCGTTCAGCTCAATGAATCCGGCACGACCGGCAAAGGGTTTGGTGGGCACCCAACCGCAATAAGGGTCGCCCGCGTCAATCGCGTTGAACACCGTATTGCGGATGTTCTCTTTGCGCTGGTAGTCGTCCCAAATCTCGCCACAGTGCGGGCAACCGTAGCCGGCGGTCTCAGGATCCGCACGGCCGTAGATCTCGTGTGGCTGGGCGTCCTCTTCAATGTCGAGCCACTTGATATGGGCGAAATCCAGCACATGCGACTTGTCGCACGCGTGACATATGATCGGCAACACCCGGCAATCGGTCTGGGCCAGGCGCGCTTCGGTCTTGCTCGCACCCTTGATCGCGGGCGTACCGCCCACCAGCATCTTGGAGCCGGGGTAGCGCTTGCCGCGCTCCTCCAGTAGGGCGATCGCATCACCCTGCCCCTTCACGTCGTCGCTCGTGTCGTCCGGTTCTTCCACCACCGACAAACCCACCGACGACGTGGACTTAACGTTGCCGGGTGAGTTCGACGCTACCAGTTTTAGGAACCCGCCCGGGAAGGTTTTGTGGTCCCATCGGTTGCCCGAGGTGCGGCTGACGTCGACCGGCATCAGCTTGGCGACTTCGGTGTTCGCCGTCACACCGAACTTGAGCTTTTCATCGTGGAAGTTTTTGCCGTCTTTTTCCTTGGCGAACAGGATCATGATCGGGCGCGGCAGGTGATGGATGAACTTGAACAGGTAGCCGATCAAGAACCATGTCCAGCCGATCTGCGCCGCCTTCATCAGGTCGACCTCACTCACCCGGGGATCATCCAGGGCAGCGGCAACGCCGAGGAAGTAAGGTGTGTAGTGGAAATCGTAGAGGCCGTGCAGCACGCCGCTTTCAGCCGGCAGGTAAAACTCGGAGCTCAGGTAGTGCGCGGTCGGGATGTCACGCGGGGGGTTGAATTCCCCCGCTGCTGCCAACAAGCCTCTCGCCAAGTTTTCGCGCGTAGCCTGCAATTCGCTCGGTTGTAGGTCCAGCAATTTTGGCCACCACTGATCGATCAACCGTGACTTTCTGCACGTTCTCGATTTCCTGAATGATGCGTTCAAGGCCGCCCAGGTATTCCCGGTTTGCGAAACTGGCCCAGGCGATGAGCACTCGATCGGCCTCGCCAGCGGGAATCAATGAACGCAGTTTTTCGTGGTACAGCAGGCGACCGTTGGCTGACTTCTGCTGCAGGTCATCGATCCGCGCTCTGTTGAGCTCCTCAAGTTGGCTGCCCCCGCGCCCAGCGGCTTTCGCGCGCAAATCGCGGATGTAGGCCGTTCGGATCTCGTCCATGCTTGCCGTTTGCCAATCCAGAGTCAGACCCTTGAGCACGTCGCGGGCATTTCGCTCGCTCATGTCCAGGTGCTCGGCGATTTCATGTTGGGTTGGCATGGTCTGGTCCTGTTGCTGGGAGGGAAGCGGAACCCCCCATGTCGGGTTGAATCTGCAAAAAAGTCGGGGTTCGAATTACCCCGATGGCCCCGCTGCCTGGAAGGACCCATTGATTTTGGGTCGAAGGTCGACCTGTCAAGCCAAAACCCCGACAAATCATTGAAAAATCGCCATTTTTTGAGGAGAAATGCACGAAGCCGACAAGAGGTCAGCCTCGCTCCATCTCCCGTGCCAGGGCACGCCGGAACAGCGGCTCGAACTCGGCCTCGGCGACGCGATTGGCTACCCCGTAGAAGTCAAAACGCCGCCGATACGTCGGGCGCTTGACGAAGATCAGGATGGGCCGTGCCCCGTTACCGATCCGCTGCCAGATACCCAAAGGGCCGGTGCCGTTGCCAGGTCGACCCACGAAATAGTCCGGTGCGTTGCGGTTACGGCGCCGGCTGCGCTGAGTGCGGTTGGCCATGAAGCCCGACACCCGCTCAGCTGCTCCGAGTGCGGACAGGATCTGTACGATCTGGCCGCGACTGATGTTGCCGTTGCCATCCATCCTAGCGCGCCGACCAGGGACGGCGTACATGTCCGCTGGCATCAAGCCGTAGTGGATCAGCGCTTTCTCAAATCGCTTGTGTGGTCGGTTGCCACCGTCAATATGCACCGGCAGGTACTTGGACGCGGGCACACCTGAGCTGGCTTCGTCCTTGACCCACACCCGGGCAAACAGGCGGCTGGTCGTGGCACTGCGCTTGAAGACCGAGTTAAGCGTCCACCGTGTGGGCCTATCGAAGACTCGCTCAAGCTCGGCCTTCTCAGCTGCCTGGACGCGCTCGGCGGTGAAGGTCAGCGCTTTGGCAGCGGCTATCGGCACCTTCGACTTGCTGAGCCCACGCATCTCCCTGACGATCTTGTCGATGTTGTCACGCATCTCAAGTCGCATCATGTTCATTGCCCCTGGATGTTTAAGGTCCGGCCTCACCCTTGGCTTCTGCTTCCTGCAGGCCCAGGCGCTTGGCAGTCCAGCGCTCGTACAGCCCGATGGCAACGTCTGCCCCTGCCATTGCGGTGAGGCATCCCAGTGCGCCGGATGTCCAGATCGACATGCCCGCCGCGTACAGCAGCATGATCGCCGATACCCCGCACACCACGCAGGCGCCGGAACGAAGGGCCAGCCGCCGTATCAATGCCCAACCCCGGGCACCCTCCTTGTCCGCTCGCCACATCTCGCCCGACACGCCGCCCACCAGGGCCAGGACGATCACTAACCAGATCGGCATTTCTGCCAGCGCTTGCTGTTCGTTCGTCATTGGCCTACTCCGTAAACGAAAAAGCCCTGCGCTAGGCAGGGCTCAAAAGCGTTGTTGTCTAGTGGATGGGGAGTTCACTGCTACGCGAACTCAACCTTCTGCTTCTGTCGAGATAGTTATATCCCGCATTGGTGACGCGCTGGATACGTATATCCGGAGCTTCACCTTCAACATTGATACAACCCAAATCTACAAGCAGCTCGATATGGCCATCCACGACTACACCGGACCAATGGACACACTCGGCGCTGGAGAATTTGCTGCGAATATCCTTCGCCGATAAATTGAGCTTCCAGTCATCGAAGTCCTTGATGCAGACGTCTAAGATTTTCACCAACAGCTTCTGATCTCGTTCCATTTCTCAGCTCCAAAGGAAAAATTATCTGTACGAAGTAGTACGTCTGAGGAGAAATGAAAAAACCCGGCGCAAAGGCCGGGTTTTTGGTGAGATCGCTGTTTGCGTACCTCTTTGAACATGACTGATTTATACCCCTCCAGTCCGGTGGCAGCAAGAGCTCGGCGCTGCCACCCGGCAATCAACGGCAATACACCGGCAATCAACGGACATATAACGTAACTGGCTCTAGCGCCGCAGGCATGGACCCTCTTGTCCCACTGATCACAAGACAGGCGCGACGTCTGAAACACCGATAAATCAAAGCGGTGCCCCTCCGTCCTACTATTTATTACTTTCTCCATGTAAAGGGAGAATTAATAAACGCTGCGCGTACGCGCGCGCGTATGTGGCATGGGGGAAAGATGCAAAAAAGGTGGGACGGTGGGCCATCATCAATTAACACGCGGCGCGCAGATGGCCCACTTGCCAAAACACTAGCAGGCCGTACAGGGACGCGCCGCGCCATCAGGCTACGCGCTCAAGCAGCATGCCTGCGATCTCCAGATGTGCCGAGTGCAAGCGCGCATAGAACTGCGTCCGACCACACCCGCAGTGCGCCCATTTCTGGCGTTCCACGCTTTCACGGTTCAGGTAATGCTCCTGCACCACTTGGGCCAGATGCCAGGACAGATGTTTGTTTACGATCACCTCAATGTCTGCACTCCATGGCAACAGCATTTTTGAACCGCCGCGTGAGCCACGAATCAATTCCCCCCGGCAATCGATCAACTGACCCAACATGCTGCTGGCAGATCCGTCAGGGCCGCCGCCACCGTGCATATCGAGCGCCCAAAGCTTCAACATCTCATCCATTTCAGGGATCAAAATGCAGTCTCCTGTCTGGGCACCGCCGACCCTCGCTTCCACTCCGGCGGTTTCACATACTCATAGCTGCGCACACCACGCACACAGTTACCCTTGCGCCGCCGGGGCCAATTCATCCGATGCATAATCTTGCCGATGCGCATTTGCTCGGGTCTACCCCAGTGGCTTGGATCGATGTTAAGCGCATGCTCAAGCAAGTGCGCGCCTGTCACCGTATCGCCAATATGCTTGTCGGCCAGGTAGCCGACCACAAGGTCTTCCCACATATCGGCCTGATAACGCTGATCCTGCTCAGCGGCAAAAACATCAGCCTCATCGCGCTCCACCCACCATATGTCACCCGCGCGAAAACAGGCTAACGCTTCGGCCCAGAGTTGATCACGGTCGGCTCGCAAGCCCTCAAGATCCACTTTGGTACACATCACCGGCCAGTAACGGCGGTTGCCCGTATCGTCCTTCAGGTACTCATCCTGGTTGGTCGTGCCGATAAAAACGCTCTGCCGGGGAACATCCAGCATCCGCCGGCCATAGCTCTCGCGGTAGGTGTCGATGGGCGATGAGACGAACTGCTTGGCCTTGGTCGACTCTGCCTTGTTCAGTGAGTCCAGCTCGGCCATCTCCACAATCCACTTGCCCCGGATCGCCTGATAGGCGTCTTTGCTGCTCAGATCAAATGACGTATCCATGAACCACTCGCCGCCCAATACCCGCGCAGCGGTGGATTTCCCCTCGCCCTGCGAGCCTTCCAAAATCAACATTGAGTCAGCCTTGCAGCCAGGCCGACACACGCGTGCCACCGCAGAAATCAGCCAGCGTTTGCCCACCTTGCGGGTGTACGAACTATCCATAACACCCAGCCGATCCTGCAACCAACGCTCAAGGCGTCGCACGCCATCCCACTCAAGGCTTTCTAGATACTCACGCACCGGGTGGTAGGCGTTGTCATTCGCCACCGCACTTACAGCCTCAACAACGTGGGCAGTTTTCACCCGTAGCCCGTAAACATCAGCAAGCCACAGTGCTACCCGGATGTCGTCAAGATCGGTCCAGTCCCCCTTTCCCCCGCCATACGGAGGTGTACGCAGCTTGCGCGTCTTCGAACTGAACGAATCCCAGGCGATTACTCCGACCCAGCGTTTATCATTACCCAGAATCAATGCCACATTGAACGGGTGTACGATCAATCCTCCTTTTTCAGAGTACTGCAGCTTCTCACGCCACCCCTCATCGGTAGAGGGTCGAACCACCGCCAACACCTGGCGACGCACCGTGTCCATGCCCTCAGCACAGTGCAAGTCGTTAAAGTCCGTCCAGCCGTCTTCCCGGTCGTTGTCGAATACCGGCATAACCACCTGCCCACCGACCACAACCGACGCATTGCCAGCCTTGATTACCCCCGCGTTATACGGGTGCCCATTCACTACAGTCTTCCAATCATCATCTGCGCAAAACACCAGCTGCCGGCCGGGATACTTTGTGCGCATGGCTTGTGCCACCGGCAGCAGGTTGCCGGCATCAAAGCAAATGCACACCGTCAGTGAGGTTGCCATATGCAGGCTGGCGCCGGTCGCGTATCCCTCAGCGATCAAAATCACATCGCCCGGTTCGGGCTCTGGGCCGATCAGGTGAAATGCGCCTTCCTTCGCCAAACCGTACGGCCAGTAGGTTTTGTTCCGACCCGTAGCAGCCTGCTTTTCCGGGTACAACACTTGTAGCCCGACAATATCGCCTTTCACATTGCGCATCGGCACGAAAGCAGTACCGCTCTTCGCCTTGTAACGCAGACCAATACCGACTACCCGCTTGGTATCCAAGTAACGCGAACCACCCTTTTCAGATAGGTGTTTCCACATACCAGCAGCGCGCCGGGCGGCAGTGCGGTGCTTTCGGTGCTCAGCCAAGGCGGCCTTGCGCTGACCCTCCTCGGCCCTGGCGCGCATCACTGCTCGATCTTCAGCGCTTAGCCGCCCGCCCTTAGGCTTGATCTTCTGCCAGCTGCCTTTTTCACCCTGACGCCAATCGCCAAACGCGCCGCAATACAGTGTTTTTCCATCCCCCGTCAGATGCTCATAGATCACATACCAACCCGTTTTCTCCGGGGCCTTGTCACCGTCGCACTCGCAACGCGTTCGCTTACCAATCACCAATGGGGTTTCTGGTTTAAGCCCGTAGTCCTGCAACTGGGCCAACACATCATCGAGTAGTTCGTGATTGGTCATGCCCGTACCCCACGCCGGTCTGCTAGCTCCTGGCAGTCAGTGCAGCGCGTACAGCCGCGATCAAGCATTGCCAATCGTCGAGCCTCTAGGATGACATCCCCGCAGTCCACGCACTCGAGCGCACATTGACCTGGATTGGCAATAGGTCGGGCGGCCATGGCCACTGCGAGATTGAGAGCAATGACGTTATCAGCCACATCTGCGTTGTCAGACATAGTGCGGATCCTCCGCATGCATCTTGCGGAGCACTGCGCGCAACTTGAACACCGCTTGCACCATCCGCTCGGCCAGCAGTTCAAACTCAGCCAGTTCGTCATCGTCCAATTTGTCATCGGACAATGAGGTCGATACATGCGTGGCTAACTCCCCCTCACGAGAAAGCAACTCGCCAATGCCTGCCATTAGCGACTGCGCCGTGTCGGTGTCGCTCAACTCGGAAACGTCGATTCCCACCCAACCGATGGGATGCAGCAACGCGTCTACGATGCGCGGATCGCGCGTGGCATCCAGCACCAATTCAAGATCGCCAATGTTAGGCGTGTGGCTGGTGTTGGTCAGGCTCAGCTTATGATTGAGCGTGGTGGCGTTGCCGCCGTCGATAGCGGCAATGGCAGTGGCGCCACCCGGATAATCACGTGCGGCGTGGAGCAAAGCTTGCGGTAGAGTCAACAGCGAACGCCGTGCGCGCTCAATGGAATTGAACTGTTTACGGTTCATGGCAAAACTCCAAAAACTCTGCCAGTGACCGCCGCATGCCTGTTTGGTACAGTTGCGCCGTGGTCACTCACAGGTGGTCGCATGCAGCCGGTTGCTCTGTGGTAGAAAACCCGGCTGCACCCCAATGGCAAGGCGCACGCTCCGCATGTGCCCTGTCGTTACAGCCTGCAGACCGTGGTGGGTTAGCAGGCAACCCAAGGCATCCGTGCCCTAGGGGGGTGGTAGAACGGCGCGTGGTATTGGTTTGCTCCGCGCCGCTCTGCCCTTTACTTCATTCAAGCGGCTTGCTGGGTTGACGCTTTAACTGTCGCCCGGAGCTTTCCATCTGTAAGCACTTGAACCTGGTATTGGCGTGACTGCGGCGGCTCAGTACCCCATTGCGATACTGCAGCGGGGGAGACTTTCAGAGCCGCAGCCACTTTAGATTTCCCTCCGAAGAAGGCGATTACTTCTGTCGTGAGCATGGTGCTCTCCTGTTTGCCTGCCCAATACAGTAAGTACACTTAACTTATTTGGCAAGCAAATGAAGGACTCCAAACAAAGTAAGCCTTAAGCTAGCTTAATGAATACTCCAGCAGAAAGAATCGCATACGCCATTTCCAAGTGCGGAAAGAAAGCCAGCGTCTTGGCCATAGAGTCCAACCTGAGTGCTGCCAGAATTAGCCAGTTAGCCCAGGGAGACGGGAGCCTCAAAGCTGAAAATCTTTTCCTATTCGCACGCGCTACCGGGTTCTCAGCACAGTGGCTTGCCGAAGGCATAGGGGACAAATATGACGCCGGTGCCCTCGAGGAGGGCCATGTGCTGATTCCCCAATTCACCGCCAAGGCGGGTGCAGGCCCGGGTCACACAAACCACCACATAGAAGACCTCGGCGGCCTAATGTTTAGGAGGGACTGGCTAACCCGAATGGGCTTGAAGGAAAAGAACCTCAAGGTCATCTACAGCACAGGAATGAGCATGTTCCCGACCATTGCTGACGATGATGTGCTGCTGATTGACGAAGGCCAGCGGGAGCCGTTGAACGGCAGAATTTATGCAATTCAGCGCCCAGACGGAGACATCAGCATCAAGCGCTTAGTCCACACACTCACCAACGGTTGGATAATTCGCAGCGACAACGAGGACAAGCGCGCTTATCCCGATGAGAGCGCTACCGATACAAGCATTGGCCATCTACTCATCATCGGACGGGCGGTATGGCACGCCGGATCTCTATAATTCTAGCTCTCTTAACAAAATACATAAGCAAGCTTGACTTGAAAAGTTAAGAGAACTTTAATTGCCTCACTCTCCTACCACAGAGCGAGGCAATTCCCATGCAAACCGCAACCTTGCACGTCCTACCAACGTGCCCAGAAAGCCGCGTTTTCGAGGTGCGCCGCCTAGCCATAATCCACGGCTGCGCCTTCGCCCCCACTAAACGCAAATCAACCACCAGCCCAACTCCTGCCCCCTTCAATCCAGACGATGGAGGGCGTGCAGCATGAGTAGACTATCTCTCAATGCCAGCGCCTACATCCGTCTACAGGCCCAGGTAAACCTTAGCGGCACGTTCAATCACACCCTGCATTCGTGTGATGGCTGCCAATCCGTAGCGGCTCGGGTCGAGATCGATCAGTGCAATGCCGGCATCACGGTCTTGGTGCAGATCTGCGGGACGCTCAATTCCGTCACCCTTGATAAGCACCGCAAAAACAACGCCACGCGCGTTGCGAGCTTTATTGAAGGTATCGCCAATGGCCGCAGCCCTACCGGTGTGCCCGACGTAGATGAGCATGAAGCTGTCAGCGACATAGAGGCCACCCTACGTCTGGCTATCCGACGTGGGCGCGGCATCTACCACCTTATAGCCGACGAACTAGAGCCGTCACTTCAGATCCAGCGCAACCCACGTGGCGGTTATATCGCCACGCTCGAACTCGACGACGCCGGCTACTTGTTCACCCTGCCCGCCGACAACCAGCGTGCCCACGCAATCCTGGCTGATTACCTCAACCAATTCCTGCAGGGCTACCGCAATAGCCTCGCAGCCGCTGCATGAGGTGCCGCCATGAGCCTATCCCTCAAACGCGTAGCCGAACGCCTGGGCCTGGGGCACCGCGAGTTGATGAAACGCATGCGCGACAAAGGCCTGCTGGATCAACGCAACCTTCCAACCAACCCTGCCCTGACCAAAGACTTTTTGGTCACCCGTGAAAGTCGCTGGTTTCACGAGAAGCATGGCATGCAATACAAGCGCACTACGCGCGTGACCGATGTTGGCATTTCCTGGCTGGCCAGGCAGATCGGTATTGAGCGCCCAGCCCCACCCGCCGTGCCTGATCCGCGAGAAGTCGCGTAATGAGACAGCCCGAAGCATGGCCGCGCCAGTACGCCCGCCAGATCACGGCGATGCGAACCCGCGAGGAACGCGTCGCCGCGCTGGCAGAAGTACCGGAGCACCTACGCGCTCTGGTACGTACCCACGTTGAGATCGCCTGGAACCACCCCCGAGGGAACACACATGGACCGCAAACTGATTGACACCCTACTGATCGAACTACTGAACCTGCCTGAAGAACGTCGTACGGCTGAGAAAATTCTTGCCAACCTCACCCTGGCCGCAGCTGCCGCCGACGTTTCCCTCACCATCACCGGCGCACCGCTGCAAATCGAGCACCTTCAACTGGCGGCCGCTCTCGACCAACTCGTGATCGATCTCGGCCCCAACTACCGTGCTCGAGCCATGCTGCGCCTTGGCAATGGCATTGAAGGCGTTGAACTGGGTGCCGTTCTCGAACCGCTAGACAGTACCTCACCACTACCGCGTTTCGTAGCGTTTGCCAGCACGGCACGTACAGCACTGGCAGCCATCAACCGAGACATTCGAGCGAGCCACCAACCCCGCACTAAAGAACCGACGCAACGTAAATCTGGAAAGCTGACGCTCGGCACGCTCAAGGCGCAAGTAGATAAGGCGAATGCAGCATGACGGCCTCCGTACAGCGCGAACTGCGCCTGCCGATAGCGCCCAGAAGTCAGACCGTTGACCTGTTGTACCGAACGCTCGGGGATCTGCTCGTACCCGTCGAACAGGTACGTGAACGCTACTTCAGCAATCTCAACCAGGACAACTTCACTCGTGCACTGACAAGCGGCCGTGTAGCGCTACCCATCACCACTCTGGATACCAGCGCCAAGCGCCCACGCTTTATCGACATCCGCCATCTGGCCATCTTCATTGATACACAGGCAGATGCTGCGGACGAGGAGCTGACAAACACTCAACCCCAGCCAGACGAGCGATGACTTTTTGACCGACACACGTCGATAACAGTTGCACCACCGCAACCGCTGCACCACCAGCCAAGCGGTATACAACCCAAGGAGCAAACCAAATGACAGCATTTGAAATTTTCGCCCTGATCAGCTTCGTAATCGCACTCGCCATTCTGTACTGGGTCGGGTATCGAGGCGGACTGAAGGATGGCTGGAGCGAAGGTTACGACGATGGCCACACTAATGGCTACATCGAGGGCATTGAAGAGGGCGAGTCGTCGAGTGCTACCGCTCTTGAAAAGGCCACGCGCCGATGCGCACGCCTGGAACTGATTTTGATCAGGGAACCCCAGGACCGTCAGATCCTGACGGCCATCGCGGGAAAACTCAAACTCGCCGCCGATTTCTTTCAAGCGATCAAATCGGAAAGCCACGCCACTCAAGCACTCGTTTTGCGTGACCACGCTTTGAGCATGGCTGCCGAGTTGGATTCCTTTCACCAGGAGGATCCAGCATGAGCCACCCAATCCCAGTGCTGCGTCTGACGCCCCAGGCCGCCGGAACACTGCAACAGCAGTACACCAAGGCCATGAAGGAACTGAGCGCAGTGACTCGCCATAACAAAGAGTTCGACCGGCAGTTGAAAGCGCTGATCGGTTACGACGCCCTGCGCGAGTTGCATAAGGCAGCTGACAATGCCCTGTTGCTGGCAGATCTCGTGAAGGAGGCCGCATGAACTGGATCCTCACCCACACCGGCAAACGTTTTGATCTGTTCGAGCCTGACGCCGACATGATCGATCCCCGGGACATCGCCCACTCACTAGCACACCTCTGCCGCTTCAACGGGCATACCCGCGAGTTCTACAGCGTGGCGCAACACAGTTGCATAGTCGCCGAGCTGGTGCCGGAAGAACACAAGCTCGCCGCCTTACTCCACGACGCGCCAGAGGCGTACCTGGGCGACATGACCAAGCCACTTAAGCAGTGGATACATGCATACCAAGACTTCGAAGACTGGGTATGGCAACGCGTGTGCCAGCGCTTCGACATCGCTGCAGAACTTCCTGCTTGCGTTCACCAGGCCGACTTGATTGCGCTCGCCACCGAACGTCGCGACCTCATGCCAACCGATCCGGCTATCTGGGATTGTTTGGTCAGCATACAACCTATGGCCGAAATCATCCGTCCATGGCCTGCCGCAGAAGCCCGACTCACCTACCACCAGCGCCTGATGGACCAACTCGCTGTCGAACATCGGAGGAAAGCGGCATGAAGAACCAACAGGAAAACACCTGCGCCCTGCCCGCTTTGCTCCGCAGCACCAGTGGTGTCGACACGTCAGAAACAAACAGTCTCTGCTGCGCAGCAGCAGGCATTATTGCTCCTTCCAGCGCCACTGCCGAGGCACGTATACCCCACGAAAAGCTGCGCGGGGCAGCGGTCAGTGATGCAACGCTTACCGCTTCGGGACGCCCGCCCGCGCAGCCTGTCGTGGGGTATATGCACGTTTTGGGAAATTGCTCCTTTGCCGCGCGGGAGGCCTCCCATGCTTAAGCGCACCCTCACCCACTTCCATCTTTGCTGCGGCCTCGGCAGCGGCGCTGCTGGTTTCAGCGACTCCAAACCGGTCCTGGGACCTGTGCAAGCTGAATGGCGCTGCCTCGGCGGCGTCGACGTCGACCCCGCCGGGTTACGCGATTTCCAAATGATGACCGGCGTACCTGGCACGCTGATGGACTTGTTCACACGCGAGCAATTCACGGCGTTCCACGGCCAGCAGCCTCCCGCCGGCTGGAAGGAAGCCACCGCCGAGGATCTGCGCCGCGCTGCCGGCAACGAAGACCCGGATGCAGTGTTCATCAGCAGTCCCTGCAAGGGTGCCTCGGGCCTTTTGTCCGAGACCATGAGCCAGACGCCCAAATACCGGGCGCTCAATGAGCTGACGTTGCGTTGCGTATGGCTGATGTGCGAAGCCTGGAAGCACAACCCGGTGTCGCTGATCGTGTTCGAAAACGTACCGCGCTTGGCCACTCGTGGCCGGTACTTGCTGGACCAGATCACCAAGCTACTAAGGCACTACGGCTACGCGGTGGCTGAAACCACCCACGACTGTGGCGAAATTGGCGGGTTAGCCCAGAGCCGTAAGCGCTTCTTGCTGGTGGCCAGGCACGTCGAGAAGGTACCGGCGTTCCTGTACGAACCAGAGAAACGCAGCCTGCGTGCCGTCGGTGACGTGCTGAGCCGCATGCCCCTGGCAGGCGATATAGATCAGGCTGGGCCGATGCACCGCGTGCCGGCGTTGCAGTGGAAAACATGGGTACGCCTGGCCTTGGTCGAGGCCGGGAAGGATTGGCGCAGCTTGAGCCGGTTTGCGATCGAGGACGGGCACCTGCGCGACTTTGTGATCGTGCCTGATTACCACAACGGCGTACTCGGGGTTGTCGATTGGGACGATACAGCCGGGGTGGTTGCAGGTGCGAGCCGCCCAATGAACGGCAAGTTTTCCGTGGCAGATCCCCGACCCACCAACAAATTCGAGTACACCCAATTCGGCGTACTGCCCTATGACCGCCACTGCGGTGTCGTAACCGGTCAGCGCAGCCCGGGGCAAGGGACGTTCAGCGTTGCTGACCCGCGCATGACCGGCGAGCGCCACAATAATGTGTTCCGCGTGGTACGCAATGACCAAACCGCCGGCACTGTCACTGCAGGACACGGGCCGAGCTCTGGCGGGCAGGCCGCGGCCGACCCTCGGCAACCGTCCAAGGGTTTCGGCAAGTACCTGGTCACCGACTACAGCAAGCCGGCCGGCACCGTCATCGCCGGCAGCACCACCGGGCAAGGCGCTTTCGCCGTGGCAGATCCCGCCTATAAAACATGGCACCCGAATGCCAGCACGCAAAAGTTGCGGATCACGCCCTGGTGCGAGAGCGCCAAGACCGTGACTGGCTCGCAACAGGTTGCCAGCGGCGCGTTATCGATCGCAGATCCTCGCCCAGGAATGTCGCGCAGCAAAGGCGATGCGTACCTGACTGGCGGGCATTACGGCGTGGTCGAATACAGCGCACCGGCCGGCGCCGTATCTGCCAGTGCTTGCCACGATAACGGCCGCTGGTCAGTTGCCGATCAGCGCATGCCGGCGCACAACGATCGACTGACCTGCATGATCACCAGCCTCGACGGGACCTGGCACCGGCCGTTCACCACGTTGGAGTTGGCCGCGCTGCAATCACTATTCGACCCGGAAGATCACTGGTCACCAGATCCACAGACCGCCCATGAGATCGAGCGCATGCAGCGCGTTCGCAAGATTGAACAGGCGGGAGTCTTCCGTCTGGACGGAATCAACGACGGCCAGCACCGGGAGCGGATTGGCAACGCCGTACCACGCGCAGCTGCACGGGCAATGGCGGATGTGTTCGGCATGACGCTGCTGCTTTCCGAGGCAGGAGAGACGTTCATGCTCAGCAACATTTCGGTTTGGGTGCAGCCGGTGGCGATTGCGCTGAGTGTGGGCCAGCAGGAGGTTGGCGTATGACCGTTTTCCTTCTGCTGTACCTGTGCACGGACGCGACCCGTACAGATTGCCAGGTGGTGAAGGCTGATAGCTGGAAGGGGCCTCATGCCTACGAACAATGCATTGAGGTCCTGCAAGATCTGACCAAGGCGCTGACTGCGCCCAACCGGAAACGACACAGATTCGTTTGTGAAACTCAGTCCGACGGCGCACGAACCACCCAGCAGAAGTTACCGCCATCGCGCGCTCATCAATCGTTTCGGATGTAACAGGAAGAGGTGCATCAATGACTACGCACAACATCATCAGCCTAAGCGGCGGCAAAGACAGCACGGCGACGCTACTGGTCGCAATTGCCTTAGAAGCACCCAACCTGCAGGCCGTCTTCGCGGACACCGGCAACGAGCACCAACAGACCCACGAGTACCTGGATTACCTGGAACAAGCTACACGCACGAAAATAACTCGCGTGCGTGCTGATTTCACCCAGCGTATTGAAGGCAAGCGCCGATTCATCGAATCGAAATGGCGGGCGCAAGGCATAGCAGAGGAGGTAGTGCTGGCAGCGTTGGACGTGCTGCAGCCAACCGGTAACCCGTTCCTAGACCTGTGCATTTGGAAAGGCCGGTTCCCTAGCCGCAAAGCCCAGTTCTGCACCATGGAGCTGAAACGCGACCCTATGTTTGAACAAGTAGTCATGCCTTTGATGGATGCCGGCGACATGACCCTGAGCTGGCAAGGTGTACGCGCTGAAGAATCGCTTAACAGGCGATATTTGCCCGAGTGTGACGAAGTGGGCGGCGGCCTATTTAACTACCGGCCGATCTTAAAGTGGGATATTCCAGCAGTGTTCGAGGCTCACCGCTACATGGGTATCAAACCGAATCCGCTTTATTCCCAGGGCATGGGGCGCGTCGGCTGCATGCCCTGCATCAACTGCCGCAAGGATGAATTACGCGAAATTGCCCTTCGATTCCCTGAAGCGATTGACCGTATCGATCGCTGGGAGCGAACTGTCCAGCAGGCCAGCAAGCGCGGTGCTGCCACGTTCTTTGCCGGATCAAATGCCAAGCATCCGAAAGGCACGATCGCGGACATGACTGCCATTGAAGTCATGGAGATTGCAAGCATTCGCCAGGCCGTTGAATGGTCCAAGACAGCCCGAGGCGGCATCCAATACGACCTACTGATTGCTACTGACGCGTCCGCCTGCTCCAGCGCCTACGGGCTGTGCGAATCGGCCTGGGAGCCAATAACCGTGGAGGCAGCATGAGCGCAGCCCGTGTACTAGAGTTTGAAGACTTACAACGCGTAACCGGATATAGCCGCCGGGCAGACGTTGAAAAAGCGTTGCGCTCCCAAGGCATTCGAATTTTTAGTGGACGAAAGGGGCCCTGGACTACAGTGGATTTGATCAACCAGGCGGGCGGGCTAAAACCCGTGGATACCGATAGCTACAGTGCGGACATCGTATGAAACGCGGTCGAAAGCGCCAACACAATCCAAACATCCCAAGGCACATTGACCAGGCGGCTTTGCCGCGCTCGGTGTATTTCGACCATAGGGGCGCCGGGTGCTGGTACATCCTATATTTCAATGAGGCCGGGCGGCGACAGCGTCAGAACCTTTGCGCGGGTAACGTGACGCTTTCAGAGCTTCACCGCCTCATCGAAGAGCGTAACGGTGTAGACCGCGACAGCCTGCAATACCTCTGTGATGAGTTCCACAAGAGCGACCAGTACAAGGTCCTCAGCGAGAAAACCCACGACGACTATGTCTACTCCCGCGACGTGCTTCTGGCGTTCCCGACGAAGCTTGGCAAGCCGCTGGGCGAACTGGCGGTGCTCAAGTTCACGCCGGCGCTGGTCCAGCGGATCATCGACAGGATAGCCCAAGATGGCACCCCCTCCAAAGCCGCCCACTCGCTGCGCTACCTGCGCAGAGTGATGCAGTGGGGCCGTAACCGTGGTTTTGTGAAGGACAACCCGGCCAAGGGCATTGAGTCGCCTAAAGAGCGCAAGCAGCGCCGACTGCCCGAAGACACAGCCATGGTCAACTTGATCAGCTTCGCGAAACAGCAAGGCCAGCTCAAGAGCGGCCAGCCGGGGGCCTGCTCGCCCTACCTGTGGTATGTGATGGAGATTGGATACCTATGCCGCCTGCGCGGGATCGAGACGATCACACTCACCGACGAGAACGAACTCAACGAAGGGGTCCTCACCAATCGCCGTAAAGGTAGCCGGGACAATATCGTCCGGTGGACTCCTCGGCTGCGTGCCGCCTGGGATGCGGCCAAGGCCGTCCGATCAGAGACGTGGGAACGAAAGCGTGTGCCAGTGCCGATCCGAGCAGACCAGCGCTTTCTGATCATTGCCGCAACCGGCCGGCAGTTGTCGAAGTCAGGGCTTGATACAGCCTTTCAACGGCTGATAGTGCAGGCGATTGAGAAGAAGGTGCTCACTGAAGAGCAGAGGTTTGGAATGCACGACTTCAAGCGTAAGGGCATCACCGATACGGTGGGCAACAGGGCAGACAAACAACAAGCATCTGGCCATAAAGACGAATCCATGATGGATGTTTACGATTTAAGCCTGCCGCTGGTGGATCCCTCAGGATCATAAGACGGGTGGACTAAGAGCTTCTATTTCTCCATCCGGAGTAACTAAAACTAGACTCAAAGCCTTAGAAAGCTGGCTGCTCAGCCCTCTAGGCACGGTTTTATTAGGATGAGCTTGTGCCGCGCAATCGTAAGGAGAAATCTCTGCATGATCAGGATTACCGTCCGTAGCCTTCTCCCAAACCTCAAAATGAACAGGCTTCGGATTAGCACGGCCGATTTCTTTGATGTTTCCCACAGTAATTAAACCAATCGCCCGGATTAAAACTCCAGATCCTGGACGCTCGACGTCGCTCTTCAAGCGAGCCAGAAGTTGGTCAAATTTCATATGCCCGTTACGGGTGACGGACGTATTATTACGCTTAAAACACCCAGGACTACCGCGGCGCACAGCCTCGTCCCACTCCGGCGGATAAAGCGCACGCGCCACGGTTTCGCCCTCATCAACCGCAGTTAACCTCACCAAGTCCAGCAGAATCCCTTCGCTCAAACTTTCACCTGATCTAAGCCTTAATACTTGCTAGAAAGCATCACGTAAAGTTTAGGATCATCAATGGCAAACGCAAGCTCTCCACCATCGCTAGACAGCTCAGCTCGACCATCGAAGAAGGCCATGTCCATCAACTCACCAGACTTAGAGGTCCAGCTAATCAGGATTTCTCCCTCATAACCCAAGAAGAACCCAAAGTCTTCAGCGAATGGTCCTGCCCTCTCAAAAAACTCTTGCATACACGCCAAAGAATCGACCGACATAGGCTCTGCATCGTGTCCGTCCCAGCCATAGTCAGATGCAGCAAGGATACGAAGACGACCGGCAGCTTGTTCATGCAAAGCACGTCCAATAGCACCGATGTAGGCCTCTCTAGCCAAAGCTTCATGAAGTTCGGCCATTCCCAAGGTGGCGGATGGCGGAGACATTCCGTAAGTCGGACGGAAATAATATTCGACGCATTTACCTTTCAGATGCTCAATCAGATCCTGAACGCTTCGAAAGGCCTCGGCGCTGCAGGATGCTATCCACTGTACAAGGGCCTTAAAGTCGAAATCCAAAGGATCAATCGAGGTCCGAGTAGAAGTGTTGAATGACTGATACTTGGGGCTAAAGCTAGCTGCTAGAGTCGCCATTTATGTACCCTCCGAAAGACCCATCGCGGCATGGATGGGTTGCGTCAATTCTATAAAACTTTTGTGAAGCACTGCGCGAGCCTGGTCCAGCGATGCGAGCATCTGCTCAACATTCGCGACATGGCTTGCTGCGATGCTAACGGTGTTCTCCATAAGGAAAACTTTTTCACCTTGCAACTCCCCCTCTGCAATCTGGATCTGAAAAGAACCAAAAGCAAGTGGAATCACCACGTGGATCATCGGAACGATTGATGTACCGTCTGCCGACAACTCAGTTAAGGCACGAGGCACGGTAACGTTGATCCCCATAACCTCAGAAAGGAACTCTTTGAGAGGTCGACCTCCGGTTAAGTCATCCTTAAAAGCATCAACGTACCTTAGCACCAGATCAAACTCACCTGCTGCAGGAGGATTCGAGCCGATTAGAGCCTCGATCCCTTTTTGTACAACCGGCCTGAACTGATCCCAGCTTTTATATGGTTGAACTGCATGAACCGAGAAAAGACCGGCACCCGCCTGAAATATCGTAGAGGCTGTATGGTCAGTTGACGATGCGTCAGATGAGTTTTTCTTGTATCGAAATGCGGCTACCTGATTCATCAAAGGAAAGCCTGGAGGCGTCATTCGCTCAGCAGCGCCATAGCCAAGAGACGATAACCTCGCATGAAGTCGGACAAAAAACTCTTCCGAGGACTCAGCGCTTGCGCCTTGGAAAAAAGGCACGCCAGAATCCATGACAGCATCAACCGACCAACGCACTTCAGCGATTAGCTCTATCAGCGGCGAAGAATCGAAACGTTCAATCATCCTTGGACCCAGCCAGACCAGCTAAAAAATGGGGTGCACATTCTTTCACATCCTTGTGACATGCGCCAGATGGCAAACGTTCATAGCAACACGAGATCTATCATGCGTTTGACTATAGAGCAGTCGAGGTGAGGCCGCCTAGAGCTACGTACAAAAAAAGATCAAGCTCAACCTTCTTACCCCCTGCTTATGAGCGGTGACGTACAAAAAAAACGCCTCAGGGCTTGAGAATACTGAGTTTGGCAACTGACTTGTAATCAGTAGGTCCCGGGTTCGACTCCTGGTGCCGGCACCATTTAAAAACAAAGGCTTGCAGCGATGCAGGCCTTTGTTTTTTGTGTCATACGTAACAAGGCACGTAACAAGCAACCAGTTTTCGCTTCCTCATCATCTGTAGGGATACGGTAATGTCGTGGATCGACTATGCGCAGGGCCTCCTGGACAAGAGCTGGCTGGGCACGTTGCTTGGAATCGCAGGTATCGTTTTCGCGGCTTGTACGTACCTATGGACCCGCAAACGAACTAGCTTGGCGTATGTACACCTGGGAGAGCATCTTCTGGGGAGCGCTTCGGATGCTCTGCCATCGCAGATAGTCGTGCAGTACAACGGCATCAGTATCCCCCGCCTAACCAAATCAATACTGATTTTCTGGAACAGCGGCGAGAACACAGTCAATGGTGAAGATATCGTCGCGAAGGATCCGCTCCGCTTCCAAGTAGGAGACGACGGTCAAATCCTATCTGCTGCGATACTGAAATCGAGTCGGGCAGTAAATGACTTCTCGATCCTAAAGACGCCAGACATAGGCGCTAATGAAATCACGTTTAGCTTCAACTTCCTCGATAAAGACGATGGAGTCGTGGTGGAAATTCTGCATACCAGTACTGATCGGAAACCTCGCGTTAAAGGCACCTTGAAAGGTCTTCCACAGGGTTTTCGAAATCTTGGCCAATTCATTCGCCCTAAACCCCAAAAGAGCAAGCCAGGGAAACTGCATCCGCTCGGCTCGACTCTACTCCCGATTGGTGTGGCCCTATCTGGCTTTCTCACCGCGATCTACGGACCGCGCCCTTCGTTCCTTGCTAACCCAGACACCTTGCTTCTTTTTTACTCGTTTCTGGGCGTAGTCGTGGGTATGTGGCTCAACAGCAGGTTCTGGAATAGGCGCAAGTATCCAAAGAGCCTCCATACAGAAGCTCTCGAGTAATCCTGGGCGGTCACCTGCTGTAGCTTCTATATCGGTTTCAGCGCACAGATCTGCACCGAGCCACGCGGGCTGCGATCGACAAGTATGGATATCCAATAGCCCGAAAATCTAGCGCCAAGGAAGTGTCTGCACACGTCGAGTGTCCCTCCTACGACACACGGGATTTTTTTCCGGTGCACCCATCAAAAGTGCGTAAGAAGTGTAAGTGAGATTTTTTATCTATCTCTATCCCTTATATTTCAATAGTTTAGAACCATTTCTAAACCGTAAGTAGACTGTTAGATCAGTGTCGGCGCCGAACAGTTTGTGACTGTAAGTGAGGCCGACCTCAACCTACTGTTTTTAAAGGGTTTTTTTAAGACCCTTTCCTGACTTACACTTTTTGACGACGGGACTGTAAGTGACGCCCCCCAATGAATCCGGGGCTTTTCAGCCGTTTCTCGACCCGCTGACGCCACTTACGTGTCAGGAGGGGGTGGACCTGGAAAATGTTTTCAGCAGCCGTTCAGGCACGCCCCACCAGACTGCTCTCGCCTCGTGACTTTAATCCGGAGAACACCATGACAAAGCCCAGCTCCGTCGCTCCCATTCCAAAAATTGAAGTCATCAAGAAAGGCGCCCTGTGGGAGGTCCATTGGGACTACCAGGAAGGAACGGCCAGCCTGATTTTGTTCAACCGCGCTGACTACCTGCGTGGCTATATAGATGGTGCGCTGGACATCCTTGGGATTGACCCCGATTGCGTGTGCTGCGCCAGCGGCGTGACCGGCACGGTAAAACGACTGACTCAACATCAGGCCGACACACTTTATGGAGCATTGAACCAGTTGCTGGTCCCGTTGGTAGAAGCGGAATTCGCCCGCCTGGAGCGCCTCGCCGCCCTTCCTCATGTACGCGGCGCCGCTGCAAAAGTTTGAAACCCCTTTCCCCCATGCGATCAGCCTGCCCAGGCCCAGCCGGCGGGCAACTCCCTGCATAGCCTGAGACACGCTCTGTACCTGCAATGACGTGCACTTTCGAACGGTTGGTATTCTGAAAACCGCCTGGTTCGAATGTTTTTAAATTTTCGACCCAATGAAACCGGGGCCTCCAGCCCTGCCCCGTTCGTGGTCGTCTGCTGCAACGTTGTGCAACCGCACTGCACTTCTCTTCAAAACTTTGCAATCTGTGAAACTGCCGGTCGCCCGCAGAGAGCGCCAGCCCGCCTGGGCTGCGGGTTCGTTTGCACTACATCCGGGTTTGCACAAAAAAAGGACGCAAACCCCGTCGGCGGGAGGGGGATAAGTGGTTTTTAGACATATTTTTCCTTGGCCCGCACTCTTTCAGCTACCGGGTGGTTAGATTTCAGCAACGATCGTAGGTAGGTGCTGCACTGCGGCCTGTCCCGACAGGGCGAATCGAACAATTGCTTGTGATTCCGAAATAACGTCCCGACGTTGTGTCCAAGGACCGTGTTAATAAAACAATTCGAGTCGAGTGTGTGAAGGAGCTGCAATCTGTGATTGTCAAGAAAGGGAGTTCTGCTGCATGCTAAAGACGACTATGCTAGATATCGAATCTAGTTGCAGGTTCAATCAAACTCATTTCACATATCAACCCTAGACCCACTCTGACAGAGGGAATGTGCTCTAGGCCACTTTTAGCAATATAGAGATGGAAGAAAATGCCGAATAATGTTTACCAAATAAACGCAATAATACCAAGCTCCGGAAAACTGGCATCGATAAATCTAAAAAATCGAAACCTTATTATCACCGGCGTGAACGGCTGTGGCAAAACACAATTCATCAACGGACTTTTTGATTACTTATCCAATAGAATTATTGCGAGACAGAACGCTTCACAGGAAAACTTACAGAACTCCATAAGATCCTATACCCATCAAGTTAGCCTGGGCAGCGAAGCAGATTCAAACTACCAATATTATGCAAGAGAACTGGAAAGACTCACAAAGGAACTAGAAATATCAAAATCCCCCCCAGCGCTAATCGACAACTATGAAAAATTTACGATCGATTACCACAAGCAAAGCGCTGTATTGTTAAAGTTTGAAGCTACACGCCAAGCTAGTATAAGACCTTGCAACTCATCAAAAAGCAAGGATATGTTGAGGCAAGAAGCGATTACGACCCATGACACCTCAACGCTATTTGAGGATTACTTGGTGAGTCAGAAAACAGCCCAGGCTTTTGCCGAATCACCTAACATAGGCAACAACCCAAGTGAGGCGGCCTCTATTAAGGCGTGGTTTGAAAAACTTCAAGATGATCTTCAAGAGCTATTCGAAGACCCTAGTCTAAAATTACATTTTGCTTACGAGTCCCAGTCGTTCTACATTAAACAAGAAGGTAAATCTCCATACAGCCTTCAGCAACTGTCATCCGGATTTTCTTCGATCTTTTCAATCTACGCTACGCTACTCACGAAAATCCAGCTGAGCTCAAATTCAACTAACGAAATCTATGGAGTAGTTTTAATCGATGAGATTGACGCTCACCTTCACGTTTCTCTTCAGCGTAAAATTCTTTCATTTCTCACTAAATCCTTTCCAAACATTCAATTCATCGTCTCTACACACTCCCCCTTTGTGGTGTCCTCAGTAAGAGACGCTGTGATATATGACCTATCAACTCTTGAACAAGTCGAAGACTTATCCTTGTATTCATACGAGTCTATTTTGTCCGGCCTATTCAACACCACACCTATTTCTGAAGTACTTCAGAACATGATAGTAGACTTGAGCAAAATGATGCAGTCGCCCAATATCGACGTCACTAAGCTAGAGCACTACGTTCGTGAAATCGGCGAGCATGAACAGCATTTGGATAGCGAATCGGCGTTCTTCATTAAGAAAGCTAGACTAGTTATCAACAAAAGCAAAAAGGGAGAATTTTAAATGTTCAATACCGTGAGGGCATCGGCGGCTCCAGCTTCACTTGCAGCGAAACAAAAGTACGACGGGAGCGATGTTTACTTGGAGCTATGTAACATTTTTTTTAACAAGTGCTACATTTGCGAAACAAAAGAGCCCCACGACATAAACGTAGAACATTTTCGCCCTCACAAGGGTGATGAAAGTAAAAAATTCGACTGGCAAAATCTGTATTTGGCTTGCAGCAGATGCAACAATATAAAGCTCGTGGAGTTCGATGACATTATAGATTGCTGCGATATCGAGCTTGATGTATTTCGTGCGATCAGACATGTCCCGCCTATCACCCCATACGCTAAATCTGTACAGCTGCTATCAATGCTCCCCAACCCAAAGGTCGAACTAAGCAGGAGGCTTTTAGATCGCGTTTACAATAGCGATCATACCGTTAACAAAAAAGTCTCAGGGGCGTTTCTCCGCAGAAAAATTTTTGACCAATACAACCTGTTACTAGATCAGATTAACAACTATTACAACCCAGTCGCTACAGACATGGAAAAAGAGCTAAGCTTGGAGCGAATGCAGAAGCTTATTCATAGATCTGCGCCTTACTCTGCCTTTATCCGCTGGTGCATATTGGATGATATGGAACTCGGCGAGTTGCTTGTCGGCTACATGGACTGATAAGTATTCAGGAGATTCATAAGAAACAGGGAAAACCGTCTAAATTGCACTTGATTCAATCGACCAGTATTGACCGACTGCTTTTGGCCGACCCTCGTACTTTCTAGAACCTAAAAACGACTAACTTCCACATTGAATTTAGGCAGCAGTGTCGGGTTACCTTAGTCAGAACGTAATGTGCTTGAGATCTGCTCCCAGTCGAGTGGCTATGCCAGAATTGCTTAAAAATAGCGACGCATTTCCTGGTACCGATGTTGGCCCGTGAGTGTGAGAAGCTAGTTGGACGTTCATGTGTTGCACTAGGTCAAGCAGATCACAGACCACCTGAAAGATGTTCACACTCTCAGACCCAACATGGTTTTTTGGTGCGAACATCTGCAGGCTGACTCCCACCAAGCTCTTGCGCAGTCCATCAATCCGTTCCTCCATATCTCCACCCACCGTGGCGTTATGCTTCTGCCCCACAACCAAGTTCAAATCCCGCCCGGTCGCCTGGTGCAGATCAGCCACCGCCGCCAGGCTCGCAGATCCGCCCGAAAGCAGCTTGAGTGCGCCCAACGCCTCGATCTTCTTAATACCACCCACTGACTCGGTTGAATGGTCGTCCACCGTTCTGGTGTGGCTCTGGAAGCTCTCAGTGTTCTCCATCGCCTCCACTTCGCGCTGGACCGCCCTGTCCTGAATCTTGCCGTCTGTTTGGCGTAGCCAGTTGCCGTCCGCATCGACGCGCTGCTGGCAGGCTTCGCTGTGCTGCCACACCTGGTCCCCTTTCGGCACGCTTGGCAGAGTCAGACCGTGGGGCAGCACTGTCTGGATATAGGGCTTGTGCGGCAACCCGTACGCAAAGCACACCACAACCGTGGAGCCCTCCTCCGGGAAGGCATAGAAGCCCATTTCATCGCCACCGACCGGCACAGGCAGCGGAACGCCAGACAGCACCGGCAGGCTGGAGTCCACCTCCCCATCCGGTCCAAGCATCTGCAGATCAACGCCAAAGCGCGGCCGGAAGTCGTCACAGACGCCAGCGCCGGCAGGTGCATCAGGCACGGCTATCACCTTGGCGAATCGTGGCAAGTGATAGCCACCAGTGAGTTCAGGAAACTGGCGTTCTACCGCTCGTTTTATTGCGTCTTCCATTTCAATACCATCTGAGTGCCGGCCAGCGTCACCGAAGTGACCCGCTCGCCTTGGTTGATTGTCGCGCCTGGGCGCATGCCTGGGAGCGCCGCGATCATGGCGCTCTGGTTATCCTGGTAGCCGTCGAACAGCTCGGTGGGCAGGTGCAGGGGCGCCCGGGCGCCGAAAAAGCTATCGGCCCATTTGCCCACGAACACTTCGCCGTTGCCCTGTTGCTGCCAGATCAGGTCGTCGATAGAGAAAACCCGGGCCAGGCTGTCCATCGCCTGGTAACCGGTGGCCAGGCTGTAGAAGAACGGCGCTTTCACCCGCGTGTATGAGCTGTCCGGCACTCGAAACTTCAACCCCGTGTGCTTGCTGATCTCTTCAAGCACGGCGCGCAGATCGACGTGGCGCAGGTTAAGCGGCAGTGGCTTGGCCAGGATCGCGGCCAGCTCGCGGCAGAACAGAACCTGCTGCTGGGAGTTCGACGCCGTGCAACGTTCCACGTAGCCGATGAAGTGGCGCTGCAGCGTTCTGTCGTTGTAGCCGATGTCCAGCGTCACCAGGCCCTTGAGCGGCGCCGATGCCTGGACTGTGAAAGATGCCCGGCCGGGGCTTCGCAGCTCCAAGCGGACATCCTCTTTAACCAGGGCAACGGGTTCGCCGTTTATGGCCAGCACCTTGTGCAGTTTCAAGCTCATGCTCGTTTACAACTCAGCTATGAACTAGGACACGGTCGAATCGACGTGGCTTCGGCTTATATAGGAAGTGTAGTATGAGAGGCGAGTATAATATGGAGCTTTTTCTATCTGGAGTTCTGAATGGCGCACCCGCGACACGCAACCGCCACATCCGCCAAGCTAACGAAATCCAAAGAGCGATATATGAACGATGGCATCGTAATAATCCGTGGTCTTGGAGGCGTAAACATTTAGCTTGGTTTCTGACCCACGGCCTAGAAAAACATTCCAAGTCAACTCAATACTATTATTTATTAACAGTACGCCTGATAGCCTCGCGAAGAGCAAAGACTTGGAAATTTTAAAAACCCCCGTTGGCTTTCATGACCCATTAGGTATTTTATTGGGGAGAGAATTAATCACCTCCCCTGCAACCTATCAATCTAATTTTACAACTTCAACCTCATCAAAATAGTCTCCAATAGATGAAGCTTCCTCTTCACCCATAAGCCGTACACAGGTCAAATTTTCAATAGCTCGTGAGCACGCAACATACATAATCTTCTGATTTTCAGCCGACACAGGGCCTGCTGAGAATATATTAGCAAACTTATAGTCTCGCCAAAAGAACTCATCCACTACAACTAATACGTTTCTTATCCCTGAGCCTTTCGTCTTGTGCATGGTTATAAAATTTGTTTTCTCCGACAAATAATCGTAGTAATTAAACACCTCGCCCAAGGTTATTTTTTCGCCAAAAAAATCGGCATAAAACAAATCCCGTTTTACATCTCGCTCCAAATCTCCAAATTCATAATCATCAATATCGAATCCTGATTTATTTAATTTACTACAACTGTCAATACCTGAGATGTAAAGATTCTTAAAATCAGTGTACCTGGCGTCCCCATTCATTTGCTCAATGAAGTGTTCTCTTCTTTTTATGAAGCGTTCGTAGGACTCCGACCTTTTTATCAACTTCAGCTGAAAAGATTCGAGTATCGCCTTGTGCCCAGAGCAGTTCAATTCGAAAACCTGCTTGAATGCGGCTAGCAACTCATCCTTTTGACGAACTGAATCTAATACAAACCCAGATTTTTTTACAGAGCGGATAACGTTAGAATGTCTACGAGACGAAACATCTTGATATAGTTCATACAAATCATAAAAATGGCACGTAGTTAGTACTTTCTCTAGGTTTTCATTCGTTGACTGACCAAATCGAGAGTTGAAAATCTCGTACAAACGACCAAACCCTGCTTCTAACGCTACAGCTTTGTTTGTCAGCATTAGCATTTTGTAGTTATCAAAGCCCTGAGCTCTCTCAATCAACTTATAAAGTTTTTCGACATATAAATCCTTTGCCTCACGAGAGCTTTGCTGATTAGGCTTCTCTTCGCAAATCGCATAAACCAGCTTCACTTTACCTTGGCGCTCGGCCAAAGTTTCTAAAAGACCGCCATCAAAAACCCTCAAGGCAACATTTTGTTTTAATCCGTCGTTCCTCAAGTTATTTATAAGCCTTACAACCTGCTCCGAGCATCTATAGTTATCTTCCTTTTCAATTTTCTCTAGCGCACCAGCTTGTACATATGACTCTACATCCCCAACCCCCTCCTCATATATACCTTGCATCGAATCGCCGAAAAAACCGAATATTATATTTTGATCAATTGCAACATAGTTAAGAAACGCTCTAACCACATCAGGAGATGTATCTTGATACTCGTCAACAAATATATAATCATACTTGTCAGACAAAATTTTCCGCAATTTCGCGCGCTTCACCAATAGAGAAACCGCTAGCTTAATGAGCCCATCATGGCCGAAACTTAGATCGCGAAGACTATTAAACACGGTTTCATTATAAACAACTTTATGAGCGGGAACCCCTTCAATATGCTTCAATATATGGGAATTTAAATATTTAATCTTATCGTTTAAAACTTTGTTTGCCGCAGCAGGGTCTCTATCATAAACAGGCTTACCTAGTACTTTTTCCTCTTTTGTTCTAAGTATAAAATATGCCTTTTCGGCATATTTCTCGTATGCCCTTTTATAGCGAGCATGCTCGCGTTTCTTATATTCCTTCTCATCATCCAAGGCCTCCCCTCGCGTGAATTCAGGTAGAAGGAAAATTTCGTGTATGACCTTATGCAGATCGAGCCGGAAGGTTTTTACGATTCCATTCATAAACGAATGAATTGTGCTGATGGTATGCAGATCACCTGCTCGCATCTTGATCTCATCAGCAGCCAAATTTGTATGGGTAATACATGCCACCCTCTTATCTGGCATATTTTTAGAAATGTGGTCTAACAACTTCTTCAAGGTTTCGGTCTTCCCACTTCCTGCTCCCCCCTGGAGTAGGAAACTCTTCCCCCGCGCTAGGCAGGACAAAACCTGATCAAACGGAGTCATTCGGATATCCATTCCAACGCCTCCTCAATATAGGTGGGAATACGCCAAGTAACTTGGTCATCAGTTAGTGCCAAGTACAACAGAGAGGACGCGAACGCAGATTTTTTATCCAATACTTTATCAATCAAATCGTAGGCATCTAGCCCTGCATCAAACTCATGCACGTTCTTCAATCCATTTATGCTATCAATTTTCTTTTTAATCAACTCCTTATTGACATGCACAAAAGCATCCTCGAAACTCCTCGCGTGATATTTCTCTTCCTCCTTCTGATAAGCAATATATATATTAGAGTAAGCATGCTTTAGATCATGCGAAACTAATCTAGAGAACCAACTGGCGAACTTAGCTTCATCAGAGAAGTCGGGAGCATCATAGTAATGTTTTAACGTGGCATTGCTAATGTGATCTGCGTCAACAACCTTGGAGGAGAGATAAGTTGTTTTGGGCTTATCTTTGCTTAAATCAAGGGTCTTTTTGGTTGTATCTATATCCGTGATGACAAGAGCTTTGATCTCCAAAAACTCTAGAAAATGCCTAAACGCCTTGGCATTAGCACCGACTTCTAAAATTGTAACATTTTGGGAAAACAATGAAATATGGTCTTTACTGTGGAGCTTTGACTTATCAAATAGTTCTACAAAGTAAGGCCAGAGCATTCGTTCAGTAACACCCTCAATAAATATCACCTTGCTTGCAAAAAACAGCTCGCACGAATTGAGAGTTAGGTACTGCTCTAGAAACTTAAACGAATCTTCATCGTCGCCATACTTAACTTTCAGCTCAGCATGGAAATTTTTTATTTTTATCCTACCTTCTGAGTTTTGCAAATACCTTATGTCTTTAAAATCACACTGCGAAACAATATGAGATGAATGCGTAGTAATTACGGCCTGAATATTGTCAATCTCATTCAAGATACTTTTTATTTGATTGGCAAAAATATATTGCATCTGTGGATGCGTATGCGCCTCTGGCTCCTCAATAAAAAGGAGATTTATATTTTTTCCGGTTTTGGCAAACGACTCTTTCTTGATCTCAACACTCAAAAGCAAATAAAGTATATTCATATGACCGAGACCATTGAACGTCTCGGGGAGAAATTCGGCGCGCTCTCCATACACCACCTGCGAGCTATTCTCCAAAACCTCATTTGATTCAAGATTGGATACAACCTTGATATCTTCAATCCCCAAAAAGGCTTTAGACGTCTTCAAGAATGGCTCAAAAAAATCCTTATAGCTGTTTTCAAGACTCTCATCAATTTGCAGGAGCAAGTTATTAATCGGATCGAAGTCCGTGACATCCTTATTGGCCTTATTGAAATATTGCGTTGTCAGCTTCGAAAGCATTTTCTTGCCGCCTTCGCTGCTAGCAACATCTCGCTTAGCATGAATTATTTGGAAATTAATCAGATCCCTGACCGAAGTGATGTCTTTCTTTACAAGCCTAGTCCGGTTTTCCAGAAGTAGATCTTCATCATTCACATATGCAAAGACATGTACCTGTAAGTACCTATCAAGGTTTTTTCGAAGAAACCTCTCCCTCTCACCATCGAATTGCTCTATATCTCTCAGCAATAAGTCCTTGTTTATAACGCACTCGAATAAAATATTTACTTTGTTTACTTCACTATCAAGATCCAACATAAATTCTGATAGGTGTCGCAAATTGTCTTCGTCATCGTACTCAATTTCAATCCTCATACTTATCGATAGAGGAACAACGTCAGTTCCGTGATCTATCGCAACTAGATCCTTACGAATCGCCAAAGGAAAATCATGGTAATTAAAGGCAACACCTGACTCGTAGAACTTTTCAAAAAGCACAAGCAAGGATGTTTTACCACTATTATTTCTACCAATAAGCAAAGATAAACTATCCCGCAAATCTAACGTCACATCCTGCAAAGCCCGAAAATTTACAGCTGAGATTTTAGTGATCTTCATGTAGGTCTCTTATATCCATTTAGAGCAAAGATTAAGCACTTTCAAACACTTTGGAGGTTAATATATCTTTGATACATAAATTTCAAGAATATCTTCCCGCAAAAGTTTTATTTACATATTATTTTAAATGTACCTTGAGCCTGCTTCGAAAGATCGAATGGCTTCAATATAGCCTAAGCATAGCCTTTTGCCATTTATCGATTTGATCTGCGAGAGTCCGGGACTGAGAGGTAACGGCGTCGAGCTGTGTGAGAAAGCAAAAGGGTAGCAATGGAGGTAACAGTTAAAATATCAACCATTTATCCTATTGATAAATATGAAAAATATTTCTTTTTTCGACTCCTGGTGCCGCACCATATAAGACGAAGTCCCTGCAGCAATGCAGCGGCTTTGTTTTTTCTGGGACACTCATCCTCGATCAGCCCCTTCCGGCCTCACCTCCCTACCTGTTGAATCACACCTTTCGCGCCAAAACTCCAGATTTCGTCCTTTATGCTGAATTATGTATTGGCAATAATTACGGCGTATCCATAAAACAAATAATGGCATCAACGCCCGACCGCAACATTTCAAGACGAGCTGAAAAATCAACCAATCCATTTTCCCGATTGCTCCTCACCTCTCACCACGCTAACCTCCCCCCGTCGCTGCCAATTCAGCGATCGGGCCTGATAACCCGGCAAGATGCAGGCGCACCTAGCGCCCCCAACACCCGATTTTGAAGGCGTTTTTTTTCGCCTGAAAATTCGTGCAATGGCGGCTGTGCGTGGGAGACCTCCGGGTCTGCCGGGTTCCTGTATCTCCGGTTTATCAGCCTGCGCACAGCTGCCACCCAATTCGCCTGATAACGAATGTGGTAGCTCTCACTCGATATGGGAGTTTTACCGATGACCGCTCCAAATCCCTCTGCGTTAACCACCCTCGGCGTCACCCCGTTCTCCTTTCACTCCGACCAACCTCTGTTCCGCGTCAACAGCGGTGTTTCCCTGCATGAAGCCTTACATCACGTTTCCGACTTGCTCCACGTTGCCAAGCTGCTCGCCGAAGATGCAGCGATGACGAAGGAGACGGACCGTTATGCCTGGGCGTCGCATTATTTGCAGGAGATGAGCAAGGCGGTGATTGATGATGTGGTGAAGGTGTTGGAGTCGCCTGGGAATACCGGGCTGTAAGTAGGGCTGTGAAGCGGCCCCAAAACCAGGCGCTTAGTTTTAACAGCAAAATCTCAGTGTCTTTATTGGGGCTGCTGCGCAGCCCGGCGCGGGGCAAGCCCGCTCACCACAGAGTTGTGTGCCCGAATTTGAAAGTGGTGTAGATACCCAGGGCCGCTCCGGCTCCCACAGTAGCGCGCCTCGGCATGGGGCGCTTTTTTCGGTATAAACCTGCACACCCCCGCGTTGTGAACGGACTCCCATGAACGCTCTGAAACTGATCTGTCTGCTGGTGATTTTCCCGCTGCTGCTGGTCACCCTCGGCGGCTGGGAGCGTCAGCGTGGTGAGGACGCAACCACAGCGTTGGTCGATTACCACCTCAACCTTGATAAAGCCAAGCACCCGTTGCAAGCGCTGGCAACCAGACAGCCCGCGAGTAGTGTCGACCTGCCTGATGGCGTCATCAGCGTTGCGGAAGCCCTCTCGCGTCTGGAAAAAATCGAAGCTGAACTACCCTCCGCACACCGCGTGAACCGTGCGATGCGGGCCCTGGCGCCGTGGGTGATGGGCTTGGGTCTGTTGGCGGCGTTGATTGGTGTGGCTGCGTTGGCGGGTACGTACTGGGCGGGGCGGCGGGCACGGCAGTCACGGGAGAGGTTATTGCAGGTGTTCTCCCTGGGCAGCCGCCTGTTGCCCTACGTGCTGGTGGGCCATGTGGTGGCGGTGGCGGCGGCCGTCGCGTTGGCGTTAAGTTTCGAAGGCTTGGCGATGTGGCATATCGGCCGGCTGGGCAGTGGCGAAGTCAAGCTGATGGCGGTGCTGGGGGTGGTCGCGGCGTTTTGTCTGTATTCGATCTGGCAGTTGCTTAGACAGCTGCGCCCTATGCTGGGGATGTTCAAGCCCGAGCCGCTGGAGATGTTCGGCCAGCTGGTGACGCCCGCGCAGGCTCCAGGGTTGTGGCGCCATGTGGACGAGTTGGCGGGTAGGCTCAGCGCGCTGCCACCGGACCACATCGTGGTGAGCCTGGCCCAGGGCTTTTACGTGACGTCCAGCGCGGCTACTGTGCAACCGGCGAATACTTCGCTGCAGGGGCGCACCTTGCATGTGCCGCTGCTGTATCTGGGCCTGCTGAGCCGTGAAGAAATCAGCGCGGTGATCGGCCATGAGCTGGCGCACTTTGTGGGGCAGGACACGGAATACAGCCTGCGCTTTTTGCCGATCTACGATGGGGTTAATCGCAGCCTGGAAGCGCTGTTGAATACGATGCTGGCCAGCGATTTTATCCAGGGACGGCTGATGCGGCCGTCGTTCATGTTCGGTGTGTTTTTCATGCAGCGCTTTGATGACGCGGTGAACCACTGGAGCCGTGAGCGCGAATTGCTGGCGGACGCTGCCGGCGCGCAGTTGGCGTGCCCTGCTGCGGCGGCGTCAGCGTTGTTGCGGGTGTCGGTGTTGCAGACGCACGTTGAGGATGCCTTGTTAGCAGTGTGTGAAGCAGGCTCGGCTACAGACCTGCCCGACGCCGTGTTCGCGCGCTTGCGTGAGTGTGAATTGCAACCATCACCCGAAGCCCTGGAGATTCATCAACCGCATCCCACCGACTCCCACCCCTCCAATGGCGAACGTCTGCAGGCGCTCGACGTGCCACTGGACGATACCCTGCGCGGTGCCACCCGCGCGGTGGATCGCGACGTAGCGAATGCGCAGATGGACGCCTATTTCAGCGCACCCCAGGCACTGCGCGAGCGACTGTCTCGGGATGTGATGGACGTGGCCGTGTCGGAGAACACCGCGCACACCCATCTGCTGGAAACCTTGGCCGCTTCGGCCGAGGGTGAGCGCAGCTTGCATGAAGGCGGCCAGTGGCGCGGGGTACTGATGGCCGTGTCGAGCCTGCCCTTTGTGCTGGCTGCGCTGTTTATCCTGAGTCGAGTCTGGCTCGCCCCGGAGCGTTTGAAAGGTACACCGCTGTCGGCAGTCAGTGCAGGCGCGTGTCTCGGCATTATTGGGCTGGGCCTGCTATGGCTGGGCATCCGTCGATTCAAGCGTGCGCCGCAGACCGCGTTGCGCCTGACGCCGGAGCATTTTGTGTTCAATAACCTGGCGCAACCGCTGCCCATCGAACATATCGAGGAGATCACGTTGCAGTTTGTCCAGGGCATCTGGGTAACCGTCCAACTGACGCCCGAGGCGCCATTACCCGCAACGCGCAAGACGGCGTTCGGCGTACCCGGCGTGCGGATCAACAAGAAGAAACGCTAGGTGCTGCTGCTGATGGCACAGCTGTGTATCGACAATAAAAAGATCGAACCCTACGAGGGGTTGTCCTTGATGCTCGACTACAAGAATGCAGCGTTGGCGCGCAAGATTTTGCAGAGCCGCCAGGACTGATGCGCACCCATAAAAAAACCCCGAACCAGTCGGGGTTTTTTATCGCCTGGAATCAGGCGCGAGGTGCGATCACTTAGAAAACGTTGATCGGGTAGTCAGCGAACAGACGCAGTTCGTTACCGCCAACGTTGTAGTTGCTGGCGTTGTTGGAAACACGCAACCACG
This sequence comes from Pseudomonas sp. BIGb0381, assembly GCF_024809815.1. Lineage (NCBI taxonomy): Bacteria > Pseudomonadati > Pseudomonadota > Gammaproteobacteria > Pseudomonadales > Pseudomonadaceae > Pseudomonas > Pseudomonas sp. BIGb0381. The sequence goes on from NZ_JANUEN010000010.1 coordinate 173,998, forward strand.
AGGCACGAGCACGCAGGCTCAGGTCTTTGGCCGGGCCGCTCTGAACGACGTATTTGAACTGGTTGAAGATCTCGCGCTCGGTGCCATTGCCACGGCCACTGCCGTCGTCAATGTTAGTACCGCGCACGTAGGCCACGTTGTAGGTAAGGCCAGGCACGCCGAAGGTGCTGAAGTCCAGACCGTAGCCGGCTTGCCAGGAGCGCTCGTCCTTGCCGTTGAAGTCGGACCAGTAGGAGTTGGCCAGCAGGATGGTGTTGCCACCGTCGCCGATGCCGGTGTCCGCGGTATTGTCACGGTAGCCGCCATACAGGTAACCGGTATCGCCGGTACTGCGCTGATGGGCCAAGGTGAAGCTGTGCGCGCCAACAGCCCATGTAGCGCCCAGGCTCCAGATTTTGTTGTCGCGCGCGTCGCCATTACCGCGTTGCTCGGCGAAGCTCCTGTCCAGCTTGGTTTTGTAGCCGTTGAAGTCAAAGGTCAGCGACTGTTTCTCTGGCAGGGCCAGTACGTAGTTGACGTTGACGTATTGCTTCTTCAGCACGTCTTCCATGTCGGAAGCGTACAGCGCAGCCGACAGATTTTCGGTGAACTTGTAGCTGCCGCCCAGGTAGCTGATGTTCTTCAGGTTACCGCTGTCGGTGCCTTCAGCACCTTTTTGGGCTTCCTTGGTGAAGCGACCTGCATCCAGTTGCAGACCTTCGATCTCTTTGGAAACGATCGAGGTACCGGTGTAGGTTTCCGACAACAGACGAGAGTTGTCGTACTGCAGTACAGGAACGGCAGGCATTTGCTCGCCGTACTTGAGCACGGTGTTCGATACGCGGAACTTCACCGCCGCGCCGCCTTTGGCCAAGTCGTCAGCTGCTGCGCCGCTGTCACCTTGCTTGAAGAAGTTAATGCCGCCAGCGCCGCTGCGACCTTTACCACCGTCCAGACGGATAGCATATTGGCCGATCACGTCCACACCCACACCGACGGTGCCTTGGGTGAAGCCGGACTCGAACTTGCCGATGAAGCCTTGGCCCCACTCGGCTTTGTCTTGCTGGCCGTTCTTATAGTCACGGCTGATGTAGGCGTTACGGGCTGCGATGTTCAGGTGGCTGTCTTCAACGAAACCCTTGGATTGCTCCTGGTCGTTTGCCATTGCGGTCGATGCGCTCAAAATCCCCAGAGCGATCAGACTCATCCGTTGCTTCAACATTTTTTTGTATTCCTTATTACGGGTTGAGTACGCGCTATGACACCAGGCTCCATGTCGCTTTTCTGGTATCGACTTTTTCCGAAAAAAGAAGGCCCGCGGACGAGTGAACATGCCGCGGGCCTTTTCTTATTGGATGAGTCATGGCGGTTAGCCACAGGCGTTGGACGCAATCCTAGTCGCGCGTTGAACTATGTGTCAATTTCGTGAATCGTCTGTATTTAGGCGAAATAATTCTAAGCAACGGCCTACGGCCTTTCTGAAAACGACCAAATTCTGCCTTCAGCGACCCCGGAAACACATCTAGTAACACATTTCAAAGTCGATACGTTTGGTAATAGATAACGCGCGCAAATGCAAAGCATTACCATTAGCGCGCTTTTCCTGCCAAACACTTTGGATGCATTTCACCATGCCTGCCCTTCGCCTGACGCCCATGACCCTTGGGCTTTCTGTTCTGCTGTCTGCCGGTTTTGCCTGTGCGGCCACCACCTTGCCCGAAACCTCGATCAGCGCCGAAGCTGACGAAGACGACCCGCGCGTCAAGGAAACCAGCACCGCTACTCGCACCGCTACCCCCGTGCGTTATGTGCCCCAGGCCATCGACTCGGTGAAGACCGAAAGCCTGCGCTCCTACGGCACCAACGACCTGGGCCAGGCCTTGAGCGGCATCCCCAATGTGAGCAGCGGTGCCGATACGCGCTTCGACAGTTTGCGCATCCGTGGCTTCGACGCGAGCAACGACTTCTACCTGGATGGCATTCGCGACGACAGCCAGTACGTACGCGACCTGCACAACATCGAGCGTATCGAAGTGCTCAAAGGCCCGGCAGCGGTGCTTTACGGGCGAGGCGGCCAGGGAGGGATCGTCAATCGCGTGAGCAAACTGCCAACGGCCGGGCATAAGTCGAGCATCGAAGCCCAGGGCGGCAGCAATGATTTGCGCAGTGTGTATGCCGACCTGAGCACCGACCCAAGCGATAACATCAGCCTGCGCCTGAACATGGGCAACCAGGACAACAACAGCTTCCGCGACGGCGTCAGTGGCAACCGCCAACTGTTCGCGCCGTCCATGAGCTGGCAGCTCACACCGGATCTGAACTGGCTGGTGCAATACGAATACAGCCGCTACAACCGCACGCCCGATCGCGGTATCCCCGGCGTCAACGGCCGCCCCGCCGACGTCAGTCGCAGCACCACCTACGGTGACAACCGCGATTACATCGACGACAAGTCCCAGTCCCTGCGCTCCAAGCTGGCCTACGAACTCAACGACAACTGGCAACTGCGCCAGACCTTGGGCGTATTCAAGCTCGACAGCGATTTCGACAACACCTACCAGACCGCCTACGTTGCCTCGACCAATCGGGTGACGCGCCAACGCTGGCAGCAAGACCTGACTACCCTCAACGTCTTCAACAACGTCGAGTTGGAGGGAGGTTTCAGCACCTTCGGCCTCGAACACCGCCTGCTCACCGGCCTTGAGCTGGGCAGCCAGCGCCGCGATCCAAAGCTGTACACCGCCCCCGTCTCGGCCGTGCCAACCCTGGACCTCAACCAGCCCAACCGTAATCTGAGCCACACCGGGCGCATGAGCGTATCGAGTAACAACCACACCGAAGTCGAAAGCCGCGCCCTGTATGTGCAAGACCAACTGCGCCTGAACGATCAGTGGCAAGTGCTGGCCGGCTTGCGTTACGACCGTTTCGAAGTGGACACCAAAAACAAACTGCTCAATACCCGGCAAGACGTCAAAAGCCACAGCACCAGCCCGCGCTTTGGCCTGGTGTGGACGCCCCTGGAACACCACTCGTTCTATGCCTCGTGGAGCAAGACCTTCTCCCCGGCCGGTGGCGGCCTGATCGGTATTACCCCGAACGCCGCCGGCAGCGTCAACGACCTAAGCCCCGAACTGACCAAGCAAAAAGAAATCGGCGTGAAAAGCGACTGGCTCGACGACCGCCTGAGCACCACCCTGGCGGTGTACGAACTGGAACTCTACAACCGCCGCACAAGCGACCCGCTGGACCGCACCATCACCCTGCTCAGCGGCCTGCAGCGTTCACGCGGCGTGGAGCTGACGGCCACCGGTAAGATCGTCGGCAACTGGTATGTACGCGGCGGCATCGGCCTGCAGGATGCCAAGGTCGAGAAGGACAACAATGGCTTTGAAGGCAAGCGCGTCAGCGACGTGGCCAAGCGCAACGGCAGCCTGTTCCTCACCTGGAAACCGGAGATGGGCTGGTACGCGGAGACCGGTTTGACGTTGGTCGGCGACCGTTACGCCGACAGCCTCAACACCGTGGTGCTGCCGGGTTATGGCCGTTGGGACGCGTTGGTCGGGTTCCGGCAGAAAGAATGGGACGTACGCGCGGCGCTGAACAACATTGCCGACAAAAACTACTACGAATCGGCGACCAGCGTGGCGCAAATTCAGCCGGGCGAGCCGCGTAATCTGGTGGTGACGGGGACCTACAGTTTCTAACCCGATACAAAAACACCAATCCCGTAACAGCTGTCGAGCGCAAGCGAGGCAACTGCTACGGGGTCAACGATATTTTTTCAGTTACTCCTCAACTCGCACAACGCGTGCATTTCATCCTCGCTGAACAACCCCACCGGGTAGCGCTCATTCATCACACTGCGCAAATCCGGCTGCTGCCTGACCTGTCGCGAGCCGTTTTCCTTCAACCAGAGCCCCAGCGAATGGATCGCGTCACTGTCGACCCGCGAAGGGTGGAAGGTGCGCGTGTACATCGGGTTGATATTGGCATTCATTTCAGCGCTCTCTCCTACTGCGTGAGCGGCTAACTTACTCAAGGTTTATGACAGAACTATGCGGTCATCACCCTGGGCCACTGGGGCAACACCGATACAAGAGCTATGCCAATGTCGCGTATTTATAGGTGGTCGGACACAAAAAAGCCCACGACCGTGTTGGGCCGTGGGCTCGCTGTAAATGCTCAGACTGAGTAGCGCCCGTTCGCAGAAAAGGCGTTGTTACAACTGCACTCAGTTTTTATGCGGAGCCGGCTGTTGTTGGGTCAGGCAGTGGATATTCCCGCCACCCAGTAACAGTTCACGGCCCGGCACCATCACCACTTCGTGCTGCGGGAACAGGTTCTGCAAGATGGCCTTGGCTTCACTGTCCAACGGGTCGTCGAAACTTGGCGCGATGATGCCGCCGTTGACGATCAGGAAGTTGACGTAGGAACCCGCCAACCGCACGGTCGGATTACGTTCCTGTGTGCCGTCCACCGGGTCGACCCCGGCGCACTCTTCCTCAGTGGCATACAACGGCCCCGGGATCGGCATTTTATGCACTGTGAACGAGCGCCCCTGGGCGTCGGTGCTGCTTTGCAGGACGGCCATGGCGGCGTGGCAACGCGCGTAGTTCGGGTCTTGCGGGTCGTCGGTCCAGGCCAGTAACACTTCGCCCGGGCGCACGTAGCAGCAGAAGTTATCCACATGGCCATCGGTTTCGTCGTTGAAGAGGCCGTCTGGCAGCCAGATGATCTTATCCACAGCCAGGTTGGCGCTGAGTACCGCTTCGATCTCGGCACGGTCGAGGTGCGGATTACGGTTGCGGTTGAGCAGGCATTCCTCGGTGGTGATCAGGGTGCCTTCGCCGTCGACGTGGATCGAGCCGCCTTCCAGCACGAAGCCCTCTGTGCGGTAACGCGGCGCGCGCTCGATTTCGAGGATCTTGCCGCCCACCTGCGAGTCGCGGTTCCACGGCGAGTACAGGCCACCGTCAAAGCCGCCCCAGGCGTTGAAATCCCAGTTCACGCCGCGCACTTCGCCACGGTCGTTGATCACGAACGTCGGCCCGGTATCGCGCACCCAGGCGTCATCACTGGACATTTCCACCACCCGAATATTCGGCACGTCCAGACGGGCACGGGCATTTTCGTACTGGTCGGCAGAAACCGCCACGGTCACCGGCTCAAAACGGGCGATGGCCTTAGCCACGGCCACGTGAGCGGCCTGCGCGGGCTTGCCGCCCAGGCGCCAGTTGTCCGGGCGCTCGGGCCACACCATCCAGGTTTGCGTTTGTGGCGCCCATTCGGCGGGCATGTGGAAGCCATCGGCGCGGGGGGTGCTGTGCAGGGTGGTCATGGCGATCAGGACTCCGAATGGGTAAGGGCCGACTTTATAACGGATAAAAATCGGCTTTAAAAGCGAACAAACAGGCTAACCGAAAAATATGACAGCCCCATAACCGATAACAATCGATTATCTACAGTTGCTCATCCAGCACCTTCGACAGCATGTCGACAAAGAAGTCCACGCTGCGCCTGGACGTCACCATCGGCGGCTTGATCTTGAGGATGTTCAAATAATCGCCAGTGGGCTGCATGAAAATCCCCAATTCCCGCAATCGATCACACAACAGGGTGGTCTCCTCGGTGGCGGGCTCCAGGGTTTGCCGGTCACGCACCAACTCCAGGCCCAGATAGAAACCGGAACCGTGAACCGCGCCCACCAGAGGATGACGGTCGATCAGTGCTTCCAACCGCGCCTTGAAATGCCCGCCCACCACTTGGGCGTTTTCCCACAATTTTTCTTCTTCCATCACATCCAGCACCGCCATGCCGATCCGGCAACTCACCGGGCTGCCCCCCGACGATGAGAAGAAATACCCCTCGGCCTCCAATGCCTCGGCGATCTCGCGACGGGTGATCACCGCGCCGAGTGGCTGGCCGTTGCCCATGCCTTTGGCCATGGTGATGATGTCGGGCACCACGCCCTGCTCTTCGAAGCCCCAGAAGAAATGCCCCATGCGGCCGTAGCCGACCTGCACTTCATCGGCGATGCACACGCCGCCCTGGGCACGCACCAACCCGTACACCTGCTGCAAGTAACCCGGCGGCAGGGAGATGCCGCCGGCGTTGCCATACACCGGCTCACAGATAAACCCGGCCAATTGGCGCTTGCTCGCAGCGATTTTCGCCAGGTTATGTTCCACGCTTCGTACGTAGTCCGGCGCACTGTCCTGCCCGCGGAATTCACCGCGATAGGTGTTCGGCGCGGTGACCGGGTGGACCCACTCCGGGCGGCTGCTCAGGGCCTGGGGGTTGTCGGCAATCGAGGTGGACACCGCATCCGCCGCCACCGACCAGCCGTGATAGGCCTCCAGCACACTGAGCATGTCGCGCCCACCGCTGTAGGCCCAGGCCAGGCGGATGGCCAGGTCGTTGGCCTCGGTGCCGCTGTTGACCAGGAACACCCGATCCATACCCTCCGGCGCCAGCGCCAGCAAGCGCTCGGAAAACTCGGCAATGGCCGCATAGTGAAACCGCGAGTTGGTATTGAGCAGCGACCATTGCCGCGCCGCCACCGCCGCCATGCGCGGGTGGCCGTGACCCAGCACGGCGACATTATTGAGCATGTCCAGGTAGGAACGGCCTTGCATATCGATCAGGTGGTTGCGCCAGCCGCGCTCGATGCGTGGCGGGTCGACGTAATAGTGTTTCTGCGAACGGGCGAAACTGGCGTCCCGACGGGCCAGCAGCGCGTGGGGGTCGAGCTCCGGCTCGGCATCGCAGGCCAGTCCCAGTAATGCCGCAGGCGATGGACACAAGGCTTGCCAGGCCAAGGCACGGGACGGTGTACAAAACAGCGGCGGTTCGAGGTCGGCACGGCACAGTTGCACGGTCAGCGGCCCATGGACCTCACCGAGAACCTGCCCCTTCACCAGCAATGAACCGTGCTTCAACCGGGTGTTCACGCCCCACAGCCGCACGCTCAGCTCGACCCCTTGCACGCTCACAAGGCCATCGGCGTCCTGATGCAGCGTTCCGGCGAAAGGCGCCTCCAACACCGTGCCATGGGGCAAATGCAGCTCTACGTGGAGGGGAAAAGTGTGCGGTTCGGCGGCACTGTCCGGGCAGGTACGCGACAGCCGATATTGGCCATAACGACTTGCCGCCAGCCCATGTACGGTTGCCGCCTGATCCAGCAGATGCCGATCAATGCCCGGCAGTTCCCAGTTGCCGGCTTCGAAATGCGGGCTGAGCACGCCCAGGTCGATCAGCGCGAACTCACGCCCCACCAGGCCCGGCAGCAACGGCGCGAAGTCCTGGCTGGCAACCGACGGCAGCGTCTCACCGACACTACTGAGAATCGCAGCCTCCATCAGTTCAAACGGCACCGACGTCGCCACATGGAAAATTTCCCACTCGTGCTCGGCGTTTTTCAATAGATAAGTGTTGTCCGGTTCCAGGCGTTGCTGCTGTTCGCTGCTTAATACCAACACTGCCGCACGGGCGACGATCAGCGGCCACAATGCCTGCAATTCCTCGCGCTGCAGCGGGGTCACGGCGTGGCAGGCCTGGACCGCAGGCAGGATGGCAAAAGGGTCGCCCTCGGCATGGTGCAACAGGGCCGCGCAGGTCACCGACAGGTCGGCAACCCGCCAGGTGTTCACCAGGTCGCCGAAATCGATGACGCCTTGCAGTTGCCAGCGCCGTTGCGCATCGCGCTGCCAGACCACGTTGTCATCGGTGATGTCCATGTGCACCGCTTGCCTGGGCAGGCGGTCGGCCAGGGGGCGAATGCGCTGTTCAACCTGCTCGGCCACCTGTTCCAGTACGGCGCGGTGGGGCAGGTTTTCCAGGGTGGCCAACAGATGGGGGATCAGTTCCCGAGCATGGCGCGGGTCCCATTGCAGGGTACGGTCCAGTCCAGCGTGCGAGAAATCAGCCAGCGCGAGGCTCATGCGCCCGCACAGGTCGCCAAAGCCTGCGATCACGTCGCGCCCCAAATGCGGCAGATGGGTCAACGGCTGGCCGTCGATATAATCCAGCAGCCGCAGGTGCAGGGGCTGGCCATCGACCGTCACGCTCAAAAGCTCTTCACCGCTCAGGGCCTTGATGACCTTGGGCACACGCACGGCCTGCAGGGTGTCGAGGGCCGCGTGCTGGGCCTGCAGCTCAACCGCGGCGTAGTCGCCCCGGCAGATTTTCAGAACAAACCGGCCGCGGGTGCTGTCGACTTTGTAATTGAGGTCTTGCTGGCTGCCCAGTGACTGCAGGGTGCCCGTGAGGCCGTAGTGCTGCTCGAGCAATTGCGCTGCCTGGTCGGGGCCTACTTGCGGGCAGGGTAGATTGGCGCGATGGATCAACGTAGCAAGCAGCATGGGCGTGGCCTCGTTTTTTTCAGGGGTGTATATCGCCATTGTTCAGGTGAGTTAGGCAACCCCCCTACGCATACCGCGCTTGCGCCTATCTTCCGCACAACTCAAGCTATGCTTCATTCGCTTAATGTCCGTCTAAGGAAAAGGCCCTCCGACATGCGCATTCTCATCACCGGCGGCGCTGGATTTATCGGCTCCGCCCTGATCCGCCATCTGATCCAAAACACCGAACACGAAGTGCTTAATCTGGACAAACTTACGTATGCAGGCAATCTGGAATCACTGACCAGCATTGCGTCCAACAGCCGCTATGAGTTCGTACAGGCCGATATCATTGACCAGGCGAGCGTCAGCGCCGTGCTGACGCGCTTCGAGCCACAGGCAATCATGCACTTGGCTGCAGAATCCCATGTCGATCGTTCGATTGACGGGCCGTCGGATTTTATCCAGACCAATATCGTCGGCACCTACAGCCTGCTGGAGGCCACTCGCGCGTACTGGCACACGCTGGCGGAGCCCTCCAAGAGCGCTTTCCGTTTCCATCACATCTCCACCGATGAGGTGTACGGCGACCTGCACGGCGTTGACGATCTTTTCACCGAAACCACGCCTTACGCGCCCAGCTCACCTTACTCCGCGAGCAAGGCGGCGTCCGACCACCTGGTGCGTGCCTGGCAGCGCACTTACGGCCTGCCGGTATTGCTGACCAATTGTTCAAACAACTACGGCCCTTTCCACTTCCCCGAGAAGTTGATCCCGCTGGTCATCCTCAACGCGCTCGCGGGCAAGCCATTACCGGTCTATGGTAATGGTTTGCAGGTGCGCGACTGGCTGTTCGTCGAGGACCATGCCCGCGCACTTCTGAAAGTGGTAACAGAAGGTGTGGTCGGCGAGACCTACAATATCGGCGGCCACAATGAGCAAAAAAACATCGACGTGGTACGAGGCATCTGCGGCCTGCTGGAAGAATTGGCACCGCAACGTCCGGCCGGTGTGGAAAAATTTGCCGACCTGATCACGTTCGTCAAAGATCGACCAGGCCACGATCAGCGCTATGCAATCGACGCCAGCAAGATCGAACGCGAACTGGGCTGGGTCCCGGAAGAAACGTTCGAGACCGGCCTGCGCAAGACCGTACAGTGGTACCTCGACAACCTGGAATGGTGCCGCAGGGTACAGGACGGCAGTTATCAGGGCGAACGATTGGGCAACACCGACATGAAGGATCTGATTGCATGATGAAGGGAATCGTATTGGCAGGCGGCTCAGGCACTCGCTTGCACCCCATTACCCTGGGCGTGTCCAAGCAGCTGCTGCCAGTGTATGACAAGCCGATGATCTATTACCCGATCTCGGTGCTGATGCTGGCGGGAATCAAAGACATCCTCGTGATTTCCACGCCAGTGGACTTGCCGCAGTATCGTAACTTGCTGGGCGATGGCAGCCAGTTCGGCGTGCGCTTCACCTATGCCGAGCAGCCGTCGCCGGATGGCTTGGCCCAGGCATTTATCATTGGCGAAGAATTTATCGGTAATGACCCGGTATGCCTGATCCTGGGTGACAACATTTTCCACGGCCAATATTTCGGCGAACAGTTGCGGACTGCAGCCAGGCGTCCTTCCGGCGCGACGGTATTTGGTTATTGGGTGAAAGACCCAGAACGATTTGGCGTGATCGACTTCGACAAGGATGGTCGCGCCCTGTCGATTGAAGAGAAACCACTCAAGCCAAAGTCCCCCTATGCCGTAACCGGCCTTTATTTCTACGACAACGACGTGATCGAGATCGCCAAAGCCGTGAAACCTTCACATCGTGGCGAGCTTGAGATTACCGACGTCAACAACGCCTATCTCAAGCGCGGCGACCTGCATGTGGAACGTTTCGGGCGCGGCTTCGCTTGGCTCGATACAGGCACCCACGACAGCCTGTTGGAAGCTTCGCTCTACGTGCAGACCATCGAGCACCGCCAGGGCCTGAAAGTAGCCTGCCTGGAAGAAATTGCTTACCAGAACCGCTGGATTGACCGTGAATACTTGCTGGAGCGGGCCAGATATTTTGGCAAGACCGGCTACGGTCAATACTTGTTCACCCTCGCAGGGGATAATCCATATGAATGTATCCGCCACTGAGTTGCCCGGGGTATTGATCATCGAGCCAAAGGTTTTTGACGATGAACGCGGTTTTTTCTATGAGAGTTTCAATGCCCGGGACTTTGCGCAAGCAACCGGGCTGCAGCAAGAGTTTGTTCAGGACAACCACTCGCGCTCACAAAAAGGCGTATTGCGCGGCCTGCATTACCAAGTGGAACACGCTCAGGGCAAATTGGTGCGAGTGACCGCCGGTGAGGTGTTAGACGTCGCAGTGGATATACGTCAGAGTTCACCTGCATTTGGCAAATGGGCCAGCGTTCGGCTATCGACCGACAACAGTCGCCAACTGTGGATTCCTCCGGGGTTCGCCCATGGTTTTGTGGTACTCAGCGACTACGCCGAATTCCTCTACAAGACGACTGATTACTACACACCCTCTGCAGAGCGCTGCATCCGCTGGGACGATCCGGATCTCAATATCGATTGGCAATTGACGGGGCCTCCAACCTTGTCTTCCAAGGATCAGAGCGGCAAAAGCCTGAAAGACGCCGACCTGTTCCCATGAAAATCCTGATCACCGGCCAACACGGCCAAGTCTCCCAGGCGCTGCAAACGCGGCTTCAGGGCCTGGGCAAACTGATTGTGCTTGGCCGCGAGCAACTCGATCTGACCGACGCCGAACACATCCGCCAGCAGGTGCGCGCCCATCGCCCCGACCTGATCATCAACGCCGCCGCCCACACGGCTGTCGATCAAGCCGAAAGTGAACCGGACCTCGCCTACGCCATCAACGCCATCGCCCCTGGCATTCTTGCCGAGGAAGCCAAGGCCCTGGACAGCCCGTTGATCCACTACTCCACCGACTACGTGTTCGACGGCAGCAAGCCGGCGCCCTACACCGAAGCTGACACGCCCAACCCCTTGGGCGTCTACGGCCAGAGCAAACTGGCCGGTGAGCGGGCGATTGCCGCAGTGGGCGGCGCACACCTGATCCTGCGTACCAGCTGGGTCTACTCCAACCACGGCAAGAACTTCCTGCTGACCATGCAGCGCCTGCTGCAGGAGAAACCCCACCTGCGCATCGTCGCCGACCAGATCGGCGCGCCGACGTGGGCCGGGACCCTTGCCGCCAGTACGCGGGTCCTGATCGAACGCTGGCAAGCGGGCAAGGCCGGGGAATGGGGCATCTACCACCTGACTGCCGAGGGTGAAACCTCGTGGTTCGGCTTTGCCCAGGCGATCGGCGAGCACCTGCGCGCCAGCGGCCGTGCCTGTGCCGAACTGGAGGCGATCCCGTCCAGCGCCTACCCGACGCCCGCCCGGCGCCCGCTGAACTCACGCCTCGATTGCAGCCACCTGCGCCAGCAATGGCACGTCACTCAGCCGCTGTGGCAAGACGCACTGCGCGAGTGTCTTGCCGGGCAGCACTAGGCATAATGCGCCTGTACCCACAGGCGCACGACTCCCATGACCCCACCCCTTCCGCGAAGACCCCGCTGGCGCAGCCTCGCCCTGTTGGCCCTGTGCCTGGCACCGCTGCTGTGGCCGCTGGAGCATTTGGCCGAGCGCTACTATCGCAGCGAACTGGCCGGGCAAAACCGCCAGACCCTCGACCTGTACGTCGCCAACCTGCTGGGCACCCTGCATCGCTATGAAGTGCTGCCGCAGATTCTCGGCGACTTGCCGGCCTTGCGCACGGCGCTGGATGCACCACAGGTAAGCACCAACCTGGTCAACGCCAACCTGCTGCTCAAGGACGTCGCCGCCCAGGCCGGGGTGGAAGTGATGTATTTGATGGACACCACCGGCAAGACCCTCGCCGCGTCCAATTGGGACAAGCAGGACAGTTTCGTCGGGCGCAACTTCTCGTTCCGGCCCTATTTCAGCGAAGCCATGGCCGGGCGCCTGGGGCGTTTTTTCGGTCTGGGCACCACCTCGGCCAAGCGTGGCTATTTCTTCGCCGCCGCCGTGCGCGATGGCGACAAAATAATCGGCGTCCTGGTGGTCAAGGTCGACCTGGACCACACCGAAAGCCTGTGGGGCAACACGCCCGAGCAACTGCTGGTCACCGACCATAACGGCGTGGTGATCCTCACGTCGCGTCCACAATGGCGCTTCCGTGCCACGCGGCCGCTGACCGCCGAAGAGCGCCAGGCCATCATTGCCATCCAGCCCTACCCCACACGTGACCCGCAGCCGCTGACCCTGAGCAACAGCGCATGGCTGCGCCAATCCACCGCCATTGCCGAGACCGGCTGGAATGTGGAGATCCTTGCACCACAATCCTTGATCAGCCGCCCGGTGCGCACGGTGGTCGCCGTGGGCGGCGCCACATTGCTGGTGTTGATGCTGCTGCTGGGCCTGTTGATGCAACGCCGTCGCCACTACCTGGAGCGTATCGCCTTCGAAGCCAAGGCCCGCCGCGAGCTGGAAATGCGTGTGGTCGAACGTACCAGCGATCTGGAAGGCCTGAACCGACGCCTCAAACAGGAAGTGCTGGAGCGCGAACACGCCCAGCAGGAACTGGTGCGCGCCCAGGATGACCTGGTGCAGGCCGGCAAGCTGTCGGCGCTGGGCACCATGTCGGCGAGTATCAGCCACGAACTCAATCAACCCCTGGCAGCGATTCGCAGCTATGCGGAAAACGCCGAGATCCTGCTCGACCACGAGCGCACCAGCGATGCCCGGGGCAATCTCAAGCTGATCAGCGAACTGACCGGGCGCATGGCCTCGATCATCGCGCACCTGCGCGCCTTCGCCCGGCGCGACCGCCATGCCCCGGAAAGCGTGGCCCTGCAACCGGCGCTGGACGATGCGCTGGCGCTGCTGGCCAAGCGGCGGCGGTCGATGGAAGTCGAGTTGATCCGCGATTTACCGGAAGCGACCCTGTGGGTGCAGGCCGGCGAAACCCGCTTGCGCCAGGTGCTGGGCAACCTGCTGGCCAACGCCCTCGACGCCCTCACCGAAAAAGGCCCGCCGCGCAAACTGTGGCTGAGTGCCGAAACCACCGCCCAGGGCGTCAACCTGTACATTCGCGACAATGGTCCAGGCTTTTGCATGGAAGCGTTGGGCCGCGCCAGCGAACCGTTCTACACCACCAAGACGCGCACCCAAGGCTTGGGCCTGGGCCTGGCGATCTGTGAAACCCTGATGCGTGCCTTTGGTGGCGAACTGCTGTTTGCCAACCACAAGGAAGGCGGCGCGCTGTTAACCTTGAAATTGCGCGCCGGCTCGCCGGGCGTCAGTCTGCAACCGTCCGAGGACCGCAGTGTATGAGTATCGATAACCAGATTCAGGTGGTGTTGATCGACGACGATCCACACTTGCGTCAGGCCCTGTGCCAGACCCTGGACCTGGCCGGGCTGAAAGTCCTGACCCTGGGCGAAGCCACCGGCCTCACCGCGCGCCTGTCGCGGGATTGGCCGGGCGTGGTGGTCAGCGATATCCGCATGCCCGGCATGGACGGCCTGGAGCTGCTGGCCGAGCTGCACGCCCAGGATCCGGACCTGCCGGTGCTGCTGATCACCGGCCACGGCGACGTGCCGCTGGCGGTGCAGGCCATGCGCGCGGGTGCCTATGACTTCCTCGAGAAACCCTTCGCCAGCGACGCCCTGCTCGACAGCGTGCGCCGCGCCCTGGCCCTGCGCCGATTGGTGCTCGACAACCGCAGCCTGCGCCTGGCCCTCAGTGACCGCCAGCAGTTGAGCACGCGCCTTGTCGGGCACTCCCCGCAAATGCTGCGCCTGCGCGAGCAGATCGGCGCCCTGGCCGCGACCCGTGCCGATGTGCTGATCCTCGGTGAAACCGGCGCTGGCAAGGAAGTGGTGGCCCGCGCGCTGCACGACCTGTCGAGCCGGCGCAGCGGGCCGTTTGTGGCGATAAACGCCGGGGCGTTGGCCGAATCGGTGGTGGAAAGTGAACTGTTCGGCCATGAGCCCGGCGCCTTTACCGGCGCGCAGAAACGCCGCATCGGCAAGTTCGAATTCGCCAATGGCGGCACGTTGTTCCTCGATGAAATCGAAAGCATGAGCCTGGACGTACAGGTCAAGCTGCTGCGCCTGTTACAGGAGCGTGTAGTGGAGCGCCTCGGCGGCAATCAGCTGATCCCGCTGGATATCCGCATCATCGCCGCCACCAAGGAAGACCTGCGCCAGGCCGCCGACCAGGGCCGCTTCCGTGCCGACTTGTATTACCGCCTCAACGTCGCGCCATTGCGCATTCCGCCACTGCGCGAGCGCGGTGAAGACGCGCTGATGCTGTTCCAGCACTTCGCCGACGAAGCCAGCAGCCGCCACGGCCTACCGTTGCACGAGTTGCAACCGGGCCAACGCGCGCTGCTGTTACGCCACAATTGGCCGGGCAATGTGCGCGAATTGCAGAACGCCGCCGAGCGCTTTGCCTTGGGTCTGGAGTTGGCGCTGGACAACACGCCGGACAGTCCCGCCAGCAGCGTGCTGACTTCCACGCCGGGCGGCTTGAGCGAGCAGGTCGAGCAGTTCGAAAAAAGCCTGATCGCCGCCGAACTGACCCGCCCCCACAGCTCCATGCGCAGCCTCGCCGAAGCACTCGGCGTACCGCGCAAGACCCTGCACGACAAACTGCGCAAACACGGCCTGAACTTCGCCAACCAAAGCGCTGACGACGAATGACCCTGCCCACCCATCAAGAGGCCCCCATGAGCCGCGACAGCCGTTACCTGGAATCCATCCTCCACCACGACATCCCCCTGACCCGCGAAATGGGCCTCAAGGTGCTCGACTGGCAAGACGGGCAACTGCGGCTGCACCTGCCCCTGCAAGCCAATATCAACCACAAGAGCACCATGTTCGGCGGCAGCCTCTATTGCGGTGCGGTGCTGGCGGGTTGGGGCTGGATGCACCTGCAACTGCGCGTGGAAGGGATTGAAGACGGGCATATCGTGATTCAGGAAGGGCAGATCAGCTATCCACTGCCGGTGACGCAAGATGCGACCGCCCTTTGCGCGGCGCCGGAGGAGAAGGTGTGGAAGCGCTTTTTAGCGACCTACAAGCGCTATGGCCGGGCGCGGCTGACGTTGGACACGTGGATCGTGAATGAGGGCAGTGACGAAAAAGCGGTAGCCTTCACTGGCCAATACGTCCTGCACCGCTAGAAGCCAATACACAAAAAAATGTGGGAGGGGGCAAGCCCCCTCCCACATTTAGATCGGCTGAGGTATTAAGAGCGGGCCAAGGTCAGCAAGCGCTCACGCCACGCCGCCTTCGCCGGCAACGCCAGGAAAAACGGATTCAACAACGATGCCCGCGCCGGATAGCTGAACGGCTCGCCACTCAACTCCAGCACCTCGCCGCCCGCCCCTTCCAATACGCCCTGCGCCGCCGCCGTATCCCACTGCGAAGTCGGCGCCAGGCGCGGGTAGCAATCGGCACTGCCCTCAGCCAACAGGCAGAACTTCAACGAACTGCCGATATTCGCCAGCTTCAACTCACCCAAGCCTTCGCTCAACCCATCCAGCAAACGCTCCTGCTCGGGGCTGGTATGCCGGCGGCTAGCAACCACGGTAAACGCCTCACCCATTGCCGGCGCCTCGCGCACCTGGATCTGCCTGGGCGCTTCGTTCACATCGGAGCGCCACGCCCCCAGGCCGGCACCCCCGAAGTAGCAACGGCCACTGGTGGGCATGGATACCACACCGAACACCACGCGGCCCTGTTCGACCAGGGCAATATTGACGGTGAACTCTTCGCTGCCGGCGATAAATTCCTTGGTGCCATCCAGCGGGTCCACCAGCCACCAACGCTGCCAGCCGGCACGTACGCTCTGGTCGATGTCGGCGTCTTCTTCAGACAGTACCGGGATACTCGGGTCCAGTGCGGTAAGGCCTGCGAGAATCAGATGGTGGGCGGCCAGGTCGGCCGCCGTGACCGGCGAATCATCGGCCTTGGAGGTCACCGCCACATCGGCGCGCCAATACGGCAGGATCACTTCACCCGCCTGGCGAGCCAGCTCGATCACAGGGGCGATATACGGGTGGCCTAAAAACAGTTCGCTCATGGGGTAAACGCTCCACGCTGAATCAACAAATCTCGTACCAGGTACAGCGCGGCCAGGGCGCGGCCTTCGCTGAATTGCTCGTTTTGCGCAAGCTGCGACAGCTCGCGCAGGTTGACCCGCTCCACGCGCATCGGCTCGGGCTCATCGCCTTCCAGGCGTTCTTCATAGAGTTCGGTGGCGAGCACCACCTGGATTTTCTGGCTCATGTAGCCAGGGGACAACGACAGTTCGGTAATGTGCTCCAGCTGCCGTGCGCCGTAGCCGGCTTCTTCCTTGAGCTCACGGTCAGCCGCCGCCAGCACGTCTTCACCCGGCTCGATCAGGCCCTTGGGCAAGGACAGCTCATATTCATCAGTGCCGCCGCAGTACTCCTCAACCAGCAACGCATGATCCTCGTCGATCATCGCCACAATCATCACCGCGCCGTAACCGGCACCGCGGCCTACCAGGCGCTCGTAGGTCCGTTCAACGCCATTGGAAAAGCGCAATTGCACTTCCTCCACGCGGAACAAACGGCTACTGGCGACTATTTCGCGGGCGAGGACGGTGGGTTTCTGGCGCATAAGCGGCTCCTTGGCGTGATCGGGTTACTATACCGTGGCTTTTCCGATTGTCTGTGTCGGATATCTTTACTTACATGAGACCGCACCATGCCCTCTTTGCCCTGGCACGCCATCGACACTGTCCTGCTGGACATGGACGGCACCCTGCTCGACCTGCATTACGACAACCACTTCTGGATGGAGCACCTGCCCCAGCGTTACGCCGAGTTGCACGGGGTGAGCCGGGCCATGGCCGAGATGGAGTTGCAGCCTCTGTTCGAGCGTAACGCCGGACAGTTGCAATGGTATTGCCTGGACTTCTGGAGTGCGGAACTGAACATCCCGGTACGCGAACTCAAGCTGGAAACCGCCCACCTGATCGCCCTGCGCCCGGATGCCGACACCTTCCTGACGGCGATCAAACAGGCCGGCAAGCGCGTGATCCTGATCACCAACGCCCATCGTGATTCGCTGTCGTTGAAGTTGGAACGCATTGAACTGGCGCCGTATTTCGAGCGATTGATCAGCTCCCACGACTATGGTTTCGCCAAGGAAAACCCACAGTTCTGGGATGCCTTGCAAGCCGACATCCAGTTCGACCCGGCGCGCAGCCTGTTTATCGACGATACCTTGCCGATCCTGCGCAGTGCCCAGGCGTTTGGTGTGGGGCACTTGTTGGCGGTGAAAGAGCCGGACAGCAAAAAAGGGCCGAAGGACACGGGCGAGTTTGCAGCAGTTGGTGACTACCGCGATCTCATTGTCGGGCTCTGAGCAAATGTGGGAGGGGGCTTGCTCCCGATAGCGGTGCATCAGTCACCTTGATGTCGACTGACACTCCGCCATCGGGAGCAAGCCCCCTCCCACATTTTTACTTTGTGTATTACTCAGGAATACGCAACGTCTGCCCTGGGTAAATCTTGTCTGGATGGGACAACAGCGGCTTGTTGGCCTCGAAGATCTTGTTGTACAGGTTGGCGTTGCCATACACCGTCAGGGAAATTGCGCTGAGGGTGTCGCCCTTTTTCACCACGACGAAGCGGGCGGCGGCAACCGCCGGGCCGGATACGGTGATCTGGTCATCCACACTGGCCACACCGGCAATATTGCCCAGCGCCAGCAGAATCTTCTCTTTCTCTTCCTGGGTCGCGACTTCGCCGGTTACGGTCACTTTGTCGCCATCCACCGTGGTCTGCACATTCGGATTACCCAGACCCACCTTCGCCACGTGTTCCTTCAACTGCTCACTGGCGTTTGCATTACCCGGCGTCAACAGATCGATCAACTTCTCGCCGGCTTCCTTTACAAAGCTCAAAAGACTCATGGTGTGCTCTCCTTGATGTTTGATTTCCAGATGCCAAAGACTAGACCAACCCTAAACGCTTGGGTTCCAGCCCGACCAAAGACCCAAACGCGCTAGAATCCCCCCGCCATTGGAATAAGCCCTGGAGCGAAGATGGACATCAAGCAGCTGAAATTCCTCATCGCCCTCGACGAGACCCGTCACTTCGGCCAGGCCGCGGCGCGTTGCCACATCACCCAGCCCACCCTGTCGATGCGTCTGCGCAGCCTTGAAGAAGAGCTGGACTTGCCGCTGGTCAATCGCGGCCAGCGTTTCGAAGGTTTTACCGCCCCTGGCGAACGGGTACTGGCCTGGGCACGCACGGTGCTGGCGGCCTATGACGGTTTGCAGGCCGAAGCAGCCGCCTGTCGTGGCAACCTGGTGGGTACGTTGCGCCTGGGGGTGGTGCCGTTGTCGAGCTTTGATCCACTGGCGTTGATGCAACAACTGCACAAGGAGCATCCGAGCCTGCGCTTTGAGCTCTCGGCCCTCAGTTCCGAGCAGATCCTCGAACAGTTGGCGAGCAATCGCCTGGACCTGGGCGTGTCCTACCTCGACCGCCTGGACAACGAGCGCTTCGACTCCCTGGCCCTCGGCGAAACCCGCATGGGCCTGCTTTACGACCAGCGCTATTTCAGTTTTGGCGACAAGCCGCTGAGCTGGGAGGCATTGATCGAATTGCCCCTGGGCATGCTCACCAGTGGCATGCACTTCCGTCAGTCCATCGACCACAACTTCCACAGCCGGGGCCTGCACCCGCAGCCGCTGTTACAAACCGACGCCGTGCATCAGTTGTTACAAGCTGTGCATGGCGGGCTGTGCTGCGCAGTCATGCCGCTGGACGGCGGCCTGGACGCCCTCACCGAACATTTGCGCCTGCAACCTATCGAAGACGCCCACACCCTGGCGCGCCTGGGCCTGATCATGCGGCGCAGCGCGCCTCGCTCGGCGCTGGCGGAGGCGTGTTTCGCGCTGTTTCAGAAATCGCAAACAGAGTCTTGATCGACGTCATCTATCGGTAGATCAGTACTGGCAATTAGACGCGACGCTTTGTCGCGCCTAGTCTAAACACTGATCAATCCGCCGGTGGTACTGCCCCATGAACGCCAAGCGCCCAGCCTGCGCGGCGCCTGCTCCGGAAATGTCCGCGCCCGTCGCCAGCCAGAGCTACCAGTTTTGCAACCTTGAGCACACCGAAGTCGCCAGCACAGCCTTGGCGGAAGAAGTGGCGTTGGCGATTGCCTATAACGACATCAGCCAAGCGGTCATGCTGGTCACGCCGACGGACCTGGAAGACTTTATTGTCGGGTTCAGCATCGGCAGCGGCATTATCGCCGACGTCAGCGATATTTATGATCTGAAACTCAGCGGTTCGGGCTCGACCCAATACGCTCAGGTGCAGATCTCCAGCCGTGCGTTCTGGAACCTCAAGCAGCAGCGCCGCCAGCTGGCAGGCACCAGCGGCTGCGGCCTGTGTGGAGTGGAAGCAGTGGAACAGGCCCTGCCGGACCTTCAAGTGCTGCCCGGCGCGCCCTTGCCGCCTGCCGAGTGGCTCGACGGCCTGCGCCAGCGCATCAGTGCGTTCCAGCCCCTGGGCCAGTACAGCGGTGCGGTGCATGCGGCCGTGTTCATGAATAACCAGGGCGAATTGCTCATGGGCCGTGAAGACATCGGCCGGCACAACGCTCTCGACAAGTTGATCGGCGCACTTATCCGCCAACAGATCCCGACCGACGGCGGGCTGGCGATTGTCACCAGCCGTTGCAGCCTCGAATTGATCCAGAAAGTCCTGCGCGCGGGCATCCAGACCCTGGTCAGCCTGTCGTCGCCCACCGGCCTGGCCCTGCAATGGGCCCGCCGGCATAACCTCAATCTCATCCACCTGCCGCAGAAAAGTGCGCCGCGGGTCTACAGCCCTGCGATGGAGAAACAGCCGTGAGCAATCATCATCAAGCCGACCAAACCCCAACCCCGCGCTACAAGCCCTACAAGGGCCCGGCTGGCGGCTGGGGGGCGCTGATCAGCGTGGCACAGGCGTGGTTGACCAGCGACAACGCGCTGAAAAACCTGCGCATGATGCTCAAGACCAACCAGAACGGCGGCTTCGACTGCCCGGGCTGCGCCTGGGGCGACTCGCCGGAAAGCGGCATGGTCAAGTTCTGCGAAAACGGCGCCAAGGCGGTCAACTGGGAAGCCACCAAGCGCCGTGTCGATGCGGCATTCTTCGCCAAGCACAGCGTCACCGCCCTGCTGGAGCAAAGCGACTATTGGCTTGAGTACCAAGGCCGCCTGACCGAGCCAATGCGCTACGACGCTGAAACCGACCGCTATACCCCCATCAGCTGGGAAGCGGCCTTCGATCTGGTCGGCAAACACCTCAACGCCCTGCCCAGCCCGGACATGGCTGAGTTCTACACCTCGGGCCGTGCCAGTAACGAAGCGGCGTACCTGTACCAGTTGTTCGTGCGCGCCTACGGCACCAACAACTTCCCGGATTGCTCGAACATGTGTCACGAGGCCAGCGGCGTGGCCCTGGCACAGAGCGTGGGCGTCGGCAAAGGCACCGTGACCTTTGATGACTTCGAACATGCCGATGCGATTTTCGTCTGGGGCCAGAACCCCGGCACCAACCATCCTCGTATGCTTGAACCGCTGCGCGAAGCGGTGAAACGTGGCGCCCAGGTGGTGTGCATCAACCCCCTCAAGGAGCGCGGCCTGGAACGCTTCCAGCATCCGCAGCACCCGCTGGAAATGCTCACCAACGGCGACAAGCCGACCAACACCGCGTACTTCCGCCCAGCCCTGGGTGGCGACATGGCGATCCTGCGTGGCATGGCCAAGTTCCTGCTGCTGTGGGAGCGCCAGGCTCAGGCCGAAGGCAAGGAAGCCGTATTCGACCACGATTTCCTCAATGAACACACCGCCAACGTACTCGACTACCTGGGCCAGATCGACGATACGTCGTGGGATGAAATCGTCGCGCAGTCCGGCCTGCCCCTGGTCGAGATCGAGCAGGCGGCGCGCATGTACGCCAAGGGCAAGAACGTGATCATGTGCTGGGCGATGGGTATCACCCAGCACCGCCACTCGGTGCCGACTATCCAGGAAATCGCCAACCTGATGCTGCTGCGCGGCAACATCGGCCGCCCCGGCGCTGGCCTATGCCCGGTGCGTGGCCACAGTAACGTGCAGGGCGACCGCACCATGGGTATCAACGAGCGCCCACCGGTGGCGTTCCTCGACGCTCTGGAGCGGCGCTTCCAGTTCCAGGTACCGCGCACCAACGGGCACAACGTGGTGGAAGCGATCCACGCCATGCTTGAAGGTCGCTCCAAGGTGTTTATCGGCCTGGGCGGCAACTTCGCCCAAGCCACGCCGGACAGCCCGCGCACCTTCGAAGCGCTGCGCAATTGCGACCTGACCGTGCAGATCAGCACCAAGCTCAACCGCAGCCACCTGATGCACGGCAAAGACGCACTGATCCTGCCGTGCCTGGGCCGCACCGACATCGACATCCAGGCCGAAGGCCCGCAAGCCGTGACGGTGGAAGACTCGTTCAGCATGGTCCACGACTCCAACGGGCAACTGCAGCCGCTGTCGAAGTTGATGAAATCGGAACCGGCCATCCTCGCCGGCATCGCCGCCGCGACCTTGGGCAGCACACCGGTGGACTGGAACTGGTTGGTGGCCGATTACAGCCGCATTCGCGACCTGATCGCCGATACCATCCCAGGCTTCAAGGACTTCAACGAACGCCTCAAACACCCCGGTGGTTTCTACCTGGGCAACTCCGCCGGTGCACGGCGTTGGAACACCCCTTCGGGCCGTGCCAACTTCCGCCCGAACATCCTGCCCAAGGACCTGATCCACGAGCGTACCCACGCCACTGGCCGCGTACCGGACCTGATCATGCAGTCGATGCGCTCCCACGATCAGTACAACACCACCATTTATGGCCTGGACGACCGTTATCGCGGGGTCAAAGGCCAGCGTGACGTGCTGTTCGTCAACGAAGCCGACATCATCCGCCTGGGCTTCAAGCCGGGGCAGAAAGCCGACATCGTGTCGTTGTGGGAAGACGGTCGTGAGCGTCGAGTGAAGGGCTTCACCTTGTTGGCGTTTGATATTCCGGCGGGGCAGGCTGCGGCTTATTACCCAGAAGTGAACCCGCTGGTGCCGTTGGAAAGCACTGGGGATGGCAGCCATACACCGACGTCGAAGTTCGTGGCGATACGTTTGGAAGCTGCGAGTGACAATGGGCTGATCATGGCGCGTTCGGCCTGACTGATCATTTCGGGCACAAAAAAGGCCGCTTTTGCATAAAAGCGGCCGTTCCGAAGTAGTTAAAGACTCGCAAAAATTACTTAAGTTCCCGAGTTAAAACAGTAACTTATAGAATTGTGTACAACTCGTGTTACTGGTCGGATTTCTATTGTAACCATGTCGATACAGCCTCAGGATCGCGCCGTCATCCTCTTGAGGTCTCTCTATGAAGTTCTCCTCGATTCTCTTGTTGTCCCTTGGCCTGGTCAGTGGCGCAGCCATGGCCGGTGGCACCACCGAAGCCGGTGTGGGCGGCGCATTGGGCGGGGTTCTTGGCTCGGTTGTCGGCCAGCAGTTGGGCGGCAACACCGGTTCGACCATCGGCGCGGCCCTGGGTGGCGCAGGCGGTAGCGCAGTCGGCGCCGATAAGCGCAGCCGCGGCGAAGCAGCCATTGGCGGCGCACTGGGCGCAGCCGGCGGCAACGTGGTGGGCCGCAGTGTCGGCGGCGGCACCGGTGCACTGATCGGTTCAGCGGCCGGCGGTGGCGCAGGCGGTGCGCTGGGCAACTACATGGGCAACAAGAGCGATGATGATGATCGTCGTAGTCGTGATAACCGCCGTTATGACCGCGATGACCATCGCGGCCGTGGCCATGCCTACGGGCATCGCAAGAACAAGCATCACTACCGTCACCGCTAAGCGCTAAAAAACAGCGCAAAACCAATGTGGGAGGGGGCTTGCTCCCGATAGCAGGGTGTCAGCCACCCGTGTACTGGCTGACCCACCACTATCGGGAGCAAGCCCCCTCCCACATTGAGTTCCGTGGTGCCTGCAACGCCGAAGTCAGACCACCAACCGCTGCAACGCCTCGCGCAACATCCCCGGAATCGTCACCGGCTGGTTCGTCCCCCGATCCACGAACACATGCACAAAGCGCCCCGCCGCACAGGCCTCCTCTTCGCCTGCCTTGAATACCGCCAATTCGTACTGCACTGAGCTGTTGCCCAACTTGCCCACCCGCAGGCCGATTTCCAGGCGGTCGGGAAAGGCAATCGACGCGAAGTAATCGCACGCCGAACTCACCACAAACCCCACCACCTCACCGTCATGAATATCCAACCCACCCTGTTCGATCAGGTAAGTATTCACCGCCGTGTCGAAGAAGCTGTAGTAGGTGACATTGTTCACATGGCCGTACACATCGTTGTCGTGCCAGCGCGTGATGATCGGCTGGAAGTGACGGTAATCGGCGCGTTGCGGCATTGAGTCAGGCATGGGCACGTCTCATGAAAGTAGGGTTACAGGTCATTCAAATGGACTTGGGCCCACTCACGCACATCGGCGTAGGGATAGTCCTCCAGCGCAGCAAAACCAGGAATGCCGCGCGCCTTCAACTTGGTAAACAACGGCACGCTGATACCGCCCAGGAAACGTGTCAGTCGCTCAGCGCCTGGCAGTTGGCCGGTGTGCTCATGATGCCTGTGGATAAAATCACCGCACAGCCCCATGAAGTTTTTATCCACAAGCGGCGGCAGGCTCGGCGGTGCCGGCAGATGCGCGACGTGGCCGTAGCATACGGAGCAGTGCCCGCAGCGCAGCGGTGCGTTTTCATCACCAAAGTAATGCGCCAGCCGCTGCCCCAGGCAATGTTCGGTGGCGAACAGATCAAGCATGGCGTGAATCCGCGCCACTTCCGTCACCTCGTGCTGCTGGAAGCCTGTGTATAACTCGAGGCTCAACACCTGTGGATCAAAGTCGGTATCCAGCAGACTGTAGACCTCAGTCATCTGCTTGCTTTCCAACTCGATCAGGCCTTGTTCCTGGAAGTAATCCAGGGCCTTCACCACCCGGCTGCGCTCGGCATTGTGTTGCTGGTAAAGCGCGTCAAAATCCACGGTCGCCCAGGTTTTTGCGCGTTTGCACACCTGGATGATCGCCGCGACAAACTGCTGGCGCTCGCCGGAAAAACGCGCCAGCAGGGCCTCGGGCTCGACCAGGTACTTAAAGCGGTACTCGGCATAAAACGCGTAGCGCGGCGCGATAACGCCCTTGAGTTCCAGTTGCACCAGCAACGTCTTCAGCGGCAATTCGCGGATATTGCTGTGGTCCGACAGCGACCTCAGCAGGAACTCCCATTGCCCTTCACTGCGCGCTGCCTGCAACTCTTCCAGCACCCGCCGAATGCCGTCCTGCTCCGGCGTATCGCCATACACGAAGTTTTCCAGCACATTGAGGCTGTCGCGGTTGGCCAGCACCAGGCAGTCCGAGGGCTGCCCATCCCGCCCCGCGCGGCCGATTTCCTGGCTGTAGTTCTCGATGGATTTGGGCAGGTCAAAATGCACGACATTGCGGATATCGCTCTTGTCGATACCCATGCCAAACGCGATGGTAGCGACGATGCAATTGGAGCGCCCACCCATGAAGCGCTGCTGGATGCCCTCACGCCTGTCGTGGGGCAAGCCGGCGTGATACGCCTCGGCCTGGATGCCGTTGCGGTTCAAGTGCTCGGCAATCTGCTCGGCGGTTTTCTGCAAGGTGACGTAGACGATGCTGGGCTGGTTGGCCCGCTCGCTCATCCACTGCACCAGGCGACGACGTTTGTCCGCACCGGCGACCGGCTCCACCAACAGGTTGAGGTTGGGCCGGTAGAAGCCCGTGGTGACCACGTCGTCGGGCGCAATGGCGAACTTGGCCTGCATGTCGGCAATCACCTTGGGCGTGGCCGTCGCCGTCAGCAGCAGCGCTTGTGGGATCTTGAACTGGCGCTGGTAGTCCGGCAGCTTCAAATAATCCGGGCGGAAGTTGTGGCCCCACTCGGAAATACAGTGCGCCTCATCCACCACCAGCAGCGAGATCTGCACACTTTGCAGGAAGTGGCGAAAACGCTCGTTTTTCAAGCGCTCCACCGAGATCATCAGGATTTTCAGCTCGCCGGAACGTGCGCGGGCCATCACGTCATTGGCGTCTTCGCGGCTTTGCGCCGAATCGATACTGCCCGCCGAAATACCGTGCCGTTGCAGGAAGCCCAACTGGTCCTGCATCAACGCCAGCAGCGGCGACACCACCAGTGTCAGGTGCGGCAGCAACACCGCCGACAGTTGGTAACACAGGGACTTGCCCGACCCCGTAGGAAAAATGGCCGCAGCCGAACGACCCGCCAGTACGGCGCTGACCGTTTCTTCCTGGCCCAAACGAAACTGTGGATAACCAAAGACCTGCTGGAGGGTGTCGTGCATAAGCTGTCACTCCATTGACCGCTGAAGGTGGCCTAAAAACGTAGCCCACTGAGCTCAGCGAATCGAGAAAGGTCGCATGGAAAAAAGAGACAGGATGATACACAGGGTGCAGCAATGGCCTTGGGCCAAATTCGACAAGTTCGACAAGTTCGACTGTGGCTGTAGGAACACCACAAACCAAATGTGGGAGGGGGATTGCCCCCCTCCCACATTTCAGAACTGCGCTACAGATGAATCAGCGATTCTGTACCCGCTCAATTGCCGTGTCATACACCGGGTTGGCCTTCTGCTCCTTGGCCAACTGGTAGTGACGCAACGCATCCGGGAACTGCCCCGCCGCTTCGTAGATCCGCGCAATGTTGTAATAGGCACCTGCACGCACGGTGGCAGCATTGGCGCCGGTGGCAAGGGCGATAGCCTTGCGGTTGGCCCAGATCGACTCGGCAGTGTTACCGGCTTTCTGATAAGCCAGGCCGAGGTTGCCGTAGGCCTTGCCGAAGCCATTGTCCAGTTCGATGGCCTGGCGGAACAGGTCAATGGCCTGGTCCAGCTGGCCGGCCTGGTAGGCCGCTTCACCCTGCAGGTTCAGACGCTTCGCATCGGTTTGTACGGAAGAGCTGACGGTGACTGCGGTGACCGCGACGCTGTCATCCAGCAGCGGTTTGACTTCGTTCAGCACGTTGGCGGCATTCACTGTCACGCCACTGAAGGTGTTGATGTCCTGGAAGTCGCCGCTGCCGGTCATGCGGAACACCGTCCACAGGTTGCCGCTGCGGTTCTTAGGCACGTAGTAGGTACGCACCAGCGATTGGCCCATGTACACGAACACCTTGGCTTCGCTGTCGGACAACTGGCGCGAGCCTGGGTTGCCGCCATTGCTGTAGTCGTGCACGGCATAGACGTAGCTTTCGCCGTAGTGTTTTTTCTGCAGGGTGATGGTTTCCGGGCCGTAGCTGTCGGTGTCATCCACATCCAACTCGGCGTCGGTACCCTTCTGGTTCTCGAAATAGATGTTATTGCCGGGGAAAATCATGTGGGAGTCGAGGTCACTCGGCGTCTTGCCCCAGGTCAGCACCACACGCAGGCCATCGAGATTTTCCATCACCGGGCTGATGGCGTAGGTCATGCCCGCGCATGGGCACTTCACCACCAGGTTGGAGTAGCCGGGCTTCTTGATGATCAGCAGGTTGCTCGCATCATCGGCGGCCTCACTGGTCAGCGTCACTTGGCCCTGCGCGTTGGTGCGGCCCACCACATTCTGTGCGCCGTTACGTTGCAGCAGCACTTCGGCATCGGCGATTTTCTGGTCCTTGACCACCGCACTGAGCACTTCGATCGGCAACTCTCCGGCCTGGACCGAAAAAGCCACCGCACACAATGACACCGCCGAAGCAACACGAAGCAAACCCATGCTTAACTCCCTTTAAGTAGCGGGCGGAAATCGCCCTACAAGATTTTGCGGTGAAACATACGCTGAATTCCGGGTGTCGGCGGATTTTTTGTACAGAATGTGACGTGGTTTTTATCCCGCCTTCCCGTTGAAGCATTGCGCTACAATCAAACCTTGCTACCCAGGAGTGCGCTGCGATGAGCGAACTGACGTTTGAGCAAAAACAGGATCATTACCACAAGATCCGCCGTTCCAATTACCTGGCCAGCCTGCGCCTGGAAGGGTTCGACACCCAGCCGGCCGACGTCGACAAACCCCTGCCGACCCGCGAATCCGTGCTTGCCAAGTACCGCAATACCCCACGCTGATGCTCGACAAATACGGGGTGGGCCAGGATCCGTACTGCTATCCCGATAGCAGCGTCCTGCGCAACCGCCTCGATTTGCTCGACGAAGCCCGCCTGCACCAGGCCGAGCGGGAATTATCCGAAATCGCCGTAGGCAGCCTCCCGCTCTTCCCCCCGCCCTACGACCTCGACCGCCTGCAACACATCCACCGCACGCTGTTCGGTGACATCTACGACTGGGCCGGTGAGTTGCGCAGCGTGAACATCCAGAAAGGCGACACCCTGTTCTGCACCCCGGAGCGCATCCCTCCGGAAGCCGCGAAGATTATCCGGCAGATGGAAGAGGCAAACTGGTTTGTTGGTGCCAGCCAAACCGAGTTGATAAGCAAGATTGCCGAAGCCTATGGCGACCTCAACGTCATCCACCCCTTCCGCGAGGGCAATGGCCGGGCGCAGCGGATTTTGTTTGAACAGATCATCGTGAACGCGGGGTTTTCAGTGAACTGGTGGCTGGTGAAACACGCGGCATGGATACCGGCGAATATTGACGCGGTGGCGTGTGATTATCGGGGGTTGGAGGCGATTTTTGAGCGGTGTATCAGCAGGCCTGCAGGGCAGTGATCATTCCTCACGCCCTGCGTGGGAATGCTCTGAAATCTAAGCAACACCCTTTGTAGGAGCGAGCTTGCTCGCGAAAATCATCAACGACGACGCGGTAAACCAGAAGAAACGCGGCGTCCTTGAGTTTTTCGCGAACAAGTTCGCTCCTACAATTGACCAGCTTTGCTTGTTAAGTCACTGCCAAGCCACAAATGCCGGAAACGGCCGTAGGAAACCTCCAAACACCGCGACATCCCCTTCCCAAACTGCTCCAAACACCCGCTTGACCCTCTACAGAAGTTACCCGTAGCTGAATGAAAATAGCGCGGTCTCAACTTTCTCGGCAGAAACCTGTGAACATCGAAAGGGCTCAACACATCGGCCACTATGGCGTCATCTTCACAGTGAATCGCTTCACTGTTGTGCCTGACAATCGGCATGCTTTGGCCAATCTATGCCTGCTTGAAACAAAAACGGCAGCGCGACAAGTGCGCGATCAGATACGTAGGCTGTACGAAAAAATGCTGGCCAGAGACTTGCCATGCGAAATGGCGGTCGCGATTTCCCATCCTTTGAGACGGAATCAGGCCGATCGGTTAAACGACCAAAACGTGCTCATCAAACACATAATCTCCGGAGCGGTTAAAGCACCGGGGATTGCCATTTCAACCGTAACCGCGGGCTTCGTTGGAGATACGATTTCCGGCAAGCTTCGTAGATATCACGCTGGAGACATCATCATCGGTCTGGATGCCAGTGTGAGAGGAGGCATAGGGCCTCAGCGGTCAACACTCTCAATGCATGTCTACCCGGACGAGTCTTAGTGACATGGTCCCTTACCTTCAATCCGTTTCCTTTCTCATTATCTATTTGGTGCTGCACTACCAAATCACAGACCCAATGCTCAGAAAGCACTTCGCAGTCACATTTCTTACAACAGGCCTTATTTTGACGTTCCTACTACCCTATGTAGCGGTGATCCTCAGAATGCCCCTCCTACCTGTCTTTGTATTCTTGATAGGCTTGGCGCTCTTCATCACTCGAAACAAATACCGCTTCCAACGCAACCAGCCCCTTCATCCACTCCTGCGTGCCCCCACCATGAACCTCGCCCCCAACTTCCCCGAAGACCCCGTGATGCAGCAACTTCTGCAACTGCTGCACGAAGAAATCGGCCTGCCGAAACACAAGACCATCCGCCTGCAAACCTCACTCAATTTCGACCTGGGCTGTGACGGCAGTGAAGCCAAGCAACTAATGGAAGCGCTGGAGCAGGAATTCGCCCTCGACCTGGGCGACTACGACACTTATCGTTACTTCAACCCACCGGTCTTTGACGTGTTCCTTAAACGTCGGGCCAAGGGGCATGCCGACAAGGTCCCGCTGACCATCGGCATGCTCTACCTGGCCATCAAGACTCACAGCTGGGACACACAAACGCTGGAGAACCTCAGCTGAGCGAACACCGGCCCGAGGCACACCGCAGATCCCATGTGGGAGGGGGCTTGCTCCCGATAGCGGTGTATCAGCCAGCCGATCGATGACTGACACCCGGCTATAGCGAGCAAGCCCCTCCCACATTGGATCTGCGCTAACCTGGCAAGCCGCGCTCAAAACAACAAGGACCTTACATGGACGTAACAATGGGCCTGCTGGCCGCCCTGCTCTGGGGTGGTACGGATTTCCTCGTGGGTCTCAACGCCCGAGCCGTGGGCGTCAAGCGCGCGGTGTATTTCGGCCAGGCCCTCGGCTTCGTGATCATGACCCTGCTGCTGGCCATCTTCCCGGCCCTGCTGTTCAAGTCCCTTAACGCCTCGCTGAGCGTCTGGCTGCTGGGCATTGCCGCCGCACTGTTCACCGTCTCCGGCGCCCTTGCCCTGTCCAAGGCCTTCGCCCTGGGCAAAGCCGCCATCGTGGCGCCACTGGTGACGTCCTACGGCGTCGTCACCACCCTGCTATCCTGGGCCAGCGGCGAACACATGAGCCTGATCCAACTCGCCTGCATCGCCCTGTGCGTCATCGGCGTGATCCTTTCCAGCCTCCACAAGGACAATGGCATCCCGCACAACAGTTCAAACCGCTCCATCGTCTACGCCATGCTTGCCGCCTTGCTATACGGCACCAGTTTCTGGCTGCAAGGTCGCTACACGCTACCTGCGCTGGGGCCGATCACCATGCTCTGGCTCGGCTATCTGGTAGGGCTGTGCGTGCTGGTGTTGATGGTGCTGAAGATCAAGGACGGCCTGAAGATTCCGCCGCTGAAAAACTGCGCCACTCTGACAGGGGCAAGCCTGATGAACCTGGGTGGATTTTCGGCGTTTTCGTGGGGAGCGATGGCGGGGTCGGTGTCGGTGGTGACGGTGATCAGTACGTTATCAGGGGGGATTGCGGCGATTCTGGGGTTTGTGTTTTTCAAGGAACGGTTGTCGGCGGTGCAAGTGCAGGGAGTTGTGCTGGTGCTGGTCGGGGCGGTGGTCCTGCATATCGTCGACTAACCTTTCACGCACAAAAAAGCCGCCCACAAGGGGCGGCTTTTTAACAGCGACCGAATCTTACAACTTCGGACCCGCAGCCTTGATCGCATCACTCACTTCAAACTTCTTGAAGTTCTCGATGAACAGGCCAGCCAGCGCCTTCGCCGCTTCATCGTAAGCCGCCTTGTCAGCCCAGGTGTTACGTGGGTTCAACAGGCCGGTCTCAACGCCCGGTACGGCCAATGGCACGTCGAGGTTGATGGTGTCGAGGTGTTCGGTTTCAGCACCGATCAACGCGCCGCTCTGGATCGCTGCGATCACGCCGCGAGTGGTCGGGATGTTGAAGCGCTTGCCAACGCCGTAGCCGCCGCCGGTCCAGCCGGTGTTGACCAGGTAGACCTTGGAACCGAAGCCGCGGATGCGCTTGATCAGCAGCTCTGCGTATTCACCAGCCGGGCGTGGGAAGAACGGTGCGCCGAAGCAGGTGGAGAAGGTCGACTTGATGCCGCTGCCCGAACCCATTTCGGTCGAGCCCACCAGTGCGGTGTAGCCGGACAGGAAGTGGTAGGCCGCTTGTTCTTCGCTGAGGATGGACACGGGCGGCAGTACGCCGGTCAAGTCGCAGGTCAGGAAGATCACCGCGTTTGGCTCGCCACCCAGGTTCTTCTCGGAACGCTTGGCAACGTGCTCCAGCGGGTAGGCGGCGCGGCTGTTCTGGGTCAGGCTGACGTCGGCATAGTCGGCGTGCTTGGCGTCGTCGATCACGACGTTTTCCAGCACGGCGCCGTGCTTGATGGCTTTCCAGATAACCGGTTCGTTCTTCTCGGACAGGTCGATGCACTTGGCATAGCAACCGCCTTCGATGTTGAACACCACGCCTTCGCCCCAGCCGTGTTCGTCGTCACCGATCAGGTAACGGCTTTCGTCGGCGGACAGGGTGGTCTTGCCGGTGCCCGACAGACCGAAGAACAGGGTCACGTCGCCTGCTTCGCCAATGTTGGCGGCGCAGTGCATCGGCAGTACGTCGGAAGCCGGCAGCAGGTAGTTCTGCACCGAAAACATGGCTTTCTTCATTTCACCGGCGTAGCGCATGCCGGCGATCAGCACTTTTTTCTGCGCGAAGTTGAGGATCACGCAACCGTCGGAGTTGGTGCCGTCACGCTCCGGCACGCACTCGAAGTTGGCTACGTTGAGCACTTGCCACTCGTCACGACCGGCCGGGTTGTACTGGGCAGGGTTGATGAACAGGCAACGACCGAACAGGTTCTGCCAGGCAGTCTGGGTGGTCATTTTCACGGCCAGGTAGTGGTCTTCGGAAGCCCCTACGTGAACGTGGGAAACGAAATGCTCTTGCGCGTTATTGAACGCCTCGACGCGTGCCCACAGGGCATCGAACTTGTCGGCCGGGAACTTGCGGTTGATCGGGCCCCAGGCGATGGAATCCTGGGTAGAAGGCTCTTCAACGATGAAACGGTCGACTGGCGAACGGCCGGTACGGTGACCGGTTTCGACGACCAGCGCGCCGGTATCGGCAAGCACGCCTTCACCGCGCTGCAGGGCTTCTTTGACCAGATCGTCAACACTCAGATCGGTGTATACGGCGTTATTGGCTTGCGTCATGAGGTTCCCCGTCGGCCTGTGGCCGAGTGCTCCAAACGTTTTGTAGTAGAAAGTTGCGCACTACTACCGCGAAAAAAGTGGGCCGGATTATGCCAGAAAAGCCCAAAAAGAGTAGGGCCCTCCCGTCAGAACGCCTCTAATCCGGCATTTGACAGGTGATTTACCTGTGCTTAAACGTTTTAGTGGCGGGTGTCGGAAGGCGTGTCGATACCTGCGCCAGCGAACAATTGCGCTACATCGGCAGCGTCGAACAGGTAGCGCTCGTTGCAGAACTGGCAGTCGATCTCGATATTTCCACCGTGTTCCACCACCAGGTTCTGCGCATCTTCCAGGCCCAGGCTGACCAGGGCGTTCCCTGAACGCTCACGGGAGCAGCTGCAGTGGAAGTGCAGAGTCTGCGCGTCAAACAGGCGCACGGGGTCTTCGTGGTAAAGGCGGTGCAGGATGGTTTCGTTGTCCAGGCCCAGCAGTTCTTCGGCTTTCAGGGTATCGGCCAAGGCAATGCAGTGCCGCCAGCTTTCAGCGCGATCTTCGTCGTCCTTGATACGGTCGGCCGGCAGTTGTTGCAGCAACATGCCACGGGCGCGCTTGCCGTCGGCGTTGAGCCAGAACTTGGTACCCACTTGCTGGGACATCACGAAATAGTTGGTGAAGCATTCCGACAGCGTTTTGCCGTCGAGGTCGACGATGCCCTGGTAACGCTGGCCTACGGTCGGGTCGACGGTGAGCGCCAGGACGCCGTTAGGCATCAGCTCGGCCAGGGTGGCGTCCGGGGCAATCTGGTCGTCTTCATAACGGGCCAGGCCGCGGATTTCGCGCTCGCTTGAGCACTCGATCATCAACAGCGGAATCGGCCCTTCGGATCGGGCCTGCAGGATCAGCAAACCGTCGAACTTCATGGTGCCTACCAGCAACGCAGCAGCTGCCATCAGCTCACCGAGCAGTTGTGCGACCGGCTCCGGATAGGGGTGCTTGGCGAGGACTTCGGCGTAGCTGCGCTCCAACGAAACCATTTCGCCGCGGGCGTCGCTCTCGTCGAAGATGAAGCGTTGGGTGAAGTCGGTATCCGGTAGATCAGTCATAGGTCTGGGTATCTGAATTGATGACAAATTGGTTACAAGGTTTATAAAATTAAACGCTTTAGCACCATCTTGGTGCGGCTTTCTCCTGGAAACAGAGAGCTTATATAGAGCGAAGAGGGACAGTTTATGAACAATCCGGGTTTGTTCCAAGCCAAGTGGAACCTCCGGCGATGGGCTCTGTGCAATCTACTCGCTATCGGGCTGCTGTGTTTTTGGCTGTGGCCCACGGGACAGATGCTGTGTGTGATTTTCGACGAGTGGCTGTTTCACCTTCTCAACGACCCGCTGGCGAGCAACGCAACATGGCTGCACGTATGGGCCGTGGCCAGTTTGCGGCCGTTTGATGCAGTGGTCGGGGTGATCCTGCTGATGCTGCTGATTCGTGGCGACTGGGTGTTCGAGGCCGTGCAGGTCCGCCAGGCACTGTTAGGTTTTGTCGGCATTTTGTTGCTCCTGCTGTTTATCCGCATGCTGTTTTCCAAACTCGCGGCGCAGATGGGTTGGCAACACAGTAGCCCGTCGATGGTCATCGCCGGGGCTATCCAGATGAGTGACTATTTCCCGGGGTTGGAGAGGACCTGGGAACTGAAGGACCGCTCAAGCCAAAGCTTTCCGGGGGATCACGCCTCGGTGTTGCTGATCTGGGCAATGTTCATGACCGTGTTCGCCAAGCGCGTCGGCCAGGTGCTAGTGATCTGGGGCCTGGCGCTGTTGTTCATGATGCCGCGGCTGGTGGCGGGCGCACATTGGGGGCAGGACGATTACATCGGCGGTGTGTTGCTGGCGCTGTTGGCGTTGGGCTGGGGGTATTACACGCCGTTTGCGGCGAAGGTGTCGGGCGCTTTGTTACAAGTGACGATGCCGATCTTCGGGCTACTCGGCAAGCTGCCGGTGATCGGTGGATTGAGCGTCGTGCGCACATCCCCTTAACGCTGCAGGCCAAATGTTGGAGGGGGCTTGCCCCCTCCAACACTTGAATGGGCCGCTGCGCAATCAGTCATCATTGCCACTACCGCGAAACTTGAACAGGTCGCGGCGCTGTTTCTTGCTCGGCTTGCCATCGGTGGTCATCCCCGTGGCGCCCGCCTTGCGCATGGCTGCCGCATTTTCGCGCCTGGCAATGCTCGCTTCGGTTTCGGTGTACAGCGCCTGTGCTTCGGGGGCGCCACGGCGCACGATGGAAAGTGCCTGCACCACGACAGTCTTTTCGTCAAAACCTATCCGAATCTGCAACTCATCACCGACACGTGGCTCTTTGCCCGGTTTACAGCGCTCGCCTCGATGATGCACTTTGCCACTCTCAATCGCGGCCTTGGCCAAGGCACGGGTTTTAAAGAAACGCGCCGCCCACAGCCACTTGTCCAGACGGACCTTTTCTTCCTCTTCCTGCTTTTGAGCCACTTGAATTCCTCGCTCTGACAAATGTCGCAACTGTAACGTTGAAACCCTTCGACGCATAAACCTCAAGGCTCACCTAAGATACGCCAGGTAGCACCCTGTTTTCGCGAGGATACGCCGTGACCGACTTTCCCACTTCACTCACCTCGCCTGACCAGCGTTGCGCAGGCTGCCAGCAAAGCGAACCCCTGGGTTTCGATTTTGCTTTCGCCTACCAGCCTATCGTAGACCTTCGGGACCATTCGATTTATGCCCACGAAGCCTTGGTGCGCGGTACACAGGGCGAAGGGGCGATATCGGTGCTGGAGAAGGTCAATAACAGCAACCGCTACCGCTTCGACCAGCGCTGCCGCACCCAGGCGATCGCCGGTGCTGCAGCCTTGGGGATGCAAACCCGCCTATCCATCAACTTCATGCCCAATGCCGTGTACCGTCCGGAGTTGTGCATCCGAAGCACCCTTGAGGCGGCTCGCGCGCACAATTTTCCGCTGGACCAACTGATTTTCGAGACGCTGGAAAGCGAGCATGTAGATAACTATCGCCATTTGACGAATATTCTGCGTGAATACCGCGAGTTCGGCTTCAAGACCGCCATCGACGACTTCGGCGCGGGCTATTCGGGGCTGAATCTGCTGGCCGATTTCCAACCTGACCTGATCAAACTCGACATGGCACTGATCCGCGATGTCGACCAGGATCGTGTCCGTCAGGTGATCGTCCAGGGAATTGTCACAATCTGTGAGCAGTTGAACGTTACTGTCATCGCCGAAGGCATCGAAAGTGCCGGCGAGCGCGACTTTCTGTCTGACTGTGGAATATTTCTGATGCAAGGCTACTGGTTCGCCAAGCCTGCATTCAAAGCCCTGGCCGAGGTTTCACCGAAAGCCTGGGCGAATTGATCGGTTACCCATAATTGAAGACATTTGACCATTTGACCGTTGTAGGTCTGCGTGAGTGGGTGGCACTTCCCGACTTGGGAGTGGCGGGCCTGCGCGCCAAGATCGACACAGGTGCCAGCACCTCCAGCCTGCATGCCACCGATATCGAGCCTTTTGAGCGCGACGGTGAGAAATGGGTGCGCTTTACCGCGCACCTGGGCAGCGTTGTGCAACTGCGTCACCGCCGCTGCGAGGCGCCCCTGGTGACGATGAAAACCATCAAGAGCTCCAATGGCCATGCGCAGGTGCGCTACGTGATCAGCACCACCCTGGCGCTGGGTGATCGGGTATGGCGAGTGGAGTTCACCCTGGCCTGTCGCAAAGCCATGCGTTACCGCCTGTTACTGGGTTCCAAGGCGCTGATTGACGGCCATCTGGTGGTCAATCCCGGCGTCAAGTACGTTCAAGACAAGCCGGTGTTCCCGGTCTCTACTATTTCTGCCCCAGGTGCTGCATGAAGATTGCTGTGCTGTCGCGAAACCCGCGTCTGTATTCCACCCGCCGCCTGGTCGAGGCCGGCACCGAACGTGGCCATGAAATGGTAGTGATCGACACGTTGCGTGCCTATATGAACATTGCCAGCCACAAGCCGCAGATCCACTATCGCGGCAAGCCCCTCGAAGGGTTTGATGCGGTGATCCCGCGTATTGGCGCCTCGGTGACGTTCTATGGCTGCGCCGTGTTGCGCCAGTTCGAAATGATGGGGGTTTTCCCCCTCAATGAATCCGTGGCCATTGCACGTTCGCGGGATAAATTACGCTCATTGCAACTGCTCTCGCGGCGGGGCATCGGCCTGCCGGTCACTGGCTTTGCACACTCCCCCGACGACATTCCCGACCTGATCGAAATGGTCAACGGCGCGCCGCTGGTGATCAAGGTGCTGGAAGGCACCCAGGGCATCGGTGTAGTACTGTGTGAAACCGCGACCGCAGCGGAATCCGTGATCGAGGCGTTCATGGGCCTCAAGCAGAACATCATGGTCCAGGAGTACATCAAGGAAGCCGGCGGTGCGGATATTCGCTGCTTCGTGGTGGGCGACAAGGTGATCGCAGCCATGAAGCGTCAGGCCAAGCCCGGAGAGTTCCGCTCCAACCTGCACCGCGGCGGCAGCGCCAGCCTGATCAAGATCACACCTGAAGAACGCATGACCGCGTTGCGAGCGGCCAAGGTCATGGGGTTGGCCGTGGCGGGTGTGGATATCCTGCGCTCCAATCACGGCCCGCTGGTGATGGAGGTGAACTCGTCGCCGGGCCTGGAAGGGATCGAGACCACCACAGGGAAGGATGTGGCGGGGATCATCATTCAGCATCTGGAGAAGAATGGTGGACCGAATATGACCAGGACCAAAGGCAAGGGTTAGAGACGCGGCGTTAGCTTCAAGCTATAAGCTGCAAGAAAGGGCAAAAGCTGCCTGCCTTTCTCTTGCGGCTTTAAGCTTGAAACTTGCAGCTGTTTCTATACCGCATCTCTTGGCAGCATCAGCCCAAGCGGCAAGCGCACCCGCGCTTCCAGGCCACCGTCTTCGCGGTTACGCAACTCGACATTTCCGCCGTGCATCGAAGCAATCCGCCGCACGATCGCCAGCCCCAGACCGGTCCCCTTGCCACCCCGGGCACGGTCGCCACGGGTGAAGGGGTTGAAGATACCCTCCAGCTCGTCCGGATCGATGCCCGCCCCCCGGTCCATTACACTCAGCACCACGTACGGCGCGGCACTGTCGCCGGACACATACGCAGCCACTTCCACATCCGAACCGGCATGGTGCAAAGCGTTGCCGATCAGATTGTTGAGAAGGCGCTTCATCGACACCCGACGCAACGCAAACGGCTGGATCGGTTCAAGGCGCATGCGCACTTGCTCGCCATTCTGGTTGTAGGGCGCGACAACCTCACGCACCAGGTCCGTGAGATCGACTTCCTCCACCACCTCGTCACGTCCATCGCGGATAAACGCCAGGAACTGGTCGAGAATCGCGTCCATGTCTTCGATGTCGCGAACCATGTCGTCGGTGAGGTCGCTATGGTTGCCCATCAGCTCCAGGGACAGGCGCAATCGCGTCAATGGCGTGCGCAAGTCATGGGACACCCCCGCCAGCATCAGCTCGCGTTCGCGCCCGGCCTGTTCGACATCCTCCGCCATCTGGTTGAAGGCGCCATACACCTCGGTCATTTCACTGGGCGTATCGCTGACCGGCAGGCGCACGCTGCGCCCCTGGCCCAGTTGGCGGGCGGCAAATACCAGGCGTTTAAGCGGTTGGTTAAGCTGACGAACGAAAATCCACGCGGACGCGGTGGAAAGCAAGCCGATAGCCAGGAACCAGCCCAACACGTTCCAGATCTTCTGCCCCCGCAAAGGATGCGGATACAGCGGAACCTTGATCCAAGCATCGCCAAGGCTCGGCGCCCTCACCCACAGCGCAGGTGAAACATGCATGCGCAAGCGCACCTCGGTGTCCTCGCCCAGCTCGGCCTGCATCTGGCGTTGGTAGATCTCGCTGTAGGGCCAATGCTGCTCACCCTCGGGCACACCCGCCCCGTCAACGCGGGTCAACGTCGACGCCTTGGCTACTTTTTCCCGGTTCTCAGGGTCTACAGCCCAGTAACCACGCAGCGTCAGGGCGACACCATGGCTGTACTGCCGGTCCACCAGCACGTCTTCGTTCATCAGCAGATAAACCAGTGTCAACGCCTTGGAAAACAGCACGACGATCAGCACCAGCCAAAGGGTGCGGGAGAAGAAACTTTGCGGGAACCACAGAGGGGTTTTCATAGAAGACAGCTGGACACCTTGCAGGAACGAGCGGCGCTCGCAGAATTGCAGACGCCGGGCATCCCGTCGACCCTCATGGAGTCAAACGCCAGGATGCCCGCCCTGCAAATCATCGGTCACTTCGTGGCGGTGCCATCCGGCACAAACACATAACCCACACCCCATACCGTCTGGATATACCGAGGCTTCGACGGGTCCGGCTCGATCATCCGGCGCAGACGGGAAATCTGCACGTCGATGGAGCGCTCCAGGGCGTCCCATTCGCGACCGCGGGCCAGGTTCATCAGTTTGTCGCGGGTCAGCGGCTGACGCGCGTTCATCACCAGGGCCTTGAGCACGGCGAATTCACCGGTGGTGAGCATGTGCACTTCGTCGCCACGCTTGAGTTCGCGGGTCGCCAGCGACAGTTCGTAGTCGCCAAAGGTAACGCTTTCGTCTTCGCTGCCTGGCGCGCCCGGTACCGGCGGTGCCTGACGACGCAACACGGCTTTGACCCGCGCCATCAACTCGTCAGGGTTGAAGGGCTTGGCCAGGTAGTCATCAGCGCCCAGCTCGAGGCCCTTGATGCGGCTCAGCTCATCGCCCTTGGCGGTAAGCATGATGATTGGAATCTGGTTGTTCGCGCCGCGCAGGCGCTTGCAGGCGGTTAGGCCGTCTTCGCCGGGCAGCATCAGGTCGAGTACGACCAGGTTGAATACTTCGCGCCCCAGGAGACGGTCCATCTGCTCGGTGTTCGGCACCGCGCGGGCACGATAGCCCTTGGAGTTGAAGAAACGCTCCAGCAGGCTGCTCAGCCCCGGATCGTCATCAACGATGAGAATTTTTTCGCCTTCAGCAGTTTGTGCAGTGCTGCTCATTGGATGCTCCTCTTATCTCGGCGCGCATTATGGCGTAGCTGCCGTTATACGCACCGTGTGCATTGTTAGCAGATTTTTCCTCTGCTGCCAGCGAACCCGCCCCTTCCAACCATTGGCGCAGTACCCCCCAAGGGCAGAACGCTGGTTATAATGCGGCGCCTTCGTGCAGGGCAACGTCAGATCGTTGCCGTTTAATACCGGGCTTTTTTCACCCGTTTGTCGTGATTTTTTCGATTTCGAGGGTCAATAGGCTGCCTCTTGACCCAGGTAGCGGCGCCAGTCGGGCCGCTCAACCAGCCGCGCAAGGCCTTGTTTTTTGGGCCAGCGGGCTGCTTTTCAGAATTTCAGGTGGTTTTATGGACAGCATCAACAGCCGCATCGCCGAAGAGCTCGGTGTACGCCCACAACAGGTCGAAGCGGCCGTCGCTCTACTGGATGAAGGCTCCACGGTGCCCTTCATCGCCCGTTACCGGAAAGAAGTGACCGGCAGCCTCGACGACATCCAACTGCGGCACCTGGAAGAACGCCTGCGCTACCTGCGAGAACTCGACGAACGGCGTATCAGCATCCTCGCCAGCATCGAGGAACAGGGCAAGTTGACCCCGCAGCTGGAACGCGACATCAAGCTCGCCGACACCAAGACCCGCCTCGAAGACCTTTACCTGCCGTACAAACAGAAGCGCCGCACCAAGGGCCAGATCGCCCTGGAAGCCGGCCTGGGCGAACTGGCCGACGGCCTGTTCAACGACCCGTCGCTGACCCCGGACACCGAAGCCGCACGCTTCGTCAACGCTGAAAAAGGCGTTGCCGACGTCAAGGCCGCCCTCGAAGGCGCCAAGTACATCCTGATGGAGCGCTTCGCCGAAGACGCCAACCTGCTGGAAAAACTGCGCAACTATCTGAAACAGGAAGCCACCCTCAGCGCCCGCGTCATCGTCGGCAAAGAGGAAGAAGGCGCCAAGTTCCGCGACTACTTCGAACACGACGAACCGCTGAAAAGCATGCCGTCCCACCGTGCGCTGGCGATTTTCCGCGGTCGCAACGAAGGCATCCTCAGCTCCGCACTCAAAGTCGGCGACGAACTGCCGGGCACCATGCACCCGTGCGAAGGCATGATCGGGCAACAATTCGGTATCCAGAATCAGAATCGTCCTGCGGACAAGTGGCTCGGTGAAGTCGTGCGCTGGACCTGGAAGGTCAAGCTCTACACCCACCTGGAAACCGACCTGCTCGGCGAGTTGCGCGACGGCGCCGAAACCGAAGCGATCAACGTATTTGCCCACAACCTGCACGACCTGTTGCTGGCCGCCCCGGCCGGCCCGCGCGCCACCCTGGGCCTCGACCCGGGCCTGCGCACCGGCTGCAAGGTCGCCGTGGTGGATGCCACCGGCAAGCTGCTGGACCACGCCACCGTGTACCCACACGTGCCGCACAACAAGTGGGACCAGACCCTCGCCATCCTGGCCGCCCTGTGCGCCAAGCATTCGGTGGACCTGATCGCCATCGGCAACGGCACTGCCAGCCGTGAAACCGACAAGCTGGCCGCCGAACTGATCAAAAAATACCCAGCCATGAAGATGACCAAGGTGATGGTCTCCGAAGCCGGTGCTTCGGTGTACTCGGCATCGGAACTGGCGTCCAAGGAATTCCCGGACCTCGACGTGTCGATCCGTGGCGCGGTGTCCATTGCCCGTCGCCTGCAGGACCCGCTGGCCGAACTGGTTAAAATCGATCCTAAATCCATTGGCGTCGGCCAGTACCAGCACGACGTGTCGCAGCTGAAACTGGCGCGCGGCCTGGATGCGGTGGTGGAAGACTGCGTAAACGCCGTGGGCGTGGACGTGAACACTGCCTCCGTGGCGTTGCTGGCGCGCATCTCCGGCCTCAATGCCACCCTGGCGCAGAATATCGTCACTCATCGCGACGAAAACGGTGCGTTCAAAACCCGTGCCGCGCTGAAAAAAGTCGCACGCCTGGGTGAAAAAACCTTCGAGCAAGCCGCCGGCTTCCTACGCGTGATGAACGGCGACAACCCGCTGGATTCGTCAGCCGTTCACCCGGAAGCCTATCCGTTGGTGCAACGCATCGCCGCCGAAACCGGTCGCGACATTCGTTCGCTGATCGGCGACGCCGCGTTCCTCAAGCGCCTGGATCCGAAGAAGTACACTGACGAAACCTTCGGCGTACCGACCATCACCGACATCCTGCAAGAGCTGGAAAAACCTGGCCGCGATCCGCGTCCCGAGTTCAAGACCGCCGAGTTCCAGGACGGCGTGGAAGACCTCAAGGACCTGCAACTGGGCATGATCCTCGAAGGCGTGGTCACCAACGTGACCAACTTCGGCGCGTTTGTGGACATCGGCGTGCATCAGGACGGTTTGGTGCACATTTCTGCGCTTTCGGAGAAGTTCATCAAAGATCCGCGCGAAGCGGTGAAAGCCGGTGATGTGGTCAAGGTCAAGGTCATGGAAGTCGACATCCCGCGCAAACGCGTTGGCCTATCGATGCGCATGGGCGACACCCCAGGCGAAAAAATCGACGGCGCCCGTGGTGCACGTCCTGGCTCGGCACCGCGCCAGTCGCAGAACCGCTCTGAAAACAGTCAACCGCGCAAGGAAACCGCTACCGCAGCGCCAAGCAACAACGCCATGGCCTCGCTGTTCGCCAACGCCAAGCAGTTGAAGAAACGCTGATGGAAATACCCGCCGGCTTGACCCAGAGCGCGTTCAGCGAACTGATCGGCTGCCGCCTGCAACGCCTCGAAGAAGGCGTTGCCGAAGTGGCCCTGACCCTGGAGCCGCACCTGCGCAACCGCGCGGGCAAGCTTCATGGCGGGGCGATATTCAGCCTGGTGGACATCACCATGGGGCTGGCCTGTTCCAGCGCCCATGGGTTTGACCAGCAGAGCGCCACCATCGAATGCAAGATCAACTACATCCGCGCCGTGGAAGACGGTGACGTGCTGTGCACCAGCCGCGTGATTCACGCCGGTCGGCGCACACTGGTGGTCGAAGCCGATGTGTATCAGGACGAAAGACTTGTCGCAAAAGCACAGGGCACGTTCGCTGTCCTATAGCTCCAAGCCCTCGATTTGAGTTAATTTCGGCGCTGCGATAACAGCGTCGGAATTTTCTTGCTGCGCTATAGCCCAATTCATGGAGTGAAGTAGGCTTTTTTAACGCGGGTCAAATCGACTCAAAACCAGGCGATCACGCCAGTTTCAACTTCACCCTTGTAGACCGTCCTGCCCACCCCCATATTGGGGCGACTGACGCGTGAAGGAATCCAACTTGAGCGAACTTCTCAACCGCCGCCTGGCCCTGCTCGGCAAGCGCGAACACCTCTCCCTGCTAGAACAGTGCTTGCACGGCATCGAGCGTGAATGCCTACGTGTCACCGGTGACGGTCGCCTGGCGCAAACGCCGCACCCCGAAGCCCTGGGCGCCGCGTTGACCCATGAACAGATCACCACCGACTACTCGGAATCGCTGCTGGAGTTCATTACTCCGGCCCTGCCCAACCCGGCCGATACCCTGAGCAGCCTGGACAAGATCCATCGCTTTGCCTACACCAAGCTCGGCAGTGAGTACCTGTGGAGCCCCTCGATGCCGTGCCCGTTGCCGGCCGAGGAAGACATTCCGATTGCCTACTACGGCACCTCCAATATCGGACAGCTCAAGTACGTGTACCGCAAGGGCCTGGCCCTGCGTTACGGCAAGACCATGCAGTGCATCGCCGGCATCCACTACAACTTTTCCCTGCCGGAACCGTTGTGGCCGCTGCTCAAGGAGACTGAAGGCTTCGTCGGCACCGACCGCGACTATCAGTCCACCGCCTATATCGCGCTGATCCGCAACTTCCGCCGCTACAGCTGGCTGCTGATGTACCTGTTCGGTGCCTCGCCGGCCCTGGACGCGGGTTTCCTGCGTGGTCGCTCGCACCAACTGGAAGTACTCGACGCCGACACCCTGTACCTGCCGTACGCCACCAGCCTGCGCATGAGCGACCTGGGTTACCAGAGCAACGCCCAGGCCGGCCTGACGCCGTGCTACAACGACCTGGCCAGCTACACCGACAGCCTGCGCGAAGCAGTGGCAACGCCCTACGCGCCCTATGTCGAAATCGGTACCCACAAGGACGGTGAGTGGGTACAGCTCAACACCAACATCCTGCAGATCGAAAACGAGTACTACTCCAACATCCGCCCCAAGCGCGTGACCTATACCGGCGAGCGGCCGATCCAGGCGCTGATGGCCCGTGGCATCCAGTACATCGAAGTGCGCTGCCTGGACATCAACCCGTTCCTGCCGATGGGCATCGACCTGCCAGAGTCGCGTTTCCTCGACGCATTCCTGCTGTACTGCGCGCTGAACGACAGCCCGCTGTTCGCCGACAACGAGTGCGGCAACGCCACGTCCAACTTCCTCAGCGTGGTCAAGGAAGGCCGGCGCCCGGGCCTGCAATTGCAGCGCAAGGGCCAGGCCGTGGACATGAAGGAATGGGCTACGGAGCTGCTGGAGAAGATTGCCCCGCTGGCTGCGCTGCTGGATGAAAGCCACGGCATCACCGAACACAGCCAGGCGCTGGACGCCCAGTTGGCCAAGGTCAAGGACCCGTCCCTGACCCCTTCGGCGCAGGTATTGGCGGCGATGGCCGAGCGCAAAGAGAGTTTTGCGCAGTTCTCCCTGCATCAGAGCGAGGTGCATGCCGAGTATTTCCGCCGCGAGCCGTTGCCGGCTGAGGAACAAGCACGCTTTGAAGAGCGGGCGCGCACATCGCTGGCACAGCAGGCGGAGCTGGAGCAGAACGAAGTGGGCGACTTTGATGTGTTTGTCGGGTCGTACCAGGCGAGCATTCTGGCGATCAGTAACTAAGACCGAACTCGGTCCATTGTGGGAGGGGGCTTGCCCCCGATTGCACTGGGTCAGTCAACCCATCACTGACTGATCTACCGCCATCGGGGGCAAGCCCCCTCCCACATTTGCCCGCAATCAAGCTCAAGATTCGCTTCAACCTTCCGCCCATAAGCTAATTCGAAAATGTTATTTATTTTCGAATTCTTAGATCATTTAGTCTCCTCACA
The DNA here is from genome assembly GCF_024809815.1 of Pseudomonas sp. BIGb0381. NCBI lineage: Bacteria > Pseudomonadati > Pseudomonadota > Gammaproteobacteria > Pseudomonadales > Pseudomonadaceae > Pseudomonas > Pseudomonas sp. BIGb0381. The sequence goes on from NZ_JANUEN010000010.1 coordinate 218,395, forward strand.
CGCCGACCCTCGGCCGCCTGATTGAGGAGCTTCCCCTTGAAACTGTTAACCCCTCTGCGCCTCCTGGCCGCGTTGTCCCTGGCCGGTGCCAGCCTGTTTGCCCAGGCGGCGGATGTGACCATCGCTTACCAGACCACCGTAGACCCGGCCAAAGTTGCCCAGGCCGACGGTGCGTACGAAAAAGCCACTAACGCCAAGATCGACTGGCGCAAATTCGACAATGGCGCCGACATCATCGCCGCCATTGCCTCCGGCGACGTGCAGATCGGCTACCTCGGTTCCAGCCCGCTGACCGCTGCGATCACCCGTAAAGTGCCGGTGGAAACCTTCCTGGTTGCCACTCAGATCGGCGGTGCCGAAGCCCTGGTGGCGCGCAACGGTTCCGGGATCAACGGCCCTCAGGACCTGATCGGCAAGAAGGTCGCCGTGCCCTTCGTTTCCACCGGCCACTACAGCCTGTTGGCCGCGCTGAAGCACTGGAACATTGACCCGTCGAAAGTGACCATCCTCAACCTCGCCCCGCCGGCGATCATCGCGGCCTGGAAGCGCGGTGACATCGACGCCACTTACGTATGGGACCCAGCACTGGGCGTGGCCAAGGAAAACGGCAAGGTGCTGATCACCTCCGGCGAGCTGGCCAAGTTCGGCGCGCCGACCTTCGATGCCTGGATCGTGCGCAAGGAATTCGCCGAGAAGCACCCGGAAATCGTCACAGCCTTCGCCAAAGTCACTCTGGATGCCTACGCCGCGTACCGCAAAGACCCACAAGCCTGGCTCGCCGAAAAAGGCAACGTCGACAAACTGGTGAAGCTCTCCGGCGCCAAAGCCAGTGACATCCCGCTGTTGCTGCAAGGCAACGTCTACCCGCTGGCCGCTGACCAGGTGACCCTGCTGGGCGCACCGACCACCAAGGCCGTGACCGATACCGCTGCGTTCCTCAAGGAACAAGGCAAGGTCGACGCCGTGCTGCCGGACTACGCCCCTTACGTCAGCGCCAAGTTCATCACCCACTGATCCAGGAGTTCATCGCGATGGCCTTGCTACAGCTGGAGCGCATCAGCGCACAGTACCCAGGCGTCACAGAACCGGTGCTGTTCGACATTTCACTCGACCTGGGGCCCCAGCAATTGCTGGTGGCCCTGGGTCCGTCCGGCAGTGGTAAGACTTCGCTGTTGAACCTGATTGCCGGCTTTGTCGAGCCTTCTGCCGGGCGCATCACCCTCGATGGCGTACCGGTCAAAGGCCCCAGCGCCGAACGCGGCGTGGTGTTCCAGGACGACGCGCTGCTGCCCTGGCAGGACGTGTTGGCCAATGTCGGTTTCGGCCTGGAACTGGCCGGCGTGCCCAAGGCGCAGCGTGAAGTGCGTGCCAGGGAAATGCTCGCGCTGGTGGACCTCGCCGGCTTCGACAATCGCCGCATCTGGCAACTCTCCGGCGGCCAGAAGCAACGCGTCGGCCTGGCTCGCGCCTTGGCCGCCGACCCGCGCGTGCTGCTGATGGACGAACCCTTCGGCGCCCTCGATGCCTTCACCCGCGAACAGATGCAGGAACTGTTGCTGCAAGTCTGGCGACGCACGGCCAAGCCGGTGTTCCTGATTACCCATGACATCGAAGAAGCGGTGTTCCTCGCCACCGACCTGATCCTGTTGGCGCCCAACCCGGGGCAGATCGTCGAGCGTCTGCACCTGGACTTCGGCCAGCGCTACGCGGCCGGCGAGTCGGCGCGGGCGATCAAGTCCGACCCGCGCTTTATCGAAACCCGTGAGCACGTGCTGGGCAAAGTGTTCTCGCAACGGCAGGTGTCCGCATGAGCAGCTACGAACTCACCGCCACCGCTGCCAATCCGGTGGCGCACGCGGTTATCCCGGTGCGGCGCAGCCTGAGCACGCGCTGGATCAGCCTGTTGAGCCTGATCGCCTTGCTGGCCCTCTGGTGGGCCGTCACCGCCACGGGCCTGATCGAACCGTTGTTCCTGCCACCGCCCTCCGCCGTGCTGCAAAAAGGCTGGCTGCTGGCGACTGCGGGCTATATGGATTCCACCTTGTGGCAGCACCTGGGCGCGAGCCTCAGCCGGATCGGCCTGGGCCTGGGCTTCGCGGTGCTGACCGCCGTGCCGGTGGGGATTGCCATCGGTTCCAACCGCATCGCCCGCGGCATTCTCGACCCGCTGATCGAGTTTTACCGGCCAATTCCGCCCCTGGCTTATCTGCCGTTGATCGTGATCTGGTGCGGTATCGGCGAGCTGTCCAAGGTGCTGCTGATTTACCTCGCGATCTTTGCGCCCATCGCCATCGCGACCGCGACCGGCGTACGCACCGTCGACCCGGCCAAGCTGCGTGCGGCGCAGTCGCTGGGCGCCACCCGTGCCCAACTGATTCGCCATGTGATCCTGCCGAGCGCCCTGCCCGACATCCTCACCGGTGTGCGCATCGGCCTGGGTGTGGGCTGGTCGACCCTGGTCGCCGCCGAACTGATCGCGGCCACCAGCGGCCTGGGTTTCATGGTGCAGTCGGCGGCGCAGTTCCTGGTCACCGATGTGGTGGTGCTGGGGATCCTGGTGATCGCCCTGATCGCCTTCGCCATGGAAATGGGCCTGCGCGCCCTGCAGCGTAAGTTAGTGCCTTGGCATGGCCAGGCACATTGAGTGAGAACCCCATGAGCAGCCTGACCGTTACCCCCTTGAGCACCGCCTTGGGCGCCCAGATCAGTGGCGTCGATATCACCCAGCCGCTGAGCGCCGAACACCGCGATGCCATCGAGCAGGCGTTACTCACCCACTCGGTGCTGTTCTTCCGTGGCCAGCCGATCACCCCGCAGCAGCAGGCGCGGTTCGCGGCGAACTTCGGCGACCTGCATATCCACCCGATCTACCCCAACGTGCCGGAACAGCCCGAAGTGCTGATCCTCGACACCGCCGTCACCGACGTGCGCGACAACGCCGTGTGGCACACCGACGTGACCTTCCTGCCCACCCCGGCGCTCGGCGCGGTACTCAGCGCCAAGCTGTTGCCAGCGTTTGGTGGCGATACGCTGTGGGCCAGTGGCATCGCGGCGTATGAGGCGTTGTCCGCGCCGTTGAAGCGGTTGCTCGATGGGCTGACGGCCACCCACGACTTCACCAAATCCTTTCCGCTGGGACGCTTTGGCAACACCGCCGAAGACCTGGCGCGCTGGGAAGAAACCCGCAGGAAAAACCCACCGCTGTCGCACCCGGTAGTGCGCACGCATCCGGTCAGCGGGCGTAAGTCGCTGTTTGTCAGTGATGGGTTCACCACCAGGATCAATGAGCTGGAGCCAGCGGAGAGCGAAGCGATCCTGAAGCTGCTGTTCGCCCACGCGACACGGCCGGAATTCACCCTCCGCTGGCGCTGGCAGGAGAACGACGTGGCCTTCTGGGATAACCGCGTGACCCAACATTACGCGGTGGATGACTACCGGCCGCAACGGCGGGTGATGCATCGGGCGACAATTCTTGGGGATGTGCCGTTCTAAACCACACTGCAAATCAAATGTGGGAGGGGGCTTGCCCCCTCTCACATTGACCCAGTGGTGTCAGGTTATTCAGCGCTGGATGGCTTTTCCCACAAGTTGATTCCACCCTCCTGCGCAAACCGATCGATCTCCGCCAGTTCTTCCGCACTGAAGCTCAAGTTCTTCAACGCGCCGACGTTTTCGATGATCTGCTCCGGCCGGCTGGCGCCGATCAGCGCGCTGGTCACCCGTGGGTCGCGCAAGGTCCAGGCGAGCGCCAATTGCGCCAGGCTTTGACCACGGCGCTGGGCGATTTCGTTCAGCGCACGTACGTGGGCGATGTTGGCTTCCGACAGGTGCTTGGCCTGCAACGAACCACCCCCCGGACGGTTAACCCGTGCGTCGGCCGGCACGCCGTTGAGGTACTTGTCGGTGAGCAAGCCCTGGGCCAGCGGCGTGAAGGCAATCACGCCGGCGCCGAGTTCTTCGGTGGTGTCCAGCAGGTCTTTTTCTACCCAGCGGTTAAGCAGGTTGTAGGCCGGTTGGTGGATCAGCAGCGGCACTTTCCACTCTTTGAGCAGCGCGGCGATTTCGCGGGTTTTCACCCCGGAGTAAGACGAGATACCGATGTACAACGCCTTGCCCTGTTGCACGGCGGTGGCGAGGGCGCTGGCGGTTTCTTCCAGGGGTGTGTCGGCATCAAAACGGTGGGAGTAGAAAATATCCACGTAGTCGACGCCCAGGCGTTGCAGGCTCTGGTCCAGGCTTGCCAGCACGTATTTGCGTGAGCCGCCGCCCTGGCCGTAAGGGCCCGGCCACATATCCCAGCCAGCCTTGCTGGAGATGATCAGTTCGTCGCGGTAGTGCTTGAAGTCTTCGCGCAGCAGGCGACCGAAGTTGATCTCGGCGCTGCCATAGGGTGGGCCGTAGTTGTTGGCCAGGTCGAAGTGGTTGATGCCCAGGTCGAACGCGGTGCGCAGCAGGGCGCGCTGGGTGTCGATCGGGGTGCTGTCGCCAAAGTTGTGCCACAGCCCCAGGGACAGTGCCGGCAGCACTAATCCACTGCGGCCTACGCGGCGATACGGGATAGATTCATAGCGGTTTTCGGCAGCAATGTAAGTCATCGAATCCTCTCTTGGACGTAGGCAAATAAGGCCTGGGAATAACGATATTCCCAGGCCTTTTAACCAGCTGAATCGCTTAAGTCTGCCCTTCCGTTTTACAGCAATTTCCTACCAGAGTGGAACGACATAGCTGACATAGAAGCGGTTTTCATCCTGCACGGTGGCGCCGGTAATGTCCGGGCTGGCGTGGGCATTTTTCCAGGTCACGCCAAGGCCTTTGAGGGTACCAGTGGGCACTTGATACGCCACGGCCACGTTTCGCTCCCATTCGCTGGTGGTGCCCTGGGCGGTGCGGATGTCATCGCCGTGGGCGTAGGCAGCGGAGAACGTCAGGCCGTTGAGACCGAGTTTGCCCAAATCATATTTGTACTGCGCCAGCCAGGTACGTTCGCCGGCATGCTGGAATTTGTTCAGCTGCATGTTGGTCAGTGCCGGGGTGTCGGCACCCGAGCCTGGGCCTTGTCGAGCGTCACCGCTGTTGAGGCCGGAATCCAGGTACGGGAAGTCGCTGTCGCCGCTGTTTTTCTGGAGGCCCAGGCCGACGGTATGGCCGTCCAGGCTGTAGCTTTCCAGCAGACTGACGGTGGACTGGTTGATGCGGCCCTTGTTTACGCCGTCGCCGTACAGGCCCGCGGCGGCAAAGTCCTTGTCGCCGTCGGCGTTGCCGCCCACACCCAGGCTGCGGAACACGCGTACGTCGGTATCGATCGCACCGACCGACAAGGCGTCATGGCGCTTGGCGCCGAGGAAGAACTGCTGGTAGTAATCCTCAAGGTTGGAGTACCACAGGCTGACAGTGGTGTTCTGTATGCCGGTGTAGTCCGCACCGCCAAACAGGAAGCGGTCACTTTCTTTGGTCCCACCGGCGGTGATCATGCCCTGGTCGCCGGTTTCGTTGCGGATCTTGGTCTTGAAAATATCACCGCCGGTGAAGGTGAAGTCGCTGAGGTCCTTGGACACCAGTTGCACACCGGTGTTGGTCTGCTGGTACAGGCGCCCGTCGGTGTTGGCCAGCACCGGGTTGTTGCCGTACAGCGTGCCGACGCGCAGCTCATCCTTGGCAAAGCGCATCTTGAAGGTCGGGCTGAGCACGCCGAACTGGTCGGCGGATTTGCCGTTATCAAGCGGGAACATGCTGCCGGGATAGCGACCCTGGTGATCCTTGTCGTTGAGGTCGCCGCCGGAATCCAGTTTCAAGCCATAGAACGCCTGCAGATCCAGGCCGAAGCCCACCGGCCCCTCGGTGTAGCCGGACTTGAAGTTGAACTCGAAACCCTGGCCCCAATCCCGAATGCTATGGGCCTTGGCATTGCTGCCGACCACGTCACGTCCCTGCTGGTTGAGATAGCGGTTGAGCAGGGTCACGTCGGCGTGGCTGTCATCGATAAAATCCGCATGGGCGGACAGCATAAAGCTCGCCATGGCGGCTCCCACCACAGGGCTTAAAAACGTCTTCATGGGTACCGGTCTCCGTCACTGTTCTGAAATGAAAGCGTCAAACGCTTCACACAATTACGCAGTGACCAGATGACAGTTACGCGTCAAAACAGCGCCTTGACGGATGAAATTAAGTTTAAGAAAGCCCCGTAGAACGGGGCTTTGCGGGGAGTTTAGCGTCAGCGCACCAAGTGCAGGAACTGCAGGTGGCGCTCGTACTGGTCGAGGATGTCGTTGATGATCTGCTCCTTGGTGTAGCCCACCAGGTCGTAGTCCTGACTGCCCTCGCTCAAGTGCACTTCCGCCCGGTAGTAGCGACGATTGTTGAGCTGTTTGGAACCCATGCCACCGCGTGCAAATGAGGGAGTGAAATAGCCGCGCATCTGCACCTGGTACACGAACGGATGCTCTTCGCCGTGACCGATTTCCAGGCTGACGCTGTCGTTGGACGGGTCGGGCTGGGTCACGACGTTGAGGCCTTTTTCGACAAACACCGCCGTCACTTCTTCAATCGCCGGACGCACCGTGGTCTCAAGGAACCGGTACACCTCATCCCGCGACGGGAAATGCACGGCCTGGCTCAAACGCTGGCGCCAACCGCCGGTGCCTTTGCGTGAGCCCGACACCGGCGCCAGCGAATGCAACTGGGCGATCTGCTTTTGCGACTCGAGGTAGAAAGCCTTGTGCAGCCCCCACATCATCAGCAGCAGGATCAGCGAGAACGGCAGCGAGGTCAGCACCACCGCCGATTTCAGCGAATCGATGCTGCCGGCAAACAGCAGCGCACTGGTGACCAGTGCCGTCATCGCGCCCCAGAACACCCGCAGCCATTTCGGTCCGTCTTCGTCGGCATTGCCGCCCTTGGACGACAGGGTAGAGAGCACCACGGTGCCGGAGTCGGCCGACGTGACGAAGAACACGAAGCTGATAAACACCGTGACCGCGATCACGGTTTTGCTCCACGGGTAGGTTTCCAGCAGCAGGTAAAGGCTCATCGATGGGTCATCGATGGCCGACTGACCGAGTGCGGTCATGCCGTGGTTGAGCACCTGGTCGATGGCGCTGTTGCCGAAAATCGACATCCACGCCAGGGTGAAGCCCAGCGGGATCAGCAGCACGCCGAACACGAATTCGCGGATGGTCCGGCCACGGGAAATGCGTGCGATAAACAGGCCCACGAACGGCGACCATGCGATCCACCAGGCCCAGTAGAACACCGTCCAGCCGCCCAGCCAGTCGCTCGGTTTGTCGTAGGCGTACACATCGAAACTCTTGGTCGGCAATGCGCCCAGGTAGTCACCGATGTTCTGGATCAGGGTGTTGAGCAAGTGCTGGGTGGGCCCGGCGAACAACACGAACAGCAGCAGCGCGCAGGCCAGCAGCATGTTGATGTCGGACATCACCCGCACGCCCTTGTCGACGCCGGCGACGGCGACCAGAATCGCCGCGCCCATCATCAAGGTGATCAAGCCGACCTGGATCCACTGGGTGTGGGCAATGCCGAACAGGTAGTCGAGGCCGGAATTGAGGTGCAGCACGCCGAAGCCCATGTCGGCACCAAGGCCGAACACCGTGGCAATGATGCCGAAGCCATCGACCGCATAGCCGATAGGGCCGTTGATGCGCTTGCCGATCAGCGGGTACAGCGCCGAGCGCAACGCCAGCGGCAGGTTATGCCGGTAGGCGAAATACGCCAGCGCCATGCCGACAAAGGCAAACACGCCCCAGCCGTGCAGGCCCCAGTGCAGGAACAGCACCTGCATGGCCTGGCGTGCAGCGTCGGCATTCATGGCCTCGCCCTGGGGCGGTTGCACCAGGTGCGTCAGCGGTTCGGACACGCAGAAGAAGAACAGCGTGATGCTGATCCCGGCGGCGAACAGCATGCCGGCCCAGGACAGGTAACTGAATTCGGGCTCGTCGTGGTCGGCACCGAGTTTTATCTTGCCGTAGCCCGATAGCGCGGTGACCACCACGAAGACCAGATACAGGGTCATCGCCAGCATGTAGTACCAGCCGACCGTGTTGGCCGCCCAGTTTTGCGCCGCCAGCAGCCAGGCACCGGCCTGTTGCGGGATAGCGATGACAATGATGCCGAACAGCAAAATGAAGGTTGCGGCGAAGTAGAAAACCGGCGCATTCATGCGCACCAGGCCGCTGGATGGGGTAGACGATGCACTCATGAACGGTGCACCCCGAGGGTGAGGGATGTGGCTGTATAAAACGGACTCAGCAAAGGTAAGCCTCCTGTTGTGAGCGGGCAGCGAACCACCGGGTTTAACTTGAACAAGCGTTCAAGTTAAACATAAATAGGCGGTTTGGGACTAATCGCAGGGCTGAGTGGTATGACGGGTGAGCAAAGGAAATCGTTCAGCGACTGCTGAATGAAATACGGCCTCCGCGTGGAATGCCGTCAAACTGTGGGAGGGGGCTTGCTCCCGATAGCGGTCTGTCAGTCACAGATGCACTGGCTGAACCACCGCCATCGGGAGCAAGCCCCCTCCCACAGGTGACCGGTGCAGGTTGTCTACTTCTGCGCCCCATCATCATGCTGCAAATTCGCCTGCGTAATATTCGCCCCCGCCGGCACACTGCGCGTCAGCCATACATTGCCGCCAATGGTCGACCCCTTGCCGATGGTGATGCGCCCGAGGATCGTCGCCCCGGCATAGATCACCACGTCATCCTCGACAATCGGATGGCGCGCATGGCCCTTCTGCAGTTGCCCATCCTCATCCGCCGGGAAGCGCTTGGCCCCCAACGTGACCGCCTGATAGATGCGCACCCGCTCGCCGATGATCGCGGTTTCGCCGATCACCACGCCCGTCCCGTGGTCGATAAAGAAGCTCGGGCCGATCTGCGCGCCGGGGTGAATATCGATACCGGTGGCCGAGTGGGCGATTTCTGCGCTGATCCGCGCCAGCAGCGGCAAGCCGGCGCGGTACAGGTGGTGGGCCAGGCGATGGTGAATCACCGCGAGAATCCCCGGGTAGCACAGCAGCACTTCATCCACACTGCGTGCGGCCGGGTCGCCGTGGTAGGCGGCGAGTACGTCGGTATCCAGCAGGCTGCGCAGGGATGGCAAGGCCAGGGCGAAATCCTGGATCAGCCGGATGGCATGGGCGTCGATCTGGCTGTCATCCTGGCCGCCCTGGCGCGCGGCATAACGCAACTCCAGACGCGCCTGGGCCAGCAAGGCATTCAGCGCGACGTCGAGGGTATGGCCGACGTAGAAATCTTCACTCTCTTCACGCAAGTCCGCCGGCCCCAGGCGCATCGGAAACAGCGCACCACACAGGGCTTCGAGAATCTGCGCAACGGCTTCCCGGGAGGGCAATTCACGGCCGCCATGCTCGCCGCTCAAACGGCCATTGCGCGTTCGCCACTGGTCACGGGCGTCGCGCAGTTGGCTGACGATGGTCTGTAATTGCCAATGGCTGGAACGCTCACTCACGGTATTCACTCCTGACGTAATGGCCATCACTTTACGGTATGCACCCTGGCCGCCCTTAAGAACCAATGGTGTGATGCTAAGAACCATCGGGCATAAGCGATTGACGGTTGCCCGATGAAAAGTGCCTGCCTATAGTCCCTCCATCCCTTAGCCACCGTGCGTAGCCATGATCAAGCAACAGCTCGACCGTTTTAACCGCCTGGAACTGCTCGGCGGTGCCACCGCCCTGGAAAAACTCGAACGGCTGTCGACCTGGTTGGGACGCGACATCTACGTCAAGCGCGACGACACCACGCCACTGGCCATGGGTGGCAACAAGCTGCGCAAACTCGAATACCTGGCAGCCGATGCCATCGCTCAGGGCGCCGATACCCTGGTGACCGCCGGCGCGATCCAATCCAACCACGTACGCCAGACCGCCGCCCTCGCCGCCAAGCTCGGCCTGGGCTGCGTCGCCCTGCTGGAAAACCCCACCGGCACCGAAGACCCCAACTACCTGGGCAACGGCAACCGCCTGCTGCTGGAGCTGTTCGACGCCAAGGTAGAGTTGGTGGAAAACCTCGACAACGTCGACGACCAACTCAACGCCCTCGCCGATCGCCTGCGCAGCAACGGCAAGAAGCCGTACCTGGTGCCCATCGGCGGCTCCAATGCCCTCGGCGCCCTCGGTTATGTGCGCGCCGGGCTGGAGCTGGCCGGGCAGATCGAAGACAGCGGCATCGAATTCGCCGCCGTGGTGCTGGCCTCCGGCAGCGCCGGTACCCACAGCGGCCTGGCCCTGGCCTTGAGTGAAGTACTGCCGCAACTGCCCGTGATCGGCATCACCGTATCGCGCACCGAAGAAGCGCAGTTTCCGAAAGTACAGGGCCTGGCCGAACGCACGGCCGAGTTGCTGGGTGTGGACATCCCCGACGCGTTCAAGGTGATCCTGTGGGATGAATATTTCGGCCCCCGTTATGGCGAACCGAACGCCGGCACCCTTTCAGCGGTCAAGCTATTGGCGAGCCAGGAAGGCCTGCTGCTGGACCCGGTCTACACTGGCAAGGCCATGGCCGGCTTGCTCGACGGTATCGGCCGCCAGCGCTTTGAAGATGGCCCGATTATTTTCCTGCATACCGGTGGGGCACCGGCGTTGTTTGCCTATGACTCGGTTTTCAACTGAATAAACGCGGGCTAAATGTGGGAGGGGCTTGCCCCCGATAGCAGAGTGTCAGCCAGCTCACCTGTTACTGATACACCGCTATCGGGGGCAAGCCCCCTCCCACATTAGACTCAACACATATTCAAAAATAGAATATCAATTAAGATTTATATTGTTTTCAAGTCTTAAACCCCGGCTTTATCATCGCGCCGTAGACGAAGACGCGCTACGCGCTTTAAGGCAGGATACGACTACTGCGTCACCTGCTTCGCTCAACATAAAAAACACAGGGGCTCTTCATGACTATTTCTGTATTCCGTCGCACGTTGCTGGTTGGCACTTTGGGTCTGGCTCTCGGCGCCGGTTGGCTGGGCCAGGCGGTTGCCGGCGAGCAACTGGGCAACATCAAAAAGGCCGGCGAGATCAAAATCGGCCTGGAAGGCACCTACCCGCCGTTCAGCTTCGTCGATGAAAGCGGCAAGCTCAGCGGTTTCGAAGTCGAGCTGTCCGAAGCCCTGGCCAAAGAGCTGGGCGTGAAGGTCAAGCTCCAGGCCACACCATGGGACGGCATCCTCGCGGCCCTGGAATCCAAGCGCCTGGACGCCGTGGTCAACCAAGTCACCATCTCTGAAGAGCGCAAGAAGAAGTACGACTTCTCCACGCCCTACACCGTGTCCGGTATTCAGGCGCTGGTGCTGAAAAAGAACGTCGACACCATCAAGACCGCCGACGACCTGGCCGGCAAGAAAGTCGGGGTAGGCCTGGGCACCAACTACGAACAATGGCTCAAGGACAACCAACCCAAAGCCATTATCAAGACCTATAACGATGACCCGACCAAGTTCCAGGACCTGCGCATCGGCCGTATCGACGCCATCCTGATCGACCGCCTGGCTGCGCTGGAATATGCCAAGAAAGCCCCGGACACCGCCGCTGCCGGCGACGCCTTCTCCCGCCAGGAAGCCGGTATCGCCCTGCGCAAAGGCGAGCCCGAGCTGCTTGAAGCGGTGAACAAGGCCCTCGACAAGCTGCGCGCCGACGGCACCTTGAAGAAGCTGTCCGAGAAGTACTTCAACGCTGACGTCACTCAATAATGGAAGCAGGTTTCCAACTCGCACTGGACTCCGCGCCTTTTCTGCTCAAAGGCGCGTATTACACGGTGATTCTCAGCCTTGGCGGGATGTTTTTCGGCTTGCTGCTGGGCTTCGGCCTGGCCTTGATGCGGCTGTCGCGCTTCAAGCTGCTGAGCTGGACAGCCCGCGTCTACGTGTCGTTCTTTCGCGGCACGCCCTTGCTGGTACAGCTGTTCCTGATCTACTACGGCTTGCCGCAAGTGGGCATCGAGCTGGATCCGATCCCGGCCGCCATGATCGGCTTTTCGCTGAACATGGCCGCCTACGCCTGTGAAATCCTGCGGGCCGCCATCGCTTCCATCGAGCGTGGCCAGTGGGAGGCCGCCGCCAGTATCGGCATGACCCGTGCGCAGACTCTACGCCGGGCCATCCTGCCGCAGGCGATGCGCACCGCCCTGCCACCTTTGGGCAACAGCTTTATTTCGCTGGTCAAGGACACCGCGCTGGCCGCCACCATCCAGGTGCCAGAGCTGTTCCGCCAGGCGCAACTGGTGTCTGCGCGCACCTTCGAAATTTTCACCATGTATCTGTCCGCTGCCCTGATCTACTGGGTACTGGCCAGCATCCTGGCGCATTTCCAAAACCGCCTGGAAGACCGGGTCAACCGGCATGACCTGGAGTCTTGAAGCATGATCGTGGTTGAAAAACTGACCAAGCAATTCAACGGTCAGGTGGTACTCAACGGCATCGACCTGGAGGTCAAGGAAGGCGAAGTCGTCGCCATCATCGGCCCCAGCGGTTCCGGCAAGACCACCTTCCTGCGCTGCCTGAATTTTCTCGAAGAACCCACCAGCGGCCGCATCAAGGTGGGCGACATCCAGATCGACGGCAGCAAACCGCTCAACCAGCAACAAGGCCTGGTGCGGCGCCTGCGCCAGCACGTGGGTTTTGTGTTCCAGAACTTCAACCTGTTCCCCCACCGCACTGCGCTGGAAAACGTCATCGAAGGGCCGACGGTGGTCAAGAAGATGCCGCGTGAAGAGGCTATCGCCTTGGGGCGCAAGTTGCTGGCCAGGGTCGGCCTGGCGGGCAAGGAAGACGCCTACCCACGGCGTCTTTCCGGCGGCCAGCAACAGCGCGTGGCGATTGCCCGCGCGCTGGCCATGGAGCCGGAGGTGATCCTCTTCGACGAACCCACCTCGGCGCTGGACCCGGAGCTGGTCGGCGAAGTACTGGCAACCATCCGCAGCCTCGCCGAAGAAAACCGCACCATGGTCATCGTCACCCACGAAATGAGCTTTGCCCGCGATGTCGCCAACCGGGTGATCTTCTTCGACAAGGGTGTGATCGTGGAGCAAGGCGAAGCCAAGGCGTTGTTCGCCAACCCCAAGGAGGAACGCACCCGGCAGTTCCTGAGCAAATTCCTGGCCCACTGAGATCCACCAGCAGGCGCTGGCTTACCAACGAAAATCGTCAACGATAACGTGTTTAGCCGAATTAACCGTGTCGCCTGGACGTTCTTCGCTGGCAAGCCAGCTCCTACAGGAACGCCTCGTTCCACCGAGTAAATCTCCCCACCACTCCCCCCTTAAAATCCCCCGCCCAGTCAGACCCTTCTGAATCTGCGCCAACCCGCCGTTTAGCCTTTTGCCTCCATTGACGCTCCTTGGCCAACCCTCTTATCTAGCGTCCAGAGGATTGGATCCTATCCCGGCTATTCACCGAATCGTTCTTTTCGGACCCAGCGCGCACCCGCGCCAAGGGCCCGGAACGGTTGCTGCTGGCTGCATCAAGGAGATTACTTATGACACGCCCCCTGCTCACCGCCCCGACGCTGCCCCAGGCCCTTCGAAATGGCATCAACGCCCTGGCGGCCGCACACCTGCAGATCGATATCGAGCCCTACCCCGGCATGGATGAAGGCGATCTGATCGAGCTGTTCTGGAACAACTGCTTTGCGGCCTCACGGCGGGTGACCGCAGGCAAGGTCGGCCTGCCAACCCATCTGCGGGTGCCGGAAAGTTTTGTGCAGGATGGTCCCGCTGAAGTTCACTACCGGGTCATGCAAATCGGCCACACACCCGCCTGCTCGGCCAGGGCCCACGTGCGGGTAAAAACCAACTGTCCGGGAGGCCTGCCCTCCCCGCTTTGCAGCGACGAAAACCAGAACCTTTCCCCTGTAGGCCTGCCCGAGACCATCCGCCGCTACGGCGTCAACGGTCGCCAGGTACGACGTGGTATTCCGCTGACCATCGCGCCTTACCTGAATATGGCCACGGGCGATGCCATCACCCTGCGCTGGGGAGATGTACGCATGGACCTGCCCAAGATCCAGGCCAAAGGCGTCGGGGTGGTCGTGCAGGTGTGGGTGCCTTCGACGGTAATTGTCGAGGCAGGTGACGACAGCCGCCTGGAGGTGACGTACTGCATTCTCGATCGTGTCGGCAACAATTCGCGCTGGGCTCCGACCCGCACCTTACGCATTGCCGCCTGCGCGCCGAGCCAGCCGGTCGGGAGAGCGCGGATCTATCAACCGCGCCCCCTTGGCTGACCCTGCGAACCTGGGTAGCAGACCTTCTATGCATATTCCCAAAAGTTAGTTTATTTAAATATTTAACACGCTTAGGGTATATGCACCGGACCACCGGACATCTTTGATTTTTCTGTTTTCATTTCATTGAATGCGAGGTCGGTATGGTCAGAATTACCCCGGTGCATAACGCCAGGGCATTACGTGCAGCCAAGGAGCGGCACTGATGTCTAACTTGGCTCTAACACCCCCCCAGAATCATCTAGACGTTGCTCCCCTGCTGTTGCCGGCCACCGTGCTGCGCAACGATGCAGAGGCGCTGAAGGCTGCCCACGAGCTGGCCCAGGCCGCGCGCCTGCAAGCCGCCCAGCGTGACCAGCAACGTAAGCTGCCGTGGGCGCAGATCGAACAATTCACCCGCAGTGGGCTGGGCAGTATTTCCATTCCTCGCGAATACGGCGGCCCACAAGTCTCATTCGTGACCCTGGCCGAAGTCTTCGCGATCATCAGCGCGGCAGACCCGGCCCTCGGGCAGATCCCGCAGAACCATTTCGGCATCCTGCAGGTGTTGCAGGGCGCCGCCACCGGGCGCCAGAAAGAGCAGCTGTTCCAGAGCGTCCTCGACGGCTGGCGCATCGGCAATGGCGGCCCGGAGCGCGGCACCAAAAACACCCTGGAGCTCAAGACGCGCATCACTGCCCAAGGCGACGGCTACGTGATCAGCGGCCAGAAGTTCTATTCAACCGGCGCGCTGTTTGCCCACTGGGTGGCGGTGAAGGCGCTGAACGACGACGGCAAGCAGGTCATGGCGTTTGTGCGCCGTGGCACCGAAGGGCTGCGCATCGTGGATGACTGGTCGGGCTTCGGCCAACGCACCACCGCCAGCGGCACCGTGCTGCTGGACCGCGTGCCAGTGGAGGCCGATCTGGTCGTTGAAAACTGGCGTATCGGCGAAAGCCCGACTATCCAGGGCGCCGTTTCGCAACTGATCCAGGCCGCCATTGACGCCGGCATCGCCCGTGGCGCGCTGGATGACACCATCGCCTTTGTGCGTGAGCGTTCGCGCCCGTGGATCGACGCCAAGGTCGAGCGGGCCAGCGATGACCTCTACGTGATCGCCGATATCGGCAAGCTGAAGATCGAACTGCACGCCGCCGAAGCGCTGTTGCGCAAGGCCGGGCAAGTGCTGGACCAGGTCAGCGCCGCGCCGATCACCGCACAGTCCGCCGCGCGTGCGTCGATTGCCGTGGCCGAGGCGAAGGTGCTCACCACTGAAGTGTCGTTGCTGGTCAGCGAAAAGCTCTTCGAACTGGCCGGCAGCCGCGCCACCCTCGCGGAGTTCAACCTCGACCGTCACTGGCGCAACGCCCGGGTGCACACCCTGCACGACCCGGTGCGCTGGAAGTATCACGCCGTCGGTGCCTATCGCTTGAACGGCACGTTGCCGGCTCGCCATTCCTGGATTTAACCGACCAGACCTCTGGAGAAACTCATGACCCTTTCTCACCGTGTCGCGGTTATCACCAGCGACGAACAAGCCCTTATTGTCGCCAGCGACCTGGCCGAAGACTTGCGCCGCGACAGCGCCCAGCGCGACCGCGAACGCCGCCTGCCGCTGCCCGAGCTGGACGTGTTCTCGCGCTCCGGCCTGTGGGGCATCAGCGTGCCCAAGGCATACGGCGGTGCCGGTGTGTCCAACGTCACCCTGGCCAAGGTCATTGCCCTCATCGCCCAGGCTGATGCCTCCCTGGGCCAGATTCCGCAAAACCATTTCTACGCCCTCGAAGTGCTGCGCGTGAATGGCAGCCCTGAACAGCAACAACGCCTGTATGCCGAAGTGCTCGCTGGCCAGCGTTTCGGCAACGCCCTGGCGGAACTGGGCACCAAGACCGCCCACGACCGTGTTACGTCCATCACCCGCGACGGCGACGGCTTCCGCATCACCGGCCGCAAGTTCTACGCCACCGGCGCGATCTATGCCCAGCGCATCCCCACCTCGGTGGTGGATGAACACGGCATCCAGCAACTGGCCTTCGTGCCCCGCGACAGCGAGGGGCTGACGGTTATCGACGACTGGAGCGGCTTTGGCCAGCGCACCACCGGCAGCGGCTCGGTGGTGTTCGATAACGTGTGGGTTGCGGCGCAAGACGTAATCCCGTTCCAGAGTGCGTTTGAGCGCCCGACCACCGTCGGCCCGCTGGCGCAGATTCTCCACGCCGCCATCGACACCGGCATCGCCCGCGCGGCCTTTGAAGATGCGCTGCACTTTGTGCGCACCAAGACCCGCCCGTGGATCGATTCCGGCAACGACAAAGCCACCGAAGACCCGCTGACCCTGAAGAGCTTCGGCCACCTGAGCATTCGCCTGCACGCCGCTGAAGCCTTGTTGGATCGTTCGGGTGAATACCTCGACCGCGCCCAGGCCGACAGCAGCGCCGAGACCGTGGCCGCTGCGTCGATTGCCGTGGCCGAAGTGCGCGCCTTGAGCACCGAGATCTCCCTGGCCGCCGGCAGCACCCTGTTCGAACTGGCCGGCAGCCAGGCCACCCTCGCCGAGCACGGCCTCGACCGCCACTGGCGCAACGCCCGCGTGCACACCCTGCACGACCCGGTGCGCTGGAAGTACTTTGCGGTAGGCAATTACTACCTCAACGCTGAAAACCCGCCACTGCGGGGAACCATCTGATGGCGCTGCCTTTGAAAACGAGAAAAAAGATCCTGCTCAATGCCTTCAACATGAACTGCATCGGGCATATCAACCACGGCATGTGGACCCATCCACGGGACACGTCCACCCAATACAAAAGCATCGAGTACTGGACCGACCTGGCACAAACCCTGGAGCGCGGGCTGTTCGACGGTTTGTTCATCGCCGATATCGTCGGCGTGTATGACGTGTACCAGAACTCCATCGATGTGCCGCTCAAGGAGTCGATTCAACTGCCGGTCAACGACCCGCTGCTGCTGGTCTCGGCGATGGCCGCCGTGACCAACAACCTCGGCTTCGGCCTGACCGCCAACCTCACCTATGAGCCGCCGTATCTGTTCGCCCGGCGCATGTCCACGCTCGACCACCTGAGCCGTGGCCGGGTGGGCTGGAACATCGTCACCGGCTACCTCGACAGCGCCGCCAAGGCCATGGGCCTCACCGAACAGGTCGAGCATGACCGGCGCTACGACCAGGCCGATGAATACCTGGAGGTGCTCTACAAACTCTGGGAAGGCAGCTGGGAAGACGACGCGGTGCTCAACGATCCGCAGGCGCGGGTCTACGCGCAGCCGGGCAAGGTGCACAAGGTCGAGCACCATGGCGAGTTCTATCAGGTGGAGGGTTATCACCTGTGCGAGCCGTCGCCGCAGCGTACGCCGGTGCTGTTCCAGGCCGGCAGTTCGGACCGTGGCTTGGTGTTTGCCGGGCGCCATGCCGAGTGCGTGTTTATCAGCGGGCAGAACAAGGCCGCGACCAAAGTGCAGGTGGACAAGGTGCGCGCCAGCGCGGTCGAGGCCGGACGCAACCCGCAAGACATCAAGGTGTTCATGGGCCTCAACGTGATCGTCGGCGCCACCGAAGAACTGGCCTGGGCCAAGCATGCCGAGTACCTGAGCTATGCAAGTGCGGAGGCCGGCGTGGCGCACTTTTCGGCGTCCACCGCGATTGATTTTTCCCAATACGAACTCGACGAACCGATCCAGTACGTGAAGAGCAACGCGATCCAGTCGGCCACCAAGAACCTGCAAAACAACGACTGGACCCGGCGCAAATTGCTTGAGCAGCACGCCCTCGGCGGACGCTATATCACCCTGGTCGGCTCGCCCGAACAGGTCGCTGACGAGCTGGAATCCTGGATCAGCGAAACCGGGCTGGATGGCTTCAACCTGACGCGCATTGTCACGCCGGAAAGCTATGTGGACTTTATCGACCTGGTGGTGCCGGAGTTGCAGAAGCGGGGGTCGTACAAGACCGAATATGAGAGCGGCACGCTACGGGAAAAAGTCTTCCACGCCAGTGCTCGCCTACCTGAACAACACACCGGCTCGACCTACCGCCACTGATTGAAAAATGTGGGAGGGGGCTTGCTCCCGATAGCGGTGTATCAGTCACCACATTTGCCAACTGAACCACTGCTATCGGGAGCAAGCCCCCTCCCACATTGGATCTGCATTGTTTGTCCTAATACCTTATGACTGGAAACCCACTATGAAAAAGACATTCCTCAATAAGCCAGTCAAAGCACTGGCCGTGGCCTTCGGGTTGTTCAGCTCGGCGGTGTTCGCCGCCGATGCACCGTTGAAAATCGGCACCACTGCCGCCTTCGCGATTCCCCTGGAAGCCGCTGTCGCCGAAGCCGGCAAGCAAGGCCTGAACGTCGAGCTGGTGGAGTTCACCGACTGGATCGCGCCCAACGTCAGCCTGGCCGCCGGCGATATTGACGTGAACTACTTCCAGCACATCCCGTTCCTGGAAAACGCCAAGGCCGCCGCCGGTTTTGACCTGGTGCCGTACGCGCCGGGCATCATCAACAACGTCGGCCTGTACTCGAAGAAATACAAAAGCATCAACGACCTGCCCCAAGGCGCCAGCGTGGCAATTGCCAACGACCCGATCAACAGCGGTCGCGGCTTGCAACTGCTGGCCAAGGCCGGCTTGATCACCCTCAAGCCGGGCGTGGGCTACAAGGCCACCGAAGAAGACATCGTCACCAACCCGAAGAAGATCAAGATCCTGCAAGTCGAAGCTGTGCAGCTGGTGCGCGCCTATGACGATGCCGACCTGGTGCAGGGCTACCCGGCGTACATCCGCCTGTCCAAGACCTTCGATGCCGAGTCGGCGCTGCTGTTCGACGGCCTCGACCACCCGGAATACGTGATCCAGTTCGTGATCCAGCCCAAGAGCAAAACCGACCCGCGCGTGATCAAGTTCGTCGACATCTACCAGCACTCGCCAGTGGTGCGCGCGGCGTTGGATAAATCCCTCGGCAAGTTGTACCAAGTCGGTTGGGACGATAAAAAATGACCGCCGCCCACTTTCAACTACGCGACCTGGGTTCTCCACCCAGGGACGCCGAGCAGACAGAACTGCACCCGGACCTGAACCGCGCGCACGTGCGTTTTATAAACCTGGGCAAAACCTACGACGGCGGCGTGCATGCCTTGCAAGGCATCGACCTGGCGATCCAGCGCGGTGAAGTGTTCGGCATTATCGGCCGCAGCGGCGCCGGCAAATCGTCGCTGATCCGCACCATCAACCGCCTGGAACAACCCAGCAGCGGGCGCGTGTTGATCGATCAGGTCGACATCGGCGACTTCGACGAAGACCACCTGGTGGCGCTGCGTCGGCGTATCGGCATGATCTTCCAGCACTTCAACCTGATGTCGGCCAAGACCGTGTGGCAGAACGTCGAATTGCCGCTGAAAGTCGCCGGCGTGCCCAAGCCCCAGCGTGAGCAAAAAGTGCGCGAGTTGCTGGAATTGGTCGGCTTGCAGGACAAGCACAAGGCCTACCCGGCGCAGCTGTCCGGCGGGCAGAAACAGCGCGTGGGCATTGCCCGTTCGCTGGTGCACGACCCGCAGATCCTGCTGTGCGACGAAGCCACCTCGGCCCTTGACCCGGAGACCACCCAATCGATCCTCGGCCTGCTGCGCGAGATCAACCGGCGCCTGGGCCTGACCATCGTCTTGATCACCCATGAGATGGCGGTGATCCGCGACATCTGCGACCGCGTGGTGGTGCTCGAACACGGGCGCATCGTCGAACAAGGCCCGGTGTGGCAAGTGTTCGGCAACCCGCAACATGAAGTCAGCAAGACCCTGCTGGCGCCGCTGCAACATGGGCTGCCGGAAGAACTGCAAAACCGTTTGCACACCCAGCCTGAATCACCGCACGCCGCCGTGGTGCTGCGCTTGCAGTTCACCGGCAGTGCCAGCGATGAACCGGACCTGGCCGCGCTGTTCAGCGCCCTCGGCGGGCGCGTGCGTCTGCTGCAGGGCGGTGTCGAACGGATCCAGGGGCATGCCTTGGGGCAACTGCTGCTGGCGGTGAACGGCTCACCCCATAACACCGAGGAACTGCGCAACCGCGCCGCGAACTGGGCACAACAGGTGGAGGTGCTGGGCTATGTGGTTTGATCGTTTAGTGCAGGGTGCCATCGACACCTTGTTGATGGTCGGCGTGTCATCGTTGATCGCCTTGCTGGTGGGGATTCCGCTGGCGGTGTTTCTGGTGACCAGCGACAAGGCCGGCATCTACCAGGCACCGGCGCTGAACCGGGTGCTGGGGGCATTCGTCAATCTGTTCCGCTCGATTCCGTTTTTGATCCTGATGGTGGCGCTGATCCCCTTCACGCGGCTGATCGTCGGCACCACCTACGGCGTGTGGGCGGCGGTTGTGCCGCTGACCATCGCCGCCACGCCGTTCTTCGCGCGCATTGCCGAGGTGAGTCTGCGCGAGGTCGACCACGGCCTGATTGAAGCCGCCCAGGCCATGGGGTGCCGGCGCTGGCACATCATCTGGCATGTTCTGCTGCCCGAAGCGCTGCCGGGGATTGTCGGCGGGTTCACCATCACCCTGGTGACCATGATCAACTCGTCCGCCATGGCCGGGGCCATTGGTGCGGGTGGCTTGGGCGACATTGCCTATCGCTACGGCTACCAGCGCTTTGATACGCAGATCATGCTCACGGTGATTGTGCTGCTGGTGATCCTGGTGGCGGTGATCCAGTTGGGTGGCGATCGGTTGGCGCGGGTGCTGAACAAGCGCTGAAAGCTGGGGCTGCTGCGCAGCCCAACGCGGGGCAAGCCCGCTCGCCACAAGGTATAGTCGGGTCATCTCAACACCCGGTATTGCCCACCATGCCCCTCAAGCCCGACGACCTCGACCAGATCACGTCCACCACCCTCGGCCACTACAACAAGGTGGCCGAGGACTTCCGTGAAGGCACCCGCGATCACGATGTGAGCCAGAACATCGACGCGCTGCTGCGGCATATCCAATGCACTGCGCCCTTTACCGTGCTGGACTTCGGCTGCGGGCCGGGGCGGGATTTGCAGACCTTTACGCGCATGGGGCATATCGCCGTCGGCCTGGACGGCTCCGAGCGGTTTGCGCAGATGGCGCGCGAAGACAGCGGCTGTGAGGTGTTGCAGCAGGACTTCCTCAAGCTGGATTTACCGGCTGAACGCTTTGACGGGATCTTTGCCAATGCGGTGCTGTTTCATATCCCCAAGCAGGAACTGCCGCGTGTGCTCAAACAACTGCATGGGGCGTTGAAGCCCGGCGGTGTGCTGTTCAGTTCCAATCCACGGGGTCAGAACCAGGAAGGCTGGAATGGGCCGCGCTATGGCGCTTATCACGACTTGGAGGCGTGGCAAACACTGCTCACCGCCGCCGGCTTTGTGGAGTTGGAGCATTACTACCGGCCGGCGGGATTGCCTCGAGAGCAGCAGCCTTGGTTGGCCAGTGTCTGGCGCAAACCTTAGAAGCAACGCATTCCAAATGTGGGAGGGGGCTTGCTCCCGATAGCAGTGAATCAGTTGGAACATCTTTGACTGACCCACCGCCATCGGGAGCAAGCCCCCTCCCACATTTTTAACCGTGTTCTTCCTGTTGGGGTTCGCGGATCTTGTACCAGGCCACATACAGCGCCGGCAGGAACAACAGCGTCAGCAAGGTGGCGATGATGATGCCGCCAATCATCGCGTAGGCCATCGGCCCCCAGAACACTTCCCGAGCAATCGGGATCATGCCCAGGCTCGCCGCAGCCGCCGTGAGCAGGATCGGCCGACGCCGGTGCTCGGTGGCTTCCACCACCGCGTCCCACGGCGTGTAGCCGGCCACTTCATATTCGTGGATCTGCGTCACCAGGATCACCGAGTTACGGATGATGATGCCGATCAGCGCCAGGATACCGAGGATCGCCACAAAGCCCATGGGCGTGCCCGTGGGGATCAACGCCAGCACCACGCCGATCAGCCCCAGCGGCGCGACACTGGCCACCAGGAACATCTTCTGCACGCTGTGCAGTTGGATCATCAGGAAGGTCGCCATGAGGAACAGCATCAGCGGCACCACGCTGGCAATCGGGCCCTGAGCCTTGCCGCTTTCTTCCACGGTGCCGCCCGTGGCGACCTTGTAACCCACCGGCAGGCCGGCGCTGAATGCGTCGATCTCCGGCTTGAGCTGCTTGACCAGGTCGGTCGGCTGCATCTCATCGCGCACCGACGCTTTAATGGTGATCGTCGGCTTGCGGTCGCGACGCCACACCAGCGGCTGTTCCAGTTCATAGCGCACGGTGGCGAAGGCCAGCAGCGGGATCGAGGTGCCGTTGGGCGTGACGATCTGCAGGTTCTGCAAGGTTTCCGGCGTACCGCGCTCGGCGTCCTCGGCACGGCCGACCACGTTGATCAGGTAGATGTCGTCGTGCACCTGGGTTACCGACGCACCACTGACCACGCTGTTCATCAACTGCGCCACGTCTTCGGATGACAGCCCGAGCTGGCGCGCCTTGTCCTGGGCAATGTCGATGCGCAGCACTTTGCCCGGCTCGTTCCAGTCGTAGATGATCTCGCCCAGGTGGGTGTTTTTATCCAGCAGGGTCGCCAGTTCGATGGCGTGCTTGCGCACCTGGTCGGTGTCTTTACCGGACACGCGATACTGGATCGGACGCCCCACCGGCGGGCCCATTTCCAGCGGTTGCACAAAACTGCCGATCCCCACGAAGTCGTCACGCAGGCGCTTTTGCAGGCGCGCAATCAAGGCACCGCGCTCTTCCAGGCCTTTGCTGACGATCACCAACTGCGCGTAGTAGGGGTTTTCCAGTTGCTGGTCGAGGGGCAGGTAGAAACGGATCGCACCCTGGCCGATATAGGTGCTCCAGCGCGTAATGTCCGGGTCGTCCTTGATGATCGCTTCCAGACGGTCGACCGTCTTGCGCGTCTCGTTGATCGAGGCGTTTTGCGGCAGGTTGAGGTCGACGAGAATTTCCGGGCGGTCCGACGACGGGAAGAACTGGTTCTGCACAAACTGCATGGAGAACACCGACGCCACGAACAGGCCCACGGTGATGCCGATGGCCCACCAACGGTTGCGCATGGCCCACAGCATGCCGCCATTGAACGCGCGGCCGATGCGCCCCGGCTCGGCGCTGTGGGGTTTCACCTTGGCACTGAGGATATGCACGCCGATCACCGGCGCAAACAATACCGCCACCACCCATGACACCAGCATCGCCACGGCAATCACCGCGAACAGGGTGAAGGTGTACTCCCCCGCCGAACTGGCGTTGAGGCCAATCGGCACGAAACCGGCGACGGTCACCAAGGTACCGGTGAGCATCGGGAATGCCGTGGAGGTGTAGGCATAGGTGGCCGCCTGCTCCTTGGTTTCGCCTTTTTCCAGACGTGTGATCATCATCTCCACGGTGATCATCGCGTCGTCCACCAACAGGCCGAGGGCGATGATCAACGCACCCAGCGACACGCGCTGCATGGTGATGCCGCTGTATTCCATGAACACGAACACCAGCGCCAGCACCAGTGGAATCGAGCACGCCACCACCAGCCCGGCGCGCATGCCGAGGCTGATAAAGCTCACCACCAGCACGATGATCACCGCTTCGAACAGCGCGCTGGTAAAGCCGCCGACCGCCTCTTCCACCACTTCGGCCTGGTCGGAGACCTTATGCACACCGACGCCCACCGGCAGGTCGGCGGTCAGTTCGTCCATGCGCGTGTGCAGTGCCTTGCCGAACGACTGGATGTTGCCGCCCTTCTGCATGGCGATGGCCAAGCCAATCGCCGGCTTGCCGTTGAAGCGGAACATCGGTCGCGCAGGGTCAACATAGCCACGGCTGATCTCGGCGATATCGGCCAGGCGATAGAAGCGGTCATTGAGGCGCAGGTTGACGTTGGCCAGGTCTTTTTCCGAGGCGAACTGCCCCGAAGTACGCACCGAGATGCGCTCCGGCCCGGCCTCGATCACCCCGGCGGGGGTCACCGCGTTCTGCGATTGCAGGCTTTGCACCACCTGGCGCTGGTCAATGCCCAGGGCCGCCAGTTTGCGCGTGGAGAAATTCAGGTAAATCACTTCGTCCTGCTGGCCGATCATCTCGACCTTGCCCAGCCCCGGCACCGAACGGATCTCGGCGCGCACCTGCTCCACGTAGTCGCGCAACTGGCGCATCGACAGGCCGTCGCCGGTAAAGGCATACACCGAGCCGAACACATCGCCGAATTCGTCGTTGAACGACGGCCCCTGCAAGCCCTGGGGGAAGGTGCCGCGAATGTCGTCGATCTTCTTGCGGACCTGGTACCAGATCTCCGGAATCGCCTTGGCGCTGGTGGTGTCCTTGAGGAACACGAACACCGTGGATTCACCCGGTCGCGTGTAGCTTTTCACGTAGTCGAGGGAGTCGAGTTCCTCGAGCTTTTTCTCGATGCGGTCGGTGACCTGCCTGAGGGTTTCTTCCTGGGTCGCGCCCGGCCAGCGGGTCTGGATCACCATGGTCTTGATGGTGAACGAGGGGTCTTCCTCGCGGCCCAGGTTCATGTAGGAGAACACGCCCATCAGCAACGCGACGAACATCAGGTACCAGACGAAGGACTGATGCTTGAGGGCCCACTCGGATAAGTTGAAGCTGCCTTTCATCGCGGGCTGTCCTCGTCGATTTTGACTTTCTGCCCGGGCTTCAGGCTGTTCACGCCGGCGGTAACGATACGTTCGCCGGGTTTGACGCCGCCGTTGAGCAAGGCGCTGTCAGCGTCACGGCTAAGCACCGTGATGTCGCGCGGTTGTACGGTCTGGCTTTGGGTATCGAGCAACCAGATGCGGGTCTTGCCGTCGACTTCCTGCAAGGCGCTCAGGGGCAACTCGATGCGTGGGGCGATGGCCGAACTCAAGGTCACGCTGACCGCCGTGCCAAGGCGGAACGCGGGCGGCGTTTCGGCCAGGGTCAGGCGCGCGCGACGGGTGCGCGTGGCGCTTTGGGCCTGGGGTTCGATCTCGCGCACGGTGGCGGTGGTGTTGACGCTGGGGTCGAGTTGCCCGGCGACCAGGAACACCCCATCCGGAGGCAGGCGCTCGGCGAGGCCGGCGGGCAGGTCGATGACCGCCTCCTTGATGTCCGGGCGCGCCAGGGTCACCACTTGCTGACCGGCGCTGACCACCTGGCCGGCCTCGGCATTCCAGGCGGTGACGATGCCGGCGTGGTCGGTGCGCAGTTCGGCGTAGTTGAGCTGGTCTTTGGCTTGATTGACCGAAGCCCGGGCCTGGTCGAGAGAGGCCTGGGTGGTTTTCAGGTCGGTCTGGGCCACATCCAGTTGGGCCTGGGCGCCGACACCACGGTTGAACAGCTCCTGCTGGCGACGGGCATTGGCCTGGGCATTGATGAACTGCGCCTGCACGCGCGCCAAATCGCCTTGGGCGGCGCGCAACTGGTTCTGTTGGTCGGTAGGGTCGAGCACGGCGAGCAAGGCGCCCTTCTCCACTTCGGCGCCCACATCCACGGCACGCCGGGCGATGCGACCGGGGACGCGGAAGCCCAGGTTGCTTTCGTAGCGCGCCTGGATGGTGCCGGCGAAGCGGCCGAGGGTTTCCTGGTCTTCGGACTTCACCTCCATGGACAGCACCGGGCGCACGGGCTCGGGCGCCGGTTCTTCCTTGGAGCAGGCCATCAGCAACAGGCTGGCGGCGAGTACAACCGTCAGGTGCTTCATGGCTGGGCTCCTGGCTGGGCGATCTCGACCAGCATGCCGGGGTGCAGCAATTGCCCACCGGCCACCACGACTTTTTCGCCGCCTTTAAGGCCCTCGGCAATAATCACTTTGCCCGTGAGGTAACGCGCCACCGTGACCTTGTGCAGTTGCGCCTTGCCCTCGCCGTCCACCAGCCATACGGCGGGCTCGCTGAGGTCTTTGGTCAACGCCGACCAGGGCAGCTCGATGCTCGATTTGGCCGGGCCATTGGCGGTGGCGCTGACCACCGAACCAAGCCGCATGCCTTCGGGCAACGATTGCAGGGCGATCTTCACTTGCACCGTGCCGGTATTGGCGGCCACGGCCGGTGTGACTTCACGCACTTTACCCACGGCCTTGATGCTCGGGTTATCCAGCAGGCTGACGGTGATCGGCGCATCGGGCGGCGGCTCAACCAGCAGTGACTCATAAACGTTGAACACCGCATCGCGCTCGCCATCGGTGGCCAGGCTGAAAATCGGCACGGTGGCCTGTACCACCTGACCGACTTCGGCCTGGCGCGCAGTGATCACTCCCGGCGCATCCGCAATCAGCGCGGTATAGCCGAGTTGTTCACGGGCGTTGGCCAACTGCGCCTGCGCGGCGGCCAGGGCACTTTGGCTGCTGCGCAGCGCGGCCTGGGCGGAATCGTATTCGCTGCGGCTGGTGTAGCCCTTGGGCAGGAGTTTTTCCTGGCGCACAAACGCGGCGGAGGTTTGCTTGACCCGCGCCTGTTCGGCCACGACCTGGGCCTGGGCGGAATCGACGTTGGTCTGCAAATCCTTGGGATCAAGCTTGGCCAGCACTTGCCTGGCGGTCACGCGGTCACCCACATCCACCATGCGCTGGATGATCTTGCCGCCGACGCGGAAGGACAAGTCGGTCTGCACGCGCGCCTGCACATCCCCGGTCAGTGTGACGGCCGCGGCGAAATCCGCGGGTTGCACGGTTTGCACAAATACTCGGGAATGCTGCTTGGGTTCGGCGTTTTCCTGGCCGCAAGCGCTCAGCAACACCACTAAACCCAAACCGACGATACAGGTAGAAATACGACCGCCCATGCAGACTCCTTGTGCGCGATGCGATGTGCCAGTGTGTATGCGACTGTGAGCTTAGATCAGGGTTCCCAAGCCGGCGCGACCTGTGAGTTCTAACAGTAGACAGCCCTCGACAACCCTCGTAAACATTGACCCCGGTCTTGCTGCACGGTCATTCGCGCGTGCTGCAGTGCAAGCAAATCACGCCCCCTGTACTGAGGTAGACCCAATGAGCAGCCAAGATAAAAAAATGCTTCCACCCCTGCAGATTACCGAAGCCACGCCGCCGACGCCGCCTTCCGACCACTATGAACTGTCCTTGAAGAATGTCCCCGACCAAGGAGCGACGGTCATCATCCAGCCGACCGATATAGGTACGAGCAAGGACCGTCTCCAGATCTTCATCAGCCGGCGGCCGGTGGTGGATATCGAATTCAACAACAACCCACCGCAGCAAATTCGCACACATATTCCCCGAGCTGTATTGCTGCAACACCTGGGCGTCCATCCCATCCATTACATGATTCGAATCGGCCAAGGAAATGGCGAGATGGGCGCCTCGGAAAACTATCGGATTACCCATTGAACAGGGGCAGGCTCATCTTCCGTCTCGACAGGGCCAACGTCGCGTAGCACGAGCGTGGGGGTAGAAACCGTAACATTCAGCCCCGATTCGCGGGTTTGCCAGGTGACAGCTATGGTTGGGGGGTCTGTTTTCGAGGGAATGAACAATGAACAAAGCGAAACCGATTGATCCGCAGGAGCTGGTGAAATGGTTGGTGGCGTTGCGCAGGGCGATTAACAGCCGAGCGCTCTAAAACCACTAACAATCCAAAGTGAGATGAAGATCAATTGTGGGAGGGGGCTTGCTCCCGATAGCGGTGGTTTAGTCAGTACATCTTTGACTGACACACCGCTATCGGGAGCAAGCCCCCTCCCACATTTCGATTGCATTCCAAATTCCAGGCATAAAAAAACGCCGACGCTCTACAAGCCGTCGGCGTTGAAACCTTGAAGGAGGTTTTGAGTTACATCAGAACGCCGGCACGACTGCACCGTTGTACTTCTTCTCGATGAAGGCTTTGACTTCCGGGCTGGTCAGGGCCTTGGACAGTTTCTGGATAGCGTCGCTGTCCTTGTTGTCCGGACGAGCCACCAGGAAGTTCACGTAAGGCGAGTCGGCACTTTCGATGATCAGCGCGTCCTTGGCCGGGTTAAGACCCGCTTCCAGCGCGTAGTTGGTGTTGATCATATCCAGGTCAACCTGGTCCAGCACACGTGGCAGCAGGGCCGATTCCAGCTCTTTGAACTTCAGGTTCTTCGGGTTGCTGGCGATGTCTTTCGGCGTGGCCAGGGCGTTGGTCGGGTCTTTCAGGGTAATCACACCGGCTTTCTGCAGCAGCAACAGGGCGCGGCCGCTGTTGGAGCCTTCGTTCGGGATGGCCACGGTGGCGCCATCCTTGAGCTCGGAAATATTCTTGATCTTTTTCGAGTAACCGCCGAAGGGCTCAACGTGCACGCCAACCACGGTGACCAGGTTGGTGCCCTTGCCCTTGTTGAAGTTTTCCAGGTACGGCAGGGTCTGGAAGTAGTTGGCGTCCAGGCGCTTCTCGGCGACCTGCACGTTTGGCTGGACGTAGTCGGTGAAGACTTTGATTTCCAGGTCCACGCCTTCTTTTTTCAGGGCTGGCTTGACCAGTTCGAGGATCTCGGCGTGCGGGACCGGGGTCGCGGCAACCACCAGTTTCTCGTTGGCCTGGGCGAAGCTTGCGGTCAGGGCAGCCGCCAGTGCGGTAAACAACAGAACCTTTTTCATGCAGTGTCCTTATTGGAATTGCGGGGCGTCTCTGACGACCGTTTTTTATGTGGTGTGCCAGCGAAGTGCTATCGCGGCGTGGAAGGGACAATACCTATATTTTTTATTCCCGAACAATATCTTTTATTCACGTTGATATTCCATTTTGCTCATGTAGAGGCTTGTTCACGTAGAAAGCTGCGCAAGGTTTCCCGCTCAGCCAGGCTGGCATTGGCGAAGATGCGCTGTACTTGCTCCAAAGGCGACCCTGCCACTGGCAGGTTCAGATGCTCGGGCAGAATTTCGTCGCCGCTGCTCACCAGCAAGGCGAAGTGAATGACGTTCTCCAGCTCGCGGGTATTACCCGGCCAGCTGTGGTGTTCCAGTACGCGCTGGGCGGCGTCGCTGATCAACGGCACCGGCAGCTCCAGGCGCTGGCTGTAGATACCGAGGAAGTATTCGGCCAACGACAGGATATCGCCCACCCGCTCACGCAACGCCGGCAGGTCCAACTGGCCCTCGCTGAGGTAATGGAACAGCCGCTCATGAAACTTGCCGGCGGCCACGGCCTGGGCCAGGTCGATGCTGGTGGCGGCCACCAGGCGCACGTCCACCGGGCTCGGCTGGTGGGCGCCAACGCGGGTGACTTCATGGTTTTCCAGGGCCGCCAGCAGTTTCACCTGGATCGGCAGCGGCAAGTCGCCGATCTCATCCAGGTACAAGGTGCCGCCATTCGCCGAGCCAAACCACCCGGCCCGGCTGCTGGCCGCGCCACTGTGGGTGCCGGCGGCGTAGCCGAACAACTCGGCGTCGGCGTAGGTTGGGCTGATGGCGCCGCAATTGACCGAGACAAACAAACCGGAGCGGTCGCTGCCCCGGTGAATATGCCGCGCCAGCAACTCTTTACCGCTGCCGGTCTCGCCCCGAATCAATACAGGCAAGGCGCGCGGGGCGAGATTTTCCAAGTCTTCGCGCAGTTGCCGCGAGCGTGGGTCAACAAACACCAACGCCTTGGCGCGGATGCTCAGCGGGCTTTTTTCGGCGTCGGGAAAGGTCAGCAGTGGCTGACCGAAGGTTTCATGCAGACTCATGGCAGGCTCCCGCCCCCAATCCACTCAGGGACGGGGCGTTGAAAAAATATCAGGCGGTGCGCCGGGCGTGATGCTCGAGGCGGCTTTGCAGGCGATACAGGTAGGCGAACCCCTGCTCCCAGCGCTGGTGACCGGACTTCACATTGATATGCCCGGCCCCCGACAGGATGCCGGCTTCGGCCCCCCAGTGACGCGCCAGCTCCAGGGCCCGGGGGGCGCTGACGGCGCTGTCGTTATCGGAACTGACCACCTGGCTGGGAAACGGCAGCAGGTCGGTCGGGATCGGCGCAAAGTTGCGCAGCGCAGGCGAGCACGCCGGACGTTCGACGTCCGCAGGAGCCACCAGCAAGGCCCCGCGCACCTGCCGCAGGAACTGCACGGGTGCAGTGGCAGCCCAATGGGCCACGGTGATGCAGCCCAGGCTATGGGCGATCAGAATCACCGGGGTGCTGTCGGCGGCGATCGCCTCGGCCAGCGCGGCTACCCAGTCTTCGCGGCGCGGCGTCAGCCAATCGGCCTGCTCCACACGCGCGCTGTTGGGCAGGCTGTTCTGCCAATGAGTTTGCCAATGATCTTCTGGCGATCCTTGCCAGCCAGGCACGATCAGGTAACGAATCGACTCGCTGTGCATGGGTGTGCCCTCCTGCAGCGTTTGACGTTGCAGGACAGTATAGGGACGAGGGTTATATTCGTTAAGGAATAAGAAGCTATTTATTAATAACCAAAAAATCAAGCCTGCATGAGGTTCAAATGTGGGAGGGGGCTTGCTCCCGATGGCGGTGGGTCAGCTGACAAACAGGCCAACTGACACTCCGCCATCGGGAGCAAGCCCCCTCCCACATTCCACATTCCACATTCCACATTGGGAATTGGCGGCGTGGCTTGAATTCCAGGCAAAAAAAGGCCTCACCCTGCCAAGGAGACGGCCAAAAACTTGTCGAGGCTTTTGCCACTAACGTGCGGTAATCACCGACAGCTTGGTAATGCCCGCGCTCGATAGACGCCATGGCTCGCGCCACTTCGCCGTAGTTCACTCCATCGTCAGCTTGCAAAAGCGCTTCGGGGTTTGCTGCGTTCGCAATTGCCCCAACGGCGCGCGGTGCGGCCGCCCAAGGTCGACCAACTCACCACTCGGTACTTGGCGCCGAGGTGGTTTTTTTTGATGCTTTTCAGGCATACAAAATATTCAGTTAAGGCATGGCTCAACGGGGCTGTTTGCGCACAAATCGAACAGTTCAGCCTGTAAGCACTGCCCTGCGGCACTCAGGCCATGACGGGCATACAACGCCAGACGCACGCCTTGCACCACGGGCAAACCACTGTCCGGCCCCAGTTCCACATGCCCTGGCTGCACTACCCGTCGCGGCAACAGACTCACACCCAATCCCGCCGCCACCGCCGAACACACGCTGGCCAGGCTCGCGCTGGAATACCCGATACGCCAGCGCCAGCCGTCCACTTCCAGGTGTTGCAGCATTTCATTGCGGTACAGGCCGCCCACCGGGAATGCCACCAACGGCAGAGGGTCGCGCCCCAGGCACGGCATGCTGCGGCTGTCTACCCAACACAGCGGCTCGGGCCACGACGCCAGGCAGTCATCGCTGCTGCCCATCTGCTTTACCAGCAACACGTCGAATTCACCACCGCGGTATTGACGCTGCAACTCGGGCCCCAGGCCGCTGGTAACCTCCAGGCGCACCCGTGGATAGGCGAGCACAAATGCCGACAGCAACGGCATCAGGCGCTCGGCGGCAAAGTCTTCCGGCACCCCCAGGCGCAATACGCCGTCGCTCTGTTGGTTGATCAACACATCGGTGGCTTCTTCATGCAGCGCGAGGATGCGCCGCGCATAGGCCAGCAAGCGTTCGCCCTCGGCGGTGGCGACCACGCGGCGCTGGTCGCGGTCCAGCAACTGGCACGCCACCGCCTCTTCCAGGCGGCGGATCTGCTGGCTCACGGTGGACTGGGTCAAGTGCAGGCGCTCGGCGGCGCGGGTGAAATTGCCGCAGTCCACCACGGCGACAAAGCTGCGCAACAACACGGGATCGAACATCAGCGTCACCATTCTCTTTGCCACTGGTTGGCATGGTTATATTTAATTTCAGAATACCTTTGGTGCTGGCCATACTCACGCCTCATTTACCGCCTGCAAGAGCGTTGCATGACCCTGAATAAATCCCTCGCCGGCTGGGGCCTGCTGGTGGTGCTCGGCCTGAACCTGCGGCCGATCCTCAGTTCCATCAGCCCGTTGCTCGGCGAGATTCGCCAGGCCACCGGCCTGAGTTTCCAGAGCAGCGCCCTGCTGACCAGCCTGCCGGTGGTGTGCATGGGGCTGGTGGCGCTGGTGGGCGTGCGCGTGGAAGCCCGTCTGGGCGAGCGGCGCGGCATCGCCCTGGGCTTGATGATGATCCTGCTGGCGTGCCTGGCGCGCTGGTTGATGGGCCAGGCGTCGGCGCTGCTGGTCACGGCGTTGCTCGGCGGCGCGGGTGTGGCGCTGATCCAGGCCTTGGTGCCGGCGATGATCAAGCGCGAATTCCGTCATCGCGTGCCGGTGGCGATGGGTGTGTACTCAGCCTCGCTGATGGCCGGCGGCGGGCTGGCAGCGCTGCTCAGCCCGCTGGTGGCCACGCATTTCCAGGAGTGGCAGGCGGGGTTGGGGGTGTGGCTGCTGCCGGCGCTGGGCGCCTTGCTGCTGTGGGCCTGGCTGCCCCTGGGCGCGGCCAGAAATCCACAGGTGGTGCCGGCCTTCAAGGACCTGCGCAATCGCCGCGCCTGGTTGCTGGCGCTGTATTTCGGCCTGGTCAATTGCGGCTACATGAGCCTGGTGGCGTGGTTGCCGGCCTACTATCAGCAACTGGGCTGGGGTGTGTTGCCCAGTGGTTCGCTGCTGGCGTTCATGACCATTTTCCAGGTGATCGCCGCGCTGTTGATGCCGGTGCTGGCGCAACGCGGTATCGACCGTCGGCCGCTGCTGGGCATTGCCCTGCTGGCCCAGACCGTGGGTTACCTCGGCCTGATCGTCGCGCCGCAGGCGTCTGCGCACCTATGGGTGGCGTTGTGTGGCTTCGGCTTGGGCGCGTGTTTCGCCTTGAGCCTGCTGCTGACCCTCGACCATCACCGCGACCCACGCCAAGCAGGGCAACTGGCGGCCTTTGTGCAAGGCGTGGGTTTCTTGATCAACGCGGTGTCGCCGTGGATGACCGGCTGGTTGCGCGAGCTGACCGGCAACTTTGTCAGCGCCTGGGTGGTGCTGACGGTCACGGCGGTGGCGATGCTGGTGGTGACGCGAGTGTTCAGCCCGGCCACGTACCGGACTGCGCCTGCTCTATAGACATGCATTTAAGATCTACATAAACCAACAATGCTTCGTTGACGAAATAAGTAACCCTCTTAAAATCCCGGTTCTCCCACAGGATGCCGGGCACACCACGGACCTTCGCCAACTGCCCTACTTCCTCGCGTTTAACGAACACCGCAGCTTCGTGCGCGCGGGCGACGCCATCGGACTGGGGGCTGAAGAGGCCTTCGTCGAGGCATTCGCCCTGGGCGAGTTGCAGGTGTTGCACTGGCGCAACCTGCCCCACGCCCTCGACAGCTTGAACGACTGCTGTGGTGTGATCAGCCGCGCTGGGGTGCGCTTGTCGCCTGCGGCGAAAGCGTTGATCGAGACGCTGCTGGCGGTGGAAAGCCAAGCCGATTGGCCCGCGCAAACGTACCGAAATCATTGAAGCGCACGCCCATCTCCGCCATGACCTTATGCGCCACCTTGGCCGTCATCTGGCGGATGTAGAACGGCTCCTTCACCACAAAATGGTGAATCCCGTGGGTGCTGCCGAAGTTGAAGCAGAACGCCTGCAACGGCCACATCCACCACGGGTTCAATACTTGGGTTTGCTGGATCACATTGCCCGGTTCCACGTCGCCGTAGTAATGCATGTTGGAGCTGACAAAGTGCAGGCAAAAGGTGCGCAGCACGTTGGGGCCGATGATCACCACGGCGGCGATGTCGATCACGTGCATCATCTGCAAGGTGCCGGTGGACCAGTCGATCGGCGTGCCCAGCAGGCTGGCGATACCGTTGGCGGCATGGAAGCCGAGAAAGAGGTACCACGCGCCCCAATGCAGCAGCGCCAGCGGTGCGTAGACCAGCAGCGAGCGCTTGAGGATCTTGAGTTTGTGGCCCCAGGTCTTGGCGCGCAGCATGCGGATAAACGCCGACATCACGTTATCGCCCACCATCAGCAACCGCGCGAAGCCCCAGGGCTCGCCGTTGGTGATCGCACGCTCCTCCATATCGGTCTCGGTGCCGGAGACCTTGTGGTGATTGAGGTGCAGGTGGCGACGGATCCACGGGTTGATGGTGCTCGGCCGCGCCAGCCACACCAGGCCCATCATCAGGTTGTGCGGCACGCGCTGTTTGCGAAAGTACATGCTGTGGATCAGGTCGTGTTCCAGCTCGTGGGTCAGTGAGGCGAGGAACGCATTGAGCAGCAGGCAGGCCCACCAGGCCATGTGACCGCTGATATAGAGCGCCGCCGAGCCGATCATGCCCACCAGCGCAAAGGCCAGAATGCCCGCGCCCAGGGCGTCCTGATGCTGCAACCACGGGTGCTGCCGGCGCAAGCGCACGCCTTCGGCGAGCACCACCTCGCGGATATGCGCCGAACGCTGTTGCGCGTTCATCTGCTGGGGACTTGCAGAAGTACCGTCCATGCTCCCATCCTCTTATTCATTGATGGTTACATCCTGCACCAGGGCTTCTTGCAGGACGCTAGCCCCACACGCCAACCTGTTGACCGCAAGCGCCAATCGCCATGACCGAACCGACTTCCCTCGCCAGCTGGACCCGCGCCCTGCGCAAGCAGCTCGATGCCCTGGGCCTCGACAGCGCCGCGCTGTGCGCCCAGGCCGGGCTCGATCCGCAGCAGATGGACGACCCCAACGCGCGTTACCCGCTGTCGGCCACCACGCGTTTGTGGGAACTGGCGGTGCAGGCCAGCGGCGATCCGGCAATCGGGTTGCGGGTGTCGCGGTTTGTCAGCCCGACCACCTTTCATGCGCTGGGTTATGCGCTGGTGGCGAGTGGCAGCCTGCGCGAGGTGTTCGAGCGCATCGTGCGGTATCACCAGGTGGTCAGCGATGCCCTGACCCTGGAACTCAGCGGCGATGGCGAGCGCTACCGCTTTCGCCTGCTGCAACCGCCGGGCAGCCCGGCGCCGGCGCTGGAAGCCATCGATGCGTTTGCCGCGATCTATGTGCGCACGTGCCGCAACCGCCTGGGCCGCGACTATGCGCCGCTGGCGGTTTACCTGCGGCGCCCGCAACCTGCCGACCCCAAGCCCTGGCACGCGGTGTTCCGCGCACCGGTGTTTTTCGGCGCCGAAGAAGACCGCCTTGAATTCGCCGCCAGCGATTTCGACAGCCACCTGGACGACGCCAACCCGGAACTGGCCGAACACAACGAAACCGTGCTCAAACGCACCCTGGCCCAACTGCAACCGCTGACCTGGGAACGCAAGGTGCGCGCGGCCATCGAGGCGCAACTGCCCGATGGCGAGCCGAGTGCCGAGCGGATTGCCCAGGCGCTGCACTTGAGTTTGCGCAGTTTGCAGCGGCATCTGGCGGATGAGGGGTGTCGGTTTGATGCGTTGCTCAATGAGTGCCGGGAGAATCTGGCGTTGTTGCATCTGCGTGATCCACAGTGCTCGTTGGCGGAGATCAGTCACCTGTTGGGGTTTGCTGATACCAGCAGCTTTAACCGGGCGTTCAAGCGCTGGACGGGGATGACGCCGGGGCAGTTTCGGGATGGGTTGCGGTAGGGGGATTTGTGGGGAGGCTGAAGGCCTCATCGGGAGCAAGCCCCCTCCCACATTTGAAATGCGTTCTCCTGTGGGAGGGGGCTTGCTCCCGATGGCAATCTTTCAGGCACTACAGTGACGGGATCAATCAGCGACCCCGATCGCGCCGCAACAGTTTCTTCACCCGCATCACCAACCCCTTGGCCTCAAACGGCTTGAGCAGGTAATCATCCTCATGCAGCTCCAAGCCGCGCAGGCGATCCTCAATCCCGCCCGGCGTGGTCAGGAACAACACCGGCGTTTCGCCCTTCTGCCGGATCGCCTGCTGCAGCTTCCAGGCATTCAGGCCTGGCAGCATCACATCCAGGATCACCAGGTCGTACTCGGCGCTTTCGACAAAGCGCTGCGCCGCCATGCCGTTGGCCGCAACTTCCACGGTGTAACCGGCCTCGTTCAAGCCCTGGGCCATCCGCTGCGCCTCTTCGGATTCATGTTCCACTAACAGGACACGCATAACACACCTCGATTGATCAGGTTTGCAGGCTAACACCCTCAGGTGTGCGCCGCCTCTCGTAGCCGCTGTGCATCGAGGATTTCGATCTCGCCGTAGCCCAGGCGCACGATGCCCTGGGTTTGCAGGTCCTTGAGCAAGGCATTGGTGGTCTGGCGCGACAGACTCAGCATCGCCGCCAGGTCTTCCTGGGGCAGTTGCAGCACGCGCTTTGACGGTTCCATGTCGCCGTAACCCTCAACGATCATCAACAGTCGATGGGCCAGGCGAACCGAGGCGGGCATCAGGCTGAGCTGTTCGAGGCCAATAAAACTCAGGCGCAGCTTCTGGCTCATCAGCAACGCCAGGTCGCGCCAGTACCGAGGGGATTCATCGAGAATTTTCAACAGCGCCTGCTGCGGCACCTGCACCAGCGTGCACGGCCCCGTGGCGCAGGCGTCATGGGTGCGCGGCAAACCGTCGAACAGGCAGATCTCGCCGAACCAGTAGGGCGCCCCCACCAGGCTCAACAGCGCTTCCTTGCCGTGCTCATTCACCGCACTGACACGCAGGGTGCCGTCGAGCACCGCATACAAGCCACAGGGCGGGTCGCCGCGCTTGAACAGGTACTGTCCCGCCGTCAGCTGCCGCAGCCGCGCATGGGCCAGCAGACTATGCTGGAACGGTACGGGCAGGTGACTGAACCAGTGACCGACGGCCAACCGGGAGTGCCATTGCGTCGCGTCCATGAGAACTCCGAAGATTGTCGCCCAGCTGACAGTTAGTCCCAGGCTGACAGGGCATGATCAAACATCCTACAGGAGGAACAACAATGAAAAGCCTCGTCGACCACCTCAGTCAATACGCCGCCTACCACCGCGACCCGCGCAATATCGCCAGCCACTTCATTGGCATCCCGATGATTGTGGTCGCGGTGGCCGTGCTGCTGTCACGCCCCGAATGGGCGGTGGGTGGGCTGTGGATTTCACCCGCCGTGATTGTCGCGCTGTTTTCCGCGTGGTTTTACCTGCGCCTGGAATTGGCCCTGGGCGCGCTGATGACGGTGTTGATGGGCTTGTCGGTATGGGCCGGGCATGAGCTGGCGGCGCAGAGCACGATGGTGTGGCTCAGCAGCGGCATCGGCCTGTTTGTGGTGGGTTGGGTGATTCAGTTTGTCGGGCATTACTACGAAGGCAAGAAGCCCGCGTTTGTGGATGACGTATCGGGGCTGATTGTGGGGCCGTTGTTTGTGGTGGCGGAGGTGGCGTTTTTGCTGGGGTTGCGCCAGGGCCTCAAGCAACAGATTGAGGAGCGCTCGGGACCGGTGGTTCGCCGCGATCTGAAGCCGAGACATATCTGAATGTGGGAGGGGGCTTGCTCCCGATTGCAGTGGGTCAGCAGCAGATAATCTGGCTGAAACACCGCTATCGGGAGCAAGCCCCCTCCCACATTGAACCTGTTTCACATCGGGATTTCTGTTTGGGGCTCAGGCTTTCTGCCAGACCTTGGGTTTGAAGAACAAGGTCTCGCCGCGAGCCAAACCGGTCAGGCTGTCGTGGTCCTTCACCACTTCGGCTTCGATCAGGTCTGTCTGGCCTTCGACCTTCAAGGTTACCCGCGTGGTCGCGCCCAATGGACGAATATCACGCACTTCAGCCGCGTGGTGGTCTTCCAGCTCATGCCGCGACAGCGACACTTCGTGGGGGCGGAACAGCACGTGCTTGTCTTCACCCAGGTGCAGGCGGTTGGAGTCGCCGAGGAAGTGGTAGACGAAATCGCTGGCCGGGTTTTCGTAGACGTCGCCCGGTGAGCCGATCTGCTCGATCACGCCTTTGTTCATCACCACGATGCGGTCGGCGACTTCCATGGCCTCTTCCTGGTCGTGGGTCACGAACACCGACGTCAGGTTGATGTCTTCGTGCAGGCGCGCCAGCCAGCGGCGCAGTTCTTTACGCACCTTGGCGTCGAGGGCGCCGAAAGGTTCGTCCAGCAGCAGCACTTTCGGCTCCACCGCCAGGGCGCGGGCCAGGGCGATACGCTGGCGCTGGCCACCGGAGAGTTGTTCCGGGTAACGGTCGGCCAGCCAGTCCAGTTGCACCATGTTCAGCAGTTCGTGAACCTTGGCCGCAATCTGGCTTTCGCTCGGGCGCTGTTTTTTCGGTTTCATGCGCAGGCCGAAGGCGACGTTGTCGAACACGGTCATGTGGCGAAACAGCGCGTAGTGCTGGAACACAAAACCGACGTTGCGATCGCGCACGTCGTGGCCGGAGACGTCTTCACCGTGGAACACGATGCTGCCGTCATCCGGGGTTTCCAGGCCGGCGATGATGCGCAGCAAGGTGGTCTTGCCGCAGCCGGAAGGCCCAAGCAAGGCCACCAGCTCGCCACTCTGGATATCCAGGTTGATGCTGTCCAGGGCCTTGAAGGCGTTGAAGTTCTTGCTGACATTACGGACTTCGATCGACATGACTTATTCCTCAGCCGCAGCGGCGCGCAGGCGATTAATACGGTTCTCGCTCCACTGCTTGAGCAGCAGGATGAAGAGCGCCAGGATCAGCAGCAGACTCGCCACCGCAAAGGCGGCAACGTGGTTGTATTCGTTGTAGAGAATCTCGACGTGCAGCGGCAAGGTGTTGGTCACGCCGCGAATGTGGCCGGACACCACCGACACCGCGCCGAACTCCCCCATGGCCCGCGCGGTACACAGCACCACGCCGTAGATCAGGCCCCATTTGATGTTCGGCACGGTGACATGCCAGAACATCTGCCAGCCATTGGCGCCCAGCAGGCGCGCGGCCTCTTCTTCCTGGGTGCCCTGCTCCTGCATCAGCGGGATCAGTTCACGGGCGACGAATGGCACGGTGACGAAGATGGTCGCCAACACGATGCCGGGCAAGGCGAACACGATCTGGATGTCGTGCTCCTGCAGCCATGGGCCGAACAAGCCCTGGGCGCCGAACATCAGCACGTAGACCAGGCCTGCGATCACCGGGGAGACCGAGAACGGCAGGTCGATCAGCGTCACCAGGATGCTCTTGCCACGGAACGAGTACTTGCTCACGCACCAGGCGGCGCTGACGCCGAACACCAGGTTGAGTGGCACCGAAATCAGCACGGCGATCACCGTGAGTTTCAGTGCGGACAATGCGTCCGGTTCAAGGATCGCGGTGAAAAACGCACCGAGGCCGTTCTTCAAGCCCTGGGACACCACGATAAACAGCGGCAGCAGCAGGAACAGGAAGAACACCAGCCACCCCAGGCTGATCAGGATGCGCCGGGAAACAGCGCTGCCACGGCGGGCTGCGTTGGCCGAGGATGCTGCGGAAATAGACGATTGGGACATGTTCCGCGCCTCCTTATGGACGTTCGATGCGCCGCTGCAACAAGTTGATCAGCAGCAGCAGGACAAAGGAAACCACCAGCATCAGCACGCCAATGGAGGTGGCGCCGCGGTAGTCGTACTGGTCGAGCTTGACCATGATCAGCAGCGGCAGGATCTCGGTTTTCATCGGCATGTTGCCGGCGATGAAAATCACCGAGCCGTACTCACCGACGCCACGGGCAAACGCTAGGGCGAAGCCGGTCAGCCAGGCGGGCAGCAGCGCGGGGACGAGGATGTAGCGGAACACCTGCAACGGCTTGGCGCCCAGGCAGGCGGCGGCTTCTTCGATTTCCCGGGGGATATCGGCCAGTACCGGCTGCACCGTGCGCACCACGAACGGCAGGGTCACGAAGGTCAGCGCCAGGGTGATGCCCAATGGGCTGTAGGCGATCTTGAAGCCCAGGTCAGCGGCGAACTGGCCCACCAGGCCGGTCGGCGTGTACAGCGCCGTCAGGGCAATACCGGCCACGGCGGTGGGCAGGGCGAACGGCAGGTCGATCATCGCATCGATGATCTTGCGGCCGGGGAAGGTGTAGCGCACCAGCACCCAGGCCAGCAGCGTACCGATCACGCCATTGATCAGGGCGGCGTACAGCGCGGTGCTGAAGCTCAGTTTCAACGCCGCCAGCACACGGGGTGCGGAGATGATGTTCCAGAACTGATCCCAGGTGAGTTGAGCGGCGTGTACGAACATCGCCGCCAGCGGGATGAGTACGATCAGGCTGAGGTACACCACGGTGTAGCCCAGCGTCAGCCCGAAGCCGGGTATGACGGGGGAAATACGACGCGACATAAGAGTCCTTGGTTAAAGGTAGAAACCACTGTAGGAGCGAGCTTGCTCGCGAAGATCGTCAACGATGACGCGGGAATTCTGAATGAACGCGGTGCCCTTGAGTTCTTCGCGAGCAAGCTCGCTCCTACAGGTACTTTGGCTTACTGCGCCGTGTAGATCTGGTCGAACACGCCACCGTCGTTAAAGAATTTCGGTTGGGCAGTTTTCCAGCCGCCGAAGTCTTTGTCGATAGTCACCAGGTCCAGTTTCGGGAACTGTTGGGCATATTTGGCGGCGACTTTTTCATCGCGTGGGCGGTAGAAGTTCTTCGCCGCAATCTCCTGGCCAGCCGGGCTGTACAGGTGCTTGAGGTATTCAGTGGCGATCTCGGTGTTGCCCTTTTTCTCGGCGTTCTTGTCGACCACGGCCACCGGAGGCTCCGCAAGGATCGACAGGGACGGTACGACGATGTCGAACTTGTCGGCGCCGCCGTCTTCTTTCAGGGCCAGGAAGGCTTCGTTTTCCCAGGCCAGCAACACGTCGCCCTGACCGTTGTTGACGAAGGTAATGGTCGAACCGCGCGCGCCGGTGTCGAGGATCGGCACGTGCTTGAACAGCTCTTTCACGTATTCCTGGGCCTTGGCTTCGCTGCCACCGGATTTCAGGCCGTAGGCCCAGGCGGCAAGGAAGTTCCAGCGCGCGCCGCCGGAGGTTTTCGGGTTAGGCGTGATCACCGACACGTCTTTCTTGATCAGGTCGCCCCAATCCTTGATGCCTTTAGGGTTGCCCTTGCGCACCAGGAACACGATGGTCGAGGTGTATGGAGTGCTGGCGTCGGGCAGGCGGGTCTGCCAGTTCTCCGGCAGGGTCTTGCCCAGCTTGGCGATTTCGTCGATGTCACCGGCCAGGGCCAGGGTCACCACGTCGGCGCGCAGGCCGTCGATCACTGCCCGGCCTTGCTTGCCCGAACCACCGTGGGATTGCTGGATCTTGACGTTGTCGCCGGGGTGAGACTGTTTCCAGAAGTTGGTGAACTCAGCGTTGTAGTCCTGGTACAGCTCACGGGTAGGATCGTACGAAACGTTGAGCAACTCGTAGTCCTTGGCAACCGCGGAACCGGCAAACACGGCACTGGCCAGGGCGGCCAGGGCATAACGGCGAATCGACGACATAGAAGCTCCTGAAATTCTGGGGTGTTGGCTTTTTCTTATAGTTGCGGGTCTATCGCCGTTCTTGCTTAGCTCGGTTTGTTACCCGGGTTCTGCAAACGGAATTTTTCCTTGCGTTCGATCTGTACCACTTGGGCGTTGTGCACAGTGATTTCCACCGCGCCAAACCGCAGATCGCGCAAGGCGCTCTGGATCTCACGCAAAATGGCTGCTTCGTCCTGGCCGTCGACGCTACGTAGAGATGCGCTCATGGTCTCGCTCCTGAAATGAATAGTGCCTCGCAGTGGCGGCACTGCTTGCGGCGTAGGGCGATAGTAGATAAGCGCGGATATTCTTAAAAAGACTATTTGAGAATGTTTATATAACCAAAAAGAATTTTCTGGTAGGGCGTGGGGTTACGAGAGGGTTTTGTGTCTGAGCGGAGAAATTAGGCCTTGTGAATATCCAAATGTGGGAGGGGGCACAAGCCCCCTCCCACATTTGAATGCATTTCAAGTCTGAATGGCGGGTGCGCGGTCCCAGTCAATTTCCAGCGCCGGCATCGGCCGTCCAAACCAGTACCCCTGGCCCATATCGCAGTTCTGCTCCAACAAGAACCGCGCCTGCTCCACCTGTTCGATCCCCTCGGCATGCACCTGCATGCCCATGCTTTTCGCCAGGGCGATCACCACCCGCACGATGGCGGCATCGTCTTCGTCCCACGGCAGCCCGGCGACAAAGCCCTGGTCGATCTTGAGCTTCTGCACCGGCAGGCGCTTGAGGCGCAGCAAGGAGGAATAGCCGGTGCCGAAGTCATCAATGGCCAGGCGCAAGCCCAGTTCGCGCAAGCGGTGCAGCTGTTCCAGGGCCACTTCAGGGTCATCCATCACTGCGCTTTCGGTGACTTCCAGCTCAAGGAAAGCCGGGTCCAGGCCGGTGTCGTGCAGCACCTGAGCGACCTGATCGTAAAGTTCGCGTCGGGCAAACAGGCGGCTCGATACATTGATGGCGATAAAGCTCAACGGCAAACCGTCGGCCAGCCATTGGCACATCTGTCGGCAGGCCTGGTCCATCACCCAGCCATCGATATCGGCAATCAGCCCGGTGCGTTCGGCGATGGGGATGAAATCGCCCGGCGGCACCAGGCCACGCTCGGGGTGTTGCCAGCGCACCAGCGCTTCGACGCCGATCAGGCGGCTGGTGTGCAAATCGTGCACAGGCTGGTAGTAGACGCGCAGTTCCTGCCGTTCGAGGGCGCGGCGCAGTTCGCTGGCGATTTCCACCCGGTTCTGCGCGTGGGCGGTGAGTTCTTCGGTGTACAAGGCGTAGCCTTCGCGGCCCACGCTTTTGGCCTTGAAGAGTGCAGAATCGGCGTTGCGCAGCAACTGCTCGGCGCTCAGGGCGTCATTGGGGAACAGGCTGATGCCGATGCTGGCGCTGATAAACAGTTGATGGCCGTCAAAGATAAACGGCTGTTTCATCTCATCCAGCATGCGCTGCGCCAACGCCGCCGCCTGCACCACCTGTGAGCAATTTTCCGCGAGCACCGCGAACTCATCCCCGCCCAGGCGCGCCAGGGTGACGCCGGGGCCGAACAGCGCGGAGAGCCGCTCACCCACCAGCTTGAGCAATTGGTCGCCGATGTTATGGCCGAGGCTGTCGTTGATGATCTTGAAGTGGTCCAGGTCCAGCAACAGCAGGGCGCAACCGCGTTTGTGCAGTTGCGCCGAGGCCAGCGCCTGCTCGGCGCGGTCGGTGAACAGCAGGCGGTTGGGCAGGTCGGTCAGCGGGTCGTGGTGAGCCAGGTGGGCCAACTCGTGCTCGGAATCCTTGATGGCGCTGATGTCGGAAAACACCGCAACGTAATGGCTGAGATGACCCCGGTCATCGTGAATCACGCGAATGGTTTGCCACTGTGGATAAATCTCACCGCTTTTGCGCCGATTCCAGATTTCACCGCTCCATTCACCGGTGTGTTCCAGGGTCTGGAACATCTGTTGATAGAAATGCGACGAATGGCGACCGGACTTGAACAGGCTCGGCTGCTGGCCCATGACGTCTTCGCGCTGGTAGCCGGTGATTTCCATGAAGGCCCGGTTTACATGCACGATCAGGCCCTTGGCGTCGGTAACCAATACCCCTTCGCGGGTGCAGTCGAACACGGCAGCAGCCTGGCGCAGGCGCTCGCGGTTCTCTTTCAAGGGTTGCCGCTGCTGGTGGGCCTGGGCAGATCGGGCACAAATCAGGTAGATCAGCAGGGCGCTGAGCGCTACCCACACATAGCCGCGCACCTGCAACCAATGGCTCAGCTCGGTCGGATTATCGAGAAACTCGATCAATACCCGTTGAGTAACGCCTATCCAGGCGCTTGAAGCCAGCAGGTATACCAGCCCCGCACTCAGGGCACCTCGGTATGAAAACAGCATATGCCTAGTAATCCTTACTAAAAGCCAAGAATCATCCTACAAAGAATGGGGATTATAGGATATGTAACATCTGGTAAGTCTTATCTGAAAGGGCCGCTGGTTTTCTCTGTAGGCTTAGTGATAATGCGTGAGCTGTTCTTTTCTTTATCTGAGGGCCATACAGCCTATGTGGTACAACGGTTTTCTTGACTTGTCGGCCTGGCAACTGGTGGCAGTCACTCTGTTGATGACCCACGTGACCATCGTTGGGGTCACGGTCTATCTGCACCGCTATTCAGCCCATCGCTCCCTGGAGCTCAATGCCGGCCTGAAACACTTCTTCCGCTTCTGGCTGTGGCTGACCACGGCGCAGAACACCCGCGAGTGGACCGCCATCCACCGCAAGCACCACGCCAAATGCGAGACCGTCGACGACCCGCACAGCCCGGTGATCAAGGGCCTGTCCACCGTATTGCGCAAAGGCGCCGAGCTGTACCGCGCCGAGGCCGAAAACCCCGAGACCCTGCGCATCTACGGCAAGAACTGCCCGGACGACTGGATCGAGCGCAAGATCTACACCCCTTACCCGCTGCTGGGTGTGGCGATCATGGGCGTAATCGACCTGCTGCTGTTCGGCACCATCGGCATCACCATCTGGGCAATCCAGATGATGTGGATTCCGTTCTGGGCCGCCGGTGTGATCAATGGCCTGGGCCATGCCGTCGGCTATCGCAACTTCGAATGCCGTGACGCCGCCACCAACCTGGTGCCGTGGGGCATCATCGTCGGCGGCGAAGAGCTGCACAACAATCACCACACCTA
The DNA here is from genome assembly GCF_024809815.1 of Pseudomonas sp. BIGb0381. Lineage (NCBI taxonomy): Bacteria > Pseudomonadati > Pseudomonadota > Gammaproteobacteria > Pseudomonadales > Pseudomonadaceae > Pseudomonas > Pseudomonas sp. BIGb0381. The sequence continues at coordinate 263,089 of NZ_JANUEN010000010.1, forward strand.
CCCCAACTCGGCCAAGCTGTCGGTGAAGAAGTGGGAGTTCGACCTGGGCTGGGCGTGGATCAAAGTGTTCAGCTTCCTGCGCCTGGCCAAGGTGCAGCGTGTGGCACCGATTGCCCACCGCGTGGAAGGCAAGGGCCATCTGGACATGGACACCGCCATGGCGATCCTCAACAACCGCTTCCAGATCATGGCCCAGTACCGCAAGTTGGTGATTGGCCCGCTGGTCAAGCAGGAGCTGGAGAAGGTCGATCACTCGGTGCGCCACCAGTTCCACCGCGCCAAACGCCTGCTGTCGCGGGAAACCAGCCTGCTGGATGACCGCCACCACCTGCGTATCCAGAGCATGCTGGAACACAGCCAGGCGCTGAAAGTGATCTACGAAAAACGCCTGGCGCTGCAGCAGATCTGGCTCAAGACCAGCTCCAACGGCCACGATATGCTGGCGGCCATCAAGGAATGGGTACACGAGGCCGAGGCCAGCGGCATCCAGTCCCTGCGGGATTTTGCCCACCAATTGAAGACCTATTCGCTGCGACCTGCATCTGTATGACAACATGGCGGGAGGGCCCTCCCTCCCGCCCATCAGCTTTTTGGCGCCATTTCTCGGACACCGTCAATCGATACTATTGACGGAACTTCACTGCAATTCGCCTCTCTCAATGAACACTTCGCCATCATGGTGACCCCTTGTAGTGACCGCTGCTTGATCTTGCGGCGCGCCCAGAGAGAGTTGTGCCGATGGTTCTCGAAAAGCCCTTCACCACCGACAGCCCTACCGCTGACCCTCCGCGTCCGGCTGCGGCAGCAACCCTGCTGGCACTGGTACATGCCCAGGGCGAAGTCGAACGACTGAGCGAACGCGAACAATTACTGAGTTCGCTGCTGGTCAGTGTGAATGCCGTGCTCTGGGCCATCGATTGGCAAACTCGCCGCGTGCTCTACGTAAGCCCGGCATACGAACGGATTTTTGGACGTTCCGCCGGCCTGTTGCTGGCCGACCACCGCGAATGGCGCAACAGCATTCACCCCGAAGACCTCGATTACGCCGAACACAGCCTGGCGCGCGTACTGGAGCAGGGTGCCGTGGAGGATCGCGAGTACCGCATCATCACCGCCGACGGGCAGATCCGCTGGCTGAGCGACAAGTGCTACATCAACCAGCAGGTCGAACCTGGCGAGCCGGTGATCGTGGTCGGCATGGCCGAAGACATCACTGAAAAAAAACAGATGGAACTGGAGCTGCACCGTCTCGCCACCACCGACGTGCTGACCCAGAGCAGCAACCGCCGACACTTCTTCGAATGCGCAAACCAGGCCTTCGACAGCGCCTGTGCCCAAGGCGCGCCGCTGGCCTTCCTGCTGTTGGACATCGATGACTTCAAGGACGTCAACGACACCTACGGCCATCTGGAGGGCGACCAGGTGCTGCGGCGTATCGCCGAGAGCGGTCGCGGGGTACTGCGCCGTGGCGATCTGTTCGGGCGCATTGGCGGCGAAGAGTTCGCCGCAGTTCTGCCGGGTTGCGCGCCGGAGATGGCGTTGCAGGTGGCTGAACGCCTGGGCAAAGAGATCCAGGAGTTGAGCTTCAGCTATGAAGGCCAGGCGTTCAGCGTGACCATCAGCCAGGGCCTGGCCAGCCTGACCGAGGAGGACTCCACCCTGGACAGCCTGTTCGCCCGCGCCGATGCCGCCATGTATGAGGCCAAGCGCCTGGGCAAGAATCGCGTCATCGCTGGCTGAATGCCGATCATTGTGGGAGGGGCGGTGCGACGAGGTCTGAAGGTGCTGCAAGCGCACAAAAAAACCCGCCGAAGCGGGTTTTTCTATCGATCAGGCCAACTTCCGCTTACAGCTCGGAGAAGCACTCTTCGATGATCGCCAAGCCTTTGTCCAACTGCTCGTCCGGCGAGGTCAGCGGGACCAGTACGCGCAACACGTTGCCGTAGGTGCCGCAGGACAGCAGGATCAAGCCCTTGTCACGCGCCTTGGCCACTACAGCGGCAACGGCCGCAGCGTTTGGCTTGTGGCTGTCGCCGTCTTCAAACAACTCGACCGCGATCATCGCGCCCAGGGCACGCACTTCACCGATTACCGGGTACTTGGCTTGAATCGCCTTGAGGCCAGTCACCAGGCGCTCGCCGACAGCCTTGCAGCGGTCCAGCAGGTGCTCTTCTTCGAACACTTCCATCACTGCCAGCGCAGCGGCGCAAGCGATCGGGCTACCGGCGTAGGTGCCGCCCAGGCCACCTGGGGCAATGGCGTCCATGTATTCGGCCTTGCCACACACACCGGCCAACGGGAAACCGCCTGCGATGGATTTGGCGAAGGTGGTCAGGTCGGCAGCAACGCCCATCTGTTCCATGGCGAAGAAGGTACCGGTACGGCCGGCACCGGTTTGCACTTCGTCGGCGATCAGCAGGATGCCGTGCTTGTCGCACAGTTCGCGCAGGCGCTTCATGAACGGCTTCGGCGCGACGTAGAAACCGCCTTCGCCCTGTACCGGCTCGATGATGATGGCGGCAATATCACGCGGCTCGGCATCGTTCTTGAAGATGCGCTCGATGCTGGCGATGGAGTCGTCGTCACTGACACCGTGCAGTTCGTTCGGGTACAGCGCGCGGAACACGCCGCCGGGCATGAGGCCCATGCCGGCCGAGTAAGGCACGACTTTACCGGTAAGACCCAGGGTCATCATGGTGCGGCCGTGGTAGGCGCCGGTGAACGCGATCACGCCAGCACGGCCAGTCGCGGCACGGGCGATTTTCACGGCGTTTTCAACGGCTTCGGAACCGGTGGTGACCAACAGGGTTTTCTTGGCGAAATCGCCTGGAACCTTGGCGTTCACTTTTTCGCACACTTCGACGTACGGCTCGTAGGCCAGTACCTGGAAGCAGGTGTGGGTCAGCTTGTTCAGCTGTTCGGTCACGGCGGCGATGATTTTCGGGTGCACGTGGCCGGTGTTCAGCACGGCGATACCGCCGGCGAAGTCGATGAACTCGCGACCTTCAACGTCGGTCACGGTGGCGTTCTTCGCGGATTCGGCGAAGATCGGGTGAATCTGGCCAACACCGCGCGGTACAGCGGCTTCGCGGCGTTTCATCAGGGAAGCGTTGGTCTTGCTCATAAAGTCCTCATTCGCCACTCATCGGGTGGCGCTGCTCAAGGAATACGTGGCGGGGAGGCAACTACGGCAGCATGCGATGATCGACTGCCACAGCTTTCCCGGCCACTACGAATAACGATGTGAAACACGCAAAGGGTCAGCGCTCTCGTGCCCTTTGCGTTTACTGCAATCCCTTCCCGGCTTAGATGCCCAGGCAGAGGTATTTGATTTCCAGGTAGTCCTCGATCCCGTACTTGGAGCCTTCACGGCCCAGGCCCGAAGCCTTGATGCCGCCGAACGGCGCGACTTCGTTGGAGATCAACCCGGTGTTGACCCCGACCATGCCGTATTCCAGGGCTTCGGCCACACGGAACACACGGCCCAGGTCGCGGGCATAGAAGTAGGAAGCCAGGCCGAACTCGGTGTCGTTGGACATCGCGATCACTTCGGCTTCGTCTTTGAAGCGGAACAGCGGCGCCAGCGGGCCGAAGGTTTCTTCCTTGGCAACGGCGGCGTTTTTCGGCACGTCGACCAGGATGGTCGGTTCAAAGAAGTTGCCTTCCATGACCTTGCCACCGGCCAACAGCTTGGCACCTTTGCTCAGGGCGTCGGCGATGTGTTCCTGGACCTTGGCCACGGCTTTTTCGTCGATCAGCGGGCCGGTGGTGGTGCCTTCTTCCAGACCGTTGCCGATCTTCAATTTGGCCACCGCGACTTTCAGTTTTTCCGCAAACGCGTCGTACACCGAATCCTGGATGTACAGGCGGTTGGCGCAGACGCAGGTCTGGCCGTTGTTGCGGTACTTGGAGATGATCGCGCCTTCGACGGCCTTATCCAGGTCCGCGTCGTCGAACACGATAAATGGCGCGTTGCCGCCCAGCTCCAGGGAAACTTTCTTGATGTCCTTGGCGCATTCAGCCATCAACTGGCGACCGATTTCGGTCGAGCCGGTGAAGGACAATTTACGCACGATCGGGTTGCTGGTCAGCTCGCCGCCGATGTCGCCGGCGCTGCCGGTGACCACGCTCAGCACGCCTTTCGGGATACCGGCACGGTGCGCCAGCTCAACCAGGGCCAGGGCCGAGAACGGGGTTTGCGAGGCAGGCTTGATCACCATGGTGCAACCGGCGGCCAGGGCCGGGCCGGCTTTACGGGTAATCATCGCGGCCGGGAAGTTCCACGGGGTGATCGCAGCGGTCACGCCGATAGGCTGCTTGATCACGATCAGGCGCTTGTCGGGCTGGTGGCCGGGAATCACGTCGCCATAGATGCGCTTGGCTTCTTCGGCGAACCACTCGATAAAGGACGCGGCGTAGACGATTTCACCCTTGGCCTCAGCCAATGGCTTGCCTTGTTCCAGGGTCATCAGGCGACCGAGGTCGTCCTGGTTTTCGATCAGCAGCTCGAACCAACGGCGCAGCTTGTTGGCGCGCTCCTTGGCGGTCAGCGCACGCCAGGCCGGCAGCGCCTTGTCGGCAGCTTCGATGGCACGGCGGGTTTCCGCAGCGCCCATCTTTGGCACGGTGCCGATAATCTCGCCCGTGGCAGGGTTGTTGACCTTGATGGTCTGACCGTTGTCCGCATCCACCCAAGCGCCATCGATAAAGGCCTGCTGGCGGAACAACTGGGAATCTTTGAGCTGCATGTCGGCTTTCCTTAACAGCACCGCGCGCACGCGGAGCGAATTAGAGTTGTTGAAAGGCGCCTTGTGGGCTGCCGTCAGGGAAATCAGCCCCCGCGCGCGCGATCAATAAATAGCGCACGAGAGACAGAGCGTTTGAAATCTCAAACGAATCCTAGGATCAATGGGGGTACAGGGCAATAGTCTGTTCGAAAAAAAGAACGAAAACGGCGCATTTGCCGGAACTTTCAGATCAGCGTGATTTGAGCGCGTTCCGCCGCATTGACCAACGGCGCCCGGCGCAGGGCCTTCCAGCGGCAAATTCCTACTGGGAAACGGCCAAAGACCGGCATGGACGCCCAAGGTCGACATGGGTATGATGTCGCCCGCACAAGCATCCGTAGCTCAGCTGGATAGAGTACTGCCCTCCGAAGGCAGGGGTCGTGGGTTCGAATCCCGCCGGGTGCACCATATAGCAGTCTCGGGCTGTCTCAGACAGTCTACGAAACACCCCAAGAAGCCCGCCCTGTGCGGGCTTTCTTGTTTCTGGCTATATCTCCTTGCCTCTCCCTATATCTTCCCTTCGTGTACCCCTTCATGTACCTTAAAAAATAATTGAAACTGAGGGGTACAAGAGACATGAAGCGCAGCGAGATAAAACGCCGCCCTTTAGCCGACACCGTGCTAGCCACCCTGGAGCCTGAAGCCAAGGAATACCGGGAGCTAGACGGAAACGCTCTGTATCTGCGAGTGCGCCCAGACGGTAACAAGTCTTGGCAATTGCGCTACAAGAAGCCAGACGGCAAGTGGTCATGGCTTGGCTTGGGCGGCTATGGCACGGGCGACCACCAGTTATCCGGCTCACAGGCTCGACAGAAAGCGGCTGTGCTGAGAGAGGACGCCGCCAAGGGCGGAAACCCCCTTGCTACCAAACGAGCCAGAAAGACCGCAGAGGCTGAAGCCTCTAGCCAGACCTTCGAAGCGCTGGCGCGGGAATGGTACGCTTCCAAGCGCCTGAGCTGGACAGCCGGTACCGCAGTGCGAATGATTGGCGCGCTCGAACTCCACGTCTTCCCGGTATTCGGTAAGCGTATCTATCGTGAGATCCTGCCCATGGAGTGGATGGAGTTCCTACGTTCCATGGAACAGAAGGGCATCATCGAACAGACCAGCCGCGTACGAGGCATGTGCCGGGAGATTTACGACCTGGCCCGAGTAACAGGTCGAGCCACTCACAACCCGCTGGAGGGGCTACATAAATTCCTGCTGACCAAGCCAGCCGAGAACTATGCCCATGTATCTCTTGATGAGCTTCCGGCTCTCTTGCGCGCAATCAGGGCATACGGCACCGCTGACGTGCGGATCGGCCTGCACTTGCTTTCCATGCTCGCCTGTCGACCGTCTGAACTGCGCGAAGCGCGATGGTCGGAGTTCGATCTAAATAAAGCTCAGTGGTCGATCCCGGCCGAGCGCATGAAACGCCGACGCGAACATCTAGTGCCGCTGCCAATTCAGGCAGTAGAGCTACTGCGGAACCTGCAGATGCTCACTGGTGCCTACCCGATGTTGTTCCCTGGTCGGAGCGACACCACCAAGCCCCGCAGCAACACGGTCTTTCTGATGGCTCTACGTCGTCTCGGTTATGAAGGCCGCCAGACCGGGCACGGCTTCCGTCATATCGCCTCGACGATTCTGAACGAGCACGGGTTTGACGAAAACCACATCGAGGCGCAGCTATCGCATATCAAGCAAGGCATAGCGGGTGTTTACAACAAAGCCCAGTACCTGGCCCAGCGCGCCACCATGATGCAATGGTATGCCGACTATCTGGACAACTTGGCCAAGGGTAATGTCGTGTCGATCAAGCGGGCCTGACGCTGATCTTCCATTGCGCACACAGACAGATATAGACTGAATGCCATTACTGTTTGTATAAACTGTGGATGAACAACATTTTGAAGGCCTGTGCTCATACTGTAATTACAAGCTCGGCAAGATGATGGCGGAATAGAAGCCGTGCCTGGTAACCACTCAGGTAACCACCAAAAGTAACCACCCCGCCTGGTCACCATCTATCACAGGGATCTCCGTCACAGAGTCGCCCGGCGCCCGCCAACCTTGACAATTGTTAACAGGGTGACGGGTTGGCCAACTTCTGATGGGACTAACTTTTGCTAAATAAGGCAAGAGCTTAGCAATCGCCTCAGGACCAGCCGAGGGTCAACATCCTGCCAAGTCCCGCACCTGATCCGATTTCAGGTTTTCGCGCCGCCCACATGTCAGGTTTTGAAAAGTCGCCTGCGTCGACTCGATCGAGGGGTATCTACTCAGATACTTGCTGCTTCAATGTTTCGGCTGACAGCCTCCAAAGCGAATGCGTAAATGGTTTCAGTGATGTCATCGCTGCAATCCCCTTTTACGGAGTAGTTCCAGCAACGCCAGCGCAGCGTCGGCATCACCCTTCTTATCCATTAGCCACTTGGCGTGGTCAGCGTAGAAAGCAGGATTGCGGTTGCCTGCATCAATCTTTTCCTGACGCAGGCTTGCCGCATCATCACCTCGGCCGACCGCCTCTAAGGCGCTGGCGTAAATAGCTTCAGTGATATCATTGTCGCAAGTCCGCTTTCGGGCTAGTTCCAGCAACGCCAGCGCAGCGTCGGCATCACCCTTCTTGTCCATTAGCCACTTGGCGTGGTCAGCATATAAAGCAGGACTGCGGCTGCCTGCATCAATCTTTTCCTGACGCAGGCTTGCCGCATCATCACCTCGGCCCATCGCTTCTAGGGCGCCGGCGTAAACGCCAACAACATGATTGTCGTTTCGTACCCTTTCCGAAGCGCCTGTAACTTCAGCTAGAAACTCTGTGAGGCCTTCCTTGTCTTCGCTGGCGATAACAGCACTGCCGTAGTTGGTCCAGTAAATGGGAAAACCAGAATCTAATTGAGTCGCTTGTCTAAACAGCTCTAGCGCATGCTGGTCCTTGGGACCATAAAGCCTCCTTCGGCATTCGCCCAAAAAGCGCATGGCCCGGTGGTCGTTCGGACTGACTTTTAGCAGATACTCTAGGACCATGAGAACTTTGGCGTCCTGTTTCTGGGATATAAACCTCTCCTCAATCCTCCACAATGCTTGCACAGTTTCTTCTGGGCGACGGCCAAACAGAATGGGGACTATCTCCGCCACCCTCTCCCCCTGACCACCTTGTTCTAGGTGATAAAGCGCTTCTAGCGCACGGCGGATATTGGCTTCCATTAGCGTTTTTTGCCCCTGCAACTCATCCAGCCAAAATCCGGCAATGATTTGGTGTAAGTTAAGAGTGCGTGTCTCGTCGGGCGACAGCTTGAGAGCTTGCTCCGCCGCCAAGTCGTGCAGATAGAGCCAATCGGCCCTTTCCGTCAACAACCGGCGTCGGATCAATGCGGCGCCAGCATCTTGAGCGGATGTGGCTCGTTCCAGGCGAGGGAGATGAGTGTAGTGCAAGCCATCGCGGTAGAGCGAGCAGGCGAACAATAAAGCCCTTTCTCCCTCCAAAAGGACGTTTTCGTAGAGGTCGCGGAACAGTTTTTCGTAAAGCGCTTGCGAGTAGAGGTCCGGGTATTGCCTCAAAACATCGTAGGGCGAGATCGATTTTTCTGCGGCGAGCCGCACCAGCAATGCAAGACCGAAAGAATGCGCGCCGCGTCCGTGACCACCGCCTAGGCGTGAAAACAGGTAGGTTCGTTGGTCGCCCGTAAGTACCCAGCCCGTAGTCAAACCGGGAGGAGTCGCCAAATAGTGAGCCAGAACCTGCTTGGGCAGTCCGGTGGCTTCGAAGCTGGTTAGACTTACCACGGGCTGTTCCCGGGTTTCCAAGACGATAGCGCTCTCTGGATAAGCGAGGGACAAGCCTTCCAGTAGATATGATAGGTTCATATCCTTCCAGTGCCCGTTCTGTAACCAATGGTGAGCGCGTTGGATATGGAGAAAAAAACCTGGTGCGTCAGGCGCCATATGGCGCAAGTTTTCGGCCACCTTCGCAGCTGTATCGCCTGCTGGCGGGCTCGGACGTTCATCGTGAATCCCCAGCAGGGGAGCTAGCTGCCCAAATAGATCAGTGATGCCACTGTCCTCCCGCGCAGTGATTTGAACCCCGCGGTGTTTCTGCCATTCCGGAAGCATGTGCAATTCCTCCACCAAGACGCTCTTACCCACACCGGCCATGCCAAATACAGCCAGCAAACTGTTTTTGCGCAGTAGGTTTGAGCATTCCAGCAAGGCAGCTTCTAGGCCAAGATGACCGCGGCTGAGCGGGGAAGCTCCAGAAGGTGCGAGCGCAGAGATTGGCGCAGCTGCGATAGCTAAGGCGGGCAGGTTGGCCAGGGGCGCTAGATGCCAGATCCCTTGTTTCGTTCGTCCATGGATATTCTCTTCAATCCACCCACAGCCCTTCTTATCGTAGCGGCGCAAGTGCACCTCAGCCCTACCTGGGGCGATCTGAACTAAGTTGTAGCCAAATTCCAGCGGGCTTTCGCCAGTAGTCGCTCCAGCAGCTATGACGACGTGCTTGGGCGTAGCTTTCTCATCGACCCATTGGTCATGTGCATGGCCGTGAAGTACGAAATCAAAATCTTGTTCCAGCCGCCCGCGGAGCGCCTGGGCTTCTGAGGGCTGGAACCAATCCCGGGGGTGGTGCATCAGGCAAAGTCGCACGTTCGATTGGTTACCGTCAGCTTGGGCTTCGATGACCTTGCTACAGGCATGCAGTTGAGCTTCGCCGGCTAGCCAAATCTGGTTTCTATCGTCGTTGTCGACGCAGGTCCATGCTGAGTTCAGTCCCGAAAGAGTGATGGAAATTCCATTAATCTTGACTTTGGCAGCAAAGGTGGCCTTGTCATCGAGCGAGATATGAGGATAGTGGTCTGCAATAAACTTCCGATAGGCCGCAAGTCGCTCCATCGCCTGCTTAACCTCAGCATCACTATCTCGAAAATCCTGATTGATTTGATCTGGGTTTCGCTGGTTAGAACGCAACCACTCTGTTTGTGACTTGCGGACCTTGCTTCGGTCAATATCATGATTACCAGGCACCAAGAATAAGCGCTCACTCGGCAGCTTGCAGGTTTCTAGTACTTTGTCGAAGAATGCCTTTGCGTCTGCATATTGGCTGGCTAAAGGTTCAGTTTTCGTTTCTCCGAAGCCAATGTCTCCAGTACAAAGCACCAGGTCGACTCGCAAGCCATCCTTCAACAGCGCAGCCAAGTCTTCTATCAGCTTTTGTAGAGGCTGGTTATCCCGCCAGGCATGCTTGTCAAGGAAGTGCAGATCGGATATGTGAAGCCAGCCCAGTGTTGGAGTCATAGTAGAAATTCTTCCTTGATGTATTCCATTAAATTTTGCAAGCCGGACGGATTCTCCTTATTAAGTAGGCTTTCCGCAAATAATTACCATCGCCCACCCCAATGCTAACTGGGTAGGAGGGCGCTCTTGCCTCCAGATATTGTCGATTATTTCTAAAAAATGGAGCCAACCCTGAACCGATGACTCACCCCAAGAATGTAAACCTGCAGCTGCGCAGTGTTAAGGGGAAGTCAAAAGCATCCAAACGCTTACTTCCGATTTGACCAAAGGCGCTATTGATCGACAACAAGCGGTGTCTCCTCAGGCATACACCGGTTAAGCTGATCCGGAGCGGACAGCGAATGGTTGGCATCCCCTCGCTCGCGCCCATCACGGGGCCGCCTCTTGCATACTCATGCCGGAGGCCGCGTGATGGACTGGCTGGCTCCAGATGGTCCAGCAACAACGAAGGTTCATCAAGGATGCGTACAACAAATACGCAGCTCAGTACGCACGGTTGGTACGCATTCGGGTGCGTACCGGCAGCAAGTTCGCTCTGAGGTTCGCACGTCTGGTTCGCACCCTCTTACGCGAACCTGGTGCGAACCCGGCCGCCGGCCTGTTATCAAAAGTCACGGTTGCCAGGCGCTGGTTTCCACTGAGGTTTCCACCAAACGCAGGCCTTTTGACTGGCAACCTAAGCGTCCGCCGGAATAGTGTCTGGCTGTCTGTTGCAAGACGTTTACCCCCGCTGGGGAAACTCCCATGATTGAACATCGGAACCTTCAGAGAGAACAAAATGCCAAGTATCGTTTGGGGCCGACATCCCCAAGAGGCTTATGACAACCCGTATGAGCACGAAGCCCAACGGCAATTCCTTAGGGAATGCGATGCCCTGCTTCGCGAAATCATCAAACGCCTCAGGCCGCACACACTGAAATACCATCGCGACGAGCAGTCGCTGCAGAAGGCGACTTGGCTAATCACCATGGACTTGCTGGCATCACTCCTAGACTGCGTGGCCTTACTGAAGGAGACACGACACCGCCCAGTTGCGCGAGTCTTCCGTGACGCAGTTGAAGCGATCGACGTGATGCGCTATTTGCACGCGGAATCCCCAAAGGCCGAATTGGCTTTGAAGAAGTGGTACGCGAACGATACGATTTCTCATGGCGAAATCCGGAAGCTGATCGAAGCATTAGACGGGGTGGAAGCGGCTACTGAACGCAGAGTCTTCTATCAGGAACTGTCCAAATTCACCCATCGCACTTATCGGGCACTTCTCCACAGTGTTTCACTCGGCCGGGACGAACTCATGGTTCACGACAGCAATGGTTTCGGTTTTCTAGTTCTGCCTCAAACCATCGCCGCCTACATGGCCGTGCTGGGGGACATAACGATCCAGGCGACTGGAAGCGTCAGCTCAACCGGACTGCTCTCCGCTGATGAGGTGGTGGAAGCATGGGGTGTGGCCTTGGAGATTCATACGGTCCCCCGGCGCTTCGCAATGCGTGTAAAACCTGGCTCTCCACTTTGACTACGCTTGACGGAATGCGAGGCAGCCATCAGACAAAAACCACGCCGGGTGGGCGTCTGAGACTGATCGCGTAGCCAGCCCGTCAAACAAGCGCACCGTGGCCAATGATACCCCTGACAGACCCCTGACGAATAAGGCGCTCTCGGCCCGCCTACTTTTACCTGGCCTTTACCGAACCGCTGGCGAATGTGAGACAGGCATGAGACGGATTCGGCGAGCGCGGCCCCCTGAGATCGCGCAGCGGCCAATGTGGGCGGGGCTCACGCATTAGATGCGGCGAAATCCCGTATCACATCTCTAGGCACTTTGCCGCCGGCAGACTCAAACCACGTAACAGTGATTCCGGACGCTCACGGCGCCGGTGCTACGCTCTCTCGAAACACGGAGAGCCACCATGACGGATACCAAACTGATCGCCAGCCTGTTCGACCGCCTCAATCAAAACCAGCTCGCTCTGGGCGCCGCGGTAGAGGAGCTTTCCAACAGGGTCGAACGGCGCGGATCGGCGGATATTGCCAACAACGTGCGCGGCGCACTGGAGACGCTCGACGAGAACCTGGTGTTCATTCGCCAGGGCATTGCTGAGCTGACCGTCGCCGGCAGCCTCGGCGAGGTATGACACTCGCCAAGATTCTGGACAGGCTCTGGACGGCTGGAGACGCCGCAGCTCATCCGACTCGACCCGCGGGCCAAAGCCAGCAAAGGCTGGCGGCAGATCGGGCATGAGGCCGGATAGCTACCTCGTCCAGAAAAAGGGGCTTGCCGAGACAGTCACTTGCGGGACAAGTGGCACACGATCAAACCGGCAAACGCGACCGTTATCCTTGACCAGCCTTGACGAAATTCTTGACAGGTCTTGACGGATTTATCTGCCGCCACCAGCGGCTGGAGCGCTGATAGCCACGCAGGTCAGGGCTTTGCGAGCATTCGGGCTGCCTGGCCAGCACCAGCCCCGTCTAAAATTCGGGAGGCGGCCGTCAAGGTAGATGCTCGATCAATATCCTGGTGAGATGGGGTGGTGAAATACCGGGCCAGAAAAATACTTAGCGCGCCAGGCAATACTAGACAGGCCCTAGACGGATTTTCGCCGACAGAACGCGGGCAAGTTGCCCGCAACCCAGGGAGCGCGCCGCTTCCAGCGTTAAAGGTGGGGTGCTGGCGCTTGATGCTCGTCAAGTATTACCTAAGGCATCAAAGCACTTCTTTAATCTGGGGGAAAGATTGGGGGTACGGCACAGATCTGGCACACCTAGGGTCACCCCCCCTACCCGTAAATTGAACGATGATCCCCGGGCGCACTCATTGCTAATGATGATCCTGACAATTTCCGATTAATGGCTTTGCAGGCCACCGATGACCGAATTCTCACAAGAGCGTCCACAAGATCTGGGTATTCTTAGTAAAAACCCCTTCTCCAGTAGAAAAATACAATTATGAATTCAGACCAACGAATAACAAATTCTGAGCTATACCGTTTATCATCAACGCGGGCCACACCAAGCAAGCCCTAGCACAAACAGATAGAAAATTGCAAGGCTTTTAATTGATCCATAAGGGATAGCATATGAACATTCAGGAAAGAACGGGAAGGTCAGATCGGACGGACTTGAAAACCCAGGATGACCTGAAAGGCGCTGTGATCTATACCGATGCTTTTGCAGCTAAAAAGAAAAAAAATGAGTACGAGATTGCGGCCGAGCAAATTTCAAGGCGCGCTCAAAAAACCGACTGGTAAGCAGGAATGAGATGAGTACAGGGAATGTAAAAGCTTTGCCCAGCATGGGCGAGGCTACTGCTGCTAACGAAGAAAAAGAAAAAAACATACAAGCTCGCATAAAATCTCGACTGACAAAAGAAATTGTAATTGGCGTATGTGGAGCTGTTGGCTGCAATCTAGCCGATGTAGTTGAAGAGCTAAAAAATCAGTTTGGTTTGTGTAATTACCACGTAATCACCATCAAGCTCAGCACAATAATCAAAGAATATTTTGCTAGTCACCCTCTCCCATCAGATCACTTTGGAAAAGACTTAAATCGCCTCGGCGTTGATGAGCGCTACCGTGTACTTCAAGATCTCGGCAATAGCATTCGCAAGCGACTAGGGGATGATGCTTTAGCTACCCTTGCCATTCACAATCTTTCAATATCTCGGCAGCTTCAGATTAACGCTAGCGAAGAAGAAGACCCACCGAGAACTGTTTACATCATTGACCAACTTAAAAATCCCGCAGAAGTAGAACTCTTCAGATTAGTTTACAAAAATATATTTTATCTCGTCGGCGTAATGAGCCCTCAGCACTCAAGAATAGATCAACTTAAGCAAGAAGGAATGAGCTCCGTAGCTGCTCAAGAACTAATTGAAAGAGATCGAAACGAGAATCTTGATCATGGCCAGTTATTAGAGAAGACAGTTCAAAAATCAGATTTCTTCATAAGAAATCATTTGACCAGCATCGGAAACTTATCCAAACCTTGCGGCAGATTTGTAGGACTTGTTCACGGACAAAATGGCATTACTCCTACTCGAGATGAGTCGGGGATGTATGCAGCCCACTCAGCCTCGCTGAAGTCTGCCTGCCTCAGCCGGCAGGTTGGGGCTGCGATCACTGACTCATCCGGTAATATTCTTTCGGTAGGCTGGAATGACGTTCCACAAGCCGGTGGAGGTCTTTATTCAGCCGATAATGTGAATGACCAACGATGTGTCAACCATGGAAGGAAATGTTACAACGACTTTCATAAAAGTCGATTGGTAGAAAGTATTGTCAGAATTCTGGAAAGCTCCGCAAAAATCGATCCAAACCTCGCAGAAGAAATTTCAAAAAAAATATTGAAAGAAACACCTGCCGGAGCCTTAATTGAATACTCCCGTGCAATTCATGCTGAGATGGAAGCCATTTTAAATATCGCTCGCAAACCATCAGGCAGCACCACGGATGGGGTAATGTATACAACAACCTACCCTTGCCACAACTGCGCTAGGCATATAATCGCCTCCGGAATCAATCGAGTTGTATATATCGAGCCATATGAAAAAAGTTTAGCAATGGCTCTACACTCCGACGCGATCTCCATCGACCTCGCAGCAGAAAACAAAATCATTTTCGAAACCTTCGAAGGTGTTTCACCTAAACGGTATACAGCGTTCTTTGCGTTCAATACTAAACGCAAAGATGACAAAGGACTGGCTATTTCAATAATGAATAAAGAAGCCAGTCACGTATCCCAAGAAATATTAGATTCTTACCTAGACGTAGAGGCTAAGGTGTTCGATCTTGCTCGAACGCACAACGTTCCGCTACCCAAATAATTAAGTAGCCCGAGGGGGAAGCTCCTAGATTGAATGGCAGTCCAGACCGAAGTGGTATTTTTTCATTCTGACCAGGTCGCCACCTAAGTCTGCCCCCAGGACAGGGATCGGCGAAAACTCCGCCGATCCGCCAGCCTCCACACGCGAAACCTGCCCTACCGAAATGGAAGGTCAGCTCTTCCTCGCGACCACTTTTTGCCTTGAACGACGATTTGCGAAATTAACCCCATGAATGGCCACTCCCCTGATCCGGGGTGGTGCTGACGCAGGGAAATGGCGGGAACGCCTTTGTGTGAGGGAAGCGCCACACGGCGCCAGCGCAATCGCCGCAAAAGTGTGGCGATTGCTTCTCAAAAGTGAGGAACGAAATAATCGGGCCACTTTTGGACTGATCCATCAAAGGATTGGTGGTGATGGCCATACCTTTGCGCTTGTGGCGGCTTTATCACGATGACGATACCGTTCGTCGGGGGTGGAGCAACGAATCTCGACGGCTTTTTCAGCCAGCGAAAAACCGACCGAAAACACCCTAGCGGGTATGACTCACCCACATGGGTTACAAATCAGTTCACACACATAGGTAACAGTTTTTAACTGGCAGGGTCGATTTCGCGAGGATCTGACCATGC